>CAZUQM010000016.1:78871-96119 GCA_964622545.1 uncultured Planctomycetales bacterium | reverse complement strand
TGCTGTGTGAGTAGCCTGTACCCTTCGCTCGATGGTATCATGGAGGACTGGTCCGCTTACCGGGAGCCGAACGTGCGCATCCCCCTCACATCCGACGGCTGGCGCGAGATGACGATCGCGACGATCGTCCTCGGCGCCGCAGGCGCCGCGCTGGCCTGGTTGTGGTGGCCGGCCGCCCTGGTGCCCGCCGTCGTCTGGATCTGGGCCATCAGTTTCTTCCGCGACCCCGAGCGACCCATCCCCACCGACCCGCGGTACGTTCTTGCGCCCGCCGACGGCAAGGTCACCCACATCGCCGACATGGATCACGACCAGACGATCGGCGGACCGGCCGTGCGGATCAGCATCTTCCTGAGCATCTTCAACGTGCACATCAACCGCAGCCCGTGCCCCGGTACCGTCCGCGCGATCATGTACCAGCAGGGCGAGTTCATCAACGCCATGTGCGCCGACAGCAGCCACCGCAACGAGGCCAATACGCTTGTCCTCGACGGTGCGGACGGCGGGCCGGAGACCGTGATCGTCCGACAGATCGCCGGGGCCGTCGCCCGACGCATCATCTGTCACGCCCGGGTCGGAGACAGGCTCGAGCGCGGCCAGCGCTTCGGCATGATCAAGTTCGGCTCGCGGACCGAGCTGACGATCCCCAAGCGCGAGGGCGACGAGGTGCTCGTGCGGCTCGGACAGACCGTCTATGCCGGCCGCGACCCGCTTATCCGACTCGCCGAGGCCACCGAGGAGGCCTGACCATGTCCCACCTGCGACCCGTATCCGACGAGGAGCGACGGCGGCAGCGGCTCGAACGACGGCTCAAGCGGATCTCCATGCTGCCGGCGATGTTCACCCTGGGCAACCTGCTGTTCGGCTTCGCGGCCATCTGCTGCTGCCTGCTCAGCGTCAAGGCCGACGGCGGCGACCTGGCCAAACAGACGCTCGGCAGCCAGCGGCTCAACAGCATCCTGCCGACCTACCTGTCCATCGGTGCGATGATGGTCGCCTTCGGCCTGGTGTGCGACGGCTTGGACGGTCGCGTGGCGCGATGGGCCCGTAAGACCAGCGATTTCGGCGCCCAGCTCGATTCGCTCGCCGACGCCGTGACCTTCGGAGCCGCCCCGGGCCTGCTGATGGTCTGCCTGGTGATGGACCTGCGCCTGCCCGCGCGATGGCCCGCCGACGTCGTGACCGTCGGCGTGCGGGCCATCTGGGTAATGGGCGCCGTGTACGCCGCCTGCGCGGCGATCCGACTGGCAAGGTTCAACGTCGAGAACGTTCGCGACGAGTCCTCCCACTACTGGTTCAAGGGCCTGCCCACGCCCGGCGCCGCCGGCATCATCGCGGCCCTGGTGCTCTTCCACGAAAACATCATGGTGTCGCTGCCGGGCTTGGCCGCCGTGGTCAAGTACGGCCTGCCGCCGATCACGCTGCTGTCCGGTCTGCTGATGGTCAGCCGCATCCGCTACGCCCACCTGGTCAATCACTACCTGGCCAAGAAGCGGCCCCTCTCGCATCTGGTCCTGCTGCTCATCGTGATGCTCTCCCTGTTGATCAAACCGGTGTGGGGGCTGGCCATCTTCGGCACGGGCTACGTCCTCAGCGGTCCGGTGGGCGAGCTGATCCGGATCCTCTCGGGCCGCAGCCGAGGGCCGGCCCCGGCTCGGAGCGACGATCAGGACGCCGACGAGCAGACGGCCAGCTCCCACTCGGGCTAGCCAACCGGTCCGTCACACGATATGGTCGGCGGCACCGGTGACGACTCGAGCCGTCGTGGCAAGACGACCGCCCCGACGGCGATCCGCAACCAGGAGACAGACGTGACTGACCAGACGCTACGGGTGCGGTTCGCACCTTCCCCCACGGGCTATCTGCACATCGGCGGGGCGCGAACGGCCCTGTTCAACTTCCTGCTCGCGCGCAAGCACGGCGGGCGGTTCGTCCTTCGCATCGAGGACACCGACCGCACCCGCCACGTTGAGGACGCCATCGACAAGATCTGCGACGACATGCGCTGGCTCGGCATCGACTGGGACGAGGGCCCCCGCATCGGCGGCGAGTTCGGCCCTTATCGCCAGAGCGAGCGAGCCGACCTCTACGACGCGGCCGTCGCCAAGCTCCTGGACGAGGGCAAGGCCTACTACGCCTTCGAGACCGCCGAGGAGCTCGAGCAGATGCGCAACGAGGCCCGCCACGCCAAGCGGACCTTCCAGTACCCGCGGCCGGAGACCTTTCCCACCGCCGCCGACGCCGACCAGGCCCGCGCCGAGGGCCGACCCGTCGTCGTCCGCTTCGTCATGCCCGGCCAGGACGTCGTCGTCAGCGACCGGATCCTTGGTGAGGTCACCCTCGCCGCCCACGAGCTCGAGGACTTCATCATCGCCAAGGCCGACGGCGGCCCCACGTTCCACCTGGCCAACGTCGTCGACGACGCTCAGATGAAGATCTCGCTCGTGCTCCGCGGCCAGGAGCATCTCATGAACACGCCGAAGCACCTGGCCTTGCAGGCGGCCCTGGGCTATCCGTCGCCCGACTACGCCCACCTGCCGCTGATCTTCAACATGCAGGGCAAGAAGCTCTCGAAGCGCGAGGGCGACGTGGACGTCCACGCCTTCCGCGCCGCCGGGTTCCTGCCCGAGGTCATGGTCAACTTCATCGCGCTGCTCGGCTGGTCGCCCGGCCAGGATCGCGAGAAGATGACCCTCGATGAGATGATCGACCTCTTTCGCCTGGAGGACATCGGCCGCAGCAACGCCAAGTTCGACCGCGAGAAGCTCCTGGCCTTCAACACCCAGGCCGCCGCCGAGGCCGACGTCGATCGGCTGCTGACGGGGATGCGCGACTACCTTGCCTGCAACGAGTCACCCCTCGGCCAGGCCGACGACACGACGCTCAAGACCTTGCTGACCGCCTGCAAGGGCTTCCGGACGTTCGCCGACGTCGACGCCAAGGGGCGCTTCCTGTTCACCGACGACACGGCCATCGAATACGACGCCAAGGCCGTCCAGAAGAACCTGGCCAAGGGGGGTGGGGCGGGCTATGCCATGCTCATCGACCTGCGGCCCAAGCTGGTCGCGCAGGCGGACTGGACGCCGTCCGGGATCGAGGCGCTGCTTCAATCGGTCGTGGAGGACAAGGGCGTCGGCCTGGGCAAGGTCGCCCAGCCGCTCCGCATCGCGGTGACGGGCACACCCATCAGCCCGCCGATCTACGAGACGATCGCGCTGCTCGGCAAGGACCGGGTCCTGGCCCGGATCGACCACTGCCTGGCCTCGCGCGAGTAGTCATCGCGAGACGGCAGGATGGGCGTGCGTGCCGCCCCCGACGGCGATAGCTGCTCGGTAGGAGCCGCCTCCGACGGCGATAGCTGCTCGGTAGGAGCCGTCGCCGACGGCGATAGCTGCTCGGTAGGAGCCGTCGCCGACGGCGATAGCTGCTCGGTAGGAGCCGCCCCCGACGGCGATAGCTGCTCGGTAGGAGCCGCCCCCGACGGCGCTCTGTTGGAGTGAGGCAGGGCGAGACGCCACGCAGAGCAGCGACCGTCAGGGAGCTGTGTCGTTGGAGCTACCGAGCCCCGCTGTCCTCAGCGGGGTCGCTTGCCCGAGAGGGCAAGCAAGCGGCCTGCGTCTTGACCGGGCTTGCGATGAGCCGTGAAACAACGTGCAGGATTCGACTCGACAGGAGCTGCTGCCCCCCGCAGCCCTGGCGAAGGTGGGCCGCCCTGGCGGCAGACCGACGAACACCATGGTGTTGGACGACTACTCCTCCTCAGCGCCCCGGACGAACCGGCTCGGGCGACACCCCTCGATCAGCACCCCCAGCAGGTGACGCTCCTTCGCGGCCCGCTCGTCGAGCATCTTCAGCGCCTGGTTCAGGGCCATGTAGGCCTCGCCGCGCTCGGCGGTAAAGTACTGCACGTACCCGAGCACGATCAGCACCTCAGGGCCGGCTGCGGCCGTCGCGGCCTTTTCCAAGGCGGCCAGGTGATGGGCGAAGTCCTCGGCCCGGCCGTAGTCGTCCCTCACGTCGAAAGGCAAGTCCGCTAGACGCGGCTCGAGGTGGAACGCGTCGCGGAGGTTCCGCGCGGCCTCGGCATATCGGCCGAGCGCGAAGCACGCATGGGCCAGATGCACCCGGCACGCCGGATCGAAGACGTTCGCCTTGGCCGCCAGCCGGAACGCCGACCGCGCCATGGCGTAGTTGCCGTGGGCGAAGGCGGCCAGGCCGCGTTTCATCATCGTGTCATGCGTGCCCAACAGGCTTCGGGTTCGCGCACGGTCGTCCCGAACCGCTTTCCAGTAGCGGTACTGACGATAGTCGTCGTCGATCCAGCCGCCGTGGCCGCGTCCCGGTACGGCGAAGACCGGACTGTCCGGTCCCCATTGTCGGAGGCGAAACGGCACGCCCCCGTAGCCTGCGACCATGCCGGGCGACACCCCCAGCCAATCAAGCACGGGATGGTAGCCCTCGCTGAACGGGTACCGATGGGGCACGTCGACCGTCGGCGGGGGCAGAACTTCGGGTTCGGCCTGACGCGTCTGGGCCTTGGCGCTTTGCTTCTTGGTCGACTGCACGTACACGGCGTGACGGCTCTGCGGATCGGCCTGGATCGGAGCGAGCGGCATGCTCAAGGCGCCAATCAGGACCAGGCCCGACAGGGCCATCGACAAGCGGCGGCGTTTCGGCGAGTTCATGGCACGTCCTCCCAGACCGTTGGATGTCCGGGCGGTGGAGTTTACGCCACCTCTATTATGGTCCACGCACACCGCCCAGGCAAATGCCGACTCGCAAGCCCGTTACAGATATCGCATCTCGGAACGATCCGAACGGGACTCGCGAGCAGCCGGACCTTCCAGGACGGGGTTTCGCATGTTCCCAGGAGTGGCGCATCGCGGCCCGTACATGAATCTTCCGGGTTGTAATTAAGGGACCCTTAGGATCCATCCCTGAATGATAGAGGCGGATCATGTTGAAATCTCTCTCATGCCGAATTTAGCCTCGCCTCATAGGGACGGCCCACGTTAGCGGGAGACAGCAGGGGCTGTCCTGAAATGTCCCGTCGTCGTTGCGCCGGTCGTCGCTCACTGGACACGTCGTGGACGCTGACCGGCGGAAAGGAGAACGCCATGCTCTACTGGGCCGTTGTATTCTTCATCATTGCCATCATTGCCGCGGTCTTCGGCTTCGGGGGTATCGCAGCCGGCGCGGCAACGATCGCACAGTTCCTGTTCTTCCTGTTCATCGTGCTCTTCGTCGTTTCGCTGATCATCGGCTTGGCGAAAGGGCGCGCACCAAGGGTCTGACTCACGGGAACGTCTCGCCGCCTCAGATGCAGCGAGCGTTCGATGACAACATGAGACTGAAGGAGACACACACATGACTGGTCAAACGAAATCGAAGGTCCTGGCCGTACTGCTCGCAGCCGCGCTGCCCGTCGCAGTCGGCTGTGCCCCAGCGGGGACCCTGGAACCGGCGCGCTTCTCGACGCTGCCGCCGGGCCACAGCGAGTCCAACGTGTACTACCCGAAGGGTGACGTCACCGAGAGTGTGCTCATGATGCGCACGAGCGGGCCCAAGACCGTCCGTTCGGGCGAGGAGTTCGAGTACAAGATCGAGCTCTATAACCCAACGGACATGACGATCATCAGGGATATCGTCGTGACCAACTACCTTTCCTCGCACTTCGAGCTGATCAGCTCCACGCCGAACTGGTCCGACCTGAACGTCCTCGAGGATAAGGACAAGATGCTCGATGAGCTCCGCGAGTCGCACACCGACCTCGATGATGTCCGCAAGGCCCCGCCCCGCATCATTCGGTCCAGGTACGTCTCGTGCCCCGAAGCGGTCCATGCCGACCGTGTCCGGTGGTACATCGAAGAGCTCTTCCCTGAAAAGCTCGTCACCATACGGGTCCGCGGTAAGGCCAAGGGCGAGGGATCGTGGCGGACCTGTGCGTCGGCGTCGTACGACCTGAGCACGTGCCTGGCCGCCAAGATCGTCTCGCCCGAGCTGAAGCTGACGACCCTCCTGCCACGCCAATTCATCCTCTGCGGCATGGATCAGACTGACCTGACCATGCGCGTCAGCAACACCGGCTCAGGCAAGACCGAGGACGTCACCGTGACGGCCCAGCTTCCCCAGGGACTGAGCTACGAGGGCGGCCGCGTCATCTCCGAGCACGTCGGTATGGTGCCCGCCGGAGAGACCGAGACGATTACCAAGCCCCTCCGCGTGCATGAGCCCGGCGACTATGTCGTGCAGGCCACGGCCACGAGCAAGAGCGGCCTCAGCACCGACGCGGCTTCGGTCACCCTCACGGCGCGCGAGGCGGAGCTCGACATCAGCATTGACGGTCCGCGCGAGGAGTACGTGGGCCTGGCCGTCGAGTACGACGTCACCGTCAAGAACATCGGCAATGCCGCCACCCAGAACCTCATGATCGAGGCCCCCGTCCCCAACGGGAGTACGTTCGTCGACGCCTCTCACGGAGGTGGCCTGGCCAGTGACACCGTTCAATGGAAGCCCGGCGAGCTCAAACCGGGTGAGAGCATCACCCTCAGTGTACGGTTCATGACCGCCGACAAAGGCTACATCCGCAGTGTCGCGACGGCCCAATCGAAGTGTGCGTCCGACGTCACGGCGATTGCCCGGACCAAGCTGGAAGGCGTTGCCTCCATGGTGGTCGAGGTGGTCGACAACCAGGACCCGATCCGCATCGGCGAGACGGAGACGTATGAGATTCGTGTCAAGAACCAGGGCTCCGCGCCGGAGACCAATGTCATGGTCTCGTGCAAGTTGCCTGATGGGCAGGAGTTCATCTCCGCCGAAGGCACGACCAACGCCCGTAGTAGAACGGGCGCTAAACAAGTCATCCTACGACCCGTGCCCAAGCTCACCGCCGGCCAGGAAGCCAAATGGAAGATAAAGGTCCGTGGCACGCGAGCCGGCGACATGCGATTCCGCGTTGCAGTGGATAGCGATCAGCACGGTCGCCCGGTGCGCGAAACCGAAGCGACACGCGTCTTCGACTGAGCCGCCCTTACGCTGATCACACAAACCACCCCCACAGCGGCTCAGCTTCCGGGCGGAGCGGTTCGTCAGGGCGAAAGCCCTGGCGGTCGCTCCGTCCATCTCCTTCTGAGGACGGCTCTCCCCGGCCTGCTCCGTGAGCCGTCGGACTCACGACGACCGCGCCCGTTCCTTCACCGTATCGATGAGCTCGATCCAGCGCTCCGTGGTCTTCTCCGCCTCGTAGTTCATGATGTCCGAGACGGTGACGTGGTCGTTGGCCTCGAACGCCTCCTTGAGCTGGCGAAGCTGCTCGGCGAAGTCGGCGAACATCTCGGCCAGCGGCACGTCGTCCACCGTGATGGTCGTCAGGTCGAGGTTCAGCAGCTTGGCGCTCTGTAAGACCGCCTCGTGGCACTGCCGCCACGCCTCGAAATAGGGCGACAGGATCTCCATCGCCTCCGACGTCTGGCCCTGGTTCAGCTTCTCGACGGCCTCCTCCCGGTTCGGGCGAAGCTCCATGAGCATGGCCTGCACGCGCCCGAGGGCATCGACGGCCAAATCACCGGCCGTGCCGCTGACGAGATCGATCCGGGCGTAGTCGTTCGCGGGCTTGGCCAGCGTCTGGTCGAGCTCCTCGCCGCTGATCTCCACGCCGTCGCAGCGGATCGACGAGACGACACGTCCCTGCGAGCGGACGTGCTGGAGCACCTGGTCGAGTACTTGTCCGACGGTTGTCTCCGGCGTCGTCTCCATGCCGAACGGCTGGTCATCAAGGAAGACGTCCATGGGGGTCCTCGCGATGTTGTACCCCGGCCGCGCCGCCGGGCGTGGATGCGTGGGTTCCGCTGGCGGTCGGACACGATCCGCTACGGACGCGCGGGCCCGATCGATCTGCCGTGGCGCCGCAATCACATCGGCTCCACGAATCAACCCTAACCCCAGTGGTTCGGGCGTGCAACCGGATTTCCGAGTTCGGTCACAATAGGACCCCCCCAGGGTCCGTGAGGGCGCCCTGCCGACACCGACCGGCTCATCGGGTTATAGGACCTGTGGCACCGTCCTGTCCGGACGATTACCTGTGACCTTCGACGCTTCCACAAGACCCTAACCGACTGCACCCGTCGGAAAGGCAAATTTTGCGCATCTCTATCCAAACCTTGGCCGTGCATTGGCATCTATACAGGTACAGAGGAAGCTGACAGGGCCTCTCATAAACTCAGTCACGGAAGAGGCCTGAGCAACTGTCCGGTCGGCCGTCGGTGGCCTCGAGCTGGGCGTTCTCAGAAAGCGATGTTCAGGATGAACGCAAGCATTATGAGCGGTGGTATCATGCAGCTTCCGGCGCGGGCCGAGGCTTCATCCCCAGTCTCACATCACCGCATCTCAAAGCCGATAGCTCCACTTGACGGACGGTCGTTGTCACAAGCTAACCACCTAGGTTCGTGCTCAATCCAAGGACCTCGGGCTTGACTCGGTCCGCAAGTTGCGGCACCATGTCAACCTCAGTTCGGACCACGCTGGGTCTTCGAACGTTTTCGTCGGGGTCCTTCACCGCGGGGTTGGCGCGACGGAGGGCACGTCATGACGATGAAGCGTTCGGTGAAGTGGTTGGCACCTCGTAGGAGGTCGGATTGGCCGGATCGGCTGCGGCGCCTGGCCAGAAGACGTTGGCCCATCGCCCTGAACGTGGCCACGGCCTTGACGATTCTCTGGTGGCTGGGATCCGGTCACGCGGCCGTCCCGTCGAGAACGTCTACCCGTGCCCAGACGATGCCGACGACCATCGTGGATCAAGTTCCGGCGGCGGTCAGGGAGCTCTGGCACGAACAGCTCGAGTCGGTTTGGGCCGACGAGGTTTATGTCCCCGGCTCGAACCAGCGGGTCCTCGGTGACACCCAGAGGCACGACCCAGATCTCGAGATCGTCGAGACCCGCGTTGCGGTGCGGATCGAGAGCCCCGACGGTTCCACGAAGCGACTGTGGGTGGTTCGCGAGAACACCCGTGAGCTCGAGGCGGCCCTGAGCGAAGCCGCCAGGGTGCTGGCCGACGCCGAGGCCTCTGACGCCCGCGAGAAGGCCCCGTCAGGCGCGAAGCCCGATGCCTCGCCGTCCGTAGCCGACGCCAAGCCGTCTGCCGGGCAGGGCGAGAAGCCCCGAGCCGCGAGTCGGGCCGACAAGAAGAAGGCCGGTAGCCCGAAGCGCAAGGTGCGTCGTTTGTGGTTCACGGTGACGGCCTACTGCCCGTGCAAGAAGTGCTGCGGGCGTTGGGCCAAGTACCACAAGACGGCTTCGGGACTGCCGGTGACGTACAATGGCGGCCACCTTGTCGCCGCCGACACGGATGTCTTGCCGTTTCACACGCTGGTTCGCATCCCGGGCTATGCCGACGGAAAGGCCGTGCCCGTCGTGGACCGAGGTGGCGCCATTAAGGGACGCATGATCGACGTCTTCTTCCCCACGCATTGGCGTGCCAAGAAATGGGGAAAGAAGCGTTTGCTGGTTGAGGTCCTTGACTAGGGGCTGGCGCGGCCCCGGGGACCGCCACATCCCCGACGTGATTCGGACGAGAAGACCATGAGACTGGGGTTCCTCACCTCGTACACCGACCAGATGGTGGAGACGGCAAGCCACATCGGCTTCGATGGGTTACAACTTCAGGCGGATAGCTGGGGAGACCCTCCGCCCAGCTCGGCCACGGCCGCCAAGACCCGCTGTGCCGGAGCCAGAGACCGGCTCGAACAGGCCGGCATCGAGGTCACGTCGCTGGGGTCCTATAGAAACCACATCGCCAGCAAACCCGGCGCCCTTCGCAAACACTTCGCCGCGGTGATGAACCTTGGCGATGCCCTCGACTGCAAGGTCATCTCGGCGCTGGTCGGACGGTTGCCCGAGAGCTCCCTGTCCGAGCACGCCTCGGCGTTCAAGAAGACCTTCGGTCCCGTCGCCACGATGGCCGAGGATCGCGGCTTCCGCATCGCCTTCGAGAACTGGTCGGGGTTCCGCGGGTATCCGTTCGAGGGCACGAACGTCGCGTACCGGCCCGAGGGCTGGGACATGATGTTCGAGGCCGTCGATTCGCCCGCCCTGGGACTCGAATTCGACCCTTCGCACCTTTGCTTCCAGCACATCGACTACGTCCGCCTCGTCCACGAATACGGCGAGAAGATCTTCCACGTCCATGCCAAGGACACTGAGATCGACGACGACAAGCTCCGACGAGAGGGCATCTTTTCCGAGGGCTGGTGGCGGTTCCGCGTGCCCGGTTGGGGCCAGATCGACTGGACCGCCTTCCTCTCGGCCCTCTACGACATCGATTACGACGGCGGCATCGCCGTGGAGCACGAGGACGAGGTCTTCTCCGAGGATCGCTTCGAGGAAGGCCTCCAGCTAGCCTACAACACGCTCAGGCCCTTGATCGTCGAGGAGTAGCACGGGCACCGCACGCCCGCGCGGCCCCGCCTCTGCGGAGCACGCCGCCAATCCCTCCTCCGCGGTCGGTAGGGCCCCATCGCCGCCCCTCCTGAAATCGGCCCTGTCTTGTTAGTATGATAGGTTTGGCAGCGACGCCTGGCCGACGGGCCCGGCCTGACGCGCTTTGGGAATGGCTGCACGTGACGGATCACGAGATCACATCGCAGGGCACCTCGCCCCCACACCGGCAACGCGCGTGGACGGCCGTCCTCGTCTGCCTGGTCACCGTCTGGCTGATCGCCGCCGCCCTCCGCGTCGGCTGGTCGGTCTATCGCTGGACCAGCGCCGCCGAGCCGACCGACGCGGGCCTCGTCTTCCCCGATGAGCGCGACTACTGGACGTGCGCGACGAACCTGGCCGCCGGTCAGGGCCTGGTCGACCTGGACGGGCGACGCGCGACCCGGATGCCCCTGTACCCCTGGCTGCTCTCGCCGACCGTCGACGAGCCGAACGGCGCGTGGTGGTTCCGCATCGCACAAGGCCTGTTCGCGGCGCTCGTGGCCCCGCTCATCGCGGTCCTGGCCTGGCGCCTGGGCGGATTGCGCGTCGGCTGGCTGGCCGGCCTGGCCGCGGCGTTCGATCCCTACCTCGTCTACTTCAGCGGGCTCCTGCTGACCGAAGCCCTGTTCGTCGCGGCGCTGGCGGCATTCTGGGCGGTGGCCTGGCCGCTGGGCATCCCCGACGGTCGCTCCCGGACGTGGCGATGGCTGGCGGCGGGGCTCCTCTTCGTCGTGCTCGTCTACCTTCGCCCCTCGGTCGCCGCCTTGCTGCCGTTGTGGGGGCTCTGTGTGGCCGTCACCGCCCGCCGCGCGATCGGCAACTTCGCCGGCTTCGTGCTGATGGCCCTGCTGCTGGCCGCGGCCCTGACCCCGTGGGCGTTGCGCAACCAGCGCGTCCTGGGCGAGCCGATCCTGCTGACGACCCGCACCGGCATTAGCCTCTATGACGGTCAGGGACCCCGGGCCGACGGCAGCAGCAATCTCGGCTTCACCCGCGACATGCCCGCCCACGAGCTGGGCGAGGCCGAGTGGAATCGTTGGTTCCGCAACGAGGCCCTCAAGGCGATGTGGGCCGATCCGGTCCGCGTGCTCCGCCTGGCCCTCGTCAAGGCCGGCCGGACGTGGGACCCGTTCCCCCATGCCGCCGAGGCCCAATCCACCGGGGTGTGGCTCATCAGCGGGGCGTGGACCCTCGGCGTGGTCGCCCTCGCGATCGTGGGCCTGGTGACCTGGCGGCGGCACCGCGCGGTCCTCTTCTACCTCCTCCTGCCGGCGATCTACCTGACCCTCCTACACATGCTCTTCGTCGGCAGCATCCGCTATCGCCTGCCGGCCATGCCGCTGATCGAGGTCATCGCCGCCGTGGGCCTCTGCGGGCTGATCGGCCTGAGGTGGCCCGCCTGGAGACCGAAAACGCCCGCCACCGCCCCGGGCACCGGCGACCATGCTCCCACCTCCTGGCTCGAGCGGCAGCTCGCGCCCTCGCGCTACGGACGAAAGCCGGTGCCCTTGTGGCGCGGACGCCTGGCGATGGCGGCGCTGCTCGCACTCGCCGCCGGATACTACGGCTATCAGCACTACACCAGCGACGAGCGTATCCGTCAGCAGGCGGTGGCCTTCCTCGAGCGCTTCACCGGCGGCGACGTCCGCATCGATCAGGCCAGCTTCGACCTCTTCGGCGGCGTGTCGTTGCGCGACGTGACCATCGCGCTGCCGCCCGATGTCGACATCGACCCCACGGCCAACACACGCCGCGAGCGCCAGGTCTTCGCCGCGGTGACCCTCCAGCTCCAGCACGAGCCGCTCGGCCTGCTGACCGGCCGGCTGGACGTCAAATCGCTCTTGGCCGACGAGCCGACCGTCACCATCGTCAAGAACACGGCGCATCCGAAGTACACCTACAACTGGGAGGCGCTCTTCCCGCCCCCGCCCAAGAAGGAGAAGCCCGCCAAGCCCCAGATGCCCGTAATCCACATCCGCAACGCCCGCGTCCGCATCGTCGAGATCCGCGGAGACCAGCGCCTCGCCGAGCCCGAGATCCGGCTCAGCGCGATGGCCTTGCCCGATCCGCACCGCCTCGAGACCTACGTCATCCCGTGGCGCAAGTCCGGCGAGCGTACCGAGGACGGACGCCTCTACTACAACCGAAAGGCCGGCGCCTACACCGGCGAGCTGCCGACCCTGCCCATGACCACGATCAAGGCCTCCCTGCCCCAGCGCTACACCGAATGGCTCGAGACGCTCGAGATCGCCGGGCAGATCCGACCCGACAACATCAACTACGACAGCAAGCGCGGCAGCCGCGCGACCATTCGCATGCACGGCATCAAGCTGTCCGTGCCAACCAGCTCCGAGGAGCGACCCACCACGCAGGCCTCCAAGCGATTCCTTCAGCTCACGGACGTGGCCGGGACGCTGACGTTGACTCCGACCGAGTCGACCGCCGACTTCACCGGCAAGATCAACAACACGCCGTGCCAGGTCCGCGCCGAGGTCACCGATTACGCCGGACCCTTGGAGGAGGCGGGCTTCGACATCCACATCCGCGCCGAGGGCATCGTGCTGCCCGACCCCAACGACCCGGCCGGCCTGCGCTTCATCCGGTCGATCGACAAGGTCAACGCCTTCTTCGAGGACTTCGACCCCCGTGGACGGGCCGACATCGACTTCACGCTCTTCAAGTCGCCCGGCAAGGACATGGGCGTCTTGCTGCGGGGCACCATGACGCCCCTGGGCTGCGAGGCCAGCTACCGCCGGTTCCCGTACCGCCTGCGGAACATCTCGGGCCGGGCACGCTTCACGGCCGACGGCATCTTCATCGAGAACATCTCCGGCTATCACGGCTCGGCCTTCGTGACCGTCAACGGCTACCTCCGCGCGCCTGAGCTCCAGACCGGCTTCAGCCTCGACATCCAAGCCGAAGCCGTGCCTCTGGACTCCGAGCTCTTCAACGCGATCCCCGAGCGGTTCCGCGCCGTGTGGCGCCAATTCGAGCCGGTCGGTCTGGCTAACCTCACCGCCTGGGTCGGCAGGCCCCACGCCGACAGCGCCGAGGACGTCCTGCCCATCGGGACCCACATCGACGCCGAGCTGATCGACGCGACGGCCTGCTTCGAGAGCTTCCCCTATCGGCTCAACCACGTCCGCGGGCGGATGGTCGTCGAGAACGACCGCATCACGGTGGCCCGCCTGACCGGCATGCACGGGGACGCCGCCGTCCGCCTCGACGGCATGGCCCGCTACGGTGGGGCCCAGGACGAGCGAAACGTCGAGTTCCGCCTCGAGGCCGCCGACCTGGCCCTCGACGACGACCTCAGCCGGGCCGTGCCCGAGGCGTCGCGCGAGCAGCTCGCCGAGCTGCGCCCGCAAGGGCGGGTCGATCTGGTCGGCCGCGTGTTCATGCCGTCGCGAGAGCAGGGCGTGGCCTACGACGTCGCCGCGCACCTCCGCGACGTCGGCGTCTGCTATCGCGACCTGCCGTACGAGGTGTCGGGCCTTGAAGGCGTCGTCACGATCCGACCCGACTACATCGTGCTGAAAGGCCTTCGCGGGCGGCACGGCCCGACCACCATCGCGATCGACGGTCGGTTCGCACAGTCCGAGCAGGGCCCCCAGGCCCGCCTGGGCCTGGATTGCCGACGGCTCCAGCTCGACGACGAGCTGCTGGGCGCCCTGCCCGATTCGTTGCGGGATCGGTGGAAGACCTTCTCCCCGAAGGGCGTCGTCGACCTCCGCACGGACGTCCGCTGGAGCGGCCAGGGCCAGCAGCGCCGCACTTCCCACGAGACGACCATCGAGGCCCGCGGCATCGAGGTCTGCTACGAATCGCTACCCTTGCCGCTCAGCGAGGTGACCGGCCGCGTCCGGCTGACCGACGACCGCCTCGAGCTGACCGACCTGTCCGGCGTGCACAACGGCGGCCGCATGCGCCTCGACGGCCAGGTCCTGCTGACCGATCCGAACCGCCGGGGAGAGATCCGGCTCCAGGTCGAAGGCCTGCCGCTGACCGATACCGTGCGGGCCGCCTTGCCGGATCGCCTCGGCTCGACCTGGGACGCGCTTCAGCCCACAGGGGTGCTCGACCTCGACCTCGAAAAGTTGACCTATCAGCAGGGGCCCGACGAACCCGCGCGGTGGACCTACCGCGGTCGTCTGGGCCTGCGCGACGCCACGCTCAAGCTCGGCTTCGAGGCCACGCAGCTCAAAGGGTGCGTCCGGGGCCAGGGCACGGCCGTCGCCGACGGCTCGGCCATGACCGTCGACGGCCGGCTCGAGCTCGACCGGGTGGCGGTGAACCAGCGCGTGCTCACCGACGTGGTCGGCAGCATGGTCCGCGAGGCGGGCAGCAATCGTCTCTACCTCCGCGACCTGCGGGGCAAGACGTACGACGGCCAGGCCGCCGGCTACGCCGAGATCGACTTCTCACGCGGCCGGACCCGCTACGCCCTCAACATGCTCGTGCATGACATGTCGCTCGGTCCGTTCCTCAATTCCACGCGCGAGGAGGACCAACCCAAGACCGACGCGACGGGCCTGGTTGACGGGCGGCTCTATCTGGCCGGCGAGGCGGGCGATCCGAACGCGCTGCGCGGCGGGGGAACGGTGCGGCTTCGCGAGGCCGAGATGTACCAGTTGCCCATCGTTCTGGCGATCCTGAGCACGCTCAACATCACGATCCCGGACGTGAACGCCTTCAACGAGGCCGACGCCCGCTACACGCTCCAGGGCAGTCGGTTGATGTTCGACAGGATCGAGCTATGGGGACAGTCGCTGTCGATGTTGGGCTCGGGCACGATGGACCTCGACAGCCAGGAGATCAACCTGCTGTTCATCACCGGCAGCCCGCACCGTCTGCCGAAGATCCCTCTGCTGACCGAGATCGCCCAAGGCGCCAGCCGCGAGCTGATGGAGATCGCCATCAGCGGTCCGCTCAGCGAACCCCAGCTCGAGGGGCGACCGATGCGGAGCCTCCGCCTGACCTTGCAGGCCTTGCTCGGCGGCGGCCCGCCCGAACCGCCGCCCCCCACGCCTTAATGGACGCTCACCTGCGGCGGGCTCGCAAGGTCCTCGTACGTGCTCTGGATCTGCTCACGCGTGATGTCGTGCGTGTCACTGATCCACCATCGGTACTCCAGGTGCAGCGGCTTGTCCTTGCTCAGCTCCCACGGGATGAACTCCCCGAACCGACCGTACAGCCGCTCGGAGAAGCGCGCGCCGTCCGGGTTGTTCGGGTCGGTCAGATAGGCGACCGTGAACGGCTTGCCGCCGACGAAGATCTTGATGGCGTTCCAGGGCAGGTCCTTGTGCTCATCCGTGTTGATCTGCTTGTCTTCGGGAAGCTGTGCCCACGTGGCCGGCCGTAGATACCGCGTGGTCTTCTCGTGGAACGCGACCTCCTCGGCCGAGCGCCACTGCGCCCCGGCGTGTTGACGGTCACCGTTCAACGAGACGGGCCCGCGCGTCGGCATCAGCGTCGAGGCGAAGTGCACCAGAATATGGCCGTCCGACTGCCGGATCGCCATCAGCGTCCGCTGCTCCTCGATGAACGCCTTGCCCTGACGATCGCACCAATGGATCTTCACGACGTGCCCGCCGGCGACCGGACCGGTGATCTCTTGCAGCACGGCCTTGTGAATCTGGTGCTCGCCCTTGTGCGCATGCCACACGTCATAGGTCTGGCCGTCGGCCAGCGTGCACTTGTTGTAGCCGAAGTAGATTCCGCGGTGGTGGGGGTATTTCCGCTGCTTCTTGCCCACCACGCCCTGCGTCAGACGGGTGCTGCCGTCGGGGCTGAAGACGTGGTGGAACGGCTTCTTGGTCAGCTCGATGTTGGTCTTGTCGAACGGCGTGTGCATGTACCGCATGACAGGCCGGTCGCCGTAGAACAGGTCCATCGACGTGACCGCGCCCTTCGACGAGTCCTTCCATCGGAACGACGGCGTGCCGGGCGAGACGGCCGAGCCGAGCTTGAGCGTGTACGTCCGCTCCTTGCCGGCCGGGAGGTCGTCGATGACCCACATGACGCGGGCGGGCTCGTCTCCATCGCGGACGACCTGGGCCGGTGTGGGTGTGCCGTTGTAAGAGGCCGTGCCCGTCGCACCCGACATGCTCTTGGGCAAGTCGATCTTCGCGCACACCGGCGTGTCCTTGCGATGGCTCGAGCCGGCCTGGACGGTGACGGTGCGCTCAATCGTCTGGCTGCATCCGGTCGCGGCGATCAATCCGACGAGGAGTAGCGAGTGCTTCGTCATGGTGAGTCCTCCGGTCTGAGGGGTTCTTGGTTGGGGTCGCCCGTCGCCTTGTGCCCCGTTCCACGGAACGCGGCCGCGCTGTGCGTCGCTGCGTGCCACCACGTCGTCCTGTCCTTCGTTGTGTGGCACGATGCCCTGGAGTGATTGGTCGCAGGCAACGACGTCGCGCTGTGCTACGGCCGTTCAGCAGCGCGGCTTCACCAGGAACCTCCTGGCATGCGCCGTGCATGGCTCACAGATCAGGGGCACCTCGCGCCAAACCCGCAGCATACACGCACCGCCTAGACCTGTGAAGGCATCCCGATGCGAACGCCGCGAAGACACGTACTATCCTACCGCCGTTGATGGCCAAGCGACGGAGGGTGCGCCTTGACGCACCCTGCCGAACCGTGTCGAGGGTTACCTTCAGAGACGCGACCGTCAGGGAGCGTTGTTGTTCAGGCGACCGTGAAGGAGCGTTGCCGTTCACGTCGGGTGCCACTGGCGGCTCGCCCGCCAGTGCGGGAGCCGAACCGTGTCGAGGGT
>CAZUQM010000016.1:50550-78771 GCA_964622545.1 uncultured Planctomycetales bacterium | reverse complement strand
GAACCGTGTCGAGGGTTACCTTCAGAGACGCGACCGTCAGGGAGCGTTGTTGTTCCGGCGACCGTCAGGGAGCGTTGTTGTTCCGGCGACCGTGAAGGAGCGTTGCCGTTCACGTCGGGTGCCACTGGCGGCTCGCCCGCCAGTGCGGGAGCCGAACCGTGTCGAGGGTCAACTTCAGAGACGCGACCGTCAGGGAGCGTTGTTGTTCCGGCGACCGTCAGCGAGCGTTGCCGTTCCAGCGACCGTCAGCGACCGCTCCTGCCCAAACCCCAAACCCTAGACCCCAGACCCTCGTCTCAACCCCTAGGGGCTGTCGAACTCCTCCCAGAACATGCGCCACAGGTCGCCGACCGAGCGGCCCCGTCCCGCACCGTGGTGCGCCCGCTCCACGGTGAGAACCTCCCCCTCGCCGTCGAACCGGACCACCACCGACCACAACGATCGCGGACGATCCGTCGGCCACGCGTAACGCAGGTCGTCATAGACGACCACCGGTCCCGACGCGTCCCTCGTCACAAACGGTCGCGCCCAACCCATCGTGAAGTGACGGAAGAGCCGAACCTCCGGCAGACCGTCGGCCTTGGCGAGGAGTGGCCCCGTCTGCTCGGGCAGGAATGTGAAGCGCGGCGGCTCGTCGAATCGCGTGTTGGTCCGTCCGACCCAATAGCCCGAAGGAGTGCGGTAGACCAGCCGCCAGATATAGACGCTGCCGATGTTCGGGATGGCACGGGCGGACCGCACGTCATGACGCTGTGCTTGGGCGTGGGCCAACAGCCGCTGCATCGCCCACCGATGGTTCAGCCCGCCATAGCCCAGGTAGGCCAGCGACAGGGCCATGCCCGTGGCGCCGACGAGCCACGTCTTGCCGCCCAAGCCACGCCACCGCATCACCGCGCACGTGACGAGCACGACCACCAGGATCAGCGTGTAAATCGGGTCGATGATGGCCACCCAATCCAGCCCCAGCCGCACGCCCGACAAGGGCACGAACAGCTTCGTCCCGTAGGTCGTCAGCAGATCGAGCAGGGGATGCGTGGCCACGGCCAGGTAGGCGCACAGCACCCACAGGCCGAAGTGCCGCCGGTCACCGCGTCGCCAGAAGATCCACGCCAGCGGCACGGCCACGAGCGGCGCGAAGAGGACCGAGTGCGTGAGATGCCGATGGTATTGCCACGTCCACCACGGGTTGAGCCAGCCCACGAAGATGTCGAGGTCGGGCAAGACACCCCCGACCGCGCCCATCAGCGTCGCGCCGCGCCCGAGCTTGCCGCGGAAGCCGCATTCCGCCACGGCGCCGCCGAGCAGACCTTGTGTGATTGAGTCCATGGTTGTACCGTTCGCCGTACGTCCGGCTCGCCAGAGGACCACGGGTCACGAATTCTAGGCCCGGAATCGGCAACGGGCAAAGGACCGTGCTGCGGCTCGAAACGGGTGCCACGGCCCGAGCCGCGGGATTCATCCCGCGCGGACATCCTTCGAGGACCCTCATGCCGAATAGACAACAAGCTCGTGCGATCGCCATCACCCTGACCCTGCTGGCCTCATCCGCGTCGGCCCAGGGCGGCGAGCGCCTCAAGACCCTCCGCGTCCTGTCCGACGACTACCCTCGTGCGTTCTTCTTCCGCGCCAGCGAGGGCCTGGCGGCGAATCCTCGGGTCTCCTACGAGCAATGGGAGCAGACCTTCTCGCGCCTCATGGGCATCGAAGGCAAGGTCCTCGACGAGGAGGTCCCCGGCCGATCGAGGCGCAACATCGAGTTCTTCACCCGTTTCAAACACCGCCACCCCGAGCAGCTCGTCCTGCTGCACTTCAACGGCAACGCCCGCGATCCGCGCGACGCCGGCCCGGGCTACTTCGCCGGCCACTGGGTCTACTACAACGGGGCGACCATCCTCGAAGACGTGCCCGCCGAGCAGGGCGAAACCGACATCCGCGTCAGCGACACCGACCTCTTCAAGACGGGCATCGGCCGCTACCGCGACAAGAACGAGGACATCGGGCTGTGCGAACTCGACGCCGACGGCAGACCGAACTGGTCCGCCGCCGAGCAGGTCCGGCTCGTGGGCGTCGACCCCGGACGCAAGACCATTCGCGTACGCCGCGGCTGCTACGGTACCGCACCGAGGGCGTTTCGGGCCAAGCGAGCCTACGCCGCCGCCCACGTCACAGAGGGACCATGGGGCAAGCGATCGCACCTGATGTGGTACTACAACTTTGCGACCACGTGCCCGCGCGACGCGGCCGGGCGACAGGCCGCCGACGTGCTGGTCGACGAGCTCGGCCGGTGGTTCGGGCAGGGGGGCAAGCTGGCCGCCTTCGACGGGCTCGAATTCGACGTGATGCACCACGCGCCGTTCGGCATGAGGCGCCGTCCCCGTCCGCGTGGCGCCGACGTCAACGCCGACGGCAAGGTCGACGAGGGCGCCATCGACGGCATCAACGTCACGGGCGTCGGCGTGGTCGCCTTCTGCGCCACGCTCCGCGAGCGGTTCGGCGACGATCGACTCATCCTCGCCGACGGCACGACGACGCACAGCCAACGAGCGATGGGCATCCTCAACGGCATCGAGAGCGAGGGCTGGCCGCGGCTCAACGACTGGGACATCCGCGATTGGTCCGGCGGGCTGAACCGACATGGCTATTGGCGGGCCTTCGGCCGACCGCCCGTCTTCAACTACATCAACCACAAGTTCACCACGCACGGCCCGACGCCCGGCAGCCGCCGCCGACCCGATGTCCCGTTCTCGACGCATCGGCTCGTCCTGGCCGTCGCCCAGTTCACCGACTCGGCCGTGTGCTACAGCTTCATGCCGCCGCGCGAGCCCGGCCAGCGCATCGGCGTGTGGGACGAGTTCTGGATGGGCGTCGAGCACAAGCTCGGCTGGCTCGGCAAGCCCGTCGGGCCGGCGGTCCGCCTGGCCGAGCGGGCTCCCGATAGGCTCGATGGCGCGGGCCGCAACGACCTCTCCAAGCTCACCGACCGGATCACCGGCGAGGGCGTCCGCGTCGATCTCCGCGCCGGTCGCCTTCGCATCGCGCCCGGGCCGGACGCAAGCGGGCCGGTGAAGTTCCGGTTCAGCGACGTGCCCTGCCACGGACCGGATCTCTTCATACGCCTGACCCTGCGTGGCGAGCCGAGGCCCCGCCGTCCCGAAACCATGCCGCGCCTCGCGTGGGTCGGCATTGCTCCGGACCCCAGCGTCCTCGTCAGGCCAGAGCTGCCCCCCGGTCGCTTCGCCTTTCGCGGCCAGGACGAGCGCGACCTGGATCACGAGACGGGCGCGGTGGTGCGGTTTTTCCGAAAGAGGACCTTCGGCGACGAGTCCCACGACGCCTACCTCGTCCATCCGCCGTACCGCGGCGGCAAGGGCTACACCGTCTGGTCACGTGACGTCACCGTCCCCGACAACGGCCGGCTCGAGTTCGTCCTCGGCATGGGCGAGAGGGCCCCGTCTCGAAGCGACGGCGTGACCTTCCGCGTGGCCGTCGCCCCACTGACCGGAGAGAAGCCTGGCAAGCCCAAGACCGTCTTCGAGCACACGCAGGTCGCCTCGACGTGGACCCGTCACACGGTCCCGCTCAAGGCCTGGTCGGGCCGACGGGTCCGGCTCCGCTTCGTCTCCGACTGCGGCCCGAAGGACAACGCGACGACCGACCACAGCTACTGGGGCGACGTCGTGGTGGTCGACCCCGCCCGACAGCGACCGCCCACCGAGCCGGTGAAGTACATGACCTGGGTGGGCCCGAAACCGTTCACGTCGACGTTCGCCTTCGGCGAGGTCACGTCGGACCGGGTGGACCTCGAGTTCGAGATCGAGGGGGCCGCGCCGGTCGACCTGATCGAGATCTCCGCCCACGCCCACCCCGACGCGATCTACCGCGAGTACGAGCGGGGCGTCGTTCTGGCCAACCCGTCCGATCGGCCGTACGTCTTCGACCTGGCCAGGTTGCTGCCGGGCCGGCGCCTGGCCCGTATCCGTGGCTCCTCGCGACAAGACCCCGAGACCAACGACGGCTCGCCCGTCGGCGACCAGGTGAAGCTCGGGCCGGTCGACGGCCTCTTCGTGCGGAAGGTGAAGTGAGCCCGACGCCACGACGCAGGACGCATCGGGCGATTGCTCTGATCGACCAGCCAAGCTAGAGTATCGCCCCACAGCGTAGGGAACTCGATGGCGCACGACGACCCGTACATCTTCATCTCCGCCGCCGAACACAGTGCCGATCTGCACGCGGCCTCGCTCATGGCCGCCATCCGCCGCCGCAGACCCAACGCCCGCTTCATCGGGCTTGCCGGACCGCGCATGCGGGCCCTCGGCTGCGAGACCATCCAGGACATGACCTCCAGCTCGGCGATGCTCGCCGGGGCGTTCCTCAAGGTCCGCGAGGGCTTCGCCATGTGGAGCCGGCTCGATCGACGGCTCGCGCGCGAGCCCGTCGAGCTCGCCATCGTCATCGACTCGCCCACCTACCACCTGCCCATCGCGCGACGCTGCAAGGCCCGGGGCCTGCCCGTGATGTACTACATCGCCCCGCAGGTCTGGGCCTGGGCCGAGTACCGCGTCGGCACGATACGCAACCGCGTCGACAAGCTGGCCGTCATCTTTCCGTTCGAGGAGGACTACTTCCGCGGCCACGGCATCGACGCCGTCTACGTCGGGCATCCACTGTGGGACGCCCTGGCCGGCTACGAGCGCGACGAGGCCTTCATCGCCGAGCGCCGCCAGGGCCGCGCGCTGACCGTCGCCATCCTGCCCGGCAGCCGAAAGCACGTCATCGAGGAGGTCCTGCCCGGTCAGCTCGAGGTCGCCGCCGCGCTCGCCCGACAGTTCGGCGACCTGGGCTTCGTCGTCTCGGCCGCCGACGACCGCGCCGAGGGTGTCATCCGCGGCATCATGGCCGAGCGCCGCGCGGACCTGCCCGTCTTTCGCGGGCGTCATCTCGACCTGATCAACGCCGCGGAGTTGGTGCTCGTCGCCAGCGGGACCGCCGCCGTCGAGACCGCCTATTTCCACCGGCCCATGGTCGTGATGTACAACGCCTCGCGGATCGGCTACCACCTGATCGGCCGATGGCTGATCCACACCGAGCACTTCTGCATGGTGAACATCCTGGCCGGCCGCAAGCTCGTGCCCGAGTTCATGCCGTACTTCCGCAGCACCGAGCCGATCGTGAAGGTCGCCGCCGAGCTGCTCGCCTCGCCGGAGCGGCGCGAGCGGATGTCGCGCGACCTGGCCGAGCTCATCGACCCGCACGTCAAGACGGGCGCCAGCGACAACGCCGCCGGAGAGGCCCTCGAGCTGCTCGACCTGCACCACCGCCCGCGTCCCACGCCCACCGGCTCGCGCCACATTATCTGGTAGGACCCGTCTGCGACGCCGAGGGTGACGGGACGGCGACGCCCCGCCGGGTCGTGGCGAACGGGTGTCGATGGGAAGGAGCTGCGTCCCTGCCTCGCGTGGCGTAGGTGAAGGAATCGGTGGAGGGAATGGTAGGGGACGAGCCGTCCGGCGTCGCGATCAACTCGTTGCCGACTTGCCCGCGATGACCTTCTCGGCCAACCGACGGTAAGCGCCGACCAGGTCGCGGCAGACCAGGTCCACGCGCTCGCGCAGCACCCGCCGCTCCTTGATCACGCGGCTGCTGACGCGCCGCAGGCGATCGTAACGCAGCCGCTCTCGGTTCCGCTTGCGGCGATCCGAGACGGCGCGCTCGACGCTGTGCCCGAGCCGGTGCAGGTCGAACGGCTTGGGCAGCATATCGCGGACGCCCAGCCGCATCGCCTCCAGCGCACGACCGAGCGTCGGGTGGCCCGTCATCAACACCACGTCGCACGTGTCGCCCCGGCGGACTTTCCGGGCCAGGCTCAGGTCAGTCGAATCGGGCAGGTAGACGTCGGCGACCACCACCTCCGGCTCGTCCTGCTCCTTGAGGCTGAGCGCCTCCTTGGCCGTCCGAGCGCGGGTCACCCTGGCGTGCAGCGATCGCTCGACGTAGTCGGTGATCATCTCGGCGACGTCGTCGTCGTCTTCCACGAGCAGGATCTTGGCCGGCTTCTGCGACATAAGCCGCGTCGTCTCCTTGGTATCGCCCTACGGTGCCGGGACGGCTTGCCCGACGAGAATCAAAAACAGGCCGGCGGACGTGAGGCCGCGAGAGCGAGGGAGGAGGGAGGGAAGGCCTCACCACCCGCCAGGCCCGAGTGTCGCATGTCGTCCGTCCGTGTGTGATAGGGGGGATTCGCGGCGGGCCTCAATGCCTCGCCGGTGGGTCGCCCTACGTGGTCTGGTGCATCGAGGTCGCCGGAGAGGGCGCCTCATGCGACGCATCGTAGATCGGCAACTCCAGAATCGCGGTTGTCCCTTGGTCGGGCGTGCTCTCGAGCCGAAGGCGACCGTGGTTGGCCTCGATCAACCGAGCCGCTCGCGCCAGACCTAACCCCCGATAGCGCCCCGCCGGTCGATGCGAGAAAAACGGGTCGAAGGCCTTGCTCAGCACCTCGGGGCTCATGCCCCGCCCGTTGTCTTCGACCGTCAGGACAACCCTTTCATCGGACTGATCTGCGCGGCAGTTTATGCTCAACCTGCCGGTCTCTTCGCTCATGGCCTGGACGGCGTTCTGAATCACCTCGTCCAGCACCTGCTCGAGCTGCGCCGGGTCGGCCCAGACGGTCGGCCCAACGTCCGATAGGCCCAGGGTGAAGCGGTCTTCGGTCAGCCAGGTCTTGCTCGCCCATGACGCCCGCACGCGCTGCAGCAGCGTCGCCAGCGGGACGGCCTGGGGCTTGGCCGAGGGCGGACGCGCGAAGTCCATCAGCTCCGACACGATGCTGCTGCACCGGTGGGCCTCGTCGCTGATCAGCGTCAAGACGCGGCGGTTCTCCTCGTCCTCGGCTCGGTCTCGCAGGAGCTGGGCACGACCGGTAATCACGGCCAGCGGGTTGTTCAGCTCGTGCGCCGCACCGGCGGCCATCTCGGCGATCATCGACAGGCTGCGCGTCCGCAACAGCTGCGCCTGCACCTGTTGGAGGCGACGGTTCGCCTCGGCCAGGTCCTCGCTCAGCCGTGCCGCGGCCTGCCGGATCAGCACGTTCGTCATCATCAGCCCCACCGCCGACGACAACGAGGCCAGCTCCTCGGTCTCGCTCCGCCGCGCGGCCACCAGCCGCGCCGAAGCCGAGAACACCACCCCGCCGACCCAATGCCGGTCGCGCACGATCGGCAGCAGCCAGTACGGCCCCGTCCCGAGCTGGCTGGCGTAGCGATCGACCAACGCCTGAGCCTGAGGCGCCGCGGGGATGATCCACGCCCCGCCCAGCGTCGACTCCACCGTCACCTCGTCCAGCTCACCCGTGAGCAAGGGATCGTTCTGGGGCGAGATCACCTCCGTCTGCTCCAGCTCCTCGGCCGAGTGGACCAGCGCGACCTCCACGTAGCCCGCCTCGGCCTGCCGCGCGAAGGCCAGCACCGCCTCGGCCTTCATCGCCTGGGCGGCGCAATGCCCGGCGTGGATGCACACCCGCGCGATCGGGTCATGTGGGCTCAGGTTCTCGGCCAGATAGCTCAGCGCCTGGAAGTAGTGGCTCCGCGTCTGGAGCCTCCGGTTGGACGCCTTCAGCGAGGCATTCACCCGCGAGAGCTCCTCGTTGGCGTCGGCCAGCGCCCGAGCGTACAGCTCTTTGCTCGAGAGCGCCTCCAGCCCGATGATCGACGCCCGCCGCTCCAGCTCGTCCGGCAACGCGCGGATGACGTTGTCGTACTGCTCCTTGCCGAGTCCGATGGATTCGGCCAGCAGCGGGGGGTTCTCGTCGCCCACCCACGTGCCGCTGTAGCCGATCCGCTGGTGGCGGACGATCATGTCGGCCAGGTGGACGAGGCGGATCAGCGGGCCCTGCGAGATGCCCTCGGGCAGGGCCTCCGGGCCGTTGTGATGCAGCCACATGCACTGCACGATCGAATCCGGCAGCGACCACCGCTCGCCCAGCCTGCGACCCACGACGGTATGGTCGATGTCCAGCAGGCGACGCTCGACGTCGGTGATGCAGGTCCGCTGGTTTTCGGCGGTGCGGACCACCCGGTCGAAGCTCTTCGGCAGGCATGTGTCCAGCGCCACCTTGCCCAGATCGTGCAGCAGTCCGCAGACGAAGGCCTCCTCGGCGTCGATGCCGCCGCCCAACTCCCGGGCGATCAGTCGGGACGCGCACGCCACCGCCAGCGAGTGCTTCCAGAACTCCGGCCGATCGAACGACGTGGCCTCCTCCTGCATGTGCGGGCCGAACGCCTCGAACACCTTGATCGACAGCACCGCGTTCCGTACCGCGTCGAAGCCCATCAGCACGACGGCCTTGTCGATCGTGACCGCTTGCGCGTGCACGCCCGAATGGGCCCGCCGCACCAGCGAGAGGATCTTCGCCGTCAGCGACGGGTCCGATTGAACCAACTCGATGACCTGCTTGGCGCTCGTCTTGCTGTCCGAGGTGATCTGCAGCAGCCGTGCGGCCACGGCGGGGAGTGTCGGCAGGCTGTCGAGCTGTGCGATGATGAGCTCGACGCGTTTGGCCTTGTCGCCGTTGGGCTGTCCAGGCACCGCCACGCCTTGCACCATTCGTGATAGCGCCGCACGGGGCGCTCGAGTCTAGACGGCGACCAGGTCGGCGATCTTGCCGATGAGCTGATCGATCTCGAAGGGCTTCTGGATGAACTCCTGTGCCCCGTCCGTGAGCAGCGCTTCGATCTCCTCGCGATTCACCACGCCCGAGACGATGATGATCTTGACGTGCTCGAGCTTCGGGTTCGCGCGCACCGTCTTGCACACGATGTTGCCGTTCACGTCGGGCAGCATGTAGTCGAGCACGATCACGTCCGGCTGGAAGTCGCTCGCCACCACGCCCGCGTCGAACCCCGTCGAGGCCGTCCGAACCTCGAACCGACCGTCGCGCTCCAGCAGCTCCACCAGCATCTCGACGATGGCGGGCTCGTCATCGACGACCAGAACGCGCTTCTTGCCCGAGTCGAGCTGGTCCAACGGGATCCCGTTCTCCTTCATGAACTGGACCAGTCCCTCGCGGGTGATCCGACGGAACCGACTGCCCGGCACGCGAAAGCCCTTCAGCCGTCCGGAGTCAAAGCACCGGATCACCGTCTGTTGGCTCACCTTGCAGATCGTGGCCACCTCACCTGTTGAATAGACGCTCTTTGCCATCAACGAACCCTCGCCTCTCGATAACCGTGGCTACGCTTCCTTCCGGCGATACACGATCGCCATCCCATAGTTGTGGGCCAGCTTGCCCAAGTTGCCTAAGTTGCCATACATACAATCGGTTTATCGGCAGGTCAAGTCAATCTTTCGGGGCCGCGCAAGCTGGCGAACTTCCGGATGGCAAGTTGGAAAGTGCGGGCACCCTGCCGAGGGCTTCGCCGCAGGCTGCGGGTTCTGCGAATCATAGGCAGACGATTATCGGTCGCCGCGCTCAGGTGCATCCCCCGGGCTCGTTGGAGCCTGGGCCTCGTCGCGCCTCAGCCGCCGTCGACGGTCCAAGTAAACCATGAGCACCGTGATGTCCGCCGGGTTGATCCCGCTGATCCGGCTGGCCTGGCCGACCGATCGAGGGCCCACGGCCGATAATCGCTCGCGGGCCTCCAGCCGTAGCTCCCGCAGCGCTGAGAAGTCGAAGCCCGACGGGATCGGCCGAGACTCCATTTGCCGGAACCGTTCGACCTCCCGCCGTTGGCGCTCGATGTAGCCGCCGTACTTCACCTCGATCTCCACGGCCTCGCGTGCCTGGCCGACCAGCGCTGCCTGTCCCGACGGGACATTCGGCGCCGCGAGCAAGTCGTCGATCCGCACACCGGGCCGGCGAAGCCAGTCGGCCAGCGACCGGCCCTCCTTGTGCCCGGCCTCCAGCGCGGCGCGGATATCACGCATGAGGTCCTGCTTGGTCCGAAAACGTAACCACCGCGCGTCGTCGACCAACCCGATCTCGCGGCCCAGCGGCGAGAGCCGCGCGTCGGCGTTGTCGCTGCGGAGCAAGAGCCGGTACTCGGCACGCGACGTGAACATGCGGTACGGCTCGACCGGCGGCTTGGTGATCAGGTCATCGATCATCACGCCGAGGTAGGCCTGCTCGCGACCGAGCACGATCGGCTCCTGGGAGGCGATGGTCCGCACCGCGTTGATCCCGGCCATCAGGCCCAGGCCGGCCGCCTCCTCGTAGCCGCTCGTCCCGTTGATCTGGCCGGCCAGGAAGAGCCCCGGCACCGCCTTGGCCTCGAGCGAGCTGTCCACCTGCTCCGGGGGGACGAAGTCGTACTCGATCGCGTAGCCGTATTGCAGGATCTCGGCCCGCTCGAGCCCCTCGATCGAATGGACCATCGCCTCTTGAACGTCGGCCGGCAGCGACGTGCTGATGCCGTTGCAGTACAAACGCTCACTCGTCAGCCCCTCCGGCTCGAGAAAGATCTGATGCCGGTCCTTGTCGGCGAACCGAACCACCTTATCCTCGATGCTCGGACAGTACCGCGGACCGCGCGACTGGATCTGACCCGAGAACAGCGGCGCGCGATCCAGGTTCCCACGGATCGCCTCGTGCGTCGTCTCGTTCGTATAGGTGATCCAGCAGGGGATCTGAGGCCGATCGATAGCGTCGTTCATGAACGAAAACGGCGTCGGCTCGTCGTCGCCGGGCTGGATCTGCAGCCGGTCGAGATCCACCGAGTCGCGATGGATCCGCGGCGGCGTGCCGGTCTTGAGCCGCGCAAGCCGCAGCCCGATCCGCTCGAGTGAGTCGGACAGCCCGACCGAAGGCGGCTCGCCGATCCGTCCGCCCTGCGTCTGTTCCGGGCCGGTGTGCATCAGCCCCCGAAGAAACGTCCCCGGCGTGAGCACCACCGCCCCGGCCCCGAGCCGGCTTCCGTCGGCCAGCGCGACGCCGGCGGCGCGTCCGGCATCGACCATCACTGCCTCAGCCGAGCCCTCGACAATCGTCAGGCCGGGCGTGGCCTCGAGCCGGCGGCATACCTCGGCGATGTAGAGGTCTCCGTCGGCCTGGGCTCGCGGCGCCCACACGGCCGGGCCCTTGCGACGGTTGAGCATGCGGAACTGGATGCCCGTCGCGTCGATGGCCAGGCCCATCAGTCCGCCCATCGCATCGATTTCGCGGACCATCTGCCCCTTGGCCAGCCCGCCGATGGCCGGGTTGCACGACATCCGAGCGATGTGCCGACGACTCATCGTCACCAGCGCGGTCCGCGCGCCCAGCCGCGCCGCGGCATGCGCCGCTTCGGCCCCGGCGTGTCCGCCGCCGACCACAATCACGTCGACCATCTCCGAGCCAGTGCCCATCCACGCTGATCCCATTACCACAACTAGGGGACAGTCACCTGTTTCCGCCGCTCACTCGAGGCTCCCGGAAGGGGGGCGCCTCCCGCCCGGCCGCGACGTCGGCAGACGGAACGGACCCTCTGCCTGGTACTGTCGCAGGATGCCCTGATACTGCCGCACCAGACCGCGCCGTCGCGCGAGCCCGGCCGCCTCGATCGCCCGCTGCATCGTCGCGACCGCCTCATCGAACCGACCGGCCTCGGCATACGCCGCAGCCAGCGCGTTCAAGACCGTCGGATCGCGCCGACCCAACCGTCGCACCGCCAGCTCCGCCAGCCGGACCGCCTGCTCGCCGTCGCGAAGCGAGTCCTCCGGCGCCGCCGCCAGCAGCAGCGCGAGCTGCATCTTCAGGCGCGGTTCGTCCGGACACCCCGCCACGCCCTGCCGAAGCAGCTCGACGGCGTCCGCATACCGCCGCTGTTTCAGCAGCAGCGTCGCCAGATTGCCGTAGGCGCCGGCCGTGGACGGCTGTTGATGGATCGCCTGCCGATAGGCCGCTTCGGCCTCCTCGGTCCGATCCAGCTTGGCGAGCGTGTTGGCGCGGTTGACGTGCGCGTCGACCAGGTTGGGCCGGTACTTCAGGGCCAGCTCATAATGCCCCAACGCCTCTCGCGCCCGACCCAACATGACCAGCGCGTTGGCCAGGTTGAAGTGCGCCGGGGCGTGCTCGGGGTTCAGGTCGAGCGCCTTGCGCAAGGCCGCCTCACCCTTGGCGGGCAGACCCAGCCTCGTCAGGGTCAGGCCGATGTTGTTGTGGGCCTCCGGCGATTCCGGGGCCAGACGGGCCGCCTCCTGATAACGCGCCAGGGCCTCCGTAGGGTCTCCCTTGTCGTCGAGCGCCGCGCCCCAATTCCGCTGGATGATATGGCTGTCCGGGTAGACGCTCGCCGCGTGCGACCAGAGGCTCTGGGAATCGTGCCAGACCGTCGACTGCCGCCATGTCAGGCCCCCGAGCGCCAACACCACCAGACACGCCAGCCCGTACACCGCCCCGCGAGTCGTCTCACCCCGTCCTCGCGCGAGCCACCACACCAGCCAGCCCGCCAGCAACGCCCAACCGAGACAGGGCAGGTACGTGTACCGATCGGCCGCAATCTGCGGCCCCATCTGCGTCAGGCCCGAGACCGGCGCCAGCATGACCAGATAGGTCGCCCATACCGCCGCCAGGGCGGGCACGCGCCGGCGAAGCCACCACGCCCCCAGCGTCACGCTCACGATCACCCCGGCGCTCAGCAGGTACGGTGCGTCGAAGAGCCATAGCTCGCGCGGCATCGGCACCAGCGGCGACAGTCCCACCGGCAGCACCGTCTTGTAGAGGTAGAACGCCGTGGCGAACAACGCCACGCCGATCCGACGCTCCGGTCCGTAGGCGTCCAGCCCCGCCACCGCCCCGACGCTGAGCTGACCGAACACGCCGATCAGACCCGCCGCCAGGGCCAGGGCGATGTAGGGGGTCTTCTCGAGCCAGACACGCCGAGCCGCCGAACCCGTCCAGCCGCCCGCCGACGGTCCGAGCCGCCTCAGCGGGTACACGTCGAGGATGATCAGCACGACCGGTAGCGTCACGCCGATGCCCTTGCCCAGCAGCGACGCCACGTACGCCGCCAACGACCATCCCAGCCACGTTCGGCGCTCGCCCGAGGCGGCCGGCGCCTCCGCCGCGCGGAGATACGCCACCACCGTCAGTACCCAGAACAGACCGCTGACCACGTCCCGACGTTCGGTCGCCCAGGCCACCGACTCGACCCGTAGCGGATGGACGCCGAACAGCAGCGCCGCGCACGCCGCCGCCAGGCGCAGGGCGACCGGGGCGTCCCGCACGTCCAACCGCGCGACCAACGCGAACAGCCGCAGCGCCAGAAAGTACAACGCCGCCGCCGTGGCCGCGTGCAGCAGCAGGCTCGTCAGGTGATAGCCCGTCGGGTCCATCCCCCACAACGTGTAGTCGAGTCCGAGCGTGAGCCAGCTCAGCGGCTGGTAAGGCCCGGCGTGGAACGTCGTGAACGCCCACCGGATCTGCTCCCAGCCGAGCCCGCGGTAGTGGGGGTTTTGCACGAAGTTGATCGAGTCGTCCCAGTTGACGAACCCGCCGGACAGCGACGGCAGGAACGCCGCCGCCGTGAGCACGAAGACCACCACCGGCAGCCATTGCGCCACGACCGCTTGCGCGCGACGCCGGTCCGCCTCGGCCTCGGTCGGTTCGTGCTGGATGGGTTCGTGCGTCATCGTCGCCGGCGAAGTCATGGTGCGGGATGCGGCCTCGGCCGGGCCGGCGGTGCTCCCTGCGGCGAGCACCCCGGAGACCGGTCCGGTGCGGGTTACCGTGCGTTACCGACTCGGCTTGCCCTCCTCGCCCAGCCAGCCGACCTCGCGATGCCCGTAAGCCTGCGGCTTGGCCTTGCGGGGCGCCGCCCAGCGGACCGCGTTCGTGATGACCCGCATGACCTCCTTGTTGTGATAGATCGGGTACGTCTCGTGTCCCGGTCGGAAGTAGAAGATCCGGCCCGCCCCGCGATAGAAGCAGCACCCGCTGCGAAAGACCTCCCCGCCCTCGAACGAGCTGATGAAGACCTGCTCGTCCGGCTCGGGGATGTCGAAGTGTTCGCCGTACATCTCGGTCCTCGGCAGGATGAGCCGATCGTCGACGCCCTCGACGATCGGGTGTCCCGGCCTGGTCACCCACAGGATCTCCCGCTCGCCCGCCTCCCGCCACTTCAGGTTGCAGCTCGATCCCATCAGACGCACGAAGATCTTGCTGAAGTGCGCCGAGTGCAGGCAGATCAGTCCCATGCCCGCCAGCACCCGCTCACGCACCTTCCCGACGATCGCGTCGTCGACCTCCTCGTGCGCCATGTGTCCCCACCACGTCATCACGTCGGTCGTTCGGAGCACCGGGTCGCTCAGCCCGTGCTGCGGCTCGTCGAGCGTGGCCGTGCGGGCCTCGATGCCTTGCTGGCGATTCAGGTGGGCCGCGATCACGGCGTGCATCCCCTTGGGGTAGATCTCCTGCACCGCCTCGCTTAGCTTCTCATGCCGGCCTTCGTTCCAGACGGTCACACGGATGGTGTCGGTCTTGGCCATGGTGCGCTCCTCAGGCTGGGTCGGCTCCGACGGCATGGTGCCCGCGGTCCGGTCTCAGGGGCGATTGCCCCTCGTCGCGTCGTGTCCTTCGGTCGCGTCCGTCGGCGGGGCAGGGGCCTCATCGTCCGACGTCGCCGCGGCCCCCTCATCGCCCGGCGGGGTGTCGGAGGGGTCCGCTTCCACCTGATCTCCGGGGGCGCCGCCCTCCACAGCGGGCTCATCGCGCTCCGGCACGCCGTCGGCCAACGCCAACCGCTTGCCGATCGGCGGATGATCGTAGAAGAAGATCTCCACGATCCGTGCCGGCTCCGGGTCGGCCATACTCATGTCCGCCAGCTTCTCGAACGCCGAACGATACGCCGTCGGACCGGTCGCCTCCAGGGCGTCCCGATCGCAGTCCGTCTCGAACCGCCGCATCAGCGCGTTTGTCGCCGGCTGGAGGACGAACCCCACGGCCAGCGTCACCAGCATCACCTCCGGCAACGCCGCCACCGCCTGCGACCAGGCCTCGATGTCGCCTCCCTGATGCGGGCCCAATCGCCACACGATTCCCGCGATGATCAGCGTGGCCGCCAACCCCGACAGGGCGATGCCCTTCCAGATGTGCCCACGCGCGTGGTGCCCCAGCTCGTGCACGAAGACCGTCTCGATCTCGCGCGCCGAGAACGCGTCCAACAGCGTATCGCTCAGCAGCACCCGCCGCGTCGAGCCCAGCCCCGTCAGCATGGCGTTGGGTTTCTTCGTCTCCTCCGACAGCCCCAGCCGGTAGACGCCCGACAGTTCGATGCCCGAGCCTTCGGCCTGGTCGTGGAGCCGGTCGACCAGCGTCTCGTCCTCAAGCGGCTCGGCCTTGTAGAAGATCGGCAGGATGATTATCGGGAAGAGCTGCGTCAGACCGACCGCCAGGGCCATCCAGCCGAGCCACACCCACAGCCACCACAGCGACCCGCCGTACCACAGCAGCCCGTATAGGCCCGCCAGCACGATCGCCCCCAGCACCGCCCCGAGCGCGACCTCCTTGACCTCGCGCCACAGCCACCCGCCCAAGTCCTCGTTGCTCAGGTCGTAGCGGTGCTCGAGCACGTAGCCCGTGTAGTAGCCCAGCGGCAAAAAGAGCACGGCCTCGACGAGGAAGATCGTCGCGCCGAGGATGAACAGCACCGCCCATCCGCTGCCGACGGCCGCCGCGAGCGAGTCGATCCAGAGGCTCGCCAGCCAGCACCACAACGCCGCGTACGCCACCGCCAGGACCATCCGAACCAGCCGGACGATGTTCTTTCGATGATGATAGGCCTTGACGTCAGATTCGCTTGCCATAACCACCAACCATAAGATTTTGCTGCCCTGCCTATTACGAGTCACAGGCCCCGAGCACGGGCCTTCTCGTGGATTTTTCCACGTGCCTCTTGAATCCGCCGGTGTGGCCAGCCTATCACGTCTCGACGGGATGAGCAAAAAGAAGTCCCGTTATGAGAGAGCTGAGTCTTATTCCCAAATTTTCCCCCGAGGCCCCGCTTCCCCCAAAGCGGGGTTCTTTCTTGCGCGCGCCATCCTGTCCAGAAGAACCGATGGGTGGCCCGCCGCGTCAGCGGTGGGGGACACGGTTTCCGTACCCGGGCCGGGAGCGACCTGCCGATTTGCGTAACACTGCGGTGTTCGAAGGGTGATGAGTCTCTGGTATGAAGCGCACGGGGTCGGGCAAGTCGAGTGGAAGATCAAGCGCTAAGCGGCGAGTCCCGGCCAAGTGCCGCAAGAAGCCCGCGTTCGTCGCCCGCGTCGGAAACGACGGGTACGAGGTCTCCCTCGAGATCGGCAAGGTGTACGTCACGCTGCCCGATCCCGACGCGGCCAAGGCCGCTCGCATATGCGTGATCGACCAGTCCGAGGAGGACGACCTCTTCCCCGTGGAGTACTTCCTACCGCTCGAGCGCTCCAAGCCGGCCAGACAGGCCTTCGCCAAGAGCTAGCAGTCCAACACAGTTGGATCTGTCGGTTCCCAGCTTCGGGGCCACCGTCGGAGAAACTGCGACTGTGAAGGAGCGTTGTTGTTTGAGTGCTTCAACAGCGGGGTCGCTTGCCCGAGAGGGCAAGCCCATGGCATGCGTCTTGACGCGATCTCCCGAGCCTATCGAGGGAAGGGAGCGTTGACGCCCAACCGACCACGGGTGAGGGCGTGTCCCTTGTCGCCCCTTCTGTTTTCAGTTTCCTGTGTTCTGCCTCCTGCTGTCCGGGACGAGCCGTCAGGCGAGCGGAAGCCATGGTGCGCACTTGGTGCGTGCGGAGAACCCGCCGCACGTCACATGCCATCAAGGGCGTCAGCCAGGCCTTCAAGTGCCGAGCGGTAGGACGCGCGGGGGTCTTCGTTGCTGGGCGGGGCCATGTCGGCGAGGGGCTTGGCATACCACGCGTCCCGAATCGTCTGCATCGGCAGGGGCTGAGCAGGCTTCATGGGACTCTGTCTGTCGCCCCCGGTCAGCCGATCATCCACCCACCGGCGGTAGACCGCCAACTGAGGCAGGTAGTAGTCGTCGAACAGCTCGAAGATGTACGTGCGGCAATAGCTATTCTCCGCGTTGCCTTTGAGCGTCTGCTCGAAGCAGGGATTGACCGGATGGACGGCCGCGAGCTTGGCCATGGAGGCGTTCATCGAGTAATCCTCATGCAGCGCCAGGATATCGCGCAACACCGTGAGGATGTCCGTACAGCGTTTGCCCGCCGCCCTCACGGCCGCGGCGTCGGACTCGCCTCGCACCCATGCGCCCTGAGCAATCACGTCGTGATAGAGCGCATAGCTGAACGTCCGTCCCGCCACCGTCCGAGCCAGGTCGATCGCGTCGCGATCCACAAAGGCGTTGCCTGTTCCGTACGGCAGGTCGGCCAACCGGCGGCAGAGCGCGGGGAGTCCCTTCATGGCCGCTGCCACGGTCGCACACCGACTGCGAAGCTTCTGCACGCGCTTGGACGTCACCTCGCGCTTCGCGAAGACGGCAAGCCTGCGGAACTCGATCGGCAGGTGAGCGTGCGTCTGGATCACCGGCAACGCCCCTTGCCACACCGCGAGCATCGGCCCCGCCAACGCCTGATAGCGGTCGCGACAGAAGGCGGGCAGCAGCGCCTCGGGCGTCGGCGTATCGGGCCGCCACGCGTTCTTCGTGAAGAACTCGAGCATCAGGATGTCGCTGTGGGAGGTTTCCGGCCAATACACGAACCCCTGGCACATGGGGTCGGCCGCGGCGAGGGGCAAGCGGCGGCGGATCACGTCGTAGTTGCCGCGCAGGTCGTTCTGCCATTCGTATGCGTGGAGCAGACCGAAGAACCACGGGAACGCACCGACCACGCCCCAGTCCTGGAAGCTCTTGCCCGGCAGATCCGAGGTGTAATCGAAGAGGAACGTGTTCTGCGGATTCAGCATCGTCAGCAGCTTTGCCACCTCGCTGCCCTTCCATCCGGGGTAGTAGAAATCCCACGATCCGATCAGCAAGGGGGCCTGCCGGTAGTGCTCACGCAGCTTCTGAATGATCCGCCGGTAGGCGTAGAGCTTCATCTCGTGATTCTCGGCCCGGTTGGGAAAGACATTGCGTTCGGCTAGTCCGATGGTGTGAAACATCTCAGGCCGGCCGTAGACCCGGATGTGTGTCTGCGTCAGCTTCCAGTAGTTGTCGAGGTTGGCGTCGTCACGGATGTCCCAAACGGCGCCCGTCGGATTCCCGCGATAGGCCCCGCCGGACTGTGGCATGAACGAGGGCTTGACCGCCTCGAGAAACGCCTGGGGCGTTCGGCTGTACCAGTGGGTCATGGTGCCCGTGTCTTCCGGATGAATCATGCCGCGGTCGCGTGCATAGTGCAGCACGTGCTTGCGGAGCTCGCCCCGGTATCGCAACGGCCACGCCGTCGTCCGGTCGTCGTAGGAGCGCGCGACCGCCTCGGGAAGCGGTGCGTCATCCGGCGGATACGGCACGATGTCGGGGAAGGCCTTCTGGAACACGTCGTCCATGCCGATGCGCAACATGAACAGGTTGAGGCGCTTCTTCAGTATCCAGTCGATTTCACGCTCCCACTGCTTCGGCCCCCAGTGTTCGGCCTGGAACCGGTCGAGGCTGCGGTGCGCGAAGTAGCGGATGCCGCGGAAGGCAAAGCGCGGAGACTCGGCGACGTCGAGCCCGTCCATGTTGATGGTCGACTGTTTCGGGATGATCTCACCGTCCCAGAAGTAGCGGCACCCCGCTCGCCGTTCAAAGAAGTCGTAGACCGCGTAGAGCGTACCGCGTCCGTTGCCGCCCGCCAGAAACAGGAACCGCCGGCCGTCCTTCTGGGCCGATCGGATCCGGTAAGCGTCCGTGTCCGCGCCGAGGTCCATCGCAGGGATGATTTTCCGTTCGACGGCCTCGCGGCAGAAGCGGTTCACGCTGTCGGAACCTATCACGACGAGGTCCGACGTGCCCGGCTCGGAGACGATGGCGAGCCGCGTGCCCGTCACGGCCTCGTAGTACGTCTGAAATTCTACCGCGGCTATCGCATACGCTTGCGGCGCCGAAGCGGGCTCGAGGATCTTCCACTCGGCGGCCTGGGCCGCGTATGGGACGCTCAGTCCGCATACGAACACCAAGACCGCCGTGCCGGCGTTTCGCATGACTTGCCCTCCAACAGAACGGGGTAGCTTCAAGCAAAGGTCAAAGGGGAGCGGAACGTGTGCGAACTCCTGGCGGACGACACCTACTCATGCCCCAGCGGGAACTGATCGCACAGCTCGACCACCTGCTGCCGCACACGCTCGATGGCGATCGGATTGCCGTGGGCACCGAGCACCTCGTGGATCCACCCCGCGATCACACGCATCTCGTCCGGACCCATGCCGCGCGACGTGCTCGCCGGCGTGCCGATCCGAAGCCCGCTCGTCTCCGACTGCTTCCGCTCGTCGAACGGGATCGCGTTGCGGTTGACGATGATCCCCGCGCGCTGCAGCCAGACCTCGCCATGTCGACCCGTCACGGCCGGGTGGTTGCTCCGCAGGTCGACCAGCATCATGTGGTTGTCCGTCCCGCCGCTGACCATGCGAAAGCCGTGCGACTTGAGCGCGTCGCTCATCGCCTGGGCGTTGGTCAGGATGCCCTGCTGATAGGCTCGAAAGTCGGGCCGCAGCGCCTCGCCGAACGCCACCGCCTTGGCCGCGATGACGTGCATGAGCGGTCCGCCCTGGATGCCCGGGAAGACCGTCTTGTCGATCGCTTTGGCCCACGGGCTCTTGCACATGATCATGCCCGACCGCGGCCCGCGCAGCGTCTTGTGCGTCGTCGTCGTGACGAAGTCGCACCACTTGATCGGCGACGGATGCAGGTCGGCCGCCACGAGCCCCGCGATGTGCGCGATGTCGGCCATCAGCAGGGCGTCACACTCCTCGGCGACCTCCGCGAAGGCCTCGAAGTCGATCGTCCGCGGATAGGCCGACGCGCCCGTCACGATCAGGTCCGGGTTGTGCTCGCGGGCCAGCCGACGGATCTCGGCCATGTGGAACTGCTCGGTCTCCGGGTCCACCCCGTAGCTGATCACACGATAGAGCTTGCCGCTGAAGCTGGCCCGATGCCCGTGCGTCAAGTGCCCGCCCTGAGCCAGATCAAGCGCCATAATCGTATCGCCCGGACGCAGGCAGGCCATGTACACGCCCATGTTGGCCGAGCTGCCGCAATGCGGCTGCACGTTCACGTGCTCGGCGTGGAACAGCTCCCGCGCACGGTCGCGCGCGAGGTCTTCGATCTCGTCCATCACATCGCAGCCGCCGTAGTGACGGTTTCGCGGGTAGCCCTCGGCGTACTTGTTGGTGAAGATCGAGCCCGTCGCCTCCAGCACGGGCTTGGAGACGTGGTTCTCCGAGGCAATCAGCTCGATCGTCTGGTGCTGACGTTCACGCTCCCGCAGCAGTGCAGCCCACACCTGCGGATCAGCCGCCTCGAGCGGCGTGACGGTGTCGATATCGGTCCAAAGATCGGTCACGGTGTTGCGTCCTTCGTTGTGCCATTTCGGCCCGTTGCCGAGGCCACATGAATGCAGTCGAGTTCGCCGGGTGCTTTGCGTTCCAGGTTACCATATCGTCCATGCCGCTCGCCACGGTCGACGCCGGCTATCATACCACGCCTTCCCGCTCATCACGGCATGACTCTAGTACCCGACCACACTTGTTTTTGTGGGTTCCGATCAGGTAAGCGATACGCCACTCAGAGCAGCGACCGTCAGGGAGCTGTGTTGTTGGAGCGCCTGAACGACAACGCTCCTTCACAGTCGCGTCTCTGACGACGACCCCGAAGTTGTGGAACCGACAAATTCAATTGTGTTGGACTACTAGGGCCGCGTTTCACACATCGTGCGACGATGGACAGGGCGGCACACGCCACGGCTGCTGCTCGAGCCGCGGCATTCATGCCGCGCGGCCGCGCCGGATGAATCCGGCGGCTCGGACAGGTCGTCGCGATACGTCTGAAAGGCAGCACGAGTCGTCCAACACAAGTGCATCGGTCGGTTACCCAGGTCCGGGTCCGCCGGCGAAGAGGCGACGGTGAACGGGCATCGCTGTTTCAGGGCCTCATCAACACGGCTTGCTGACGGTCCCAGCGCTGATAGGCGTTTCGCCATCCCGATCCGAGCCTACAAAGATCGAGTGGGGCGAAGCCCTAGACAAACGACGCATGCCACAGGGAGATCTCACGAACAGGCCGTCCTGGATAACGAGTGCTGCATAAGTTAAAGCACCAATGACAAATCGTCGATAATCGTCATAGACGCCGCTCTGAACCCGATTTGAGAAGCAGCTATGCCACGATCCATCCGGTGTGAGGAGCTACAGGCGGGCATGCGCCTCTACGAGCCCCTGATTCGGGCCCACCATGTCGTTGCGCCGGCGGGTCGGTCGCTCGAAACCTCCGACGTCGACGAGCTTCGCAAGCACTGTCCGGACCTTGAGATCCGGATCCTCGACCCGCAACGCAACGAGAAGCTCCCCTTTGAGCGAGGGCAGGAAGACCGACAGGTCGCCCATGCCGTCCAGACCCGCATTGTCGAGTCCATGGGCAAGGCGGACCAGCAGTACGCCGAGCGGACCTCACTCACCGGCGTCGACCTCGACGAGATGAGCAAAGCCGTCCTCGAGGTGCTTGACTTCATCGCCCAGCACCCGGGAGCAACCGCCCAACTCGCCCGAAGCCTGGATACCGAAAGCTACCTGTCCGACCGCACGTGCCGTGTTCTCTACACCGCCATGATGCTCGCCGCGGGCGCGCAGGACATCCTGGCTGAGAGGCTCAGGCCACACGGACGTCCACCTGGAGGGCGGGACCCCGTCCGATGCGGCATGGTCTCGTTGGGTCTCGGCGTCCTGTTCATGGACAGCGCCCTGGCCGACGCACCGGAGATCATCCACACCGACCGGACCTTGACCTACCTGGAGTGGGACCGGGTCTGGGTCCATCCGATCGAGGGTACCGCTCAGCTCACCGAGGAGTTCCCGGCCATGGTCCGCGCGGTCGTCCGCACGCATCATGAAAACCACGCGGGAACGGGCTTCCCCGATCGCCTGCCCGGTGCCAGGGTGCCCGCCCTCTCGCGCATCGTTCGCATCGCCGATGCGTTTGAGACCGCGACCGCCACGGGGACCTACTCCCGCGCACGCTCGCCCGTTCGGACCCTGTGGGAGATGACGCACGGCCCGTACCGCAAGCACTTCGATCCGGAGCTCACGGCCGCCTTCGTCCGGCTGATTCATCCCTTCCCCATCGGGGCGAGGATCCAGCTCGAGGACGGACGCTACGCCATCGTGGTCCGGCTCAACCGAAGCGACCCGTTCCAGCCCATCGGCGTCATCGCCTTCGACAGCGAAGGCCGCCGCCTGCCCAGCCGACGCCTGAAGGACCCCACGCCTCTGGGGCCCGATTCCGGCGTCCGCCTGAAATCGTTCCAAGGCGAGGACCTCCTCTACCTCTACGGTGTGGGCTCCGACCGCGACAACGATCACCAGGCCGACACCACCGAGACCCTCTTCAAGCTGCTGTACCCGTAAGGGTTGTGCCCCACTGTGAAGCCCCATGTGGCACAGCCGCCCTCGGCTGTGCGCGGGGCGAGGCTCCCGCCAAACCGGTCCTCCGTGGCTTCAGCCAAGGGGGTTCCTCCGTGCGGTCCGTTGCCCGAAAGAGCAAGGAATGCACCCGAGCCCCACGGTCCGCGGCGGGGCCTGTTGCCCGTGAGGCCAACACACACCCTGCCCAGAAAGCGCTCTCCCAAGAGCCGCCCCCGACTCAGGCCACACCCTTCATACCTCGGTCCTGAGCCCTCAGACCCCAGACCGCAGGGTGTTCGTTCGCAGGAGGCACCTGCCGGATCTCTGTTCCCTAATCCCTGGTCCCTGCCGTCCCCCTTGCATCCAACCGGCGTCCGCTGCATCCTGATGACCGCGACATCGCAGCCGCGACGCGATACGCCACGACACCACAACACGAAAGGCAGGCCGACATGGATCTTCTCGACGCCATCAAGACGCGACGTAGCGTCCGCAAGTTCAGCGACAAGCCCATCGACGAGGCCGTCCTCGAGCGCGTCCTCGACGCCGCCCGCCTCGCCCCGTCCGGCAACAACGTCCAGCCGTGGCACTTCGTCGTCGTCCGCGACGCCGGTCGACGCACCAAGCTGGCCGAGCTCTGCAACAACCAGACCTTCATCGGCCGGGCGCCGGTCGTGATCGCTGCCTGCGGCAAGAGCTATCCCAGCAAGTTCCATTGGATCGGCGAGCACATGGCCATCGTCGACGTCACCATCGCCGTCGACCACCTCGCGCTCGCCGCCCGCGCGGAAGGCCTCGGCACGTGCTGGATCGGCGCGTTCACGCACGATCCCGTCCACGCCTTCCTCGAGCTGCCCGACACGTACCGCGTCATGTGGATCATGCCCATCGGCTACCCGCTCGACGACGACGCCTTCGCCGAGACCGACCGCCGCCGCCCGCTCGGCGAGATGGTCAGCCACGAGACGTTCGGCGGCTAGGCCGCCAGCAGGCACGTCGGGACAGTTGGATAGACTCAGGTGGCCCGCCCGACTGATCGGGGTGGCCCGCCTCCTCAGAGGTAGGGGACACGAATTCATTCGGGGCTGCGCGGTCCCCATCGAGCAGATACTGAGCCCCTGCGACTGAGGCCATGCCCCACCCGAGGAGAACCTCCCGTGGACGCACTGTTCCACCCCGCAAGGAATCGGCTTCGGAGCGGCGCCGCTCCAGGAGCGTTCCACCATCGGCCACCGCCCCACGACACGGAGGAAACCGGCATGTCCCGTACGAGCAAGCATGGTCACGTCATCGTTGTACTCAGCATCGTCCTGGCGACGACCACCGCCGCGACATCCCTGGCCGGCCGTCCAGGCATCCCGAACCCAGACGCCGGCACGCTCTATCCCGATCACAAACGCGTCATCGGCATCGACGTCTCAAACGGTCCGGCCTGGCTCTTCCAGGCCGTCGCTCAGGTCGACCTACCCGACGACGTCAAAGGACCCATCCCGTCGTGGCGGCTCATCGAGCTCGACGGCGACGGCCGACCCGTCCGCCGCCTGCCGTTCCAGCTCGCCGCTGAGGGCGACCGTCGACTGCTCGTCTTCCCCCTCACCGGCAGCACGAAGGCCAAGGCCACGCGCCGCGTCCTGCTCTACACGGGTTGCTCCGCCCAGGTCCGTCCCGACCACGACGATCAGGCGCCCAACCTCGCCACCGTCGAGACGCTCACCCTCACCAAGGACGCCGACGGCATCCGCATTGCCAACCGAGACTACGGGCTCAAGCACATCGGCGCGACCGGCGGGCTGCTCGAGCCCGCCCCAGCCAAGCCCGCCAAGGACGACCCAGCGGACCAACCGACCGGGTCCGTCGGCGGCTTCACCCAGGACGTCAAGTTCATGCTCGGCCTCGACACACCCACCGCCGAGGACGTCCGATCGATGGGTGGCTTTCCCAGCCAGATGACCTTCATGCACACCGGCGCGGCTACCGACGGGTTCTACTTCGAGGACCGCCTCTACCGCCGCGACCCCCGAGCCATGTTCCTGCTCAAGGACGACGCCGACGCCAAGGTCTCCGTCACCTCCGCCGGGCCGCTGCGTACCGTCCTCCGCGTCGATGCCCAGTATCGCCAAGGCAAGAAGACCACCGAGGGTAACGCCCGCGCGACCTATTGGTATACGTATCTCGCCGGCTCGCCCGTCACCCACGTCCGCGCCGAGGTCCGGCAGGACGAGCCCGAAGCCTGGAACGAACTGCACTTCCTCCAGCTCAGCATCCGGGACACCAGCTTTCCGATCTGGAAGGGTGCCGACGGGCAATCGGGGCGATTCACGAACAGCAAGGCCAGCAAGAATCTCCCGCGTTGGGCCGTCATGAGCGACGGGACAAACGCGATCGGCTTGCTCAGCCGCGACCACCTCATCTGGCACGACCACCCGCTCGGCTACTGCGCCTACCTCCAGTTCCCCGTCGTGGAGTGGTCCACGAAGCAGCACACGTTCGAGGGCTGGCTCTACATCGGCCCGGACCAGCCGCACCGCGTGATGGAGCTCTGGTGGCAGCGCGTGACGAACCCGCCGACCGTCAAGGTCAATCCCCTCGAACCACTCAACACGCTGCGGGCCCGCGTGGCCAAGCTGCCGCCACAGCCGCGGGTGCGGCAGTTCGATCGGCTCGCAGGCGGACGTGAATCGAGGCGTCCCTCGTCTCCACGAACGCCTGAGCCCATCGAGGTTCGCCTCGACCGCGCCCTCCACCGCTCACTGCTCGCGCGTAACCCGTTTACGCTAACGCAAGACCACCTCGACCGCGCCGCCCGAGCCGTCCAGGCCGTCGCGAACCGCAAGGTCGCAAGCCACGCGTTCACATCGGCCGGCGAGACCCCGCAGGCCTTCATGCTCCACGACAAGGCCGGCCGGCTGTGGCTGGCCAACGACCACGCCATCTTCCATCTGGACATGACGCACGGCGCGAGCATCGCCAGTCTGCTCCACCTCGACACCGCCCGCGATTTCATCGGACCCGGCCGGGCCGAGCCTCCGCCGCTCTGGCGGCTCAAGATCCGCTTCAAGGACGGCAAGACGATTACGATCGACTCGAAGAAGGCCGGCATGCCCGATCTCCGCAACGCCAAGGGCACGGGCACGAGCCCCTCGGAGGACAGCCACGTCACGTTCACGCTCACCTGGCGCGACGTGAAGGTCCCCGACTGCAAGGGGGTGCTCAACGTCCACGCGCATGTCGAGGTGATCGCCGGCGACCCGATGCTCCGCGCCCGCCTCGACGTCGACAACCAGCTCGAAGACGCCGGCCTTTGGGACGTCGAGTTCCCCGTCATCGGGCCGGTCGGCGAGCGAGGCCACATCGACCTGGCCGTGCCACGCGGCAACTGGGGTATCCTGACCAAGGACTTCGTCGGTAGTCGCGGAGGTCACTACCCCGCCGGCTATTGGCCCATGCAGTACCTCTCCGCCACCATCGGCGACACAACGCTCTACCTGGCCCGTCCGCACCCCAAGGCCGCCACCCTCAACTTCAACATCCAGGCCGGCGGCGAGTTCAAGTTCCAAATCCCGCCACCCGACATGGGCGTGCCCGGCCGGGGCTTTTCGATGCAACACCCCGTCGTCATCGGACCGCTCGCGGGCGATTGGTTCGACGCCGCCCGACGCTACCGCGATTGGGCCCTGACCGCGCCGTGGATGGCCCGAGGCCCGCTCCATCAGCGCGACGACATGCCCAAACGTCTCCGCGACGGCCTGACCTGGCTGCTCATGAGCGGGCCGCCCGAGGAGGTCGAGCCCAAGATCGTCGCCGCCGCCGACTTCCTCGGCGTGCCCATCGGCGTGCACTGGTACAACTGGCACAAGATCCCGTTCGACGACGACTACCCGCACTACTTCCCCACCAAGGACGGCTTCCCCGCGGCCGTCAAGCGGCTCCAAGACCGCGGCATCACCATCATGCCCTACATCAACGGCCGGCTCTGGGACACCGACACCGACGACTTCGACGCCGTCGCCAAGCCCGCCGCCACCAAGGGCCCCGACGACAAACCCATCATCGAAGTCTACGGCTCGAAGGAGAAGCTCGCCGTCATGTGCCCCACCACCGACGTCTGGCAGAACAAGGTCTGCGAGATCATCGACGGGCTGGTCAACAAGGTCGGCGTCGACGCCGTCTACCTCGACCAGATCGCTGCGGCCCGGCCGCGCCTCTGCATGGACGCATCCCACGGTCATCCCGTCGGCGGCGGTCAGTGGTGGGTGCCCGCCTACTGGAAGATGATGGACCGCATCCAGGCCATCGGCCAAGCCAAGGGCTCGCAGGTCTTCTTCACCACCGAGAACAACGCCGAGCCCTACTCGCAGAACATCGACGCGTTCCTCGTCTGGAACCCCCGCCGGCCCGAGATGATCCCCATCAATGCCGTCGTCTACGGCGGGATGCGCGTCCACTTCGCCAACCGCGTGCACCCGACTGACGACGCGAATGCCTTCGCGATGAAGGTCGGCCGCGATTTCCTCTGGGGTACACAGCTCGGCTGGATGGCCCCGTTCTACATGGAGCCCGCCCACAGAGAGAAGGGCGTCTACTTCCGCCGGCTCGCCAAGGCGCGGCTCATGGCCGGCAAGTTCCTCGGCTACGGCCAGATGCTCCGTCCGCCGGAGGTCCACTGCCCCGCACAAGTCACCGCCCGATGGTTCGGCAACAGCCGTTTCGAGCGCACCGTCACCTGGCCCGCCGTGATGGGCGCGTGCTGGAAGGCCCCCGACGGCCACATCGGGCTGATCTTCACCAACTTCAGCGACCAACCGGCAGGCATCGGGTTCAAGCCGTCGGCCGAAGCTGTCCGCGAGATGGGCCGTCACCCGGCCTGGGGTTGGCTCATGTCGGATGGCTTGCACAAGGCCGGCCTGGCAGGACGAACCGTCACGGGCTATCACAGAGCGAGGATCGAACCGCGCGAGGTAAGGGTCTACGAGATCATCCCGTGCGATTCAGATGAGCAGTGCAAGAAGACGCTCGCCGCCCTGCCCGATCCGCCGGAGATACCCAGATTGGCATTAGTCAGTCTTCCGCCCGAGAAGGTCCGCCGACTCGTTGCCGAGCTGTCGCTATCGGACGCCAAGACACCGGCCGGTCAGCCGATCCCGGGCCAACTCGTCATCGACGGCAAACGTCCTTCCGGTCCCGACTGGTGGATCCGCCTCACGATGCCCGACGGCTTCGCCGTCGAACCGGCCAAGCTGCTCGGCCTCAAACGCCGCGGTCACGGGCCCGACACGCGCGACGTGCTCATCCACCCGCCGGCCGAGGCGGCCGCCGGCGACGTGCCCGTCCGCGTCGAGCTGATCCGCCCGCTCGACAGCGAGCCGCTCCACCTCGCACCGCCGCCGAAGCAGCGGTGAGGAACGCGCGCCCGACCCGCCCCCGAGCCCCGCTGGCCTCAGCGGGGGCCGTTGTCCGGCAGGACAACGAATCAGCCGATCCGACGGCTGCCGATCCGGGTTGAGCCAGGGGATTCATCCCGCGCGGTCGGCTCCCCGCGATCCCCGCTGGCTCCCGTGGCGTCGCCTGTCGCCCCTCCCACGGCGCTCGGCACGCCGTCTGAGACGCGACCGTCAGGGAGCGTTGCCGTTCCTGGTACCTGTGGTCTGCAGCCCGAAGTCTGCAGGCAGAGACGCGACCGTCAGGGAGCGTTGCCGTTCCTGGTACCTGTGGTCTGCAGCCCG
>CAZUQM010000016.1:0-50450 GCA_964622545.1 uncultured Planctomycetales bacterium | reverse complement strand
TCTGCAGCCCGAAGTCTGCAGGCAGAGACGCGACCGTCAGGGAGCGTTGCCGTTCAAGCGCCACGTGCGCGAAAAGGCGCGATAAGGGCACGCAGCCCTTGTCCATCTCAATGGGGCGGAAGCGCCGCACGCAGACAGGCGGCCCCTTGTCGCGCTCGATCCCTCGTGCGACGTCCCCCGATGGTTGCCGGCTTCGTCCCCACGCATTGACACCGCACGCGACGCCATCGACACTGAATGCATACACGTCGGACTCACCACCTACGACCCGAAGGGGACCCATCATGCCCAACACGAGCCACCCCGACGAATCGCCTCGTCGGACTGCACCGCCCGGCGCAAGTGAGAATCCCGACGCGCACCCACAGCACACCACCGGTCTGTCGCGCCGGGGGTTCCTGCAAGGTATGGGGGCAGGGGGCGTCGCGATGGGAGGACTCCACATGGCCGCAGCCAATGCGATGGGGACAACCGCCGGCGCGGTCGCCACCGACCAGCCCTTCCCGAAGGGCGCTGCCCTCCGCGTCAAGCCGATCCTCGTCTACGATCGGCCCGCCCGAAGAGAGAAGACCTCCTGGCGCGGCTACGGCGCCATCCACACGCCGCAGGCCGCCGCGGAGGAAGCCGCCCGCATCACCAAGGAGCTCGACCGGCTTGCCGAGCAGGCCGACTTCCCCATCCAGGTCCAGCCCGTCGAGGTGCTCGACTCCCAGACCAAGCTCAAACAGCTCGCGCTCGCCGAGACCGATCTGTGCCTCGTCTACGCGGCCGGGGGATGCACGCAGTGGCCGCTGACCACGCCGATGATCATGTTCGTGCGGCATCGGTCCGGGCCGTTCTACCTCGGCTTTGAGATCGCCCACTGGCGCTTCCTCCGCCAGAGCGGCGATCGCTTCACGCTCGAGGGCTTCGACACCGACGACGTCGTCGTCGACGATGCCGACGAACTGCTCTGGCGCCTGCGGGCCATGTATGGCCTCAAGAACGCCAGGGGCACCAAGATGCTGACCATCGGCGGCATGTGCGCCTACAGCCGCGAGGCCCAGGAGAACGGCCCACGCGTGGCCAAGGAGGTCTGGGGCTACGACTTCGTCGACGTCACCGACGCCGAGTTCACCAAGCGCCTCGCCGCCGCCCGTGCCGACCGCCAGGTCGTGCGGGAGGTCGAGGCCCAGACCGCCGCCCTGATCGGCATGTCCAACGTCAAGCTCGAGACCGACCGCAAGTTCGTCTTCAACTCGTACATGGCCCTGCACGTGCTCCGCCGGCTCATGAAAGAGACCGGCGCGAGCAACGTCGGCTTCGCCCGGTGCATGGGCCACGAACAGATCAGCATGCTTGACACACCGGCCTGTCTGGTGCTGAGCCTGGCCAACGACGAGGGCTACACGGCCTACTGCCACACCGACCTGTCGCACACGATGCCGGGCGTGCTGATGCGGTGGATCGCCGGTCGGCCCACCTTCGTGTGCAACTCGCACTACCCGCACGACGGGCTGTTCTTCGTGGCCCACTGCCAGGCACCGCGCCGGATGAACGGCCGCGACTTCGAGCCGGCCACGATCATGACCCACTACGAGTCCGACTACGGCGCGGCCTGCAAGACGCACTACACCAATGATCAGATCGTTACGTGCGTCGTACCCAACTTGGTCTGCACCAGGTGGCAGGGCTTCCGCGGCAAGGTCGTCGGAACGCCGTCGTACCCGGCGTGCCGCTCGCAGATGGAGATCCTCGTCGACGGCGACTGGCGGCGGCTCTGCCGCGAGATGGAGGGCTTCCACACGCAGATCGTCTACGGCGACTACACCCGCGAGGTCGGCTACGCCCTGAAGCGCCTCGGCGGCCCGATCGCGTGGGAGTGCTACAGCACGTACCGTGCGTCTTGACGTAAGGTCCCGAGCCTTGTCGAGGTGCTTGCGGTGAGGTTTCCTCGAACCGCACCTTCGGAGACGCGACCGTCAAGGAGCGTTGCCGTTCAACCAGTCATGCATGAGGGCGTCCCTTGTCGCCCCTCCTGTCTTCGGTATGCTGTCTCCTGGCCTTTGGAGGAGCCGTCTCCGACGGCGACCGAGCCCCGCTGTCCCCAGCGGCGTCGGCGACGTCACCGTCGGGCGAAAGCCAGCCCGTGGTACCGGGCAACCAGGTAGAATGAGCCCCCGCAGGGGCGACGGAAATCCTGCTTTCAACGACAAGATCACGCCCTTGGAGGACGCAACGTGACCCCGCACCGACACCTCGTATCGTACCTGACCGCCGCCATAGCCCTCGCGATCGCCCTGCCCGACGCAACCCGACCGGCCAACGCCGCCGCCCAACCCGACCGACCCAACATCCTCTGGATCACGTGCGAGGACCTCAGCCCCGTCCTCGGCTGCTACGGCGACGCCTTCGCCACGACGCCGCATATCGATCGCCTGGCCGAACAGGGCGTCCGCTACTCCCACGCCTACGCCACAGCCAGCGTCTGCACGCCGGCGCGGTCGTGCCTGATCACCGGGGTCTTCGCCAGCTCGCTCGGCAGCCAGCACCTCCGCGGGCCCGTCCCGCTCGCCGACGACGTCCGCTGCTTCAGCCAGATCCTCCGCGAGGCCGGCTACTACTGCACCAACAACGTCAAAGAGGACTACAACTTCCCCAAGCCCCAGGGCACCTGGGACGACTCCAGCAAGACCGCCCATTGGCGAAATCGCCAACGCAAACCCGGCCAGCCCTTCTTCGCCGTCTTCAACCTCATGACCACCCACCAGAGCCGCATCCGATTCGACGAGCGCGCCTTCGCGACCCTGACCCGGCGACTCACCGACCACGAGCGGCACGACCCGGACCAGGTGCCGCTCCCGCCGTACTACCCCGACACGCCCGTCGTCCGCCGCGACATGGCCCGCCTCTACGACATGGTCACGGCCATGGACAAGCAGGTCGGCGACCTGCTGAGCCAGCTCGAGCAGGACGGCCTGGCCGACGACACGATCGTCTTCTTCTACAGCGATCACGGCACGGGCATGCCGCGACACAAACGCTGGCTCTATGACTCGGGCCTCCACGTGCCGCTGATCGTCCGCCTGCCGGACAAGTATCGCCGTCTCGCCCCGGCCGCACCGGGCGACGTGGTCGATCGCCTGGTCAGCTTCGTCGACTTCGCCCCGACGGTCCTGAGCCTCGCGGGGCTCGCTATCCCGCGCTGCATGCAGGGCAGCCCGTTCCTCGGCGACAAGGCCGCCCGGCCGCGACGCTACGTCGTCGCCATCCGCGACCGCGTCGACGAGGTCTATGAGATGAGCCGTGCCGTCCGCGACGCGCGCTACAAATACATCCGCAACGTCATGCCGCATCGGCCGCGCATGCCGTACAGCACCTTTTCCGAGCGGACCCCGACCCGAAAGGAGCTCCGCCGTCTCGCCGCCGCAGGCGAGCTCTCCGGCCCGGCCAAGCTGCTCATGGCCCCGACCAAGCCCGCCGAGGAGCTCTACGACACGCACGCCGATCCGCACGAGCTGCATAACCTCGCCGGCTCGCCCGAACACCGCACGACGCTCGAACGGTTCCGGGGCGTGTTGCACGCATGGATGATCGACACCCGCGACACGGGCCTGCTCGCCGAGGCCGACATGCACGCCCGCGCCGGTGGCAAGTCGCCCTACGACATGGCTCGCCGGCCCGGCGCGTTCCCTGTCCGTCGCATCCTCGAGGCCGCCGAGCTCGTCGGTCGTGGGCCGGAGAAGATGCCCGACCTCATCCGACGGCTTACCGACGCCGACGCCGGCGTCCGCTATTGGGCCGCCACCGGCCTGGCCGCGTTGGGCGAGAAGGCCTCACCCGCCAAGGACGCGCTATCGGCCGCGCTGGCCGACGTGAGCCCACCCGTCCGCTTCGCCGCGGCCGAGGCATGCTGCCATCTGGCACGGGAGCCCGGCGGATCGAGCCAGACACCGACCAGGTCGCAACGCGCCGGGCCCGCCGTGCGGACCCGAGCCGTCTCGGCGCTCGCAGACGGCCTTCAGCATCCCGACCCGCGCGTCCGCCTCCACGCCGCCATCGCGCTGTCAGCGGTGGGCGAGCACGCCCGCCCGGCGATCCCACGGATGAGGACGGCCCTCAAGAAGCATCAAGGCCGGGGCGATTACCCGCTCTTCACCCGCTGGGCCTTGGAGCGCGCCCTGGCCGAGCTGAAGTAGCCGCGGCAAAGGTGCCCCGGCCAAGAAAGGCCAGCGCGTAGCGTGCGTCTTGACGCACGTTCTCTTTGTTGGCGCGCCAGTCCTCCTGCCGGTGCGCGAATGCTCTCTCGCACCACGCAACGCCGAAATCTCTTCCGGCAAGCGCTCCCTGCCCGACGGCTCCGCCTGTCGGTGCCCGCCCGGCTACATGTTGAGGCCTCGCCACGGCCTCGCTGTGGCGCAAACAAACCGGGTCGCTCCGCGGGGAACGACGTCCCTCACGGCCCGACCCGGTCACCTCTATCTCGCCGCGCCCGGCTGAAACGCGGCCGCCAGATACGGCTGACGGCTCGCCCCAGCCGGCGAGCAATCGATCGTGCTATCCCGTGCAAAGGCCCCCGGGCCGGCAACCACCATGGCTCCGAGACCCCGCGAGGCTGAAGGCAAAAGCCCAGGCCTCAGGATTCAGGCTACAGGACTGAGGCTACAGGGACGCCGTTCGTAGGTGTTACAGGGCTTTCCTAGTCGCTGCCGCCCGAACCCCGAACCCCTAGACCCTAGAGACCCTAGACTAGACCCTGCCACTCAGCAATCGTAATACAGCGCGAACTCGTGCGGATGAGGCCGGATACGCAGCTCGTCCACCTCGTTCTCCCGCTTGTACGCGATCCAGCCGTCGATCAGGTCTTCGGTGAAGACGTCGCCTTCCATCAGGAAGTCGCGATCCAGGTCGAGCGCCGTCAGGGCCTCCTCCAGCGAGCCGGGCGTCGACGGGATGCCGGCCATCTCGTCCACCGTCATCTCGTAGATGTCCCGGTCGAGCGGATCGCCCGGATGGATCTCGTTCTTGATGCCGTCCAGCGCGGCCATCAGCATCGAGCTCCACGCCAGATACCCGTTGCACGTCGGGTCGGGGCAGCGGAACTCCAGGCGCCGCGCCGCCGGCGATTTCGAGTACATCGGGATCCGCACCGCCGCCGAGCGGTTCCGGGCCGAGTACGCCAGGTTCACCGGGGCCTCGAACCCCGGCGTCAGCCGCCGATAGCTGTTCGTCGTCGGGGCACAGAAGCTCAGGATCGCCGCGGCGTGCTTCAGGATCCCCCCGATCGCGTACAGCCCCATGTCCGACAGGTTCGCGTACCGGTTGCCGTGGAACAGCGGCTTCTTGCTCTTCCACAGGCTGAAGTGAGAGTGCATCCCCGAGCCGTTGTCCTCGAACACCGGCTTCGGCATGAACGTCACCGTCTTGCCCGCCCGCTTGGCCACGTTCTTGATGATGTACTTGTACCACATGAACTGATCGCCCATCGTCATCAGGTCGGCGAACTTCATGTCGATCTCGCCCTGACCGGCCGTGGCCACCTCGTGGTGATGCGCCTCGATGGCGATGCCCACGCTCATCATCGTGTAGACCATCTCGCCGCGGAGGTCGTGGTACGTGTCCGTCGGGCTCACCGGGAAGTAGCCGCCCTTGAACGACGGCTTGTAGCCGAGGTTCGGCTCTTCGATGCGGGCCGTGTTCCAAGCCCCCTCGACCGAGTCGATCTCGTACATGCCGCGATGCTGGCTCTGCTCGTACCGCACCTGGTCGAAGATGAAGAACTCCGGCTCCGGCCCGATGTAGCACGTGTCGGCGATGCCCGTGTCCTTCAGGTACTTCACCGACTTCTGCGCCACGTAGCGCGGATCGCGCGAATACGCCTCTCGGGTGATGGGGTCGAAGATGTCGGCGATCACGCTCAACGTCGGCCTCTCGAAGAACGGGTCGAGCACGGTCGTGGCCGGATCGGGGATCGCCAGCATGTCCGACATGTGGATGTCCTGCCACCCGCGGATGCTCGACCCGTCGAAGCCCAGCCCGTCCTTGAACGTGTCCTCGTCCAGCAGCTCGATCGGGAACGAGCAGTGCTGCCATGTGCCGAGAAGGTCCACGAACTTCATGTCCATCATCTCGGCCCCGACCTTCTTGGCGAACTCGAAGAAGTCGGCCGCGGTGATCTTCTTACCCGCTTTGGGTTTCGGTGCCATGTCCTTTGCCACTGGCATGTTGCTTGACTCCTGACTCACGTGTGGTCTCAATCGCTTACCCGCCGACCGATGCTCGTCCATCGAATCGACCTGCCCGCCGTCGCCGGGCACGTCACCTGCGAGACGACCCGTCCGCCGTCATCGCCGGGTGTCTGCCTCGTTGGAATGCCGTGATGACTTCCCACTTGGAAGGTCCCATCGACGGCAAGACCAGCGGCAATTCGTATGCCACAGACAACCCAAGACACAATCTATTGCCTTCTCATGCGTTACGCTATATCGCGCCCACCGACGCCGATCAGTGAATCCTACGCTTGCGTAGGACACCTCGTCACTTCCTACGCAGACGTTGTTTCGCGAAAGACCCGCCACCGACCCCTCCCCGCCCACAGCCGGCTCGGGAAGGTCTCATCGAGGCCCGCGCCTAGACCTCGTCCTCCCAGTCCTCGTCTTCCTCGAAATCGAGCTGCATGATCCCGTTGATGGTCTCGATCAGCCCGTTGGCGTCGATGTTGTAGTAGCTCAGCAGGTCGTCGGGATACCCGACGATCGCATACGTTCGCGGGATGCCCGCCTTGCGGAACGCGCAGCCCTTGCCGCTGGCGGCGATGACGTCGGCGACGGCCGTGCCCAGGCCGCCGTCGGTGTTGTGGTCCTCGACGGTGAGGATGCGGCGCGTCTCGGTGACGGCCTTCATGATCGCCTCCTCGTCGATGGGCTTGATGGTGTGCATGTTGAGCACGCGGACGGTCAGCCCGCTGTTCTCCTTGAGGAACTTGGCCGCCTCCACCGCTTGCAGCACGGTTACGCCGCAGGCGATGACGGTGAGATCCGTGCCCTCGTGCATCTCGATGGCCTTGCCGATCTCGAATGCGTAGTCCATCGAGGCATACACGGGCTGCTCGAAGCCACGTCCGATGCGGATGTAGACCGGTCCCTCCATGTCGAGCGCGGCCGAGACGGCCCTGGCGGTCTCGTAGCCGTCGGCGGGGACGATGACGGTCATGTTCGCGAACGACCGGAGGATGGCGATGTCTTCGGTGCAGTGGTGGGTCGTGCCGGCCTGGCCGAACGACGTGCCGCCGTGTGTGGCGATGATCTTGACGTTCCGCTTCTGGTAGTCGATGTCGGTGCGGACCTGCTCGGCCGACCGCAGCGACGTGAAGACCGCGAACGTCGAGACGACGGGCGTGAGGCCCGAGGCGGCCATGCCGCTGGCCATGCTGAACATGTTGGGCTCTTGGATGCCGACGTTGAAGAAGCGGTCGGGGAAGCGCTTCTGGAAGGTGCCGATCTTGGTCGAGCCGGCCAGGTCGGCCGTCATCGCGACGAGGTCCTCGCGCTGCTCGCCGAGCTGGGTGAGCACCTCGCCGTAGATCTCGCGGGCGGTCATGTGATCGGCGTCAGCGATCGTCCAGGTCAATCCCTCTGCCATGGCTCCTCGTCTCCCGATGGGTCGCGTGATGGATAGGGCGTCGTGCCGGGGGCTATTGTAGCGGGCGACGGGAAACGTCGAAACGTCAAAACGTCGGCATGGGGTCGTGTTGACATGTCGAGATGCCCCGCGGAGACGTCAACGGCTCGCGCTGGAGGGCACATGAGCAAAACGGAGATCGTCAAGAGGGATGCTGTGCGGGTCGCCATGGCTCGCCTTACCCCGTCCCGGACTTAGGCCATACACGCTTCTGTGGGAGGCCAGGACCGCCCCGCGGGCCTGGTCATGCGGCTGATCGATGATCGAGCCATGTCGTCATCGTTCGGCCGGTTGCCACTGTCGCATCATCCAAGTCTCGCGACGGACCATGCCGGATGCGATACCTGTGAGTCCAGGGAAACAGGATCGCATAGTGCTTCCATATGGCAAGCTCAACGTGCCGAAAACGCTTGCTTCGCCGAGAAGCATCGGGAGTGCACCCAGTTAGGGTCAAGGGGGGGGCGGGGTCCGAGCAACAGGCCTCAGAGGCCCGCTTCGATGTAGATGTCGGCGCGGCCACGCTGGGCGAAGATCAGGCCCTTGACGTAGTCGAGGAACGCGACGCCGACGCCGGCCATGTCGATGCCCCAAGCCGGGTCGATGAGCCGGTCCGGCAGGGGGTCGATTTCCCGGGCGACGTGCCCGTCGTAGTAGGAGTTGTTGCCGCCTTTGATGGGCTGGATGTGGCGGACGTACTCTTCCGGGATGACGGGTGAGACCCTCTCGGAGCCGTGATAGCGTCCGATCTCGCTGCCCAGGTCGGCGAACATGCAGTCGGCGGCCATCCAGATGCCGGAGAGGTCCCCGTCGATGACGCCCTGGCCGGAGTCCTGCATCTCGTCCAGGGGCGCGGCGACGTGGCGGCGCCAGTGCTCGTCGATCATCAGATGGAGCTGGCTGGGTGCGTGGACCTGGCTGATGGCCAAAATCGGGCCGGGCGCGCCGAAATCGCTGCCGGTGTTGTAGATGGCGGCCGTGCCGTCGTTGACCTCGGCCTTGTCGAACCACTTCCGGCCGAGCATGGTCCGCGTGTAGTTGAACCGTGATTGGGTCTTCTCGCCCGCGACGGCGCGCTCGAACTCGGGGCAGAGGTAGAGATGGACGAAGCGGGTGTAGTCGTAGAGCCTCCCGTACTCGATTCGTGCGACGTCGGGCGGCCAATCGATCTCTGCCAGCATCCAGTAGTCGGGCATGTTCTGCATCAGCCAGTCTTCGAGGTAGGCCCACTGCTTGCGGGACATCCCCGAGCCGTCGGGATAGTCGTCGTCGGGCAGGCTGTGGCAGTTCTCCCAACCGACGCCCATGAACGGGGGCGTCTCGTTGTAGTCCTCGGCGTAGAGCAACATGGCCTTGGTGAGTTGGCTGATCCGCGAGGCGCATAGCGTGCTGCGGGCCTGAGCTCGGGCCTTGCTGAGGGAAGGCAGCAGGATGGAGATCAGCAGCGCGATGATGGCCACGACGACCAACAGCTCGATGAGCGTGAAGCCGAGCCGGACGTCCCGACGACGATGTACCATGTTCAGTTCCCCTGGATATGCCCCTCTGAATTGGTGCCGCCTTCGGGCACGTCTTCTCTGGTGACGTGAGCGGGGATGCGATTGGGCGGGGGCCGCATCTCGCTTCCTCTCATGTTCCAGCGTAGCGAAGCGAGGCCGTCGGTCAACCGAAAAGACCGTCTGCCGGGCCACGGCAAGAATCGTTGCGGCGGAACGTGAGAAACGGACGCAGCTCGTTGCCTCCTGTTTGGCAGGAAGCCCGTGCCGCATCGAGGGCCGGCCGCTCTCAAGACGGCGAGGGGATGCCCCCCCTGTCCGCTACCGGAATCTGAGCCCCGCCGCGCGGCTACCTCGCGTGGCGCTTGAAGAACGTCCAGATCACCTCGCTGGCCTGGATGTCCATGTTCTTGTGGCCCAGCAGACGGGGTCGGTCGGGGATGATGCTGCCGGGCAGAGTATGCCCGCCGCCCTGGATGGCATAGAGGATCACCTCGCTGCCGTTCTTGCTGTTGGCGTAGGTGACGACGTCGACCGTGGAGTTGTCGTTCGTGTCCTTGTCGGGTAGCGGCACGATCGTTGGCTCCGACTTGCATCCATTGTGGCCGACCCAGAACTGCACCGTCTGGTCCGTGGAGACGACCCGGCCCATCGTCGTGCGGCGGAACCGGACGTAGCCGCCGTCCCACGGGACGAGCGGGTCGGCGGTGCCGTTCATGACCAGCACCGGCAGGTGCGTCGACGGTCGGCACGTTCCCAGGATGTTCGTGGGGATGCTGGCGATGACGGGCGCGATGGCCGCCAGCTTCGACGTCAGCTCGCAGGCGAACCTGAGCGTCATCATGCCGCCGTTGGAGAGCCCCGTCATGTAAACCCTGTGGGCGTCGGCGTTGTGCTCGCGGATGAGATGGTCGATCAGGGCCGAGAGGAAGCCGACGTCGTCCACGTCGGTCTCGATGGGCCCGTCGTAGTTGAAGCCTCGTCCATCGTTCCACGCGTTGCCGATGCCGTTCGGGTACGCCACGATGAAGCGCTCGCGGTCGGCCAGGGCCTTGAAACCGTAGGCGTCGGCCGCGCGCCGAGCGTCGCCCCTTCTGCCGCCGCCGTGCAGGGCGAGGACGAGTGGCAGGGGCTCGTCGGATTCGCGGCCTGCGGGCAGGTGGAGATAGTAGTGGCGTTCGCGGCCGTCGACGGTGATCGTGTGACGCGTCAGGCGCTGCCGCGACTCGGGGATCGGGGCACAGGCCGCTGTCGGACCGAGCAAGACGGTGGCAAGAATCGAACACGTCAGGGTCATTCGTCTCATAATCGCCCCCTCCTTGGTTGGGTGCACGTGTCGCGGTGGCTTGCCAAGGCAAGCCTATCGCCCGCGGTTGGACGAATGGGACATGCGGTCTCATCCGTCGTCAACGATCTCAACGATCGAACGCGGGATTTGTTGCGGCGGGCGAAAAGGGGGACGCAACCGTTCGTCCTCTCGCCGATGCGGCTCGGCGTGGGGCTTGGCGTCGTAGATCACTCGGCGCCGTTGGTGCGTTCGGCGGGTTGGCTGCGGTCGACGGAGACGCGGACGCGGTTGATGCGGCGGTCGTCGGCGTCGAGGATCTCGATCTGGACGTTTTCGCAGACGAGCTCGTCGCCGACGCTGGGGATCTTGCCCATCTCGGACAGGACGAAGCCGCCGACGGTGTCGTAGTCCTTGCCCTCGGGCAGCTCGATGTCGAGTTCGTCGTTGATCTCGTCGATGCGGAGCTTGGCGTCGGCCTCGACGGTGTCGTCGTTGATCATGACAAAGGGCTCGGGCTCGGGCGGCTCGTACTCGTCGACGATCTCGCCGACCAACTCCTCGAGGAGGTCCTCAAAGGTCACCACCCCGGCCGTGCCGCCGTACTCGTCGATAACGATGGCCAGGTGGATTTTGCTCTCCTGGAACTCGCGCAACAGGTCGCGAAGCGGTTTGCTCTCGGGCACGAAGGGGACGGTCCGCATCAGGTCGCGGAGCTCGGCGGAGTGATCGCCGTTGATCTTGAGCAGGTCCTTGGCGTAGAGCACGCCGACGACCTGGTCGATGGTGCCTTCGAAGAGGGGAATGCGCGAGTGCCCCTCCTTCATGATCAGCTCACGCGCATCATCGACCGTGGAGCCCACGTCCAGGGCGATCACCTCGGTCCGGGGCGTCATGATCTGGCCGACGTGGGTCTCGCGGAGCTCGATGACGGATTCGATCATCTCCTTCTCGGTTTCGTCGACGGCGCCGTGCTTCTCGCCCTCGCTGACGGCGTCGAGGATCTCCCGCCCGATCTGCTCGGCCTCGTCGGTGAGGTTGAGCTTGGGCGCCCCGACGAGCCGGCGGACGATCTCGTCGGTGAGCTTGAGGACCACGATGACGGGCTTGAGGATCAGGCGACAGATCTGGAGGACGAGCCAGGTGGTGGTGATCAGCTCCTCGCCGGCGTACTTGGCCCAGGCGTCGGCGATGGCCAGCCCGAAGAGGAGGATCACACCGCCGGCGACCAGCAAGACGAGGAGATAGTGCAGCATGGGGTTGGCGATGTGCCCCTCGAACAGCGCCATCGTCAGGAGGATGAGTCCGATGTTGGCCAGCAGGCGGATGGTGGCCGCGGCCATCATGAAATCGACGGCACGCTCGGTGATCCAGTCGAGCCACGGCTCGCGGTTTCGTCTTTCGAGGACCTTGGCCAGCCGTACGCGCGAGAGCCGTCGCAGGGCGAAGGTGGCCGCGCCGAAGTAGGCCGACAACGCCGTCAGCAAGATCGCCAACCACAAGAACGTCAGGTCGTCCACCTGGAGTGTGTCCCCTTACTTACCCGGCCGTCGGGGCCGGGGTGTCCACGAGATCCAGATCGGCCATCAACGCGGCGGAGCCGTCGTCGTCGGCCTGGGCCCAGATGCGACCGTCGGGACCGACGGCGGCGCTGCCGCCAATGAGGGCCTTGCCCTGGGCGGGGCCGTCCTCCATCACGCCCACGGCCCCGGCACAGAGCACGCCGATCGATGCTGCCCTGGCCGCCGCGGTCAGGGCGTCGAACCATGCCCGTCGGGCCTCCTGGCCGTCACGGGCGGGCACCGACACGGCGGCGGGCAAGATCATCAGCCCCGCGCCCATGGCGGACAAGGCCCCGGGCAGGCAAGCCAGCTTGACGTCGTCGCCGAGGCCCAGCCCGACGGTGGTGCCCAGCGCCCGGCGGACGTCGAGCCGAGAGCCGGGTGTGTAGGGCCCGTGCAACGGCTCGGGCAGGTGGATGCGCCGATGCCGGAGCAGGACGTCGCCGTCCTCGTCGAACAGCACGGCAGCGCTGTGGACGCCGTCGACGCCGCGTTCGGTGATGCCGGCGGCCAGACACACGCCCATCTCCCGCGTCTTGGCCGACAGCGACTCGCAGAAGGCGCCGCCGACCGGCTCGGACAGGTCGCTCAGATCGTTCGGGATCAGGCCCAGGTCGCAACATTCGGGCAGGACCACGAGATCGGGGGCCGGGTCGGCGTCGCAGGCCCGGTCGACCCATTCGTTGATGCGCGACAGGTTGGCCGAGCGTCGCCCGGTTTCGATCTCGATTTGGAGCAGCGCGATACGCATCGAGCTTGACGGGTCTCCTCAGGTCCGGCCGCGGCCGACGGTCGTGTTAGCCATGGTGATCGTCCTCCGCGCCGCCCGGCGTCTGCTCGTAGACCCGGCCGTAGCCGAGCTGTTCGAGCAGGGCGTCCTCGCGCCGGTGCATTCGTTCGGCCTCGGCGGGGTCGTGGTCGTCGTAGCCCAGCAGGTGCAGGCAGCCGTGGACGATGTAGAGCATCAGCTCGGCGGCGGGGTCGAGGGATCGGGCATCGGCCTGCCGTGCGGCCTGGTCGGTGTTGACGACGATCTGCCCGGAGACGCTCGTGGCGTCCGTCTCCGGCGATGCCTCCTCGGCGAGGTCGAACGACAAGACGTCCGTCTGCCGGTCGTGCTGGAGGTACTGCTGGTTGAGCTGCCGGATGGTCGGTCCGTCGACGACGGCGATGCTGAGCTCGGCGCTCGGGCAGTTCTCGGCGCGGAGCACGGCGACGGCGAGATCGCGCACGCGGTCTTCGGTCACACCAGGCAGGTGGGCCTGGATGTCGGTGTCGATACAGTAGGGTTGGTCGTCCTCGTCCATGGGATGGGACTGGCCCGTGCGCAGGCGGATCAGCCCGCGCTGCTGGCCTGTTTGGGTTTCGCTTCGGCGTGCTCGCCCGGCTCCTCCTTGGACTTCGGGTAGGCGATGCGGCCGTGATAGAGCGCGATCAGGCTGCGCGTCAACGAGTCCTCCACGCGACGCAAATCTTCCAGGGTCATACTGCACTCGTCAAGTTGTCCGTCCATCAGCCGGTTCATGGCGATCTGATGGACCTTGGCCTCGATGCGGCCGGCGGTCGGCTCGGTCATCGCACGGATGGCGCCTTCGACGGCGTCGCAGAGCATGAGGATGGCGGTCTCCTTGCTCTGGGGCTTCGGGCCGGGGTAGCGGAACTCCGACTCCCTCGGCTCGGGCTTGCCCTCGGCGGTGAGCCGCGCGGCGGCCTCGCGGTAGAAATACTCGACCAGGGTGGTGCCGTGGTGCTCGGCGATGAAGGATCGCAGCGCCGGCGGCAGCCCGTACTGCCTGGCCAGCTCGAGCCCGTCGCGGACGTGTCCGACGATGATGAGCATGCTCATCGTGGGCTGGAGCTTCTTGTGCTGGTCGACGCGCATCTCGTAATTCTCGACGAAGTAGTTCGGTTTGACCAGCTTGCCGACGTCGTGGTAGTAGGCGCCGGTGCGCGCGAGGAGCCCGTCGGCGCCGATGGCGTCGGCGGCCCGCTCGGCCAGGTCGCCCAGCGTCTGAGAGTGGATGTACGTGCCGGGGGCCTCTTCACGGAGCCGCCTGAGCAGCGACTGGTGCATGCTCCCCCACTCGAGCAGCGTCAGGGCGGTGGCCACGTTGAAGATCCGCTCGATGAGCGGCAGGATGCCGAAGATGATGAACCCGGCGGCCAGGCCCGAGCCGGCGGCAGTGAGGGCACATCGTCCGATGAAGCGCGGGATCTGCTGGTCGAGCAAGCCGACGAAGGCGGTCGCGGCGAAGACGGCCACGGCCGTCAGCCCGCCCACGTCGAGCACCTTGCTGCGGGTCTTGATGTCCTTGAGGGTGAAGACCGTCACGCCCGTCGACGCCATCAGGATGACGAACAATCCGATGCCGCCTCCGACGGCCAGGGTGATCAGCACGGCCAGCGAGCTGGTCGTGCCGAAGGCGAACCGTTGATCGAAGGCGATCGTGAGGATCGCGCCGGTCATGACGACGGGCACGACGGCGAGTTCCATCGGCCAGAAGGCGGTCGCCGCGAGCCGGGCCAGCAGGAGCATCACGAGCATCACGCCGGCGATGCCGAGAAGCCTGCGGATGTCGGTGACGAAGTCGGCGCCGAACCACCAGGTGTAGCCGCCCAGGCCGATCGTGATGAACAGGACAATGCCGGCCAGGCCGATGGCCCGCCGTGAGGACCAGGTCCAAAGGCCTTCCTGGTTGCGGGCCGCTTCGTGGAATGCGTTGTGCTCCAATAGGAGCGACTCGAGGGCGTGCTTGTCGATGATGCCGGGTTCACAGATGGGCGAACCGGCGGGCTTGGCGGCTTTGTCGACGCTGACCGAGTCGGCGGCCTGCTTGATCTGGGCGAGGGTGGCCTCCTTGTCGAACTGCCAGATAGGCTCGAAGCGGCGACTGTCCGGATCGGGCTGGAGCGTTTCCTGCCACTTGGCGGCTAGGGCGGTCTGGAGCGGCAGGGGGAAGAAGCTGGCCAGCCGCCGGGCCACGTTCTCGACGTGCTCCGGGTTGGAGACGTACTTGCGCTGATCGTTGGAGACGGCCTCAGGCCGCTCGAGCTGGAGGATGATGTACTGGGCGGCCGAGGGAGGCCAACGGTCCTCGCGGGTGAGCTGACGGACGAGCGGCTCGGTCTTGGCCTCGTTGAGCATCTGGGTCATGGCCTGTCGAAAGCGGGTCGTGCCTCGCTCGGTGGCCAGGGCACGCAGCTCTCGGAAGGCGCGTTCGTTGAGGTTCCACTGCTCGCCCTGCTTGGCCAGGGCCTCCTTGAGCTCGTCCAGGGTTTCGTTGGCGCTGGCCTTTTCGAGCAGGTTGGTCAGCATGGCCTGGATCTTCTTGAGGACGGCCTCGTTGAGCCGATAACGGTTGGGCGTGTTAAGCTTCTCGACCTCTTGCAGGTTGCGCAGCTTCTCGGGGTTGTGAATGGGCACGCGGGCGAGGATCTGCTGACCGCGGATCGTCTGCCCGAGGCGATAGGTGAAGGGCTCACCGCCGACAACGAGGATGGCGGTGGCGAGGACGAAGAAACCGACCCCGACCGCAAGAGGAAGCCAGGCTTGGGCTTTGCGAATTCGCTCGCCCAGGGATGGGGCCTTGGCCGGGCCGTACCGGCTGGCGTCACCGCGTCGCGACTTCGTTCGTGTCGGGAACATATCGACCCGCTAGCACCCGCGCCGAGTCGTTGCGTCGGCGGGCCTGACCGACGGGTCAGGGCCACAACCACCGGCGAGCCATCGGTCCACGTCGTCCGGCTCGCTGGGAAACGTCAACGAACTCTCCGCGCCGTTATCGGCGAACCTGCCGGATAAGTTCAGTCTGTTCGATGAACTTATCGGACCTAAGTCTTCCCCTTCTCGCCGGTTTCGGCTCGTCGCGAGCCCTGGAAATCGGCGTAGGCCTCGACGACCGCCTGAACCAGACGGTGCCGAACGATGTCCTGATCCGAGAGGCGAACGACCGCCACGCCGCCGACGCCCTCGAGGCGCCGTACCGCGTCGACCAGGCCGCTGGGCTTGCCGCTCTCCAGATCGACCTGGGTGTCGTCGCCGGTGACAATCATCTTGCTGTCATGCCCCAGCCGGGTCAAGAACATTAACATCTGCGAAATCGTGGTGTTCTGGGCCTCGTCGAGGATGACGACGGCGTTGTTGAGGGTCCGCCCGCGCATGAAGGCCAACGGGATGACCTCGATCACGTCGTTCATCATGAAGCGCTTGAGCTGGTCGTAGGTCATCATGTCGTGCATGGCGTCGAAAAGCGGTCGGAGATAGGGGTTGACCTTGGCCTGCAGATCGCCGGGCAGGTACCCGAGCTTCTCGCCGGCCTCGACGGCGGGGCGGACCAGCACGATGCGCTTGATCTTCTGCTGCTTGAGCTGGGCCACGGCCATGGCCACGGCCAGGTACGTCTTGCCGGTTCCGGCGGGGCCGAAACAGAAGACAAGGTCGTGGTGGGCGATGGCCTCGACGTAGTGGGCTTGCCCTTCGGTCTTGGGCACGACGGAGGTCTTGCCGTAGACGTCGATGCGATCGGACTGCTCCTCGGCTTCCTCGCGCGCGGCCTCGGCGATGGCGTCGACGACCATCTCCTCGGTGAGGTGGTCCTGATAGCGGAGCATGCTCTGGAGCTTGTCGATGACGGCGGCGGCCTTGCCGACCTGCTTGGTCTGGCCCGACAGCTTGAGCGAGGAATCCCGCGCGCTGATACGAACGCCTAGACTTTCGCGAATCAGACGGAGGTGCCGGTCCGCCGAGCCGAACAGACCGATCCGTTTGGAGGGATCTTCAAGTGTGATGACCAGGTCCAACGACCGCGATACTCCCGTGCGATTACCCGAGCCACCACATGAGCAGGCACCAGGCCAGCGGCGCGGCGAACAGGGGTGAATCGATGATGTCCAAGATGCCTCCGAAGGCCGGCAGCACGGAGCCGGAATCCTTGATCTGGGCGTCGCGTTTGATGAGCGACTCGAGCAGATCACCGACCTCGCCGGTCAGACCCATGAGCACACCGAACAGGACGGCCCGGCCGAGCGGCAACAGCATGCCTCGGTCCGGCTGCCCCGTATACGCAGATATTATACCAAGCAGATAGGCCAGGACTACCGAGACGACGACGGCCAGGACGAGTCCGCCGACGTAGCCCTCGGCCGTCTTCTTGGGGCTGATGGTCGGTACGACGCGGTGCCTGCCGATCAGCACGCCGGTGAAGTAGGCGCCGATGTCGGAGAACTTCACGACGGCGATGACGTACAGAACGGCCCAGGACCCAAGGGGCCCAGCCAGATCGGTCCGCAGCCGCACGAGGAACGACCCGAACAAGCCGAGGTAGACGATCAGCCAGGTGGTCGAGGCCAGGGCGCCGATGGCGCCTTCGACGCGTGCCCGGGCGAGCACGAGCACGAAGCCGACCAGGACCGACAGGCCCAAGACGGGGCCGGTCAGCCAGAATCCTGAATCCGTCTGTGGGCTGCAGGCCGACCAGCCGCTTTCGATCCACGGCGAGAGGGCCAGGGCCGCCACGGCGATGCCGCTCCAGATCCGCAGGGGTTCGTGGCCGGCCCCTCGCGCGAGCCTGGTCATCTCGACGGTGCCCCAGGTCAAGACGATGGCCAGCACGCCGGTGAGGATCGCGCCGTGGGTGAGGAGGTAGTCGATCACGGACGGAAGTCGGAGAGTCTGGCCGAGGGCCGGGCTGGTGGCGGTCGAAGGGGTGGCCTCCGCCGGGGCCGGGGAGACGGACAGTGACGCGTCGGCCCAGACCAAGGCCAGGACGACCACGATCAGGACGGCGCCGATGACGATGCGCGTGAGAATCATGGCGGTGTTATCGGTGATCGGGCTGGGTATGGCAAGAGAGCGGCGGTGGAACGTTACGGCTTGAGCTCGACGTTGCTTACGCCTTGCGTGCCGGGGTGGAAGAGGTTGTCGGCGAAATGGAGATCGCGGGGGAAGCTGGGGTCACGCTGGTGGGGTCCGTGCCAGCCGCCGACGTAGACGGCGTAGCGGTACCGAGGCGCGTCCTTGACGACCTTGCCGCCGGTCGCCCCGGATGAGTCCTGTTTGGCTCCGGCGATGACACGCCCGTCGCGGCCGGTGTGGTAGACGATGTTCCCCTGGATGAGGACGTCGCTCAGCGGCGGGTTGGTCGGTAGCTGTCCGGCGTAGAGGGCGATGGCGTAGCTGCTGCCCAGATCGTCGGCTCGCCCGCCCCAGTTCCAGTATTCGTGGCCGTAGCCGTAGGCGGTGATGATGTTGCCGCGGATGAGGGTCCCGCCGTCGACGTTGGCGGGTTGGGCGGGTTGCTCGTCGGCCTCGCCCGGCTTGCCTGGTTTGGCGGGGGCCGCGCGGTGCGAGGACGCGCCGGGGTTCAGCAGGATGCCCCACAGGTCGACGTGGCTGATGAGGTTGCCGTCGATGAGGAGGTGCTGGCTGCCGTGGGTGGCCTTGATGCCGATCATGGCGTGGTCGATCGTGTTGCCGCGGCAGACGACGTGGTCGGCGTGGATGTCGATGCCCTGGGCGGCGTTGACGAGGTCGTTGTCGATGACGTGGATTCGTCGGGTTTTGGTCGGGCTGGTGACGACGATGGCCGATCCCTGGTGCCAGTTGTCGACGCGGCCGCGGAGGAGCACGCCGACGGCGAGCTTGCCGGGTTTGCTGGGATGACGGCCCTTCGTGAGCTTGCCGAGTTTGTGCTTGCCCTTGAGGTCGCGCGTGGGTAGCAGGCGGCTCTCGACGATGCGGTTTCCACTGAGGATCGTGCCGGTACTCTCGCGGACCATGATGCCCGTACCGTCGATGCAGTGGAAGGCGTAGCCGTAGTGCGGCGAGTCGGTGCGGTCGTCGACGGCGATCCGTTTGTAGTTCAGGACGCGGGCGTTGCGGACGGTGCAGTCGCGCGTCTCGCGGAGCTCGATGGCCGCGTCGCGAGCGTGGTTGTCGATGACCTGGACGCCGTCGATGACGACGTGGCGAGAGTCCCAGACGAACAGGCCCGGGGCGGTGGCGTCTTGCTTGCCGTCGGCGCGGGCGAGGGTGACGTCGCGGACGCAGACGCCGGAGGCGTGCTCGATCTCGAGGATCGGCTCGGCGGGGTTGGTCTGGATGATCCGTCCGAAGCCGACGAGCCCACCGCCGGCCGCGCCGATGCGCAGCTTCTTGGTGAGGCGGTGGTCGCCCGGCGGGACGACCACGACCTTCCCGGGGTTGGCGTCGATGGCGGCCTGGATAGCGTCGTCGTCCCCGGCCGAGACGCCCTGAGCAGTGGCCACGCCCTTGGCGATGCAGAGGACCGCGGCGGCGATCGTGGCCTTCAACGACGTGCGAGTACGCATCATGGGTGCTCCTCGGTCGCGGTTTGAGTCGGTCTGGTTCCGGCGTGCGTGACGCCGGCTACGTTATCGACGAAGGGCGTCCGGGCCGCAAGCGCGATGGGCTCGGGCGCGGTGGGGCCAGGATCCGGACGCGGTGGCGGGCAGGCCCTGGCTGGGTAGAAACCTCTGGGCCCGAGCGTGCTTGGGCGAGTCCGGCCGTCTTTATCGGATGATGAGAAACCACAATCACATTGATGTTGTCTTCGTGGCCGACTTCCCCTACAGTGGGGGTTTGGTTACGGCTCTGCGCGCCTGGAAAGGGGGTTGTCTTCGGAGGCGCTCCCGCGGTGCGCGCCGGAGATGAACGACACGCCACGTTTGAGGAAGGGGCGAGACCTATGAACCGGCACATCGTTCGATCGACATCGACCTGGTCGCGGCGGGTATTGGCGCTGCTGGCATGGCTTGCGTGCATCGGAGGCGGCTTCCATCTGCCGAAGGCCCATGCCTCGGTGTGGCAGTGGCAGAACCCCTTGCCGCAGGGAAGCCTTCTGTCCGGGGTATGGGGCAGCAGCGGCGGGAACGTCTATGCCGTGGGGCATGCGGGGATGATGCTGCGATACAACGGCTCTGCGTGGTCGGTGGTCGATGCGGTGACCACGCAGAACCTGAGCGGCATCTGGGGCAGCGGCGCCGGCACCATCGTTGCGGTGGGCGATGCCGGGACGATCGTGCGTTACGACGGGACGCGTTGGACGGTCATGTCCAGCCCGACGACGTCGAACCTCCGCGGCGTGTGGGGCAGCAGCGCGAGCAACGTGATCGCCGTGGGCGAGGATGGACGGATCCTCCGCTTCAACGGTTCGAGCTGGTCGCTGATGAGCAGCGGAACGACCGCTGACCTGTCGGCCGTCTGGGGCAGTGCCGCCGGCGATGTCTACGCCGTAGGCTCGTTGATGGTCGGCGGCGGCGAATACGACGGTCAGATCCTTCATTATGACGGGTCGAGCTGGTCGGTCGTCCACGAGGTACCGTATGAGGAGTTGTTGGGGGTGTGGGGCAGCGGGGCGTCGAGTGTGTTCGCCGTCGGTGCCGGAGGCCCGGTCCTGCGCTACAACGGTTCGAGCTGGTCCGAGATGCCGGGCAGCCCCTCGTACGCCTATGGCGTTTGGGGCACCAGTGCAAGCAATGTGTATGCTGTCGGGTACGCCGGCACGGTCTACCGGTACAACGGCTCGACCTGGTCGACGATCGACACCGGCGCGACGGGGTCGCTGAAGGCGATGTGGGGCAGCGGCGCGGCGGACGTCTTCGCCGTGGGCTCGGGCGGTGCGATCAGTCACTACAACGGCTCGACGTGGACGACCATGAGCAGCGCCGCCGGCTCGCGCGAGTTCCTATGGAACGTCTGGGGCAGCAGCGCGACCAACGTCCTGGCGGTGGGCAACGACGGCGAGATCCTCCGCTACAACGGCTCGAGCTGGTCGACGATGAGCAGTGGGACGGACATGCAGTTGCTGGCCGTCTGGGGCACGTCGGCGAGCAACGTGTGGGCCGTCGGTCAGTTGGGCACGGCTTTGCACTACGACGGGGCGAGCTGGTCGCCGGTGCCCAGCGGCAGCAGCGAGGCCCTGAAGGGCGTCTGGGGCACGGGGTGGAACAACGTGTTCGCGGTGGGCCCGAACGGGACCATCCTACGCTACAACGGCTCGAGCTGGATCACCATGAACAGCGGAAGCACGGCGGGGCTGTATGCCGTCTGGGGTAGCAGCGCGGCCGACCTCTACGCCGTGGGCGGCGAGCTGAACGGCTTCACCTATGACACCACCATCCTGCACTACAACGGCAAGCTGTGGTCGCCGGTGTCGGTGGGGACGACGGGCCGGCTCCTGGACGTGTGGGGCGCCGCGGCCGACGCGATCTTCGCCGTCGGCGATGGCGGGTTGATCCTGCGGTACAACGGGTCGAGCTGGTCGACGATGACCAGCGGGACGACCAAGCTGTTGCGGTCGGTGTGGGGCAGCGGTCCCGACGACGTCTACGTGGCGGGCAATGAGGGCACGATCCTCCACTACGACGGGACGAGCTGGAGACCCATGCACGCAGGCGTGAGCGGGCTGGAGGACCTCGACGGTGTCTGGGGCAGCGGCCCGGAGGACGTGTTCGCAGTCGGCGGGCACGGCGTCATCCTACACCTTGGCGGTGCGTACTACACACTCAGCACCAGCGCAAGCCCCTCGGACAAGGGATGGGTGGAGGCCCTGCCGCTCGGGCCGTTCTACCTGCCGGGCAAGGTCGTCACGTTAACGGCGCACGCGGCGGGCGGGTTCCATTTCGATCATTGGCAGGGGGACGTCAGCAATACGGGGGCCAATCCGACGACGGTTGTCATGGACGCCGATAAGGACGTGACGGCCGTGTTCAGTTGTGGCAGTGGGCTGGTCCTGCCGCTGGCGATGTTGCTGGCTGGGTTGATGGTGCTGGGGGTTCGGTTTCGCCGCTGAGTCGGTCGTCGGGACGGGCCGGCTCACCGCCTCACCAAACCGATTCCAAGGGTCGGGCAGGCCCAAGGGACCCGCCCGACCGCGCGGATAGAGGCCGTCGGCTAAGGGACGGTGATCATCGGGCTGGTGACGGTGAACGGGTCGAAGCCCTCGCCCTCGTTCGAGCGGACCTGCACGGTGAAGGTGTCGCCGGAGGCGAAGGGCACGTCCTCGAAGCGGATCTCGAACGACCGGTATTGTCGGCTCGCATTGGACGGGCACACCTGATACGGATCGGTCTGCCAGCCGTACGGGCCGATCTCCGGCTGAGGCACGCCGTTGTGGATCAGCCGCGCGTAGAGGTAGTAGTCGTCATACGGCGGCTGATTCAGGCAGTTGCCCTCGAGTCCCGTGCCGGTGATCGTGACCAGCGCCGGATTCGACGGGTTGATCTGATACGTGGGCTCGTCGAGCTCGACCTCCGGGTCGGTTTCGCACCGTGTGCACACGCCGCCGGCCATGAGGATGACACCCAACAAGGCGACGCTCTTGGTTACCGTACTTCGCATCGTTTCGTTCTCCCTCTGGAAAAGACATCACCCGCTTGCCGCTGGAATCATCGTGTCCGCTTGAGGGGCGCGGCTCACCCGATCACGGACGCCTCAGATAGCGTTCGACCCGATCGTGCCGTGGACAGACGGTTGACCGGCTACTCGTACCGCAGGTAACGGAAGGGCTCCTCATCGAGCGTGGCCTTCTCGTCCGAGTCGTACCACGTGACGTAGGTCTTGACCCGAAAGACGTTCTCGCCGACGTCGAGGGCGACATCCTCGAACGTCAGGGTGTTGGTCCGGATCTCGCTGCAACCGGACGCGCCCGACTGCCAGGACGTGGACGACAGGGAACTGAGAGAGGCCGCGTGCATCCAGGTCCCGCCGGCGGTCTGCCGTTGCAGGGAGAACGTCAGTTCGTAGTTGACCGACAGGTGCTTCTCTTCGGTGCCGGTCACGACGACGGTCGTGGCCGGCGCGTTGACGGTCGAGCCGTCCGGCGGGGCCACGTCGGTCCAGAAGACCTCCAGCTTGGGGTCACACGGCCCGCAGAGCATGCCCATCATCGCTGCGGACAAGGCCACGACGCAGACGGCGGAGCCGCTCCGGTAGATCGCTTGACGGTGTCTCACATCCCACCTCCTCGGTGATGCTGTTTCGGGTTGCCGCTCGAGGCTTGGCCGACCCAGGCGGGCGGCACGGTCCGGTCTGGCAGCCTGGAACGTCTAAGGCTGATAGACGTAGGTCACCTCGTCGCTGTAGAGCCAGTAATCGTTGACGTCGCTGGCGGTGATCCACATGGCCACGCGGAAGCGGTTCTGGCCGGGCTCCAGGGCCACGTCCTCGAACGTCATGGCGATGGATCGGATGTCGCTACAGGTACCGGCCGGTTCCCACGACCCTTTGTCCCACGACTGGATCTGCCCGACATGCACCCAGTGGGTGCCGTTGAACCTCTCGAGGTCGGCCCAGTCGAGACTGTAGCCCTGGTAGAACATCCGAGCGGTGACCTCCTCGGTGCCGGAGACCGTGAAGGTGATCGTGTCCTGGGCGACGACGGTGCCGTCGGCCGGGTCGACATCCCTCAGCGTGATGTGGACGTACTCGGGCGCGCACGGGCCGAGGCAGTCGACGGCGGTGGCGGTCAGAAGAATCCCGAGCAGCGCAAGGCACTTCAACAAGACGGCTCGCATGGCCAGGCCCTCCAAGGATGGCTTTCGTGATCGCGTTCTGCCTACGGGATCAGCGGGTGTACGTGACTTCGTAGGTCTCCCATTCGTCCTCCCAACCGTCGCAGCCGTCCAGGAAGGACTCCACCCGGAACCGATTCTCGCCGGGATTCAGGGGTACGTTGGGGAAGGTGACGGTGATGGTGCGCATGCGGGCGCACTCGCTCGACGGGCTGGTGCCCCACTCGCCATACTCGGAGTCGCCCATGATGCCGGCCGACTCCCACCAGCCTTGCTGCTCATTCCAGCGACTGAGGCTGATGCTGAAGAAGTAGCAGACGTTGACCGTGCTGTCCTCGACGGCCTCGACCACGATGTCGACGGTGGGCTCGGGGACAGGCCCGCTGGGCGGTGCGATGCTCTCGACGTAGCAGTTGGCGATCTTGGGGGCGCAAGGTCCTGTGCAGACCACGCCCATCGACGTGGCCAGGATCAGTGCCAAGGCGACCACGGTTGTCCTTGTGCGGATGGGTCCGTTCATGCTCTTTCTCCTCTTTTAGGGCTTCGAACGGCTCTCAGGCCGAACGCAGGCTATCAAGCCGATCCAGGTCGCCCCGCCCGGTGGCGTCGGTTTGGACGACCTTGGAACCGTTGCAAGAGTTGCAGCCTCAGTTACAAAATTGAAGCTACGTAAGGAGCATGATAGGGATTCCGCTCACGGTGAGTCAAGCGTGTCTGCAGTGTCCCGAGAGATTGTTATTAGAGAAACGGGTTTGCGGCCAGTAGTACAAGCTTTTATTGGACAAGGGGATAAGGATCGGTGCCGCCCTCTGTTCGACTCGTGTCCACAAAGGGCGACCGTTTCCGACACGACCTGACATCCGGGGCGGGGCTCAAGCAGCAGCGCCGCTTGGCGGAATGCGCTACTCGCTTGGCTCCTCCTCATGGGTCATGATCTCCCATGTGGCATCGGGGAAGAGTAGCGCCGGCCATGCAGATGGCACGGTCAGGTGCGAAGAAACGACCGTGTACTCAACCTGGTCGCCTTCATGGATGGGCGGATCGGTTGCCATGTCCATCGTGGCGGTGACCTGGACTCGGATCTCCTGCTCGACGATCCAGGTTCCTTCCTCTTGCCCAGGTGTGGCGAAGAAGGTGCCCGTCGACTTCATGATCATGCCGTGCCCGTTATCCATTTCCATCATGACGTAGTCTTCGAGGGCGAACGTTCCATCGTCTTGCAGGACGAAGCTGACGCCGCTGACGGGGTTTTCCTCGGGTGGCTCCACATACAAGATGTCGGAAGCGGGATCATAGTAGAACCCGAAGGCGATGGCGTCATTCGGATCAAACACGACGAAGTCTCGCCAGCCTTCGGGCACCTTGCCCATGTCGGCGAACGGGTTGCCGTTGGTCGTGAGGACCACGGCCAACGGGGCCTCAGGATCGTCCCATGCCCCGGACCAATCGATGCTGGTTGACTCCCAAACCCCTGCCAGCGTGGGAACCTCCTCCTCGACAGGGCACACGAGGTTGGGATCGCAGACCTCGTTGGGGTCGCACGGGATGCAGATCAGGTTGGGGTCGCACACCCGGTTGGGGTCGCAGGTGTCGCAAATCAGGTTGGGGTCGCAAAGCTGGTTGGGGTCAAGCGAGTTCGGATCTTCGATCACGCCGGCGGTCACATCGCAGTTTGGACAGACCAGGGGCAGCAGCAGCTCGCTCAGGCCGCTGTCGCAGCCGAATACGGTGATCGCGGCCAGTACGGTGACGGCCCAGGCCGAGCGTTTCATGGCTGACGGCGTATGCATCGGTTCATCTCCTAATAAGGGGCGTGCAGATCCCTCAAGCAACTCTCCATTGCGCCCGCAAGACCGGGACCGAGCGGCCGGAGAGGTCGGTGGTCTGCGAAGCATCCGACAGCGAACGCCAGGGCGAGGAGGGTTTGAAGCCGAGCCCGTGGTTTGGGTCTTCGGTCCACCTCCTCTCGGCGGTCAGGCTACTCGCCTCCCCCTTCGGACTCGATGATCTCCCACGTCGCATCGGGATAGCGAACCGTCGGCCAGACCGAGGGGCTGAGTTCGAGCGCCACGTCCAGTCGGTATACCGCCTGGTCCCCCTCATAGATCTCGGTGCCCTGTGGACCATCCTGTGTGGCCATGATGTCCACGGTGAAGCTCTGGTCCATGTACCAGTGCCCGTCCTCTTCGGCGGGATAGGCGATCAGGCTCAGGGTGACGGTGAACTGGATTCCGTTGTCTTCCTGGTCGATCATGACGAAATCTTGCTTCATGAAGGTGCCGTCATCCTGCGCTTCTAACGTCATGTCGCTCGGCGCGGGGCCCTCGCCCGTCTGCTCCACTTGGAGTGTGTTGGTTGTGGACTCGTAATCGACGAAAAACACGACCCTGTTTTCCTCATCGATGATCATGAAGCTCACCACGTCCTCGCCCTGTTCGCCCATGGCCTCGAAGGGATTGCCCATCATCTCGAACATGAGCGCCAGCGAAGCGTTCGGATCGTCCCACGCCCCTTCGGTGTTGGCATACACGGTTTCCCAGACCCCGGCGATCGTGGGTTCCTCAACCGGACAGATCAGGTTGGGATCGCACACGTCGTTGGGGTCGCACGGGGTGCAGATCAGGTTGGGATCGCATACCTGGTTGGGGTCGCAAGGGATGCAGATCAAATTCGGATCGCACACCGTGTTGGGATCGCAGAGCTGATTGGGATCGAGGTCGTTCGGGTCCTCGATGACACCGGCGGTGACGCCGCCATTCGGACAGACCAGGGGCAGCAGCAGCTGGCCCAGGCCGCTGTCGCAGCCGAATACGGCCATCAGGCTGAATAGGGCGGCTATCCAGGTCGAACGTTTCGCAAGCGATGCAGCGTGCATGGTTGATCTCCTGTGATCGTGTCCTCGAGGTCGTGCCCACCTCGATGGGTCTATGAGATGCATGGCCTCAGCGATGTTCAGGTCGACAGAAGCATCGCTTTATGAAGGTCACTGCTTCTTCACACATCGTCAAACGCTTGCGTGAAGTTGGTAGGAATCAGCGTCGCTCAGGTTAGGACTCAGCTGGGGCTAAGAGCTTCTAAGTCATAAGCCAGCTTGGCGTTGCGGCGATGAGCGGCGGAAAACCTAACCCTTTTGCGCCCCGGTGTTTACAATATATCATACCGAACACTCAATCAGATGTGGGTATAGATCGACGCAAAATCATGTGTTTGTTTATGAACCGCAAACTGCCCGTGGCGTGTAGCTTTCCGTCCCTCAGGCCCGATAACCGGGGTGCCGTTGGGTCCACCCCGTGAGGTCGTGGATGAGCTGGGAACCCGCGTAGGGCTGTGACCGCACCGGACGCGACACGTCAGGTCCGGCTTCCCTGTGGGCGAGCAACGTGTGCAATAGCTTGACAGCTCGGATGCGACGACGGTCTGATTAAGCGCACGTCATCTCGATTTCAGGATTCGCTCACCTGGTTGAGGCAAGCTGCACCATGGTGGACCATCTCGAGACGGCATCGGCGCGGCGGCCTCGCGGAGCAAGCGGGCGAGATCGAGCCGGACCGTCTGAAACGGTCAGCGGTCGGGCCGAGACCGTTCAAACCCAGGCCTACCTGGAAGGCGGACAACCATGCGACTGATGATCAACGGCTTCGGGCGGATCGGGCGCGCGGCGTTCAAGATCGCCCTGGACCAGGGTGTGGACGTCGTTCGGATCAACGACATCGTGGACGCCGAGACGCTGGCCTACCTGCTGCGCTACGATTCGGTCTATGGCGTCTATCGGCACGAGGTCCAAGCGAGCGGCGATACGTTACGCGTCGGTGAGAAGACGGTGCCGATCAGCAACGAGACGTCGCCGGCCGACCTGCCCCACAAGGACGACGGCGTCGACGTCGTGCTTGAGTCAAGCGGCGTGTTTCGCAAACGCGAGGACGCCCAGAAGCACCTCGAGGCGGGGGCCAGGAAGGTGCTGATCACGGCGCCGGCCAAGTCGGAGGTGGACGGCGATTTTATCCTCGGCGTCAACGAGGACACCTACCAGCCCGACCGGCATACGATCGTGACCATCGGAAGCTGCACGACGAATTGCCTGACGCCCATGGCCAAGGTGGTGCACGACGCGTTCGGCATCCTCCGCGGTCTGATGACGACGGTGCATGCCTATACGGCCAGTCAAGGTCTGGTCGACGCCCCGGCCAAGAGGTTCACACGGGGCAGGGCGGCGGCTTCGAACATCGTGCCGACGACCACCGGCGCGGCCCAGATGATCGGCAAGATCATCCCTGAGCTCGACGGCAAGCTGGACGGCATGGCGCTGCGTGTTCCTATTCCGTGCGGCTCGATCACGGATCTCACGTGTCACGTGAAGTCGTCCACGTCCATTGACGAGGTGAACAAGGTGTTCCGGCGGTACGCCGAGGATCGCGGTCGGGGCGTGTTGACCGTCGCGCCCGCCCCGCTGGTCTCGCACGACATCGTGGGCAACGCGCACAGTTGCATCCTGGCCTCGGAGCACACGAACGTCGTCAACGGCGAACTCATCAAGGTGATGGGCTGGTACGACAACGAGTGGGGCTTCTCCTCAAGGTTGATCGACATGGCGCGACGGATGGCGGGCTGAATCCCAGGTCTGCGCCGATCGCTCAAGCAGGCTCGCTCGCTTTGGCAGGCCGTCCGGTATGAGGCCCATCGGAGCCCTCGCCGACACGTGGCCGATCCTGCTGCGAGCTCAACTACCGACTGAGCGCAGGTGCGTGGTGACGGCGATGAGGACTACGCCGACAACGACACCGCCAAGGAACGACAGCATGCTGAGGGGACGCTTCTCTTCATCGAGCTGCGGCAAGAGGTGCGACGCGGCCACGTAGAGCAGGGCTCCTGCCGAGACCGCAAGCATGCCACCCAAGACCGCGCCGCTCAGATCCTTGACGATGGGGTAGGCCAGCAGCGCGCCGAGCGGGGTGGTCGCGCCGGCCGCAAGGAAGGCGTAGACCCAGGCGCGACGACCCTCATACCGTCCCCGCTGCAGGGCGACGTAGACCACGATGCCTTCGGGCAGCTCGTGCAGGACCATGCCCACGGCCGCGAGGACCCCGGTGAAGAGGCTGACCGAGAACACCACGCTATAGATGAAGCCGTCGATGAACGAGTGCAGCCCGATGCCGAGCATGGGGACGAGTCCGATCGGGGCGGCTTCGTTCTCACCTTTGCAGAGAAACACGCGGAGCAGGCCGTTGAGCAGGTACAGGACGAGGAAACCCGCCAAGAGCAGGGCCGGGGCCGCGGCGGTCTGCCCGATGGCCTTGGGAATGATATGGAGCAGGGAGACCGTCAGGAGCATCCCCCCGGCGAAGCCGATGAAGTGCACCGAACGCGCTCGTGCCCATGGCTCGTGCCTGCTGATCAGGTGGATCCCGAACGTGGTCACGCCGCAGGCCAACAGGCTGGCCAGCATCACGGCGACGAAGGTTGTGTCGACCATTTGCGAGCTCTCTTCGGTCGGCTCGGGTAGTGGCGCCTCACGCCTGTAGAGGTTGGAGGGCGCGGGAAGGGCCGACGGTCAAGGCGCTGGGCGATGACATCAAGAGGTAGGAATAGGCACGAGCTGTCGGGCCCCGGGTATCCCGCCGGGTGGCGTCTCGGGTGGGGCGACGATCCGAGGGGGTTCAGGCTCGGCGCGGGCCGGGTGGCCAGACGGGAGGATCAGCGGTGTCGGATTCCTTTATCATCAAACCGCCGTGCCGACCGCGTCCGGAGGGGCAGCGCCGCAAGGTCAAGGGCGCGGCGAGTCCGGCGACAGACCAGTAGTCCGACTCATTTGAATCTGTCGGTCCGCTGGGTGCCATGGGCTCACTTGCCTGCCCGTGCGGACACTGGCGGTCGAGCCGCCAGTGGCACCCGGAACGGTGTGCCATCGTGACCAACCATGCCGATCCGAACCTACAAGAACGAATGTGGTGAGGCACGAGTAACCGCGCCACACGTGTCTTTGTGGCCTTCCATCGGGAGGGCGAGACGCCACTCAGAGCAGCGACCGTCACGGAGCTGTGTTGTTGGGGCACTTGGACAGCAACGCTCCCTCACGGTCGCGTCTCCGGCGCGGCATCGATCCGAGGTGGGCGCATCTCCGGCGGCGGCCCTGAAGCTGGGAAGCCGACGGATTCCATGGTATTGGACGACTAGCACTACAGCGCAAGGTCGCCCTCGTTTGCCGGAGCGAGCCATCGATAAGTCCTTGGCGACGGCATAGTTCGTGACTCACAGGGCGGCTTCCATGGCGGGGTACATAACCTTATCACCTGCAGCGCCTTACAGATTACCTTGCGCTGTAGTGCTAGCTCCAACCACGGCGTGCATCCTGGGGCGTCCCGATGGGTACGGCTTAGGCTATGCCGTATTGACGCATCTTGCGCCATAGGGTGGTGCGGTGCATGCCGAGCTCTCGGGCGGTCTTGGCGCGGTCGCCGTCGTTTCGGTGGAGGCACTCACGGATGACGGACTCGGGGGAGGTGTTCAGCGGGCGCGTGGCCGGGCCGTTGCCCTCACGCGTGGCGTTGAGGATGCGATCGGGCAGGTGCTGCGGCTCGCTCTCCTCGCCCTGACAGATGACGAAGGCGTGCTCGATGGCGTTCTCGAGCTCGCGGATGTTGCCGGGCCACTCGTACCGACGGAGCAGATGCGTGAGGATCTGCGTCTCGCGAGACAGCTCGACACAGAAGGCCACGCCGACGTGCTCGAAGCGCATCTCGTGGCAGAAGTGCACGAACTCGGCCACGCGGCAGAGGCGTCGCTCGGTCTCCCAGGCGATGTCGGTGGCCACGTCGAGCATCTGGATCTGATCGGTCTTGGCGGGGGTGCCGTGCAGGTCGCGGATGAGCCCGGGGCAGGGCTTGCCGTGGAGGCAGACGCGCTCGAGGCAGGCGACGCAGTCGATCTCCTGGGTCGACTCCTCAGGCGTCGAGCCGGCGTAGGTGCCGTGGCCCGGCAGGAGCCGCCCCCGGGCGAGCAGGTCGAGGACCTCGTCCTGCTCCCCGGCCACGTCGGGTATGACCTGGATGCCCAGGCTGCCGGCCTCGGCCATGAAGACGGGGTCGACGGCGCCACAGACGAAGACGTCGATGGCCAGGTCGGAGAGCTGCTCGAGTCGCTCTGCGTCGGGCAGCCTGCCTGTTTCGACAATCTTTCGTCCTGCAACGCGACCGTTTCGCAATTCAACGATCAACGTTTGCTCGGCGAACGGGAACCGAGGCGAGACCCGCGAACCGTAGAGAGGTATAGCTGCGCGCATAACCATGTCCTTGTGGTGGGGGCTCATGCAATTGGCGGGCCATTCGCAGCGAGGCGTCGGATCGGTGCGTTGATGCGGTGATGCAGGTCGAACGCATCGTCGTTGCCGTTGCATGACACGTTGCATGCAACGCTCGCTTGCAGCAGGTTGCCTCCGCCGCGCAAGGGCGGGGTGTTCGAGAGGCGTCTTCGGCGGAAACACGTTCGGAATCGGCTTGGGCGTGGGTATGGCGCGCGTCGCGCGATGCATCGTGATGGTATCGGACGTCGCGCTCGGACGGCTTTGCCGCGATCTGGCACGAGGTTTGCTCATGGGCTTGGCGGAGTCTCAGCGCTTGCGTTGCTTCGGTGAGCAACGCGGTACGGCAACGCGCGATCGTCACACAAGGAGATGCCCGTGATCACTCCGATCGACAACGGCACGCAGGGCTCGGACGGCCTTCCGGAACTGCCGGCGCACCAGTACGTCTATCACGTGGAACAGCCGGGCAACGGCGATCGCGTGTCGGCGTTCCTCAAGACCTTCGCCACGGTCCTGGAGCACACGAACTACGGACCCGTGCTGGAGACCTACGCCCAGGGCACGACGCGCTGCACCCGATGCGCCTGCACCTGCCAGATCTATCAGGCCACGGGCGATCCGAAGGACATCCCCTGCTACCGCTCTGAACTGCTGCTGGGAGTTTACCGCTCGTACTTCACCGTGGGGGGGTGGTTCCGGGCGCACGCGCGGGGCAACGGCGTGCTCACCGAGCGCGACATCGACGAGATGGCCGAGTCGTTCTACCGCTGCACGGCGTGTCGGCGCTGCACGCTGGAATGTCCGATGGGGGTGGACCACGGGCTGATCACGCACCTGGGCCGGTACATCCTCAGCGAGATCGGCGTCGTGCCGAAGGCCTTGCAGGTCAGCACCCGCGAGCAGCTCCACGGCACATCGCACAACACCTCGGCCGTGCCCGTACCGGCCCTGATCGACAACCTCGAGTTCATGGAGGAGGAGCTCGAGGAGATGAAGGGCATCAAGCTGAAGTTCCCCGTGGACAAGGAGGACGTGGAGTACGTCTTCTTCCCGGCCGTCAGCGACTACCTGATGGAGGCCGACACGCTGATGGGCAATCTGGCCGTGATGCACGCGGCCGGCGACGGCGACAACTGGACGATCGGCACGGAGTTCTTCGACGGCATCAACTACGGCCTGTTCTACAGCGACCACGTGTTGGAGCATGTGATCCGCCGGCTCGTGGGTGAGGTGACGCGTCTCCGCGGCCGGAAGATCCTGGTCGGGGAGTGCGGGCACGCATCGCGGTCGGCCAAGTTCTACGTGCCTCAGTTCGCGGGGGCGACCAAGTATCCGGTGATCAACTTCGTGGAGTACACGGCCAAGGCCCTGCGGGAGGGTCGCATCCAGTTGGACCGCGACGCCATACCCGAGTCGGTGACGTATCACGATCCGTGCAACATCGCGCGGTCGGGCTGGGTGGTGGAGCAGCCGCGGGAGATCCTTCGGGCGATGTGCTCGAACTTCGTGGAGATGACGCCTCACGGCGTGGACAACTACTGCTGTGGCGGCGGGGGGGGGGACGGTCTCGGTGGATGAGGTGCACGACTACCGGATGAAGGTGGCGGGGAAGGTCAAGGCCGACCAGCTCCGCGCGACCGGGGCGCAGTACGTCGTCTCGCCGTGCGCGAACTGCAAGAAGCAGCTTCGCGAGCTGATCCAGTTCTACGAGCTGCCGATGGAGGTGGTCGGGCTGCACGATCTGGTGCTGCGTGCCATCCGGCTCGAGGGCGGCAACGGGTCGGCGACGGGCGAGAGCGGCACGGGCGATGAGGCGGCCGCGGTCGCCGCAGATACCGAATCGAACTGAAAGGTGTGCTGATGGAATCCGCACTGAGTTTCGCGCGAGGCCCGCTGTTCGCGGCCTGCTTCCTGCTGATGGTGCTCGGCCTCGGCCGGTTGGTGTTCCTTCGGACGTGGGAGTACCGACAATCGTGGCGTCGGGCGACGAGCGACCCCTTTCCGATCGCCAAGAACCTCCGGGAGATCGCGGTCTGGTTGTTTCCGCTCTCGCGCATCTACCGGGTGAGCCAGGTCATCGGCGTGTTGTCGTTCGTGTTCCATGTTGGGTTGATCCTGGTGCCGATCTTCCTGGCCGAGCACCTCGTGCTGTGGGAGCGCGGCATCGGGGTGAGCTGGTGGGCGATGCCGCGGTTCCTGGCCGATACGCTGACGGTGCTGGCGATCGGCACGGGACTCGGTCTGTTGGGCATTCGCACGTTTCACTCGGCGGCCCGGTTCATGAGCCAGCCCAGCGACTACGGGCTGCTGATCCTGCTGCTGACGCCGTTCCTCTCGGGGTTCCTGGCGATGCATCCGCTGTGGAGCCCGTTCGATTACCAGGCGACCATGCTCGTTCACGTGTTGAGCGGGAACCTCGTGATGGCATTGATGCCGTTCACGAAGCTGTCGCACGCGGTGTTGTTCCCGTTCGAGCGTGTGTCCTCGGAGGTCTACTGGCGGTTCCCGGCCGGTGCCGGTGATCAAGTGGCCATTGCGTTGCATGGCCGAAAGGAGCCCGCCCTGCCATGAAGGCGATACTGTGTGATGTGACGCGGTGCGTCGGCTGCGAGAAGTGCGTCGTGGCCTGCACCGAGACAAACCGGTTCGGTCCGGAGCACTTCGCGGCGCGGCGGCAGGCGGACGGCTTGTCGAGCCGGCGCGCGCTGTCGATCGTGCAGGTCGGACCGAGGGCCTACGCCCGAAAGGCGTGCATGCATTGCGTCCATCCGGCGTGCGTGGACGCGTGCCTGGTCGGGGCGATCCGCAAGACGCCGGAGGGGCCGGTGGTCTATGACGCCGAGAAGTGCATCGGCTGCCGCTACTGCATGTTGGCGTGCCCGTTCGGCATTCCGCGGTACGAGTGGGACAAGGCGCTGCCGTTCGTGGTGAAGTGCTCGATGTGCGCCGACCGTCAGGCCGAGGGCAAGCAGCCGGCGTGCGTGGAGGCGTGTCCTCACGACGCGGTGGTCTTCGGCGACCGGGACGAGCTGCTGGCCGAGGCCCATCGGCGGATCGAGTCGAAGCCGGGTCGCTACGTCCCGCACGTGTACGGCGAGGACGAGGCCGGCGGCACGTGTGTGCTGTACATCTCGAACGTGGAGCTGGACGCGCTCGGTTGGCCCGGGGAGATGGGGGACGAGCCGATGGCCGCGCGGACGTGGCCGGTGATGAACAAGACGCCGGCGATCGCGCTGACCGTGTGCGGCGGGCTGACGGCGCTGACGTGGATCGTTCAGCGTCGGAACAAGCTCGCACGCGAGCGGGCCGCCCTGAACGCGGGGCCGGCAGAAGCGAACCCCGAAAGCGAGGAGTCGTCGCGTGAACACGCGTAGTGTACTTGCCAAAGACGTCCTGGGAGCCGTGGCCCTTCTGGGCCTGGTGGCGATCGCCCTGCGCCTGTTCTTCGGTCTGGGCGCCACGACGGCGCTGTCGGACGCGGTGCCGTGGGGGCTGTGGAAGATCCTGAACATGGTGGCCGGCGTGGCGCTGGCGACCGGCGGCTTCACGCTGGCCTGCACGGTGTACGTGTTGGGCCTGGAGAAGTACCGCGCGCTGGTACGCCCGGCGCTGCTGCTGGCGTTCCTGGGCTATGGGTCGTCGTGCTTCGCGCTGCTGCTGGACATCGGGCTGCCGCATCGCATCTGGCACCCAATCTTCTACTGGAACCACCACTCGTTCCTGTTCGAGGTCGCGTGGTGCGTGATGCTGTACTTCTCGGTGACGGTGTTCGAGATGACGCCGGTGATCCTCGAGAAGTTCCCGTTCCCGCGGCTCGTGCACTGGCTGCATCGGGTGACGATCCCGATCGTGATCGTGGGCATCACGCTCTCGACGCTGCACCATTCATCGCTGGGATCGCTGTTCCTCGTCACGCCGACGCGGCTGCACGAGCTCTGGTACTCGCCGTGGCTGCCGATTCTGTTCTTCATCTCGGCCGTGGGGGCGGGGCTCATGTGCGTGGTGCTGGTCACGCATCTCTACGGCTGGCTGAAGGACCGTCCGCCGAAGCCCGAGCCGCTGCGCGGCATCGCCAAGGCCGGCGCCGTGGCGCTGGGCCTGCTGTTCGTGGTCAAGCTGGCGGACATCACCTGGCGGTGGGCGTGGCCGAGCCTGGTGAGCGGGTCGGCCGAGAGCCTGCTGTTTTTGGCCGAGGTGGTCTTCCTGTGCGTCATCCCGTGCGTGCTGATGGCGATCCCGAAGATGCGGGCGTCGACGGTGGGGCTGGTAACGAGCTCGGCCAGCGCGGTGTTCGGCCTGGTGCTGAACCGGCTGAACGTGGGCATCTTCGGCTACTTCGAGAGTGCGGGTGTGGTGTACTTCCCGTCGCTGCCGGAGTGGGCGCTGAGCATCGGGATCGTGGCGGCGGGCGGCTTGGCCTTCGTCGTGATCTCCGAGCGGTACAGCATCTTCGACGGCGCGCTGGAGCCGGAACCCGAGCCGGGCGTGTGCACGGCGATGCACGGAACGGGTCCGCAGCCGTTGTGGCAGATGCTGAGCCGACGGCGGTTGAGCCATGCGACGTTCCTGCCGGTGATCTTCATTCCGCTGGGCGTGCTGCTGTTCTGGGACGATGCGGCGCGGGGGTATCCGACGGCCGAGGTCCGCGTCATGCCGCCGACGGCCATGGACGTGCGGCGCAACACGCTTCGGATCGACGGCGACGTGGACGGGTCGTTCGTGGTCTTCGATCACGCGCGACATCAGCGCGACTACCGCGACGAGGCCTCGTGCGAGCGCTGCCACCACGCCTTCGCGCCGGGCGATCCGCAGTCGGCCTGCCATCGATGCCACACGGGTATGTTCCACGGCAGCTCGATCTTCGATCACGACCTGCATGCGGCCCGGATCGGGGCGCGGCTCGACGCCGGTGAGCCCATTGATCTATCGGAGCAGGCCCCGGAGACCGCGGGGCAAACGGTGCGAACCACCGGTCCGCTGACGGTCAGGTCCGACGGGGCAAGCGCTCTGCTGGAGAACGCCTCGTGCCATCACTGTCATCCCGCGGGTGAGCCGAAGCGGGGCAGCACCGCCAAGGCCTGCACGGATTGCCACGGCAAGGACATGGGCCTGACCAGCGAGGAGGAGCTGGAGGCCTTTACGGCCCACGCCCCGAGCTACGTCGAGGCCATGCACGGTCAGTGCATCGCCTGCCACGAGAAGGAGGCCGGGCCGAAGGACAACCCGCACCTGCCCGAGTGCGCGACGTGTCACAAGTAAGGGCCGGGACAGGGGGGAGCGGAAACGGGAAAGGAGCGCCTCGCCCGGGCAGGCGGGGTCCGCGCCCCGACCGCTCAAAGCGGCGGGCCACGCAGCTGCTCTGCGAGGGAGAGGAGGCGCCTCTCCTCTTAGGGGCCAGGGGGCGCAACGTAGGCATCTCGCACCAGAACTCCATGTCGGTTGGACACTGCGGCGGATGGAAACGCGCGCGTACCGACATGTCCTGGGCATCTTCCCGAATGAGCACGGGCGAGACGCCCGTGTCACGAGGTCCGTTTTCTGGGCAGCTGCAGATCGCAGACCGCAGACTACAGACCTCACACTACAGACTTCAGACAACAGACCTCATGCTGAAGACCCGAGGTCATGGGGACGGCAAGATCTCATGACGGTGGCGCCTGTGTGACGCCCAAGCCCTGAGGCCTGAAGCCTGTGGCCTGTTGCCTTCGCGGCCTCCCGGCCTCGGCTCTGTGGCGGCGTCAAGCCGCCGCACTCCAAGATGGGTGCTCAGCGCAGAGGCATCGCAACCCCTCTTTGCGCGCCTTTCACTCCTGAGCGATCAGTTGCAGGGCGTCGACGACGACGTAGCCGTCGGTGTCGTCGTTGGCGACGGTCACCGTGGAGGCCGCGTCGAGCTTGTACGTCCCGAGGGAGACGAACAAGCTATCGATCGGGGGCTTGTTGCGCTGGTCGATCCGGACGGTCTTGACGCCGGCCGCGGACCGGATGGTGACCGGCGTGTTGCTCGCCCGGTTGTTGGCGGGCACGTAGGCCAGGCGGATCTCATACCTGCCGGGCTCGGCCGCCCGCAGCGTAAAGCGAATGGCCTTCTCACCCTTCCGGCGGTTGTCGTCGTGGAGATAGCCGTCGCCGACGAACGGTTCGGCCCAGGTGGAGTGGGTCCAGTAGCCGACGTGTTCGGCGTCGGTGGCGTCCAGCACCATGCCGTCGTAGGTCTCGGTCGGATCGCTCTGGCGCCACGGCAGCCAGGGGCCCTTGTCGGGCAGGCGCATCGTCCGATGGGCGCGACGCGCGGCCTCGACGACACGCTGCGGTTCGTCGTAGACACGGATCGCGCAGACGCCGGCGGGCTCGGGCAGGACCAGCCGGAGCCCGCCCGTGGTGACCGAATCGAACCCGAGCACGTGCCGACGATGGCGGTTGCGGTCGACCTCGGCGATCGTCCGCCAGGAGCCGTCGTCCCACGTCTGAAGCATGAACCGCCGGGGCGCCAGGCGCGCGGTCTGGAAGACCACGTGGACGACGTTGAACGTGACGGGCGCGTCCCACGACAGGTCGATCCGGTGCGGGCCGTCCGCATCGGGGTCGGGGCTCCAGGCGTTGATCTTGCCGTCTTGGGCGCGGTCGTAGCCGTTGGTGACGAGGGCGGCGGCCATCCGCCCACCGCGCAGCGTTCGCTCGCTGGAGGCGGCGAGGCGCGCCTTACGGGCGAGGTCGCAGGGGTCGTCGGCCCTCAGATCGATGAGGTATGCCCCCTCCTTGAGGAGCCGCTGTTGGAGCCCGCCGATGTGCCGTTTGTAGAGGCCGCGCGGGGTGGTGTCGTTTTCGACACACATCGCCGCGCCGCTCCCGACGGCGTGCCCGATGACGGCACAGGTCAGCATGACCCGCGTGTTGGACAGCGCCAGATGCGTGGCGGAGATGTCGCGCCCGGCCATCATGAGGTTGTCGATGTTCCGCGAGTACAGACAACGGAACGGGATGGAGTAGGGCAGCCCGGTGTAGGCGTGCTCGTCGTGATCGTGGTGTCTGCCGAACGAGCCGTCGTGGAAGAAGCCCTCGGAGTAGTGGTCGTCGGTGCACCAGGCGCCGTAGGCGACGCGGTCGGGGAAGGGCGTCTGGTTGCCGATGTCGTTCATCGTCAAGACGTAATCCCCGATCAGGCGGCGGCTCTCGCGCTTGCCGGCGACGTGGCCGACCCAGACGAGCTTGTGCGTGGCGGCCTCCTTGCCGAGCTTGGGGCAGTGGTTCTTGGTGTGGTCCCACAGGCCGTAGATGAGGCGGAGCAGGTCGTCGCGGATCTCCTCAGCGTGGGCGATGGTGTCGCGCATGCCGCCGAGCTCGATCTGCCACTGGTAGCCGACGGCGCTGCCGCGGATCAGGCGCGGATGCCGCCCGGGCGCGAAGGCGTCACAGCTCGTGAAGTCGTAGATCCACGGGGGCGCCACGAACGGCTGGGGCCGGCCGGTGTCGCGATGGTAGTACTTCAGGCCGTTTCCCATGGTGTGCTTGCTGGGCTTGTCCGGGGCCCAGGGCTCGTTGTGCATCGCCTTGGACTCCTTGCCGTGGCGGTAGTCGGCGCCGGCGGCGGCGCCGATGACGGCGTCCCCGGTGCAATCGATGAAGAGCCGCCCCGGGAAGCGAAGCCGCTGGCCCGTGTGGACGTTGACGGCCAGCACGGCGGCGATGACCGTCCTAGAGCCGCCGGCCATCTCGACGTCGAGGCCGTGGGTGTTGAGGTGGAGGTCGAGGTTGGGCTCCTGGGTGACGAAACGCAGGAGCCGCTTGGCGTAGAGCTTGCCTTCGCTGACGCGCTGGTTGCCGGCGGTGCGGTACTCCTCGACGAGGCCGGTCTCGCGGGGGTCGAGCGGGTCTTGCTTGCCGTGCGGCCAGACGCCGACGGGGGGAACGAGGATCTCGCCGCTGGCGTTGCCGCCGAGGACGGGGCGATTCTGGATCAACGCGACGCTGGCGCCGTTGCGGGCCGCGGCGACCGCGGCCGTGCAGCCGGCGAGCCCGCCGCCGATGACGACGACGTCATGCCGCGGCATGTCCTGGATCTGACGGCTTACGCCGCCGTGTCTCTCGCGGAGCTCGGCGATGGCCTGGACGTCGGCGGGCGGCGTCCAATCGAGGTTGCCGGTGAGCACGACCACGTCGCACCGGCCGTAGTAGCCGGTCTGATCGCGAAGCGTGATCTCGACCTGACCGGAGAGACGGTGCACGCCGCCGTCTTCCCACCTCCAGCCGGCTCGGCCCGTCGCGCCGAAGGTGCCCTTAGCGGGCTTGCCGCCGAGCAAGACCAAGAACCGCCCGGGATGGTGCTCGGGCATCCAGTCCTTCGCGCGGACCCAGAGGCGGTAGGGGCCCGGTGTCGGGACGGCGGCGCGGGTGTGGGCGTCCTCGACGGGCTCACCGAGGCCGTTGGCCAACAGGTACGGCGAGCCCATCTGGTCGATGAATTGGGCGTCGTTGACCCACCCGCCGAGGCGCTCGAACCGCTCGGCCTCGATCCAGACGGTCTCGGCGAACGCCAGCGGCGAGCACAGGGTGCCAAGGACGAGGATGGCGTGGTGGCATGGTGACATGGTGCCTCCCAGGGCCGAGGCCAGGGTGCGTCAAGACGCATCCTACGAAGCTACAGACCCCGGACTTCAGGCTACAGACGACAGGCTTCAGGCTCCGGACTTCAGGCTTCAGGAAGAACGAGGCTTGCTGACGGGGGCGCCGCCGATGCCGAGACGCAGAGGTCCTGAAGCCTGTGGCCTGAGGTCTTTGCGGCTGTCGTCGTCGTAGCGGGCTCGGCCAGCCTGCGTCGTGCGTCACATCATGGGGCGACCGCTACAAGACCCACGGCTTGCGGTAGTCGCGGGTCAGGAGCTTGCGGGCCTCGGCGCTGTTGGGGATCGTCTCGTTGGCGGCGTCCCATTCCACGCGCTGGCCGACGCGGTACGAGATATTCGCCAGGTGACAAGGGATCTGCTGCTCATAGCCGACCTGCGCATCGGCGTTCGGGCGCTTTCGGCTGCGAACGCACTCGATGAAGTTCCGCTCGTGGGTCTCGAGCGGCGTCGAGCCCTTCTTGGCGTAGAACGGCTTGCGGCTGCCGCGATCCTTGTCGTCGTACATCTGGAAGCCCTGGCGGTCGATTTGGAGCGTTCGGTTCTCGCCGAAGAACTCGATGCCATGGCCCCTCACGCCGTGGGGCGACCAGGCGTTGGCATGCTTGATGGTGAAGTACATCGTGTAGCCGGGACACTCGAACACGGCCGCACCCGTGTCGGGCGTGTCGCGGGCGTCCTTCAACACGTACTTGCCGCCGGTCATCGTGACCGCCTTGATCTCCGGACCCATCGCCCAGGTGACGATATCGAACAGGTGCACGGCCCAGTCGCTGACCATGCCGCCGGCGTAGTCCCAGAAGAAGTAGAAGGTCCAGTGGAAGCGAAGCGGGTTGAACGGACGCTTGGGGGCCGGTCCGAGCCACATGTCGTAGTCGACGCCCTCGGGCGGGTTCGGCTGGTCGGGCGGATGGCCGAGGTCGCCGCGCATCTGCGTGGTGCTCCAGGCGTTCCAGACGTGGACCATGTTGACCTTGCCGATCTCGCCGGCCTGGATGCGGTTGACGGCGTCGATCCAGTGGTCGCTGCTGCGGGCCTGCGTGCCGACCTGGACGATGCGGTTGTGCTTCTTGACCGCCTCGAGCAGAAGCCCGGCCTCGCGGATGTTGTGCGTGACCGGCTTCTCACAGTAGATGTCCTTGCCGGCCTTGCAGGCCTCGATCGCCGTGTAGGCGTGCCAGTGGTCGGGCGTGGCGATAAGGACGGCGTCGATGTCCTTCATGTCGAGCAGCTCGCGGAAGTCCTTCAGCTGCTTGGGCGACGAGCCGGCCGTCTTGGCGGCCTTTCCGCGTTGAGAACGATCGACGTCGCAGACGGCCGCGATGGCCGCGTCGTCCATCTTGGCGATTCTCTGGATGTGGGCCCGCCCCTGACCACCGGTGCCGATGAAGCCCATGACGACCTTCTCGTTGGCTCCGGTCGCGCCGAGGGCGGGTCCGGTCGAGCGTGCCAGCGACATGCCGGCGACGCCGGCGGCGCCCTTGATGAGATTCCTGCGTGTGATCGACTCGCCTTGCATGGGGTCCTCCTTGGCGATGCCTCGGGTCATGATGTCGATGCGTGTGATCCTCCGTGACAGTGTACGGCGCGAGGGGGCGTGTGGGAACACCACCGGAGGAGATCGTATCGTGCCAGATTCCCCTTTGCGGGCTCGAATCGGGAGGGCGAGGCTTCCGCCGAGCCGCAGAGCAACCCGTGGAATCCAATGTCCTATCAGTAGCAGTCATGAAGTTCGAGGGGGCGGGCCACGGAGTCTTCGGGCAAGAGGCGCGCAAGACCCACCCGGCCATGGCGGCTTTCTTCGCACGCACCCTTGGAGGCCCGGAATAGGCACCGGTCATGGGCGATGAGCAGCGTTTAGGGCTCAACACGCGTGGCTCACGGCTTACAGCTCCACCGACAACCCCGGTTTGGGGGCGGGATAGATGCCGTCGGTGTCGTGGATGGGAGCTTTGCTCTCGAACGTCATGTTGTCGATATCGTCGACCCATTGGAAGTCGGAGTTGACGACCTCGTCCCAGGTGACCAGTTTGCCAGAATGGGTGGCGGCGCGGCCCATGATCCCGGCGAAGTTGGCCTTGGCGGCGCGGTGGGCTTCATTGTGTTTGGTGCCCTCCCGGATGGCGTCGAGCAGCACCTGCCATTCCACCACGTAGGGATTGGGCTCGGGCTGGTCCAGCTTCCACACCAGGTTTCCGGGAACCATGTTCTGGCTGTTGTAGATCTTGGGTTTGGGTTGACCGAGGGCGGCCATGAGAACGGCCGAACCCTTGGAGCCGTGGGCATAATCGGTGTAGGTTCCCCAGCAGTTCTTCATGTGGCGGGAGAAGGCGAAGAGCTTGGCACCGTCGGGGAAGGTGTACTCGACGGTATAGTGGTCGAACTGGTTGCCGGCCTCTTCGTAGCAGCGGCCGCCGAAGCCCTGGGCCGAGACCGGCCAGGCGTCCTTGGTCCAGCAAGCGACATCGATGTTATGGCAGTGCCAGTCGACGTAGAAGCCGGAGGAGACCCAGGTGAAGCTGTTGGGATGCTGGATCTGGAAGATGAGCTCGTTCTTGTCGGCGGGTCGCTTGGGACAATGGACGGGGCCGTGAACGCGGTAGATGCGCAGGGTGTGGAGGTCGCCAATCTGGCCGTCATGAATTCGCTTGATGACTTCCTGGCGCCCCTTGGAGTGGCGCCACATGAAACCGACAGCGACCTTGAGGTTCTTCTCGTCGGCAATCTTGGCGGACTTCATGAGTCGCCGCGTGGCGGGGGAATCGGTGGCGAAGGACTTCTCCATGAAGACGTTGACGCCCTTCTGGACGGCGTATTCGAAATGGACGGGACGAAACGCAGCGTGGGTGGTGAGCAACACCACGTCGCCAGGGCCGAGGCAGTCGATGGCCTTCTTGAATGCGTCGAAGCCGACGAATTGCCGTTCTTGGGGCACATCGATCTTGTCGCCGAAACCATCGACCAGGTGTTTCCGACTTGATCGAAGCCGATGATCGAACAGGTCGGCCATGGCCACCAGTTTCACCGGTCCGCCGGTCGTCGAGAGGGCGTTGCCGACAGCGCCTGTTCCACGTCCGCCGCATCCGACGACCGCCAATCGGATGGGAGACTCGCTCCCTGCGGCATGACAATGGGGAAGGCTTGCCACGGTTGCGCTCGCTGCCAGCAACCCGCTCGACTGCTTGAGGAACTGGCGACGTGACGGTGTGGTTCCGCTCATGGCATCTCTCCGCGATGGTGGATGATCAAGGGCTTACCTGACTGGGCGGTACTGGACTTGAACCAGTGACCTCCTGCTTGTAAGGCAGGCGCTCTGGCCGACTGAGCTAACCGCCCATCTGATCTGAGTACAGCGAAAGCGCCCCGGCGTGTCAACCGGGGGTCGGCGACGCGCCTTGGTCTGAGCCGACGACCTGCTACGATGTCGGTATCGGCCCTCGTCGCGGGGCGAGGCCGGCCGAAGACGACAGACCCACACGAACCCATGCGAGGGACGCGATGCACGCAGCACGACGGATCGCCCGCGCGCTCGTCGGCCGTTCGGGCAGGCCACGGAGGACACCGGCCAAGGCGAGCCGGAACGCTCGCGCGCTGGCCGGAGGCCGACGCAGGCCCAGTCGGATCAGGGCCGGGGTGAATCGGACCCTCCACGCGATGGCGCACCCAACGAACGGAAGGGCCGCCACCATGCCGGCCGCACCGTGGGCCACGTGCGCGCTGACGGCATGCCTGCTCGTCTGGAGCGGCTGCACCAACCTGCCCACCAGCGACACCGGTGTGCGGTTCATGAAGGAGGTGGAGCCCGACACCGACACGACCTACTACCTCGCGGTGCCGTCCACGCACACGCCGGACCAGCAGTGGTCGCTGATCGTGACCTGTCACGGCACGCCACCGTGGGACACGGCGATGCAACAGATCGGGCGCTGGGGCGACGTGGCCGAGGAGAAGCGCGTCATCGTGGCCGCCCCGAGACTCAAGGGCACGGCGAGCGACAAGCTCTTGCCCAACGTCAAGCGACAGATCGCCCGGCAAGAGCACGACGAGCGGGTGATCCTGGCCGTCATCGAGCGCGTCAAGCCGGCGTTCAACGTCGATCCGGCGCGGGTCTTCCTGACGGGTTGGTCGGGCGGCGGGTACGCTGTGCTCTACACGGGCCTGCGTCATCCGGAGGTCTTTCGCGGTCTGGCGGTCCACCAGGGCAACTTCGACGAGCGCTTCGTCGAGCCGGTCAAGCCTCGGCTGAATCGGCATCAGCCGGTGCAGATCTCGTGGGGCATCACCGACCTGCTGAAGGAGCACGCCGAGGAGTCGCTCGATTGGCTGCGTCGCAACAAGATGGCCTATGCGATCCCGCAGGAGCTGAGCGGCCATCACCGCCTGCTGCCCGAGGTGGCGTACAAGTTTTTCCAACGGTGCGTGCGGGAATACCCGTGGATCGTGGTGACCGCGCACGCCAGCCGGCCGGACGACCTGATGGCCCTGCGGTTCCGGGTCAAGTCGGATCCGGCGGCGCGGGCGTATCTCTGGCAGTTCGGGGACGGCGACATCAGCCGGGCGCCCGATCCGGAACACGTCTATGCCAAGCCGGGTACGTACACGGTCCAGTTGACGGTCGAGACGAAGGGCGGGCGGCGCCATGTCCGGAAGATCGGCGTGACGGTGCCCGTCGCTCGGATCGGTGTGGCCTCGCAGGGCGGTTGAGGCGAGCGCACCGGGGCTCGATGCCGATAAGGAGGTGGGGCCGGGCCCGAGCGGGCGCGAACCCCTGTTGCGCCCGGGACGTACAAAAGGCCAGGGAGGGTCTTGCATCTCATTGACCCATCGTGCAGGCCGCCGCATAATCCGTGCGTCGGTCCCATCGCGCACAGCTCCTAACAACTTGTTTTGAGGGAACTTGGGTTGAGGCGACGTATCCAGTTCATCGTCAATCCCGTCTCGGGCAGCCGCAGGAACGCGGACCTGGTCCGCTCGCTGTGCCGGCGGCTTCGCGAGGACGGCGATTGCGTCCAGGTCCACGAGACGCGCTTCGCGGGCGATGCGCGGTGCTACGCCGAGCAGATGTCGGGCGACGTCGATGCGGTGGTGGCCGTGGGCGGCGACGGGACGGTGAGCGAGGTCGTGCACGGTCTGATCGAGCACCCGATCCCGATCGTCGTGCTGCCGACGGGTACCGAGAACATCCTGAGCCAGCAGTTCGGGCTGCGGGCCGACGCGCAGTTGCTCTACGACACGATCAACGCCAACTGCCGACAGTGGATCGACGTGGGGGTGATGAACGGGCGTCACTTCCTGATCGTCGCGGGAGTGGGCTTCGATGCCGAGGTGGTCAAGCGGCTGGTCGATCAGCGCAGGGGACACATCACGCACCTGAGCTACTTCTGGCCGCTGTGGCGGACGTTCTGGCAGTATCGATTCCCGCCGGTCCGGGTCGAGGCCGACGGCGAGGAGGTCTTTAGCGGTCGCGGGTTGGTGTTCGTGGGGAACATCAGCCGGTACGCGATCGGGCTGCGGATCTTGCGGGACGCGATCTGCGACGACGGGCAGCTCGACCTGTGCATCTTCCCGTGCGCGTGGCAGGGCAAGCTGGTGTATCACGCGATCTGGGCGACGCTCCAGATGCACGTCGAGCGGGCCGGGACGATCTACCGTCGGTGCAAGCGGATTCGCATCCAGGCCGAGCAGCCCCTGGCGATGGAGATCGACGGCGACCCGGCCGGTGAGCTGCCGGCGGAGTTCTCGATCATGCCGCGCCGCGGAATCTTCCTCGTGCCGCCGCCGCGGGTTCGCCGCCGCCCGTGGTACGTTCCCTCACCGTAGGTGCTCCCGCTTGGTCGCAGGGCCGGGCGATGCTTGCCACGAGTCCCGGATCCGGTGAAATACCCGTCGGACTGGCGTGTCTAGCTCTTGGGGGGCGTGCGTCTGGAGGAGATCGCCATGCTGGCCGCGTCCGACTGGTGGGAGCACATCCATCCGATCTACCTGGTGGCCTTCGCGTTCTTCGTGATGGTCCTGATCATCTCTGTTGTGGCCATTGTCGCCCACTATTACCACCGGGTGAGGCTAGTAGTCCAACACAATTGAATTTGTCGGTTCCACAACTTCGGGGTCGTCGTCAGAGACGCGACTGTGAAGGAGCGTTGTCGTTCAGGCGCTCCAACAACACAGCTCCCTGACGGTCGCTGCTCTGAGTGGCGTATCGCTTACCTGATCGGAACCCACAAAAACAAGTGTGGTCGGGTACTAGCCCGGTACGAGATCTACCTCAAGCGCGACATGCTCGAGCGGGGCATGTCGGCCGAGGAGGTCGAGCGGGTGATCCGTGCAACGTCCGAGCCGCCGGACGATTTATACCTGGCTTTAATCGGGGCTTTGGACGGCCGCGTGCCGACACGGCCGGGGCACGGCGAGACGGCAACACGTCGACAAGCCCTGGCCGAAGACTTCAGACTTCAGACGACATGAGGAACAGGGGCCGCTGACGGTGGCGCCTCTGAGGCCCCTGGGGTGCGGACGCCGCGGGTGTTACGGTCGCAGCGCGCTTGAGCCTGGACATGGGTCTGCAAGCCGCGTGGGGGCGGATAGGACCTCGCGGCGGTTTGATCGCCGCTGACGGATTGCGGTCGCACGTCGTATTGCTAGACTGGGCCTCGGCACGACACCCAGCGCGCGAGCGAGCAGGCCCGCGCGGCACGACTCATCCAGACGAGGAGACGACCATGACGCTCACGAACGACGCACGTCGAAACGATCGCACCATGAACCGCCGCACGCTGCTGAGCGGGGCGGCCGGGACGTGGCTGGCGGCCGTCGGGACCTCGGCCCTATCCCGACTGGCCAAGGCGGCGGAGGGCCCGAAGGGTAAAAACGACGCGTATCCGCCGGCCAAGGCCGTGACGAAGGGACCGAAGCACCACTTCTTCGGCTACTACGACAAGTGCCCGTGGGACGAGACGGGGCGGTACATGCTAGCCGGTGAGATCGGTTTCTACGATCGGCAGCCCAAGCGCGGCGAGCCGCTGACGGTTGGGATGGTGGATCTGAAGCAGGGCAACACGTACGTGCCGCTCGACGAGACGGTGGCATGGTGTTGGCAGCAGGGCACGATGCTCCAGTGGGTGGGCACGGCGCCCGATCGCGAGGTGATCTACAACGGCGTTAAGGACAAGCGGTACGTCGCGATCATCCGCGACGTGCACAGCGGCAAGACCCGCGTGCTACCCAAGCCGATCTACGCGATGAGCCGCGACGGCACCCAGGCCGTCACGCTCGACTTCGATCGCACGGGCCGCCTGCGACCCGGCTACGGCTACATCGCCCTGCCCGAAGAGGCCAAGGACGACCCGGCCCCGAAGGATCGCGGTGCGTACTGGATGGACATCAAGACCGGCACCTGCAAGCTGGTCTACTCGCTGGCGCAGGCGGCGTCGAACAAGCCCGACGACCGCTTCGAGGGCGCTGAGCACTGGTTCAACCACATGCAGTTCAACCCGTCGGGGACGCGGTTCCTGTTCCTGCACCGCTGGAAGAAGGCCAAGCTCCGGCCGTGGTGGACGCGGCTCTACACGGCCACGCCGGACGGGTCGGACGTGCGCCTGATCATGGATACGGGGATGGTCTCGCACTTCGACTGGCGCGACGACAAGACGATCCTGGCGTGGGCGCGGCATCCGTCGGGCAAGAGCGCGTTCTTCCTGATCGACGCGCTCACGGGCGAGATGACGATGGAGGGCAAGGGCGTTCTGGTCCGCGACGGGCATTGCAGCTACTCGCCGGATCGGCGATGGGTGCTCAACGACACGTACCCGCAGGGCAAGCAGCGGCTGATGACGCTGATGCTGTATCGCCCGTCGGACAAGAAACGGATCGACATCGGCAAGTTCCACCTGCCGCGCAAGCTGTCGGGCCCGTACCGCGTCGACCTGCACCCGCGGTGGAACCGCGACGGCACGCAGGTGTGCGTCGATTCGGCCCACGAGGTGACGACGCGGCAGATGTACGTCGTCGACGTGGGGCATATCACGAAGGCGTAGCACACGAGGGGCCAGGTTTTAGGGTTCGGGGTCTGGACAGCAGGGACTGGCGTCGTCGCCTTTTCTGTCGGTGTCCCATCTTCGGGCCCACGTTGCGACGTCTCGGCATGTCACTCCGGCGCCGAGCCGAGCAGGACGATGGCCTGGCAGGCGATGGCCTTGCCCTCGCCGATCGGGCCGAGCGTCTCCATCGTGCGGGCCTTGACGTTCACCCGGTCGGCGTCGAGGCCGATCAGGTCGGCCACGTGATGGCGGATGTCCTTCTTGGCCGAGCCGAGGCGGGGCTGCTCGGCGAGGATGTTGATGTCGACGTTGCCGACGGCCAGGCCCCACGTGCCGGCCAACTGGAGCGCGTGCAGCAGAAAGTCCTTGCTGTCGGCGTCCTTCCATTGCGGGTCGGTGTCGGGGAAGTGCTCGCCGATGTCGCCGAGGCCGGCGGCGCCGAGGATCGCGTCGGTGACCGCGTGCAGGACGACGTCGGCGTCGCTGTGACCGGCCAGGCCGAGCGCCGAGTCGATGTGGACGCCGCCGAGGATGAGCCTGCGTCCCTCGGCGAGTCGGTGGATGTCGTAGCCGATGCCGATGCGGATGTCCATGTGGAGGCCCTCCGGCTGCTCAAACACGCCCCACCGCAGCTAGTGTACCACAAGGGAGAGGGGTTGGGGCATGGGAGGTTTAGGACCTCAGGCTTCATGCGTTCACATGGCTGAAGGGCACGTCAGCGGAGGGGCAACGCGACCGGCTCGCCGGTCTCGATCGACTTGTACGCGGCCGTGGCGATCTCGATGGCGGCGCGGCCGTCGTGGCCGGTGATGGCGGGCGGGCGCCGCTCGGCGATCGACTCGACGAACTCGCGGAGCTCGCGTCGGACGGGATCCTCGTCGACGAGACCCTCGGCGGGGATGAACTCCTGAGATTCGTCGAAGCGTCCCACCGTGATGCCCGCGCCCTCGCCCCAGATAACCGGGAAGTGCAGCCCGCCCTCGGTGCAGTCGACGCGGCCGCCGTAGCTGCCGACGGCCGAGGAGAGGCTGCCGTGCAGGATGCCGATCGCCCCGCAGGCGAAGCTCAGCGAGACGGTCACGTTGTCCGGATAGTCGCCCTCGGTCTGGACGTACGTGCCTCCGCGGGCGAAGACACCGGTCACGTCGCCGCAGACGAACCGCATGAAGTCGATCTCGTGGCAGTTGATCTCCATCAGCACGCCGCCGGTGTTGGCGAACCGGAGCCGCCAGGGTTTGTGCCAGATCCCGGTTGTGCGCCAGGGCCCGCCGAGCCGATGAACCTCCATACAGGCCGGCTTGCCGTAATCGCCCGACTGCACCAGGTCGCGGACCTTGCGATGAACCCCGTGGTAGCGACAGACCTGCCCGATCATCAGGTTCACCCCGGCCCGCTCGCAGGCGGCGATCATCGCGTCGCAGTCGTCGAGCGCCACGGCCATGGGCTTCTCGCAGAAGACGTGGGCGCCGGCCTCGGCCGCGGCGGCGGTCATCTCGCGGTGCGTGGTCTGAGGCGTGGCGACGAGGACGGCGTCGGGCTGGGTCTGGCTGAGCAGATCGGCGTGGTCGGCGAAGGGCTTGGCGCCCAGGGGCTCGCCCACGCGTCGGACCTGGTCGGCGTCGGCGTCGCTGACGGCGACGAGGCGGACGCCGTCGAGGGTCACGAGGTGCTTGGCCAGTTCCTCGCCCATGACGCCGCATCCGATCAGGGCCACGGAGAGGTCGCTCATGATGCTGGGCTCCTCGCGCTGAGGGTGGACGATTGGCCCCGGTCAGGGGGCCAAGCCGCCTGCGAGACAGAATGTCCAGTGTGGCACGGCCGCCCCCGTCTTCGCGACGCTTCGACGTGGCAAGCCCGGCCGTGAAGATCGACCTGCCCAGCCGAGGGCGGCTGGGCCACATGACGCGGCCCCCTGCGGCTTGTCAGCTAGTCCTGCAAGGGTCTTGGGTCGACAAGCGGGATTATATCGGACGTCGCGCGTTGGGACAGCGCTCGATTCGGCCGGCGCGAGCAGAGGCGCCCGTCACCCGGCGGTGCGGAGCGGTCGGCCATTGTCGGTCACGAAGGTGCGAGGTAGAATTGGCAGCATAGGCTGCGGCACGCCACAGGTCCGTGACGTCCGGAGGCACGAGGGTAGGAGGCCCGCCTGCGCCGAGCGGCACGGCATTCCCACCCCAGGGATCGTCGCCCTTGCCGCGTGTGACTGCGTCCGGAGGCGTGACCGATCGGCGTCGAGGCCAAGCGGGTCGACGCGGATCGCTCCCGGCCGTGAGGCTTCTCGCTTGGATTGCCTGACAGAAGGAACGACACCACATGGCTCGTCGTAAGAAGAAGCTGGGCGAGATCCTGGTCGGTTGGGGCGTCGTTCAGAGCGGCGCGATCGCCGACGCCATGCAACACGCCGCCGATCACGGCAAGCGGATCGGCGAATCGCTCGTCGAGCTTCAGCTCTGCACCGAAGAGGACGTGGCCAAGGCCCTGGCCACCCAGTTCGACATGGAATACGTCGACTTGAGCAACCCCGAGGTGATCACGGCCAACATGGACCTGGTCCCCGAGGAGCTCATCCACAAGCATCGCATCATCCCGCTTCAGCAAGAGGATGGCCGGCTGAAGGTGATCCTGTCCGACCCGTTGGACCTCGACACGATGGACATGCTGCGGTTTCGGCTCAACGTCGAGGTTGAGCCGTCGCTGGCGTCTCCCGGCCGGATCAAGGGCTACATCGACCAGCACTTCGGTCTGGGCGAGGAGGAGGCCCCGAGCGAGGGTGAGGGCGAGGGCGGCGGCGATAGCGTCCAGAGCCTGCAAGAGGCGATCGTCGAGATGGGCGACGCCGGGGACGACGAGGACGCCCCCGTCGTGCGGTTGGTCAGGCTCATCATCGTCGAGGCCGTCAAGGGTCGGGCGAGCGATATCCACATCGAGCCGATGGCCGACCGCGTCCGGGTCCGCTACCGCATCG
>CAZUQM010000015.1:0-163344 GCA_964622545.1 uncultured Planctomycetales bacterium | reverse complement strand
GAAACCGAACCCCTCCGATGCGCCGCGTAGCCGGTGACAAAATCCATTTGGGCCCAATCGGACGGACCGGCGAGACCGCAGCGCCAACTCAACATGCTAAGGAGACACCTGATGCGCCGTACCATTCTGTGTGTGCTGATCGCGACGATCGTCCGTCCCGCCACGGGGTCGGACCCGGTCAAGAAGATGACGCTGGCCGAGGCCCGCGCGCGGCTGGAGCGACTGAAGGACCGAACGCTGCCCGACTTCTGGGTCGGACACGTGACGGACCTGCCGAAGCGCTGGGCTTCGCTGCGGCTCGGCCAGGTGCGCCGCATCGCCGAGAGCCCCGGTGGCCGGCCGGTGCATCTGATCACCTACGGCGAGCGGGAACCCGTGCGGCACGAGGCGAACTTCAACTCGGCGATCGGCGCGCGGAAGCCGCCGGCCTACATGGTTAAGGCGGCCCGCAAGAAGCCGGTGATCTTCTTCGTCGGGCCGGTGCATGGACAAGAGGTGGAGGCGCTGACCGGGCTGGTCAACCTGATTCACATCATGGAGACGGGCCGGGATCTTCGCGGCCGCGACCAGAAGAGGCTTCGCGAGTTGGGCAAGCGGTGCCGTCTGCTGATCGTGCCCGCGGGCAACCCGGACGGTATCGCCCGCTACGAGCCGCGAGCGGCCAAGGGGCTGACGAAGGAGGAGAGCAGCTTCTGGGCGATGGGAACGCGCGAGGATCATACGATCATGTATTGGCCCGACAGCAAGGCCCACCACCCTCGGACCGAGGAGAACACGGCCTTTTTCGGCGCGTACTTCAACGACGCGGGCGTGAACCCGATGCACGATGAGTTCCTGGATCCGATAAGCACGGAGGCGCCCGCGATCCTGCGGGTGGCCAAGGAGGAGGGTCCGGACCTGGCGGTCTCGCTCCACAGCCACTCGAGCGCGCCGGCCATCCTGAGGCCCGCGTACGTCCCGATGGAGGTCCAGGCCGAGGTTCGTCAGCTGTCGGAGCGCTACATCGAGCTGCTCGAGGCCCGCGACCTGCCGCACGGCAAGCCGTTCAAGCCCTCGCCGGAGCAGGGCAAGCATCCGGCACCGTTCAATCTGACCAGCGCGCTGTATCACATCAGCGGCGCGGCGGCGCTGACGCACGAGTGCCCGCACGGCCACAGGCACCCCAACACCTGCGACGTCACGTTCGAGCAGATCCTGGACATCCAGCTCCTACTGTATGAGGCGATGATGCGGCACGGTCTGGCGAGGAAGGCCGGCGAGTAAACGGATCGCTCGCTACCGCGGCAGGCTCTTGATGTCGGTGTAGGTCCAGTCGGGCTCGTAGCCGACGGGCAGGTGGACGACGACGGCCTGCTCGGCCTCGGGGTGAAGGCGGCGCGTCCGCGTGCTCTTGCCGCCGATGAGGGGCTTGTCGCTGAAGGGGGTGATGCCCATGCCCGTGCAGGAGACCAGGCCGCCGATGCCGTCGAGCATCACCTTCGAGAACAAGAGGTACTTGCCGTCGGGGCTGAGCGTGCCGCCGTAGAGGTGCCGGCCGTCCTCGGCGTAGACCATGCGGGGGTTCTTGCCGTCGCCGCCGGCCATCCAGAGCTGGGTGAATCCGCCGCGGGCCTGCTCGGGCGGCTTGTGTGAAAAGAGGATGTGCTTGGAGTCTGGGAACCAGTCGGGGGTGCATGCGGCGCCGCCGAAGTCGTCGCTGTCGTCCTCGGGCTTGGGGCCCTTCTTGACCCGGTTCATCTCGCCCGTCTCGGCGTGCATGCGGGCGATGGTCCACATCTCGCCGTACTTGTTGGTCACGCCGCAGAACCACTTGCCGTCGGGCGACCAGAAGAGCTGCTGGTACATGCCCTTTCGCGGCAGCTTACGGACGACCGTGTTGGTGGCCAGATCGATGATGACGATGCCTTTGAGCGTCAGGCAGGAGATCTTCGTACCGTCGGGCGACCAGCAGGCCCACGGATGCTCGCCGTCCTTGCCGAGCACCTTCGCCTCGGTGCCGTCGGAGCGACAGACGACCACGTGCCCCTGGTAGCCCCAGCGGTTGTGATGAACGCGGGTGCTCTTGTGGATGCGTCGATAGAGCAGTTGTTTGCCGTCGGGTGAGAACCGAGGGGCGCCTTCGTGGTACTCGGGGGTGTTGGTGACGCGCCAGACGTCCGATCCGTCGGGCCTGCAGGCCCAGAGGTCCATGTCGGCGCGCGGACAGAGCGCGCCGTAGACGATCCACCCCTTGCCGTGCAGCTCTTTGGCCAGGGCGGCGACCTTGGGGTCTTTCGTCTGTGTATCCTTGTCGAGACCACCGGCCGCGAGGGACCACGACGTGCTCGCGCCGACCAAGACCATGGAGATGATCAGGTATCGAACAGCGGTGCGCATACGATCGCTCCTTCCGAACCCACTGACCTGAGATGATAAGCTTGGGAACGGCCGGGCTCAACGGCTCGGCGGGCAGCTCGACAAGACCTGACATGCGGCCGGAGCGGCGCGATGGTACGCTGTGGCGCTGGTCCGGGATGCCGATGCCGGCCGACCGATCCCGCCATCGCCATGCCCCGGCCGGACCTAGGATGAGAGGAGATCGCCATGCCATCGCGTTGTCTGTCGGTCGTTCTGACGGTTGCGGCGGGCCTGTGCGTCTGTCATGACGCCCGTGGACAGACCGCCCAGAAGGGGATCGAGCTTCTGGCCAAGCTCCGCAAGAAGCTCGACGTCGAGTACGTCGGCTACCGTGCCGCCCGGTGCGAGACCGAGGCGGTCACCGAGGTCGAGAACGAGCGGCCGAACAAGGGCGGGCTTGTCTACGTCTATCTGCGGAACACCAGCAGGAAGCCCGTGCAGTTAGCCTTCTATCGCTACAACCGCAAGGACGAGTCGCATTGGATGCTCGGGGCCTACCTGGCGTGGCACCGCATCTACGACAAGCACCTTGCGCCCGGTGAGCTGACGGTGCAGGAACTCAACGGCGTGACGGAAGACTTCGGTCCGGACAGGCCGTTCACGTTTCAATACGTCGATCGGAGCTGGCTCCCGGCGTGTCACCACAAGGGCATGCTGCGCGAGGATCCGGTGCAGATCAGCCTGCTCCGCGTGCTACCGGGACGGGACGCCCTGGAGGTGCACGTCCGCCACAGGGGCAAGGGCAAGGTTGCGCTGCTCGAGGTCGGCGTCGAGGGTCGGAAGGTCACCGAGATCGCGTGGGTGGGCGAGGCGATGTCGGGCCCGTCGCACGCGATCGCCCGGGTGCGGCTCGACAAGCCGCTGGACGCCTCGCAGCTCGTGGTGGCGAAGGTCACGCTCGACGACGGTGCCAAGCGGACGATCTATGCCCACCGTCGCGCGTTCGTCGACTGGTTCCCCATCGGCTGCTGGAGCGTGAAGCCCAACACGTACGCCCTGCTGCCGAAGCTGCACATCCAGCTCGTCGTCCAGGGCGGCACGGCGGAGAACCCGTTCTACAAGGAGGTGGCCGCCAAGCATGGCTATCGCACGATGTGTCCGACGGGTAAGTTCGACGGCATCGACACGATCCGAAGTCTGGCCGATCACCCGGCCGTGGCGTGCTGGATGCTGAGCGACGAGCCCGACTGGTCGACGCCGGCGGTGGTCATGGTCTACAGCGACGCGTTCGTGCGGAAGTACAACAAGACGCGGCCGACGTTCATCACGCTGTGCCGCAACGTGAAGTTCTTCGAGTACGGCACGATCGCGGACATCCCGTGCATGGATCACTACTGCGTGACCGCGCCGAGCAGCAGCAAGTGGCCCAAGCCGTACGGCACGCGGTTGGAGGAGACGGCCTACTACACGCGCGACCTGAAGGCGGCGTGCGAGCCGAAGCCCATCTGGGTGTGGAGCCAGGGCATCGCCGGCTGGGACGAGCGGCCGAAGCGCCCCGTGCCGACGCCCGACGAGCTCGCCTCGCAGCTCGTGTTCAACCTGGGTCGCGGGGCCAAGGGCATCATCTGGTTCAACTACCAGCACGAGGTGGCCGAGAAATACCCCGACGCGCGGCGGGCGATCCAGCGGTGGGGTCGGGTGATCAAGGTCGTGCGCGACGACCTGCTCGCGGGCGAGCCGGTTGAGGCGGGCGCGACCGCGCCGGAGAAGGTCGACGTCGCGACGCTGGCCTCGTGGGATACGTTCGTGATGTGTGCGAACAACCTCGACTACGACATCCATCCGCAGGCGTACCCCTTCCGCACGCGGAAGGACGTGAAGGTGTCGGCCCGCCTGCCGGACTGGATCAAGCCTAAGGCGGCCCTGCTGGTCTCACCGGACGGTATCGAGCGTGTGCCGTTCAAGGTGAGCGACGGGCGCGTCGAGGTGGATTTCGGGGACCTCCGCGTCTGTAAGATCATCGTCCTGACGGGTGAGGCGGGCCAGGAACAGGCCTACCGGGCTGCATACGCCAAGGCGCTGGCAGCGGAGACCTAGACACACCGTGGCTGCTTAACGGAATGGTGCGCCGGTTTCGGCACGGAGAGCCCCCCTGCCGCCCTCGATGCCCCTCCGATTCCGGGCGGGCCGGGTTGCGCCGCCGGCTGTCCGGGCTTGCGAATGCCCACCCGCTCCGCGGCATCGGCCCGCCCGAGCGCCTGCCACGGCGTGGCAGGATCTCGCGTCGCGGCGTGGCCCTACCGTCATCGTGGTTCCTATAATGACACGTGAGGAGTACGGTACGTGAAGGGCGGACTGTGAGCATGCCAGAGCGCGGCGACCATCCCGACACGAGCTACGTATCGCTGTCGCTGAACGTGGCCAAGCTGCGGATCAAGGCGGCCGAGGCGGCGGCGGCGGTGCTGACGATCGCGGCGTGCGCGTTGCTAGCGCTGACGGCGGTGGTGATCGCCGACCACATCCGGCCGGACGGGCTGGCCGAGGAGACGCGGTGGGTCTTCCGCTGTGCGTTCCTCGGGGGCATGGGTCTTCTGGCCTTTTGGTTAATCGTGCTGCCGGGGCTTCGACGGATCGGCAACCTCTATGCGGCCCGTGCGATCGAGCGGCGTCACCCGGAGTTTCGCAACTCGTTGGTCTCGGCCGTCGAGCTGGCCTGGCGGGACGAGCTGCCGGGCTCGATGCGGGCGGCGGTGGCGTCGAAGGCCGCGACGGATCTCTCGGTGCGCCACCCGTGGTCGGGGATCGATCGCAAGGCGTTGCGGTGGTCGGGCCTGTTCGCGTTGGCGGCCCTGGGGGTGTTCGCCGTGTACGCCCTGCTCTCGCCCAAGCCGGTGTGGCCGTCGATACGGAGGGCGTTCGGCTCTCCCCTGCCGCCGCCGACGCGGTCGCAGATTGTCATCGAGGAGCCGCCCGAGGATTACGAGACCCTGGTGGGCGAGCCAGTTCGGCTCGTGGCCCTGGTGACCGGTCGGCGTCCGCAGCAGACCTACGTGCGATTCAGCCTGGACGGCGGACACACCTGGCTCCGCGAGCACCGGGTCGACCTGAACCCACCGCCCACGATGCAGACCGTCGATCCGCGTGAGCGGCAGCGGTGGCGCGGCGTCAAGCCCGGCCAGGACGTCCAGCAGACGATGCACTATCAGTTCGTTGCCGGCGACGCCACGTCGGAGCTCCGAGAGCTGCGAGTGAGGCCGTACCCGACGGTCGCGGAGGTGTCGGTCCGGCTGGAGCCGCCAGCGTACACCGGGTTGCAGCCGGAGGCGTATGAGGGCGGTCACATCGAGGCCGTTGTGGGCACGATGGCAACGGTGTCGCTTCGCACCAGCGTGCCGGCAGGGACACCGCCGGACCTGGTCTTTCGCAAACCGACGACCCGGCGGGTCCGGACGATCGAGGAGAACGGGGGTTCGACTCGCTTCGGCGTGCAGTTCCGCATCGAGCGGGACGACGAGTACACCATCGACTACCGGGACCGGTTCGACGTGCGGAACCGCGATCCGGTGGTCTACTCGGTTCGCGCTCGCCCTGATCAGGCGCCTCGCATCGAGCTGGATCGGCCGGAGGACGGAATCGTCTTGCGTCCCGACGAGGCGTTGCCGTTGGTGTGCCGCGCCTCCGACGACTTCGGTGTGAGCCAGGTCGCGCTGCAGAGCGAGATCGGGTCGCGGACGGCCCGGGTGGTGTTGCTCGAACGGTCCGAGACGACGCGCAAGGCGGTGGACGTGGCGGAGGCGATTCCGCTGGCCTCGTTGAAGGCCCGCGCGGGTGACCGCGTCACGTGGTGGGTCGTCGCGACGGACAACCGTCACGACCCGCGCGGTCATGCGGACCCACAGGCCACGCAGAGCGAGAAGCGGACGTTCCTGGTCCGTGAGCCGGCTCCGCGTCGGAAACCCGATCCGTCCGCGTCGACGCGGCCCGGCGTGGATCGCAGATCCGACGACCTCGACGGCAGCGGGACATCGGACGAGCCCGGCGAAGCGGATCCGCTGGCGCGCGACCGCGACGAAGCGACCGACGGGTCGGAGTCCGTCGAGCCGACATCGCGACCGACGACGGGGCCGGCCGGCAAGGAGGATTGGGAGCGCTTCGTGGAGGAGCACAAGGAGCAGCTCGAGAGGCTCCGCAAGCTGATGGACGAGCGCCGAGGCGACGATGGGATCGACGGAACGAGACGTAACCCATCCGGCAGGCCCGTGGTCGATGACGAGGGCGATCGGTTCGCGGCGGACGAATCCGACAAGGGTCCGACCACGCGACCGACCGGCGAGGCGCGAGGTTCGGAGGGTGACTCCGATCGGCGCTCCGCGAGCTCCGAGGAGCAAGGCGGCTCGGGCGATGAAGCAGCGAGGGAGGAATCCGCCGCCCGTGAAGAGCAACGGTCGGGCACGACGCGGCCAAGCCACGGGCGTGAGCCCGATGCCTTTCGCGACCCGCTGAACCCGCAGGTCGCCCCCGACGATGATCGGTATCCGGATGGGACGACATCGCGCCCGGCCAGTGGGACGCCTGGGCCGGAGCGGTCGAACGATTCGGGCGGTGCGTCGGGGCAAGGCGATCGTCCCGGCTCGTCGGAGGGAGGGGCATCCGCATCCGACCAGGCCGCACCCCGCGAGGGTGAGTCGGGTTCCGACCCAGGCGAAGCCGGTCAGGGGCAGTCCGAATCGCAGCGACCCGGACCGGGTGAGGGTCCGTCAGAAGGCTCGGGGGGCGAGGGCGCGTCGGCCTCCAACCCGCCCGGCGGCGAGGGGCAGGCCGAGGGTTCGGGCCGTGAGGCCGCGGGCGGTGAGTCGCCGACGGGTGGCCAAGGCGAGTCGGGCGAGGGCGCGTCGTCGGGATCGTCCGCTGGGGACGAGTCGCAGGGTCAACGGGCGGGGCAAGGCCAGTCGCCTAGCGAGGGTGGCCAGGGAGAGGGCTCGGGCAAGGGCACCGGCGAAGTCTCGGGCCAAGGGGCCGGGGAGGGCTCCGGGCAAGGAGAGGGTGAGGGTTCAGGCGAAGGCAAGGGCGAGGGATCCGGCGAAGGTGAGGGCTCTGGCGAAGGCACCGAGGGCAGCGGCAAGGGCGCCGCTCACGGTTCGGGCGAAGGGTCGTCGGACTCCGAGGCCTCAGGCGAGGGCCGAGGGCAGGGCAAGGGCGGCCAGGCCGGTGAGCGAGGCGGCGGGACCAGCATGGACGGCGGCATCTCGTCGGGCCAGATTCCGCAAGGCGAGTCGGCGGCCGAAAGCCCCACGACCCGGCCGGAACTGGAGTCCTCGGAGATGCCCGGCGGGGTTGGGTCCCCATCCGGCGCTCGCCCGCAGACGGAGCGTATGGACGAGCTGGTCGACGATCTGGAGCGTCAGCTCCGCAGCGGCGAGCCCGATCCGAACGTGTTGAAGGAGTTGAACTGGACGCCGGAGCAGGCGTCCGATTTCGTCAAGGCCTACCGGCGCATCCGCGAGCGCGAGGAGCGAACGGAGCAAGCGACGAACAGCGGTTCGCCGAGTCCGCGAACGGTCCGCAAGCCCACGAGCCAGCCGGGCGACGCCGTGTTGCGCCAGGCCGATGGGCCCGGCGGCGGACTGCGGGGCGCTCGCATCCTGGATCAGCGCGAGGCCGACACGATCCAGCGGCTGCTCGAGGTCCGTCGTCAGCAGGTGCCCGCGAGTTATCGCCGCCTGCTCGACGCGTACTACCGAAGCATGGCCACATCCGAGCGCGATCGGCCCGCGACGCGGCCATCGTCATCTTCGTCGCAACCATGATTCGCAAGCGGGAACGTGTGCCGATCGGGGTCTTTGCCTTGGCCCGCCGCCTGCACTAGAATGCGACTTGATCGGTCAACTCCTCATAACCGTCCGATGTGCTCGACTGTCACCGGGACGACCTGAGACAACCCTTGCCGGACAACGCACGTCAATCCGAATCGACCGACCCTGCCGACGTGGAGCGGCTCCGCCTGGCGATGGAGGCCACGACCGACGGCGTGTGGGACGTCGACCTGAAGACGCGACGCGTCTATGCCAACCCGCGACTGGCCTCTCTGATCGGCTTCGAACCTCAAGAGATCAACCATAGCCTCGAGACGTGGCTGGGGCGGATGCATCCGGACGACGCGGTCGAGGCGCGGCAGCTTTATGACGATCACCTCGTCGGCAAGGCGCCGATGCTCGACGTCGTGTACCGCATGCGCGACAGGGAGGACCGGGTCATCTGGCTGCGGACCCGCGGCAAGGTGGTCGAGCGCGACACCGACGGCACGGCCTTGCGGATGGTCGGCACGACCACGGAGATCACCCAGCGCAGGCGGGCCGAGGAGGCTCTGCGTGAGCGCGAGGAGCTGCTGAGCCTCGTCCTGGACGCCAGCACGGACGGATTCTGGGACTGGTCGCTCCGCTCGGGAGACGCCTTGATCTCGCAAGGTTGGGCCGAGATCGTGGGGATCGCGCCGCCGGAGGATCGCATGCCTGTGAGCGAGATCGAGGCGCTGATCCATCCGGAGGACCTGGCGGCCTGCCGGGCCAGGATCGCTCCGCTGTTGGAGGGCGGCTCCCAGGGCGACCGCTACGAGCTGGAGCATCGGTTCCTCACCCCGACCGGGACCTGCATTTGGGTTCGGACCCGGGCCAAGGTGGTCGAGCGCGACGAGCAGCAGAAGGCCGTTCGCATCTGCGGCACGATCACCGACATCACATCGGAGAAGCAGGCCGCAGAGAGGCTCAGACAAAGTGAGCACCATGCCCGACTGCTCGCCGAGAACACGTCCGACTGCATCTGGCAGATGAACCTGGACGGCACGTACGACTACGTGAACCCGGCCGTCGAGCGGCTGCTCGGCTATACCGTGGAGGAGTTCCTACAGACGCGGATGTCGGACCACTTCGACGCCGAGGAGATGGCCCGAGCCACTGCCCGGATCGCGGAGTACGAGGCACGAGGTGGGGAGGAGGGCTTGCTCTACGAGGCCGAGATGGTCCACAAGGACGGCCACCGCGTCCACGTTGAGATCCTGGCAACGCCCATCTACGACGACGGCAAGCTGGTTGCCTTCCACGGGGTCACGCGGAACATCACGGAACGCAAACGTGCCGAGCAGGAACGTCGCGATCTGGAGGCCCAGATCCAGCATACGCAGAAGCTCGAGAGCCTCGGCGTGCTGGCCGGCGGCATCGCTCACGACTTCAACAACCTGCTCATGGGCATCCTGGGCAACGCCGATCTGGCGCTGTCGGACCTCTCTCCGGTGTCACCGGCGCGTGAGAACGTGGAGGAGATCAAGCGGACGTCGACCCGGGCGGCCGACCTGTGCAAACAGATGTTGGCCTACTCCGGCAAGGGGCGTTTCGTGGTCCAACCCATCCGGTTGTCGGAGGTGGTCAACGAGATGGCCCACATGCTGGAGGTGACCATCTCGAAGAAGGCCATCCTGAAGTACTCCTTCCCGAAGGATCTGCCCTGCGTCGAGGCGGACGTGACGCAGATGCGACAGGTGATCATGAACCTGATCACGAACGCGTCCGAGGCCATTGGCGACCGCAACGGGATCATCTCGGTCTCGACCGGCGTCATGAGGTGCGACCGGGCCTACCTGGCGGACACCTACGTCGACGAGGAGTTGCCCGAGGGACGGTACGTCTACCTGGAGGTGGCCGATACCGGTTGCGGCATGAGCGAGGAGGTCAGGCAGCGGATCTTCGATCCCTTCTTCACGACGAAGTTCACGGGGCGCGGGCTTGGACTGGCGGCGGTGCTGGGTATCATTCGCGGCCATCATGGCGCCCTGAAGGTCTACACCGAGCATGGCGGCGGCACGACGCTGAAGGTGCTGCTGCCGGCGTGCGAGCGTGCCGCCTCGACGGAACCGCGTTCGAAGGCCGCATCGGCTTCGCCTCTGGGCACCGGCACGGTGTTGCTGGTGGACGACGAGGCGATCGTGCTCTCGGTGGGCGAGCGGATGCTGCGGAAGCTGGGCTTCGAGGTCATGACCGCCACCGACGGCGCGGAGGCCGTCCGGCTCTACGCCGAGCACCGGGACGAAATCACGTGCGTGATTCTGAACCTGACCATGCCCCACATGGACGGCGAGGAGGCCTATCGGGAGCTGCGCCGGATCGATCCGGGTGTCCGGGTGATCCTGTCGAGCGGCTACAACGAGCAAGAGGTCACGCAACGCTTCGTGGGCAAGGGGCTGGCGGGGTTCGTCCAGAAGCCGTACCAGATGTCATCGCTGACCGAGGCGATGCGGGCCCTCTTCGACCGGGGCTCGAACGACTCAGCCTGAGGGCCGACGGATCGGCAGGTGCACCTCATCTGTGCAGGGAGTCCGATGGAGCGGACCCGCTTGGCAGTGACCCATCATGACGCCCCTGGCGCCCCCGGCGGGCCGCGGGCCGAGCGCGCGGATGGCCCGATCCGGCTAGCAGTCCTGACGTCCATTGCGCTGCAATGGGTTGCCTACCCAAAACGGCTTGAGTATTCGGCCCGGCCGGGCCGATATCGATTGCATACCCCGAGCGAGGGACGCGTGCGCGCCGGCGCCGTTGAAGCCACCCCACGCGCGCGTCAGACAACGCGATTCAACACGGAGAGGGACATCGCCGTTGGTCACACGATCTGAACAGCGTCGGCAGGCCCTGATGCTCTGCTATCGAATGATCCTATTGGCGGCGTGCGGCTTCTGTTGGCTGAGCCTGCTGACGTTTAGCCCGGCCGATACGCCCAGCACGATGGTTTGGCCGAACCCGTCGCCCCCGATCAACTTGTGTGGGCAGGTCGGTGCGTGGCTGGCCTATGAGCTGTTCTACTGGGTGGGGTCTGGTGCGTACGTGGTGGTGATGTTCGCGACGGTGGCGACCTTGGTGGCGATGCTGTTCGGTCGGATCAACGACCCGTGGCTGCGGGTGATCGGGGTGGCGTTTCTGGTGGCGGGCACGGCCGCATCGGTACGGATGGTCGCGCCCGGGACGACCGACTCGCTGCCACACGGCAACGGTGGGATCGTCGGCATCGCAATCGTCCACGCACTGGGCGGACACTGCTCGACGGCCGGGACGGCGCTGATCATTCTCTGCGGCATGGCGATCGGGCTGCTGCTCGCGGCCGAGGGGTTGATGATCCGACTGCCCGGGGCGATGGGGCGGTTCGGTCACCGCGCAGTCGCGCTGGCCGGATCGGCCGGGTACGTTCTGGTGGATCGGACGGAGCAGGCCCTGACCGCGGCCGCCGCGCGACGTGAAGCGATCGCGGCGGAGCGCGCCGCCCAAGCCAAACGAGAGGCCGCCGAGGCGAAGCGTCAGGAGAAGGCCGCCCGGACACGGCGCTCGACCGAGGAGAATGAGGTCGCCGAGCAGCAACCGTCCCGCAGGTGGCGCCCCGCGTGGCTGCGGTTTCCGAGGCTCGGCGGGCTGTTGCAACGCGGCGACGCGGGGGTACGCGAGGCGGAGGCCTTCGACGAGGCACGGGCGCGACCGACCCCACCCGAGGCCGACTACGACGACGAACCCGAGACCGATCACGCGGGGGACGAGGTCGACTCGCAAGAGGAAGCGGACGTCGTCGAGGACGACGAGGCCTACGAGGCGGAGGACGAGCTCGATTCGGCCGAGGCCGATGAGGAGGACCTCGACCCGGACGACCTGAAGGGCTCGTTGGCGGACGAGCCGCGTGAGGTGATCGTTCGATCTCGCCGCGGACCGGAGCCCAAGACCAAGGTGGAGCCGTATCCCCGTCAGCTCGGAGATTACGAGCTGCCGCCGCTGACGTTCCTGGATGAGCCCGAGTACGGCTACAGCGATCAGCAGGAGGCGGTCGTCCGCGAGAAGGCCGTCGTGCTGGAGCGGACGCTGTCGGAGTTCCGCCTGGACGTCCGGGTCGTCGAGATCGACACGGGTCCGGTCATCACGATGTACGAGCTGGAGCTGAGCCCGGGCATCAAGGTCAGCCAGATCTCGAGCCTGAGTAACGATATCGCCCGGGCGCTGAAGGCGCCCAACGTTCGGGTCGTGGCGCCGCTGGCCGGCAAGAGCACGATCGGCATCGAGGTGCCGAACGTCGACAAGGAGAACGTCCGGCTTAAGGAGCTGATCAACGCCTCCGGCTCGCGGTTCGGCAAGATGCAGTTGCCGCTGTTTCTGGGCAAGGACGCCAGCGGTCACGCGTTGATCAGCGACCTGGCCAAGATGCCGCACATGCTGATCGCCGGGACGACGGGCTCGGGCAAGAGCGTGTGCATGAACAGCATCGTGATGAGCGTGCTGATGACGCAGCGGCCGGACACGGTCAAGATGATCCTGGTCGATCCGAAGATGGTCGAGATGAGCATCTTCAAGGACGTGCCCCACCTGATGTGCCCGATCGTGACGGACATGGGCCGGGCGGAGATGATCCTCGATTGGGCCACGACCAAGATGGACGAGCGCTACGAGCTGCTCGCCGAGGCGGGCGTGCGGAACATCGCGGCGTACAACACGCTGACCCGCGAGGAGTTGGACGAGATCTTCCAGCCGGCCAGCGACGAGGAGCGGTCGAAGATCCCGCTGCCGCTGCCGTACATCATCATCATGATCGACGAGCTCGCGGACCTGATGATGATGTCCGCCAAGGAGGTGGAGCATCATCTGTCGCGACTGGCCCAGAAGAGCCGCGCCGTCGGCATCCACATCATCGTGGCCACGCAGCGTCCGGAGGCGAAGGTCGTTACGGGTCTGGTCAAGAGCAACATGCCCTGCCGGGTGTCGTTCCGGGTGGCCAGTCGAATGGACTCGCGGATCGTGCTCGACCAGAACGGCGGGGAGGTGCTGATGGGCCAGGGCGACATGCTGTTCCTGCCGCCGGGCACGAGCAAGCTGGTCCGCGCCCAGGGCACCTTCGTCAGTGACGAGGAGCTGAAGCAGACCATCGCGTTCCTATCGGAGCAGACGCAGCCGGAGTTCCATCCCGAGCTGATCAATCTGGGCAAGAGCGGCGGCTCGTCGGGGGGCGAGCGCGACGCGCTCTTCGAGCAGGCGGTGCCCATCATCATCGAGTCGGGCCGGGGCAGCGTCAGCCTTCTCCAGCGGCGCCTGACGATCGGGTACGGTCGGGCGAGCCGCATCATCGATCAGATGGCCGAGGCGGGCATCGTCGGGCCGTACAAGGGCAGCCAGGCCCGCGAGGTGATGGTCACGCAGGAGGAATGGGAGGCGATGAACGACACCGGCGTGACGCGCGGCCAGACCGCCGAGTTCGAGTACGACGACGCGTTCGACGAGGACCTGTAGGCCCCGCCCCTGACGGCGGCGATGCGATCAAGCGCGTCGCCCCCTTCGACGGATCACGCCCACCCACATCACGGCCCCACCACAGATGAGCAAGGGCAACGCCATCGGCTCCAAGCCGCTTCCACAGACGATGATGAAGTCGGCCTGGACGTACATGTCTCGGGTCATGACCAGCGTCAACGGATTGTTCGCATCGGTGACCGCGGTGTTGGGATCACCGGGGGCGTTGCCCTCGTAGATGGTCCAGCCCTGGAAGGCCGCAAAGGGCTTGGGCGCGGCGGTCAGGATCACGGTTTCGCCGTTTGGGAACTCACCGAGCCCCGGCTCGACATGAACGTTGCCCGTTGCCGGCGGGTTCGATTGGACCGTCAGGGTGTGGCTGCCGGCTCCGCTCGAGGTCACGAAGACGGCCGACAGCGGCAGGGCCAGGTCGTCGCAGGCCAGATCGGTCGCGACGACGGGGTCGGTCTGACCGTAGGGGATGCTCGCCATCGTCGGCTGCGTGAAGACGCCGTCGGCGGGGTCGGGATAATCCACTCCGTTGGGATCGAAGGTCGGGGCCATTACGCCGACCACCCACACGGTCCCCTCGGCGTCCTCGACGATGCTCATGACGTGCCGCATGTTCTGGATGGTGATGGTCTCGCAAGCGGGGCGGTTCGGGTCGTCGGGATCCATCGCGAGGCCCGTGGCGCGGCCCGTGCCGTCGCGGGTGATGGTGAAACGGTGGATCCGGGTCGTGCCGGCGTCGGCGTCGTTCAAGCTCGAGGCCAGGTAGAGCGTGGTGTCGTCGAATCGCGAGATCTCCATGGCCGTGGGTGCCTCGAGGACGTCGCTGAGCAGGACGGGCGTCATCTCGGGCGGGGCTGTCTTGCCGTCGTAGATCATGAGCCAATCGTTATCGCCCACCGCCTCGGCGCTGAGGACATAGACCTGCTGCTCGTGATCGACCTCCACCTCCCTCAGTCCGGTGTAGTCCGGTTCGGGAAGGACGAATAGGGCGTCATCGCTCGGGATGATGTTCGAGGGGGTGTTGGGGTCAGGATAGTAGAGCCCGGATACCTCGTAGCCGCCCTCGTCGACCAGCCGGATCTCGGCGGCCGCACGGATCGGCGAGCCGGTACCGTTGAGCGTGACCTGCACGGGCATGACGACGAAGCGATTGGGATCGGACGGATGGGCCTCGACATCGAGCAGTGGCAGGCCGCCCGACGCCTCGGTGATACCGAGGTGGACGGCGTGGCCGTTCCAGCTCAGGTCGTCCCGCGGAGCGGCAGCAACCTCTCCGGTGAAGGGGTCGATCAGGCCTCGGCCCGCATGCACCTGAAACAGGTGGCCCGAGGTATCGACGGCGAGCCGACCCGTTCTTGCGGTATCGGACACGCCCGGCAGCCATTTGCCCACAGGGCCCGCCTCGGGGTCGTAGGCATAGACGTAGCTGTTCTCGTCCAAGGGGGCGTGCGACTTGCCGGCCAGGATGAGCGAGGTCCCGAGGTTGGGGATGGCGGGGGCGTTCGGATCGTCGGCTTCGGGCTCGGCGGCGCCGCCGGCCGGGGCCTGCTGTTCCGCGGGCGCGCCGCACCAGCCCGACCCGGTTCCGGCCGCCTCGGTGTAGATCAGCAGGTCGTTGATGTCGACGTAGCCGTCGTGGAACAGGTCGACGCACCACGTTCGGTCGGGTTGGGTCGTGAGTTGGCCGGTGACCTCGGCGAGGAGGACCAGGTAGTCGGACATGGTGACCCCCTCCACCCCGTCCACATTGCCGCACAAGCCCCAGCATTGGATCATCGGGTCCCAGTTATCGACGTAACATCGCGCATACCGGCCTCGAAGCTCGAGCTGCACGTAGGTGGCCCGCGAGAAGTTGAGCTCGCCGCGTGGGACGACGGCGTAGAAGCTGCCGAACCGATCGCTGCCGAGCGAGCCGGGCCGGCCGGGGGCGGGCGGGCGGACCCGCGCGACCTCGAAGCCGCTCTGATCCACGTCCCAATGATCGCTCAGCGACACGACCAGCTCGGTGTTGGGATCGAACGGCAGGTTGGCGTCGTCTTCGGCAAGGAAGAGGTAGTCGAAGGTGATCGTGATGGCGTCCTCGCCGGCGCGATCGAAGGTGGCCTTGGCGGCGACGTTGTCCGCGGTGGGGTGCGGATCGGGCCCGAGCGTGCGCATCTCCATGACCCCGGTCTCGACACCGCCCACGACGACATCCCTGCGAACGATGGCGCCGAGGGGCGTTTCGGGATTGCCGGGGTCGATGGGCTGATAGTTCGGGTCGTTGGGATCCAGGGGTTGCCGGTTGGTCAGGCGGCTTCGAACGCGGGTTTCAAAGTCGGTATCGTCTTCCATCCTGAGCGTGTTGAGCGAGAAGCCGAGCAGCGGCACGTTGACGAGACGGGCCCCGTTGGCAAGGGGCTGAGCGAGGTCGGGGTTTCGCTCGATCTCCGCACCGGTCTCGTCCAGGAGCACCAGGTCGCCATAGTAGAGGGTCTGATAGGCCGTGTTGAGCACGGCGTTCGGATAGAGCCGCAGCTCGCTGACATAGGCCGTCTCGAGATGGGTCGTGTCCTGCTGGAAGACGAACCCCTGGCGGTTGGTGAGATTGAGCTTGGCCTCGGTCTCGATCGTGAGGGCCTCGAGCACCCAGTTGGCCGACGGATCGGCCGTGAAGCCCGGGCTGGTGGGCGAGCGGAAGGCCCCGGCTGAGGCGTAGGGGTTGACGGGCGTGCCGGCGTCGTAGTCCAGGGCGCGGAGTTCGAGCAGCGTACCCTGGTCGGCCGGCTCGCGCCGCTTGATCACGACGCTGATCTGATTGTTGGTGATGGTCGGCCGGGTCGGGCTTTGGGGATCGGGGTCGAGGTCGAGATAGCGATCGCCTTCGGAGACGATGACGTTGTCGGTGATCGTGCTGGTTCCGTCGACGTAGAACTGGCCTCCGGAGCCGGAGGAGGCTTCCAGGAGCGTGATGTCGTTGGACTGAATGAGGTTGCCGCTCTGGAAGTAGGCTTCGTTCACACAAATGGTGGTATTGCGGACCACGGCCTCATGCTGAGCGACGAGGGCGCCATTGAGGATGGCTCGGCCGCCCTGGGCGTAGGCGCAGGTGTCGCCCGGCTGTCGATGGAGGTCTAGGATGGCCTGTTCGCCCAGATACAACTGGCACCCGGCATCGACGACCACGTCTCCGGGACCGTCGATGTTGCTCCGGATCTCCGTGGGCCGATTGCCTTCGACGGACGAAATGCGAAGCTCGGCGCCTTGGGCCAACCTGAGCGTGCCCGGTCCGTGGAACCAGGTCGAGCCGACATCCATTCGCCCATGATCGATACGAAGATCACCCGCGAGGTAGACGTGTGTTCGGTCGATCACCGCGGCGTCGGCCGTGTCTTCCGGCGCCGTATTCTCGCCCAGGATCACGTCATCAAACGTGACGTCCATCCGGTCCAGGACCATCGCACCACCTTCGGTGTCGGCCTGATTGCCGGCAAAGACACAATCGGTCAAGAGCAAGGCCTCGTACTGGAGTTCGAAAGCTCCGCCGCGGTTTCGCGCGCCGCCGGTGAAGGTGAAGCCTTCGATAGCGCAGTAGGCGTCGGCGATGCTGTTTCGGAAGATGGCCTCGCTCTCGGACTCGCAGTCGATGACGGTGGCATCGGGTCCGTCGATCGAACGCAAAGCGAGCCCTGTCTCGTTGAAGTCCAGCTCTCGGTTGCCGACGCCCGCGTATGTGCCCGGCAAGGCGAGAATCGTCTGGCCGTCTTGGCAGGCATCGATCGCCGCTTGAATCGTGGCCTTGGGGCCGTGGGTGCCGTCCCAAGATGCGGTCAGGCCGTCGTAGGCGTCGTCACCGCTTGCGGCATCGACGAACAGGGGCGGCCGGTTGGGATCCGTGCCGTAGCGTTCGTATTCCTGGAGGTTGCTCGCCAGATCGGCGTCGACGTCCGCACCGGGCTCGGCCTCGGTGGTCGAACCGAAATAGTCACGCTCCCACCAATCGGGCAGACCGTCGGCATCCTGATCGTGGAACTCGTCGAAGCCGATGTCGATACGGTCGCCGTTGACTCGGTCATCGCCGTCCCAGTCCATGAGGCTATCGGCTGTCGGTGTGAAATCGGGATCGCCCGCGTCGATCAAGGGCGAGTCGGCACGGAGGTGGCCGTCCGGTGTCAGCAAGGGATCGCCACCGAAGTTGCCCACGCCGCCGAGCCAACCCGACCAGCCCTCCATGTAGGAGTAGCGGATCGCGACCTCGCCTTCGAGGATGACGCCGTCGATCTCTTGACGTTCTTTGGCGATCTGGGCGGTTTCGTTGACAGCGCCGTCGGTGCCGTTCCGGTAGAGGACGCAGTTGGCGAGGTCGGCTGAGCTGTTGACGGCGACATAAAGCCCGGCGCCCGATCCCGTCGCAACGTTCCAGAGTATCATCGAGCGATCGATGTTGAGATGGCCTGCCGTCTGGACACAAACGCCCGCGCCGAAGTAGGCAGAGTTGTTGGCGTGAAACAGGCTATCCGCGACCGACGCCGTTGCCCCGATCAGATAGATAGCTCCGCCGGCGTTGTAGCCGTAGTTGTGCACAAACTCGCAGTATCGAACGTCAGCGTTGCCGCCGTCGGTGACGCAGATCGCTCCGCCGCTGCTGGCGGCATTCCGGTAGAAATAGCAGGCAAGGAACGAAGCCGAGCCGCCTTGCTCGATGAAAACACCGCCGCCTTGACCCGCGGCGTTGAGGTTGAAATCGGAGTCTGCGATGACGGCTCCGCCGCCCGATGTGCACAGGATCGCACCGCCCTGGCCCAGGCCGGTCGCGTTGCTGGCGAACCGACAGCGCACGATGTTCGGCTCGGCGCTGTTGGCGGACGCCATGGCCCCGCCACGTAGAGCTAGGTTGGCGGTGAAGACGCATCCCTCGATAGTCGGGCTGGCTCCGTCACAGAGGATGGCTCCGCCGGTCTCGGCGTAGGCATGCCGGATCGTCACACCGGCGAGCTTGGCGGACGGTCCTTCGCCATTCGAGAACGTGGCGGCGCGGGCCTCTCGTTGGGGATCGATGACGGTGGCTGCGACGATGGACTCGTCGTTGGGGTCGATGCTGCGGACCGTGACGGCCTTGCCGTTCCAGGTGAGGTCGCGATTACCCTGGCCGAGATACACGCCGGGATCGAGGACGATCTCGTCGCCGTCGACGGCGGCGTCGAGGGCGGCCTGGATGGTCTCGTGCTGCGTGCCCTGGGTGATGTTGAGGATGGTCGGCGACGTGGCCTCGTCCGCCCCGATGTCCACACGGCCCAGCAGCTCGCGCGGGTCGCCGTCCAGGTCGGTCTGTCCGGACACCTCCGCCGCCGGGTCGCCGGCATGGACGCAGGGAGAAGCCGGGAGCAGGCGGTAGTCGTTGTCGTGCCAGGCTGCCTCCTCGCCGTCGGGGCCGGTCTGGTCGGCGAAGAGGGGGTCGGCGCCGAGGTTTCCAGCGCCGGTTAGCGTGAGACCGGGGGCGGGGTCACCGGTCAATCCGCCGGCGTAGGCGTTGGCGGCTTCTTGTTCGGAGAGCGAGCGATCGTAGATGCGGAGCTCATCGACGGCGCCGCGATAGGCCGCTCCGCTATAGTAGGTGCCGCCCCACTTGGCCAGGCCGACGGGCATGGCCGGATCTTGGGCGGCCTGAAACAGTCCGCGCTCGATTCGGTTGGGGACGACTTGGCCGTTGATGAGAAATCGCACGCCGGAAGGGCTCCAAGCCACGACGAGGTGCTGCCACTCGCCGAAGGTGATCGCGCCGTATTCGGTGGCGTGGAAGCTGTTGGTCAGGCCGGTCATGATTTGAAGGTCGCCGCTTCTGCCTAGAATCACCGAGGCCGCCCACGTATCGGGACCTTCGCCATCATCGCCCTTGCTGAAGGTGTGGTAGGCATCCTGCGTGGTCATCGGATCGGGATTGATCCACATCTCGATCGAGCCCGAGTCCTTCGGCAGGTTGAACGACCCCATGTCGACGTACGCATCGACGCCTTGCGGCATGCGGACGGCATTGCCGCGGACGCCGACATCGCTGACGGTGCCCGTGGCGACCGCCTCGGGCAGACCGCCCGAGCCCTCGGCGTAGGCCGGTCCCGGCTCGTCGAAGCCCCACGCGTAGACGGGCTGGCCCGTGTAGCCCTGCACACAGCAGTAGCTCACGCTGGCCTGCTGAGGGCAGGCGACCTGGGCGGCCAGGGCGTCTTCGCCGTCATCGGCGTTCGCCCAGAGGATGCTGTTCCGCACGAGGGGCGAGCTGGTCTCGGCGCCGTGGAGACCGCCGCCTGTCTGGCCGTGATTGGCGACGACCGTACAGTGGATGACCGTCGGCGCGCTGGAATCGGCGGCGTAGATCGCCCCGCCCAGCGAGGCCCTATTGGCGACGAGGAGGCAGTTTCGGATCGTCGGTGAGGCGCTGCCGGAACAGAGGATGCCGCCGCCGTTTCCGTCGGCCACGGCCCCGCCGACGACCAGACCGTCCACGACGGTCTCGGGGCCTTCATCACCGTCGAAGAGGAAGGCGCGGTGCGGGTCGGACGTCGAGCCCTGGCAATCGATGACGGCGCGGGCGGGTGAGGGCCCGGACAGGTCCGATCCACCAAACAGGGTGACCGCCTTGCCGGCGAAGCGGATGTCGCGGTTGCCCGGACCTTGATAGAGGCCCGGGGCGACGGCGATCGCGTCACCGGCTTGGGCCGCGTCCACGGCCTCTTGGATCGCATCGAAGGGGTGGTCTTGCGAGCCGTCCTCGGCCGGATCGCTCAGGGAGACCTGTCCGGGGCCGGGATCGTCGGGGGCATCGTCATCGACGTACCAGACCGCCGCGGACGCCCCGCCGCTAGACAGTGAAAATGCCAGGACGGCGCATGCGACGAACGCGCCTCGCTTCCGGCGCCGCTGAACGATGAGTGAGGTCCACATGGTCCTGCCTTCCCCGCTTCCTTTGCATCCCCTGAAGGGTCAGTCCGCCCTACCAGCCTTGCGTGCCCGCGCGTAGGCCGTCTACCCGTCCTCGCTCGCGGCGACCTGCAACGTGACGACGGTTTCTTGAAGATCCTCGAACGGAACCAGCGTGTAGTCCGCCGTGGTGTGAACGCCCTTGATGATCCGCACGTAGTCGACATGGCCGTCGAGATAGGCCATGTTCTGGTAGTCCGGGTCGCCGTGCCACGCGTAGGCCATCGACTCGGGCACGGTGAAGTACCAACTCGCGTACCAACCGAAATCGCCGAGCAGGAGCAGCCGTGAGGGTTTCCGAACGTTCGAGCGCTTGAGGCGCTCCAGCCGCTGGCTGATCTGGATCAGCACATTCCGGCAGGGGTCGTGGGGCGCGACGGCGAGCCGGCCCTGCCCGACCAGGATGTGGTTCATCATGTAGCTGGTGCCGTAGTGTCTGAAGCTGCTGGGCTTGACACGCCGGCTGCCGGCATCGGCCGGGCAATGGAAGACGTCCGCCCCGCTGCGGACGACCTTGTTGAGATGAAGGTAGGGGTTCACGGGCTTGTCGACGGGTCGATTCGGATCGGAACCGTACTCCGGCGCGCCTTCGCCCTGCACACCGCCGTAGTTGATCTCGCTGTTTCGGCCCGTCAGGAAGCGCTCGTCATGATCGTCGAGGTACATGCTCCAGCCTTGGGCCACCTCGCGAAGATGCGCCTGGCAGGTCAGCCGGCGGACCTTCTGGCGGGCGTGCTGCATGGTGGGCACGAGGACGGCTATCAAGACCGATATCACGGCCACGACGACCAGCAGCTCGATCAGGGTCAGGCCCTTGGGTGGCTGGGCTTGCCTCGACATCGTGGGCGCGGCGGCATCGGAATCGATGGCCGGGGGTCTCCTGCTCATGGTCGAGCCCCCTTCCTGTGGATCGCCGCTATGGGCCGCTGTTGCTTCTGAAGGGTTTGTAGTCTGTGGCGTGCTCGCTCGGCGAACCAACCGCGATCATTGAGGTCCAGGCTTCGTTGGAAGGCCTCGACGGCACCGTTGACGTCGCCGTCGTGCAGGCCGTGCTCTCCGATGAAGTACTCGGCGAGGAAGGCGCGGTCGGGACCGAGTTGCCTTCGCAGGTCGTCAGCTTTCTGGTCCAAGGGTTGCACATCGAGCAGGAAGACGCAGGCGAGGCGTTCGGGGCTGTCCTTCGGCAGGACCTGGAGCAAGGCCATCGCCTCGTCGGGCCGATCTTGATGCCAGGACAGCAGGATCCACCCCACGGTCCGCTGGTGCGTGGCCAGATGGACGAACTGCTCGCGGGCCTGGTTGGCTGCGAGGACGGCTTCGTCGGACTCTTCGGCGCGGGCCAGCGCGCCCTGGCTTTCGAGGTAGAACGACGTGCTGACGACGCCCGCGCTCAGCAGGATGACGGCCACGAGCGCGGCCGTGATCCCTGCGTAGCGGTGTTTGCTGACGAGCTTGCGGAGCACGTAGAGGCTGCTGGCCGAGCGCGCGGCGATCGGCGATCCGTCGAGCCAGCAACGGAGGTCCTGGTGGAGGTTGTCGGCGGATTGGTATCGGTGCGCCGGGTCCTTGGCCAGGGCCTTCATGACGATCGTCTCGAGATCGGTGTCGAGGTGTGGCGCGATCTTGGAGGGCAGCGGCGGCTCCTGCTCTTGGATTCGTCGCAGCGATTCGGGGGTGGCGCCTTGCAGGACATAGGGCGGCTGTCCGGTCAGCAGCCGGTACATGATCACGCCGAGGGAATAGACGTCCGACCAGGCGCCGACGAGATTGGACTGGCCGCCGGCCTGCTCGGGCGACATGTACTCCAGCGTCCCCTTGATGTGGACCGTGCCGGTCTCGTCGGCATCGGAGGTGCCGTCCTCTCGGGTCGGCGGCAGGAGCCGTGCCAGGCCGAAGTCCAGGAGCCGGGGCTCGCCGCCGGCATCGACCAGGATGTTGTGCGGCTTGAGGTCGCGGTGGATGACGCCCCGATCGTGAGCGTAGGCCATGGCGGCCGCGACCTTCTCCATGATCTCGATGATGGGCCGCGTGTTCAGGTCGTGCAAAGCGACGTACTTGTTGAGCGGCAGCCCCTCGACGAACTCCATGGCAAAATAGCAGAGGTTCTTGGACAGGCCGCTCTCGTAGATCGTGACGATGTTGGGGTGTTGCAGCGAGGCGACCAGCTCGATCTCCTTGACGAACCGATCGCGGTCGCGTCCGGACGCCCACCGACCGTGCAGCAGGGTCTTGATGGCGACGCGCCGGCGGGTGGCCTCTTGCATGGCCTCATAGACGACGCCCTGGCCGCCTTCGTCGATCCTGCCGAGGATGCGGTAGCCGCGGATCTGAGGATCCACCGGATCGGGTCGCGGCAGGTCGAGCACGGTACCGGCATCGCTGGGTAGCTCGTGCAGTGCTTGGCGCTGGAAGGCTTGGCACAGGTCGGAGGCCAAGGCCTCGTTTGCCGTGTAGGCCGTGAAACGGTTGTGGCAGTCGGGACATGCCTCAAGGTGGTCGGAGACCGCGCGAGCCTGGCCTTCGGGCAGAGCGCCTTCGGCCAATCGCATGAGGTCTTCATCGCTCGGGTGAGGCGACATGCACGCGGCTTCCTGATCTTAAACGTATCGCGCCGAACGGTCGGCTAGCAGGCCGAAAGCCATGCAGGTCCGCGTCGAGACGTTGCAGCCGGTCCCTGGCTGGGGCGTTTTCCGACCGATCTTGACCGACTGGGTTCTCGGTAGGGTTCTGGGTGGCGACCTCTGGACAACGTGCGCGGCCGGAAGCCATCTGCGACACGTTGAGGTTCTCTCATGACCCTTTCACCTCCCACCGATAGCCATGGCTTAAGGACCTTATTGTAAAGGATTATACAAAGCCATCAAGAAGAAACCGAGATCGTTGTGGACACCATCAGCCACAAGTCATATGCTCTGCAATCTCTTGCTGATTCTCAGGAACCATCGCCTCCTTCCGCGCGATTGCAAATCAACTAACTATAATGCTTTATGAATAGGTCCCTGCGAATCGTCGAAGGCCTTTAGGCCGCAAAACGTTGCCATGCCAGGACCGGCCTGATGGCCTTCCGTATCTGGCGATTGCCTCGTGTCGGGTCGGTTGGACGGTCCTGCTCAGGCCTGACGAGGGTCTTTCGCCGATCGTCTTCGAGACAGTGAGAAGGGATACGGGGTCACTCGCGATCGAGTGCCTCGCGCACGGCGCCGAGGAGTGCCTCTCGGCCGAAGGGCTTCTGGATGAAGATGAGGCCTTGATCGAGGACGAAGTTCGTGTGGATGGCGTTTTCGCTGTAGCCGCTGGCGAAGATGGCCTTAAGGTTTGGTCGGACGGCGCGCATCCGCTCATAGGCTTCTCGTCCGCCCATCTCGGGCATGACCACATCCAACAAGGCCATATCGATCTCGTCGGCGTACCTCTCGAACAGGCTGAGCGCTTCTCTTCCGTTGGTCGCGATGAGGACGGTGTAGCCCGCCCGCTCGAGGACGGCTTGGGCCAACCTACGGACGATCTCGTCATCCTCGGCCAGGAGGATGGTCTCGGTCCCCCCGACGGCCGTGGCCTCGGGGACGGCATCGGGCTGTTCGAGGTCGGCCCGGCTGCACGGCCAGAACAGCTTGAAGACGGACCCGCCCTCGGGCTCGCTGTAGACGTTGACGAGGCCGTCGTGCTGTTTGACGATGCCGTAGACGGTGGCGAGTCCCAGGCCCGTGCCCTGGCCTTTGCCCTTGGTGGTGAAGAAGGGTTCGAAGATGTGAGCGATGGTCTCACTATCCATCCCGCATCCGATGTCGCTCACGGTGAGCAGGGCATAGTGTCCCGGTCGTGCCCAGGAGTGGCTCACGCAGTAGTCCTCGTCGATGGTGACGTCATGCGTCTCGATGGTGAGAACGCCGCCGCCGGGCATGGCATCGCGCGCGTTGACGCAAAGGTTCATCAGGACCTGTTCGATCATCGTGCGATCGGCTTGGATCGCTCTGAGCTGCGGGCCCGGGTGCCACTGGAGCTGGATGTGCTCGCCGATGACGCGGCCCAGCATCTTGAGCAGATCGGCCACGGTCTCGTTGAGGTCCAGGGGTTCGGGGCGCATGATCTGGCGTCGGCTGAAGAGCAGGAGCTGGGAAACGAGCCAGGCGGCCCGCTGACCGGCCTGGACGACGTCGTTGAGGGACTCGCGAGCGGGATGGTCGGGTTCGAGGTCGTCGAGGGCGAGCTCGGTGGCTCCGTTGATGACCTGGAGCATGTTGTTGAAGTCATGGGCCACGCCGCCGGTGAGTTGGCCGATGGCCTCCATCTTCTGGGCCTGGCGGAGTTGCGATTCGAGCTTCTGGCGTGCCTCCTCGGCCTGCTTGCGTTCGGTGATGTCGGTGCATACACCGGTCATCCGGGCGGGTTGGCCCTGCTGGTCGAGGAAGACCATGCCGCGCACTTCGATCCAGCCTGCCAGCCCGTCGCCCCGCACGATTTCGTGTTCGTACTGGATCACCGAGGACTCGTGCGCGCGGCGCAGGAATTCGCTGACCACCTCATGCACGCGGTCGCGCTCCTCGGGTGCGGCGAAACCGAGATAGGACTCGTAGGTGCCGCCGAAACCCTCGGGGTCGGTGCCGAAGATGCTCATGGTCTCCGGCGACCAGGTCACTCGATCGTGGATGAGGTCCCACTCCCAGGTGCCCATGGAGGCGGCCTGCAAGGCCAGGCGGAGGCGCTCGGTGCTCTCGCGCAACTCCCGCTCGGCTCGCTTGCGGTCGGTGATATCGCGGACAACCGCCAGGATGTGTGGGCTGCCGGCGAGCTGTATGCGATTCAGGTTGACCTCGGCGTCGAACGCGGTGCCGTCGGCCCTCCTATGCTGCCACTCGAAGAGCTGGGGATCTCCGTCCAATGCGGCGCTGATCTTCTGTCGCGCCTTCTCGGCCGAATCGCTGCCGTCCGGCTGCACGAGGGGAGAGAACTCCAGCGGGGAGTGGCCGATCAGCTCCTGGCGAGAGCAGCCATACATGTCGAGGGCCTTCTGATTGCATTCCAGGAAGACCTCGCTGCTGGCGAGGAAGATGGCCTCGCCGGCGGACTCGAAGAGGGTGCGGTAGCGGGTCTCCGATTCGTGGAGGGCCTCCTCGGCGAACGTGCGCTCCGTGACGTCGACGAACGTCACGATCACCTGTTCCACCTCTTGCCTCTCGTTCAGCACCGGATCCGCATTGACGAGGAACCACAGCGTGGCGGAGCCGTCCGGGCCGGACACGCCGAGCAGCATATCCCGTAAGGGTTGGGCCGTGGCCAGGACCTGGTTGACCGGATACTCCTCAACGGGCATGGGCTCGCCGTCTTCGCGAGCGAAGACCCAGACGGGGTCCTCAGCGGCCTTGTCCAGGATTTGGTCTTCAGTCAATCGCAGCAGCTCTTGCGCCCTGGGGTTCGCCGCGATGATCCTCGTATCGGCATCGTGCACCACCACGGCGACGTGGATCCGGTAGATGAGCGTTTTGTAGCGCTGCTCGCTCTCGCGTAAGGCCTCCTCGGCCTGTCTGCGCTCGGTGACATCGGTGATCACGCCGACGAGGGCCCGAAACGTGCCGTCCGGGTGATGCACCCTCCGGCCCGACAGATGGCCCCAGAAGGTCGAGCCATCCTTCCGCTGATACAGCCGCTCGAGGGAGACGTGGTCGATCTCACCGCGAATCAACCGAAACATCTTCTCTCGCGCCTCAACCGATTCCGAGCCGTGGGTGTGCTCCAGGTAGGTGCTGCCGACAATCTCCTCGACCGTGCCGCCCCACAACTCGGCCATGCGGTTGTTGGCGAAAAGGACCCGGCCGGTGGCATCGACCAGGATCAGTCCTGAGGGCACGGTGTCGAAGATCCCGCGAAGCGTTTCCTCGTTTTCGCGAAGGGCTTCGTGGATCTGCTTCCGCTCGGTGATGTCCTGGAACGTGCCGCGCATCTTCACGCACCGGCCGTCCTCGTAGACGGGCTCGCCCTGCACACGGCACCAGATGCGCTGGCCGCTGTGGGTATGGACCTGCAGCTCGAGATCGAAGGGGACGCCTTCTTCAACGGCCCGGTTGTACGCCTGCAGGAGGACCTCGCGGTCCTCGGGCGGGTAGTAGCTGAGATGCTCGTCGGTGCCCGGGGGCTCCTCATCGAGTGGGACTTGCACGATGTCGAACAGGGGACGTGTCCAGACGGCCTCGCCCGTGCTCAAGTCGTGCTCCCAGCCTCCGATCTTGCCCATTTCGGCCGTGGCGTTGAGGAGTCGCTCGCTCTCCTTGAGGGCCTCCTCGGCCCGCTTGCGCTCGGTGACGTCCTGCGAGATGATCTGGGCGGCGTGATCGCGCCCTGCGGCATCCGGAATCGGATGGACGCTGGTGAGGAGCCAGCGGTTGCCTGTTGGGAAAGCGACCTCGTCCTCGTAGTCCCGCGAGACGCCTGAGTCGATGGCCTCTCGCACACGGCGTAGGTACTTGTCGCTGGCCTCGGGATGCAGCTCGCGAAAGGACTTGCCCACGAAGTCCTGTGGCTGGCCGCCGAACAGGGCAGCTACCTTCTGATTCATGTGCTTGCAGACGCCGTCGCGGTCGTACACGGAGACCATCACGTCAGCGTTGTCGAACAGCAGCCGGTGCTTCTCTTCACTTTCCCGAAGGGCATCCTGCGCCCGTTTGCGCTCGGTGATGTCCTGCACCTTCGTGAGGAAATGGGGCGACCCCGCTGCCGTGCCTCGCACGACATTGACCGACAGCCTGATCCAGATGATTTGGCCGTCCTTACGGATGCATCGCTCCTCGCGGTCGTACCGGTCGACCTGGCTCATCACCAGTTGGTTGCCTCTCTCCATATCCTCGGCGACGTCATCGGGATGGACGAGCTTGGTGATGGGCGATCCGACCAGCTCCTGCTTGGTGTAGCCGGAGATCCGGCATAGCTCGGCGTTGACGTCCTGGAACGTGAAATCGGTCGACACGATAGCCGCCCCGATCGGCGACCGGTCGAACGTCAGGCGAAACCTCGCCTCGCTCTCACGGAGTTCTCGCTCGGCCCGCTTGCGCTCGGTGATGTCCAGGCCGTGCGAGACGACGCCGGTGATCTCGCCGTTTTCGTCGCGGTACGGCGTATATTCCATTTCCATCCAGCGCGTGCCTTTGCCGGGGAAGTCGACCTGAACTTCGTAGCGGACGGTCTCGCCGGCAAGACAGCGGTCGAGTTGCGGCTTGATCCCGGCATCGAAGACGGCCTGGCCGCAGAAATCGGCCACGGAGCTTCCGACGATCTGGTCCGCTCCGGCATCGTAGAGCTCCGCGTAGATGTCGTTGACGGCCAGGTAACGGTAGTTTTTCGAGACGAAGGACATGGGCTGAGAGATGGTGCTGACGACGCGCTCCAGGCGGCGAAGCTGCCGCTCGGCCTCGAGCTTGTGCAGGGCGAAGGCCAGGTCGTCGGCGACCTCGTTGAAAAGGCTCTGCTCCTCGGCGTCGAGGGCGTAGGCCCGTGGGACCGAGACCGAGAAGACACCGTATAGCTGGCCGTCTGAGGCCAGGCTGCGGGCCAGGCTGGCCCGGTCGTCGTACACGCTTTTCAGAAGGCATTCCGGGCAATCGGTTTGCGGGTCGGCCGTCACGACGACGGTATTCCCCGCAAGGGCTTCCCTCATACACGTGGGGAATTGGCCGTCCTTCAATCGTCGGGCCATCGCGTCGAAGCCGCCATCGAATCCGGCGGAGACCGTCGTCGTGGCGACGGTCTTGGTTTCGTCGAGCAAGGCGATCCAAGCGTTGTAGAAACCGCGGGTCTCGACGAGCATCTGGCAGGCCTTGTCCAACAGGCGCGCGTGGTCCTTCTCTTCCGTGATGAGTTGGTTGACGTTGCGGATGGCCAGGAGGATGCGATTGATGTGATCGAGGCGCCGCGTGGTCTGCCGGAGCTGGATCGTGCTGCGGAGGGCGGCCATGATGGACGCCGAGACCAACCCGACCAACAAGGACTCGATCAGGAAGGGCTGCGTCCGCCAGCCATCCAGGACGGCGGGCCAGATGGGCGCATCCTTGATCGCAGCGGAGATGGCCCACACCAACGGCGTATTGAAGGCCTGGTAACAGAGCAGGACGACCACAAACCAGCCGAGGGCGTAGGCGATGGGGGCGCGGAAGCGATCGAGGACATGGGCATGCGTCGGGCGAATCACCACCAGACAGGGCACGGCATAGGACATATTGCCAAGGAATCCCACGATGAGGGGCACGTCCGAGAGGTGGGGGATCGACAACACGGCGGCCAGGAGCAGCGCCGACCACCACCGGCTCAGCAGGGCGAACCCGATGAAGCCGAAGATCCACCGACCCTCGATGAAGACCTCGGTGTGGGGGATCTGGACGGAGAGGCGGGCCGCCGCCGTGCCCAGCACGGCCAGCACCGCGAAGAGCTTGATCTGCCCGTAGCGTGACTTGACTTCATCCATCATGATGGGCTCTTCCGCTCAGTCGCGTCGCCATCGCCCCGCCCCCCGGCCGGCGAGCTTGGGGGAGCCCGGGACTGAACGTCGAGTCAGGCTCTCCGCGGCGAGGCCCGCCAAGATCCGGCGGCCCTTGGCCTCGCGGATACGCAGATGGCTCTGGAAGACGACGACCGACAATGCTCCCATGTGACAACCGGCGAGTTGCTATCCGTGCCGATGAGGCCGTTCGATCCGGGGCTCGGCCAGCCCGTCGACAGCTTCCTGGCCGTGCGAAGCTCATCGAGCGGCCGATGGCCCACGAGACGTCTCCCCGGGCCGATCGAACATAGGGCACGCTGCATGAAGAGGCACGAGGGTTTCAGCCGAGTGGCGTCCATACGCGATCCCCAGTCGCTACCGGCCTTTATCGCCGATTCGTCGGGCCAGGGCAACCGCCTTTCGGGCGAGGGGGGTGCCAGTTTCGCGCAAGGTCATGGGGCAGTTAATCCCACATGGTGATCCCTCGGCCGTGAGAGCAGGCAGGGCGAGTGCGCTCCGGCACGAGATCCACCAGGCTAACCCTGTCGGTGTGGCGTTCGCAGTGGCTCGGTGGACATGGCACCGAGGGTGGGGGCCACTGTTGCGTGTGGGTGAGGGATGCGCAAGGGGATTATGCGGTCGCCGACGGTCGAGGGGTTGCACGCCCTCTTTCGTCCTCCTGGCATGTCCACAACGCTTGGGCATGCCGGTTTATGAACCCGTCGCGGCGAGATCATCACGCCGTGGCCGGCGCCTCCTCGCCGATGTCGGACTCCACGACGGTCTCGGCGAAGCTCCGGTAGGCCTGGCCGATCTGCCGGGCCATGGAGTCGGGGAAGACGTGGAAGGTGCCGGTTCGCAGGGCCTCGACGATGGCCTCGCCCACGAGGGAGGGCTGCTCGGCCATCTCGGTCATGCCCGCCTTCTCGGCCATCCGTGTTGCGATGGGCCCCGGATGGACGCTGACCACCGATGTGCCCTGTTCGGCGAGCTGCTCGCGAAGGGCCTGCGTGACCGAGTAGGCCGCGGCCTTGGACGCGCAATACGTGGTAAAGTCCGAGAAGCACTTCATCGACACGATCGAGTTCAACTGGACGAACGCGCCGCCTCCGTTGGCCTTGAGAACCGGGGCGAAGGCGCGGGCGATTCGGATCAGGCCGTAGACGTTGACGTCGATCTCGTCCCGCAGGTCGTCGATGGCCCCGTCGGACAGGGCGGTCTTCGTGCGAAGGATGCCGGCGTTGTTGACCACGATGAACGTGTCGTCGGCCTTCTCGGCCGCGGCGGTTACGAGGTCATCGCTGGCGAGGTCGACCTCGATCGGCACGACGCGGCTCCCATGCTCGGCGACGAGCGGCTCGGCGGAGGCGGGGTCTCGAACGGCCGCGTAGACCCTGGCGGCCTTGTTGGCCAGAAGCACCTCGGTGATGGCCTTGCCGATGCCTCGATTGGCCCCGGTGACCAGGGCGGCTTTGTCTTGGATGGGTACGGGTTTCATGGTCTGTCTCCATCTGGGTCCGGCTCGCGCTTCTGGAGGGACGACGGCTTTGATGTGTCTGGTCGACGCCCCTTTGTCAGGCCCGACGGGGGGCCTGGTTCCGAGCGCGGTTCTGTCGGTCCGAAGTCTTGGATGCCTCGTCGCGGCAAGCGGTTCCCGTAAGGCTGGCTTGGGAGACGCGTGGGACGACGGCGGTCTCTGCTGGGTTTGCGGTAGTCACCCGGGTTCCGTGCGATGGTTCAGCACCACCATTAGGCTCAACATCGTGCGGAGGCCGAATCCACGCTTGCACGGTAGGGGCTGGGATGTATGATGCCCGCAGCTTGGTCGGGAAGGGTTCGCGGGGCTTTGTGATGGTCTCGCCCTGACGAGAAGCCTGATGCAACCGGTGCGGTCGGTCGCGGTGATCAGCCAGGATGGATCGCGGCGCCGGCGGAGCCCCCCTGTCCGGCGGACGCCAGCCGGCCGGTGGGGGCCCCTCGAACTGCCCTCCATGCCGGTCGGCGCGATAGGCCCACGGACGAGAGGACACACCGGCCGGACATGACGACGACGAAAGGAGACTTGCTCATGAGATGCTGCGGATTGCGAGACGGCGTGCGGTGGACGGTGGCGTGCCTCCTGATGACGGGCGCGGCGATGACGGGTGACGCCTTCGGCGCGGGCGACGCCTGTGAACGGCCGAAGGCGTGCCTCGACGGGACGGGACCGGGGTGGCGCGACCTGGAGGCCAAGGACTTCACCCACGTCAACTGCAAGCCGGATACGTGGACGTGGAAGGGCAAGGTGTTGCACTGCACCGGCCAGCCGATTGGTGTGATGCGCACGAAGAAGACGTTCACGAACTTCGAGCTCTCGTGCCAATGGGTGCACCGCAAGAAGGGCGGCAACTCCGGCATCTTCGTGTGGGCGACGGACGAATCGATCGAGAAGCTCACGAAGGAGGGCAAGCCCGGCCTGCCGCATGGTATCGAGGTTCAGGTGCTCGACCTGGGCTTCGCCGAGAACTACAAGAAGCGGACCAAGAAGCCGGCCGACTGGTTCACGTGTCACGGCGATGTCTTCCCCGTGGGCAAGTCGAAGATGAAGCCGTTCCCGCCGCTCTCGCCCAACGGCAGCCGGAGCTTCCCCTCGAAGAACCTGAGCAAGCCCGCCGGCCAGTGGAACCACTATTACGTCCGCTGCATCAATGGCGAGGTCCGCCTGTGGGTCAACGGCGAGGAGGTCTCGGGCGGCACCGACTGTCAGCCCAGCACGGGTTACTTGTGTCTGGAGTCGGAGGGCTCGCCGATCGAGTTCAAGCAGTTGCGGATTCGCGAGCTGCCCTGAGCGGGTGCCGTGGGCAACCGTAGGGTGGATCTTGATCAGCCCGCCTCAGCCAGGAGGATGATACGACCCATGAACCGACGTAGTTTTCTCCAGAGGAGTGCCGTGGGCGCCGCCGGACTCGCGTTGGGCCGTTCGACGACGCACGCCGCCCCGTTTGCCGACGAGTTCGCCGGCATGAAGAAACGCGTCGGCCTGATCGGCAGCGGCTGGTACGGCAAGTGCGACCTCTGGCGGTTGGTGCAACTCGCGCCGGTCGAGATCGTCTCGATCTGCGACGTCGACCGGCGCTTGCTCAACGAAGCGGCCGACATCGCCGCCTCCCGGCAGGTCTCGAAGAAGCGGCCGCGCACCTACTCCGACTACCGCGAGATGCTCAAGGCCAAGAACCTGGACATCGTGCTCATCGCCACGCCCGACCACTGGCATGCGCTGCCCATGATCGAGGCGGTCCAGGCGGGGGCCGACGTCTACGTCCAGAAACCGACCAGCGTGGACGTGGTCGAGAGCCAGGCCATGCTGGCGGCCGCCCGTAAGCACGGCCGGGTGGTGCAGGTGGGCACGCAACGTCGCAGCACGCCACACCTGATCGAGGCCCGTGACCGGATCGTCCGCGAGGGCAAGCTGGGCAACGTCTCTCAGGTGGACATCTGCTGCTACTACCGGATGGGCGGCCGATTCAACCCGCCCCAACTGGACCCACCCGACTACCTCGACTACGAGATGTGGACGGGCCCGGCCCCGATGCGGCCGTTCTACAAGGGCAAGCATCCGAAGGGCTGGCGGGCGTATATGGAGTACGGCAACGGGATCATCGGCGACATGGGCATCCACATGCTCGACATGGCCCGTTGGATGCTGGGGCTCGGTTGGCCGAAACGGATTAGCTCGCACGGCGGCATCCTCGTCCACAAGGACAGCAGGTCGAACCGGCCCGACACGCAGACGGCGATCTTCGACTACGACGACCTGCAGATCGTGTGGAACCACCGCGCGTGGGGGGACGCGGTCGACCCCGACTACCGTTGGAGCGCGACGCTCCGCGGTGATCAGGGCACGCTGAAGGCCAGCGTCCACAAGTACGACTACTACCCCCTGGGCAAGAAGACGCCGGCGGCCTCGGGCACACCGCTCTACGAATACGACCAGTATCCCGAGGACAAGAACGAGAAGGGCCTCGAGCAGCACTGCGCCTCGGCGATTCGCTGGCACATGAAGGACTTCCTCCGCAACATCGCCTCGCGCGGCCGGTGCGTGGCCGACATCGAGGAGGGCTGCATCTCGAGCATCTGCTGCATCCTGGCGAACCTGTCGTTGAAGCTGGGCCGGACGCTGGCGTACGACCCGTCCAAGGGCGTGGTGCCCGGCGACGACGAGGCCAACCGCCTGCTGCGCCGCAGCTATCGCGCCCCGTGGGTGCATCCGGAGCCCGAGAAGGTCTGAGGCCCTAGCGAACCGTTCACCATCCGAGGGAGCCGCGCCATGGCACGATCGTGTCTTGCCGTTCGTCCGTTCGCATTCGTGTTGATCCTCGCTTTGGCCGCCGCGACGGGGCCGGCTCGCGCCGAGGCTCCGCTGCCGGACGCCGCCAACCCCGACGCGGTCAGAGACGTCCGGGCCGGCAGGCGGAGCGTGGCCAACGCGGCGTGGTGGGGGTTCGATCGGCAGGACGCCACGGCCTGCCTCCAGGCGGCCATCGACTCCGGCGCGGCGACCGTCGTCGTCCCCTACGTCGGGGCCGACTGGATCGTCACGCCCATCAAGCTTCGGAGCGGGCTCGAGCTGGTCTTCGAGCCGGGCGTCGTGGTGCTGGCCAAGAAGGGAGCGTTTCGGGGCAAGGGCGACTCGATGTTCACGGCCGTGGATGCGGCCGACATCACCGTGCGCGGCTACGGCGCGACGCTGCGGATGCGCAAGAAGGACTACCAGCGGGAGCCCTACGACAAGGCCGAATGGCGGATGACGCTCGACTTCATGGGGTGTCGGCGGGTCCGGGTCGAGGGCGTTCGCCTCGAGAGCAGCGGCGGGGACGGCATCTACCTCGGGGCGACGGCGAAGCTGGGCTACTGTGCCGACGTCGTCATCCGCGACGTCGTCTGCGACGACCACCACCGGCAGGGCATCAGCGTCATCAGCGCGGTCAACCTGCTGATCGAGAACTGCGTGCTGTCGAACACGGGCGGGACACCCCCCCAGGCGGGGATCGACTTCGAGCCCAACCACGCGCGGGAGAAGCTCGTCAATTGCGTGATGCGCCGCTGCGTCATGGCCGGCAACCGCGGGGCGGGCGTGCTGGTCTACCTGAAGAACCTGAGCCGCGAGAGCGACCCCGTGTCCCTTCGCGTGGAGGACTGCTACATCCGCGGCGGCGCGGACGTCGGCATCGGCGTGGGGGCCGTCAAGGACGACGGGCCGAAGGGTCAGATCGCATTCGTCAATTGCACCATCGAGAACACGGCCAAGGGCGGTATCTTCGTCTACGACAAGTCGGCCGACGGGGCGCGGGTCCGGTTCGTCGACTGCAGGTGGCGCGACGTCGGCCTGGGCGACGGCGGCAAGCCGTCACGACGGGGTGGGTTTCCGCTGCTGACCACGCTGCTGCGGCCGAAGCTCACCCGCAAGCACGGTGGCATCGACTTCGTGGATTGCGCCGTCTACGACGATCGTGACCGCCCCGTGTTGAAGGCCGAAGACGAGGGTAGCGGGCTCGGCGTGCACGATCTCCAGGGCCGCATCGTCGTCCACAGCCCCCACAGCCCGCGGCTGGACCTGCCCAACAAGTCGTCCGAGATCGGGTTGAAGGTCGTCCCGGCCGGGCCGTAGCAACCGAGCCGCAGTCGTTCCCGCGGCGTAGCCTCGGCGAAGCCGGGTCCCCAGTGCGGTCCTGACGTCCCACCACGGAACGCGGTCGCCTCCTTCGGTCCCTGCCACACTCGCCCCGCGATACGGCGCGTTCGTCCTGTGGTCATCGCCGTGACCGCGATGCGCCATCGCGGTCAACCCCGCTGGGAACAGCGGGGCTCGAGTGCACGCATCCATCCGCAACGTGCCAGGGAGCGGAGCCATACCCCTGCATGTCAGGCGTTTCAACCGGGCCGCACTGGAACGGCCGGCGCAGCCCTTGGGCAACGTCGGGCCTATCCTCCGCAACTCCATCGAAAGAGGATCCTCGGGGCGGTCCTGACGCACCACCGCCGGAGCTGCCTGTCATGCCCGAGATATCGCGCCCGAGCCGTGAGCGACCAGACCACAAACGGTCAGTAGCACTGTCGGTCCTTAGAGCGTGGGTCGTCGACGATCTCGCCGCTGTGCCAGAGGCCGTCGATGCATTGCAGGCGGTAGGGCCGGCTGGCGTCGTAGAACTTCGTCGCGACGTTCACGCGGTTGACCATCACGCCGGGCTCATCCAGGGTCAGCTCGTCACGGATGAGGCCGTCGGGCGTGATGAACCGGCTCTGCCAACTGTGCGGCGCGGACGAGTTGTTCAGCGAGATGACCATGCTGTTGGTCGCGGCGCGGGCCTGGGCGGTCGGCGGCATGATCTTGGGATGGATGGCCCCCTTCTTCTGGCGGGCGTTGTGGAACGAGTGAAACATCACGCGGACGCCCCGCTTGCAGTACTGGCGGTAGAGCTCCGGGAAGCGGATGTCGTAGCAGATCAGCAGCCCGCACCGGACGCCGTTGATGTCGAAGACGGCGAAGTGATTGCCCGGCGAGTAATGCCGCAGGTCGCGGGTGGTGCAGAAGCGCTTGTCATAGCGCTCGACGACGCGGCCCTGCGGGTCGATCACGTAGAGCGAGTTGTGCGGCTTGTGATCGCCGCTCAGGCGGTGGGCGCTGCCGAGGATGACCCAGACGTCCAGCTCGTTGGCGAGCTCGAGGATCGATTCCAGCTCGGCGCGCTGCCCGTCCCAATCGAAGTCCTCCATGTCCTCCCGGTCCACGCCGGCGTAGCCGGACAAGGCGACCTCGGAGAAGTGCACCACGTTCGCGCCCTTCTCATGGGCCTGACGCATCTGGCGGCGGATCCAGGATGCGTTCTTCGCAACGTCGCCGCTGACCGGGAACTGGCAGGTGGCCACGTCGATCACGCCCTTCGGGCGGTCGCCGGAACGGGCGGTGTAGGTGCTGTTGGCCTCGCCCACGACCGGCTCGCCCGGCAGCGTCACCACCGCCGCAAGCAGCAAGGCCGCGGTCCTGGCCGCCGCCGGTCCCGTCATCTGTGTGAAGCTGGTCATCGTGCTACCTCAACGTCGGCACCTTACCGTCACCGGTGGGCTTTCCTTCGAGCAACCACGACAGGTTGAATCGGGCGATCTTGCCGGACTCGCCGGGGCCCTTCTCGTACAGCAGGAAGATCCAGCCCTCGCTCGGCGTGCCGGGGCGTCCGGCGGTCAGCGAGGAGTAGCCGCCGGCCTCGGCGTCGACGAGGCGCTTGACCGGCCAGGTCTTGCCGCCGTCGAAGCTGGCCCAGACGCTCGCTCGTTCGCGGGCGGGCCGGGGCGTGTCGATGTTGCTGAAGATGAGGATGTCCTTGCCGGCGACCGGTAGTCGGGTCAACCCGCCCATGCAGCCGTAGGCGCGATCCTGACGGCCGTCCGGCAGGATTTCGACGACCGCCCACTCCTTCCACGTCTGGCCGCCGTCGTCGCTGTAGGCGCACCGCCGCCGGGTGGGGCGTTTGGCCTTCGGGTAGTGGACGCGCGAGTTGTAGTAGAGCCGGCCGTCGGAGAGCTCGCACAACGTGCCTTCGCCGGTCCCCTTCTCGGGGAAAGGCTCGCTCGGCTTCCACGTCTTCCCGTGGTCGTCGCTGTAGATGGCGGTGTTGTAGCCCAGCCGGGCCGTGGGCGTGTTGTTGTAGACCCGCGCCGGGCGAATCAGGCGTCCGGCGTGTTTGCCGTGCCGCAGCGTGACACCGTGCTCGGCCATGTGGAGCGACGGGACGTGACCGCGGACGTCCTTGGTGAAGGTCGCCTCGGCGACCTGCCACGTCTTGCCGTTATCTGTGCTGCGGTAGACGGTGCGGGGCGTGGTCGAGGGGTCGCGCTTGGGGTGCGACGGATGGACGAAGAGGAAGACATGGCCGGTGGTCTCATCGACGGTGACGCCGCCGCCGTGAATGCCTTTACCGACCGTTTGTGGCGGTGCCCAGGTCTTGCCGGCGTCGGTGCTGCGGCGGACCTTCATGCCCTTGCTGCCCCACGTGGCAACGACCGTACCGTCGACGGCGACGACGATGTTCGGCATCCGCTCGCCGTCGAAGAGAGTCTGCTTCCGGCAGACCGGCTCGCCCAGGAAGGGCTTAAGCGGGCCTTCAAACTTGCTCGCCAACGGCGTCGACGCGCCGACCGCGGTGCCCATCAACACGACGGGAATGAGTGCGTGGGCCCAATTGCTCGCTCGCATGGCATTCTCCTCAAAGCGGGTTGCTCGTCCCGGCCATGGCCTAGGCCAGCGGCGCGTACTGCGGAACCTTCATCAGTTCCCCGTCCTTCAGGGCCGACTGGTGCGCAACGATGCCGCAGACGGTCATGTTCAGCGACCACGAGATGTCGACGAGGGGCTGACGGTCTTCGATGATGGCCATGATGAACTCGTTGCTCAGGTAGCCGTGCGATCCGCCGTGGCCGCCGGGCTTGACCTTCGGCGGGAGGGGCGGCTTGGCCAGGACCAGCTTCGAGATGTCCGCCCTGCCCTCGAACTTGGTGCCCGTCATCGAACCGAGCTGTCCACGGACGCGTCCGCGTTCGCCGTGGTAGCCGGGTGTATCCTTGCTCATCAGCATCCGCGACATGCCGCCGCCGCTCGTGCGGAGGAGGGCGATCTCGGTGCCGAAGGGGTTCTTGTAGGGGTTGTTCTCAGGCTGGAGGTAGTCGAGATGGCTCGGCATGCCCATGCAGGAGACCTCGGTGAAGCTCTCGCCCGAGACGCCGACGAGGTAGCCCGTCGAGTGCGTCGGATACCAGAGCGGGGGACACCCGACGCGCCAGCCCTTGTATGAGTTGATGGGCGTGTGCGAGTAGTGGTAGTACTCGCCCTCGGAGTAGACCAGCTTGCCGAACTTGCCGGCCTCGTAGACCGTCCGCATGGCGTAGCAATCATTTCGATAGACCGACGTCTCGAACATCATGTACTTCTTGCCGGAGCGTTTGACGGCGTTGTAGAGGTTCTCGGCGTCCTCAAGCGAGCCGAACGCCGCGGGCACGGCCGAGGCCACGTGCTTGCCGTGCTCGAGGACGAGCATGGCGTGACGCGCGTGGCTGGGCGCGTCGGTGGCCAGGAAGATGGCCTCGATGGTGTCGTCCTTGACCATCTCCTCGAGCGACGGATAGGTCCTCTCACACCGGCACACCTCGGCCAGCTTCTTGCACCGGTCGGGGAAGAGGTCACTGACGGCGACCACGTCGACGTTCGGATGGTCCTGAAAGCTGAAGGCCGCGCCGAACCGGCAGACGCCGTAACCGACGATACCGACACGCACCTTGCGGTCGGAGACCGGCCGCCACACGGCGTCCTTCCGCGTGTTGCTGTCCGTCTCGTCAAAGCCTTGGATGGGCTTCTCGGCGGCCATGGCCATGTGGGCCAGACCCGCCATTCCGGCGGCGGCCGGGACCTGCTGGAGAAACCCGCGACGTGAGGTGCGCTTGCTCATGAGGATGCTCCTGTTCTTCGAGTCCAAGATCGGGACCATCGTAGCACATCCCAGCAGGATGCGTCAGATGGCAGGCTTCCGGCGGATCGTTGCGGGATGCGTGACGCCCCCGTCAGGGCGTCGAGCAAGACGTTGCCTTTGCGGACAAGGGCCCCCGCTGAGGCCCCGGCTTCGCCAAGGCTAGGCCGCGGGAACCAGCGGGGCCCTGTGGAATCGCATCGCCCGCATGATGGCGCGAACGGCAACGCCCCCTCACGGTCGCGTGTCGCATGCGGCTCGGCGGGGGCCTCGCCCTCCGATGTTGCATCCCCCATGCGGCTCGGGCCTCGGAGGGGGTTCCCGCCGGTCGCCATCAGGCAAACGGCGTCACATCGGCGTCGGCGGGCGGCTCGCCGATGTGGGGCTTGCCCTTGACGTGGACGGCGTTGGCGCCCCAACTCGCCAGCTTGTTCCTCTGAGGACCCCAGTCGACGGCGTGTCCCAGCCGGGCGTCCGTGCTGCCGAAGGAGTTGCCGAAGACCGCCAGACAGGGCGCGTTCTCCTCGACGTTGACCACGCGGATGCCGGAGGTCGTCGAATCCGGACGCGAGCCGAAGAGGCAGTGGCTGATCATCACGATGCCGGTGGGCCACCGCGCGCCCTCCTCGCCAAGCTGCATGACCGCCCCATCCTTCCGCCAGGCGAGCATCTGCGTGCCCACGAAGGCCAGCTCGAAGCAATCGGCGAGGGTGACCACCGGCTTGTCCGCTCGGCCGTGGCCGTGGAAGTAGCAGCCGCTGAACTGGATCTTGCGATGCCGCCGGGATTGCTCGACCGGCGCCGGACCGCAGGCGATACGCAGCGCCTGATTCACGGGCCAGTGGATCATCACTCCGGAGAAGTGCGTGCTGTTGACCGTCATGTTTCCCACACCGTTGCCGACGTGCTTCGGGCGACTCTCGCTTTCGGTCTCGATCAGCAGGGCCGGCCGCTCCCGGTTGCCGCAGCGGTCGGATAGGATCAGATTGCTGAACAGGTTCTCGATGCACCCGTCACTCAGCCACAGGCCCGGCCCGTCCGTCGAGCGGACGTGGATGTGGTGAATCGTCGAGAGCTGGATGTTGCGTAGCTTGACGCCCAACGACCGATTGCGCCCGTTGAGCCAGAGGTTGTCCATGATCAGATTGGTGATCACGCCGTCCTCGCCGGTCTTGGTCTCTGTGCGCTGCGTCGTCTGGATCAGTGGGCCCGTGTAGCCCTCGGCCGGCTCGAGGGTGAGCCCGCCCGTGCCCGTGACGCGGCACCGCGACTGCCACACGTCCAACGGACGATCCATCTTGAACGGACGCGCGCTGGAGTCGAGCACCAGCGTCTTGGGCATGCCGGCGGTCGTGACCATCGCGTCGTAGGCACGTTGGATCGCTTGGGCGTCGGAGTCGAAATCCTTGACGTTGAAGTCGCCGCGGCCGGGCTGCGTCGAGACCACGACGCCGAACTCGCTGCCGCTCGAGGCGGGCGGATGAGGTGGCGCCTTGCCTTGTGGTTCGGCGGCGGTAGCTCGCCCGGCGAAGCCGCCAGTGAGTAGGCCCGCCGTGCCGGTTCGGACGAAGTCTCTACGTGTGGGCATGATCATGGCTCCTAGGGGATCAAGCGGACAGGGGTTTGACGTTCAGGCAGTGTAGCACCGATCGAAAGCGGTTCAACGGCAGGATGCAGCCGGGCCACGGCCGGTTCGGCCTTCACGAGCCGGGTGGGCCTGACCACAGCGCTTCGCGACCGTTTGAAATCCGATGTTCATGGGCTAGGCTTGTCTTGTGTGAACACCGAACCATCCCGGCGCGTTCGGCGCGCCGACTCGGAGATGAACCATGACGACTCTCTCGGTGCAACCGGTCCGGCGCATGATCGTCGGCGCACTGGTGTTGTTGTCGGCGGGCATGCCGGCATGGGTGCAAGCATCGGTCGCGGAGAAGGCGGCCGAGATCCTGGACGCCAGCGGCGTCCGAGGCGGTCTCGTCGTCCACCTCACCTGCGGCGATGGAACGCTGACCGCCGCGCTGCGAGCGGGTAAGGGATATCTGGTGCAGGGCCTGGCCACCAGCCGAGAAGAGCTGGCCCGGGCCCGAGCGGCGATCCATGCCCAGGGCACCTACGGTCCCGTCTCGGTGCGGCTCCTTGGCGGGGCGAGGCTCCCGTACGGCGACGACCTGGTCAACCTGGTCGTGGCGGATAAGCCCCACGATGTGCCGATCGATGAGATCATGCGGGTGTTGCGCCCCGGCGGTGTGTTCTGCCGCAGGCAAGGCGAGCAGTGGGTCAAGACGGTCAAGCCGTGGCCGGCCGATATCGACCAGTGGGACCATCACCTCCACGACGCGGGCAACAATCCGGTCGCCAGGGACGCGCGGGTCGGGCCTCCGCGCCGTCTGCAATGGAAGGCCGGCCCGCTCTGGTCGCGCAGCCATGAGCACACCTCGAGCCTGTGCGCGATGGTCTCGGCCGAGGGAAGGATCTTCTACGTCATCGACGAAGGACTGACGGGCATCACGCAGCCGCCGTTCTCCGAGCGGTGGGTGCTCGTGGCCCGCGACGCCTTCAACGGTGTGCTGCTCTGGAAGCGCCCCCTGCCCGATTGGCGGGGCGCACGATGGAAGAACCGGGCGCTCCGCGCGCGGCCGGAGAGCGTACCCCGGCGTCTCGTCGCCGGTGGCGGTCGGCTCTACGTGACACCGAGCGTGGCCGATCCTGTTCTGGCTCTCGAGGCCGCGACCGGTCGGCAGCTCACACTGCTCGCCGGAACCGAGCGCGCCGAGGAGATCGTCCACGTCGACGGCGCCCTCGTCGTGAGGCTCGCGGGCACGGCGTCGAGGCGGGGCCAGGGCGAGCCGGGGGCATTCGCGGCTGTCGATCTCGGGACCGGCCGCGTTCGCTGGCGCGTCGACGAGGGGCTCTATGCTCCGGGCACGCTGGCGGCGAATGCGCAACGCATCGTGTACTGCACGAGGGACCACATCGTTTGCCGGCGTCTGACCGACGGCGACGAGCTCTGGCGGGTTGCCGACGGCAAGAGGAGGATGACGCTGATCCTCCATGGCGGCAAGGTCATCCACGGCACGGGCAAGAGGATCCTCGTTCTGGCCGCGGAGGACGGCCGAAAGCTCTGGACGCAGGCGACCGGCGGTCGGGCGATGCTCGGGCACGACGTGTTCGTGGCGCGGGGGCATGTCTGGCACGCGGACGGGCATGTGATCGCCGGCTACGACCTGGCCACGGGCAAGCCGACCCAGCGCGTGGATCCGACCGAGGTGCACACGCCAGGCCATCATCTCCGCTGCTACCGCGCCAAGGCCACCGAGCGATACCTGATCACGCAGAATCGCGGCGCCGAGTTCGTCAGCATCGCGGGCGAGCCGCACGTGCAGAACGATTGGATCCGCGGTGCATGCCGCTTCGGCGTCATGCCCTGTAACGGCCTCCTCTACGTGCCGCCGCACCCGTGCTTCTGTTATCCCGGTGTGAAGCTCAGCGGCTTCAATGCCCTGGCCGCTGGAACCGACGGAGGCGAGAAGGCTCGCGGCACGGGCAAGGACGGCGCACGGCTCTACCGTGGCGAGGCTTACGATGCCGCAGCGCGTTCTGGTGATGACGTCTCGGACTCCGACGACTGGCCGATGTACCGACACGACGCGCGCCGCAGCGGGAGTGCGAGCTGCAAGGTCGGGGCCGACGTGTCGCTGCGATGGGAGGCGCGGTTCGGCGGACGGTTGACGCCTCCCGTGGTGAGTGGGGGTCGGGCCTATGTCGCGGCCAAGGACAGCCACACGCTGTATGCCGTTGACGCCGAGCGGGGGAAGGTCGTGTGGCACTATACGGCCGGCGGGCGCATCGACTCGCCCCCGACGGTCTGGGAGGGCCGCGTGCTCTTCGGCTGCGCGGACGGGTGTGTCACCTGCCTTCGGGCCTCGGACGGGCGGCTCGCCTGGCAGTTCCGGGCCGCGCCGTCGCGCCGCCAGATCATCGCGTTCGATCAGTTGGAGTCCCCGTGGCGGGTACACGGAAGCGTGCTGATTGACGAGGATGTGGCGTACTGTACGGCCGGGCGGTCGAGCTTCCTCGACGGCGGGATCCGGCTGGTCGGCCTCGACCCGGCGACGGGAAAGCTCTTGCATGAAACGTACGTGGACACCTACTCCAGGACCCGCCAGGACGCGGAACGCAAACCGTTCGTCCCGGCCTATCACATGGAGGGGGCGCTCTCGGATATCCTGGTCGCTCAGGGCGGGGCCATCTATCTGGGTCAATACAAGTTCGACCGATCGCTGCGCCGGCAGGAGGTTCCGTACGTGCGCCCGGGGCAGACCGGCGAGGCCATGCAGGTCCGAGGCAAGGCCTATACCGCTCCCGACGCCGAGCCGAAGGACGACTACGAGAAGCATCAACGCGATTGGCTGGTGCGGACTCAGAAAGACCTCATCCGCTCGCTCGAGGCCGAGCACGGCGGGTGGAGCCTCGGCCGGCGCGAAATGGGCCTGCACCTCATCACGCCGTGGGGATTCCTGGATTCGAGCTGGTTCAACCGCACGTATTGGACGTACGCGACAACGTGGCCGGGCTACTACATCGCCCATCGCGGGGCCAAGACGGGCCAGCTCGTGACCGTCGGTCCGGACAAGACGTACGCCGTTCAGGTCTTCACGTCACGGAACCTCCAGAGCCCGCTGTTCCGTGCCGACAAGGGCTACCTCCTATTCGCCGACGACCACGAGACCGAGCCGTCGCTCGACGCGAAGACGCAGGGCACGACGAAGGGATGGGGCTTCACGCGAAGCAAGCCGCCGGCCTGGTTCGCGTGGCTGCCGATTCGCGTGCGGGCCATGGTCCTGGCGGGCCAGACGCTGTTCGTCGCGGGCCCACCGGACCCGGCCACGAGCGACGACCCGACGGCCGCGCTAACGGGCCGGCGCGGCGCGATGGTGCTGGCTGTCGATGCCGGAACGGGCAAGACACTCAGCCGCTGCCGTCTTGACGGCGGCCCGGTCTTCGACGGGCTCGCGGCCGCCGCCGGGCGACTCTACCTGGTCACGCAGGACGGGCGCCTGATGTGTCTGGAAGCCGAGAAAGCGTCGGCCATGAGGGACTGAGGGACGGTTTCTGCTTCGGTGACGGCGGGTTCCTCGGCTTGCCCCAATGCTTGCCACACTTCAGGCGATTCATGCACATCGGGGACCATTCCTGACACATCGGGCGAAACGCTCCGAAATGCGGCAGGTGCTGAAAGCCTTGCAAACACGGGGGATTGCGGGGGTTTCCTGGAAACCTCGAATCGTCCCAGGCAGGACTCGAACCTGCAACCTCTGGCTGACGTTTCCTCCACCGCTTCGACAACCATCTTCTTCACCACTCCGACTTCGCTCACCAAGGCGAAATCGGCTCACTGGCTTGACGATTTCGCCGAAGCCCATGATGTTGCGTCGAATCAAGGGGGAGATAGAGCACATTTGTCATCGCTGAGGACGAGGTTTTCGGGAGAGGGACAAGGCTGTCCGGATGGCAAACGCAGCCCTCGGAATCAGCCTGTCATGTCACGGCGGCCGTCAAGTCGATCCTTCACGCTGGCCAGGTCGCGTGCATGGGTGAGGCAGCAGTCGTAGCTGATTAATCCCTCCTGATACAACCTGACTAACTCGGCATCCAGGGTCTGCATGCCAACCTTGCGCCCCGTTTGCATCTCTGTCTGAAGCTTCTGGGTGTGCCCTTCGCGGATGATGTTCTTCACGCCAGGCGTGCCAAGCATGACCTCGCACGCGAGGATTCGTCGGTCCTCTCCAACAACCGGGAGCAGCTGCTGTGAGAAGATGGCCTCAATCGACGAGCCCAAGGAATAGCGCACTTCCTGCCGTTGACCGGCTGGAAACACGTTCACGATGCGAAGCGTCGTCGCGGCCGCGCCCGGGGTGTGAAGCGTAGCGATGACCATGTGACCAGTCTCGGCGGCTTGGATGGCCGTGTACATGGTATCCAGGTCGCGCAGCTCGCCGATCCCGATGACGTCGGGGTTCTGGCGGAGAGCGTGGCGCAGCCCGGCCGCGAACGTTCGGACGTCCGTGAGTAGTTCCTGCTGGACCACGATGGATCGCTTATGGCGATGGACGAATTCGATCGGGTCCTCGATCGTGATGATCTTCGCGCGGCGCTCGCTGTTGATCATGTTGATCATGTAGTTCATCGTGGTGGTCTTGCCGGATCCGGTGGGACCACAGATGAGGACCAGCCCCGTCCTGCGCCGACAGACCTCATCGACGGTGGGAGGCAAGCGAAGGAACTCGCGGCCGCCGATGTCCTTTTCGCAAAGTCGAACGGAGATTTCTGGCGTACCCGCACGCATGTAAAACGTGATGCGGATGCGGCCGCCGTCCGAGGTGGATTGCGAGATGCACAACTCCCAGTCTTGCTCAAGCTTACTGCGCTGTGGCTCGTTCGTGATCGCGGCGACCATGGCGCGGATTTCTTCGGCCGCGAGGGCCGGTGCCTTGGCCGGCTTGATGTCGCCGTGCACCCGGAAATAGGGCGGCATCTCCGCCAGGATGTGGATATCGCTCGCCCCAAGCTGGCGAGCGGCGTCGACAAGCTTGTAGAAATCCATAACGTCTCCGTCCGTCGCGGGGGGCTTCAACCACGGATCCGCCGAAGCCAACGCCTCAGCCACGACACTTTCGGCCGCGCCTGTAGCGCGAACCGGGCGGGGGCGAAATGCTCGTCAAGCTGCAACGCCCGCTCCATGGATTGACGGTAGCTCGCCAGGGCCAGATCCCGTTCACACAGGCCCCGCGTATACCACGCATAGGGTTGGTCCGGAGCTTGCTCGGTGCCTTGACGGGCCCAGATCAGTGCTTGGGCGTGGACGTCATATGTCCGGAAGATGCGTCCGGCCCAGACAGCCGTGAACCAGTCGGCATCGGGCTCATTCTTGGCGCGCTCGAAACACGTGCCCGCGTGAGACGCGCCGCACGCGAGCAGCACCTCTCCGCGCGCGAGCCAGCGATAGGAGCCAGAACCTTGAGCCTTCATCGCGAGATCGCTCAGTCCCACCGCAGTGCGCTTCTCGCTACGTCGGGCATTCGCAACAGCCTTGGCCGAAAGCAAATCGCCATGATTGCGGAACAGCTCGAGCGCCTTGTCCGCCCACATGTCCGCTTCGCGCAGCTCGTCCAGCTCGATCAGCATCTGAACCTGTCCGACCCAAGCAGGCACGTACGCACGATCCAGCTCGAGCACCCGTGTGAAATAGCGCAGAGCCTTGTCGAACTCGCCGCGATGAAAGGCCTCCAGCGCACGCCCATGGTAGGCATGCTGATCCATCGGAGCAGCCGACAGCTCGCCCTCCTGGTCGAACTGGGAGGCCACCCGACCCGACCGCGGCGTGTGATCCTCGAACTCGAGATGCTCAAAGCGGTTTCCCATGGACGGACCTCAGAGTCGGCCGATTCTCCAGAAAGGGCTGACAACGATCGACGGATTCCCGCGGATGTCCTGGCGATGCACGCAGCTCAAACGGGACCGGATCTTCGCGTTCCTCAGCCAACCTCGTTGCCCCGGTGGCTCATCAATCGGAACGGTTGGGTAGATAAAATACGTATTCGGTGACAGCAGCAGATTGAGACGCTCGGGAAGCTGCAATCGGGACGGCAGGCCGTAATCGTCCGGTAGTGGATGACCGTTAACGAGCAACTGCCCCTCTTCCTGGCTCACACGATCACCCGGGCCCGCCAGGATCCGGTCAAGCAGCATGCCTTCGGCGATATACCAGCCCTGGCCCGCCTGCCGGTCAATATGATACAAAACGACGTCTCCGGGACCATACTCGTCGGACGTGGAGAACCAGCGCCCCTTGAAGGCCAACACGTCCCCACCCTTCAGGTTGCCAACATTGCCGCCAATGTACTCCAATCGGACGACACCGTTGATGAGCCATCCGACGCCGGCATAGGGACCGTACAGCAGCGCGATGAATGCCACGACGCCCGTCACGCCTACCAGCAACCGAGAGACATACGTGACCTTGTAGAAGAGGCAATCGACAATCGCGAAGGCGTGTATCCCCACGAGGATCGCCAGGAACAACCACCATACCGGGGACAGGAAGAGAATCAGCCCCAGGAGGGCGAGGGCGTATCCGCCGAGAAGATACCAGCCCAGTTGCGCTCGGCCGGAGAGCCTCTGGCCCAGGCCAGGCAACACCGAGGCGAGCACCCAACCCGCGCGGACCCACCAGGGCACGCCCCCGCCAAGCTGACGGATAGGCTCATAGTTGATACCCGCCTTCAGCCTGGTCCACAGACTCCGCAAGCGACGGCCCACTTGGACGTCGCGCTCGTACACGTGCCGCCACCGCCGCCACAGACGACCCCGGTCTTGCGCCCGGTAGGGTTGCACGCTGACGTCGTCCAGCGCCAGTCGACTGTTACAGCGCGCACAAGTCTCCAGGTTGGGCAGGTTCTGGAATCCGCAGCTCGGACACTGCATCGCTCAGCCCGCCTCATAGGTCCGCGAGGGGATACGGGCACCGAAGGCTAGATCCGTGTCTGATCACCTGCGACGCTGCTTCGCATCGATCCGGACGGCCTGGTCCTGTTGCTCGTAGTATTCATTCGTCAACTCGCGCGACTCCTCCTTGCCGACGATCTCCGCGAGCATGTCGGCGTAGTTGAGGCACTCCTGACCACTGACGCCCTTGACGGTCACCTTGACCTCGCCGTTGGGTCGGATCTCAATCTCGAACTCGGGCTGTTTCATGACGCTAGCTCCGTCGAACGTGCAGCTTGATCGTGCCGTCAACCGCGACTTGCTCGTCGGCCACGGTGTAGTCCCGCTCCTTCAGCTCGGTGATCACCTTGTTGTAAGCATACTGCTGAACGACCTTGGCACTGATCTGACGCCCCATTTCGCGAAGCTCCTCTTTGGAGTAACCCTCGCCGCTCATGCAGATCGTGCACGTACCGCGGTGATCGCGCCCGAACTCGACGCGAACGCCGTCCTTCTCCGCCACGATCCGTTCGCCCGCGGCCATCTGCTCTTCGAGGACCTCGCTATTGGAGATCTCCTCTTCCACGCTGGTGGTGCCCGGTGTCGATTCGATGTCTTCGGTGGTGCCGGCCATGCTGAAGCCCATGGCCACCATCGCGCCGGCCACGGCGGCTTGAATCACGGGCCAGGACCCAATCACCACGGGGGTCAGGATGCAGACGGCACTCATGACGGTCTCCTTTCGCGCTGGATCATTCCAGCTCAAGCTTCCGTCGGTCGTACTCCGGAGCCAGCGACGCCTTGACCGACGCGTTTCGCGCGCGGCCTTCTGCCCAGGCCCGGATGGCTTCCACCTGATCACTCATCGTTCGCGACAGGGGCACGGTCTCTTTCAGCGCTTTCACCAGTGCCTCCGTGCTCAACTCCTCGTCGGCATAGAAGACATCATAGAGGGCGCTGGTGACGGCCTGCTCGATCTCGGCTCCGCTGAAGCCCGCCGAGGCATCGGCCAGCACCTCCAAGTCGAACTGGGTCGGATCGCGATGCCGTCTCTCGATATGAATCCGAAAGATGTCGCGGCGCTCCGCCTCGGTCGGCAGGTCCACGAAGAAGATCTCGTCCAGCCGTCCCTTGCGGAGCAGTTCCGGCGGCAGGTTGGCAATGTTGTTGGCAGTGGCCACCACGAACACGGGCGAAGTCTTCTCGCTGAGCCACGTCAGAAACGTGCTCATCACCCTGGCCGTGGTTCCGCCGTCCGTGCTTCCCGAGGCCTCCGACCCCGAGAAGGCCTTGTCGATCTCGTCGGCCCAGAGCACGGTCGGCGCCACGCTCTCGGCCACCTGAATCGCGCGACGGACGTTCTGCTCGCTCGAGCCGACCAGGCTGCCGAACATCCGGCCCATGTCGAAGCGCAGCAGAGGCAGCTTCCATAGGCGGCTGACGGCCTTGGCACAGAGGCTCTTGCCGCAGCCTTGCACGCCAACCAGTAGAACACCCTTCGGCGCGGGCAGGCCGAAGTCTCGCGCCCGATCCGTGAACGCCCTCGAGCGTTTATCGAGCCACTCGCGCAGGTTCTCCAGTCCGCCGACGTGGCTGAAATCCTCGACCGCGTCGTAGTATTCCAACAGCCCGCTCTTGCGGATGATCTGCTGCTTTTCCGCGAAGACCGCGCTGACACCGTCCCCGTCGAGCCGGCCGTCGTTGACCAACGTCTTGGCGAAGACGTTTTCCGCCTCTTTGTAGGTCAGCCCGAGAGCCGCCTTGACCAGTTGCTCGCGCCCATTATCGTCCAAGGCGATCGTGACACGGGGGTCGTCCTTGAACTGGTTCGTGATCCGATCCAGCAGCCGATCGATTTCGGTCGCATCCGGCAAGCTGAAGTCCAACACCGTGATGTCTTTTTCCAATTCCGGCGGCATCTGAAGCACCGGCGCGGTGATCACGAGCGTCTTATAGCTGTTGTTCAGTGCGATGGCGAGCTCACGAAGTCTCCGCACGTAGGGGATGTTGCAGGTCAACTGGGTGTTCATGAAGAAGTGGAAATCCTTGAAAACATAGATCGCCGGATCGTTGTGCTGAATCACCGTGTCCAGCGCCTGAAGCGGATCGGCGGGCTTACCTGACTTGGCCGGTTGTTCGCCGTCACCCTCACCGCTCTTCCGCAACCCGGTCGTCACCGACCAGGTGAGCACGTTCTTGTTTCGCCTCTCGGCGATGGTCCGAATACCTTTCTCGATGCGATCCTCTTCCCAAGTGATCACGTAAAGAATCGGGTACCTGGCCCGGATCAGAATCTCCAGTTCCTTCAGCGCATCACGCTGTGCCATCAAAGCACCTCCTTCTGATCTTCGTGATGCAGCTTGGCCCGGTCCATCCGCTCGGTCATCAGCCGATCTGAGGGATCCAGCGCCAGAGCGACCGCCAGCAGGTCAGGATCCAGATCGTGGAAGAAGACCCGTCCGTCCGGCCCGATACTGATGATTACATCGTCGTCGGCAGCTATCTTGGCCCGTGCGTAGTCTTTCGAACGCGGCATGATGTCACTCCACCAGATTCAACCCGAACGAGCGGCAACGAGACTCGGCCTGTGCAAGGACATCACGTGGCACCGTACAACCGAGCGAAGCATCTCGAAGCGCCGTCGGGCCCGGTACGTAGCTTCCCATCAGGTGAAACCGAACACCGGGAAGGTTCGCCGCCACCCACGCAACGATGGGCTCGAAGCAGCATCGCTCGTGGCCGGGTAGCAACAAGTGTCTGACGAGCAACCGCTGCTCGCCGGTCTCGTAGATCCCTCGAAGGTTGCGATGAAGAACCTCCACGTAACGCTCGGCGCCAGCCAGATCGCGGGCGCACTGGTTCCGGCCGAACTTCAAGTCCACCACGTACAGGTCGAACAGGCCGTCGACCAGATCGAAGCATGTCGGCGTGAAATAGCCGTTGGTGTTGAGGAGCCACGGTGTCGAGCTGGACAGGGCACGACGAGCCTCAAGCAACCCGTGCGGATGGAGGCTGGGCTCGCCACCAACCCAATTGATCCACGCCGCTTCGGCCGAGAGCGCATCGATACTCGACAACGTATCCGGGTCGTTCAGATCCACGCCGCGGTCGGGCTCGTGGCAATCCGGGGCCTGCGTGCAGAAGCGGCAGCGAAGGTTGCAGCCGCCCAGGTAGACCATCAGCGCGGGCGAAAGCTCGACCTCCTCGGCATAGCTGATATACGACCGAATCACACGAGGCCGATGGCCTAACCCGCACCGGCCGCCCTCGCCCGCTTGCCGGTCCACGCCACACCGAAACTCACAAAGCTCGCAGTGCCGCAGCGCCTGCCGAGCCATAAAGAAATCGATCTCGGGAGCGGTGCTGCCGATCATGAGTTCCCCTGAACCGAGGCCGACCGGAGATTGCTAAGCCATTTCGTGTATTGTACGAGGCGGCTAGAACCCCGGACCACCCCAATTCCGGTCGGCACTGCGTTTGCTCGCGGCGGGGTTGTGTGAGTGGATTCGCACGGTGCTTGCACGGCGGCCGCTCCGGCATACTTGTCCCTCCAGCGTCGCATGAGATTCGGCCCCTTGCGACGTGGAGCCTACCGGTTCCGGCCTTATGCAACAGGGGGACCAACAACTTCCTAGATCCGACGTCGGACGACGAGCCGCGCGGGCGTGCTCTCACCTCGCGTGTCCGGATCGTAGTACTCGTAGGCCCGGGCCGGTGCGACTCGTGTCTTGACGGGCATCGTGGCCGTCAGGTGGTAGTGCAGGGTCAGGGGCCGACCCGGTTCGACCTGCCGCAGGTACACGATGACGCTTCTGGGCGTGAGCTGGTATTTCGCGATCTGGCCCGACGCCACCTTCTTCGCCCAATCGGCACCCGTCGGGCGGAACCCGGCCGGGATCGGAAGGTCCAAAATCACCATCGGTGCGACCGCGGACGCTCGGCTGACGATGGTTGCAGTCGCACGAACCGTTTGGCCGACATCCAGCTCGGTTCGATCATAGTCCAACGAGATCGACAGCGGTTCGGATTGGCCTTCGTCGGGAACCTCCGGGACGTGATAGGCGTAGGAGAGCTGGTAGCCCGGGGCGGTGTCGCTCCGCTCCGTGATCACGATGCGATTCTCGCCCGCACTGAGATACTCGCCGAGGTCGATCTGCTTCATGACCTCCGCTTGATCAGCGGGGATGGTCACATCGCGTTTGGTCCCGTCGGGCATGGCGATCTCGATCCGCCGCTCACGGGGCTCGCCCATGACGTTGCCGGTCCCGGCGACGAGCGCCTTGAGGGCCAACACCGTCGCTTGGGTTGAATGGAATGCCCCCATGCGGTCCTTCTGGGTGACGAGCCACGACAGGGCGCCGCGAGTGGTGCCGGGATTCCCACCGGCCTTGATCATTGCCAGCGCGGCCAGCGCGGTGGTCTCGATGTTGCCGCTTCGGCCCGAGCCGTGGAAGGTCGTCCGTCGGTTCGAGGGCTGCTCCCACCAAACGAGCTTGCCGTTCGGCGAGGTCTTCTTGGTCGCCGTCAATCGGGCCAGGTAGGGTCGTGCGCTCTGGCCGGCGGGATCGATCGCCAACAGCGCATTGCACACCAACGCCAGCACGTAGTCGTCGTCGATACGCTGCGGCTCATGTCGCAGCAGATACTCGCAAGTCCGTGAGCCGAGCGTCGGATCAGGATCTGGCCAACAACCATCTTCGTCGGTTCAAGACGATGTGTCGAAGGGCCGGCGTCGGCCCCTATACCCTTCACGATCTCAGGCGGGCGTGCATCACCAACTGGGCCCTTCACTTGCCCATCCACGTCGTTCAGCAGTTGGCGGGTCACAGCGACATCAAGACCACGCAGCGGTACTACCTGAGCGTCCGGGACGCGGACCTCCGGAAGGCGCGGAAGACGCAGGGCGAGATGCTTGGAGACGTGCCATACGGCGACCTGACTGACCCAAAAGTGACCCACTCGGGGCAAATCCGGGCTTTTCCGGGTCGCCAGGCCTTGCAGCCGGATTCGAAAGATGTTGAGGACTAAGGCTTTGGAAAACCGTCCCAGGCAGGACTCGAACCTGCAACCTCTGGCTCCGGAGGCCAACGCTCTATCCAATTGAGCTACTGGGACACGGATGCCGGGATGGGCCTGACGGGGCGATCCGCCCGCCCACCGACCAACCATGCAGTATAACGGCGAGGTCGGGCAAGTCAACGAAGCACGTCGATCGGCTCGGGCGTGAAGGCTTGTTGATCCCGCGAGGGCCTTCTAGAATACGCCGATCCTGGCGGTAACGAGAAGGGTGCCCGATCATGCCCATGGAAGACATCGAATTCGAGTGTGAAGAGAAGATGGAGCGTGCGGTCGATTACTTCCGCACGGAGCTTCGGACCATTCGAACCGGACGGGCCAGCCCGAGCCTGGTCGAGCATGTGAAGATCGACGTGCCGGCCTACGGCTCGACGATGGACCTCCGCGAGCTGGCCACCATCAGCGCGCCGGAGCCGGCGCTGATCGTCGTCAAGCCGTTCGACCCGAGCACGCTGAAGGACATCGAGCGCAGCATCGAGGCGGCCAACATCGGCATCACGCCGATGAGCGACGGGCGGATCATCCGGCTGCCCGTGCCCGCCCTGTCCGGCGAGCGCCGGCAACAGCTCGTCGGGCAGATCAAAAAGCTGGCCGAGAGCCAACGTGTTGCGGTCCGCAACGCCCGGCGCGACGCCAACAAGCAGATCGACGCCGAGAAGAAGGACAGCACACTGACCGAGGACGATGCCGAGCGCTGCCGGGCCAACGTGCAGGAGCTCACCGACAAGTACGAGAAGCAGATCGACGAGCTGGTCGACGCCAAGACCAAGGAGCTGGAGGAGATCTGATACGCAGCGAACGCTGCTCACCGCCGTACCCCCCACCCCGCCAGCCCGCGACCGGCCGCTGGTGCCCGGCGAGCACCGGTTGTCCGGTCCGTATCCCATCCGTAGGATGAATCAGCGTAGTAACGCCATCGGTTTGCCGGTGTCCCGCTGGAGACCCGGCCGTGACCCAGACGCTGTTCGCCGCTGTCCGAGAGCACCTTCGCTGCCCCCATTGCGATTACGACCTCTACGGGCTGACGCTGCACCGCTGCCCCGAGTGCGGCGAGGCGTTCGATCTGGAAGAGCTGCGTCTACGCCCACCTCCCTCCCGGTGGGATGTCTTCCTGGCAAGGCTTCAGGGGGCACTGGCCGCTGTTTGGCTGGTCACCACGGGATGCGCCAATGTCCATTGGTCGGTGATCCCACATCAGGGCACGGTCTACCCCCACACGATCGTCTCACTGGCCGTGCTGACGCTTCCTTTCGTCTTGCCACTGGCCTTGTGCTGCGTTCTCTTCGCCAGGCGCCTGGACCGGCGCATTGCTGGATGGGTCTACCTGCTGAGCACGCTCGGCTTGGGGTGGGGTGTGTGGAGCCAATCCGGCTCGCCCACCTCATTCGCCGTAAGCCGCCTGTTGCTCTGGTCTTGCCACGTGTGGCTGGCCCTGCTCATGGGTCTCCTGGTCGCGAAATGTCGCGCCATCCTTGTGCATCGGGCGAGCTATGGCCGGGTCTGGCGGCAGGATCTGGCGTTCGTGGCGTTCCTCGTCGTCATGGCGGCCGCAACGGCCTTCGTCCTGGGGTGCCTGGCTGAGCAATTGAGGCTCGCAAACTATCTCCATATCTACCGGAGCATGCAGTGGCCCTGGGATGAGGGGGTTGCGGCCCTGCTCTATGACAGCGTTCTCGCTGCGGTCTTGATGCCCCTGACGCTTGCCCTCGCACGCGGTTTCCATGTGGAGCTCGACAAGCCCATCGACATGACGGTGCTGACCCGTCGCCGAGGATCTCGATCGGACACAGTAGCGGCCACGGCCCTGCCTGAGAACACCTCGTCGTGCTGATGCACCCAGTGGAGGCCCCCACACGGGGTCAAGCCGGCAGTGGGAGGAATGCGACTGCGTGCCAGGCGCAACGCGTCGTCGCATGCGCGTTCGTTTCGATTTCTTGAAAGCCGGATGGGTTGGCGAGCATCTCACGGCCTATTGGAGGTGTCTCGCGCTCGGACCACCTCATGCGGGCCACCCAAGGAACGACCCTATCGGTGGGCCGCAGGAGACCGATTATGACTGCCAGAATGCTGCTCGTGGCCGTCATTATGCTGGCCGTTCTCATGCCCGGCTGTTGCACGCCCGGATCTGACCAGAATGATAATGGAGAGCTGAACGGCATGTACACGATTGAGGAACGCGACACCGCCGAGAGCGAGGCCGAAGACACCGAAGCCGAGTAGATCGAGTGAGCGAGGCAGCCTGCACCTCAGAGGTTGGCGCAACGACCATCGTCCGTGCTTGATGACGCCTGTCGAGACTCGTGCTTGGGTACGCAGGGCCGGATGCGGGGTCCCTGCAAACCCGCCGGACATCAGATCAACTCGACGGCCTCGCGCGAGACCCAGCCGGACTTGGCGTTGGGCAGCTCGATGTGGAGCCAATCGCCCTGTCGATCGATGAGGCGGAACTCGACGCCCTCGTGAAGCTTCTCCTTGAAGGCGGGGCTGGAGCCGATGCCGGGATCCTTGGTGACGGTGACGTCGTCGGCGACGATCACGCCCTCCGGGTGGTGGGCTTCGGCGTAGAGCGTGCCGGCCACGCTGAGGCCCAGCGCGACCCAGAGCACGACGACGACCGGCAGCACGTAGCGCCAGGCGACGTGGCGGAAGAACGTGGCGGCCAGGGCACCGATCCAGAACGCGGCGTAGAGCGTCAAGCCGAGCCAGGCGCGGGTCCTCAGCGAGCTGCCGTAATGCCAGAAGAGCAGCGCGCGGACCAGCGCGGTGCCGCCGGTGACGGGCAGATCGTTGCGTCTCAGGCCGCGTGCGACGCGAAGGCCCTCGATAAGCCGTGGGTTGTCGGGCATGTACCGCTGGGCCTTGCGGTAGTGCAGGATGGCACGGCCCGGCTCGTTCAGGCGGAGGTACGTGTTGGCGAGGTTGTAATGCAGTCGGCCGTTGCGGACGCCGTCGTCGACGAGGGCCTGGAAGTCGTTGGCGGCCTCGCGAAGGTGCTCTCCCGCCTGGTCGGGGGCGCTTCGAGCCAGCTCGACGCCCTTCTCGTAGGCCCGCTGGGCCTGGTAGAAGACCTCGACGCGCCGGGCACGGGACATCTCGGCGCGAACGGGCGCGGCCAGCAGACCGGTTGTCACGATCGCCAGACCCAGTGCTACACACCGCGACCCCATCGTAGCTCGTCGGCTCGACGGATGGAGCGTGACGCAAGCTGTCACATCATCCCGAATCATCTACGCCTTCCATTGCCTTTCCAGCTGCCTCAGACACCCTCGCGCGCGTTGGAGCAAGGCATCGCTGCTGGCGGCCGCGCCGCCGTAGCGGGCGACCTCACAGTCGGCCAGGATGGCGTCCATGTCCTGGACCAGGTCGCCGGCCACGCCGTCGTCCCGCAGCCGTCGGACGGCCTCGGGGCGCGTCATGCCGCCGGCCGGCAGGTTCGTGCGATCGGCCACGTAGGTCAGCAGGGCCTCGGCGACCAACCCGGCGGGGTCGTCGGACTGACCGGCGCTGTTCAGACGGCGGTCGGCCGATCGATAGGCGCTGCGGCGACGGGCCAGGGCCACGTCGCTCTGGAGTCGCTCCGACCGCTGGCGGACGATCCATCCGATGAGCCAGATCACCGGAGGCAGCACGAGGGTAGCGATCCAGCCCGGCCCGGGCGAGAAGACCTGGCTGCCGAGGACCTGCTCCGGCTCGGTGAAGTTGGCGCGGATGCTGTCGGCGGCCTCGGTGAGCAGGCGGCTCTGACCCGAGTCGGGGTCGGCGGGCACGATGATGTCGTCGCTGCCGAGCGTCTCGGCGGCCGTGACCTTGATCGGCACCGGCTCGCTCATGACGGTGGCGAACTTGCCCTTGCCGCCGTCGGCCTCGGGGTCGAAGTACGTCAGGGGCAGCGGGGGAATCTGGGTCGCGAAGGCGTCGGTGGCCCGGATCTTCTTGCGGAAGAGTTTCTTGCCGTCCTTGACCTCACCGGCCAGGTCCTCCTCGAGCACCTTGAAGTGCTTCTGGAGGGCGTCGACCCTCTCGAGCGGCGGCGCGGGCAGGCGGTCGAGCCGCCCCCTGCCGGTGATCTCCATGTGGAGTGTGATGAGCTGGCCTCGGCGGACCTCGGTGCGGTCGGGCCACACACGCCAGGTATACCGGCCGATGGCGCCGTTGTAGGTCTCGGGCCGGCCCTGCTCGGGGATGGGTTTGACCAGGACCGAGGGCCGTTCCGGGATCTCGATGACCGTTCGCTTTCGGGCCAGCCCGAGGCGGCCGAACCGATCGCGGCCCAGCTCGATCGGATAGGTCATGCGGAGGATCACGGGATCGAGCCTATACGGCCCGGGCTTCTCGGTGCTGGCCTGGTGGGTGATCTCGTAGACGTAGTACGTCGCGTCTGGATCGTCCACGCCGGGTCGGCGCACACCCTTGCGAACGCGGATCTTCTCGTCGGCCAGGTCCTGCTGGAAGGGGCCGAAGTCGCTGCCCTCACTGAACAGGCGAGCCATGTCCTCTGCGCTGAGCGTGACGCTCTCTTGCTCGAAGATGCGGACCCAGACGCGGAGCGTCAGCTCGAACGGCTGCTCGACGAAGACCTGGTCGTGGCTCGACGTGATTTCTCCGGCGAGCACGTCCTGATCTTGCTGCTTGGAGACCGTGATCTGAATGGGTTGAGTGTGGACGGTCTTTCCGTCGACCTGGACGGGGATTTTGGGGATGGTGAGCGGCCCCGGCTGTGTGGCCATCACGTTGTAGCCGAACCGCGAGCTGGATCGAAAGTTGATCATCTGGATGCGACGATCGCTCGGCTTCCGCTCACCGGTCAGGCCGGAAACGGCCGGCAGCGTAGGCGGCTCGACGTTGCGGGAGCCCTCAACGACGACCCACAATTGGAACTGCTCGCCGGGCTGCACACGCGCGCGGGACGCTTTGACGTAGACCCGCTGTGCGTGGGCTAGCTCGGTCGACGCTGCCGTCACGACCAGGGCGAGCGTGGCGATGGACCTCGCGTGCCGCCTCCGCGCCCGCTCCACCGGATTGTCGCCTGCACGGATCATCTCACCTCACGCTACCAATCTCGCTCCACGGGCACACGGATGACCGCCTGACGCTTGACCTTGGCGCGCCTCCGCTGACGCTCCTTGTCGCGGATGGCCTGGAGCAATCGCTCGGCCTCGTCGCGACTGAGCTGGCCCTGCTTGGCGGGATCCTGTTGGGCCTGTTGTCCCTGCTTCTTCTGCTCGTCCCTGCCGGCCTGGTCCTGCTTGTCCTGCTGGTCTTGGCCTTGCTGCTTCTGCTGTTCGTCCTGCTTCTTCTGGTCTTGCGGTGGCTTCTGCTCGTCTTGCTGCTGTTCCTTCTGGTCGCTGTCCTGCTTTTTGGAGGGGTCTTGCTTGGACGGGTCCTTCTCTTGGTCTTGTTGCTTCGGCCGGCTCGACGGCTGCGACGACGGTTGGCTCTGGGGCTGGTTCTTCTGCTGCTCCTGCTGCTTCTTCTTCTCGTCCTTGAGCTGTTTGATGAGCAGTCGGGCCGTCTCGATGTTGGCCTTGGCGTCGCGGTCGTCGGGCATCAGCTCGAGGGTGCGACGGTAAGAGCCGATGGCCTCGGTGGCCAGCTCGATGGCCTCGTCGACGTTCCGGCGTTTGGCCAGGGCCTGGCTGTAGGCGCAGTTGCCCAGGTTGAAGTGGGCGTCGGCCTCGAGCTCCAGGTCGCGGGTGGACAGGGCCTGGCTGAACCAATCGCGGGCCTTGGCGAAGTCGCCCTTGCGATAGTGGGCCAGGCCCTGGTTGTAGTGGATGCGGGGCGAGTCCGGCCGGAGGGCGTCGGCCTGCTCGTAAGCCTGGATCGCTTCGTCAACCTTGCCCGATGCGAGGGCCGCATTGCCCTGCTGAACCAGCTTCCACGCGGCGGGCTCGTCGGCCCGCCCCGTCCGTGCGAGCGCCGCCAGCATCACGAACGCCGTTGCGTATCGCATCAGGCCACCCTCCGTGTCGTTGACTCGCCGGGCCGCGCGACCGGACGTGCGAGCCGTTCCGGCAACAGCGCCTCGGCGAACAGCAGGACCAGCGCCGTCAGGGCGAAGAGCCATTGCCACGCCTGGCCGCGCTCGATCCGGGTCGCCTCGTATTCGCGTCGCTCCTTGTCCATCTTGGCGATGATGTCCTGGTAGATCGTGTCGAGCTCGATGGCCCGGAGCCCGGCGTCGACGTAGATCCCGCCGCCGACGGCCGCCATCTCGCGGAGGACCTTCGGGTTCATCTTGCTGCGGACGACCTGGCCGTCGTGCGTAAGGTTGACGAAGCGGCCGTCCTTCTTGATCGGGATGGGACGGCCCTGCGCCGGGTCCCCGATACCTATCGTACACACACGGATGCCGCGCTGCTCGTAGGCGTCGCGCGCGGCGTCGATGGGGTAGCTCTCGTGGTCCTCGCCGTCGGTGATGACGAGGATGACCTTGTGCTTCTTGATGCGGTCGTCGAAGTGATCGGCGGCCAGGCGCACGGCGTCGCCGATGAGCGTGCCGCCGACCGGGGCGCTGTGCGTGCCGACCTCGTCGAGCACCAGGCGATAGAAGCCGTAGTCGGGCGTGAGGGCGCACTTCAGCACGGCCTTCCCGGCGAACGTGACCAGGCCGACCTGGTCGCCTTCGAGGACCGCCAGCAGGTCGCGGATGTCCTGCTTGGCGCGTTCGAGGCGCGACTCGCCCGCGTCCTCGGCCAGCATCGATCGGGACACGTCCAGGGCGATCATGACGTCGATGCCCGACAGCCGCACGGTCTTCTCGGCCATGCCCCAGCGCGGCCCCATCGCGGCACTGCCGATGCACAGCATCGCCGCGACGGTCAGGCCGGCCTTGATGACCTGTCGCGACGGGCTGACGGTGGGCATGAGCTGGGCAAACAGGTTGGCGGTCGCGAACCGTGTGAGGGCCCGCCGCTTCTGCGCGAAGCGATAGACGTAGAATGCCGCAGCGAGCAACACGCCGATCAGGCCGGGCCAGAGCCAGCCGGGACGCTCGAAGTGGAGGTCCTCGCGCGTGGCCGCATAGACCCAGACGAGCGCGGGCAGCGCGAAGATCCAGACGAGGTGCCAGAGATGTCTCGCTTTCGGCAGCGTGTCCATTACGGGATCTTCCTGAATCGCGTGCTGAGCAGCATGACCTCGATCAGCAACAAGACCAGCGCCCACCACACGCGGGGCAAGAGGCCCGGCACGCTCCACGCCATCGGCGCGATGGCCAGCTCGGTCCAGTCGAGGTAGCGCTTCTCGACGGTCTCGACCTTTTCGAGTCGGTCGATCTGTGCGTAGATGCTCTCCAGGCCGTTGGTGTCGAGGGCCCGGAAGTACTCTCCGCCGGTGATGCGGGCGATCTCCTTGAGCGGCTCTTCGTTGATGACGTCGCGCCCGCGAACGTACTGCGTGCCCTCGCCTTCGATCTCAACCGGGTAGGGGCACGCCTTTCGGGAGCCGGCGCCGATGACGTAGATCTTGTACCCGAACGACGCGGCGATCTCGGCGGCCTGGACCGGGTCCATGCTGTCGGGCACGGTCTGGTTGCCGTCGGTGAGCAGGACGATGATCTTGCTGCTCGCTTGGGTATCCTCGCCCTCGGCGTCGGCCTGCCCGCGGGATTCGGCATAGCGGCGGAGGCGCTCGACGGCCACGCCCAGGGCATCGCCGATGGCGGTGCCGTCCTCTTCGGCGGTGGCGCCGACGGGCTCGAGGCGTCCACGTCGGCCCCGGCGGTAGCGCGGGTGAACGGCCTCGGTCTCGCCGAGCACGCCGAGCAGGTTGGCGTGATCGAGCGTGAGCGGCACCTTGCTGTCGGCGTAACGAGCGAACGTGATCAGCCCGACGAGGTCGTTGGGTCGGCCCTCGAGGCCGCCCTTGCCGGCGACGAAATCCTCCATGACCTCCTTAGCCGCGGCGATGCGGGAGGCCCGCCGGCCGTTGAGCTGGAAATCGAGGGCCCGCATCGAGGACGACACGTCGAGCACCATCTGGATGGCGATGCCCTCGGCCGCGATCCTCTGGTCTTCGTGGCCCTTTTGGGGTCGCGCCACGGCAACCAGCAAGACGAGGATGGCCGACCAGCGCAGGTACGGAATCAGGCGGCGCAGGCCGCCGGCCCACGTGGCGCCCTGCGCTCGCACCCGATCGACCGTTGAGAAGCGGATGCCGGAGCGCTGGGGCCTCCAGCGGCGGCGCAGGATCAGCACGATCGCCAGGGCGATCAGACCGATCCATAACGCGCTGGACCATTCCAGCCTCATGCGGCCGATTCCTCCGTCGTCGTCTCGTCTCCGGGCTCGAGGTCCACATTCGCACGCCCAGGTATGGTCTGGCGGATGAAGTTGCGTGCGGCGGTGACGACCTCGTCCACCTCGGCCGAACCGGGCTGATAGCGGGCGTACTTGACCATATCGCAGGCGGTCATGAAGCGCTCGAGCAGCTCCTTCCGGCCCGGCGTGAGAAGGTAGCTGTTGCGAAGCGCTTCGAGGAATTCCTCGGTCGTCATCTCCGGGGCCATCAGCTCGAACCGCAGCTCGATGTACTGTCGGACGATGGCGTTCAGTCGGTAGTAGAACTCCTGGATGCGATCCTGGCCGACGAGGTCCTCGTCGAGCAGCGCCTGCAACTGCTCCAGGGCCCATTCATGCGGCGGGATCTGGACGACCTCCTCGCCGCGGCGCCGACGCCGTCGCATCAGCAGGTAGATCGCCAGGGCGACCGCGAGCAGCCCGCCGGCTATGCCGACGACCCAATAGGGCCAGCGCGGCGGCGGCTTGGGCAGCTCGGCCGGGGCCTTGACGTCGCGGAAGCTCGTCGGGTCGAACTCGCCCTCGAGCAGCGAGGACACCTCGAGCTCGAACGGCTCCGTGCTGACGCGGCGTACGGGCTGGCTTGTCGAGGCGGTCGTGGTCGGCCGAGGCGGCCCTGGCGAGCCTTCGCGACGATCGACGAAGGTCACCGTGATCGGCCGGACCTCATACGTGCCCGAGACCTCCGCGTCGACCTCGTAGTGGTGTTGCCATCGTCGCCGCCCGCCCTCGATCGGTTTGGGGCCCGACGAGCGGAAGTCGCGGATGGTCAGCTCGCCCAGGGCATCGCCGAACTCGGGCAGGGTCACGTCGATCTCGTCGTCGGCCTCGACGGTGACCGTCAGCGTGAAGCGCTCGGCGATGGTCGCCTGGCTACGATCGCTCTGAACCGTCAGCGTCACCGGGCCGCGGAGGGCCGTGCGGGTGATGGCGGTGCCCTCGTCGGTGCCCGGGTCGCCGCCGTTCCTCGATCGGCACCCCGGCGCGCAGCAGCACACGGCCAGGCATAGCGTCGCGAGGACCGTCGGCGTGATGCGGTTCAACCGGATGCTCCTATTGCTACGCACCCGCTCGGCGCCCGTTGGGACGCCGGGGGGATCACAATCTCGCCTCCCTTGCCCTGAAGAAGCGCGTCAGCGGCTCGACGAACGACTCGCCCGTCATGACCTCGACGCTGTCGACGTCCATCTGTCGGAAGAACCGGCGGCGCTCGTCGGCGGTTCGGGTGGCGTCGGCGGCGTAGCGCGTCCGCAGCTTGCCGCTGCTGGTGTCGACGAGGACGGTCTCGCCGGTTTCGGCATCGACCAGCTCGACGAACCGGACGTTGGGCAGAGCCATCTCGCGCCGGTCGGCGATCGTGATCGGGATCACGTCGTGGCGCCGCCGCGCGACGCGGAGCGGTCGCTCGTAGCTTTCGGCCTGGAAGTCGCTGACGAGGAACACCACCGACCGTCGCGTCGTGACGCGGTTGAGGTGCTCGATCGCGGCGGCGATGTCGGTGCCCCTGCCGGTCGGCTCGTGGTAGAGCACCTCGCGGATGACCCGCAGGACGTGGCGGGTGCCCTTCTTGGGCGGCACGAAGCGCTCGATCCGATCGGTGAAGAGGATCAGGCCGACCTTGTCGTTGTTACGGATCGCGCTGAAGGCGAGCGTGGCGCAGACCTCGGCGGCGAGCTCGCGCTTGAGCTGTCCGGCGGTTCCGAACAGGTGCGATCGGCTCATGTCGACCAGTAGCATGACGGTCAGCTCGCGCTCCTCGCGGAAGAGCTTGACGAAGGGTTCGCCCGATCGGGCGGTGACGTTCCAGTCGATGGTCCGCACGTCGTCGCCGATCTGGTAGGGCCTGACCTCCTCGAACTCCATACCGCGTCCCTTGAAGGCGGAGTGATACTGCCCGGCCAGCACGTCGTTGACCATGTGCGACGTGCGGATCTGGATCTGGCGTATCTTTCTCAGGAGCTCTTTGGGGATCACGGCATCGGCCTCAACATGCTCGGCGGCCCGGCGTCGGGACGGGCCCCTTCAGGCGCCAAACGGCGAAATAGCACGGCATCAAGACTCCCATGGTCACAAGTCAACAAGTCAACACGTCGACACGTCGACATAAGAAGGAACGCCTCGTCTGCTGATGATGGACATACTCGCCTGTAGCCATCGAACCTACCTCTTCGGTCGAGATCGACCGATGTGCTCTTGGGTCTTGCGCACCATCCGCACGTACTCCTCAACCTCGTCTGACATACCTGCAACGGCCTCTTGATTGCACATCCCCGCTCTAACAGCAATCTTGAGCCGATAGCCTGTTTCCGCTGCTTCCTTCCTGGCGAGCGACGCCTTGTGCGCGAAGTCTACGTCTGTGAGGGCGTGGTCTGCTTCGCATAGATTCGCTCCGATGGATGTTCCGGCACGAATGGGCTGACGCGCGATCTCCCACCCCTTTGCGTTGTTGGGAAAAGCATCCGTCAGGTTCATGATGGCGACACCCAGGTCCAAGGCTCTGCCTTGAAGGTCGCCTCGCAAGCGTCCCATGGTCCATGTCCACGCTCCCCCGAACCGTATAAACCCTTCTGATGTTGACTTGTCGACGTGTCCATTTCGACGTTTCGACGTTTCTATGGCACCGCCACGTTGTCGAGGATCGTGCGGATCACCTCCTCGCTGGTCTTCTCTTCGGCCTCGGCCTCGTAGGTGACGATCACACGATGGCGAAGCACGTCGAGGGCCACGTCCTTGACGTCCTGCGGCGTGACGAAGCCGCGGCCCTCGAGGAAGGCGGTCGCCTTGGCCGTCAGCGTCAGGAAGATCGTCGCGCGGGGCGAGGCGCCGTACTGGATGTAGTCGGCGATGTCCAGCTTGTAGGCGGCCGGCTCGCGCGTGGCATGGACGAGATCGACGACGTAGTCCTTGATGCGATCGTCCATGTAGATCTCGTCGACGACCGACCGGGCGGCGACCATCTCGTCGGGCGTCATCACCGGCTCGATCGTGACCCGCGGACGCATCCGACTCATGCGGTCCAAGATCCGCCGCTCCTGCTCCTTCGTCGGGTAGGTGATCTTGAGCTTCAGCATGAAGCGGTCGACCTGGGCCTCCGGCAGCGGGTACGTGCCCTCTTGCTCGATCGGGTTCTGCGTGGCCATCACCAGGAACGGCTGGTCGAGCACGAAGGTCTGCTCGCCGATGGTGACCTGCCGCTCCTGCATGGCCTCGAGCAGGGCGCTCTGGACCTTGGCCGGGGCCCGGTTGATCTCGTCGGCCAGGATGATGTTGCTGAAGATGGGCCCCTTCTTGACCGTGAACTCGCCGGTCTGCGGCTGATAGACGAGCGTGCCGATCAGGTCGGCCGGCAGCAGGTCGGGCGTGAACTGGAGCCGTTGGAAGCCGGTCTTGATGCCGCGGGCCAGACAGGCCACGGCCGTCGTCTTGGCCAGGCCGGGCACGCCCTCGAGCAGGATGTGGCCGTCGGCGAGGAGGCCAACCAACATCTTGCGGATCATAGCCTCCTGACCGACGATCGTCTGGCCGATGTGGTCGGTCAGGCGGCGGAAGGGCTCGCTGGCGGCCTCGACCCGCTGGCCGATCTGCTTGACGTCCATCTCTGTTGAGCTCATGGCTGCTGACTCCGTCTTGGTTCCGGCCACGCCGCGACCCGCACCGTGAGCACGGCTCGGTCTCGACGTCTTGCGTAGGTTCACTTGTGCTTTTCTCGGACGACCCGGAGGTCTGGTCGTCCGTTGCCTCAGCTCGTGGAGCCACCGGTGCCGAGCGGGACCGTGCCCGGCACGCGCGCGAGCGCCCCACGAGCCCCCTATGATACCACGATGGCCCATCGCGTCATGGGTTCGCGGGAATCATCGATCCGGGGGGTCGTGCCGTGACCGCCGGACCGACGTCCACTACTCCGTACCCGCCTCTTGCAGACAGAGCACCTCGCCGCCGGTGGTGACCATGAAGAGCTTGCCCTCGGCGGCGGCCAGGCCGTCGAAGATCGGCATCTGCTTCAGATCGTATCCGGTCAGCTTCTTGCCGTCGCGGGTCGAGACCGCCCACAGCTTGCAGCCATGGCGGCCCTGAAGGGCGGCGTCCTGCTCGGCGGCCTTGGCCTCGAGCTTCGGGTCGTTGATGCTGTGGACGTAGGCCTCCTCGTCGAGCACGTCGGGCGGGCCGGCGACGAACAAGGTCTGCCCCGTGATGACCATGGCGCGAACCAGCAGCGGGATCTCCTGCGTCCAGTGATACTTCACCGCGTGGTGGCCGAAGCGTTTCATTCTTCCGGTGAACATGAGCGCGTAGGCGACCTTGCCCTTGGCCTGCTGGGTCTCTTGGATCTTACCGTGGTTCTTGTGACCGGACTCGTCGGTCGCCTTGCCCTTGTTGAACGAGTAGCTCAGGACGAGCTCGGCGTCCTTGGCCTCGACGACGCCGGGCTTGGCGTAGTGCCGGCGGACCTCGTCGGCCGTCAGCGTACCGTGGTAGACGCGGACCTCGTCGATGATGCCGGTGAACCCGAACGGCGACTTGTAGTCGCCCACGGCGCCGCCGTCGTCGCAGCCGATCTCCATGGCCTGATGCGGATCGGCGGTGATGAAGCCCGGGGCCTTGGCCCTGGCGGACAGCTTGCCGTTGACGTAGATCTCGAGCTGCTTGTCCTTGGTCAGGGCGCCGACGAGGTGGGTCCACTGCTTGCCGATGTTCTGCTTGGCGTCCACGGCGTGCACACTGCTGTCGATGCGGGTGACGAAGCGTGGCTTGCCGCCACGCAGGATCAGCGCATAGCCGTGCGCGGGACCACCGCGGGCGAGGATCACGCCGTTGGTCTTGCTCGGACGGACCCAGGCTTCCACCGCGACCGGCTTGCCCTTGGGGTTGAGACTGGGCGTCTTGCCCACGCGGACGACCGAGCCCTTTCCGCCCCTGGGGACGTCGACCTTGGGCGGCTGCCTGTTCGAAGCGAACAGGTGGTACTCGAGCGGCGTGGTCCAGCGGTAGTACTGCTCTTTGCGGCAGTAGCCGTACACGCGATCGTTGTCGTAGGCGAGGATGCGGCCGGACGGGGCGTACTTGCCGGCCTGATAGTAGCCGGCGTGACCGCCGGCGAAGCTGCGGCCGTAGACCCAGTAGGCGCGGTGGAACCAGCTGTCGTCCAGGTAGCCGGTCGGCGCGAAGAGGTGGGCCGACGCCCCGTGCTGGACCGAGCCCTGGCCGCGTGGGTCGCCCGAGTGCGGTCCAAGCTCGACCCGCTTGCCGGCGAAGTCGAAGAGCTGGCTCCGCATGTACACGTGCTGGCCGTCGGTCGAGAGGATGTCCGGCAGGCCCACGGGCATGTTGAGGATCTGGATGCGGTCTTGCAGCGTCTTCTTCTCGGCCGTGGGATCCTGCTCATCCATCATGGTCTGCGAGAGCTTGCGGCCTGTCTTGGCGTCGAGGCGGTATAGGATCAGCCCGCCGTCGAGGAACATCGACCGGCCCGCGACGCAGTAGACGATGCCGTCGTGGACCAGGACGCTGCCGTGAACGGGCCAGACCGACTCGAGCTGCTCGAAGGCCATGAGCCGGCGATCGGCGGGGGCCGCGCGGTAGCGCCACGCCATCGCGCCGTCGGATGCGCGGAGGCACGTGACGTAGCCGTCGGCCGATCCGAACAGGAGCATGCCGTCGCTGTAGGTCGGAGGCGAGTCGATGCAGCCGCCGGCGGTGACCTGCCAGACCTTCTCACCGGTGTCCGCGTCCAGGGCGAACAGGGTGTGCGTGTCCTTACAGGCGAGGAAGATCTTGCCGGCCGCGATGACGGGGCTGGTCAGCCTGTCGCCGAGCTTCTTGCTCCAGGCCTTCGTCAGGCGCTCGGGGACGGCCTTGTCGAGACGCCCGCTACGGCCCTTGCATCCACGATAGGTGGGCCAGTCGGCGTCCGCGGCCGGTGCGGCGTCGCTCTTGCCGTAGGCTGGGCCCTTCTCGAGCCGGCCCGCCTCGGGCACGTCCATGGGCTGTTTGCGCGTGGGCGACGACGGGGCGAGGGCGTTCAGGCCGTAGAGCTTGGCCTCGGGGTAGCACGCGCAATTGTGCGGCGGCGCGTAGACCATGCCGTTGCAGGGCATGATGCCGTACAGGCAGCCTCCCCGGACCCAGTGGTGGATGATCCACGTCTTCTTGTCGAGGTCGAGGAACTCGATGCCCGTGCGCGAGGTCAGGACGTAGTTGTCGGTGGCCTTGGCACGGTAGCAGCGGTGGTGGAACCAGTACGTCTCAACGTCGGGGCCGAACTGGCTCTTGACCTCGCCGGTCCGCGGGTCGAGCCCGCGGTGGATACCGTCGTAGCCGCCGCTGGTGGTCGAGCCGCTCCAGGCCAGTCCGCCCGCGACGAGCAGGTCCTCGGGCGACTGATAGCCGCACGGGGGATGGTCGGCGGACCAGAGCTTCTTGCCGGTCTTGGCGCACAGGCCGACGACCTGGTCCTGGCCGCCGCGATGGGGCACCATCTTCGACCCGCCCGCGAAGAGCACCATGTCGCCGTAGGCGACCAGGGTGGGCGCGAACCACGAGTGGATCTTCTTCCAGACCGGCATGGGCTCAGAGGCCCAGACCTGCTTGCCGGTCGCGCGATCGAGGCAGACGATCTTCTGGGTGTCGTGCAGGTAGACGTGCTTGCCGTCGGCCGCCAGCGTCAGCGGCACGACCTTGTGGTCGGCCTTCCAGAGGCGCTCGCCGGTCTCGGCCCGGATGGCCATGATCGTCCGTGGCGCGCCGGACCAGCGGGGATCCGTCACGCCCTTGCGGATGTCGCGGACCCTCTCGGCGTCGGCCCAATCCGCCCCCCACGGCTCGCCGCTGGTGTTGACCTGGACGAACAGCACGCCGTCGGAGCAGATGATCTCCTCTGTGCTCTTGGTGCCCTCGTACGTGCGGAGCCTCTTGCCGGTGGCGGCGTCGAGCGCGGTCAGCGGCGCGTTGATGTCGAGCGTGACATAGAGCGTATCGCCGATGGCCACCAGGCGACGCGGCAACTGAGCGGGCCCGCTCTTGAGCGGCCAGAGCTGCGTGTGCCATTTCCCCATCTCACGGCGCCACAGGATCGTGCCGTTGAACGCGTCGCGGGCGTAGAGGGCCCATCGCGACGGCAGGACGATCGATGCCCGCGAGCCCTCGTCCATGATGTAAAAGACGCGGCCGCCCGAGGAGACCATGGCGCTCATGCTGGCCATGTGGTCGTGATGACGGCTCCAGCGGGGGCTGCCCACCCACTGGAGGTGACGGAGCGGGGCGATCTCTTCGTCGTGGGCCACCGCGTTGCCGGTGGCGTCGTGCATGTAGTGCGTCCATTCGTCGATCGTGTCGGGACGGGGCTTGGTGATCTTGGCCCAGTGCCCCCCCTGTTCGAGATAGGCCACGCCGTTGGGCACGAGCACGCGTAGCATCTCGTCGCGAGCCGGCGCGACGCCCTTCTCGACGATGAGCAGGTTCACCAGGTTGTCGACGAAGGGTAGCTGTTTGCCCGACCACGTCTGCACGGTGACCTTGCCGTGAAGGCCCTTGGCGAGCAGGTCGGCGCGGACGCGGGCGACCTTGTCGGCAGCATGCTCGAGGCCGTGCACCTTCGTGCCCTGGTGCGTGCCCAGTGCCGCGAGCAGTTTGCCGTCACCGCAGCCGACATGCACGACCAGGCCACCCTTGAAGCCCGTGGCCTGGATGATCGCATCGGCCGTGGCTTCTGGCGTTTGGGCCGCCGGCGCCGTCGATACTCCCAGAACGCCGATCAAGAACGCGGCGAGGATCGGCGCAACACCTTTCGATTGTGACATCATGGTTCGCGAGCCTCCTTCCGAGGTTACGACGCCTTGCCCATGCAGATGAGGTGACCGTTTCGTGTGGCCAGATAGAGTCGGCCGTCCGCGGCGATCATACCGTCGAAGACGGGAGGCGACTCCAACGATTGCTCCCAGATCGCCTTGCCCGTCTCGGCCGAGAAGGCACACAGCTTCGCGCCCTTGCGCCCTTCGAAGGCCGCGAGGGGGTCGTCCTCGTCGAGGACGTCGGGCGGCCCGGCCGCAAAGAGCGTCTCGCCGGCCAGCACCATCGCGCGGATCCTCACGGGCACCCAGGTCGACCACTTGGCCTCGTGGCTGCGTGTGAAGCCAGGCCCCTTGTCGCGGTCGACGGCGGGGGTCGAGATCGACCAGCCGGTCTTGGGATTGATCTTGGGCAGCCAGCGGACGGGCCGCGGCTTGCCGTCCTTATCGACGAGCGTCGGTTCGACGTCGTTGCGGTCGGCGAAGAGGAGGTAGCCCTTGGTGCCGGGGAAGAACATCGGGCTGTGGCGGTTCCGCTCGGTGTAGCATTTCACGCCGTAGGTGTGCTTATCGTCGAAGACGAGGAGCTGGCCGGCCTTGGGCGCCTGGTGGCCGATGTAGTAGCCGGGCCATCGCTCGCTGTAGCTCCAGTAGGTGCGGTTCCACCAGGTGTCGTCGAGCAGGCCCGCCGTGGAGAACAGGTGCCGGCCCATCTTGCGGTCGCCCATGTTGGTGATCCGCGGGGCCTCCCGCTGCTTGAGCGTCGCGTCGAAGACCGCTTGCTGCATGTAGATGGTCTCGCCGTCGGTCACGAGGACGTCGCTCTTGGTGCCGTCCATATCGAACGGTCGGCCGATGTCCTTGGTAACGTCGGGATAGGGCCCTTCAACGCGAGCCTGATGGAGTAGCTTGCCGCTCTTGGGATCCAAGGCGCAGACGAAGATACCGCCGTCGAGGTAGCTCGACCGGCCCGCCGCGCAATAGGCCACGCCGTCCTTGAGGAGCACGGTGCCGTGAACGGGCCACGCCGACTCGAGCCGGCCGAAGGCGACGACCCGCCGCTCACGCGGAGCGGCTCGGAAACGCCATGCGAGCTGGCCGTCCGATGCTCGCAGACACGTCACGGTGCCGTCGGCCGAACCGAAGAGCACCAACCCCTGGTGGAAGGTCGGCGGCGAGTCGACGCGTCCGCCGGCCGTGTGGAGCCAGAGCTGTTTGCCGTCTTGAGCGCTCAGGCAGAGGACCGCGTGCGCATCGACCGACGCGACGAAGACCTTGTCGCCGACGACGACGGGCTGGGTGAGCTTGCCGCCGAGCTCGGTCTGCCAGAGGCGCTTGGGCGAGGCGGCCACCTCGACCTCGGTTGAGCCGCTGCGTTTCGGATCGTTTCGGAACGTGGGCCAATCGCCGGCGGCGCACGCCCCCGACAGCTCTTGCACGGCATCGAAGGCCGGGCCGCGGACCAGGCGATCGGGGCCGTCGTCGACGGTCACCTTCTTCTGGCTCGAGGCCAGGGCGTTCAGGCCGGCCAGCTTCACGCCCGCGTAGCAGAAGCACTGATGGGGCGTGACGTAGAGCAGGCCGTTGGCGGGCATGACGCCGAGCTTGCACGAGGCTCGCAGCCAGTCGTGACGCATGTGGTCGTCGCCCTGGATGTCGAGGAACTCGATGCCGCGTTTGGGCCAGAGCAGGTAGTTCTTGGTGGCCTTGCTTCGGTAGCAGCGGTAGTGGTGTCCCGGTGTGATGAGCTTGGCCACGTCGACCTTGCGCTCGACCTGGCCCGTCATCGGGTCATGGCCGGACTTGAGGGCCCGGATGCTTCTTCGGCCCTCCTTGGCCTCGCTGCCGCCGTACCAGACGAGGCCGTCGGCGACGAAGAGGTCGGGCGGGTTCGACACGCCCGGCCCGCGTCCGCCACGGCCCTCCCACAGCTTCTTACCCGTCTCGGCCGACAGGGCCGTCAGTCGTTTCGGGCCGAGGAAGAGCACGACGTCGTCGAGGGCGACCATGGTGTGTCCGGAACCCCACAGACCGGCCCTGGCAGGTTTGCGTGGCGTCTTCCAGAGCTCCTTGCCCGTTCTCAAATCGCGGCAGACGACGTCGGCATAATCGTGGTAGACGATGCGTCCGCCGCACGCGGCCAGCGATAGCGGCACGACGCGCTTGCACGGCTGCTTCCACACGGTCTCACCGCTACTCGGATCAACGACCATGACGACCTCGCCCTTGGGCGGGTCCCTATCGTCGCCTTCGATCTCGAGCAAGCCGAGCCGCTTGCGGACGACGAGCACGCCCTCGCAAACGACGATCTCGTCCGCCCCGGCCGACTCGGGAATCGTGCGGAGCGTCTTGCCGGTCTTGGCGTCCAGCACGCTGACGGGCGCCTGATAGCCGAGCGTGACGAACACGCGATCGCCGACGGCCACCAGACGACGCGGCAGCGTCAGGGGCGAGCGGGTGCGTTGGCCGCGCAGGCCGGTCCAGTCCTTGCCGGCCAGCATGCTCTTCTTCCACTCTGGCCAGCCCCAATCGGGTAGGGGTCGTTTCCACAGCTCGACGCCGCTGAAGGCGTCGCGGCCGATCAGCGACCAGGTTTGGGGCAGCCTCGGGTCGGTGATGCCGGGCAGGCCCTCGTCGACGATATAGACGACGCGGCCCTCGGCCGAGACCATCGCATCGACGGTCGCGTCGATCTCATGGCTCCTGGCGTACAGCGGTTTGCAGACCCACTGCATGCGGTTGGGCGGACCGACGCGGGAGTCGTCGGCCACGGCGTTGCCGCCGGCGTCGTGGAGGTAATGCGTCCAGTCGTCGATCTCGTCGGGCCAGGGCTTAACGGTCTTGGTCCACGAGCCGCCACGATTGACGAAGGCGACGCCGTTCGGGGCGAGCACGCGCAGGATCTCGGCCGTTGCGACCTTGCCGGGATCGTCGACCACGATCAGGTTCACCAGGTTGTCGGCATAGGGCAGGCGTTCGCCGTTGAGCTCTTCTACCGAGGCCTTTCCGTAGAGGCCTGCGTCGTGAAGCCGTTTCCGCGCCGTGGCGATCTTGGCGGCATCGGCGCCGAGCCCGTGGACCAGCACCCCCGGCCTGGCGGCCAGCTCTGCACACAATGAGCCGTCGCCGCAGCCCAGGTGAACGATCAGGCCGCGGGTCGCGCCGGTCTTGCGGAGGACCTCATCGGCGGACGGGGCCGCGACCGCGGAGACGGCGATCGCAAGGGTCAGGACGAAGGAGGCACGCACAGGAGCACTCCGAACATCTGAGCGAACGCAGCGGCGGGCCTGGAGACGTCGCAGCATGGAGAAACTCCTTGAGTTGGAGGTTGTGGTCGCGTCGATGCGGACCGGCATCGCAATGCCCGCCCACCCGGAAGCGACCTTCATGGTAAGGGTTACCCGGGCGGGCGTCCATGATCGAGCCGGCCGGCGATAAGCCACGTCTCAGCGGGCCGACGGCCCAGCCCACGCGCAAGCGGAGACGACAGCGGACGCGAGGCACCTCCATGGCTTGCCCACTCGGACGCTGGTATCATCCGAAGCCAAAGCGCCAGCAAGGGAACCCATTATGAAACGCCATCGACGTCTCGTCCGGCTGCGAATCGTGCGATCGAGTGTCCGGGGCCTCCTGCCGGCAGTGTGCCTGCTGCTCGGGGCGGTCCGTCCCGCCCTAGGCGAGGGGATCGCCGACGAACCCTTCGTCCAAGAGACGTGCGTGCGCTGGTCGATCGGGGAGCGAGCCGGCGATCACGACGTCCGGGCCGTCGCCGTGGCCGGGGACGCATCCATCTGGGCGGCTTCTGCCACGGGCGTGTTCCGGCTCGCCGAAGAGGACGCATCCTCCTGTCGCGTCGCGGGCCGGACGTGGAGGCCCGTCGTGCCAGCCGACCAGGCCGGTCCGGCGTTCGACGTCATGACCGATCCAGGCGGCACGGTCTGGGTCGCGGCCTGGAACGGCCTCTATCGATCCGACGGCACGCGGGTCGTCAAGGTCGAAGGGATCGACGCCCCGATCGCCGTGCTGTGCGCGACGACGTCCGGCGTGGTCGCGCTGAGCCCCGAGGGGGTATGGCGCATCGGCGACGGCCAGGCGAGGCGCGAGGCCCTGCCCTGCTCGGGCACCCTCCGCGACGCGACGGTCGATGCCGACGGCACGATCTGGATCGCCACCGATGCAGGCCTGTATGCGTGGGACGGCTCGTCATGCCGGCGTCTCGCGCGTGATGCCGGGCTGCTGTCGGCCAACACCACATCGGTCTGCGTGGCGAGCGATCGCGCGCTCTGGCTCGGTGGGCTCGGACGCGTCGAGACGATGCGGGACGGGAAGGTTGTCGCGCGCTATACGCCGGCCGAAGGGCTGCCCAGCGCCGTCGTGCGATGCGTGCGGGTCGGTCCCGGCGGCGAGGTGTGGGCGGGAACGGCGATCGGTGCGGCGCGGTTCAACGGCAAGCGTTGGTCCGTCCGTCACAGCAAGCGCTGGCTGCCGCATGACGAAGTTCGCGACATCGCCTTCGACCGCTTGGGGACGGCCTGGATCGCCACCGGCGGCGGTGTCAGTGCAATCCATCGACGGAAGACCACACTGGCCGAGAAAGAGAAGCACTACATGCAGGCGTGTCAGCTCCGGCACGTCCGCAGGCCTGGCCTGGTGGGCAAGTGTCGGCTCGAGACGCCCGGCGATCTAACGACATGGCGGCCGCTCGACGACGACAACGACGGGCAGTACACGGCGATGTACCTGGCGATGGAGTCGTTTCGTTATGCCGTCACGACGTCCGCCGACGCCCGAGCCAACGCCCGACGAGCGTTCGAGGCCCTACGCTTGCTCCAGACGGTCACGGGCACGAAGGGCTTCGTGGCCCGGACGGTCATCCCGGCGACCTGGAAGCGGATGTTCGACCCGAACCGCAAGCTGAGCGACCGCGAGCTGGCCGAGCAGCGCGTGCGTGATCCGCGCCACAAGGACGTGCCGGTGCGGTGGCACCCATCGGCCGACGGCACGTGGCTCTGGAAGGGCGACACCAGCAGCGATGAGATCACGGGACACTTTTTCGGCTACCTGGTCTATTACGATCTGGCCGCCGATGACGCCGAACGGCGGCGCGTGGCCGATCACGTCCGGCGGATCATGGACGGCATCATCGAGGCGGGCTACGTCCTCAAGGGGGTCGACGGCAAGCACACGCGGTGGGCGGTATGGAGCCCGGCCAAGCTCAACCACGACCCCGATTGGCAGTTCGAGCGCGGCATCAACTCGGTCGAGATCCTCTCGTTCCTCAAGGCCACCTACCACATGACGGGCGATGAGCGGTACCAGCAGTGCTTCCTCGACCTGCTCGGCAAGCACCATTACGGGCGGAACGTCCTCGAGCCGCGCTCGACGGATCCGGCCTGGCGGACGCACATCGACGACGAGCTGCTGGCGTTGGCCTACCCCGCCCTGCTGCTGCACGAAACGGACCCGGAGCTGAAGCGGTTGTTCAAGACGAGCCTCGAGACGTGGCATCCGCAGTGCCGGGCCGACGGCTGCCCGTACTTCGACTTCACGTACGTCTGGCTCGGCGGTGAGGGGATCGACCTGACCCCGGCCGTAAGGTTCTTGCGCACTGCGCCGCTCGACCTGATCCGCTGGCGGATCGACAACGGCATGCGGGAGGACATCCGGGTGGTCCGGCGGCCCGAGCTGGAGGCGCTTCAGACGCACCGGCTCCCGCCGGCCGACGAGCGCGGCGTGATGCGGTGGGACAAGAACCCATGGCTGGCCGTTCAGGGCGACGGCGGAGGCACCGAGAGCGACGGGGTCTACTGGCTCCTGCCCTACTGGATGGGGCGCTACTGCGGGGTCATCCGGCCTTAAGGCGACGCCCTTGGCCGCGGCTTCGCGCTGAGCTGACAAGGCGACCCATGACCGACACGATGACGCTGCTCGACATCATCCACCGCACCGTGCCCGCCCTGCCTTGGGCCGAGGGCGAGAACCTACCCTGGGACGATCCGGCCTTCAGCGAGCGGATGCTGGCCGAGCACCTGAGCCAGGAGCATGACCTGGCCAGCCGCCGGGCCGAGACGATCGACCAACACGTCCGCTGGATCCACGAGACCATCCTCGAAAGCACGCCCACAAAGATCCTCGACCTGGCCTGCGGGCCGGGCCTCTACACGGCGCGCTTCGCACGACTGGGCCACACCTGCGTCGGCATCGACTTCTCACCCGCGTCCGTCGCCTACGCCCAAGCACAAGCCGAGCGGGGTGGACTCGCCTGCACCTACCGCCAGGCCGACGTCCGATCGGCCGATATCGGCGAGGGGTACGGGCTCGTCATGATGGTGCACGGCCAGATCAACGTCTTCCGGCGATCGGAGACCGAGGGCCTCCTCGCCAGCGCTCATGCCGCGTTGACCGATGACGGCGTGCTCGTGCTGGAGCCGCAGCTCCACGACTTCCTTCATCAATCGGGCCAGCAGGGCCGATCGTGGGACAGCTTCTCGTCAGGGCTATTCTCGAAGCAGCCCCATCTGCTGCTCCGCGAAAGCTTCTGGGACGACGCCACGCAGACCTGCACCGAACGGTTCCACGTCATCGACGCAGCAACCGGGGCCGTCCAGCGGTACGCCCTGAGCACGGTGGCCTATACCGAGGAGGAGTGGGTGGCGATGCTGTCGACGGCGGGGTTCGGGGAGGTGACCTGCCATCCGTCCTTGACCGGGGCATCCGAACGGACGGACGCGTACAGCTACGTTCTCGTAGCCCGGAAGTGAGATCGTGTTCCGCGGCCGTGGTCGACGTCCGGCCGGAAGATCCTCGAGTCCTCGATGTTTGGCTTGAGCCGACCGGCCCGGCGGGCTAGGATACGGGCCCCGCTGGAAGGAGCGGTGGATTGTCGGAATCCTTCTGACTTATATTCACTGGAAAGGGGCATGGTATGTCCGATCAGAATCCATCTCATCAGCCAACCGGAGAAAAGTCGTCGCTGGCGTCGGGCACGCGCTTGGGCGCCGTGGTGGTGGTGTTGCTTGTGGTCGCCGGTGGGGCCTACTACATCAACCAGGCCACGCTGCCGCAGTCGCCTCGCGATGAGATCTATCAGGCGTCGGGTATGGACAGTCCGGTCCAGAACCGCCTGCACGAGCGTTTCGCCGACGCGGACAAGGATCTGGTGGCCGATCCGCCGGCCGACAAGGCCAAGCTGATCGATCCCGAGGTTATCCGCTTCAGCTACGTCGCTCACCCGCGAGCCGAGGCCGAGGCCAAGCGGTGGCAGGCGTTCGTTGAGGCTTTGGGCAAGGCCGTCGGCAAGAAGGCCGAGTACCTGGTGCTGACGTCGTCGGAGAAGCAGCTCGAGGCGCTCAAGGACCGCCAGCTGCACGTCACGGGGTTGAACACGGGCGCGGTCCCGGTGGGCGTCAACGCCGCCGGCTTCGTTCCGGTATGCAGCCCGGGGGACGATCAGGGCCGTAGCTCGTACAAGATGCAGATCATCGTGCCGTCATCGAGCGACATCACCGAGCCGGCCGACCTGAAGGACCACACCATCGCCCTGACGCACCACAAGTCGAACGCGGGCTACAAGGCCCCGCTGGTGCTGCTCCAGAGCGACTTCGGCTTGAAGCCCGGGCACGACTACGACTTCACCTGCTCGCGAAGCTATGCCAACTCGATGGAGGGCGTGGTGGCGGGCCGATTCGAGGCGGCCGCCATCGCGAGCGACCTGCTGGCCGCGGCGATCCAGAAGGGCCGCATCAAGCTCGACAAGATCCGGGTGATCTACGAGTCCGAGCCGTTCCCCAAGGCGTGCCTCGGCTACGTGAACAACCTGAGGCCGGAGCTGGCGGGCAAGATCAAGGACTTCCTCTTGGCGTACAATTGGGAGAACACGCCGCTCCAGGCCGAGTTCGCTCCCGACGGTGCGACGAAGTTCGTGCCCGTCTCGTACAAGGACGATTGGTCGCTGGTCCGTCGCATCGACGACGCGCTCGGTATCAAGCACGTGATCGGGAACAACCCGACGCCCGCTGTTGACGCCAAGGCCGGTGTGGGGGGTAAGATGTAGGGGAACTCCAAGGAGCCCCCCACCATGACGACAACGCGACGCCGTTTCCTTCAAGTATCCCTGGCCGCGGCAACGGCCGGCACCCTGCAACGCGACGCCCTGGCCGCCAAGGCGAAACGCAAGCTCGACGACGGTACGTGGCCGATCTCGTGCCGCGACTCGCTGCTGCTGGAGTCGGGCGAGCCCGACATCTGGGCGGCCATGCACGCCACCGACATCGACGCGGCCGAGGTCACACTCGCCCCGGGAGGCGGTCTGCCTCGGATCGGTCCGAAGAAGGATTCGCACTCGATCGCCACGCCCGCCGACGTCCGCAAGCTGGCGATCGCCGCCACCAAGCATGGCAAGCAGATCGCGGCCTTCTGTCACCTGAGCTACTACGACGATCGCACCGAGGAGGAGATCTCGCTGACGCTCCTGGCGGCCCGGGCGGCGGTCGAGCTCGGCGTGCCCGTGGTCCGCATCGATCTGGTGCCGCGCAAGATCAAAAACCTCGAGGCGTTCGCCGACCTGTCGATCCAGGTGGGCAAGCGGCTCGTCGAGGCCACGAAGGCCATGCCCGTGAGCTTTGCCGTGGAGAACCACGGTGTGGCCAGCAACCGGCCCGACTTCCTGCGGAAGGTGTTCAAGGGCATCGGCTCGAAGCGGTTCGGCCTGACGATGGACATGGGCAACTTCTACTGGTACGGGCATCCGCTGTCGAAGCTGTACGAGATCTACACCGAGTTCGCCCCGTGGACCCACCACGCCCACTGCAAGAGCATCAGCTATCCGGAGGCCGACCGCGAGCGGCAGCGCGAGATGGGCTGGCGGTATCGTGAGTGTCGCTGCCCGGTCTACCAGGGCGACATCGACTACAAGCGGGTCGTCCGGATACTCCGCAAGGTGGGCTACGCCAATACGCTATGCATCGACGACGAATCGCTGCGGAAGTACCCCGAGCAGCAGCGTCGCGGCATCCTGGCCAAGGACGCGGCCTTCCTGCGCCGCGTGGCGAAAGAGGCCTGAGGCCTCCAGACCGCCCCGCCCTCCGGCATGGACCATGTCGCGATCACGATTCCGATCGCACCAGGATCATTCCCCCGACATCGATCATCTATTCTTACGAGGCCGAACCATGAGGCCTCCAAACAGGGCTGGCGTAATAGGTTAGCCGGTCCTAGCACCTCAAAGGCAGGCCGAAAATCCAAGACGCCGACAGCTTCCGGGCGACCGATTTGAGGCCATAGATGCATGGGAGATGACCGATGGCCACAACACGACCTCAGAAGAAGTATCCCCCGCAGCACTACCTGTTCAAGGAGTGCGAGGACCACAAGAACCACATGTGCTTTCTCGTGCAGAACCGCAAGATGGACCGCGTGATCGAGTTGGCTCGCGACGCCAAGGCGATCTGCTTCGTCTGCGGGCGCTCGGCCGAGAGCGGCAAGTACCTGTGCAATCCGACCAAGCTCGAAGAATAGCGCCGATCCTACTGGTTCAGGTCCTTCTGCGACCTGCCCGGCGGTAGGATCAACTCGTCGTCGACGAAGTTCTCCGCCCGGGGGTTGGGCACGTGGAAGAAGGTCGCCCGGCCGCCCGGATCGGGGAACTCGGTGAGCTTGAGCTTCAGCGTTCGCTTGGCCATGGGATACCAACTGCCAGGCGGCCAGGCCTCGACCGTGAGCGCGGTGCCGCCCGGTCGCACCGAGTCGTCCTCGCTCGGTCCGGTGACGGTGTCCGGGGCGATGGTGATCGTCCGCAGGACCATCTGCTTGAGCTTCTCGTTCTGATCGGGGCTCAAACAATAGACCACCGGACCGCGCATGATCGCGACACGGCCGGCCTGTGCCTGTCGGCCCCTGATCAGCCGGATCGGCATCGGCATGTCGAGGGTGACCTTGTCGCCCTTGGCCCAGCTCCGATCGATGGCATGCAGCGCGCCGGGCTTGGCCAGGCCCTTCATCGCCTTGCCGTTGATCGCCACCTTGGCCTCGAGGCACCATGACGGGATGCGCAACCGCAGCGTGAACGCCTTTTTTGTGGCCGGTTCGACGTGGAGGGTCACCTTGCCCGAGCTGGGGTAGTTGGTCTCTTGCCGGACGACGACGTCGGTGCCGTCGGCGAGCCTCAGCGGGACGGTCGACGGGGTGTAGAGGTTCACGACCGGGCCGGCCTTCGAGGCGTAGACGATCATCTGCGGCAGCTCGGCCACGATGCGGCGGTAATTGCATGGGCAGCAATAAGTGTCGCCCTTAAAGTACTTGCGCTGGCCCTCGAAGGGCGAGTAGTAGCGGATCCACCGGCCGTCGGGCGACTGGGCGGCGAAGAGCGCGTTGAAGATCGCGCGTTCCATGACATCGCCGTAGGTCGGGTCGCCCTCGATCCGCAGCCGCTCGTCTAGCCAGCGGATGAGGTAGGCCGTGGCGCAGGTCTCGCCCAGGTTCATCGTGCCTGCCTGCGAATCGTGCCAGCATTCGTGATCACCGGCGGTACCCGTGATGACCAGGCCGTTGCGGCGGGTCATGAAGTCCCAGGCCTTGTCGGTCGCGCGGCCGAGCCTGGCGTCACCGGGACGATGGCGCGTCAGCCGGAGCTGCGAGAGGCAGCGACAGAGGTAGGTGTAGACGTGTCCGCCGATGTCGCCCCACCGGCCGACGACGATCGGGTAGTTCCATTCGTGGATGCGGCGGTCCTTGACGAGAAAGTCGCGGTACGCCACGTCGCCCGTCTCGTCCGACAGGGCCAGCAGCGCGGTATCGAGCCCGGTGATGGCCATGTGGAGCGTGATCTCGCCTCCGCCGGGCACGCCGTCGGGTTTGGCCCGCCATCGCTTGACGATGTAGTCGGCCAGCTTGCGGGCGGCCTCGAGCGAGCCCTGCTCCTTGAAGAACCGGTGGTCCATCGTCAGACCGTAGATGAGGTAGGCCATCTCGTGCACGTCCCAGAGCGGCCACATGCGGCTGGGCGGGGCCATGATGCCGATGTAGCCGTCGTCGTTCTGGGTGGCGATGAGGGTGTCGACGACGTGCTTCTTCCGGGCGATGACCTTGTCGTCGCCCGAGTAGGCGGCCAACCGAACGAGGCTGTCGATGAGCTTGCCCAGTCCGACGTAGCCGCCCTTCTTCTGCGGCTTCTGGAAGGGCTTGAGGAAGTCCTTGTCGGCGTCGAGGACCATGATGTTGTTGTGCGTGGTCACGTCGATCCGCCGGCCGATCTCGCCGCCGACCTTGACGGCCCGCAGGTCCACGCGCTGCATTGCGTCGTCGCCCATGGTTGCTCCCGGTCGCAGTAGTCCGACCCCCAAGCTCACGGCCAAGGCGACGAGTGTGCAGCGGCCGCTCGTCGCGTGGCGATGCCGCGCGCGGTTGCTCGTCGCGCGACTCCTTCGTTGCGATGCCCTCATGGCTGTCCTCCTGTGGTCACGTGTGGTTGTGCTGATCGAAGGATAACGTCGTCCGAGGCGTCTGGCTATGGGGAGAATCGCTCAGCGATCTGGGCTGGACGCCGGTGCGATCGGCGAGGACACTGGTGGCGTCTGGGATCGGGCGTATGGGGCCTGGTCGCCCTCGACGGGGTTGTTGCGAGGCTCGCAGCCGAGGGCGGCTGTGCCACACAATCTCTGCCTGGCAGCGGCTGTGCCACACTGGACCGGTGCGGGCGCCGCGGCGGCGGCAATACGGCTTGAACGAAGGAACTCATCATGACATGGCAGCTTGTCGTTGCAGCGTTGGTCGTCGCGGTGGTGGTGAGGCCGTGCGCGGTGGCGGAGGCAGGTGAGGGCAAGCGACCGCCCACCCCCTTCTATGCCCTGCACAACGGTATCAAGGACGACAAGCACCCCACGTTCGAGGCCCAGGCCCGCATGCTCAAGGAGCTGGGCTATGACGGAACGAGTCACTCGGGCGTGGAGGACATCCCCGCCCTGCTGGCCGCGCTCGACAAGCACGGCCTGAAGCTGTTCACGCTGTACGTGGGCGCGTGGCTCGACGGCGACCAGCCCAAGTACGACCCGCGGCTGCTCGAGGCGATCCGCCGGCTCAAGGGCCGCGAGACGATGATCTGGCTGACGATCCGCAGCAAGAAGCACAAGCCGTCGACACCGGCCGGGGACGCCCGCGCGGTCGAGATCGTGAACGAGCTGGCCGCGGCGTGCGAGAAGTCGGGGCTCAAAATCGCCCTTTACCCGCACACATGGTTCTGGCTGGAGCGGGTCGAGGACGCGGTCCGCATCGCCCAGAAGACCGGTCGCAAGGACGTCGGCGCAACGTTCAACCTGTGCCACTGGCTGAAGGTCGACAAGCCCGAGACGCTCGATGAGCGGCTGAGGCTGGCCAAGGACTGCCTGTTTCAGGTAACCATCAACGGGGCCGACACATCCGGCGGCTGGGACCGGCTGATCCAGCCGCTGGACCACGGCTCGTACGACGTCGGTAAGGTGCTGAGCGGTCTCAAGGCGATCGGTTATGCGGGTCCGGTGGGTTTGCAGTGCTACGCCGTCAAGGGCGACAAGCGGGAGAACCTTGCGCGGTCGATGGCGGCGTGGCGGCGGTTGTGGGCAAAGGTGGATTGAGCGAGGCCTGAGGCTCGCCTTGCCGTCTTGCCCTCGGCCGCCTAGCGGCCTACACTGCCCGGTTTGCTGGAGGGTACGGCCGTCACACCCTGGCCGCTGCTCAAGGATGGAACCGATGTCAGTCCAATGACCCGACTCCAGGCGGACCGCGGGATCGAGGCACGCCCTGCTGCTGAGGCGGACGAGCCCGCACGGAGTCTCGAAGGGGAGCGAGCATGCCTACCACGAAGGTGCGCGTCGGACGGCGCGCGAGCGGATTCACACTGATCGAGCTGCTGGTGGTGGTGGCCATCATCGCCCTGCTGATCTCGATTCTGCTGCCGTCGTTGAGCAAGGCCCGGTCGCAGGCGCGTGCCACCTTGTGCATGTCGCGGATCGGACAGCTCGCCAAGGCGATACAGTTGTACGCCGAGGACTACGACGAGACGCCGCCCTTTCTCGGCCGAGGCTGGGAGGACATCGACGACACGGCCCGGCTCAACTCGGAGATCTACGACGGTCACACGCTGATGTGGTGGGCGATGCAGGAGGACTGGTGCATCCCGAACCCGCCGGAGTATTGGGACGGCGCGAGCTTCGATCCGGAGATCCACCGCGTCCGCGACGGCTCGCTCTTTTCGTACACCCGCTTCGAGACGCTCTATCGCTGCCCCGAGTTTGAGCGGATCATGGAAGGGGCCATGACGCAACAGGCGTTCAACTACACGCGGACCTTCCTGGCCCGAAAGTGGTTCCACCTGGGCGATACCGAGTGTGAGGTTGGCTCACGCTGGGTCACGACGGGGGAATCGAGGAACTGGTGCGGCCAGGTCGGCCCGGTCTTGAAGTTCAGCCAGATCCATTCGCCGAGCCAGATGTGGATGCTGTTCGACGAACGATGGGACAAGCACGTGGCCGCCCCCCTGGAGAACATCGGCGAGGTGGGCGAGGGGATCTTGGAGGGCCAAATCACCGAGGTGTGGATGGGGGTCGAGCCGATCTGTGGGGCGACGGCCAATGAGGTCGGTCAGTACCACCCGCCGGAGCGGCATTCAAAATCGCTGGCCGTCGTGCCGCCGGACGTCCTGACTCGGATCGATAAGGTCAAGGGCGGCTCGATCGCCTGCTATGACGGGCATGTGGAGGTCGATGCCGACCCGCTGCCGGGCCGCAAGCTGACGGGCGAGACGATCGGGCTCATCCCGGCGTTCATCGACTACATCCTCGGGCCGGTCTTCGCGCAGCGAGGGCTGGCGCCCGAGGATTTCGTGTTCGAGCCGCTGGGACTGTAGCACGCGCGGGCGGTAACGTTCGATTCACGCCCACGGATCAGATAGGCCTCGCAGAATGGATCCCGCGGCTCAGGGATGTCTTGCGTCGTTCACCTGGCCGCGGCGCATCGATCCTGACGAGACGTGCCGAAGCGGTTGACAGCCGGACGGCGGGCGAGAGCCGTGTCGGGGCAGGGGTTCTGCAAGCGACCCGGGGAGACGTTCCCCGGGTCGTTCGTGTTTTGCGGAGGCGAACCGGCGTCTTACCACCTGGGCTTGTAGCCGAGTTCCTCTTCGGCCCGGGCGCTGGTGACGCGCGATTGATCCAGGCCGGTGATGTGGTACACGCCATAGCGCACGTCGCTGGCCAGGGCCAGCCTGAAGGCCTCGATGACGTCCCAGACCGAGACGTGCCCTTCCGGCAGCGGGCCCTCGAGCGCCTCGATCGGCCGGTAGTCGATCGCGTGGGGGCGGAGGCACACGACCGACATGTCGTGCTGCATGGAGTAGGCCCGGCCCAATTCCTCGCCGAAGAGCTTGCTCACGCCGTAGATGTCCTGACAGCGGGGCGGGTGCCTCTCGTCCATGGGGACGTACTCCTGCGGGGGCACCTCGCCGATCCCGGCGTCCATGAGGACGGACAGGCTACTGGCGAAGATGAACTGGCGGACCTTGCATTGCGCCGCGGCCAGGTAGGCGTTGAAGGTGCCGCGCACGTTCGCCCCGAACAGGTCAACGTCGCGTCCGTTGTAGGACGGAATGGCGGCCACGTGACACACCGCGTCGGCGCCCTCGGTGGCCCGCTTGATCAGGCCGAAGCTGTTCAGGTCGCCGCCGATGGTGGCGGCGTCTTCGCTGACCTTGTCGTAGCCGCGGACCATGTGGCCGTCGTCTTGCAGGGCCTTGACCAGTCGCATGCCGAGCCGACCGGCCGAGCCGGTGACCAGGATGCGCTTGCCGGGTTTCGTGTCGTCTCTCGTCGGTGGGATCACGGGTGCGTCAGCCACGGTGCGTCTCCTTCTTGTCGTTCGCCGGGTGCTTTCGGGTTGGAGCCCAGGCTCGGCCTGTCGTTTACGTTCGATGCGATCGAAACACGGCTGGCCCCATCGGGCCCTATCGTTTCGCGCGGCCCAGCTCGCGATCCATCCAAGCGTAGACCTGCTCGCGAATCTTCTTGGGGAAATCGTGATCGCACTGGGGGTGCAGCACCTTGAGCTTGTCGGCGGCCCCGTGGAGCTCGTAGACCTGTCGCGCGGCATCGACGGCCTCGCGGACGCCGCGGACGTCGAAGTTCGCATCACCCATGGGGGCGTTGACGATGAAGGGCCGGGGCGCCAGGGCGGCCACCACCTCATGGAAATCGAAGGGCATGTTCCGCCACCCGCCGTAGCTGGGGATCTTGGGCATGTATCCCTTGTGGGACCAGCCCGTCAGGTCGCCGCCCTTGTACCAGCGGAAGGCGTTGAAGCCGCAACTGCTGACAATGACCTTGACGCGCGGATCGAAGACGGCCAGGAACATGGCGTTGTGGCCGCCGAGCGAGTGACCGATGGCGGCGATCCGCTCGGGGTCGACCTGCGGCAGACCGCACAGCAGATCCATGCCCCGCATGTGGTCCCAGATGCCCTTCATGGTGGCACTGACGTAGCCGTGGGCGTACGGGTCCCACCTGTATTCGTGGAAACGGACGTAGTCGGGTGCGAGCGTGACGTAGCCGCGCTCGGCCAGGTGCAAAGCGTATTGTCGCGAGACCTCGCCGCCGACACCGGCCGGCTTGCACTTGCCGATGTCGGACGTCGGGTGCAGGCAGATGGCCGCGGGCGCCTTGCCGCGGAGGCCCTTGGGGATCAGCAGGTAGGCCGGCACGCGGCAGTCCTTCTCGGTGGCGAAGGAGATCTTCTTGCGTGTGAGCTTGGGTAGGTCCTCGACCTTGAGCACCTGCATGTCGAGGGGCACCTTCTTGGACGCCGGCGGCAGCGGGCCCATCACCTCTTGCATGCCGAGCAGGATGTGCGCCCGGCGCTTGGCCCAGTCGGCGGGCGTCTTGACGGGGTGGACAGTGCCTTCGGCGTCGCGCCACTCCATGAGCTTGGAGCGATCCGGATACTTCGGCGCCTTGTCTCTGGCAGCGTGTTTGGCTCCAGCCATGGTATGCGGACTCCATAACAGCACGGCGGCGGTGACAAGAATCGGCAGGCGTCGGTTCATGGTGATGTCTCTCCGTGACGATCGGCAAACCAAGAATGTACCGCGCCGTCGCCGCGATGGGTACCGGCAGCGGATCGTGGGCGTCGAACGACGGATGGGCGGGCTATCGCCCAGATAGCATGTTGATACGATCGAACGGGCTCAGAAGGCACGTGTGCTGTCGAGCAGGATACAGACGGGCCCGTCGTTGTGGCTCTCGACGTCCATGGTCGTGCGAAACACGCCTTGGGCGACGTTGATGCCGGCGGCGGCAAGCCGCTCACAGAAGGCCTCGACCAGAGGCCGGGCGCGATCGGGAGGCGCGGCGGCATCGAACGACGGTCGCCGGCCGCGACGGGCATCGGCCTGTACGGTGAATGCGCTGACAACCAGGACCTGTCCGCCGGCCTGCCCGACGTCGAGGTTCATCTTCCCGTCGGCATCCTCGAAGACACGGAGGTGCCGCACCTTGTCCACGAGGACGTCGACGTCGGCCTTGCCGTCGGCCCTTCCCACGCCCAGATAAACGAGCAAGCCGGGTCCGATGCGGACGTGCTCATCGCCGTCGATGTGGACGGCCGCGCCGGCGACGCGTTGAACGACGGCTCGCATGAAGGGACTCCCCCACTTGGATCATCCGATGCCGGCAGCCTTGGACAGCACGCTTCGTCCTGATCAGACCGCCGGCGATCGAGGGCGATGGCGCGGGCCGGCTACACCCCCACGGCAGGTTGCCCACCCTCGGCCATTTGGACCATGTGCTCGGCGATCCGGCGGACGCGTTCCCGGAGCTCAGGAGGCTCCTCCACGATCACTTGGTCGCCGTGGCCGAGGACCCACCAGGTGATCTCATTCAGGCCGTCGACGTCGGCCTCGAACACACACGATCCGTCCGACTGCGGCGTGATCCGTTGCGTTTTGTGCCACGAGATCCCGTCGACGCTGCCCGCCGCCTTCGGCGTGAAGCGAAGCTTAACGTGGTGGACCTGTCCTTCGGGAGTCATGATCCAGGCCAACCCGAAGTGCTTGTCCAGGTCGAAGTCCGGATCCGGCTCAAAGAGCTGTTGGCGTGGGCTGATCCTGACGATCCGGTCGAGCCTGAAGGTCCGCACCTGATCGTGCGACTCGCTGAAGCCGACCAGGTACCACGCCTGGCCGACGGACAGCAAACGGTAAGGCCTGACCGTGGTCCGTGCGCGAGTCGAGTCACTGTCCGATTCGTACTCGATATCGAGCTTGCGCCGCTCGCCCAGGGCCGAGTGAATCTGGCTAAACGTCCGCTCGACGGACGAGGCGTCGGCTGCCGGCAACATCTGGACCTCCACACCGTCGAGCATGCGGCCGCAGTAGTCCTGCACGGCCTCGGGCAAGCCGCTCTCGATCTTGGCGGCCGCTCGCGTCGCCGGCTCGTACGTCGGCAAGGATTGGTGCGAAACGAAGCGGCGGATGACCACGAGGAGTGCCAGGGCCTCCTCCAAGGTCAGGTTGAGCGACGGCAAGAAGAAGGATTGATCGATCCGATACGTCCTGAGCTTAGCGTCGTAGTGGTAGGGCACGCCGGCCAGGTCGAGCATGTTCAGGTCGCGGAAGAGCGTCCGCCTGGAGACGTCCAGTTCCTCGGCCAGTTGGTCGGCGGTAAAGGTTCGCCCGCTCTGGAGTAGGGAAATCAAGCGAAGCAATCGGTGAACGCGACTAGTGCTCATGGACAGAACCCTCACGTTGTTCGGGCAAGAGGTGACCACCCCGCCAGCCGGCACGCCGGTATGTCGGCAGTCCCGAATGTCGCGGGGACTTCGAATAAGTGGTTTCTTAACTGCGGGTTCAGTGTATCACGAGAACGAGGTGCTGCATAGCCCCCCTTCTACGGCACGGGCGCCCGCCTGCAAGGCGACGCATGTGACCGGCTACATGATAAACCCCACGGCCACGCCCAGGACGAAGATCGTCGAGGCCACCAGGAGCGGGCGCCGGTCGGGCAGCAGCGCGGCCACCGCGAAGTGGACGGCGAGGATGAGCCAGGACACGGTCCGAATGAGCGTCACGTCGTAGTAGATCAACTTGCCCAGCAGCTTGGCCACGGGTTCGGCTGAGACGGCGACGGTGCCCCCGACGGCCGCGGCGGGAACGATCACCAGGGCCGAGAATTGCAGCACCGGGGCAAAGGGGCGCCAGCGTTCTCGCTCGGCCAGGACCGACGCGGCAAGAGTGATCGGCGCCAGCAGGGCCAGCAGGATGGGCCAACGATCGAGCACCCAGAACTTGATCGCGTTGTCGGGAAAGCGGATGACCACGTAGGCCCCGAAGACCGCCAGCGCGACGAGCGTGATGCCCGCCATGCTGCGTCGCCCGCTGAGCCGGGTCCCGAGCGTCAGCAAGCCGACCACGAAGACGTTGGCCGTCAGGCCGAGGATCCACCTGGCCAGCGAGTCGTCGCGGGTGGCGGCCATCGTCGGCCAGAACGCGAGCTGCAGCGCCCCGAGCGCCGCGAAGGCGGCGACGATCACGCCCATCCGCGTGGCGTGGGGCAGCAGTCGTCCCGTCGTGGTCCAGGCCATCCCGCCGCGCAGCTGTTGATGCCAGACGGTCGGCAGCCACTGCCAGATGAAGGTCATGATGGCCAGGCCGATCATGGACGCGGCCAAGAGGAGCGGCATTCGGCTCTCGAGGTCCGGCCCGCCCGCCCACTCGGGCACCATCGCCACGAGCAGCGCGACGACGGCCAGCGTGATGTGGGCCATGCCGATGTCGCCGAAGTTGCTGTTCCACAGCCGGTGGGCCAGCAGCAGGGCGCTGATGCCCACGAGCAACGAGCAGGCGAACACCAGGAAGGCGTCGGCGTGAAACGCCCCCAGGGGCAGAAGGCCCATGCCGACGGCGGCCGCACTGGGGCGCAATCCGGGCCACGCCGGGTAGTCCTCGGTGAGCCATTCGAGGCGGTCGGGCCAGGCCCGCTGTCGTCTGCGCCGCAGGATCACGCCCTGGGCGACGACGAACCCGAACAGCACAAGCGAGGAGCCGACGTAGAGCCAGAGTGTCCACGCACGCCACTGGCTGAGCGCCGTCGGCGGGCGGTCGTCCCCGACGGGGATCATCAGCGCCGACCAGATCACGCCCGCGATCAGAACCCAGAACAGCGGTGTCGCCTGCCGCCGAGGGACGGGATGGAGCACGCCGGCCAGCAGCAGCAGCGCCCAATTGAGCAGACCCGATCGATGCACCTCGAACAGCCGGCCCGGGATCGTGACCACACCGGTGCGGAGCAGGCCCACGACCACCGCTTCGAACAGCAGCAGGACCACGGCCAAGGACACCATACCCAGGGCCGCATACTCGAAGCCGCGTCGGAGTTCGTTCGTCGTGGAGCGTGCCGCCGTATCAGCGCAGGCCCGACGCAAGACGACGGCCGCGGCGGTCCAGAGCAGCGCCATAACCGAGGCGACGTGGCCGATCCAAACCGTGCCCAGCGGCATCGGCGCGTGCTGATGCCCCGCCCACACGCCGGCGGCAACGGGCCAGCACAGAGCCGCCAAGGCGATGCCCCGCCTCAGGCCGAGCCGGGGAGATGCCAGCAACGCCACGGCGCCGATGACGGACAGACTGATTGTGAGGGTCTCGATCAGATCGAACCTCGTTCCTTCAGGCCGTGCGTGCGGGCGAGTGGCCCGGCGGCCCTGGGCCATCGCTGACATCGGACGAACGATTGAACTCCGCTTCGACGTCCTCTTAGGAAGGTCTCGTCGCAATGCGGAGGCGTGAGGATACCACGAACGGTCCTACTGCTGCCAGGGGTCGGGGCGACGAAGGACCGGGTTTGAAGATCAGGGCAGCTCTTCTTCTTCGAGAACGACGTTGTTGTACTTGAGCAGCGTGCCCTTGGCGCGTTCGAGGTCGGCGATGGCGATGTTGTAGGCGATGAGGGCGTCCAGGAACGTCTGCCGTGCCGTGGCCAGGGTGCTCTGGCCGGACAGCTCGGTTTCGAGTTCGGACGGGCTCTTGCGCTCGGCCCGGGCCTTGGTGGCCTGGACGTTCTGCTCGGCGGACACGGTGGCGCCGATGGACGGGTTGATCGCGTCCCAGGCCGTGTTGAGCTCACGAACGGCGTTGTTGACGTCGAGGATGATCTGCTCGATCTGCGCCTTGCGAGACATGACCGATTGCTGGTAGCGGAGCTTGGCCTGCCGCAGTTGCGATCGGGCCGCTCGGCTGCCGATCGGCCACTCGAATTGCAGACCGACGGTGTACTCCTCGAAGTCGTTCTCGCTGAGCTGGCTGAAGGCCGCATGCGGGTTGCCGCCCAGCCCGAGCCACTTGTAGCTGAAGATCACGTCGAGCTTGGGCAGGACCTGGTTCTTGGCCGTCGAGACGACGATGCGGGCCGCCTCGATCTGGAGGTCGCGCAGCCGGAGCTCGCTGCGATGGTCGAGGGCTGTCTGGATCTCGGCCAGGCGGTCGACCACGATGGGCACGGCCTCAGGGATGTCGACCGGGATGATCTCGATGTCGTCCGAGAGCGTCCAGACCGGATCGTTGAGCAAGGCTTTGAGCGTGTCTTCGGCCTCTTTGGCGTCCGCCATCGCCCGAATGAGCGCGACGCGGCGCGTCTCGACCCGCGACTGGGAATTCGCGATGAGGACCTGGAACGCGTCGAAGTCGCGTCGGGCCTCGATGTAGCGATAGGTCTCTTCGGTTTCGGCCAGCAGCTCGGCGGTAACGGTGACGTTGCGTCGCGCCCGGACGAGCTGCCAGTAGGCCTGCTCGGTCTGCAGCAGCGTATCGCGGACGTTCTGACGGAACGTCTCGAGGTTCTGGCGCTCCTCATTGCGGCGGAGGATGATCTGCGATCGGTTGAAATCGAGGCCGAACCCTCGCAGCAGGGGCTGGACGAGCTGCAAGCCGACGTCGTTGTTGTAGGCGGGGTTGAGCTCCTGGAAGGCCAGGTCGGTCTCCGTGCGGAGCCAGTTGAAGCTCATCTCCAACTGTGTGCCCGTCGAGAGGAGCTTGCGGATACCGGCGGCCAGCGTCCGATTTCGACTGAAGTTGCCCTGGAGGCTCGAGGCGGTGGCCTGGTCCCGCACGAGCTCGGTCCAGTTGGCGAAGAAGGTGGCGTCGAACTGGGCCTCGGCCTCGACGATCTGGGCGCGGCTGACCGCGGGCTCGTAGCCGGCGATCTTGATCGCGTAATTGTTCATGAGCGCCCGATGGACGGCTTCGGCCAGGGTCAGCTTGATCGACTCCGGGCGCTTGAGGCCTTGAAGGTGTTGAACGGCCGCCCTGCTGGTCCTCTCGTAATCGTCGCGCTGCCGCTTGTCGGTGATCGTCTTGAGCCGCGCCTTAAAGAGTTGGGGGGCCACCGACGGGTCGGGCATCTGCCACTCCAGGGTCTGGGCGACGCTGGGCTGGGTGGTGGTCAGGCTACCGACCGGCATGGCGGGCCTGCGGTTGATGATCTTAGGCAGGTCGGCGATCGTTTCGGATTCGATCTCTTGGGTCTGGGCCCGCTCTTCATAGTTGGCCAGGGTGGTCTCGTCCCAGGAGAAATTGGTCGATTGGCAACCGAGCGAGACCAGCGCCCCGAGCAAGCCGAGGCAAAGGCTAAACCCGCCACGTACGTACACCTCACTGCCAACCGTGCGGCGATGGATGGCCATACTCCTTACTCGCAGCGCAGCCCGTGTGTTCTGGTTGTGCCGCCTCGGTGCGGCGTAACGGTAGGCGTCCGATGCCGAAGCTCGGATTATAGCGGTCGGCGTGGGGCTGTCAAATGGGTGCTAGGGCTTGTTCGAGTGGTCGGCACGAGTTCCCCGACATCGAGGTCCAAGCCAGCGGCGTACCTGTTACTCCATGTAGCCGAGGTTCTTGAGCCGCTGCTCGATCTCACGTTGCTCGGCGTGACATGTCTCGGCCGCGCATCAATGCCGGCACCGTGGCCCCCCGGTTCACGTGCTGGCTGAGCCGTCGGTCACGACGGGGCTCCCCAGGCACGGCGCGAAGCGTTAAGGTGGGAGTCGAGAGCATCTGGTCAGCTCAGGAGTCGACTGTTGAGAGCGGACCCCATGTGGCACGAGCCATGAGACTTCCCATCGAGCCACGGAAAGCCGTCCTGGGCCGAGTCCCGAGCTTCAACCATCAAAAGGAGCGTCGGTATGTACTCTCGCGCTACACTGCTCATGGCGGCCGTTCTCATCTGCCTAGCAACGGCTGCACCTACACGCGCCGCCGGTGCACTGGGTCGGAAAGGCGCGGAACAGGACGTCGCGCGCGACCTCGACAAGCAGTGCGACCTGGCCATCGAACGCGCGCTGGCCTACCTGGCCGCCAAGCAGCAACAGGACGGCTCGTGGGGCAAAGGGTTCGGCGGCAACACGGCCGTGGTGAGCCTGGCGGTGATGGCCTTTCTGGCCAAGGGCCACGTCCCCGATGAGGGGCCCTTCGGCGAGGTGGTCAACCGGGGGGTCGACTACGTAACGGTTCAACAGCGGGCGAACGGGCTGATCTTCGCTCCGGGCTCGGGAGGCGGGCCGATGTACTCGCACGGCATCAGCACGTTGATGCTGTCGGAGGTGGTCGGCATGACCACGGGTAAACGCGAGCAGCGGGTCCGCAGAGCGCTCGCCAGCGCCGTCAAGCTGATCCTCGACGCCCAACGGATCAAGCAAGCCAACTCCCGATTTCGAGGCGGGTGGCGGTACCAGCACACCAGCAAGGATAGCGATCTGTCGGTGACGGGGTGGTGCCTCATGGCCCTCAAGGCGGCCAAGAACGCGGGAGCCGTCGTGCCGGTTGACGCCATCAACGACGCGATCGCGTACGTGAAGCGAAGCTACGTCAAGGGCGGGGGGTTCGGCTATCAACCGGGGAGAGGCCCATCGGTGGCGATGGCCTCGACCGGCGTGCTGTGCCTTCAGATTGCGGGGTACCACCTGCTGGCCGACAGCGGCAAGCGGTACCATGCGAAGGCCCTGGCCACGGGCGAGTGGCTCATGAAGCACCCGACACGGCAGTACGGCGGCGGTCACTTCCATTACGCGGTGTACTATAACGCCCAGGCCATGTGGCAGCTTGGAGGGAAGTTCTGGGCGTTCTGGCAGCCAGGCTTCGAGCGTCTGGCGCTGGAGAACCAGAATGCCGACGGCTCCTGGCCGGTCAGCTACAAACAGGCCGGGCCCACGTTCAGCACGTCCATGATGGTCCTCGCCCTGGCGGTGAAGTACTGCTACCTGCCGATCTATCAGAGGTGACGGAAAACTCATCCCCTCAGGTTATAGAGGGGTCGGCCTGCCCATTCCTACGCGCTGCCATGTTGAGCCGGTCGCCCCGGCACGTATGATATGGGAACGCCGCCCAACCGATGTGGTCGGTCGGCGCACGGACAGGGACGGCACGCAAGCACGGCGCCGCTTCGACCGGGCGCCCTATCCTCAAGGAGACCCACAGATGACGATGCGACGACGTGACTTCATGGCCGGCGTGGCCGGAGCGGCCGGACTCGCCGCGACGCAAACGTCCGCAGCCGAAGCGGCCGGAGCAGCGCCGATTCAGCCGAAGCGGAAGGCGGTCCTCAAGCTGGCCTGCCAGGAATGGGTGATGGCCGGGCGGAGCCTCGCCGAGAAGCTCGACAACATGGAGGAGATGGGCTACGTCGGTATCGAACTGCGCGGGAGCGACCTGGCCAAGCGTGTGGACGAATACAAGAAGGCCCTGGCAGGCCGCAAGGTTCAGGTCAGTGCGATCTGCGCCGGGTTTCAGGGCTGCCTGCTGAGCAAGGACGCGGATCAGCGCAAACTCGCCATGCACACGATCAAGGCGATCCTGAAGCCCGCCGGCGAGCTCGGCTCGACGGGAATGATCATCGTGCCCGCGTTCAATCGGCACGATACGCTGCCGCATAAGCACTGCCGCAAGATGCTCACCGGCTTCGACCGCTGGGACCGGCGCAAGCAGCACGATCCGAAGCCCATGCTGGTCGAGCTGGCCGAACACGCCTCGTCGTGCGGCACGCGCCTGCTGCTCGAGCCGCTTAACCGCAGCGAGTGCTACTTCATGCGGACGGTCGCGACGGCGGCCTCGATGTGCAAGGACGTGAGCAACCCGGGCCTGGCCGCGATGGGAGACTTCTGGCACATGACCTGGGAAGAGACGAGCGACCTCGGCGCGTTCATCAGCGGCGGCGATTACCTGCACCACGTCCACATGGCCAGCCGGCGTCGGCGGAAGATCCCGACCATGGACGGTTCGGCCGACAACTACGTGCTGGGCTTCAAGGGCCTCAAGTGGATCGGCTATCAAGACTACGTCAGCCTCGAGTGCGGCGGGCCCAAGGACCAGAACGAGCGGAAGAAGGTGCTGGCCGACTGCGCCAAGCTGCTGCGCGAGCAGTGGGAGATGGCGTAGACCTGCCCACGGCGGGCCAAGCGGCCGGTGTCTCGGCGCGATGGAACGGAAGTGAGCAAGCGCACCTTCGCGCCGTGAGGGAGTAGGTCGTGCGCTGAACGGCGCCTCGCGGGCCCGGACGATGGACATCAGGAACGACCCAGGTCCCGTGAAGCCCCGGACGTCAGTTCTGCTCCGCTGCTAGCGGCTTGACCATCACCACGATCGCACCGGCGACGCTGTCGAACTGCTTGGTAACCGCGTAGCCGAACCGCGCGTAGATCGCGCGGGGGTAGTTGTCGGCCGAGGCCTCCAGGTAGACCTCCTTCAGGCCGCATGCCCTGGCGTGGTCTTCGACATGCCCGAGTATCCGCCATCCGTGGCCGCGCCCGAACGCCTCGGGGCGTGTGCCGATGATGGCTAGTCGAAGGGCGTCGGGACGCAGGGGCGAGTTCTGCTCGAACTCCTTGTGGAATCGCAGTAGCCGCCGCACCCCGCCGAACCCCAGCCGCCACATGAGCGGACCTCCGCGGAGGAGGATCGGCAAGACCGGCGGCTCCCTGCCCGGTCCCTGGCAGATAGCCGTGCATACGAGCCTCGCATCCTCGCGGAGGCCCAGGCAGATCGAGTGCGGGTTTTTCAGGATTATGGGCACGATCAGATCGTAGGCCATACGGAGGGCCCTGAGGTCCTGAGCGAACAGCTCACGCGTAGGCCGGTCGGTGGCGAAGGCCTCGGTCAGCACCTCGTTGGCCTCGCCTAAGGCCGTGATGTGTTCGAGGGTGGGTTCGGACATGGCACCGGGCTCCGCACTCGGCAGCGTTGGCTTGTGGTGCTATCTCACCGCAGTCGGAGTCGCACGTTGGGTCGTGGGGACAGCCCACTTCTGACGATAGGCTTCGGCATTGTCCGCCGTGATCACGATGGGCTCGGCCCGGCGACCCACGACGGGCATGACGCTGTTGCCAAGGATCTGGCGGCAGGCCTGCGCGGCGAGAAACGCCAGGTCCTCCCAATCGACCCCCACGAGCGCATGCACGCGCCCCCTTTCGAGCAGGGCCAGGTTATCCGCATGAGCCCCGAGGGACACGATCTTCGCCGACCCATGCACCAGGGGACGATTCGGCGGCTCGACGCGGCCGAGCCAATCCATCACCAGCACCCACACGCCCAACCGCGGATACCGCTCGCTGGTGGCATAGAGCAGCTCGAGCGCCTCGCCCGGATGGGGCCCCGCGTCGAAATCCCTCAGCAACGAAACGTCCCCATAGGACCGCAGCCCATCCGCAAACGCCTCGAAGCGGAGCAGCGATCCCACGTCCAGGCGGTTGCTGTGCATGGCCATGACGGTCAAGCGGGACTCACAGAGGGAGGCGGCCGTCTTGGCCATGACCTTCCCGACGGCCGCATGATTCGGCCGAAACGATGCCGCCCGTCCCGCCTTGGGGAAATCGTCGCCGATCAGGACGACCTCAATACCGAGGTTCGCCAAGCGCGCGATCGGTTGGACCAGGATCTTGGCCTGTCGCGTCAGGACACACATGGACGTGGGCTTGTCGAAGGGCTCCAGAGCATCGAGCAAGCGCTTCTGAGCCAGCGGGACGTCGGAGTCGGGCATGAGGATACGCACCCGCACCGTGTTATCGAACCGATCGTAGCGCTCCAGGCCGGCGCGAACAGCATGCCAGACCGGATCATCCGGTCCTGTACCGACCGCAACGATGTCAAAGTTGATGCGCGGGCGCGCGGGGGTCGGACGTTCCTCACAACCGGTGATCCAGAAGGCCACCGTCACCACGAGCAACGGCGCGAGGGCCCGTTCCGCGCCCCCCACGACCTTCCGTGATGTGCTTGCAGTCGTCCGAGTCATGGTGCTTGCGAGCTGGACGTCGGCACCGCTGTTCTTCGCCGTTCCAGACCTGTGCGAAACCGACTCGACCGAACAGGATCGCAGCGTCGAACCGCCGGCCGCCATCGGACCGACACCGCTCGATTCCCAACCGCAGCCGGGACGAACCCGTATCGAGCCGACCGCCCCGATTCGTCGCCGCTTCGCTTAACGCATGGCGGTCGCCGTGCCCGGCAGGACGACGACGCGGAAGCCGACGTTGTACACGGGCTGGTAACGCTCGTAGCCCAACCTGAACGATGCCGTCGAACGATGCGGGCGATCCCGCCACGAACCACCGCGAACGACCCGTTGGCCTGCGGCGGCCAGGTCATTCCGGCCGTCGTCGGCCCGATATGGGTAGGGTCGCATCAACGACCGCGTCCACTCGGCGACGTTACCGTGCATATCTTTCAGGCCCCACGGGTTCTCCTGGTACTGAGCGACGGTCGTGACGATCTTGGCTTTGTCATTGAACCGCTTGTCCTGGGGCAGCCAATCCTCGTACTTGCTCGGATTCTTGATCGGGCTGGGATTGACGCCCGTCACGGCCAGGAGCTTCATCGCCGCATCCGCCAGGTTGGCCTTGCCCGAGAAATTGGTATCCGCGTCGCCGTACCAGAAGGGTGCGTTCGAGCCGGCCCGGCAGGCCCACTCCCACTGGGCCTCCGTCGGCAGCGTCACCTTCAGGCCCGTCTTGGCACCGAGCCACTTACAGAACATCATCGCCTGTTTCCAGGTCACGCGGATGACCGGATGCTCCGGCGTGCTGACCGGATAGCCGGGCGTAGTGTGATCCTTGTGATGTTGGTTGATGAAACCGTTCTTGTGACCCGGATCGAAACGGTGGTACTGCCCCAGCGTGACCTCGGTGACCCCCATCCAGAAGGGTTCGGTGATCGCGATGCGGGTCAGCGGCCATTCATCGGCACAGCCGTCCGTGGAACCCATCACGAACTGCCCCGGCGGGATCAAGACGAGGTCCATCGTCACCCCGCCACCCAGATCGAGCTTCTTGGCAGTCTGCTTGCCGGCGGCCTGCTGCCGCTGTTTGGCGGTCGCGGTATCGAAGGGCCAGCCCTTGTAGGTGACCTTCTCGGCCGGCGGCTTGGGCGGGCATTCCGGCGGCGTGTACGTGACGGGCGGGCGCTTGCTCTCGGGAATGGCCTCGGGATCTTCGGGCCGATTCGCATAGCGCGTCCGCATCTCGAGCCGCCGCTGGTGATAGTTGTGGGGGATCTTGCGATGCTCGCTCCATGTGCCGTGGTCGGGCACGTTCAGGTCGATCCACGTCACAAGCCGATCCCACGCCTCGGCATCGAGTGTCACGCCGTGGTGACCCTTTTCGAGCATCTGGATCAACTCGCTCGTGCCGGCATGCCACTCCATGGGCTTCTGGAGGTGATAGTCGCTTTCCGGGCCTGGCCGGCGTACGAAGCGGTGCAGCTCGAGGTACGACGGAGTGAAGTTGCCCCAACCGTTCTTGTCCTTGCGGGTGAAGTCGGGGATCGCCTTGCCGTCGGGGCGCTTCTCGCCGTTGTGGCAACCGACGCAGTACTGGTCGAGCACCGGCTGGACCTCGCGCTTGAAGCTGAAGCCGCGTGTCGGTCCGTACCACGGCTCGATCTCGACCGGCGGTCGCGTCGAGGCCTGGCTGTACCGTAGCGGCGGTGACGACCCTTGATGCTCGTGGCATCCGACACACGAGATCACCTCACCCGGCATGGCCACGAACCAACTCCGCATGACCTGTAGGGCCCTGCCCTCTTCGTCCAGCGGCTGAACGGCCAGCGGCGTGTTGGCCGGTACCTTGAAGATCGCCGAACCGTCCTCGAGCACCGGCACGGTGCCGACGATGCGGTGGACATCCCACGTGCCCTCGACGGCGATGTGCTTGTGACCGCCCATCTTCGGATAGGCGTAGTGGAACTCGAAGATGCGGAGCTTCTTGACCTTGCCCCGCGGCACGCCCTCAAGACCCCGGCCGTAGTAGATGTCCGAGAGGTACACCACCCCGTCGCGCCGGCTGAGGTCCACCTTGTCGGGCACGATCGGTGGTGTCTCCTGCTTCTTCAGCGGCACGGGCTCGAACAGGGCCCGACCCGGCAGCTCTTTCAGCAGCAGGATGTTGTCGAACACGTCCACCAGGTACAGGCCCCACTCGCTCGACGGTGTCGGCTTGCACGAGACGAGGAAGTACTTGTCGCTGAGCGGGAACGGGTGCAGGAACTTCGGCCAGACCGGGTTGACCAGTTGATCGACGATGATCGGCGGGACGGGCTTGCCGTAGCCGGGGATTCGCTGGACGACGCCGTCGGCCTCGCGCCGCCCCTTCGCCGGATCCAGGATGACCAGCTCGCCCATTCTCGGCACGCCGTGGTGGCCCGAGACGATCGTCACGACCTTGCTCGGATCGCCCGGGATCGGTCGCGCGTAGAACATCGAATTCGGCCAGAACGAATTGCTGCCGTAGAACTCCATCTGGCCCGTGCCATCCGGGTTCATGTGAAACAGCAAGCGGCTGAAGTAGTGCGGCGTGTCCGAGTATTCCCAGCGCGAGTACAGCACGCGACCGTTGTTGAGCACGGTCGGGCACCAGTTGTGATCCTGGTCGAAGCAAAGCTGGCGGATAGCCTTGCCGTCGGCATCCATGATGCACAGGTTGGCGACCGTGTTGCCGCCGCCGACGCAGGGAATGCCCTGGAAGCAACGCGTCGAGGCGAAGATGATCCGGCCGTTCGGTAGGTAACACGCATCGTAGTTGTCCACGTCGCGGTGCTCGCCCGGTGTGACCTGGCGGAGCCCCGAGCCGTCGGCCCGGATCTCCCAGATCTGCCAGCGACCATGCCTGTCCGGCATCGAGAACAGCATCTTGTCGGCGTCGAAATGCAGCTCGACGTCGCCGACGAACTCGCCGTGGCCGGGCCGATAGAGCGTCTTCAGCGTGCCCTTCGGGCTGATCGGGGAAAACGTCGCGATCTCGTTGTCGTAGCCCGCGCGTGGAATCGCGCAGTTGCCCTGCCAGTTCTGCGGCAGGCCGAGCCGGTTTGCCTTGCGGTTGACCAGCAGGAGCTTGTCGAAATCGATCAACGGGTTGGCCAATAGCGCCTCGTCGCGGAGGGTGTCGAGGGCGGCCAAGAGTGGGGGCAGCTCCTTGACGGCCTCGGGCTCGGCCGCATTCAGGTCCTTCTTCACCGCGTCGAGTCGACTTTGCAGCTTGCTCAAGCGGCGGGCGAACTCCGGGCCCTCTTTGTAGCGATCGGGGAAGCTCTCGGTGAGGTCGACCACCGCTCGCCGCAACGGCGCCAGGTCGACCTGCTGGACCTTGGCCAGCCCGTCACGCAGGGTGCATGCCCTCACGTAGAGGTTCAGCCATTTCGGATTGTCCGCCGGCACGCCGGCCTTGGAGAGCGACTCGAGCTCGCTGGCCAGACCTTGTCCTGCCTTGCCGAGCGCCCCGAGGGCCTTCTTGATCATGCCGACTTCGAGCCTGGTCTTCTTCGGCGAACGGAACCATGCGAGATGTCCGCCGCCGGCCGTGTCGGTCTGCATCCAGCGGGCCTCGGTGGGAAAGTCGCGGGCGATCTGCCGCCACAGACCGTTCGTCAGGCCCGAGCGGAGGTTGAAGTAGAAGCCATGGTCCCCGGTGCGGTTGTAGATCTTCAGGAGCAGCTCGTTCTGGCCGGCCTTGAGACGCAGTTGCACCTTGTCCTGATCGGGGGCCACGCCGCGCGGCACGTCCTTGACGTGCACCTTCTTGCCGTTGAGCCATACCGCGATGCCGTCGTCGCTGCCGAGATAGGCCGTCAGTGTGATCGGCTTCGGCGCGGTCATCGTGCGGTAGAGGTAGGTGGCCGCCTTGTTCGATTTCTGCTTGAACCTGTGAACGACGCCGTCCCGCAGGTTGCCGCGTTTCGTCCAAAGCGGCTTGCCGCCCTTGCCCTTGGCGGACAGATCGATGCCCAGCTCCGGGGCACAGACGTGCTTGAAGCTCTTGCACTTGAGCGGGGAGGTCTTGTGCCAGGGCCCCATCTCGAGCTCGCCCAGCGTGCGCTCCTGTTCGGCGAGCCAGGTCCCCACGTTGGCGCGGGTGGCGAGCATGGTCTCGGCCCAGGAGCCCTTCTTGGCGTAGACCTTCGTTATGTCGGGGGTGGCAGCGCGGGTCGATAGGGAAAACACCCCCACGACCAACATCGCCCAGCAGATCGGCCGGAAGACCGGCGTCCAGCGATAGCCCTGTGTCACAGCTTCCGTCTCCTTCGGCTTCGGGCGCGCTGCCGCAAACTGTCTCGCGGAGAACCGCGATGGCAGCACCACGCCGTCTCAGGTCGTGTACGGATCGCGCGGAGCTTTGGCAGCCCCCCCGCTCGCGCGTCGGACATCCCGACAGTATAGCAGCCCGATGGCCCGCGCCCCAGCCCGGGATGGAGCAGGTCCGGCATTCACTGAGTGGGGCGCATGAAAAAGGGCCGCAGCCGTCTAACGGCTTGGCACCACGTGCGTCTTGCTTGACACCGGGCTCAAGCTCGATAGGCCGCCGCGTCCCTTGGGTTGTTCGGCCTCGCCAACCGTCCGACTACAGCTTCACCTCCGGATGGCTGAACCGCAGGCCGGCCATGTCGTGGGCCGTGGCGTATTCGCTGACGATCGCGCCCTTGGGTCCGGCCTTCATGAAGTGCCATTGCAGCGGGGCGCCCAGACAGGCCGTCTCACCCGGCTTGAGGAGCTTCATGTTACGCGACTTGGCGACCGTGCGGTGGCTCGGCGGGATGTGCTTCTCCACGCCTGGGGTCGGCTCACCCTCACCGAAGACGTAGATCGACCCGTGCCGCACGTGCCAGCCCTCGCACTTGGGCTCGCACTTGTCGGTCTTGACGTGCTTGTGCTCGGCGATCATCTGGCCCGGCAACAGGTAGATCTCATGGCCGAAATAGTTGTGCTCGAGATGATTGATCCACAGGATGCCGGCCATGCCGACCTCGGTGAACTTGCCCAACGCGAAATCGAGCGTCCAGAACTGGTCGGTTCGCAGCACCGGCGGGATGGGGTAGTTGTAGAACTTCATCATGTCGTAGTAGGCCTGCTTGGCCTTGTCGACATCGAAGGTCCCATCCGACTTATAGAACGCCGCATTGTCGGGCACCTTCGGCCCGCACTGGGCGCAGCTCGCACACTTCTTCGGAGGGCACGACTCGGCGGCCTGTGCCTCGCTGGTCCCGAAGATCGTCGACGAGGCCGCGGCACCGGCCACGATCCCGCCGAGCATCTCGCGTCTGTTGATGTCTGTCATGAGTCCGGCTCCTTCTAGCCCTGAGGCTCGCCTGGTTCTCAGATCCCTTCAGTTCATCAGTGTACACCGTTGGGGGTGCCCGATGCCAACCCCGTTATCCTTTGGACCGCTCGCTCTTGAGCGTCTTGTACATCTCCAGCGCCTTATCCGGCTTCTCGTTCTTGTGCACGACCGACCGTACGGCCTGAAGCATGGCCACCGGATCGTCGGCACAGAAGATATTCCGTCCCATGTCCACGCCGACGGCGCCCTGATCGATCGCTTTGTAGGCCATCGTCAACGCGTCGATCTCGGGGATCTTCTTGCCGCCGGCGATCACGACAGGCACGGGCGTGCCGGCGACCACCTCGTCAAAACCCGGCTCGCAGTAATACGTCTTGACGAAATGCACGCCGAGCTCGGCGATCACCCGACAGGCCAGGCCGAGGTACCGCGCGTCGCGAGCCATCTCCTTGCCGACGGCCGTCACGCCGAGGGTCGGCACGCCGAGGCGGTTGCCCTCGTTGATGAGCTGACCCAGGTTGTCGAGCGAGGCCTTCTCGAACTCGGCCCCGACGTAGGCCTGGGCCGTGACGGCCGAGGCGTTGAGTCGCACGGCGTCCTCGACGGTTACGCCGATGACCTCGTTGCTCAGCTCCCTGAGCACGGTGGCGCCGGTGCTGGCCCGCATGACGACGGGTTTGTCCATCTCAGGTTGGATGCACGACTGGAGCGCGCCGCGTGTGCACATCAGGCAGTCTGCGTACGGAATCAGTGGCGGAATGGCCAGGTCGATCCGCTCCAGGCCGGTGGTGGGCCCCATGATGTAGCCGTGGTCGAAGGCCAGCATGACCGTGTGGCCACTCTCGGGATCAAAGATCCGGCTCAGCCGGTTCTGCATGCCCCAGCCCAGGTGGGCCGACCCCTTCAGGAAGAATCCGTGCGACTCGACGGGGACATCAACGCCGAAGCTCTTCTGTTCCGCTCCGCTTTTGTCTGCATCAGGCAAGGTGGCTCACTCCTTCTGCGAATCCCTTGAACACCAGAGCGACCGACGTCGCCCCCGGATCTTGCGTGCCGACGCTCTTGACGCCGACGTTCTTGCTCCGGCCGAACCGGGCCTGGAGGTCCTTCGTCGATTCGGCGCCCGTGGCGGCTGCCTCGGCGGCCAACAGCAACGTCGCACCGAGGTCCGAGCCGCCGTCCGCCGCATTCCGCGCGGCCTTCACGGCCGGGTCGAGCGCGTCGATCATCGTCTTGTCGCCGACCTGCGCCTTGGTGTACTTGCGGACCGAGTCCATGCCCTGTTCCAGCGCGGCGGCCAGACCGGATGCGTCGAGCACGGGCTTGCCGGCCGCGGCCTCGGAGACGCCCGAGAAGAACATGCCGAACAGCGGACCGGTCGCGCCGCCGTCGACACCCATGATGCCCCAGCCGACGTCGTGCAGCAGCGCATCCGGCTCGGGCTCAGTCGATCCGTCTTCCACGGGCGCGATGGCCTTCTCGACGATGCTCATGGCCCGGAGCATCGTCGTGCCGTGGTCGCCGTCGCCGCCGTGGGAGTCCAGCTCCGACAGCATGACATGGTTGGCCTTGATCTGCTCGACGGCCCCACGCAGCATCCGCACCCAGTCTCTCGTACCGATCGTCTCGGTCATGGCTGTGTGTCTCGTTGTCTTCTGGCAGACCACTTCCGCTACTTCGCCGACATCGCCGGACAGTGGCACGGGGCGTCCCAGAGCTCCAGCAGCTCGGCGTCCATCTTGGCCGCGAACATCTGGAAGCCGCCCATCTCCTGAACGGTCAGGAACTCGCCGACCTTGCCCCGCGCGAGCGTCATGCCCTTGTCCTCGAGCACCTGCCGGACACGACGCAAGACCAGGTACATCTCCATCAGCGTCGTCGAACCGACGCCGTTGATCATCACCAACAGCTCGTCGCCCTTGTCGGCTTTCAGGTCGTCGAGCAGCGCGTTGATCATGATCTCGGCGGTCTCATCGGCGCTCTTGAGATTCTGGCTTCCGCCGCCGGCCTCGCCGTGCTGGCCCATGCCGACGACCATCTCGTCGTCGGCCAGCTCGGAGATCGCCTCGCCCGTGGACGGATGCGTCGCGGCCGAGACCGCCACCGCGAGTGTGGCCATGTTCCTCTCCATCCGTTCGGCGATGGCCAGGCACTCGTCGAGGCTCTTACCGGCCTCGGCGGCGGCGCCGGCGACCTTGATCACCGGCAGGCAGCCCACCAGACCGCGTCGGTCTTTCGGGTCCTCGCGCGACGGCACCGAGATGTCCTCGTGCGTAAGGATCTGCTTGACGTTGAGTCCTTCCTTGGCGGCCATCTCCATCACGATGTTGGCCGTCATAACGTCGCCCTCGTGGTTGAGCACGACGAAGAGCACGCCAGCGTCGCGGTTGGCGGCGCGAAGGGCCTCGATCACGCGGGGCGGCCCCGGGGCGGCGAAGATCTCGCCCGGCACGCTGATATCCAGCATGCCCTCGCCGACGAAGCCGCTGAGCGCCGGCTCGTGGCCGCTACCGCCGAGCGTGACCAGGGCGACCTTGTCGGCCGGCTTAGGATTGGCTCGCACGACCAGGTTCTGGCCCTCGAGCTTGACCGTGTCAGCGTTGGCCAGGGCGAAGCCCTCGAGCAGCTCGTCCACGAGGTTGTTCGGGTCGTTGATGAACTTCTTCATAGGCATCGGATGGTTCCTTTCGCAGCGGGTCGGTGCCCGGGAGTCGTCCTCGATCGGCCCGCTTCGACAGCGGGCCCTGGCCCGACAAGGTTCATGGGTCTTTGCGCACGACGCTTAGAGCCGCTGCATCAGCTCGATGACCGCGTCGCCGTCCATGATGAACGCGCAGCGGAGGTTCTCGGTGACGTCGAACGGCTCGAGGATCACCTTCTGGCCTTGCAGGGCGGCGTCGAGGTCGGGCACGACGAAGGCCGCGTGCGTCTTGGTCCGGATCGGCTCGGGCAGCGGGCAATCGGCGTCGAACCGCAGGAACTCGACGCGGTAGGGATGCTGTTCCGGGTCGGTGCCGTGGACCTTCACGCCCTCGAAGTAGTTCTCGCCCTCGTGCTTTTCGGTGGTCGGTACGCCGTAATGATGGAACTCGCTCGCAGCCATGGATCGGCCCTTTCGTGTCTTGAGATCCGAGGATTCCTGATCCGGCACCGGCCGCAGAAACGCCCAGCGGGCGCGGGCCGGCCCGGTCCGAGCCTCATCACCTTACGTGATCGCCGGGCGGGCTGCAACGGGTTGCGTGGCGACCCTGTCGGTCGGACCTAGCGGGGTAGGATCGTGTCCACCTCGATCTCGAACAGCAGGTCGTCACGACAGATGTCGTCGTACACCACCACGCACGGCATGGCGGGCAGCTTCTGCTGGCGGCCATACCGCTGGAAGGTCGGTGCGTCCTTGGCGTGCTTGAAGTAGGCGATGGCGCGGGTGGCGTCGGCCCAACTCATCTCGCGCGATTCGAGAATCGCCCCCGCCACGCGCATGGTCAGATCCACCTGGGCATCGACGTCGTCGAGATGCACCGTGTGGCCCTCCGGCGCGATGCTGGCCGTGCCCGAGACGTAGAGCCGGCTCACGTCCGGCAGATCGACCTGGGCGGCCCGGCTGAACGAGCTGCCGTACTCCAGCGCGGGACACTGGAGCGGTGAAGGCACCGCATAGGCGTTGTAGGCGTCCTCCGAGCCGGGCTTGGCCTGGACCGCCAGGGCCCCCGTGGCCAGGGCGTTGCCGGAGACGTTCCGACCGCCAACGCCGGTGCTGGCGGGAACGAGGCCATCGAAGATCTTCCGCTCTTTGAAGAACACATCGCGAACCTGGTTGAACTCACCGTACCAGTCGAGGATGTTGTCGTTGCAGAACCACGTGCGGACGATGTCGGCGAACTCCATGCCGACGGCCTGGACGCCGGTCTCGATCAGGTCGAAGACCTCGCTGGCCTGGTCGGGCCTGCTGCGGGATCCGTCCTTGGGCATGAGCCCGCCCAGCCGGCAGTAGCGAACCCAGTCGTCCTCGAAGACGCTGCCCACGATCCGACCGCCGACCTCGACCGGCTCGACCGTCATGCCTGCGACGGCCCACATCAGCGTGCCGGCGATCCGCGAGCGGTACCCGCTCTCGATCCACGTGATCGGCCAGGTCACCTTGTCGTAGGCGGCCTTGAGGGCCTTGCCGCCGCCGTTGTGGTTCGACAGGCCGAAGACCTCCTGGCTGACGGGGGTGGCCTGATGCCGCTCGAGCACCTCGGCGACCTTGGCCAGCACCGACTCGAGCGGCTCGCCCGGTTGGGGTGTGGCCGCGATGAAGATCTCTTCGCCCATCGCTCGTCGGAGCGTCACGACTTGCAGGCCCGGACTGACGCTCTTCTTCAGGCTCGCCGCTCGGGTCGCCCTTGATTCGTTCATCTCGATGTCCTTCGTTCGGCCAACAGCGCTTGGATATTCGTCCTCTCTTCGGCCGCCATGCGCTTGCGTTTGGCCTCAAAGTGATCGTACTTGGCGCGACCGGCCTCGGTCCACGCACACGCCTCGGTGTAATCGCCACAATAGGGTACGAGCAGATCGATCCAGCAGGCGATCTTGTCCATCTCCTCCTTCGAAAGGGCTACACCGTGGTGCCCCTCGTTCAGCATCGCGATCAGCCCGCTCCGGGCCGCTCCCGCATGGTACGGCGGCAAGACCGTCGGCACCGACTGGGCGCTGATCCAGTGGACCCGTCGGTTCGGCCGGCCTCGTTGCGTGAGCGCGAGATAGGCGTCGCTCCACATCCGCTGGGCGCGCCGATCAACCGATTGAACCCCCAATAGGCTGAACGCAGGTGGTTGAGCTTCCTTTTGTACCGGTTCTGCCTCAGCCGAGTCAAACGTCCATTCGAGGATTCCGCACGAGTAACCCGACGCGAGCTGCACATCAAGCCGGATCCCGATCGTCTTGATGGGCTCGAAGGCGACGACGTTATAGCGGTCGCGGTGGATGCCGCAGCGGCGCCGATCGGCCACCTGGCGCCAACCCTTGTCGGTACGAACCAACACGCGCCACGAGGCCGGCACACGACATCGGCCGCCGCTGCGTGTGTCGTCGAACCAGAAGACGCTGACTCCCTTCATCAAACGCGGCTCGGGCAGGTCGTATTGCACCCATTCTCGCGTTCCCTTGTGGGGCCACCACGTGAAGCGGGGGATGCCGCGATCCTCGCTGCTCGCGGGCTCCTTGCCGTCGTTGAGGGCCGCGACCGGATCGCTCGTATGCTGATGGGACGCCGCCGGGCGGGCCTGGGCCACCACCGTCCGGACGCGCTGCCGGTGGCATCGGACGCAGTGGCGATCGAGGATCGGCTGAATCTCCCTCGGAAAGCTGAACCCCCGCGGCGGGCCGTAGAACGGCTCGAGCTCCTGCGGACCGCTTCGCATGGCCATCGGGACGCGCTCCACGGGCGGGGGGACGGTCGACTTGGTCTCGTGGCAGCCCACGCACGAGAAGCGCTCCCCGGGCTGGAGCGTGGACCAGCTTCGCATCGTCTGGACGGCGTGGCCGTTGGCGTCGAGGGCCTGGAAGTAAACGGGCGTCCTGGCGGGAACGGCGAAGCAGGCCGAGCCGTCCTCGTGCACCGTCGCGTCGCCGAGCACGGTCTTGACGTCCCACGCGCCGTTGTCGATGGCGATGGGCGTGCTGATCAGCGCGCCACCGGCCGGTCCGCGATTGCGGTTCGAACCCACCCCCGCAGCGCGATACTCGATCGCGACCACGCGAAGCCTCTTGATCGTGCCGCGCGGCACGCCTTGCAGGCCCTGGCCGAGATAGACGTCTTGGACGAAGTAGAGGCCTGAATCGGCTTGATGCTCGGCCATGTCGGGACGTCGGTGCGGCACGGGCCTGGACGCCAGCGGGACCGGCTGATTGCAGGAGTTCTTCCCATCGGCCACCAACAGCTCGCGCCGCCCGTCGATCGTCATCAGGTAGATCTTGAACAGCAGCGGCTGACGCGCGTAGCCGAACGGATCGTACGTCACGAGGAACTCGGTCTCGCTGAGCGGGTAGGGATACTGAAACTGCTCGCCGTCCTGGCCGTACCGGTCGACGCGGACGGCCTCGGTCTGTCGCACGGGGGCGATGAGCTGGACGCCGGAGGCTTCCTCGTGGCCGCGGTCGGTATCGACGATCACCAGCTTGCCGGTCTGCCGGGTGTGATGGCCGGAGGCGACGGCGACGACCTTACGGGTGCCGGGGATGCCCCTGGCGTGCAGCAGCGTGGTCGGAAACCACGAGTTGTTGCCGTAGTAGGCGATCTGTCCGGTGCCGTCGGGGTTCATCTGAAAGAGGCCTTGGACGTAGATCTGGCCACGATCGGAGTATTCCCATCGCGTGTAGATCACGCGACCGTCGTCGAGCACCGTGGGGAAGTTCGTGTGCACCTGATCGAAGCCGAGGCGACGGAGGAATCGGCCGTCGGCGTCGCAGGTGTACAGGTTGCTGACCTCGGTCCACCAACAATCGACGGTCTGCACGCAGCGGGTCGAGCTGAACACGATGTCGCCGTTGGGCAGGTAGGCCGGCTCGTAGTCGGCATAGCCCAGGCCCGAGGTGAGCCGGCGCACCTCGCCGGCGGCAACGTCCATGTCGTAGAGGTGGTAGTCGTCCGTCCGGTCGGCCTTCTTCCAGGCGAACAGAATGCGCTTGCCGTCGTAGCTGACAGCCGGATCACGGATGACGCCGTTCGGGTCGTCGATCAGCGTGCGGACCGAGGCGGTCAGTCCGTCGAGCTCGAGCAGGCACAGGGCCGTGCCCGGCGTGAAGTGCCGCTCGTTCTGCGCGTCGGATTGCCCCTCGGTGTAGGCGTAGTGCGAGCCGCCGAGGTTGTAATGCTTGGTGAAGACGATCCGGCGCCAGCGTGTGAGCAGGGGCTCGAGCCGCAGGGCGCGTCGTCTCTCGCAGGCCGTCAGGTAGAGCTCGACCCACCGCCGGTCGCCGGGCTGGACGTCGGAGGCCCGGAGCTTGGCGAATCGGCGGCGCAGCGCGGCGGCGGTGTGACCGAGCTCACGGAGGGTGCGTTCGATCATGGCGGTCGTCACGATCGGACCGGACCGGCCGTCCAGACGCTTGACGACCGCTTTCTCGCTGTCCTGCAAAAGCCAGTCGAAGACGATGGGATGCTCGCGCTCGAACCGCCGGGCGGCCTGTTCGGACACCTTTTCGGTGATGTCGAGCTTCATGATCGCCGCCACGGCACGCTGACGGTCCAGAGCCTCGGTGGCGTGGGCCGCGCGAGCCGCCGGAGGGGTCGCCAGCCGGAGGCCAGCCGCCATAGCCAACAGGATGACCGCAGCGTGCAGGTCTAGTCGTGGCTTGCGTCTGGTATGGGTGGGATTCCCGCCCCTCATGTCACACTGCCCGAAAGCGCGACCGCCGGCTCGGCTACCTCATCCGACGTGGCCGTGGCCTGGCCGATCCGCTTGGTGTAGATCTTCCGCCGTCGATGGACGCGATGGTCGAAGTGCTTCCACTCGGCCCGCACACGAAGGTTGTGCTCGAGCTCGGGGTTCGATTCGCCGGTCTCGAAGCCCAACCGCATCGCGGCCTTGTGCATCTCCACGGCCATCAAGACGTCCACGCCCAGACCGCGATACGGCTTTCTCACGCCGGCCAGGCAGAAGTCGATGATCTTGTCCCTCCCGCGGAGCGCCCGCCACAGATGAAAGATGCCGAACGGAAGCAACCGCCCGCGCGCCCATTGCAGCGCTCGCGAGATGCTCGGCATGGCCACGAAGAACCCGATCAGCTCGTCGTCTTCGTTCACGATGGCCTGCACGAGGTCGGTGCGAAGGAAGGGGAAGAACTTCTTGGTGATGTAGGCCTTCTGCTCTTCGGAGATGGGCGTGAAGCCGTCCAGGTCCTGGTAGGTGTCGATGAGCAGATCGAGAAACCCCGGCGCGCGGGCCAACATCTCGCGCTTGTTGGCAAACTTCAGCACACGAAACCGCCGCCTCTTTCGGACGCGCTCGGCCAGCGCGGCCAGCCGCGGCGGGAACGGGTTGGAGGTGATGTTCATGATGAGGTACTCGACCAGGTCCAGCTCGGTCTCGAAGCCGTAGGCCTCGACCAGGTCGACGTAGTACGGGTAGTTGTAGTACGTGGCCATCGTCGGGACGCTGTCGAACCCCTCGGTGAGCATGCCTTCCTTGTCGAGTCCGCTGAAGCCCAGGGGGCCGACCAGCGTGTCCATGCCCCGGGCGACCGCCCAGTCGGAGACCGCGTCGAACAGGGCCGCGGCCACGTCGCGATCGTTGATGCTGTCGAACCAGCCGAAGCGGACGTTCCGCGCGTTGTCGTGCTTGTTGGCCTCGTGAAGGATGATGCCCGCGATGCGCCCGACGACCTGACGGCCGCGTCTGGCCAGGAACATGACCGAGTCGGCGCCCCGGTAGGCCGGGTTCTTCTCGGAGAAGGTCTCGTATTCATCCATGAGCAGCGGGGGCACGTAGAACGCGCATGGCTTGTACAGGTCCATGGGAAAACGAAAGAACGCCCGTCGCTGTCGCCGGGTCTGCACCTCGATGATCTGGATCTTGCTCATGCCTCTCCTACGGCCGCCAGCTACGGATCATGTCACGTTCCGTCAGCACAGCGGTACAAACGCCTCCTCGACCGCGTCATGCAACCGATTGGCCAATGCGATGCGGTCGTCACCGGCGGGGATGGGCTCGTCGCCGAACCGCATGAAGATCTCGCACCACGGGATGGCCAGCAACCGGGTCGCGTGCCACAGGAACGATCGCTCCGGGCCCCACATCTCGATCTCGGAGTCGGGGATCTTGCCGTTCTCGTCGGTGTAGTAGGGGTTCGGACCGTACAGCATGACCTCGCGGGCCGGCGGCGCGCCGGGGGCGGTGCGATACGTCAAGCTCAGCCAATGGACGGGCATGCCCGTTCGCACGGCCGAGGCGAGCAGCCCGCCGCGGAACATCTTTACCCCGCTTCCGGGCGGTATCGTCGTGAGCGGTGTCTCCGGGGCGAGCACGATGCTGCCGCCGGATTCGATGACCTTGACCATCTCGTCGTTGACGCGAGCGGTGTCGTCCTTTACGCGACGGACGAAGATCGGCTCGAGGGCGGCCACGATGCCCCCGATGATGGGCGTGCGCGAGACCGGCTCCTCGACGATGTACGTGGCGTCGCACAAGGTGGTCACAGGGAACAGATCGATCCAGGCCATGTGATTGAGCACGAGGAAGAACGGCTGAGCCGGCGGGCATCCGTGCACCGTCACGCGAAGGCCGATGATGCGGGTCATGCCGGGCAGCCAGATCCGCGCGATCCGCCGGCGTGCGGCCCGCCCCGCCTCGGGCGCCAGCCACACGATCGGCGCCAGCGCGATGATGACCCCGCGGCACAGCAGGCTCCAGACCAGCAGGATCACGAACCGAGAAGCGGCACGAAAGGGCGCGAGGACATCGGCGCCCGCAGCCCGCTCGGCTCGCGAGTCGGTTGCCTGTTGGGTTCCATCCATGGGCACTCCTTGCCCTGCACCATCTCAGGCGAGAACGCGCCGGCGTCGCGGCGCTTGGCGTCAATCGGCTCGGCTAACCTGCTGGACCTGTCCGGGCCTCTCGGGTCGGAAGGTGTAATCGCCCCACAACGGGCAGTTCATATCGATCCACGTCTTGATGCGACGCATCTCGTCGCGGGTCAGTTTGACCTCATGGTGGCCCTGGCTCAAGACCTCGCACAAGCGGCTCTTGGCGCTGCCCAGCGACAGGGGCGGCAGCTTCTCGCACCCGCCGGAGTTCCACCCGCAGTCGGCGAAGTGGACCAGCCCGCGGCGGATCAGGGTCTTGTACGAGGCCGGTATGTGATCTTTGTCCAGCACGCCACGCAAATCAAGTCCGCGCTCGTGGCTCGTGTCGTGGCAGCGGACGCACTTGGCATCCAGCACCGGCTGGACGACCTTCTCATAGAACAGCGGGACGCCGCCCCATGAGGCCACCTGCGGCCGGACCGGCTCGTCGTGCATCGCGGCGACGCGTCGGTGCGCCGGCGGGGCCTTATGGCGGCCCTCATGGCAGCCGATGCAGCTCCGGGTCTCGCCCGGCTGCAACTGGACCACGCTCCGCATCCGCTGGAGTTCGGTATAGGTCTCATCCAGGGCCTGGAAGTACAGCGTCTTGCCGGCCGGCACGACGAACCGCGCCGACCCGTCCTCCCTCACCGGCACCAGGCCGTGGGGCGCCTTGGCCACGTAGCTCGGCCAGCCGAACGGCCCCTTCACGAGGTCGATGGGCGAGGCGTACCACTTGATGAAGTCCGGGTGGTCGTGACGGTACTCGCCGTTCGGCAGTCGCACCAGATCGGATCGCACCTCCTCGACGACGCGGATGTACTTCACGCGCCCGCGCTCGATGGTCGGACTGATGCCGTCGTACACGTCGAGCAGGACGATCTCGGCCGTACCGGGACGGTCCTCGACATGCGGCGCGAGCACGGGCGGCTCGGGGCGCGGCCTGAGCAGGGTCGGACACATGCTCGAGATGGTCGCGTCCGTGTAGAGCAGCTCGCGGTGACCGTAGCGATCGATCAGGAACAGGCCGAACCGCCTCGCCGGTGCGTGCGAGCACAGCACCACGTCGCTCGTGACCGGCACGGGATCGCGGAAGCACTCCTCGCGGGGCCAATTGCCCGGCCAGGGCACCTCGGGCGTGAGGCTCTTGATCGCCTTCTGGTTGAAGCGGCCCTTGTTGATATCGATGAAGGTGATCGGTCCGTTCAGGTCGCCGAAGTGCGAGATCAGCGTGCAGCAGATCTCGCTGGTGCCGGGCACCTCGCGGCCGTTGGCGTAGCCGTTGGGCTGAATGATCGTGTTGCCGAAGATCAGCTCGAGCTTCCGGCCGTCGGGGCGGATGGCCCACAGCGTGTGGCCGAAGTCGGCCCCCTTGTCGATGTACTCCGACCGCGTCCAGATGATGCGGCCGTCGTCCATGACCGACGGAGCCCACTCGCTCAGATTCGAGTACGACAGCGGCCGGATGGTCTCGCCGTCGCGGGTCATACGGAACATCACCGAGACCTGAGGCCGCCAACAGAGGTAGCGGGCTTTGCAGCGCGTCGAGATCATCGCCAGGTCGCCGCCCGGCAGCGGGCAGGGCCAGTAGTCATGGTACGGCCCGTCGGTAATCTGCTCGAGCCTCGATCCGTCGGCCCGCATCCGCAGGATGTGGTAGTAGCCGTCCTTGCTCGGCCGATAGCCGAAGTAGATCTCCTTGGCGTCGAAGCCGGCCATCGGATTGCGGGCGATGCCCTTGCCCGAATCGAAGAGGGTGACCGCGTGGGCGCTGTTCGGATCGAGCACCCCGTCGCGCACGGGCGTCTCGAGCACGCACACGCCGCCGCCGGGGCGATACCGCGAATCGAGCAGCACGCTGTAGTTGTGCGACGGCTCGAACGGACGGCGTTTGACGAACAAGACGCGGTCGAGACAGGCCAGCGACGGGTCCTTGAAGTAGAGCTGCCGCTTGGCCAGCCGCGAATGGAAGAACAGCTCGCGCTCGGCTGTTCGGTCCGGCGAGGTGCGGGCCATCAACCGCTCGTGCTCGGCCTTGAGCTTGGCCAGCTCGCCGCGATCGGCTCGGACATCCACGCCCTGGGCCGCCAGCCGATTCGCCAGCTCGTCCATCATCGTCAGCGTGCGGTGCGTCGGGTCGTAGCGGAACAGGTGCAACAGGTGAATTGCACCGTCGGCCTCGCTGATCTGCAAGGCGAACTCCGGACCGATCGGTCCGTCCTCGGTGGGGATCTCCAGCAGCTTCGACTCGCCCGGGCGAAGCGTCGTCGCCTCGGTCAGACCAGGGGCGTTGCCCGTCACGACAACGGCCTTGGCCTTGTCGGGCACCGAAAGGCGCACCCGGAACGTCCCGCCGATGCAGGGCGAGGCCTCGGCCATCGCCAGCGACGAGAACGTGAAAAGCACCGCCCGACCGAGCCCGTCGGTGTGCTTGCCGCCCATGCCCAGACCGATCCGCAAGCCGTGCTCGCGGCAACCGGGGAACCAAGCCATGGGCAGCCGGACCTCGAAGCGCCGGTAGTCCCGGCTGAACCCCCCGTCGACGCTCTGGCGCTTGGCCAGCTTGCCGTTGGACGTGTAGGTATTGAAGACGAGTTCATGGCCGCGTATCGCCAGCTCGCCGCCGCCGGCCCAGTCGCCGCCCGAGATCACCGCCACGCGCCGACTCAGCAGCCGGTCGACCTCGATGGCGAGATAGACGTCCTGGCCCCGCCATCCGGCCGTCGCGGCACAGGCGACCAGTGGACCTCGCTCGAAGTCGTACGGATACGCCACCCGCCCCACGCCGCGCGATGCCCCGGTGTAACACGCGTCATCCAGCTTGCCGTCCAACTGGGGCGCCGCCGCCAGCCAGGGCAGCGGGAGCCGATCGTCGGCCACGTGACGCGGATACTCCTTGACGCGTCCGTTGTAGGGCACCAGGCGCGGGCTCAGGTCGGCCCGGCCGTGCGTCTTGAGCCAGGCGTGCTCCTCGCCCAGGAAGGCGTCGCGGAGCTTGGACTCGAGCGAGGTGTCGGTATCCACGACGACCTTCGCATCGAGGCCCTTGACCTTTTCGGCGGGGATGGGCTCGGCCTGGCCGAAGACCTCGATCTCGTCGATGCGTGCGTTGGTGCCGTTGGTCTCGGCGATCGCGACGCGGATCCATCGGGCGCGGACCGGCTGGAACCGCTTCTGCGCTCGCGTGTGGACGGGGTGGCCCGACTTCTGCTGCCAGACGGTCGACCAGGTCGGCGCGGTCGAGTCGGCGCTGTACGTGGTCGCGACGAGGACCTTGAACTTGGTAGCCGCCCGATCCGAGTACTGGCCCGAGTTATCGCTGCCGAAGGCGGCGGCGTAGATCCAGTATGCCGCCCCCAGGTCGATCTCGGCCCAGGAGGGGTCCGAGTCGCTGATCCAGCTATGGGAGTTGCCATAGTATCCGTCGTTCAGATGGGGGATGCGGTGCTTGTCATGACCGGCCAGGCAGGACGACGCGCTCGCCTCGGCCTTGGGGTTCAAGGCCAAGTTGGCCAGGCCTTGGGCGTTCGTCTCTGCGACCTGCAAGACCGATGTCGACGGGCCGCGGAGCGACTTCGGGGGCGGCGGCACGCCCGGCAAGTGGGGCGGTGCATGGCGGGGCCCCTTCGGTTTGGCGGCGACCTTGGCCGACCTGCAGACGAGCTCTTTGACCGTCCGCCACGTCTTGCCGTCCGTCGAGAGTCGCACGCGGAGCTTGCCCGGCATCCGATCCGCATAATTGCCGTGACGGTCGCGCGATAGGACCACGTGATCGACCTTCAGAGGCTCGGTGAGCTCGACCTGGGCCCATTGCGGGGCCGAGCCGGCGGCGATCCAACTGGCATCGTTGCCGTATCGGCCGTCGTTTAGGTGCTCGGTGCGGTGGATGGGGTAGCCGTTGATGCACGACGAAGCCGATGCCTTGCCGCCACAACGCGCCGCGGCGACGTTCCGCTTCGATCCGGCCGCGTAGACCTCCAGCTCGTCGATGCACGGGGCGTTGCCGGACCAGGAAATGAACTCGATGCGGACAACCTTGGCGTCCTGGGCCGGAAACGCAATGACGTTGGCCTTGCCGGGATGGAGCGTCAGCTCCGAGGCCAGGGCGGCCCCGGCCCAGCACACCGCGACCATCAGGCCGAGGAAACCCGTAGCCCATCCGGGTCTTCCATAACAATGCCGGTGGACGCATGGATGACGGCGCGGTGTCGCGCTCGGCATGTTCTGCCCTCCAGTTGACGGCTCGTGGTCTAGCAGTCGGGGTGGCATCCCGCGTCGCAAGACCTACCCCGCACCGGCCTTATTATACCGGCCGATGCCGCTGAGGGCGATTGCTCCTTTCCCGCGATCGTCCCGGAATCCGGGGGTCCGGGAGTCCGCCCGGACGTGTCCAGGAGAGGCGGATCAGGCCCGACATTAGCTCCGGCCCAAGAGCCAGATGATGAATTGGCCGATCAACCGGAGCACATGATAGAGCGACACGACGGCCCCGATGAGCAGGACCACCACGACGACGAGGCAAGCCCAGGTGCCGGGCGTGATCGGCTGGGTCTTGTCCCTTTGTCTGGGGCCCGTCGGCGGAGCGGGCAGGTCCTCATCGAAGCCCAAATCCCGCAACTCCTGCGCGAGCGGCTCGGGGTAGTCCGAGATCGTCGGCAGCTTGGCCCGCGTCGGCAACAGACGATAGACCTCGTCCGCGGTGTGGCCACCGTGCTTGTCGAGGTAGAGCGCGATCGCCACTTCGTACTCTGGCCGGCGACGACCGGACGCAAACAGATAGCGACCCGCCTCCAAGTCGTCCCTCATCTCGAGCAGCAACAGCCCCATCCGCTCGTACAGATCTTGGTCGTAGGCCTGCGCCCTAACCGCCCCCTGGAGAACCTCCTTGGCTCGCCAGTGCCGCCCCTCGGACACCTCCCGCTCAACCTTGGCGATCGTCTTGGCAACACTGGGGTCCATGACCGTCCCCTCTCGCAGAGCCCAAAGCTGGAAGCTCACGCCCCACCTAGCGCATCATACTGTGTGACAGATCGATGTCACCTCCTTCGACTTAGCGGAGCGAGCACACCATGGCCCAACACGGCGGTCAACTGGCGGCGCGGACCCTGAAGGCCGCGGGGGTCGATGTCGTCTTCACGCTGAGCGGCGGCCACATCATGCCCGTCTATGACGGATGTCTCGACGAGGGCATTCGCGTCGTCGACGTGCGACACGAACAGGCGGCCACACACGCCGCCGACGCATGGGCTCGGGCCAATCCCGGTCGGATCGGCGTGGCCATTGTGACCGCTGGCCCGGGTGTGACCGATGCGGTGACGGGCGTGGCGAACGCCTGGCGGGCGAACTCGCCGATCCTCGTCATCGGTGGGCAGGGCCCGTTCATGAACCGGCTCCGGGGCTCACTTCAGGAGATGGATCATGTCAGCCTGATGCGGCCTATCACGAAGTGGTCCGAAGGCTGCTACCAGACCGACCGCATCCCCGAGACCATCGCCGAGGCGATTCGCCACGCCGTGTCGGGCGTTCCCGGGCCGGTCTTCCTCGAGATGCCGCTCGACATCCTGATAAACCCGGCCGAGGCTGACGATGTCCCGATCCCGATCATCCGCACCGAGCCGTCGAGGCTCGCGCCGCCCCGCGACGACATCCTGCGAGCGTTGCGGATCCTCGAATCGGCCCGCCGGCCGCTGTTGATCGCGGGCACGAGCGTGAAGTGGTCGAACGCGTCGGCGGCCCTCAACGCGTTCCTCGAACGCACCCATCTGCCCGCCTACGTCAACGGCATGGGTCGGGGCATGATCCCCCACGACTCGCCCCACCTCTTCCAACGGACGCGACGCCAGGCCATGGAATCCTGCGACGCCATCGTCCTGGCCGGGGCCGTACTCGACTTCCGACTGGCGTTCGGCTCGACGATCCCGACCGAAGCGAAGCTCATCCAGATGGAGATGGACAGCACGCTGATCGGGCACAACCGGTCGGCCGATGTCGCCCTGGTCGGCAACCTGGCGTGCAGCTTCGAGGCCATGCTCGATGTGATGAACGAGGAGGCGATCCTCGCCGACGTTCGCGACCATGCCGCCGAGCTTCGGGCGAAAGAAGACGAGGCCCGTGCCCGAGCGGCTGAGGCCGCATCCTCGGACGAGGTCCCGATCGCCGCCCAACGACTCTGCAAGGAGATCGCCGACGTCGTCGACGACGACATGATCGTGATCGGCGACGGTGGGGATATCGTCGCCCAGGCCGCCAAGGTCGTGCGCGTGCCGAAAAACGGGCTGTGGATGGATCCCGGACCGCTCGGCACACTCGGCGTGGGCATGCCGTTCGCGATCTCGGCCCAGCTTGCGTATCCGGACAAGCGCGTCCTGATCATCTACGGCGACGGTAGCTTCGGTTTCAACGGCTTCGAGTACGACACGGCCGTGCGGTTCGGTTTGCCGATCGTCGGCGTCGTCGGCAACGACGCGGCCTGGGGCCAGATGATGCGGCCGCAGGGGGCGATGTACGGTCCCGACCGGCTGGTGGCGACGAAGCTGAACCCCACGCGATACGATCAGGTCGTCGAGGCCATGGGCGGCCACGGCGATTTCGTCGAACGACCCGGCGACATCCGCCCCGCGCTCGAGCGGGCGCTGGCCAGCGGCCAGCCCGCCTGCGTCAACGTGATGATCAAGCAGGACATGGACTACAAGGGCGGGAGCTATATCTAAAGAAAGAGGTTCCTGAAATACAAACGCTTCTGACACCTTCCCCATTTACGGCACGGTCCAGTGCGTGCCGGCGATGTGCGTCACGCCGTCGGTCAGCGTGATGTAGTAGATCGTAAAGACCTTCCCCGGCGCCAACTCGACGCTGATCGGATAGCCCAGGTCGCCGCCGACGCCCCAGTGGTCGTTCCGAAGGACGATGATGTTGTCGGTATCCCAGGTGTGACCGCCGTCCTTGCTGAGCACGGCCCGGACACCCATGGCCCCGCGCCGGTAGCCGTAGGTGCAGAGGATGCGGTTGTCGTGCAGCTTGATCAGGTTGGCGGGGTAGCCCCAGATCTTGGTACGCCGCCCCGTCGACCACGTCTTGCCCTTGTCCTTGCTGATGGCGTGGAAGAGGTGCCCCCCTGCCGGCGGCTCCGAGCGGATCATGGCGACGACCTCGCCGCGGTCGTTCTCGACCAGGGCGCACTCGTTGAGTCGCGCCCGGCCTGTCGGGTCCTTGGCGAGCGGGCCGAAGGTCCACGTCTTGCCGCAGTCTTCACTGCGGAGGATGAACGTCCTGCCCTTCTCGTCGTCCTTGAGCTTGCCGTAGGGCGCGCAGAGGAGCACGCCGCATGCCATCCGGATGGACTGACTCGAGTTGAAGTTCATCAGCGACTCATGCGGCGGCAGGTCGAGCTGCGTGGTCTTCCACGTCTTACCGCCGTCTGTGCTGCGTCGGGCGAAGGCACCTTGCAGATAGGCCACCACACCGGGTTTGACAGGTCGGACGGTGATGCCCTTCTCGGCGAACTCGTCGCGACGCGACTCGGGCACCTGACGCCAACCGTACGCCCGGGCGTAGGCGAGGCTGCCGTCGGAACATGTCCACTCGGGCGGCGGTGGAAGCTTGCCCTTGTACGGCTGCCAGGTCTTGCCGCCGTCCTTGCTGATGCGTCGCGCGCTGCCGCCGGTCGGGTCGATGTGTGATCGCCGCACGCGGGTGCCGAAGCTCGTGATCAGCGAGCCGTCCCCGAGCTTGCGCAGCGACGGAAAGCACGCGTACACGCCGTCCTTCTTGTAGACGACCACGTCCGTTGCCCCCGCCAGCCGCGGCGGAGCAGGCCTGCGACCGAAGACCTTGTAGCGCACAACGTCCCACAGCGCCTCCGACACCGCCTTGCTGCTGATCGAGCCGAACGTCGTGACGTTCCGACCGCGGTGGGCCTGGCGCGTGTGCTTGCCGGTGCCGTCGATGACGAGCTTGCCGTCGACCCAGACGTGGTAGTCGTCGCCGCGCAGAGCCAGCCGGTAGACGTGGTAGTCGTCGGTCGTGCTGAGGGCGACCTCGGGCCCTTCGGCGACGGAGACCTTGTCGGGATAGAGCGTGATGCCGACCTCGTGCTCACCGTCCGCGGCCATGAGGCAGATGCCCGAACGCGCGTTGTTGTTGATGACCTTGACCCGGGCCTCGACGACCGCGCCGTGCTCGGGCTCCATGTACCAGGGGTGCGTGTAGCAGTGCAGCGATCGGTGTTGGCTGCTGCGATCGCGGATCCGCAGCACGCCGCGCTCGACCTTGCAGTCGGTGTGCTCGCCGTGGCTCGGCCGCCAAGCGGGGATGGCCTTGGCGGGTTCGACGTCGGCGGTGTACTCGCACTCCCAGGCGATCTCCCCGGTCGGGGGCCAGGGCGCCTTCGCGGCAGGACAGGTTGACGCAAGAACAACGAGGACGGCTGAGACGGAAGCGATCATAGGGGACTCCTGGTGCTATCGTCGTGGGCGCGCCGCAGGCGGCTTGCCCGCCAGTGCGAGGGCGCAATCAACGACACGGCCGGTGCGAGAGCCCTTCTCGCACGCACGCAGGCGGGAATCCTTTCCGGCAGTCGCGAAAAGAGCTGCGTCCCCTTTTCGCCGCTAGAACAGCGTATAGACGAAGATCCCGCCGCCGCTGCCGCTCAGGAAGACCAACACGCCGAGGAAGCCGAGCACGATCAGGATCGGCAGCAGCCACCACTTCTTGTTGTGCATGAGAAAATCGAGGAACTCGGCGACCAGGCTCGGCCGGGCCTCTTGCGCCTGCTTGACGAAGTCCTCGGTGGGTTGCTCGCCGTTGGTCTGTTCCGACATCGATCCTCTCCTCCGTGCGGTGCGTCCGCTGACCGGACAGCGGTTTCCGAAGACCTGTCAGTATACCGCAATCGGCGGCGGGTCAGAACTGCCGGAAGTACCGCCGCTTGTCATTCGCATCGGGTAGGCTCTTCGGCTCCCAGTAGGTCGTGGCCTCCGGGTCGAGCCGCCGCTGGAGCGGATCGCGTCCGATCACGCGGAAGACCAGCCCCGTGCCCGTGATGATCACGTAGTAGAAGAGGCCCAGCACCAGGTACGACATGACGAAACCGATCGGCCAGCTCACGACCGTCAGCAGGAGGTACACCGGCTTGGCCGCGATCGGCACGAGCAGCGCCACGACGCCCACCGCCCCGCCGACACCCCAGACGACCTTCGCTGCCGTCGGGTACCCCCACGACCAGAGCAGCCCGCCGACGATGCCGCAACCGATCAGCATGATCACGCCGAAGACGCGGAGCTCGCGCGAGGTCGGGTTCCAGTTGATGTCGATCATAGCCATGGGTCGGCCTCGTCAGTCCAACGCGAACCGAGACAAGTGGGCCTCGGAATCGATGCGTTTCGATTCGGGCTGCTCGTCCTTGAGCAGCAGGTGGTCACCCAAGACCAGCACGTCCATGTTGGTGGCCATGAAGACACGATAGGCCTCCTGCGGCGTACAGACGATGGGCTCACCGCGGACGTTGAAGCTGGTGTTGATGATCACCGGACAGCCGGTCTTGTCCTCGAACCGTTTCATCAGGCGGTACGTCCGCCCGTGCCGATCGGGGTCGACGGTCTGCACGCGGGCGGAGTAGTCGACATGGGTGACGGCCGGCACGGTCGAACGCTTGAGATTGAGCTTCTCGAGCCCCCGCAGCTTGGCGGCCTGGCCGTCGACGTCGAGCCGCTGGTCGTTACGGACCGGCGCGACCAGCAGCATGTACGGGCTGTCCTCGTTGGGTCGCATTTCGAAGAAGTCGTCGACGCGCTCGCGGAGCACGCACGGGGCGAACGGCCGGAACGACTCACGGAACTTGATCTTGAGGTTCATGACGCGCTGCATGGCCTCGCTGCGGGCATCGCCCAGGATGCTTCGCGAGCCGAGCGCGCGGGGACCGAACTCCATCCGGCCCTGGTACCACCCGATGACCTTCTCGTCGGTCATCAGCGTGGCGACGCGCTCGAGCAGCTCGTCCTCACTGTCGATCGTGTGGTAGACCGCGCCGGTGCCGTCGAGGCATCGTCGGATCGTGCCGGCCTCGAAGGCCGGGCCCAGCAGCGAGCCGGCCTGCGAGTCCACGCCCTTCGCCCCGCGGGGCTTATCGAGCAGCTGATGCCAGATGAACAGGGCCACCCCGAGCGCGCCGCCCGCGTCGCCGGCCGCGGGTTGGATCCAGATCTGCTCGAACGGCCCCTCGCGGAGGATCTTGCCGTTGCCGACGCAGTTAAGCGCCACGCCGCCGGCCAGGCAGAGGTTCTTCATCCCCGTCTGTTCATGGACGTGTCGGGCGGCCTTAAGCATGACCTCCTCGCAGACGACCTGGATGCTGGCGGCGAGGTCCATGTCGAGCTGGGTGATCTCGCTCTCCGACCGGCGGGGCAGCCGTCCGAACAGGCGGTGGAACTTCGGGCCGGTCATGGTCAGGCCCTGGCAGTAGTTGAAGTACGACATGTCCATGCGGAAGCTGCCGTCGTCCTTGAGGTCGATCAGCCGCCGGCGGATGACGTCGGCGTAGGTCGGCTCGCCGTAGGGCGCCAGGCCCATCAGCTTGTACTCGCCGCTGTTGACGCGGAAGCCGGTGTAGTACGTGAAGGCCGAGTACAGCAGGCCCAGCGAGTGCGGAAAGCGGATCTCGTGCGTCAGCGTGACGCGGTTGCCGCGCCCATAGCCGTGCGTGGCGGTCGACCACTCGCCGACGCCGTCGAGGGTCATGATGGCGGCCTCGTCGAAGGGCGAGGGGAAGAACGCACTGGCCGCATGCGATTCGTGATGATCGGTGTAGACGAAGCGGCCCTTGTACTTGCCGTCGAGGCCGCGGTCCATCTCGCGCGGCAGATGCAGCTTCTGCTTGAGCCACAAAGGCAGGAAGCGCGTGAACGATCGGAAGCCCGCCGGGGCATAACTGATGTAAGTCTCGAGCAGCCGGTCGAACTTGACCAGGGGCTTCTCGTAGAAGCCGACCAAATCGAGCCGGTCGGCGTCGATGCCGGCCTCGCTGAGGCAGTAGTCGATGGCGCGCTTGGGGAAGTCGGCGTCGTGCTTCTTGCGCGTGAAGCGCTCCTCCTGGGCGGCCGCGACGATCCGGCCGTCTTGCACCAGGGCGGCTGCGCTGTCGTGATAGAAGGCGGACACGCCGAGGATGTTCATAGGATGAAGATACCAGTCTGGCCCGGCCGGTTCAAAGGGTGGCCGGAGACCGAGGCCATACCGGGATCAACTCAGAAGCAGCATCAGGGCAAGGAAGGCCAGGCCCGTCAAGAGGAGAATGCGCGAGCCGTGGTTCTCAAAGAGCGTGTACGGGCCCGTCGACCAGGTCTTGTCATACCAGGGCACCTGATAGAAGGCCGACCAGGACCCGAAGTGAAGCCATATGCGTGCGTGAACCATCATCCAGATCGGCAGCAGCACGCTCATGGTAACCACAAGAAACGCCACGCAGGCGATGTCCTGGTCGGTGAGCAGCCCCGTCGTCAAGGCCAGGCCCCACACAACGATGCCCAGGCTCCACTCGGTCTGCTGGTTCCAGAAGCTGCCCTTGTCGCGCAGCTTGCGCCGCCGGACAACCAGGAGCTGGCGTAGGTCCAACGCGAATCCGCACTCCGGACACCGCGGCGTCGTCAGACCGCTGATGTTGTAGCCGCACTCCGGACACGACAGGCCCAGATGAGGCGGGAGGGGAACGATGAACCGCTGGCCGCAATCGGGACAGACACGCCGACGCACCCCGCTGAGATCGCGCCGGCACCCCGGACACGTCAGCTTGAGGTGTCTCGGCACGGGCATCTCCTCGTCCCAGTAAAACCGATCGAAATCGCCGAGCGTGCTGGCGCCGGCCGGAGAGCGCCGATGGATCCGGTGTCGCTCGGGCACGCCGAGCAGCCGCTTCAGGTCGAACGCGTTGCCGCACTCCGGGCAGTACCGTCGCGTCAGGCCCGTGAGCGAGTAGTCGCAGATCGGGCAGCATAGGCCGAGTTCCTCGGGGATGGGGATGTGGAACGGTCTGCCGCAGTCGGGGCAGACGCGCTTGTCGAGGCCGCTCAGGTCGCGCCGGCACGTCTCGCATTTGAGGTGAAGCGTCGGCGGGACGGGCATGGTCTCGTCGTCCCAGTAGAACCGGTCGAAGCGCGCCTTCGAGCCGGACGCCCGGTGCGGATCGGGATGGAGTCGAAACGGTCGTTCGTGCGATGCGGTCATAGGCTCGCCGGCCCCCGGAACGATGATCCTCAAAGAAACATGATCATCAGCACCCCCCAAAAACCCCAGATCAGACCGGCCCATAGGATGCTCACATGCCAGTCGGCCCCTCGCATGGTGGCCACGACAACCGGGCCCGCTGTGAGGAGCAAGCACACGACGAAGACCTTCAAGTTGAAACCACTCATCAAGCCCACACCCAACATGAAGCCCACCGCTCCGACGCCGTACGAGATGATCTCGTCCCAGGGCCAACGATGGGCGAGGGGATTGCGATAGCCTTGGCGGCGAGCGAACAGGAGGCTCTTGACGTCGAAACCGGTGCCGCATTCGGGACAGATCCGCGTGGTCAGACCGGTGAGCAGGTAGTCGCATTCTGCGCAGTGCAGCTCGAACGACTCGGGAACGGGCAGGTGAAACGGCCGCCCACACTCAGGGCAGGTGCGTTCGGAGAGGTTCGTCAGGTCGTATCCGCAGCCGTGACAGCGAAGGTTCAGGTTGCCGGGCACGGGGATCTCGTCGTCCCACGCGGTCGGATGGATGTCGACGGGCACCGTCTGGTGCTCGGGCGGCGGGGCATTGAGGTCTTCGTCGTCCTCGGGCAGATGCTGGATGTCGTAAAGGCTCATGGCTGGGCCGTCCTCGTCAGCGTGGACCACGGGGCGTCCCCGGCGAAATGCTCGGGCAAGAAGGTCACGACGCCCTCACCGCCGGCGGGCCGCACGTCGCGCCGGGCGAAGAACGCACGCCCCCCGGCGGCCACACAGGCCGTGAGCCGAATCGGCGCGGCGGCGTCGGCATCCTCAAACAGACCGGCCGGCCACACGATCGGTTGCCTCGCGTCAGTGACGCACCGCCACAACCGCCGGACGCGCTGCGTTCGATAGAGCGGGACATCGACGACGACCACGACCGCGCGGGGCGGGGTCAGCGCCTCGCTCAGCGCAGGGTCGACGCTCACCGCGACCGCCGAGGCGATAGGATTCGGAGCCGGCTCGGGCCGTTCGTGTGGGCTGAGCGCGTCCTGGATGAGTCGCACGTCGTCGATCCAGAGAACGGCTCGGCGGTTCAAAACGAACTCCAGCCGCATGACGTTCCGAAGCTGCAGGCCGGGCGCGAGCAGGTCCATCGGCAGGGCCACGTCGCTCGCCCGATCGGTGAGCCGAACCCAACCGGTACGGGACCGGCCGAGGACGTCGGTCAACCTCACACCCAGGTCGACGGCCTCGGGGCCTGCCCTGTAGACGCCGAAACGCAGCGTGTCCCAGCCGGTGAAGTTGCTCGTGGGCGGTGTAAGGCGAATCCAACCGCCGCCCTCATCGACCGTGACGCGCAGGGCGGCACGTCCCTCCAGTGCGTGATCGAGGCTCCGGAGCACGCGAGCGTTGCCGGTCTGACAGGTTATCTCGTCGGCCTCCATATCGGCGATGGACTGCGTTCGGACCGGCGACGGCGCGGCGAAGATCGGTGTGGCCGCAACCGGCCAGGTCAACCGCACGCGCGTCGGCGGCCAGGGCCCCGCAGCGCCCGTCGCGTGGAGCGCGCTGTGCTCATCGGCGGCGACGTTGCGGCGGTGGACGCTGAGTCGCCACGGTCGCTCGGCCACACCCAGGCGACGCAGCGGGATCCGGAGCTCGACCGTCCACCTGCCGAGACCCTGGGTCACCTCGGCCTGGGTCGGACCGTTCCAACCCACCGCTTCAAACGGCACGCACGCGTGGCGCCGGAGGTCGCATACGGCCCCGGAGCAGTTGACGGCCACCTCATACCACACGGAAGGATCGCCCTCGTCCGGCCAGAGCCGGATGCAGCAGCTCTCGTCGGTGCGGATGGCGAGATCGTCATCGAGTCGGGGCGGTGACTGGACCCGCCGACCGGCTTGGGTGTCGCACTCGACGGCCACGTAGAGGTTGGCCGCGTCGTAGGCGATTCGGAAGGTGGTGCCGTGTCGCGCCCTGGTCGCCAGGTCGTCGACGAGGCCGAACGCGCGGTAACCGGGGGTGTCCCGCCAGATGCCCTCCTCCAGCCGGCCGTCGATCAGGGGCGGCAAGATGACGGGCACGGCCTGGACCTGGTTGACGGTAGCGACGACACGTCCCTCGGGCTCATCGGTCGGCGCGGGCGGTGGCGTGGTCGGCATGCCACAGCCGAGGAACCACGCCGCCGGCACGAGGCTGACGATGAGGCAAGCCGGCCATCGCATCGTGCCGTCACGGCGACGGGTGCGAGGAAGGTCTCGACGCGCTGCGGAAGAAGCCCACATGCCTCTAGGCCCTGGACTCGGGGGGTTGGCGTCGTTGGCGTCGCTCCCTGGGCGTCTCGGAGACGGGACCGAGGCGGCCGAAGATCATCCGTCCGGCCGACGTTTGGAGGACGCTGGTGACGTTGATGGTCAAGGTCTCGCCGATCTTGTCGCGCGCCTGCTCGACGACGACCATCGTGCCGTCCTCGAGGTAACCGACGCCCTGGCCCGACTCCTCTCCGGGTTTGATGATCTTGACCGACATCGTCTCACCGGGCAGCACGATCGGCTTGAGGGCGTTGGCCAGGTCGTTGATGTTGATCACGTCCACGCCATGGAGCTGGGCCACCTTGTTCAGGTTGTAGTCGTTGGTCATGACGCGACCGTTGAGCTTCCGGGCGAGCTGGACCAGTCGGTTGTCCACCGGTTCACTCTTGGACGCCCCGGGTGCGTCCTCGTCGCGGATCTGGATGTCGACCTTGGGATTGGTCTGGAGCTTGTTGAGCAGATCGAGCCCACTCCGCCCTCGGTTGCGTTTGAGCCGATCACCGCTGTCGGCGATGCCCTGCAGCTCCTGCAAAATGAACTTGGGCACGACCAGGTCCGACTCGATGATCCGCGTGTCGCAGATGTCGGCGATGCGTCCGTCGATGATGACCGAGGTGTCCAGCAGCAAGGGCCGTCCGCCCTTGGTCTGCCTGGTGAACTGGACATAGGGGATGATCAGCCGCACGTCGTCCTTGGTCTGGTAGACAAAGCTGATGGTGAGATAACAGAAGTAGATGCCCAGCAAAATCTTCAGCAGGTTGAGCAGCGGGCTCTCGAGGTACGTGAAGGCGTAAGTCTCGACGAACAGGTCGAGGATCTTGGTCGCACCGTACGTGATGAGCATGCCCGCGGCGAGTCCGAAGAACACGGCCCCGATGGCCAGGATGCTCTTCTCGGCGATGAGCAGGTCGAGGGCGATGATCACGACGGCCAAGCCGAGCGCCCCGAGCCATAGACTCATGACCGGCATGTCGACGCTCAGCGACTCGGTGGCCATCTTAATGCCGTAGAGGTTCAGCACGACCAGACTGACAATGAACAGCATGAACACGCGTAGGACGGTAAGTAGCATGAGGACGACTCCTTAGGGATGAGGGATGATGCCCGCCTCACGAAGAATGATGGTATCACGGCGGGTTCGAGGCCTGAGCGTACGCCCCACGCACGACGATGTAGGAAAGAGGGTGCGGGGGACGGTCGGCGTCATTGTCGTGCCTCCTTGGCATCTTATCACAGCCCCTGACCGCAGACCACCACTGGGCTTCGAGGCGCCCGCCCGGCTGTGCACGCGGCGCGCGGCATGCTATACTCTTGCGATGGGTGTAGCCCGGCTCGCCGGAGCACACCTATCCGGCCGAGCCCACGTCGGGTCATCGGCCTGGGATCACACACACAAGTTCATGCTCCAGTTCGCTGGTGGGCCTGGCCGTCGGACGGATGCAGGCCCGGATGGAGAGACCGTTTCCATGCCTGCTCGGCTAGAGAAAATACGCAATATCGGCATCGTGGCCCACATCGACGCGGGCAAGACCACGACCACGGAACGTGTGCTGTACTACACGAAGCGCATCCACCGCATGGGCGAGGTCGACGACGGCACGACGGTGACCGACTTCGACGAACAGGAGCAGGAGCGGGGTATCACGATCTACTCGGCGGCGGTCACGCTGCCTTGGAAAGGCTACAGCATCAACCTAATCGACACGCCCGGTCACGTGGATTTCACCGCGGAGGTCGAGCGTGCCCTTCGCGTCCTGGACGGCGGCGTGGTCGTCTTCGACGCCAAGGAGGGCGTGGAGGCCCAGTCGGAGACGGTGTGGCGTCAAGCCAACAAGTACAACGTGCCTCGGATGTGCTTCATCAACAAGATGGACAAGCTGGGCGCCGACTTCTACGGCTCGGTGAAGTCGATCCGCGAACGGCTCGGCGCGAACCCGGTTGCCGTGCAGATTCCCATCGGCGCCGAGAACACCTTCGAGGGCATGATTGACCTGATGACGATGCAGGCGGTCACCTTCACACCCCAGGAGGTCGGCGCCAACTTCGAGGAGCGCGACATCCCCGAGGACCTCGCCGACGAAGCCCAGCAGTGGCGACATCAGCTCGTCGAGCAGGTCGCCGAGACCTCCGAGGCGCTGATGGAGAAGTACGTCCAGGAAGAGCCCATCTCGGAGCAGGAGCTGCGGGCTGCCCTCAGGGCGGCCACGCTCCGCGGCGAGGCCCAGCCCGTCTTCTGCGGATCGTCCCTGAAGTACATCGGGACGCGCCGCATGCTGGACGGCGTGGTCGATTACTTGCCCAATCCGCTGGAGCGCCCGGCGATGAGGGGCCACGGTCGTCGCCACAAGGAAGGCGACCCCGTTCGCATCCGCGAGACCGATCCGGACGAGCCGTTCTCGGCGATGGTGTTCAAGATCGTGGCGAAGAAGCCGGTGGACCTGAACTTCGTCCGCATCTACTCCGGCAAGCTCAAGAGCGGCTCACGGGTGCTCAACGCGACACGGGATAAGAAAGAGAACATCAGCCGCATGTTCCGCATGTTCGCCAAGCGACAAGAACAGATCGACGAGGCGATGGCGGGCGACATCATCGCGGTGGTCGGCCTGCGGCATTCGCTGACGGGCGACACGCTGTGCGACCCGAAGCAGCCGATCGTCTTCGAGGCGATCGAGTTTCCGCAGACGGTGATCAGTCAGGCGATCGAGCCCAAGTCGTCGGCCGATCGAGACCGCCTGGCCGAGGCCCTCTCGGCACTGACCAAACAGGACCCCACGTTCACCTATCGTATCAACGAGGAGACGGGGCAGACGCTCATCTCGGGCATGGGTGAGCTTCACCTGGAAGTGCTGTGCCGGCGGCTTCAGGAGGAGATGGGGGTGCCCGTCAGCGTGGGCGCGCCGCGGGTGAGCTACCGGGAGACGATCTCGGCCTCGGCCCAGGCCGAGGGTCGGTTCATCCAACAGACCGGCGGGCGCGGACAGTTCGCCGTGGTCAAGCTGGCTGTCGAGCCCTTCCAGCCCGAGGCGAGCGGGCAGTCGATCGAGATCCTGAACGAGCTCAAGGGTGGGGTGATCAGCAAGGACTACGTGCCCGCCATCGAACGCGGCATCGAGGAGGGTGTGCGGAGCGGGGTGCTCAGTGGGTACCCGGTGATCAACGTTCGCTTCCGCATCATCGACGGCCGGGAGCACGAGGTCGACAGCTCGGAGATCGCCTTTGAGGCGGCCGCGGGCCGCGCGGTGCATCAGTGCCTCGAGGCCGCCGAGCCGACCCTGCTCGAGCCGATCATGCGGCTGGAGGTGACCGCGCCCGTCGAGTCGATGGGGGCGGTGGCGGGCGATCTCAACGCGCGGCGGGCCATCATCACCGAGACGCGCGAGCGCGGCGATCTCCGTGTCGTCGTGGCCGAAGCCCCCCTGGCAGAGATGTTCGGCTACGCCACGGACGTGCGGAGCCTGACGGCCGGCCGGGCAAGCTGGAGCATGGAACCGAGCGAGTATCGGCCCGTCCCGAAGCATGTCACGGACCAACTGCTCAGCACCGGGTACGTCTAGCGTCACGGACACGGCAACGCGCCCATCCGCTTGATTTCCGACACCTTTTCAACTTAGATGCGTCTTTCGCCTAGGTCCTTAGGGGAATGTCCCTTGCGGACCGAAGGATCTGGCCATCCGATCAGGAGTGCAAGAGAGCATGCGAGCGGTTCGTGCCGAGGCGGCACTGGATGTGGCGGTTGTCGAGATCCCCGAGCCGGAGCCGCGTCGCGGCTGGGCCATCCTGAACGTCCGCGCGGTGGGCATCTGCGGAACGGACCTGCACGCCTATCGCGGACTGCATCCGTTCCTGACGTACCCGCGCATTCTGGGCCACGAACTGGCCGGCGAGGTGGCGATGATCGGCTCTGAGGACGCCCGCGCGACCGGCCTGGTCGAGGGCGATCTGGTCGCGGTCGAGCCGTACTTCAACTGCGGCCGGTGCCACATGTGTCTGGCGGGACGCTGCAACGCGTGCCTGAACCTCGAGGTGCTCGGGGTGCATTGCGAAGGCGGGATGTCCGAGAAGCTGGCCATACCGGTGCACAAGCTCTACCGCCCGAGCAAGACCATGCCGCCGGAGCTGATGGCCCTGGTCGAGCCCATCAGTATCGGCGCCAACGCCGTCCGACGGGCCAAGCTGATGTCGGGCGAGGCGTTGGCGGTCATCGGCGCCGGCCCGATCGGCCTGTCGGCCATGCTGATGGCCAGGCTCCAGGGGGCGCGGGTGGCCATGATCGATCTCGAGACGCCCCGGTTGGAGCGTGCCGCCGAGATGGGCGCCGAGATCGCCATCCGACCGGACCAGGAGGACCCCGCTGAGGCCCTGCGTGATTTCGCCGACGGGCTTGGTCCGCACGCCATTATCGAGGCCGTCGGGCTGCCGAGGACGATCAAGCAGGCGCTCGATTGGGTCCGCGCCGGCGGGCGGGTGGTCATCGTGGGCCAGAGCAACAAGCCGCTCGACTTCAGCTACGGACCGATGATGAAGAAGGAGCTGGACGTGCTGGCCTCGCGGAACAGCGTGGGGCAGTTCCCGCGAATCCTCCAGGCCATGGTCGACGGCCGCCTGCGGGCCGAGAAGATGATCTCCCACCGCGTCGCGCTCGACGACGTGCCGACCACGCTGGCCGAGATGGACGAGCATCCCAGCGATTACTGCAAGGTGGTGGTGACGATCTGAGGCGGCGTCGGGCCGCCTACAGCTCGTGGCAGCGGACGCACATCGTCTCGACGTCCTCGACGAGCAGCTTCTTGCGCGTCGCGCCGTGCGGATGGTGGCAGTAGCCGCAGGCCGAGAAGGTCTCGAGACGGTGCGGAAAGTGTGCGAGCAGGTAGGCGTCCTGGTCGTGGCATTTGAAGCAGACGCCGGGCTCTTCGGCCGGCCCCAGGACCGTGGCCTCGCCCTTGGTCGATTTCTCGTGGCAGAGGCCGCACTTGAGCGGCTCGCCGGCCGACGTCGGCGGATGGGGCTCGTACGTGGGCCAGTCCTTGGGGGCGCTGCCGCGGTCCATCGCCTTGACGACGAAGACGCGGACCGTCTCCTTACCGGCGGTCAGGACGTGCCGGCCTGGCTCGATCTCGCGGGCCAGGATGAGCACGGAGCGGTTCTTGACGACGGGCTTGCCGCCGGGCTTGGTCGTGGCCGTGCCGAGCTTGCCGACGGGCATCCGCTTGGTCTCGGCGGGCTTGCCGTCGAGACGGAGGCCCTTGTCGAGTTGGTCGTCGTCGAGCAGGGCTACGGCGTGGATGCCACCGTCGAGCAGGACGCAACGGTCGGGCGGGTAGGTGATCGTCTTGGAGGGAGGCTTGCTGAGCTTGACGTTCTTCTTGAGCTTGAAGTCCGCGGACTCGGCCCGGGCCGGGGCCTGACTCGAGATGGCATAGGCTACGGTGATCACCAGCAGGCCCGCGCCGGCCTGGACGGCTCGCGTCAATGGTCGTTCCATGATCGGTGGTTCTCTTCCCCAAGTCCGCCCGAATCCGTTTTCGGGCAAGCTCACCTCGTGTGGCCCGGCCACCCTCGGCCGGATAACCCCAGCACGTCACGGTCGAGAGCGATTTCGTGCCATCACTCACAGTCGAGAGCGACGGTGACACAGGCCGCTTCGGCGTCGGAGCGTGCAGACCAACAGGCTCTCATCGTATCGCGCAAGGCTACGCCAACATGCCGTACTTGTGGGTCAGTTGGACATTGTGTGTGACCTCGTCGGAGAACTTCGGGTACATGCCGACGATGACGCCGTCGGTCTTCTTGACGTGCTTGAAGGCGAAGGCGAAGGCCTGCTCGACCGAATGGCTGGTCCAGGTCAGGCGCCCCGCGGCCAGGATCTTGAACCCCAAGCACGGTTTCGTCGTCTGACGGACGACCTTGGTCATCTCGATACGGTCGTCGTCGAGGAACGGCTCACCGAGCGGCGACGAGCCGAGCTTCTCGCGGATCTCCTTGGCCGGTCGCATCACGTTGTAGAAGCACGCCATGTAAAAGTCGGTGTCCCAGCCCTTCTCCTCGGCGTAGGCGATGTTCGCCGGGTTGTGCGACGACATGCCGACCAGCACGCCGGCGTCGCGGACCTTCTTGAGGAAGTCCTGCACCAGGTTCTGACGATCCATGCGGAACGACATATCGGTGACCCCGCCGTGATGGACGATCGCGATCGGCTTGAGGGCGAGGATCTTCTCGAACGACGGCTCCATGGGCCGTGCGGAGGTCAGGCACACCCATTGAAGGTCCGAGCCCTGCTCCCGCAGGTGCTTCAGCGTTTGGAGGATCTTCCTGCTGCAACTGGTCTGCCAGGTGTTGATGCCGAGTTTCTCGCACTTCTTGGCGAACTCGAGCGTCCGCTCGGGGGTGAAGTACTCGCGCATGTGCTGGGCGAGGTTGCGCGTCGAGTGCGAGTATCCGGCCACCGGATTGCTGCCCGCGACCAGGCGGCTGACCTGGTGCTTGCCCAGCTTGATCATGGGCATCTTGCCGGCGTCGACGGCTTTCTCGCCCGCCTCGTCGGCGGCGAGGGCCTGATCGGCCGCGACGTTCGTCCCGACGGCGACGGCCGCTCCGGCCGCCACCTGCTTGAGGAACCCACGTCGATCGGTTCCCTGGCTCGACGTCTCACCCGGCTTGTTCGCTTCGCTCGGGCCGTTGTGACTGGCCATGACAATCCTCCGTTAGCAGATATGAGGGTGGCTCCGACGGGCGCCGACCTCGCGACGGGCGTCCGCCGACCGGCTCGCCGGCATGTGCATCGGATTCACTCCCGAACGCTCCCATCCTAGCAAAACGCCGACCGGCCTGGCCAGTGCGGAATGGGGGTACGTCCGAAGCGGGCGTCGAAGACGGCCACGTTACAGCATCGTGTCGACCATCGCGCACAGCTCTTTGACGTGACCGACGGACGTATCGAACATGCCGCGCTCCGTCTGGTCGAGGTTGACCTCGATGATCTTCTCGACGCCCTTGGTGCCCAGCACGCAGGGCACGCCGACGAAGTAGCCGCCCACGCCGTATTCCTTGTCGCAGTAGGCCGCGCACGGCAGGATGCGTTTCTTATCGCGGAGGATCGACTCGACCATCTGGATGACCCCGGCGGCCGGCGCGTAGAAGGCGCTGATGCCCATCAGCTTGACGATCTCGCCGCCGCCCATGCGTGTCCGCTGGACGATCTCGTCCATCCGCTGCTGGCTGATGAGCTGTGAGACCGGAATGCCCGAGACGGTCGTGTACCGAACGAGCGGCACCATGTCGTCGCCGTGCCCGCCCATCAGCAGGGCCCGAACGTCCTCGACGCTGCACCCGATCTCCATCGCGATAAACGCACAGTAGCGGGCGACGTCGAGGCAGCCGGCCTGACCCACGACGCGCCAGGTCGGGAAGCAGCTCACCTTCCAGGCCGTGTAGACCATCGCATCGAGCGGGTTGCTGACCAGCACGAGCACCGCATCGGGGCTGGTGGCGGCCACCTGCTCGGTGACGGCCTTGACGATCTTGACGTTGGTCTCGACGAGGTCGTCGCGGCTCATGCCGGGCTTGCGGGGGATGCCGGCCGTGATGACGACGACGTCGCTGCCGGCGGTGGCCTTGTAGTCGTCCGTGCCGGTGATCTTGACGTCGAAGCCCTCGACGGGGGCGGCCTCGGCCAGGTCGAGGGCCTTGCCCTGGGTCGAGCCGAGCTTGTCGGGGATGTCGACGAGGACGATGTCGGCCAGCTCCTTCGACGCGGCCCAGTGGGCGCACGTCGCGCCGACGGCCCCCGCTCCGATGATCGATAGTTTCGCACGCTGCATGACGAATACCCCTGCGTATCTGCTTGTGGCATGAAAGCGTCGGCGGAAATGCCGACGAACTCGCGGAGGGATTGTAGTCGAAAACGGTCGCCGAGGCACGGACAGAGCGGACGTCGTTACCGCTCGCGGACCAGCCTCATCGCGCCGGCCGGACAGATGTCGACGCACGTGCCGCACGCCTCGCAGCGCTCGGCGTGCACGGTCGGCGGCTCGTCGGGGTGGGTCTCGATGGCGTTGCAGTGTCCGATACGGCCACACAGACCGCAGGCGGTGCAGGCCTCCGGATCGAGCTGGGCGTAGCCGGCGTAGAGATCGAGGTCGGTGGCCGTGGCGATACGATCGACCAGGCGGTCACGCAGCGCGGACCATGACGCGACGCCGTGCTCGGCCATGTACGTCCGTAGCTGCTCGACCCATTGGTCGAGGAATCCGAACCCGGCGACCATCGTCTGGGTGCATACGCCGATCAGGTCGGCCCCGAGCATGGCGTACCGGACGGCGTCCTCGTAGCCGGCGATGCCGCCGTAGGCGATGAGGGATCGATCCGGGCCGCACGCCGACCGCATCTCGTAGACGTCTCGCATGCCCAGCGGCTTGATCCACGGACCGGACAGGCAGACCAGCGAGTGCTGCTCCTGGAGGCGGATGGCCGACGCGTCGGGCCGATGGATGTCGACGTCGACGATGCCAAGCCGATTGGCCGTGCCGCCGACGGCCTGCGCACCGGCCTCGAACGCCGCGGCCGCGACCGTCGCCACGTTGCCGCCCTCCGGTGTGAGCTTGCAGAGCACGGGGATGCCGACGGCGCGAGCGACCGCACGGGTGATGTCGGCAACGACCTGCGGCTGCTGGCCGAGCGAGGCCCCGCTGCTGGGGCGGTTCGCGTCCTGGCCGGCCGTCACGTCGACGTTGTAGCTCATGTTCGGACAGCAGAGGTTGAGCTCGATGGCGTGGGCGCCGGCGGATTCGAACTTGCGCGCCATGTCGGCCCAGCCGTCGAGGCCCGCCTGGCCCGCGTAGGTGATGTTGGCCAGCAGGATGAGATCGGGCGCGGCCCGGCGTCCGCCCTCGACGAGCCAGAGCCCTTCATCGAGCGTCAGTCGCTTCTCGGCCGTGAAGTAGTGCATCCGCTCGCGCTTCGACCAGCGGTAGCGCGGCTGGCGGTTGATGTACGGCGGCGGGTCGATGGTCAGCTTGATCGACGCGCCGGCCCAGCCGCATCGGTCTGCCTCGACGAGCTGGTCGACGCGTTTCGTCGTCGGGCCGGAGCCGACGAGAAAGGGGTTGCGCCAGTGGAGCCCACCGGCATGGGTTTCGAGAGAGATGGCGACGCTCATACCTCTTCTGTACCAACGCCCTCAAGGCCGTGCAACCGTGGCGCGACCGCTGCTCCCCCCAAGCCTGCAATCGGTTGACCACTCACGATCGATCGCTCGCAAGACCGCACACCTCACGGCCACGCTGCGGTTCGCATGACCCAAGCACGTCCTTCCGCAATGACATGCCCACACGCCCGCGAGGGCGTAAGCATCGCGTGGAAACGCCATCCAACGACGCGTAGACGCCTCGCCATGTCGACGTGTCGACGTGTTGACTTGTCGACGTTTGACGCCCTACATCCCCGCCATCGCCTTGGCGGCCTCGACCGTGTTCGTGAGCAGCATCGCCACCGTCATCGGTCCGCACCCGCCTGGCACGGGCGTGATGTAGCTGCACTTGTCTTTGGCGGCCTCGAACTCGACGTCGCCCACGGTGACCATGGCGTTCTTGCCCTTCTCGTTCTTGATCGGCTCGCCGTTGTCGTCGAAGCCCTTGGGCAGGCGGTTGATGGCCACGTCGATGACGATCGCCCCGTCCTTGATCATGTCGGCCTTGATGATGGGTGACAGGTCGGGCAGCGGCGGGTTCTCGCCGGCCTTCTTGGCGCGGTTGTAGCGCTGCCACATGGCCTGGGCCTTGCCGGTGGCGACGAAGAGGATCTCGGCGCGTTGGGTGTGGGCGGCCAGGTCCCTCGTCGCGATGTGGCACACCGTCACGGTCGGCGACTCGGTCAGCGACTGGAGCAGGATCGCCGCGATCGGCTTGCCGACGATCTCACTGTGGCCGACGACGACGGCCTCCTTCCCGGCGAGGTTCTCACCCGTACTCTTGAGCAGCTCGACCGCACCGGCCGGCGTGCAGGGCACGATGGTCCCGCCCCCGTAGAAGAGGCGCCCCATGTTGGTCGGGTGCATGCCCTCGACGTCCTTGTCGGGGTCGATGGTGACCTGCACCTTGCGGGCGTCCATGTCGGGCCCGAGCGGCATCTGGAGGATGATGCCGGTGACGCTGTCGTCCTCGTTGAGCCGCTTGATCTCGTCGAGCACGTCCTGCTCGGAGCAGTTCTCGTCGAGCTGGTTGAGGTCGTAGACCAGTCCGATGGCCTCGCAGGACTTCCGCTGCTGGTTGACGTAGATCCGGGAGGCGGGCGGATCGCCCACCTGCACCGCGACCAGGTGCGCGGGCTTGCCCGCCTTCTTGAGCGCCTCGACCTCTTCCTGCAAACCGGCCTTGATCTTGTCGGCCAGTGCCTGACCGTCCAGGATTTGTCCTGCCATGGCTGTCTCCCGTCGTGCTCGCGAAAACCGCGCCTTTGTGATTGGACCAGGCGACCGAGCCGCACGCCCGATCGCCGTTGAACGCGTTTACGCACCGTGCCGCAGCAGCTCGCGCAGACGCCCGGCGGCGTCCTCGCCCAAACCGCCCTTGACCTCCGCGATCGCCAGGGCCCGCCTGCCCATCACCCGGTACAGGGAGAGCAGCTCCTTGGACACCTCACCGATGGCCTCCAGGTGCTTGGCCACGGTCTCCACGTCGCCCCGGGCGATCGGGCCGGTGAGCGCCTCGGTCGGCCCGATGCTACATACGTTTTCGACCGTCGAATCGACGAGTGGCCTGAGTGCGGCCATCGCCTGGGTCCGGTCGATACCCGCGTGTTTGGCCAGCTCGCCGGCGGCCTCGAGCAGGACGACGAGGTAGTTGCAGGCCACCACGGCCGCGGCGTGATAGTGCACCTTGTTCGCCGAGCTGATCTCCTCGACGCGTCCGCCGATGGCCGAGAAGAGATCGGTCAGGGCCGCCACCGCGGAGCGGTCGCCTTCGCAGAAGCACCACGTGCCCGCGAAGCTCGACAGGGCCCTGGCGACGCTCGGGAACGTCTGCATGGGGTGGATGGAACCCACCGACGCGGCGCAAAGGTCGCGAGCCGGCGCGAGCGCGTCGCTGCCGAGCGCTCCGCTGCAATGGGCGACCACGGCATCGGACCGGAAGGCCCCGGCCTCGGCGAGGTCGCGGCAGACGGAGGCGATCGCGTCGTCGGACGTGGTGATCAGGACGAGTCGGCCTCGGCGGGCGGCCTCGGCGTTGTCGCCGACGCCCACGTCGCGGCCGAGCATGCTGCAGGCCGATCGCACCGATTCCGCCCGTCGGCTGGCGATAGCGGCGATCGGGTACCCGGCCCGGTGCGCCAGGCAGGCCAGGGACGTACCGGTCACCCCTGCCCCGATGATGCTGATAGCCTTGCGTTCGTCTGACATGCAGGCCCCACGTGCTCGAAAAAGACACCGAGCCGGTCCGAGCGGGCCGGATGGGCCACGCTACCTTTGCGCGTCCGGGCGGTCAAGAGTAACCCACGTCGTCGTGTCCTCTCGACAGCGCCCCGGCCGGCGTCATAATGGGGCCTCTTGTCCGAACGTCAGAAAGGAGCCGTGAACCCCATGACGCTGGCCTGCTTGAGCGCATCGTTCGTCGCCCTGGTCGCAGCCGCGGAGTTGCCTGCGCCGCGGGTGCAGACGCTGGGACAGAACCCCGCCGTCGTCGAAGGTCTCGAGATCGTCTGTCGCGAGCGATCGGTCGTGGTCACCGAGGGCCGTTGCGACGTCGGTGGCAAGGTCGTCGACGTGAAGCGGACCGAGCTGCCCGTCGAGCCGTCCGACTCGGTTCGCGTGGCCGCCGAGACCGGACCGCTCAGCGAGACCAAGCCCCAGAGCTGGCGGGGCGGCACGCGCCTCAAGGCCGGTCGCGAGCCGCGTCGCGTCATGCCGGGCCAGCTCGAGCCCGGCTCGCTGACCGTCACGTCGGCGAAAGACAACGGCACCGTCTATCAAGCCGGTCGCGACTACTTCCTGGATGCGTTCTGGGGAGCGCTGTCGCGTCTGCCGAACGGTCGCATCGCCAAGGGCCAGCCGGTCTCGATCGCGTACACCTACGGGCGGCGGCGGGTCGACCGCATCGAGATCCTGCCGGACGGGACCGTGACGCTCCGTCGCGGTGAGCCGGACGTCGATTGTCCGTCGATGCCGCCGGCGACGCCCGGGGCGGTGACGCTGGCGACGGTCTACCGGCCGTACCACGCCAAGACCGTGCAGCCGCATCACGTTTATGTGGTCGATCCGGTCGTGGCGGCCGAGCGGCCGAAGCCCGATCCGGCACCGGTGGCCCGAACGCTGGGCAAGCTCCGCGAGGGCCAGCCGGTAATGATCGTCTGTTGGGGCGACAGCGTCACCGTCGGCGGGGATGCGAGCCGGCCGGAGCGGCGCTACGTCGATCTGTTCGCGACGCGGCTGAAAGAGCGTTTCCCCAAGAGCGACATCAAGGTCATCAACGCGGGCATCGGCGGCACGAGCACGCACGGCCGGCTGAAGAAGTATCCCGAGGAGGTGCTCGCTCACAAGCCGGACCTGATCACCGTGGAGTTCGTCAACGACATGCGGCTGCCGAAGAAGACGCTGCTGGCGAACTGGACCAGCGCGATCAAGCAGGCGCGGACGATCGGCGCGGAGTTCGTCATCATCACGCCGCACTTCGTCATGCCGTCGTGGATGGCCAAGCGGTACGCCCGCGGGCGAGAGAATCGCGAGGACTGCCTCGCGCTGCGGCAGTTGGCCGGGGATGCCGACGTCGGTCTGGCCGATGCGGCGCTGCGGTGGGAGCTGCTCGAAGACGCGGGGGTGCCCTACGAGATCCTGCTGATGAACGGCATCAACCACCCGGACGATCGCGGGCACGAGCTGTTCGTCGATGAGCTGATGCGGCTCTTTCCGAAGTAGGCTCCGCTTTCTGAGCGCACGCGGCGGGTTGTGTCTGAGCCGGGGCGTTCCTATCATGCGTCCGGCTGGCCGCGGATCGGCCCAGAGCACAGAACCGCATCCACACGAGGGGACGATGTCAGACAGCGACGCACCGATGGACGTGGTGTTCACCTCGCCCCACCCGGATGACCTCGAGATCAGTTGCGGCGGCACGATCGCCAAGCTGGCCAGGCTGGGCTATCGGGTGGCCATGGTCCATTCGACCAGCGGCGAGCCCACGCCGATGGGCACCGAGGAGCGCCGCCGCGCCGAGGCCGCCAAGGCCGCCGAGGTGCTCGGCGCGACGGCGATGGAGATCCTGCCCATCCAGAACCGCGAGTTGATGGACGTCCCGGCGAACCGGTATCTGCTGGCGACGGCCTTGCGCAAGTACCGCCCCAAGTTCATCGTGACGATGGCGGGTCGGACGCCGCTGGCCTCGCCCGATCACTGGCAGGCGGAGTTGCTGGCCGAATCGAGCGCGTTCTACGCGCGGCTGACCAAGTGGGACGACCGGTTCGACGGCACGCCGCCGCACACGATCGGCCAGATCGTGTACCGTCAAATACCGATCGGCCTGCACATGGTGCGATGGCCGACGTCGTTCGTGATGGACATCAGCGACACACTCGAGCAGAAGCTCGAGGCCATCGCATGCTACGAGTCGCAGTTCAACCCGGCGCGGCTGGCGATGCTGACGCACTGGCTGCGCAGCGGCGCGGGGTTCGAGGGCGGCGCGGCCGGCTACATGTACGGCGAGAGCTTCGTCCTGCCGCGACCGTACGTCACGAATGACATGATGAAGGTGTTGGAGTAGCCGACCGGTCGCCCTGGGGCGGCCGCTTAGGAAGAACCATGCCGGAAGAAGAGTCGACCGTCGACATCGTGTTCACCTCGCCCCACCCGGACGATCTGGAGATCTTTCTGGGCGGTGCCATCGCCAAGGCCGTCAAGCTCGGCTACCGGGTGGCCATGCTGCACACCACCACCGGTGAGCCCACGCCGAACGGCACCGAGGAGCGGCGTCGCGAGGAAGCGGCCCGCGCGGCCAAGGTGCTCGGGGTGGAGCGGATGGAGATCCTGACGATCACGAACCGCGAGCTGATGGACTGCCCGGCCAACCGCTACGTGCTGGCGACCGCGCTGCGGAGGTACCGTCCGAAGGCCGTGTTCACGCTCGCGGGCCGCACGCCGCAGGCCTCGCCCGACCACTGGCAGAGCGAGCTGCTGGCCGAGTCGAGTGCCTTCTACGCCAAGCTGACGAAGTGGGACGACCGGTTCGGCGACCTGCCTCCCCATACCGTTCGCCACATCGTCTACCGACAGATCCCGCGCTCGCTCGACATGGTCGACTGGCCGGCGCGGTTCGTGCTCGACATCACCGACACGATCGATCAGAAGGTCGAGGCCGTCGCGTGCTACGAATCGCAGTTCAAGCCCGATCGCATCGACAACCTGCGTCACTGGCTGCGGAGCATGGCCGGCGCGGAGGGCATGACGGCGCGGGTGCAGTTCGGCGAGACGTATTGCCTGCCGCGGCCGCTGAAGACCACGGACATGGTGTCGTTTCTGGAGCCGCTGCCCGAGCCGCCGAAGAAGGGCGGGCCCATTGTCGAGGAGGTGGACAAGACGTGACGCGGCGAACCTCGGCCCGAGGTTGAAGCGACGCGGCCGGTCTGCGATAGTCTGCGGTCGAACCGGACCCCACCTTTCGCGAGCAGGGAGGCGTAGCGATGAAGAGCATTCACGTCACCGAGCGATTGCTGCCCTTCGCCTGGCAGGAGGCCGTCATCCGATGCTGGTACGACGGCTCGCGGTTCCGAACCGAGTACGACAAGCCCGGCGACCCGGAGAGCCGCGATGTGCTCGCGGTCATCCACGTGACCGAGCCCTTCGCCGAGCCCCGCATCCACCGCGCGTTTCCCGGCGGGCTCAACGACCTGGAGAAATACCGCAACGAGGTGCTGCACGGGGTGCACGACCACTGGGTCGACCCGGACGTCGGCAAATGGCAGTACACCTATCATCAGCGGCTGTTCGAGTACGACGTGCCCGGCGAGGGCGTCGTGGATCAGATCCAGGGCGTGATCGACAAGCTGCGCGAGGCCGGTCACACGCGCCGCGCTCAGGCCGTGACGTGGAAGGCTTGGGAGGACATCGGCATTGGCGATCCGGCGTGCCTCCAGCGGATGTGGTTCCGCGTCGAGGAGGGCCGGTTGAACATGGTCGCGCACATGCGCAGCAACGACGCGTACAAGGCCGGGTTCATGAACATGTACGCCTTCACCGAGCTGCAGCGGATGGTCGCCGAGGCCGTGGACGTCGCGTGCGGCGAGTACATCCACGTGGCCGACTCGTTTCACATCTACGGCTCGTACTTCAACGAGTTCGAGGGCTTCCTGAACATCGTGAGCCAGCGGAGCAAGGACGACCTCTGCTATGACACCGACTTCGCGAGGGAGTTCTTCGCCGACGGGATCCGCGAGCTGCTCGACGAGCCCGACATGCCGGAGGCCAAGCAGGCCGTCCTGCGCCGGCGCGCCGACGAGTTGGGGATGACGTGACGGACGGCGAAACGGCTAGCGGCCCGGGGCGGATGCCGCGACCTCCTCGAGCGTCTCGACGGTGATGCCGCGCTGGGCGAAGAGGTGGTCCACCATGAAGTCGACGAGCTCGTGGCTGAGCGTGAGCGAGAAGTCCTGCGATCGGCCGGGCAGGACGTCGCGGTACAGGGCGACGTGGCCGTCGTAGTGGGCGACATGGCCCTGGGCGACCTCGACGGGCGCGCCGGAGGCGCTGAGCCCTTCAACGACGGACCCATGGTAGCGGCCCAGCTCGTCGCCGAGATAGAAGTTCATGCAATCGTTGGCCATCCAGCCGCCTTCGATGACGCGCGGCTCCTGGGGGATCAGATCGTTCTCCGGCGCGGCACAATGCCGCAGGTACCATTCGTCCATGAGCAGCCACATCTTCGAGGGCGAGTAGATCTCGCTGAGCTTCATGATCGGGCCCGGAGCGCCGAAGGAGCTGTTGAAGCCGTCGGCCTCGGGGTCCTTGCCTTTGACGTACCACTTCCGGCCCAGGATGGTCCGCGTGAAGTTGAACTCGCCTTGGGCCTTACGTTCGTCGGCGATGCGCTGAAACTCGGGACAGAGGTACAGGTCCTCGAAACGGGTGTAACGGAACAGGCTGCCGTGTTCGACGCCGACGTCGGCGGGCCAGTCCTCTTGCCGCGTGAACCAGGTCTCCTCGGGTCGGTTGACGCACCAGGTCTCGAACCGCTTGAGCATGCCCACGGTCATGCCGCTGCCGGGCGGCCATTCCTCCTCGTCGGCCGTGTCGAGGTTCTCCCAGCCTCGACCGATGAAGGGCGGCACATCGCCGTTCTCCTGGGCGTACAGGATCAGCGCCCGGGCCAGGCCTGCGATGCGGACGGAGCCCAGCGTCGTGCGGGCCTGCCGGCGAGCCCGGCTCAGCGACGGCAGCAGGATGGCGATCATGACCGCGATGATGGCCACAACGACGAGGATCTCGACCAGCGTGAAGGCCCGATGCGACGGGCGAGGCCCTCTCGAGCCGCTGGTGTCCTGCCGGGCGCGCGGAGAGACCACCTTCGGGACGGTCCTCCGATATGCGGAGCCGCCCGCACTAATCCCGCCCCATGGCTGTAAGAAACGTCGTCGCCTCATGGCGTGCCAGAACCAACCCACCAGCCGGTCCGATGTGGACCGACCCCATCCTCTCATCTTACCCATCCAGACCCCGCGGCTCAATCGGAATCGGCCAGGGCGGCCACATGCCGACGGAGGCCCCGGGCGAACTGATCCCGATCCTCGAGGGGCGTGGCGACCAACCGCATCACGAAGCCGGAGGCCTTGCCTACGCCGGGGTCGGGGATCATGAATTGGAAATCCCAGGCCGGGTTGTCCGCCCCTCCCCCCGTCGGTGACTGGGTGAATCGGATCTGATCCTGCTTGCGAAACACGAACCCCAGCGCGATCCCGTGAGTCACACCGTAGTAGAAGGGCTCGGTGTAGCGATAGGCGGAGTAGCTGAAGACCATGTAATGTACCGGGAAATCGGGCGCCGGGACCAGATCGCGGCGGTCGTGCAGGCCGACGTGCGTCGAGTCGACGCCGTGCTTCGGCGTGACGGCCTCGATCCAGCGCGGCCTGGCGTCGGGTCCGGCGTCGCGCGGCACGCCGCGGAAGTGGATCGCCTTGGACTCCGGCCGGTCCATGTAGCTGGCCCAGAACAGCCCGATGAACCCCCGCTTGAAGACGGCCCGGCGGGGGATGCACTCGAAGGCCATCTCGACGGCCCCGCCATCGAGCAACCGAAAGCGCGTGCAGCTCTCCAGATGCCATGTCGGCGTCGGCGGCTGATGAAGCTCGACGGTCCATGCGTCGATGCGGCGGAGGCTCATCGGGGCCCGGCGGGGCTCCATCATGCGATCGCGGGGCACCTTCGTACCGTCGTGGATCAACTCGAAGTTCAGGCCGGCGTAGAGCGGCACGAAGACGTTACCCTTGCCCTGCTTGTGGACCAGGGAGGCCAAGCCGTTGTAGCCTGCGCGATGCTGCTCGCCGTGCTTGGCGTTGTCGACGACGACGATCCGCAGCGGACCGCGGTCCATCGTGACCGCATGCTTCGGCAGCTCCCGGTAGGCCTGCTTCGTGTTGGTGAGTGTGGTCAGGCCGGCGCCCCGGCTGCCACCCGCAGAGACGCTTGGCGCAGCGGCCGCCATCCAGCCCGCGAAGCACCCGATCCCAACGATCCGACGGCGTGTCTTCATAAGACTGCTCCGGTTGTCGCTCGCCGGCCGAGGCGAGCATCGCCGCGACTCACAGCTCTCGCCAGAACGAGTACGTCCAGTCGACGGCACGGAAGCCATAGTTGCCGTAGAACAGCATCGCGCGATAGTTCGTGGTGTTGGTGCTGATGACCGCATGCCGATGGCCCAGGGCGTGCATCTCGGCCAGCGCGGTCAGCAAGAGGACACGGCCGATGCCCCGGCCCTGATGGCTTTCGATCACGTTCAACGATTTGACGAACGCCCAGTGCTGGGCCAGTTCGTGGCGGCTGGCGTCACCGACGCACACACACGAGCAAGAGCCGACCTCGTCGTTGCCGCGCATCGCCCGGGCATGGACGCCGGGCCGGGCCCCGGGGCCCTGAGGCCGATCCAGCTCCAAGCGAAGCGGGGCCTCGAACTCGACGGGCGCGAAGGGCTCGAAATCGACCGCATCCATGTAGACCTCGCCCTTGATGATCTCATAGCCGTTGAAACCGAGCAGGCCTCGAATATGGTCAAGGCGGTCGGACAGACACGACCAGTAAAGCTGATAGAAGGGATAGCGGTATTCGCACTGGAAGGCCTCGACGCGTGCCATACCGCAGCGGCGGAGGTGGACGTGCGCAACGTCGAGCAGGGCCTGCCCGGCCTGCCGGTGTCCGCGACGGTAGCCGAGAAAGCGAATCACCCCTCGCTGAGGGTCCTTGCCCTCCGGGCCGCGTCCCACTCCGACGTGGATGAATCCCAACGCGCGTCCGTCGGACCGGGCGACGAAGACCGCCTCGTCATCCATCGAATCCACCTGGGCACGGCCGCTGCAGGCCCCGGCCACGGCCTCGGACATCGTCTCGACGGCCACCGGGTAAGTATGCGGCACGTCGGCGACGGTCCGGTTGTAGACGGCGACGATGTCGGCCAGCATGGACGGCTCGTAGGACTGGATCTCCATGGTGTGATCCCCACGGCATGGATGGGACGCCCGTTCGCCGCGTAGGATAGCCGGTCGACAACCGACCGCCCAGCCTCGCGCTTAGGGATCGCGTTGCCCCTGAGTGGATCGGTGACCGCCTGAGCCGCTCGCGGGCTTTCACCCATTGCCTGCGCAGACGCTCTGGCGGGTCGGTGTACTATCGGTCGTGCCGCCTGCGCCTAGCTCGGAGGCGGGAACTAGACATTCTCCGCCTCTCACCGCCGACGTGGGATGGTCGCGGTTGTTATCGGAAGCGGCCTGGGACCTATCCCCGCGGGTTCTGATCGGACCCGGGCATCTCAACCTCTTGCTAAGCCAACCGATACAACTTGCATTGGGGAATTGCGCCACCATCAGGCCCGCAGACGAGGCAGGACAGGCCCCGTGGGCGCTCCCCGTGACGACCGATCCCGTCTCACCACATGACCTAAGCACGAGGTACCCACCATGTCCCAACGCGACGGCCAGGAGCGCGACGACGTCCGCGACGAGCAGCCCTCAGACCAGACCGACGCCGGCGCGCCCCAGGAATCCGGCGCCGAAGATCAGGCCACGACGCCACCGACCGTCGAACCGCTCGAGCGGCGAATCCTGATGTCGGCCACGTGGGTCGATGCGGACGGCGACGGCGCGATCGACGCACCCGATATGGACGACGCCGTCGGCGATGACGAGCTCGTCAACTCGCTGGCCGCCAGCCAACAGCGAGGCCCGGAACAGGGTCGAGCGTTCGGACGTGACGCCGGCACGGGTCAGGACCAGGCCTTCGGCCGGGACAATGCCCAGGAGCAAGGCCTTGCCGGACAAGATGACCATCCCGGCCGCGGTCCGGGAGGTCCGGAAGATACCGACGAAGGCCCGCACGGCCTTGAACGCGGACCGGGTTCCCCGCAGGACTCGATCGCTCTCAACGGCACCGACGGCGACGACGTGTTCACCCTGCCGAATCCGCAACCCGGCCAGACCTACTCCATCGACGGCGGCGAGGGCACCAACAGCGTCGACCTGCGCGGATACCGCTACGAGGACGCCGAGTTCGACGGCGAGAACGGCCGCGTCACGATCAAGCTCGGCGAAGCCGACAGCTTCGAGGTCGAGTACGACAACGTGGATCGATTCGAGTTCGCGGATCGATCGGCCCTGATCCTCGACGGCGATCACGCGTCGGAAGGGTTCAGCGGGTCGGCCACCGTGATCGACGGCGACCAGGCCTTTGATATCTCCGTTGAGGGCCACGGCACGGTCGATTGGCAGTACGAGGCCGGGTCGGACACCCTCACCATTACCGACAACGACGACACGGACGCGGCCACACGCCTGACGATCACGGATCACGAAGGGGACGACCTCCAGGTTGACCGCATCGCTCTGGATACGACCTTGGGGTCGATCGAAAGCAACGTCGATCTCGGCACACTCACGGTGGGACGCGATGCATCCGTCGGTGAGGTCACGGTGGCCGACGGCCAGGGCACGGTTGATCAGGTCGAGGTGGCATGGCACCTGCGATCGGACATGACCGTGCGTGCCCAGGTCGGCACGCTGTCCGTCCAGAGCGATGTCGATGCGGCTCTGACGATTGACGGTGACGCCGGCTCGATCGAACTCGGTGACGACCTGACTCAGGACGGGCGTCTCACCATCACAGGGGATGCTCGGGCTCTGAGTGTTTCGGGCACGTGGCACGGTGACGTCGAGGCCCAGGGCTCCGTGGACAGCATTCAGGCGGGCAACATTCGCGGTGACCTCAGTGTGTCGGGCGATCTGAATGAGCTGAGCGCCGATCAGATCCGCAGCGATTCGATGACGGTGGGCGGCAGCTTGGGCACCATGAAGGTGGACCGTCTCGAGAGCGCCGTAACCATCGAGGGCGGCATCGACAGCTTCCACGTTGACGCAAGAGGCGGCAGCGACGTCTTCGTCGGTTCGCTCCGCGCGGGCGGCGACGTCGGCTCGTTTCACGTGGGCAGCGACCTTCGGGCGGACGTCGCCATCGGCGGCGACGTCGACGCGTTCTATGTCGGGGACGACATCGATTCGAGCGCTGACGTGATCATCGACGGCAACGTAGGGACCGTGACGGTCGGCGACGTGATCGCCGGCGACATCCACGTCGGGGGTACGCTCACCACGTTCCAGGGCGGCACCCTGAACGGCGGATCGGTCCTGGTCGGCGGCGACACCGAATCGGTCGCGTTCTCGGGGAATCTGGCCGGCAAGGCGTCGGTGCACATCGAGGGCAGCCTTGGGACGTTCTCGGCGGGTCAGGTCCACGACAACGCGACGATCGACATCGACGGCACGTTGGACGCCATGACGGTGCAGCGGCTGGACGCCAACGTGGACATCGACGGTGAGGCCGGCTCGATCACCGTCGACGCCCCCGGTAGCAGCGACGTGATGGCCGGAGAGCTGAACGTACACGGCCACCTCGGCTCGCTCGAGGTAGGGTCCGATCTGCGCGGCGCGGTCCTGATCGAGGGCGACCTCGGCTCGCTGACCGTCGGTGACGACATGACGGGCCAGGGCGATGTCGTCGTGCAAGGCAGTCTGGGCACGCTCAGCGTTCGGGACGTCATCACCAAGGACATCCGGATCCACGGCGGCGTGACGACCGTTCAGGGCGGCACGCTCAACAATGCCTCGCTCGATATCGGAGGGGCCAGCGACTCGATCACCTTCTCGGGCAACATCAACGGCAGGTCGGTCGTTCATGTCGGCGGCTCACTGGGTGCGTTTTCGGCCGGACAGGTCCACAACGGGGCAACCCTCGACATCGACGGCGAGCTCGGCTCACTGACCGCCCGGCGACTCGATGCCGACGTCGACATTGACGGCAACGCCGGGCCCATCGTCATCGACGCCGGCGGCAGCGGCGACGTTCTCGCCGGGTCGCTGGTCGTCCACGGCGACCTGCATGCGCTCCAGGTCGGGGCGGATCTGCGTGGCGAGGTCACGATCGAAGGGAGCCTCGGTCTGCTGTCGGTCGGGGACGACATGACCGGCCGGGGCGCCATCACGATCGGTGGTGACGCCGGCACGATCTCCGCCCGCGACCACGCCACCAAAAACATTGCGGTCGGCGGCGACCTGGACACCTTCAACGTCAACGGCAACTATCGAGGCGTCCTGACCGCGGGCGCGGTCCGAGGCCGGCTGGATCTGGAGGACGGCCGCAACGAGCATCACCTCTCCTTCGATTCGCCCACCGGCATACGCTACGACGGGGCCGCGGACGCCCTGACGTACGACACGCCCGAGGCGCAGGGTCCGGCGTTCGATCTGCCCTATCACGAGGCCTTCAATGACGATCAGGCGCAGGACTTCCAGATCGTCCGCGGTGATTGGGCGGTGCAGGACGGTGCCTTCACCATTAGCGGCTTGACGCGGACGGGCGACGACGGCGTGGCCGTTCTCGGCGCCGACGGCGCGCTGCCCGAGAGCTACGAGGTCAGCGTCCAGCTCGTCGCGCAGGACATCGGAGGTCAATGGGAGAACGGGTTCGTCGTGCTGGACTACCAGGGCCCGAACGATTTCAAGTTCGCCGGAGCCCGCGTCGGAGCCGACTACTGGACGATCGGCCACTACGACGGATCGTGGCACGATGACGTGCGACTGAACGAGCGCATCGACACGGGAATACCCTTCAACATGGCCGTCCGCGTCCAAGGCGGAACGGTCTCGCTGAGCGTCGACGGCGTGGAGAAGGTGAGCCACGCCTTCGATGAGCCGGTCAACGGCGGGGCCGTCGGCCTGGCCGCCGACCACGCCACCTCCACGTTCGATCGTTTCAGCGTCACGGAGCCGGGCTGGCAGATCGAGGTCGAGGCCGGGCAGGATCTGATCGTCGACGAAGGTCAGACGGTCAAGCTCCACGCCGAGACCGGTGCACCGGTCGAGGCGATCACGTTCGACGCCGACACGCTGACCAGCTATGGCGGCAGGAACCAGGATCGCCACGTCAGCATCGAGGTGCTCGACGGCGGCTCGACGCTGCACATGAAGGGCAACGGCTGGAAGGACATCGACCTGCCATACGAAGTCACCCCGAATACCGTTATCGAGTTCGACTTCCGCAGCGACGCCCAGGGCGAGATTCACGGCATCGGCTTCGACAACGACGACGGCATCAACAGCAACCGCACGTTCCGCATCTACGGCACGCAGAACTGGGGCCGAGGCGACTACGACGACTACGAGGACGCCGACGGCGAGTGGAAGCACTACCGCATCCCCGTGGGCGAGCACTACACGGGCGAGTTCGATCGGCTGTTCTTCGTCAACGACCAGGACGCCGGCAACCCGACGGCCGAGAGCTTCTTCTCGAACGTCCGCGTCTACGAGGCCGACGGGTCCGTCGCGGCCAGCGGCAAGGGGGTCGATCCGGCCAACTTGACCTACACCTGGACCCAGACGTCCGGCCCGAAGGTGACGTTGACGGGCGGCGATACGGATAGCCCGACGTTCGAGGCTCCGGAAGGCCTGACCAACACCGAGCTGACGTTCGAGGTCACCGTCAGTGACGGCTTCCACACCGGCGTGGACGAGGTCACCGTGACCGTCAACGCCGAAAACGATGCGCCGACCGCCGAGGCCGGTGCGGATCTGACCGTCGACGAGGGCGAGATCGTTCAACTCGCCGGCAGCGCGACCGATCCGGAAGGACAGGACCTGACGTACCGGTGGACGCAAATGGACGGTCCGTCGGTCGAGCTTGACGGGGCCGACACGGTTAACCCGACGTTCAGCTCGCCCGATGTCTCTGAGCCGACGACGCTGGCGTTCCAGCTCGAGGTGGACGACGGCGAGAACGTCAGCGTGGACACCGTCGAGGTCACGGTGAATCCGATAGAAGGGGTCACCCTGGAGGCGACGGACGACGCCCTGACCACCACGGAAGACACGCCCGCCACCACGATCAACGTCCTGGCCAACGACCGTGGAGGCCAGGCGACCGACGACACTCTGGTCGGGCATTGGCGGCTCGACGGCGATGCGACGGACGCTTCGGGGCAGGGTTATGACGGCACGCTGGGCGGCGCCGACGGTGATGAATGGGTCGCCGGCCATGATCACGGCGGCGCGGCCAGCTTCGATGGCCAGAACGACATCATCCAGACGGAAGACGGCGACGGCCTCCAGGTCTCGGGCGACTACACCGCGTCCGTCTGGTTCAACGCCAACGAGGACCAGAACCCCTGGGCCGCCCTCTTCTCGAAGACCAACCCGGACGGCAGCGACAACCACTGGACGCTCCAGTTTGACAACGAGCCGGACCGCAGCCTGATCGTCTACCACCCGGGTGCCGGCAACCGTTGGGATACGGGGCTCGACCTCGACGACCTCGACGGCGAGTGGCACAACATCACGATCTCCCGCGAGGGTACAACGATGTCGGTCTACCTCGACGGCGATCTCCGCAACTCGGGCGAGTTCCAGACCGCCCCCGGCACCGGCACCGGTCACCTGAACATCGGCGGCGACCGAACCGGCACCAGCGACTACCTCTTCACCGGCGAGATCGACGACCTCCAGGTCTACGACCGGGCCCTGACGCCCGACGAGATCGCCCAGGTCGTCGAGGGCGATGGGCCGCTCACCCAAGAGGCGGCCGTAGAGGTCACGGACTTCACCCAGCCCGAGCACGGCGCGGTCACGTACAACGATGACGGAACCTTCACCTATACGCCGAACCAAAACTACCACGGTGAGGACGCCTTCACCTACACCGTCACGGACGCCCAGGGCAACACGTCGACGGCCACGATCCAGGTCACCGTCGAGGCCGTCAACGACGCACCGACCGCCGGCGACGACGTCGTCATGACAACGGAGGAGGCGTCAGTCACCACCGGCAACGTCCTCGCCAACGACACCGATCCGGAAGACGAAGCCCTGACGATCAGCGACTTCACCCAACCCGACAACGGCACCGTGACCTACAACGGCGACGGTACGTTCACGTACACGCCCAACGAGAACTTCCACGGGCAGGATTCGTTTACCTACACGACGTCCGACTCGGGCGAGATGACCTCGACGGCCACCGTGCACGTCACCGTCGAGGCCGTCAACGACGCCCCGGAGGCCGAAGCCGGCCTCGTCACGCTACCCGAGGACTCCTTGGCCGTGATCCGTCTGACGGGTCATGATGCCGACGCCGGCGACGACGTAACCGACGGGCTCGTGGCGGAGTGGACGCTGGACGACGCCTCGGGCAAGCTGGTCTCCGACTCGGTCGGCGGCCAGGACGGCACGCTGACGAACATGGCGGATGACGCCTGGACCGAGGGCCGGACCGACGGCGCGCTCACGTTCGACGGCGTGGACGACTACGTCCACCTCGACCAGGACATGAGCCAAACGCTCGGTGGCACGGCCACGGTCAGCGGTTGGATTCGCACCACGCAGACCGGCTCGACGCAATCGTACTATTCGCCGTCGATCATCGGCAGCGAGCAGTCGGGCGGCACGAACGACGTCCGCTGGGGATTCATCGACGATCAGGGCCGCATCGGCATGGGCGTGGGCAACGACCACGGCGCCCGCAGCGCCGAGCCCGTCAACGACGGCGAGTGGCACCACGTGGCCTTCACCCGCGACGCCGACTCCGGCGAGGTCAAGGTCTTCGTCGACGGCGAGTTCAGCAACGCCTACAGCGGTCGCGCAGGCCAGTTCGACACGCCGCTTCAGGACATCGGGCGCACGCTCGACTTCAACGACAGCAGGCCCGAGACCGCCTACTTCGAGGGCAGCCTCGACGGTCTGAGGGTCTACGATCGGGCCTTGGACGCCGAGGAGGTCGCCCAGCTGGCCGGACAGAGCCGGCCGGGCGGCGCGATCGAGCAGTTCCGGATCGACTCGTTGCCGGAGCACGGCTCCTTGCTGCTGGGCGGCGAGCGGGTCGAGCCCGGCGCCGTGGTCTCGCAGGCCCAGATCGACAGCGGCGAGCTGACCTTCGAGCCCGACGCCAACTGGAACGGCTCGACACGGTTCAGCTTCAGCGCCTACGACGGCGAGGATTGGTCGGATACGCCGGCCACGTTCCAGATCGACGTCACGCCGGTCAACGACGCGCCGGAGGCCTTCGACGACGCCGTCACGACCGACGAGGACGTCGCTGTCACGACCGGCAGCGTCTTCGATAACGACCTCGACCTGGACGGCGATCAGCTCGCGGTCAGCGACTTCACGCAGCCCGAGCACGGCACCGTCGCCTACAACGACGACGGCACCTTCACCTACACGCCCGCCGAGAACTTCCACGGCCAGGACACGTTCACGTATACGGTATCCGACGGCCAAGGCGGCACGGCCACCGGCTCCGTCGAGGTCACGGTCCGCTCCGTCAATGACGCCCCGACGGCCGGCGACGATGCGGTCACGACAACCGAGGACGCCGCCGTCACCACCGACGTCGTGCTGGACAATGACGTCGATCCGGACGGCGATCCGCTGACGATCAGCGACTTCACGCAGGCCGAGCACGGGACCGTCACGGTCAACGATGACGGCACCTTCACCTACACGCCCAACGAGAACTTCCACGGCCAGGACACGTTCACCTACACGACGACCGATTCGCAGGGTCTGACGTCGACGGCGACCGTGAGCGTCACCGTGGAGGCCGCCAACGACGCCCCGGACGCGGTCGAGGACGCGGTCGACACCAAGGCGTACGTGGCCGTGACCACGGGCAACGTCCTCGCCAACGACGTCGATGTGGACGGCGATGAGCTCACGATCAACGCGTTCACGCAGGCCGGCCATGGGACGGTCACCTACAACGGCGACGGCACGTTCACCTATCAACCGGAAGCCGGGTTCGCCGGGGAAGACACCTTCACCTATACGGTCACCGACCCGAGCGGCGCCGAGTCGACGGCCACCGTGAGCGTGACCGTCAGCCCCGTGGTGACCACGGAGGTCGACACCGGCGCCGACGAAGAGACGGACGCCGATGCCGACGAGCAGACCGACGACCCAACGACCGATGACTCAACCGACCAGGAGACGTCCGACGACGACACAGCGGACGCTCCGGAACAGGTCGCGGGCGTCGGGGCTGACGACCACGCACCGCAGCAGCCGGTGGCGAGCGGCCCTCAGGCCGACGGCTCACGGGGCGACTCCGATGAGGACGGCCAACCGGAGCTCTGGGACGGCATGGAAGATTTGCAGGTGCTCGATCCGCTGGCCGAGCTGGAGAATGTCGTCCAGATCGTCACCAATCGCCCGGAGGTGATCGGCCTCGACCTCGATGCGGCCGCCGACGGCACCTCCGAGACGGACGCCCAGTTCGGCCGGGCCGAGGAGGTCAACCTGCTCGACGCCTTCTTCAACGCCACGCCCGTCGAGCCGATTGAGCCGACCATCCTGACGGGAAGCTCCTTCGACGAGATGTTTGAGGAGACGCCCGATGACGATGCCGTGCCGGCGACGACGAACCCGCCGGAGCTCGCCCAAGGACCGACCGCCGATGCACCGGCCGAAACGCCTGTGGCCCCAGGTGACGAACCCCTGCCGGACCAAGACGAAGACGCGGGCCTGCTGCCCAAGCTCTGGGCCCTGTTCCGGGCCAGCGGCGGTGTCGCCAACCAGAACCCCGGCACGGCCGGCAAGGCCAAGGAGGAGGACGGCTAGAGCCCTGATGATGCAAACCCTTGCGCCGCATAGCTGAAGGAGCACCTGCGGCGAACCGATAGACCTAAAGGAGTCCTGTCTCGGATGGACCGAGCGCTCAGCGGGGCCCCTTGGACGAGGTCAGAAGGCAAGAGAAACCATGCGACACACTCCACGTATTTTGGCGAAGGCGACGCTGATCACCGGCCTGATGGTCGGTCCGGCCGCGGCGCAATCGTCGCCGGAGGCGCAGCCCGTGCGGGCGACGACGGAGGCCGGCGAGGTCGAAACGGTGGAAGGCTTCGCCCAACCGTATCAGCAGGTCACGCTGGGCCCCGTCACCGCCGGACGCATCGCCAAGCTAACGGTCTCGGAAGGTCAGGCCGTCAAGCAAGGCACGCTGCTGCTGAGCCTGGACGACGGCGTCCAGCAGACCCGCACGTTGTTGGCCAAGCTCGAGGCCGAGTCGAACGTCGATATCGAGCTGGCCAAGGCCCGCCTGCGGGGAGCCGAGCGCGAGCTGGACCGCGTCCGCGATCTGCATCGGCGGGACGCCGCGTCGAAGAAGGAGCTCGAGGACTCCGAGCTGCTGGTCGAGGTCCGACGTCTCGAGGTCCTCAAGGCCGAATTCGAGAACCGCCAGGCCCAACACAGGTACGAGCTCGAGCGGCTGAAGCTGGCCGAGCTGCGTGTGCAGGCTCCCTTCGACGGCGTGGTGACGGAGCTGATCAAGCGAACCGGGGAGCAGGTGGACGAGCGCGAGGCCGTTCTAGCCATGGTGCAGCTCGACCCGCTCGAGGTGGTCGTGGACTGTCCGATGGACCTCGCATCAAAGGTCCGCCTCGGCGGCACGGCGAGGATTCAGCCCGTTGACGATCCGTCAGCGGCCCGCAGCGGGACGGTCACGGTCGCCAGCCGGGCTGGCGACGCGGCCAGTCAGACCTTCCGCGTGAAGCTCAAGGTCCCCAACGCCGACGGGGGGTGGATCTCGGGTCGGAAGGTCCGCGTGACGTTCCTGCCGGACACGACGGCCGGGGCCACATCAAACGAGCAGGGATCACGATCCGTTTGTAGGAGCGATTAGATGTTTGGAGACGCCAACCAACACGGGCCCATCGGCGAGGACGCGGGCTTCGAGCTGCTCCAGGAGCTGGAGAACAACACGCCCGAAGAGATCCGGCGACGTCGCGCCGGCTTCCGCTACCCGATCAAGGCCAAGGTCACGCTCCAGTCGGGCAACGCCAGCCAGCTCTTCGACTTCAAGATCCAGGGCGTGACGGGGGACATCTCGATCGGCGGCCTCAGCGCGCTGTTCCCCGTGCCGGTCTCCGTGGGCGACATCTACCGGCTCGAGTTCGACCGCTCGCGGTTGGATCTGCCGCTGACGTTCGCGCGGTGCGTGCGCTGTTCGCTCGTGCGCGAAAGCGCGTACAGCAGCAACTTCAAGTTCTTCGCGCCCATCACGCTGCCCGAGAACCTCGAGGCCGTGGTCGAGGCGCTGACGACGTAGATGTGCCTTTCGCGGCAGCGCCGGCGCTGCTGGGGGTTTTTGATGTCCAAAGCCGTATCGAGCCCAACTCAAGCCGAATCGACCGCGCGGGTCGAAGCCCACACCGATCCCTTCCTGGAGATCCTAGCTGCTTCCGGTTCCCGCTCGTCCGCTCACGCCTTCTTCACGGACTGCCTGAAGATCATCTCGACCGCCCTGGCCAGCCCTTACGCCTCGCTCTACGTCTCGCGAGCCTCGGACGTCATCGAGACGGATTGGCACACCGGACCGACCGATCCGGCCTTCTGGAAGCGGAGCGTTCAGGATTTCCTGACCGAATCGCTCGAGCGTTCCTCGGCGCGGGCCAAGCTCTACAACGCCAAGACCGGCTCGATCAAGGCCGCCCTGCTGTCGGCCCCCGTCTTCGACGGCTCGGGCCGGGCCATCGGCGCCGTCGCCCTGGTCGTCACACCGGTCCAACGCGAAGAGCTCGCCGAGCGCCTGGCCATGCTCGAGTCGTTGACGAGCCTGGCGAGCTGCACCGCCGAGGTGCTCGGCGGCCGACCGGCCGGCAAGGCTGACGCCGCGCAGGCACAGCTCGATGCGAGCCTGGCGGGCACGGCCGAGATCGAAAGTCCCGAACAGCTCGCCTTTGCCCTGACGAATAACCTCCGCAACCAGCTCGGCTGCGAGCAGGTCAGCCTGGGCCTGGCCCGTCGTCGACGGATCAAGATCCTCTCCATCTCGGGGCTCGACCACGTCGCGACCGCGACGCCCGGCATCGCGCCGCTCCATGCCGCCATGGAGGAATGCCTCGATCTGGGCACACCCATCGTCTGTCAGCAACAGGGCGTGCAGTTCGAGGAGGGGCTGTCGGGACGCCATCGCTTGCACGCCCAATGGCGGTCGGCCGCCAACGGCGACTCGGTGGCCTCGATTCCGCTGAAGGTCGGCGAGCGGACCGTCGGCGTGCTCAGCCTCAGACAGAACGAGGAGCAGCCCTTCGACCGGCAGCAGATCGACGAGATCGCCATGCGCGTCCAGCCGTTCGTCCCGGTGTTGCTCATGTCACGGCGCGCGTCGCGCGGCATCTTCCGGCATCTCACCGAGTCTGTCCTCGAAGGGGTGAGCGTGCTGACGGGCCGCGGCCGGTGGCGCGCGAAGATCGCCACCGCGGCCGTCGCCGGCGTGCTCGCCTGGGCTGTATTCGGCACGATGAGCTACGACGTCTCCGTCCCGTGTACGGTCGCTCCCGCCGAGGTCCGGCACGTCAGCGTCCCGTTCGACGGGGTGCTCGAGCAGGCCCACGTCCTGCCGGGCGACGCCATCGGCAAGGGACAAATCCTGTGCTCGCTGAAGCATGACGAGCTGGAGGATCAGCGCTCCGAGCTGATGGCCGAGCTCAAGGTGCTCGAGCACGAGGCCAACCAGGCTATGGCCGAGAACGTGCCCGCCAACGTGCAGCTCGCTCTGGCCAGAAAACGGCTCATCGCCACGCAGCTCACGATTCTGGAGAACCGCATCGAGCGTGCGAACGTTCGCGCTCCCATCGACGGCGTCGTGGCCTCGGGGGACCTGCGCAAGCGGCTCGGCAGCGTGGTCACCAAGGGCGATCCGCTGTTCGAGATCGCGCCGGTCGACGAGTTGATGCTCGAGCTCCGCGTGCCCGAGCGCGACGTGGACGACCTGTCCCAGGGCCTCGAAGGGAGATTCGCCTCGACCGCGCGGCCCGAGGAGTGCTCGACCTTCACCGTCGAACGCGTCCGCCCGACCGCCGAGATCTGTAAGAACCAGAACGTCTTCGTGGCCGAGGCCCGGGGCGACCTGAGCTGCGACCAGCTACGACCCGGCATGGAGGGCGTGGCCAGCGTCCACGTCGGCCGACGACCCGTGTGGTGGGTCCTGTTCCACCGCGCCATTGAATACGTGCGATTGAAACTATGGCTGTAGAGTCCACCGCACAACCCAAGCCCGACGCCTCGGACGGGGCGCAGCTCGCGGACCGGCTCCGCGGCGTGCACGTGGGCACGCGCCACGATCTGGAGGTCAGCCGCCACCTGTTCCGCGGCGAACCGGCGTACGTGATCCGCGACCCGCTCACGTTCGAGAGCTACCACCTGGACCGATCGGGGTACGCCATCTTCGTCGCGCTCGAGCGCGACCTGGCCTTGGGCGAGGTTTTCGATCAGCTCGTGGAGCAAGGCTGCCTCCGGCCGCGCGATGAAGAGACGTTCTACCAGACGATCCTGACGCTGCACCGGCTGAACTTCCTCAACCTGCCGATCTCCGACGACAAGATGCTGTACCAGCGGTATCTGGCCAAGAGACAGGCGCGGGCGCGCGAGAAGCTGCTGGGCTTCATGTTCCTCCGCATCCCGCTGGTCAACCCCGACGCCTTCCTGAGGCGGACCGTCGGCTATGTCAGTTGGCTGTTCAGCAGGCCGTTCTTCTTCGTCTGGCTGGCGCTGATGGCCTGTGCGGGGGTCGTTGTCGTCACGAGATTCAGTGAGCTGCTCGAGCCGATCCAGGGCGTGCTGGTGGCTCAGAACCTGCCCATCATCTGGGTCGCCCTGATCGTGCTCAAGATCATCCACGAATTCGGGCACGCCTACGCCTGCAAGCGCCTCGGCGGCCACGTGCCGGAGATGGGGGTCTTCTTGATCGTCTTCACGCCGCTGGCCTACGTGGACGCCACGAGCGCGTGGGGCTTCAGCAGGAAGACCGATCGGCTCGTCGTCGGGCTGGGCGGCATGTACGTCGAGAGCATGGTCGCCGCGCTCGCCGTGTTCGTCTGGGCCCTGACCGGGCCCGGGCCGCTGCACGACCTGGCCTACAACATCATCTTCCTGGCGGGCGTGGCCACCGTGCTGTTCAACATCAACCCGCTTCTCCGCTACGACGGCTACTACGTGCTCAGCGACCTGATCGAGGTGCCGAACCTGCGGCAACAGGCCAGCCGCTATGTCGCCGGTCTGCTGAAGCGTGTGCTGCTCGGACTGCCCAGCGGCTTCGCCGACAAGAGCGTAGGCATGCGGGCCTTTCTGCTGACATACGGCCTGGCGGCCAGCGCGTATCGCGTGACGATCGTCCTGGCCATCAGCGCGGCCATCGCGATGAAGTTCTTCCTGGTCGGCATCGCGCTCGGTGCGTTCTACATCGCCCAGACCGTGCTGGGCCTGCTCGTCAAGGCGACGAAGTACCTCTGGTTCTCGCCCGAGGCGGCGCCGGTTCGCGTCCGGGCGGTCACGGTCAGCCTCGTGCTGCTGATCGGTCTGCCGCTGGCGGTGTTGACCGTGCCGGTCAAGCCGCCGGTGCGGGCGACGGGCACGCTGACCAGCGAGACCGAGCACGTCATCCGCGCCCAGGTCGACGGTTTCATCGAACGGGTCGACGCATCCGTGGGTCGAACCGTCGCGGCCTGCGTGCCGCTCGTCCGGCTCAGCAACGACGCCTACGAGGAAGCGCTGGCCGAGGCGAAGGCGCAGCTCGACGCGGCCGCCATCCGCCGCAAGGCCTATCAGGCCGAAGAGCCCGCCAAAGCCCTCCAGGAGCAGGAACGCATCGTCAGCTATCGCCACGAGGTCGCCCGGCGTCAGCAGGAGCTCGATCGCCTGACGGTCCGCGCGGGCATGACCGGCCGACTCGTGGAGTCGCTCACGCATCGCGACGTGGGTCGATTCGTCCACGTCGGCGAGCCCGTCGGGACGGTGGCCTCGGGTCCGTGGCAGGCGCGGGCGCTGCTCACCGAGCAGGCCATGGCCGACGCCCGACCCGAGGTGGGCGGCGCGGTGCAGGTCCGTGTTTCCGGCGCCCCGGATCACGTCATCGAGGGCTACATCGTTCGGATCGTCCCCAAGGGGTCGAAGGCCATCGGCGTGCCCGCGTTGACGCAGGTGGGCGGCGGTGCGATCGCGGTCGACCCGTCCACGTTCGAGGCCCCGCAACCCTACTTCGAGATCACCGTCGAGTTCGACCCCCTCGCGGATACGTCCCTCTTCCGGCACGGCATGACGTGCACCATCTCGCCCGACGTTCGGCCCGAAACGCTGGCCAGGCTCGCCGAGCGGCAGGTCCGCCGCTTCGTCAACCGACTGCTCCAGAGCTGACGTCCCCGCCTCGCAGCAGCGACCGACCCGGCGTTGTCCCTCAAGGCCCGCTCGATCCATCCGTGTACGGCTTCGGCAGGTCCAAGCGTATCCAGTCCGTCGTCAGATCCTTCAAGGCCGCCGGCAGCGGACCGTCCAGCCCCTGCACCACGCCGCGGAAGCCCCCGTTAACCTCACGCCACAACGCCACGCCCGCCCTGCCTGGCAGCTCCAGGGAGAGGCCCTTCGTCTCGAACCGCTTCATGCCGCCGGCGGCCATCGCATCGATGCGCCCGTCCCGGCTCACGCGTAGGGCCACCACGCCGAGCGCGTCGACCGTCACCTCCCGACCTGCGAGTCGCACCGCGGCCTTGATCGGATCGCCGGAGACGTCCTGCTCGCCGGAGAGGATGATCTCGGTCCCGTCGACCAGTCGGCAACGCCCCTTTCGCGCCGGGGCGACCATGCCGCACGGCCGCTTGCCGATCGAAGCCGTCGCCGGCGTCTGGGGCTCGACGCCGATCCGCTCGAGATCCGCGACGATGTGGGCGACGGCCTGATGTTGGTCCGGGACGGTCTTCACCGCGTCGCCCAGTGCGGCGGTTCCGTCAAACGGCTTGCCGTCGAAGTCATGCGCCCATGCGCCGACGCGCACGACCTTCGTCGCGCCTCGCTCGGCCACCGCGCGGAAGAGCCCCGCCGTGGACTTGCCCTCGAACTGCGGATGGAGAAGCACGGCCGCCCGGTAGCGCTGATCGCCGTAGGCCAATCGTCCGTCCTCGGCGACGCGCAACGCCCTCGAGCCGACCTCGCTCGCGGGGATCAGATCGGCCGGGTAGCCCTTCCCCCACAAGGCGTCGGTGATTCGCAGCCCGACGTCGTCGTAGGCCGGGCCGGCCCAGTTCATGGCGCAAGCGTGGCCGAATACGACGGCCACCGGGCAGTCGAGCGCCGCCGAGCTGATGACGTTCAGCAACCGCACGCGACAATCTCCCACCATCAAACCGCCGCGGAGGAGCATCTTGTACCGGTCGGCGCGGTCCTTCTTGTCCTTCGTCGGATAGACCGGGTGGTAGTCGATCCGCCCGCCGCCGAGGGCGTGGCTCCACAGCGAAAACTCGTAGCTCCCCAGGTCGCGGGCGTAGTACATGTTCCACCACGGCCCGCTGCCCCATTTCTTGGCCAGGGCCGTGCGGCACGGGAACGGCGTGTACTCGTCCGTCTGGGCGAGATCGCGCGTCGCCTGCCACCAATGCAGACCGTTCTTCTTGAACTCGGCCACCCCCGGGTAGGGCATCCACGTGGGGTGTGTTGCGGCCACGCCGCTCGGACCGAAGACCCTCTTCACCGTCTTGTGCAGATGGTCCTCGACGGCCGCGTTCCGCCGCCGCGCCATGTCCAGGAAGTGGTTGACGGCGACCTGTCGCTCGACCTGACGGCCCGACTCACCGTAGGTCATCAGGAGGCAGTCGCGCAACAGGTCGCGCCCGCCCGTTCGTTCGGCGTAGGCGCGGGCACGGGAGCGCGAGAACCAGTAGTCGTTCTTGGCCGGGCAGCCGTCGTAGCACGGCGGGAAGCCCCACTCGTCCTTGCACGCGCCCATGATGTCGGTGTCCTTGTACGATTCGATGATCGCGGCCTGGAAGGCGTCGAGGTGCGGGGCGAACACGTCGGGCGCGAGGTGTGTGAAGGCGACCATGACGCACGCGGTGTGACCTGCCAGGGACGGCTCGGCCGGTATCTGGACCGCCACGTCCTTGGCCGACGCACGGAGGACGCGGACCTGTCGGGTGATCTCGCCCACGGTGTCGGGCATGATCAGCTTGCCCTCGCGCCGGTAGGCATAGACCCGCACCAACCGACCGGACAGCGGGATGTAGTTGGTCGTCTGGAAGGTGTAGTGGTCGCGTAGATCGTCGCTCTTGACGGTCAGCGCGGTCGCCTCGTTGCCCGAGAGCTTGACCTCACGGAGCCGCAGCATCTCCTGGAGGTCGTCCGGATAGGCCTTGCGGAAGGCCTGCCGGGCAAGACGGACGTCGAGGTCCATCACCATGGGCATGCCGAGCTTCTTGGCGTAAGCGGCGGCGGCCTTGACCTGGGCGTGCACGGCAGGCTCGGTCACCTCGCGGAGGGGCGCGCGGATGCTCGTGGCCAGCATCGTGACGGCTGAGTGGCGGGCCATCATCTCGAGGAACGGCACGTAGCCGCGGGGCTCGAAGTGCTTCGGTCCCCAGAACCAGGCCATAATGACCGGCGTGGATCCCGCGGGGGGTCGCAAGCGGGCGGCAACCTCGGCGAGGGGGTCACCGTCCGCGCCGGCGGCCCCAGCCCATAGCATCAGACTTACCATAGATCCAAGCGGAGTCGACATGAGCAGTCTCCTTATGCGGTCGATGACCGGGATTAGCCGTCAGGGAGTCTCTCGGTAGGTGCGCCGCGACCATTCTATCGACCCGTGGTATGCTGTCACGGCAATCGTCGACCACATCGTGGTCCGAGCAAGCCGCTGACCCGCGACACGAAGCCGCGCGCCGCGAGGAGACGATGATGACCCTACGAAGCCGACAGGCCTCCATCGCATTGATCGCGGCCCTGCTCCCGTGCTGCGAGTCTACCGCCGCCGAACCGCCGACGCATCGGTTTCGCCTGACGATCACGTCCGAACTGAAGCACGCCCGCGTGCCGATGGATCCCCGCATCGACTTCGCCGCCATCATCCGCGAGGCGGGGCTTCGCGGCGTGCTGAACCCCAACAGCATTCGCGTCGTGAACGTGGCCACCGGCAAGCCCGTGCCGAGCGCGGTCACCGAGGACTTCGCCTATGGCGATGCGGGGCGCGTCGAGTGGGTGGTCACCGATCCCGCCCACAAGGTGTACGAGCTACGCTTCCGGACGGCCGCCAAGCGGCCGCGGCTGACGCCGAGCGAGTACACACCCATGATCGGCGTGGGTGACCTGCTGCGCTACAACGCGGGCGAGCCCAGGCCGATCACGCTGGCCTACCCCAGCGGACTCCTCGATCTGACCGGCGACGGCCGGCGTGACCTGGTGGGCTGCTGGAACTACGCGTATCGACCGGGTTGGCCCTGGGACGGTGTGGTCTGTTACCCCCGTGTGGGCGGCGACGGATCGTTCGTGTTCGGCGGCCTCGTCCGCGCGCGATACGTGAGCAAGCCGGGCGCAACCGACTTCCACCTCCTGAGCCGCACGTACATGCACGCCGCCTTCGCCGACCTGGACAAGGACGGCCACGTCGACATGATCTACTCGCCGAGCGGGGGCAGCAGCGTCCACGTCTATCGCAACTCAGGACGACGCGATGCGGGTGGGATGCCGATTTTCGTGGCCGCCGGTGCGGTCTCGCGACAGACCGGCACGTGGGGACCGTGTCGTGCAGTGGATCTCAACGGAGACGGAGCCATCGACCTGGTCGTCGGCAATCTCTACCTCCGCAACACGGACGCCAAGGCTTGGCCGCTCCAGCTCGCCAAGGGCGTGACGATCGATTCCGGCAAGGACGCCGATTACCTCGATATCGATGACGACGGCAGGCTCGATGCGGTCTGCCGGCTGGCCAACCTGCACGGGCATGCGTTCGAGTACGGCCTGGCCTGGAGGACGAACCTCGGCGGAGACCCACCGCGGTTCGGTCCGCCAGAGCCCCTGCCCGGCGCGGACCTCTGGTGGCCGTCGTATGTGGCGGCGGTCCGCGACGGCCCGACACGAGGCCTGCTCGTCGTGCACGACGTCTTTCAATCGATCACCTTCATGGCCCTCGCGCGCGACGCCAACGACGAGCCATGCTTCAGACGGGTCGGGCGCGCGCTGTCGCCCTCGGCCGTCATGTCCCTGAGCGACCAGGCTTGGCCGTGCCTCTGTGACTGGGACAGCGACGGTGATGCCGACCTGCTGGTCGGCGGCGGCTACGGCTGGCCTCGGATCGTCATCAACAAAGGCACGACCGACCGCAGCGCCTATGCCGAGCCGCAGTTGATCCTCGCCGGCGGCAAGCCGATTCGCCTCCTTCGCAACCAGATCCTCGGCGGACAGCACTGGCACGACATGGGCTATTCCTATCCGGCGTTCGTCGATTGGGACGGCGACGGCTTGAACGATCTGATGCTGCCCAACGAAACCAACCGCATCTTCTGGTACAAGAACGAGGGCACGAAGACCGCCCCCGCCTTCGGCAAAAGGCGGCAGGTGCTGGTCGAGGGCTACCCCGACTCGGTCACGGCGCGGTTCCAATCCGCACAGCTCGCTGGCGACAAGGGCGTACCGAACGCACCGTACCCTTACGAGGAGGACCGTCCCTTCTTCTGGCGGACGGGCGCGGCCTTCGCCGACCTCAACGGCGACGGCCTGGTCGACCTGATGACCCACGACGGCCACGTCCGCAAGCTGACCCTCTTCGAGCGCTACCGCGACGACAAGGGGCGGCTCCGACTCAAGAAAGGCCCGCTGCTCAAGCTGAAGGACGGACGGGCTATCGACGACGCGATCGTCGGCAGGAGCAAGCACTGGACGGAGTCGTTCCGCTGCGCCGACTGGGACGGCGACGGGCTGACGGACATCATCTATGCCTGTGCCGGTACGGCCGCCCCCAAGGGCAGCATCTACCTTCTTCGCAACTGCGGGAGCAAGACCGATCCCGTCTTCGAGCCGCCGCGGACCTTCTGCTGCTTCGGCAAGCCGATCAAGGTCACGGCCCATGGTCCGCACCCGGCCGTGGGCGACCTCGACGGCGACGGCAAGCCCGACGTGCTGACGTGCGTGGAATGGAGCGTCTACCCCTTCTACACGCACGCGGCCATCGAGATGGAGCAGCGACCCAGCGTGCGGATCGGGCCGCTGTCCAGGGAGTAGGAGACAGGCACATCCAGACGCGCCCCGCAAGCCGCACATCGTGCCCGTTCGTGCCGCCGTTGGAGAGGGGTGCTACTCCTGCGAAGCCTGGCGGAGGAGCGTCGCGAAGAAGCGGATGCTTTGGATGTAAGCGTCCACGCCGACCCGCTCGTTCGGGCCGTGGATGCGTTGGAGGTCGTCCTCGACGAAGCGCAGCGGCGTGAACCGGAGTTGGCTGTCGGCCACGTCGACGTAGTGTCGCGAATCGGTCGCGCCCAAGACCAATCCGGGCGCGACGACCGTGTTGGGGAAGACCTGACGGATGGCCCGGTTGACCTGCTGGTAGCCCCAGCCGGAGCGGTCGGCGACGGGCGAGGCCTCGTGGCCCGGTTCCGGCGTGGCGATCTCGATCCGATCGTCGGCCACGACGCGACGCACGTGCTCGGTCACCGACCCGAGGGTATCGCCCGGCAACAGGCGGAAGTTGACGATCGCGCTTGCCGTGGTGGGAAGGATGTTCTCCTTCGTACCTCCTTGCATGATCGTCACGGCGGTGGTCGTTCGCAGGCACGCGGCGGTGGCCCGTCCGGCCTCGAGCTGGCTCTCGACGAGCGGCTGGAACAGCCAGAGGTTCGCGAACACCGCCCGCAGGGGCAGACCCATTTCCGGGGCGAGCACGTCGAACATCTCGCTCACGATGCCGCGCAGGCCGCCGGGCATCGGGTTGTCCTCCAACCGGGTCACCGCCCGGCTGAGGACGCCCAGCGTGGACTCCTCCGGCGGCTGCGACGAATGACCGCCCGGTCCGCGGGCCGTCAGCTCGAGGGTGAGATAGCCCTTCTCGGCCACGCCGATCAGACCGACGGGCGCGGTCATGCCGGGGACCATGCCCTCGACGATCGCCAGGCCCTCGTCGAGACAGAGCTCAGCGCGAATGTCCCGCTGCTTGAGCAGATCGGCAATGGCGCGGGCCCCGAGCCCGCCGACCTCCTCGTCATGGCCGAAGGCCAGGTGGATGGTCCTCTTCGGACGGTAGCCCTCGGCCAACAGGGCCTCGACCGCTTCCAAAAGGCCGAGCAGGCTGCCCTTGTCGTCGATGGTGCCACGACCCCAGATGAAACCGTCGGCGACGTCGCCACCGAATGGGGGATGGGTCCAGGCCGAGGGCGACCCGATCGGCACGACGTCCATGTGCGCTAGCAATAAGAGCGGCTTGAGGTTGGCATCCGAGCCCGCCCAGGTGTACAGCAGGCTGTGCCGGGCGACCGTCTCACGCTTCAGGTCGCCATGCACTTTGGGAAAGACTTCAGCAAGCAGGCCGTGAAAGGTCTCAAATGCTTCGGGCTCCATGCGGTTCGGATCCTGATGCGAGAGCGTCTTGATTCGAACGGCCCGTTGCAGGTTCGCCACGGCGCGGGCCGCGTCGAGATGGACGAGCGCCGGCTCGGGCTCGGCGGGTCGCTGCACCGAGCGGAGCCCGGCCGTCCTGATCCCGATGACCACGGCGAGGACCAGGAGCAGAATCCCGGAACCGATCAGTGCAGCTTTAATCGCGCGGGCGAGCATGGGGGGCTCCTTGCCGGTGGCACAACATTCGGTTTTGTAGAACCTTATGCGGGCCGACGCGTTCCGTGATCGACGGGGCTCGGCCCGTCCGCGTTCCGAAATGGCGCGCCCCCTGTCCGGCCCGCTGAATCCAGCCCATATAGTGTGAACTGAATCTCTAGCCAACTCCGGTTACTAGCTCCTTGCGGGTCATGGCTTT
>CAZUQM010000014.1:0-168313 GCA_964622545.1 uncultured Planctomycetales bacterium | reverse complement strand
ATACCTAACATATACCGACCTTATCAACCGGAGTCAAGCAGAGACTCGGTTACTTCGAAATACAGCACCGTCGCAAGGACGGCCGGCTAATCGATTGCGAGATCTCGCTCCGCGCCCTGACTATGCAGGGCGAGACCATGTACTACGCCACCGGACGCGACATCACCTCACGCAAGCAGACCGACAAGCAGCTTCGAGAGTACACCCAGCTCCTCGAGAGCAAGACCTACGAGCTCGAGGCCCACCGCCAGCAGCTCGAAGCCCAACGACAGCAGCTCGTGACCGTGAACGCCGCCCTGGCCGAGGCCAAGCAGCAGGCTGACACCGCCAACCAGAGCAAGAGCGAGTTCCTCGCCAACATGAGCCACGAGATCCGAACGCCGATGACCGCCATCCTCGGCTTCACCGACGTGCTCTACAACAGCGTCATGTGCTGCCCGACATGCGACGAGCACGCCGACTGCCAGACCCGTCAGGAGGGACGCGACGCCGCCCAGACCGTGCGACGCAACTCCGAGTTCCTCATGCGGATCATCAACGACATCCTCGACCTGTCGAAGATCGAGGCCGGCAAGCTGGACGTGGAACGCGTGCCCTGCTCGCCCGTCGAGATCCTCCTCGAAGTCCAGTCGCTCATGCAGCCACGAGCAAGGGAGAAGGGCATCGCGTTGCTCCTCGACTACGACGGCCTGATCCCAGAGCAGATCCACTCGGATCCCACCCGGCTCCGACAGATCCTCCTCAATCTCGTCGGCAACGCCGTTAAGTTCACCGACGAGGGCAAGATCCGCCTGACGACCCGCTTCGCATCACCGCTGCCGGCCGACGGCGACATGCCTGCCGAACCCGTGATCACCTTCGACGTCAGCGACACCGGCGTCGGCGTGCCCGACGACAAACTGAGCACGCTCTTCGAGCCGTTCCAGCAGGCCGATACCTCCACCACCCGGACCCATGGCGGCACCGGCCTGGGCCTGACCATCAGTCGCCGACTGGCCAGGATGCTCGGTGGCGACATCACGGTCACCAGCCGGCCCGGTGTGGGCAGCACCTTCTCGGCAACCGTCACCACCGGCGACCTGACGAACGTCGAGCTGATCGACGGGGCCTCCGTGGGGCGCATCGTCAGCCGGACCGACGAGTCCGAGAGAGCCCCCGCCGACGTCCGCCTGCCCTATCGCATCCTGTTGGCCGAGGACGGACCGGACAACCAGCGCCTGATCACCCTACTCCTGACCAGGAGCGGCGCCGACGTCGACGTCGTCGACAACGGACTCGACGCCGTCAGCCGCACCCAAGACGCCCAGGCCGCCGGCGAACCCTACGACGTCGTCCTCATGGACATGCAAATGCCCGAGATGGACGGCTATCAGGCCGCCTCCATCCTGCGAAAGAAGGGCTTGACGTTGCCGATCGTCGCCCTGACGGCACACGCGATGGCCAGCGATCGCGATCGGTGCCTGCAGGCCGGCTGCAGCGACTACGTCTCCAAACCGATCAACCGGACCGAGCTGATCGAGACGATCCGCGAGCAGGTCGACGGCCGCGGGGACGCGCCGGAGGCTCGCGCCGCATCCTCGGATGACGCCCGGCCGGCCGACGAGCCCGCCGCCCAAGCGCCTCAAGGCGAGAGGGATACCATGGAAAGTGAACCCGCCAGCCAAGCTAGTCAGAACCAAGGCTTCGGCAGCCTGCTCGACGACGACGAGGACCTCGCCGAACTCATACAAGAATTCGTCAGCGAGCTGCCCCAGCGCATCGAGGGCATGCGCCAGGCCCTGGCCGAGCAAGACCTGACCACGCTTCAGGTCCTGGCCCATCGCCTCAAGGGCGCCGGAGGTGGCTACGGCTACCCGCCCATCACCGAGGCCGCCAAGTCGTTGGAATCGGCCCTCAAGGCCGAGGAAGACATGGACCACCTCGTCGAGCTGATCGACGAGCTCGCCGCCGTCTGCCGCCGCGCCCGACCGGAGTTCGAACCCTCCGATTCGGCATGACACGACCCGGCCACGACCGGCGACCGCTTGACCGATCCCTGCGATGGGGCTGTGCCGCCACGCCATCCCCACCGGACCTTGCCCCGCTCGACTACCGCTTGAACACCGCGGATAGGCTGAGACGGACCTTCGGTCGATCGACCAGGGCCAGCCCCGCCGCCTCGGCCAGCTTGATCTCCTCATCGAAATCGCCGCGCGATACGTGGAACCGCGGCTCGGCAATCAGCAGGTGCCCGCCGGGACGCAGGCAGGCGTGCAGATCCCGCATCAACTGCCCGGCGTCGGGCACCTCGTGCACCATCCAGAACGCCACGGCGAAGCCGACGGGCTCGCTCACGCCGATACGGTCGGCCGCGCAGACCCGCGTCTCGATCCGCTCCCCGAGCCCCGCCCGGGCCGCTCGCTTGCCGAGCACCTCGAGCATCTCCGGCTGGACGTCCACGGCGATCACCCGACCGCCCGCACCGACCAGCCGCGCAAGACCCAGGCTGTTGAACCCCATCCCGCAGCCGACGTCCAACGCCACGCCGCCGAGCTCCACGTACGCCCCGTACAGCTTGGCGGGGTTGTGCACGAGCCGGCGGAAGATGTTGTCGAACCAGTACGCGTGCTGCCACGGACATACATGCCTGTCGTCGGGGACCTGCTCTCGTGTGGCGTGCATGATGCGCTCTCCAGGGCGTCGTCCTTCGGCCTCGTTCGTCACGCACTCACCACGGCCTGGCGTATCGTCTGCCGGGCGATGCGCTCCTCGTCGGGCACGTAGTCGGTATACGGCCGGCTCGACGCCTGGATCCAACCCACCCGGCACTCGGTCACCTCCGGCTCGGTGATGTCCCGCGCGTAAAGACGCTGCGAGGCGATCACGTCGTTCGGGTACGTGAAGTTGTCCAGGGCCGCCAGCTCGACCAGCACGCCCACGCCGATCGCCGACTCCAGCATGCCGCCCACCCAGCACGGAATCCCGTGCTCGGCGGCGAGGTCGTGGATGGCCTTGGCCGTGGTCAACCCGCCCACGCGCCCCGGCTTGATGTTGATCATCCGGCAGCTCCCGAGCTTGATCGCCTGCCGCGCCGACCACAGGTTCCGCACGCTCTCGTCCAGGCAGACCGGCGTGGCGACTTGGCGCTGCAGCTCGGCGTGATCGGCCAGGTCCTCGTTGCCCAACGGCTGCTCGAACATCGCCAGGTTCAGCTTGTCCAGCCGCTTGAACAGGTCGAGATCGTCCAGCGTGTAGCCGCTGTTGCAGTCGACGTGAAACGTGAAGTCCGGCCAGTGACTGCGAACCGCCTCGATCACATCGAGGTCCCAGCCCGGCCGGATCTTCAGCTTGATCCGCGGATACCCCGCGTCGATCGCCTCCTGGATCTCGGCCAACAGGATGTCGATGCGGTCCTCCACGCCGAAGTCATGACCCGAGGCGATCTCGTCGCGCGTCGCCCCGAGCAGCCGACGGAGCGGCACACCCTCGAGCTTCGCCCGCAGGCCCCACCAGGCGATGTCCACGCCCGCCTTGGCGAAGCTGTTCCCGCGGTACATCGCCAGCATCGCGTTGAGCTGATCGGCCGAGTCCCACTCGCGCCCGACCACACGCGGGGCCAGGACGTGCTCGATGGTCGCCGCCACGCCGCCCGCCCATTCGTTGCAGTAGGTGGGCTCGGCCAGCGGAGTGGTCTCGGCCCAGGCCGTCGTCTCCCCGCTGAAGGCCTTGACCAGAACCGACTCGATGTCGGCGTCCTCCCCGTAAGCGGTCCGCCACGGCTTCTTCAGAGGCAGGCGTACGTGATGGATCTCCAGTCGATCGATGCGCATGATGCTCGTCTCTCCTGATGACACGGTGCGTCGGCGTGTATTACAAGGGAAAACGCCCGGTCCGGCGAGGCCGAGCGACGAGGAATCTCCCGCCGGACGCCCGCGGGGCCGCCAAGCTATGCCGAAACGTCTTCGCCTTCGCCTCGGGGTCCGGGCGGTTTGCGCTGGTGCCAGCGCGCCGGCTATCCCACAAGCCGCTAGCGCGGTAAGCTTCCGATCGAGCGTCGACACATCCACACGTCCAACTGCGGAACGTGTCTTTCGAGGACGCGTCGGCAACGCGACTGCGACTTCACATTCGCCACAGTCGAGCACACGGAGCTCAACCCCATGACCGCCCTCACAACCCTACTGGTGATCACGACCATGAACGCACAACCCGATGCGAAGATCGATGACGGCATCCGCTGGCTCACCGAAGCCACGCGACGGCAGCTCAAAGGATGCCGGCTCAAGGCCCACGACGGAACGGTCCTCTACACCCCCGACGGCAAGGGCAACTACGCCGCCTTATGGACCCGCGACTTCGCCTACATGGTCGAAAACGCCGGCGACCTCCTCCCGGCCGAGCACACCGAGGCCTGCATCCGCTACCTCGTCCGCGGCATCCGCGCCGACGGCGCCGCCCCGGATCGCGTCCAGGCCGACGGCCGGGCCGTCTACGTCGCCGGTCCGGTCGGCAAGCCCAACCTCGACAACGGTCCGTTCCTGGTCATCGCGGTGAACGCCTACCTCGACCGACTCCCGGCCGAAGGCGCCGCAAAGCTGTTCGCCGAGTGGGCGCCGTCACTGGTCCGAGCCATGGACTACCTCCCCCTGAGCCCGCCCGGCCTCATCTGGAACGACCCGGCCGAGCCCCACTCCCCCTACGGCTTCACCGACTGCATCGGCAAGACCGGCGAGCTGTTCAAGGAATCGCTGCTCTACTGGCGGGCGTGTCGCATGCTCGCCACGTGGTTCCAGAAGACCGGTCAAGCCGACCAGGCCGTGGAGTTCACACGCCGCTCCGAGCGGATCGAAAAGGCCGTCGACGCGCTCTGGAACGACGAAGCGGGCATGTTCTTCGCGGCAAGCCAAGACTGCCGGCAGATCGATATCTGGGGCAACGCCTACGCGATCAGCATCGGCTTCCCGCTCGGAACGAAAGAGGACCGGATCGTTCGCTTCCTCATCGACCACATCGACCGCTACGTCAGCCGCGGCCAGGTGCGCCACCTCGTGTCACCCGAGACGTGGCAGCGGCTGCTGACCCCGGTCCCCAAGAACCGCTACCAGAACGGGGCCTACTGGGCCACGGCCAGCGGGTGGGTCATGATCGCCCTGCACCGGCGCCGACCCGACCTGGCCCGGCGGATGGTCCTCGACCTGATCGAGGACTTTCACACGACAGGCATCTGCGAGTGCGTCCACGGCGACTACCGCAAGCTGCCCGACTACGTCAACAGCGCCACCAACCCCTTGGCCGCCGCGCGGCGCCTCTGGGGCCCGAGGGACACGCGACCCTAGCCGCGCACTGCTGCTTCAGCCAATTCGAGGCAATCGGGCCCGCCGCGCGTGACGCCCGCGGACACCTTGCAGGCAACGAGGCACGCCGGCCAGGGCCTGTCTGAGAACGTCTCTCTGCGACGAAGTCTTCAGCCTGGCCGAGATCCTAGTACCCGACCACACTTGTTTTTGTGGGTTCCGATCAGGTAAGCGATACGCCACTCAGAGCAGCGACCGTCAGGGAGCTGTGTTGTTGGAGCGCCTGAACGACAACGCTCCTTCACAGTCGCGTCTCTGAGACGACCCCGAAGTTGTGGAACCGACAAATTCAATTGTGTTGGACTACTAGCCGTAGCGGCCCGTTTCCACGGGCTTCGCTGATGCGGCGCCTCAGGACCCGGCCGGGAATAGCCCCGTCAACGGGGCACGAGGTCGTCGGGATGGAACCCGGCCGACAAGCCAGGACGTCACCATCGGAGCCGGCACTTGCGGGACCTGATAGGGAGGCTTTCGCGACGACCGGGAGCGCTCTCGGCAAGAGCAGGCTTTCAGACAGGCCCGACGCGACCATGCGAAAGGCCCGATCGGGGGTCGCCCGACCGGGCCTTGGTGCATCACCAGAAGTTATCTGGATAAGACTAGAAGCGGCGGCGGATCACGACCGCGCTGAAGACCATCAGGCCGACGGCCAGCGGCAGCGTCGCGCCCGCGCCACAATTGCTGCTCTCCTCGAAGATGGCCGTAATGACCATGTTGTCATCCACCGTCACCGTCAGCGGATTGTCGCCTTCCTGACCGGCCGGGACGTCGCCCGTCCAGCCGGCGAACTCGTAGCCGATACCGGCCAGCGGCGTCACCGTCACCGACGTACCCGGCGCGTACAGGCCGCCCGACGGATCGAGAAGCACCGAGCCGCTGCCGTCCACGTTCACCGTCAACGAGACCTTGTCTTCCACGAAGACCGCTGAGACGGTCTTGTGCGTGTCCATGGTGATGGTGGCCGGGTTGGCCGAACCGCTCAGATCACCGTCCCAGTGGCTGAACGTCCAGCCCTCGGCGGCCGTCGCGGTCAGCGCCACGTCCGTGCCCGGTGCATACTCCGGACCGGTCGGATCGGCTGCCACCGAACCCTGGGCCGGATCGGCGTTCACCGTCAACAGGTAACCCGTCACCGCCTGGAGCGACGGGGCCACCGAATAGCCCGCCGTGCCGGCGTCAATCTGAAGGTTAATCTGGAACGTCACGTTGGCACCGCTCTCACCGATCGGCAGCTCGATGATCCGATCGATGATCACAACCTCAGGCGTCTCCACGCCGCCGTCCACGGCGTTGGAGGCCATCGTCAGCGTATCGGTGGGCGTCGGGCTATACGTACCGTCCAGACTGAACGGCAGGGGCACGGCCGGCAGATCCAGCGGATTGCCGCCGTTGAACTGGACCTCCGAGTCGATCCTCGCCCAGGGGCTAAGGTCCGTGAACTCGCCCGCGGTGATGGCCGCCGTGACCGGGTCACCGTCGTAGGTCATCGTCAGCGCGTTGACCGTCATCTCGAAGTCGTAGTCGAAATCGAAACCTCCCGTCAGCGTCGCGATGATGTCGTTGATGTCGTTCGGATCGACCCAGTTCGGATTGATCTGGTCGACGAGCGGCTCGATGATCTCCGCCAGGAACGGAATCGCATCGACATGCACGTCCGCGCCGGCCTGGACCGCCTGCGGCCCGTCTGTCAGCAGATCGAGATCCATCCCGTTCAGCGTCAGTGTGTCGGCCACCACCTCGGCGTCCAACGTGCCCGAGATCGTCCCGGGCAGACTCTTGGTCGCATAGATGCCGGCCACCGCGTCGGCCTTGGGATTCAGGAAATCAAAGAACCCGTTCGGATCAAACAACACCAGCTTCAGGTAACCCGACGCCGAGAACGAGACCTCGAGCGACGAGTTGACGCTAGAGTTGTCCTCCTCGACGTAGTACGTCTCGCCGTAGACGGGTGCGACCATCGCTACCAGCCCAAGAGCAAGACACGCCGCCATCACTTTCGTGCGCATCATGTGCAGTCCTCCGTATGTCCCCACGTACCGAATCGAAACGATGTGCAATCTATTGAGATGGGACAGGCCCCTCGCCCACCCCTCCAAACCACCGCGAATGACCTTGCCGGCGGCGCCCAGGTTCACACCGCGCACACGCATTGCCGCCAAGGCTTGACTTAGTGAACACTAGCACGAGCGTAGAGAACTGTCAAGTTAATTCAAGACGAGAAGAGTCTATCATCTGCGCAAGCGCCGCCTCAGATCGGCGTCGCGACGACGCCAGACCTAAGATATTGCAGAAGAAAAATTTATGACCATACCCCAACGACGAGGACCGTCCCGCCATGGCCCGCCCGCTGACAAAACTCCTATCGAGATCGCCTCGGTGGGCATCCCGCGCGAGCCTGAGCCGTCCGACTGGATGCCGGCGCCGACCAGGAGGCATCGCTTCTTCGCCATCGTCCCCGCGCCCTACCGCCGAACCTCACCTACCGACACGCACGACGCGCGAGCGCACCGACCCCACGTCCACGACCAAGACGCCGTCGACCGTGCCCCGCCCGGCGGCGTACCCATCGCCCAGATAGAGCCACGTCGCCATCGGCCGGTGGTCCAGCGCGACCCAATCGCCCTTCCCCAGACGAACCGAGCTCTCGCCCCCGCCGCTCCTCAGGGCCACGTCGATCCACGCGCCGGCCCGACAGCTCCCGCAGGCCCGCGCCACCGACCCCAGCCGCCACCGCGCCTGGCCCTTCTCGACGACCAGTCGCGCCGGCGCCTCGGCGTCACCGACCGTGCAGAGCGTGACGCGGTCGTTGCCCTCGACCCGCGCTCGAAATCCAAACGCAACCACGTCGCCCGCGCCGCGGTCGTTCACATCCAGGTCGACGCCCGCCGAGGCCGGCCCGCGAAGACGCAGCGCCGGACGCCCGTCGACCTCGACCGTCTCCACGCCGACATCGTCGGCCTCGGGCAAGACGAACCCCGTCTTGACGCCGGCGGCGTCGGCCGCGTCGAAGCGGATGAGCGGCTCGACCGATGACACCTCACTGAGATCAAGCTTCCCGCCGCAGCGCGAGGCCTTCGCCAGCCGCGCATGGCCCTGCCGGTCGAGGCACGGCTTGGGGTAGATCGCCATGCTGCGCAAATCGCCCACCAGCCCCTGCACGCTGCTGCTGGCGAAGCGCTTGGCCCCGAGATGACCCGACGTGCCGCCCAGCGGCTTCGGCCCCGGGGCCACGTACACGATGCCGTGCCGCTCGCCGTCGACAAAGAACCACACGATGCCCGTGCGGTTGTCCACCGTCACGCCGACGTAGTTCCATGCGCCTCGCTCGAGCCGGAGGCTCGACGTGATGTTGTTCTCCGGGGTGTGGATGTAGATGAACGGCTTGAGCTCAGCCGTCGACAGACCCCACACGAACCCTTTAGGCGGCGAGCCCGGCCGGGTATCGATCAGCGCCCCGCCCCGCAACGGTCGCACCCAGGCCCCGGCACTGAACCCCTCCTCCGAGACCGCCACCGGCCGCCGCGTGGCAAGGTGCTGCATCCCGCTGAAGCGATACGCCCCGTCGACCCGCTGAGGTGACGCCGGCGGCGGTGTGTTCGACCTGGGAAAGAGGTAATACCTTCCCGGATCAGGCAGGGGCCAGACGTGAGCCACCTTGATCGAGCGAAACGCCCGACCCTGACTGTACGAGACCAGCAGCCTCCCGTCGTGCCGCCACATCTGCGGGTAGGCCACCACCGGCTCGTAGCCTGAAACGCCCGGCCCGGCCACGAAGTCGATCCCGCCCCCGCGCGTGAAGTAGAGCGCGAGGTTGTAGCGGTCCGCTACGAACTGACCGGCCGGCCAGTCGTTGTGCACCATCGCGACCCGGTCGCCGCCGATCGCCATCACGTGCATCCGAGAGACCACCGTCTCGATCGGCACGGGACCATGCGGCGTCCACGTCGCCCCGTCGTCGGTGCTCTTCGACCAGAGCAGCGCCGTCGTCGGCGTCGGTCCGCCCTTCGGCGACCGCCGACTGTCGTTGTTGCGCGCGAACATGTTCACCGTGCCGTCCGGTTGCTGCCAGACGGTCGGCTCCCATTGGGCCCAGGTCTTGCTCGGTTGCACCGCGCCCGGCGAGACCCGCCACGTCGTACCGCCGTCGTCCGTGTACAGGACGCTGTTGCGCTTCTCCCGGGCCCACCAGCCGGACACACCGGCGGGGACCTTCTCGGGCTCCGGTCCGATCAGCGTCACCGGGGCGAGGATCCGTCCCGATCGCAGCCGCGTCGGATTCTGCGTGGGAAACGGCCGAAACGGCTTGCCGTCGATCACGGGCTTCGGCTCGCCGTCCCACAGCAGGCGCCGGTTTCGCCACCGGCCGTCGGGCGAGGTCAGTCGCGACAGGTAACACCCGGCGTGCTTGTCGCGGCTGTTCTGATCCCACAGCGCCCACAGCTCGCCCCCGACCACGATCAGGTTGGGCTGCCACTGCGTGCCGGTCGGACAGGGCACGGGGTTCTCGCAGCACTCGGCGCTTGAGAAGGCCGCCCTCGGAGGCGTCCATGTCTTGCCGTCGCGCGACGTGCTGACATAGTTCAACTGCCCGGGCTCGCCCTCGGCCGGCGGCGTGTTGGCGTTCCACAGGCAGAACCACCGGTCGCCGAACCACGCCACGCTGCTGTCGTGGTTGTATTTGAGCGGCTGGGCGTAGGTATCGTTCACGACGTGCCGCTCGATGTGGGGCCGATAGACCTCGTAGCTCCGCCACGACCCGGTCGACCCGAGCGCGAGTGCAGCAACCAACGTCCATGCGATCATGTGCACAACTCCCACGATGCAGGCTGTACCACGTGTGCCCTCCGGACGGCGTCGGCCGTCAGGCCGACCCAACCCGTGCTCACCGCTGACTCCTGACGTCAGACACCCGTCACGTTCCCGGCCTCTTGGCCAGATCGATGCGATCCAGCACGGCCTGGAGCCGCTTGCGGGCGGCCTTGGCCTCGGGCGAAGCATCCTCGCCGGGCTCGTACGACGTCTTCGTCCCGTACCGCTCACCGCGGAGGTCGATCAGCGTGCCGTCGCCCCGCAGCCGCCAGTCCTTGCTGCGAACGAACCGTTTGCCGCGGAGCTCGGTGTAGACCCAGTCACGCGGGTTGCCCGGCCGGCCTCGAAGCTGCGGCGCGAAGCTCCGCCCGTCGAGCGTCACGCCCTTCGGCCCCGTCGCCCCGGCCACCTCGATCAGCGTCGGCATCACGTCGCTGAAGTCGACCAGGTCGTCGCACACCTTGCCCGCCGGCGTCGTGCCCTTCCAGCTGGCGATGAACGGCACCCGCGTGCCGCTCTCGGTCAGCTTGCCCTTGCCGCCCGGGATGGTCCGGTCGCCGAGCTTCGATCGGATCTGCCTCGGCGTGCCGTTGTCGCCCGTGAAGATGATCAGCGTCTGCTCGCGAAGGCCCAGCCGGTCGAGCGCGGCCACGAGACGACCGACGGTCTTGTCCGTGTAGGCGACCATCGCCGCGAAGTTCTGCTGTCGGCGATCCTTCCCCCTCGCCGCGCCAGGCTCGTCCTTCGTATCCGGTGTCGGCAGGAACGGGCTGTGCGTCAGCGTCATCGGATAGTAGGCCAAAAACGGGCGGTCCTTGTTCTTGGTCATGAAGTCGATTAGGAACTCGCAGAAGACGTCCGGCCCGTACCGGTCGTCGACGTCTTGGCGCTCCTTGCCGTTCTGAACGATGGCCGGATGCCAGTAGCGCCGGGTCTTCTTGCCCTTGTAGCGCCACGCCCAACAGCACGATTGCTCGAATCCGCACTGCCTGAGGTGGTGAGGCCGCTCGTGGAAGTGCGCGAGCTGCCACTTGCCGGCCAGCGCGGTCGCATAGCCCGCCCGCCCCAGCACATGCCCGAACGTCGGCTCCTTCGGATCGAGGTACCGTTTGCCGTCGGGGAAGTCGTTGATCATGTACGCCCACCCCGTGCTCGACGGATACCGCCCCGTCATGATCTGAACCCGTGACGGCGAGCACAGCGGCGTGCTGAACGCGTTCGTGAAGCGCATCCCGCCCCGAGCCAGGGCGTCGAGGTGGGGCGTCTTGTAGCTCGTCCCACCGTAGCACTGAACACACTCGGCGCCGAAATCGTCGGCCATGATCAGCAGGACGTTCGTGTGCTTGCCCGCGGCCCGCACCGGCACGGCCGTGGCGAGCACCGACAGGAGCATCGCCCCCCAGACGAAGAAACCACGACGGCCGGGCGACCGGCTGACACGGGCAAACCTCTCTCGCGAGCGATCGAGCATGGTGGGCCTCCTTGGCTTGGCGTGACGCATCACACCGCTCGAGCCGGACCCGGCGGCGCGGTGCGCAGTCTAATCGCATCGGGTCCGAGCGGGCAATTCGCCGCCTTGGGGTCTCCCCCGCCGGTCTTCCCCCGCAACGCGCCCTCGCGGCACTCGCCTTTCGAGGACAACGCCCTCAAGCCGCCCGCCAGCGCCTTGCTCGGCGCCTTTATCGGTCCGGCCCAGGCCAGGGGTCCGCTAAGTGTGCCCCGACCTGCGCGATACGCCACCCGGGATCTGATTACGCGATCCATGCTTGAGCCGCATCCCGCGGCTGCCGACATCAATCGGGACTCAACCGGCGGACGCGGGCGACACGGCCGAACGTTGGCCCTGCCCTGTCCCGCCGACAGGCATCTCATGGAAGGCATCGAGCGACGGCACGGAGGGGCGTCAGAACAGTTGGGGTGTGGACGTGAGACGCGATGCCCTCCCGCCGCGCACGCGCGGCCTGGTCCGTGATAGCGTGACCCTCCTCGCCGCCCTGGCACCGCTTCTCGCGATGACCTCCGCGGCCCTCGGCGTACCGGCCCACCCGGACCCGGCCACCGTCGAACAGCCCGACGGCACGCAGATCACCGTCCGACTCCGCGGCGACGAGCACGTCCACTGGTACGAGGACCGCGACGGCTACCTCGTGGCCCGATGCCCCCAGACCCGGCGATGGCTCTACGCCAGGCGCGAAGGCGACCGGATCAAGGGCACCGACCATCTCGTCGGACAGGCCGACCCCCAGAGGCTCGGTCTCGTCCGACCCGACGCACAGTGGCTCGGCCGTCTCCGCGCCGCCCGAGCCGACGCCCGCCGGACCCCGCCACCTCCCGGTAGGGGGCGCGTCCCGACGACGGGCACGATGAAGAACCTCGTGGTGCTGGTCAACTACGCCGACATGACCGTCGATTACACCACGACACAATACACGGACCTGTTCAACGAGGTCGGCTACACAACCGACGGCGCCGTAGGCTCCATCCGCGATTACTACGAAGAGGTAAGTCGCAACGCCTTCACCGTCGCCTCCACCGTCGTCGAGGCCGTCACCCTCGACAACGGTTACGCCTACTACGGCGCCAACGACGCCTTCGGCTGGGACATCCGCCCGCGCGAGATGGTCGAGCAGGCGCTGGCCAAGCTCGAGACCCGCGGCTTCGACTTCTCGACGATGGACGGCGACGGCGACGGCTGGGTCGACTGCCTGACGGTCATCCATGCCGGCCGCGACGAGGCCTACTCCGGCAACGATCCCGACTACATCTGGTCGCACAAGTGGGCGATGACGTCGCCCAAGACCTATGACGGCGTGAGCCTCTGGCCGTATCACACCGTGCCGGCTCAACGCGGCCGCGACGGCTCGCCCAGCTCGTGGGGTCTCACGCGGATCGGCGTGGTCTGCCACGAGATGGGACACATCCTGGGCCTGCCCGATCTCTACGACACGACCTACGCCAGCAAGGGCGTCGGCGATTTCTGTCTGATGGCCGGCGGGAGCTGGAACGGCGACAGCGGCACCTCGCCCGCCCACATGAGCGCCTGGTGCAAGGTCACGCTCGGCTGGGTCACGCCGACGGTGATCTCGTCGGCCGGGTCCTATGCGCTCGGCGCGGTGGTTACGACCGGCGAGATCGTCCAGCTCCAGGGCAACCTGCCGTCGAACGAGTACTTCCTGATCGAGAACCGACAGCCGACCAGCTTCGACGCCGCGCTGCCCGGCTCGTCACGAGGCCTGCTGATCTGGCACGTCGACGAGAACAAGTCGGGCAACACCGACGCGAACCACTACAAGGTCGACGTCGAGGAGGCCAGCGGCACGCAGCACCTTCAGCTCAACCAGAACTACGGTGATGATGCCGACTACTTCCGCTCGGGCAACGCGACCGAATTCACCCAATCGACCACGCCGAGCAACATCGGCTACTGCGGCACGCCGCTGGGCCTGGACGTCACCCACATCAGCGCGACCACCTCGACCATGACCTTCGACGTCGCGGGCGTCGCGCCGGTCAAGGTCTCCGGCTACGTCAAGGACGCCGAAGGCACCGCGGTAGGCGGCGTGACCGTATCGGGCACCAACGGCGCGGGCTCCGACACGACCGACGCCCAGGGCTACTATGAGCTGTCGCCCGCGTCGGGATGGTCGGGGACCGTCACACCGACCAAGGCCGGCTACACCTTCACGCCCACGAATCGGTCCTACACCGATGTAACCTCCGACCAGGCCGATCAAGACTTCACCGCCACGCCCGACGACTCCGGCAACGGCACGCTCACCGTCGAGGCGGTGGACTACGACGGCAACACCGTCGACGGCGAGATCTACGTTGACTGGTACTACAAGGGCACGGGCTCCTGGACGGGCAGCGTCTCGCCCGGCGAGCACACCGTCTGGTTCGGCTCGGTCACCGGCTACCGCAAGCCGGATACCCAGACCGTCGAGGTCGGCCAGAACGAGACCGTCACCGTAGAGGGTCTGTACAAGTGGCCGCTCACCGTGACGGCCTCGGCCGAGCCGAACGTCGTCGCGTCGGGCGGGTCGAGCACGCTGTCGGCCACGGTCACCGACGGCCAGGCACCCTACGTCTATGACTGGAGCAGCGGGCACACCTCAGCCCAGGCCACCGTCTCGCCCAAGGTCACGACGACCTACACCGTGTGCGTAACCGACGCCCTCAGCCGCTATGACGAGACGACGGTGCAAGTCGTGGTCGCCACGCCGGTGACGGCGTCGGCCTCGGCCAGCCCGACGGAGGTCGGCTCGGGCCAGGCTTGCGTCGTGTCAGCTTCGGCGACCGGCGGCCATGGCGCTTACACGTACGCATGGAGCACCGGCCAGCAGACGGCAACCGCGACGGTCTATCCGACCGAGACGACGACGTACACGGTCGCCGTCACCGATGAGCTCGGCCAGCAAGACCAAGCCGAGGTGACGGTCGACGTGCTCGCGCCGCCCACGGTGACCATCTCGGCCAACCCCGACCCGTTGCCGCACGGCGACAGCTCGCTGCTGTCGTGTGACGTGAGCGGCGGCAAGCCGCCTTACGAGCTGGCATGGAGCACCGGGACCGACGCCTACGTCATCCTGGTCACGCCGCCGGCCACCAAGACCTACTCGGTCACCGCGACCGACGCGCTGGGCCAACAGACGACGGCCTCGCACACCTTGGTGGTGGTCGAGCCGCTGAGCGTCAGCGCCTCGGCCGATCCGCAGACGATCCAAGCCGGTCAGACGACACGCCTGACCGCCGACGCAAGCGGCGGGCTCGAACCGTACACCTATGCCTGGAACACCGGTGCTTCCGACGCGTCGATCGAGGTCTCCCCGACCGTACCGACGACGTACAGCGTCCGCATCACCGATGCGCGCGGGCACTACGCGATCGCGACGGCCGAGGTCAACGTAACGGTCGTCGGTGGAGAGTTCGTCCCGGGCGGGGCGTGCTTCGCCCCGGCGCTGGCCATGATCGGTGTGGGATTGGTGTTGGGCCTCCATCGGCGTGCGCGCCGCATGTCTGCCACCAGCGGTAAGGATCGGGCCTCTCAAGACGAGGAGACCGCCTGAGTGACCTTCCCACGCGCCGGCCACCAGCTCGAAGGACGGGTTCGCCTGGCCAGACCGTGCGCGCTCGCCATGCTCATGACGTGGCTCATCGGATCGGCGCCGGCCGACGGGCAGCAAGCACCCCAGCCGACGCTGTGGCACAGCCCGACCACGCCACAACGTCCGCCCACGCCACTGTCGGACAAGCCCGATCCGGAGTTCCAGACCCACCGGACCGTGCCGCCGGGCGCACTGCCTCCCGCCGAAGCGACGCGCGGCCGGCTCGCCCTCGTCGTCGAGCAAGCCATCGCGTCCGCGCTGGACGACGAGCTGACCCTCTATGCCGACGATCTGGCGGCCGACGGTTTCTCGGTCGTGCGGCTGACCATCACCGGGGGAACGGCCGCGGACATTCGCCAGCAGCTCCAAGACCTCTACGCTGAGGGCGACTCGCTGAGCGGCGCGGTCCTGATCGGCAACCTGCCCTACGTCGTCTTCGAACAGATGGACGACTTCGGCAACGGCTGGACCTACAACGACTTCGCCTGCGACCTGTACTTCATGGACCTGGACGGCTCGTGGACCGACGCCCTGACCGAAGGCGGCGTCGCGCCGGACAACGGCAAGCTCGACACCTGGCTGGGTGACTCGGCGATCGAGATCTGGGTCTCGCGGATTCAGGCCCAGAATCTGCCGGCGCTCGGCGAGGCTGCTGAGCTGATCGGGGTGTACCTGGCCAGGAACCACGCCCTGCGAGACGGTGCCCTGGGCGGCGCCGGCTCGGCGCTGGTCTACAACGACGACGATTGGCAGTCCCTGGCCTCGGACGATACCGCCTGCGTCGAGCTGCTCTTCGGCGCGGGCGGATCGCAGATCCACACCGACCCGGAATCGACCACGGCCGACGACTATCAGACGAATCGGCTGGCCGGGACCTTCCATTTGTGCATGCTGCGGAGCCACGGCTCGTCCGAGGGACACGGCTTCTACCGCAATCAGCGCGGCAGCTTCGATTGGGTCGCCGGATCGGCGTACCCGGCCAAGGACCCCCGGGCGATGTTCTACTCGCTGTATGTGTGCTCGGGGTGCGACTACGTCCGTGAGAATAGCCTCGGCGGTTCGATCGTGATGAACCCGGAGGGATCGACGCTGCTCGCCTGGGGCAGCACCAAGACCGGCGGCATGTGCATCGATCGCACGCTCTACGAGCGGCTGGCCGCCGGCGACTGTTTCGGCAAGGCCTTCGTCGCGTGGTTCAACAGCGTCCGCCACCTGAGCTGGGCGCCGGCGTACTTCAACGGCATGGTGATGCTGGGCGACGCGTCCCTGTCCGGTCCGGCCGCACCGAGTTCGACCGTGCCCGTGGCGGGGTGGATCGCACGCGACGGGGCGGGCCTCGGCGGCGTCGTGCTCCAGGGCCTGCCCGGTGAACCGACGACCGACCAACACGGCGTCTTCGGCGCCAGCGTGCCCGTCGGCTGGTCCGGCACCATCACGCCGGCCAAGCAGGGCTACACCTTCGAGCCGAGCCACGTGACCACCCTGCCGGTCACGACGTCACACCTGATCGCCACCTTTCAGGCGACCGAGCTGCCCGCCACGTTGCTCGTCCAGACGCGCGACGTCACGGGCAAGCTCATCCAGGGCGACATCTACGTGAGCGGTACGTTCCGCGGGACATCCTCATGGACGGGCCAGCTCGCGGCCGGGTCGACCACGGTGCGATTCGGCGACGTGCCCGGCTACAACACACCCGCCGAGCAGCAGGTGGTCTTGGAACCGGGGCGATCGGCGACCGTCACAGTCGCGTACGCGCCGGGCCTGTCGGTGGAGGCCGCGGCGCAGCCGAACCCGATCGTCCTGGGTCAGACCGCAACGCTGTCGGCCATCGTCACGGGCGGGTCGTCGCCGTACACCTACACGTGGGGCGACGGACGGACGGGCGTGACCATCGGCGTCGCGCCGGAGCAGACCACCACCTATCAGGTCACCGTCACCGACGGCGATGGCCGCACGGCGTCCGGCTCGGTGACGGTCGAGGTCAACCAGATCGCCGCGGCCGTCGCCACGGGCGGGCCGGCATGCTTCGCGCCGCCGCTGGTTGTGATGGTGTTGGTGGTGGCGGTGGGCGCGTTGCTGGCGCGGCAGCGGTTTGTGCGGATGGGTGCGTCCATCGATTGATTCCATTCCCATGCAATCTACATTTTCTTGACATCGCATCCTCTGACTGACTCTAATCGCGGCGGAGAATGTGATGGTGGTTCAACAGCTCGCCGCTGCCCTGATCGGAGTCTTGATCGCGTATCTCTTTCTTCAAGTATGGAATCGACGCCAGCGAAGGTTCGTGCCCGATGAGGACCGATTACAGCGGGCGCGACGCAGCCTCAAGAAGCTCGCCTCGCGTGGTACGCTGCCGGTCATCATCGTCATCTGTGTCATGGGTCTAGGGTTCGTGCTGACGAGCGCCCTGCTGATCGAGGGGCTCCGGGACAAGGGCTGGTCGCAGGCGAAGGCCTGGCCCATGCTCGTAGCGATGACGACGTGCTTCGTCGCGCTGCTGGGCATTATGCTCTTCATGTCAGCCCATGTGACGGTACGATTGCGGCGCCGCTTCCGACGCCTGCTGGACGCCGACCTGCTGATCTGTCCCCAGTGCGACTATTCGCTTGAGGGGCACGTCGATGGAGGCCGGTGTCCCGAGTGCGGTTATGTCTTCACGCCTGAGTCGTTGCGGGAATTGTGGGTGGATGTGTTGAAGCTGTCGCGCAGGAAGATCATCGTGACTTGTCACCGCGCGACGGGCTGCGGCGCGAACGACTTACCCGACGATTGTTGGTGGAAGGTAGATGGGTTGCGAGTTCGGGTTGTGGTTGGCGAGGGCGAGGCATGTTCGGCGAGTGTGCGTTGAGGGGGTCGCCGGAAGGTCACCTTAGTGCGGCTAAGTGGAAGTTCTGTCGCCCCTACGGGGCTTAGTGCTGCAGGCTGGCCGGGCACCACGGGTTCCGCTTTGCTCCACCCGTGACTACGATCCTTCGCCCCTAACGGGGCTGGTGTTAACAGCAACGCTCCCTAACGGTCGCGTCTCTGAGGTGACATTCTGGCGGCGCAGTCCGAATCCGAGGGAATTCGCGTCCCCCACCGCTACCTCGACAAGCTCGGTACACATGAAGCGATGGGTCACCCGGTCTGGGCGACAGACGCTCTGGATTTCACATCCACCGGATTGCACTGCTCCCAGAGCAGTGGCACGACGGGGCAATGCCGGGGGTGTGTCGTCGGCGTCGGAGCGGGGCCTACCCACTCATCTTTGTGTGCCTTCTATCGCGCCGTGGCTATGCGGTGCGCCGCTGGCTATCCCTTTCCGAAGCACGTGACGTAGCCGGCCTCATCGACGAGGTAGAGGCGTCCGCGCGCCGCGGCCGTGCCGTTGAAGACCGGCGGCGACGGCAGCTTCGTCTCGGTCAGGCGCTTGCCTTCGCCGGCGTCGACGGCATAGAGCAGACCGCCCTTCCTGCCCTCGAAAGCCCCGAGCGGATCCTCGGCGTCCATCACATCGGGCGGACCGGCCACGAAGAGACGGTCACCGGCCAGGACCATCGCCCGGATGCGAACGGGTACGCGCTCCATCCACGCGTTGCCCTTGCCCTTGACGTTCTTGGCGAAGAGCAGGTAGCCCTTCTGACCCGGGGTGAAGTAGACGGTCGGGTCGAGGCCCCGCAGGGTGTCGAACATCCTCACGAAGTAGGCCGAACGGTTGTCGTGCACGATCAGCCGGGCGTAGTCGCCGCCCTTGTCGAACGTCCACGCCATCCGCTTGAAGTAGCTGTCCTCAAGCAGGCCGCTCCTGGTCTTCAGCGACGGCGAGCCGCGCTTGGGCTCCAGCTCGGGCGAGTAGGCCTGGTTGCGCATGAAGATCGTCGTGCCGTCGCCCATCATCACGTCGGGCAGCTTGCCTTGCGGCAGCCTGAAGTTCTGCTTGACGTTCTCGACGGTGTAGCGCGGCCCCTTCAGCACGCGGTGGTGCAGCAGCTTGCCCGTCGCCGCGTCGAGCGAGAACAGCCGCAAGCCGCCGTCGAGCTGTGACGAGCGCCCGGCCGCGAACAGGACCTTGCCGTCCTGCACCAGCACGCTGCCGTGAACGGGCCAGGTGGACTCGAGCTGCCCGAACGCGGCCATCAGCCGCTCGGTCGGCGCGGCGCGGAATCGCCAGACCCTCGCGCCGTCGCGGGCCCGCAGACACGTGACCGACCCGTCGGCCGAGCCGAACAGCAGCATGCCCAGGTGATAGGTCGGCGGCGAGTCGACGCGCCCGCCGGCCGCGTAGTCCCAGACGCACCGCCCGTCCGACGTGTCGTGGCAGACGATGTGATGCTCGTCGACCAGCGCGGCGTAGAGCCGGTCGCCGACGACGATCGGCGCCGACACCTTTCGGCCGGCCTTCTGACGCCACAGGACGTTCAGCGCCGCCGGCACCTCGGTCTCGACCGAACCGGTCCGCATGGCGCCGCGGCGAAACGCGGGCCAGTCCTCGCTGGTCGCGGCCGGACCGGTCGCCTCGCCGAACGCCGGGCCCTTGTCAGCAGGCCGGGGCTTGCCGGTCGCCGCCAGCCGCTGCTCGTCCGGCCTGGCCGGAGCCAGGGCGTTCATGCCGTTGAGCTTCTCGTCGATGTAGCACTGACACGGATGGGGCGGGGCGTACTGAAGGCCGTTGGCGGGCATCATGCCGACGTGGCACGTGCCGCGGACCCAGTTGTCCACCGTGTGCTTGCCTTGCTCGAGGTCGACGTACTCCGTGCCGCGACGACTGGCCAGGATGTACCTCAGCGTGGCCTTGTTCCGGTAGCACCGGTGATGGTGATGCGCGGCGAAGATGTTCCCCAGCGCTACCTCCCGAACGAGCTTGCCCGTCTTCAGGTCGTACCCGTTGACGGTCGTCGGGGCGAGCGTCCGCTGTTTGCGTTTGCGGCCGATGTCGTACTCGCCGCGGGCGAGCTTCTCGCCCCACGTCCAGACCAGCCCGTCGATGACGAAGACGTCCTTCCACTCGTACCACAGGTGGCCGATGTACTTCTTCGGCTGCTTCCACAGCACCTTGCCCGTCTTGGCGTCGAACCCCGCCAGCCGGTTCGGGCTCGCGTGGACCACGACGCCGTCGGTGACGATCATCGTGCCGATCCAGAGGTTGCCCTCCGACTTGATCCCGCCGGCGAACTCGTCGGCCTTGTCCGACGGGAACGCCGTTCGCCACGCCTCCGCCCCGTTGGCGGCATCGAGGCACACCACGTAAGGCCCGTTCAGGAAGGCCACATGCCTGCCGTCCGTGGCCATGTTGAGCGACGGGTCGAGCTTGGCCGGCTCGACCTTGCCCCGCATCGCCCGCCAGCGGTAGTAATCCACCTTCGTGCCCACGTAGGTCCTGGGCGACTCCCACAGCGTCTTGCCGCCGGACGCGTCGACGGCCATCACCTTGACGCGGTCCTCCACCAGCACGGCCAGGAACAGCTTGCCGTTGATGAGCAGGATCTCGTTCGTCCGCTCGGTCCCCGGGTAGGTCTGAAGGACCTCGCCCGTCCGCGCGTCGAGCTGCGAGACGGCCGCGCGGAAGCCCAGCGTCGCGTACACCTTGTCGCCGACGGCGACCAGCCGCTTCTGGATGTTCAGCGGGATGTCGCCCGGCCTGAGGTTGAACCACGTGTTCTTCCACTGCCGCCAGCCCCACGCCTTGATGGGCACCTTCCACAGCACGACGCCGTTGAAGGCGTCGCGGGCAATCAGGAACCACTTGTCGGGCAGGTCGTGCTGACCGGCCAGGCTGATCGGCGCGTGGTCCTCGATGCTGAACAGGCGCCCGCGGGCCGTGACCAGCGTGCTCAGGCTCGAGTCGGTCTCGTGCGAGCGCTGGAACATCGGGCCGGTCGTCCACTGGTAATGCATCGGCGGACCGACGACGCGATCGCGCGCAACCGGGTTGCCGTCGGCGGCGTGAAGGTAGTGGGTCCATTCGTCGATCGCATCCGGCCAGGGCTTGCGGACGGCGAGCAGGCCGTCCTTGTGGACGACCGTTCCCGCATCCTGAACGTCCCTGGTCAGGCGCTCGGGCAGGCCGCGCTCGACGCCCCGGTCTGACGGACCGCCCCACACGGCCGTGCCGAGCGGCGCGAGGACTCGGAGGATCTCCCCGACATCCGGCCCCTGAGAGGCCTGCTTGGCCGGCGAGGCGACGACCACGATGGTGATCAGATTTCCGGCATAGGGCAGCCGCTCGCCGTCGAGCACGTCCACCGACACCCGTCCGTAGTCGCCGGCCGACCGGATCGCCTTGCGAAGGTCGTCGCGGGCCGAAGCCGTGCGCGTCAGACAGTGCACGACGAACCGTCCTTGCCTGGCGATGGCCACGGGCAATCCCGCATCGGCCGGATCGATTACGCAGCAGATGCCGCCCGACCGTTCGCCGACCTCGATGATGCGGGCGGCGGCGGCTTGTGCGTCCACGTCCTCGGCGGCGGCCGTGGATGCGGCCATCAGCATCGCAGCGCTCGCTACAATCATCATGGCCAGGCCACGGGTAGTGCGCGGTGGTCTCATGGTGTATTCATCCTTTCTGACGACGACTCGACCAGCGGGCCGTTGAGGGATAAGCCCTTATTGTCGTGGGCGGGCGAGCAGGAATCCAGCGGCATGAGGCCTGGGGCAAGGTTCGAACAGGCTTCAACCTTGCGTGCCCGTGACGGGGCATGGGCAGGCCGACTAGAATCGCCCAGCCGACGGAGCCCCACCCATGCAACCGGAGCGCGAACGCCATGGTGCTGGCCGTGGTCGAGGGGCTCGGGAGGCTTGGCATCGGCTACACGCTCGTCGGGTCGTTTCTCAAGCAACGTTGTTTGAGCGTCTGCTTGGCACGCCAACCCGACCTGCGTTACGCTCATGCGACGATCGAGACGCGATCGCTGAAGCAGGCAAACCACGCGAAGCTCCGCTGAAAGGACAGATCATGAAATCGATAGCCACCCCGCTGGTCCTTCTCGCCGCCCTGACGACGACGGTCTGCCTCATCCAGCCCGCTTCGGCCGTCAACGAAGATCTCGGCAACGGCTTCACCCACCACGGCGTGGCCACGCCCGTGAGCAATCATCGGGGCACGGTCGCGACGGCCGACGCCGAGGGCAACAACATCGTCCTCGTCTGGCTGTTCGACCATCGCGGCGGCTATGCCCTGCTCTGGATCGACGCCGACACCGGCAAGAGCCAGCAGTACCGTATGCCCTTCCCTCCCGGCGGGGACTGCCCGTATACGTCGATCCTGTCGAGCCGCAACAGGTACTACACCCATTTCAACAGCCACTTCTGCGAGTTCGACCCGGCCAAGAAGGCCTTCACCTTCGTCCACAAGACCGCCCCCCAGATGGCCATGAGCATGACCGAGAGCGACGACGGCATGATCTGGTCGGCCACGTATCCCAACTGCGGCCTCGTCTCGTTCAACCCGAAGACGCGCGAGTTCAAGGACTACGGCCACGTCCACAAGGAGAACTGGCGGCAATACCCCCGCTACATCGCCACCGACGACACCGAATACGTCTACTTCGGCATCGGCAGCACGTCCGGTCACATCCTGGGGCTGGACCCGGCCACGGGCCAGGTCAAGGCCATGGTGCCCGAGAGCTTCCGCAAGCACGGCTACGGCCGGGTCTATCGCGGCGTCGACGGCAAGGTCTACGGCTTACTCGGCGGGGGGCACTTCATGTTCTACAAGGGCCAGACGACCCAACTCGACGCCAAGCCCGGCGTGGCACCCAAGCCGATCATCACGGCGAGCCAGGGGCTCTTTCATCGCGACTTCCCCGACGGCAAGAAGCTCGTGACGTGCGACCTGGTCGATCGCGTGCTCGTCGTGGAAGACCCGGAGACGAAGCAGCGCAAGCGCCTCACCTTCGACTACACCAGCGAAGGCGCGCACGTCATGGGTCTGGCCGCCGCGCCGAACGGCACGATCTGCGGCGGCACGGCCTTCCCGATGCGGTTCTTCAGCTACGATCCCAAGACCGACACGTGGACCAACCGCGCCGCCTACGGACAGTGGAACACCGTTGCGCGTCAGGGCGACCGCTTCTTCGTCGGCGGCTACGGACACGGCTTCTTGCTCGAGTGGGATCCGGCCAGCAAATGGGTCCCGACCGTCAAGGGCAAGGCCGGCTGCAATCCGCAATTCCTCGCCGAGGCTCATCCGGACATCAACAGACCGCACGACTTGCTGGCCCATCCCGATGGCACGACGCTCGTGCTGGCCGGCACGCCCGGCTACGGCCTCACCGGCGGAGGCTTGCTGTTCTGGGACCGCCAGACGCGCCAGCATGTCATCCTCAAGCATACGGACATCCTGCCGGAGCATGCGACGCGCAGCCTGGTGGCCCTGTCCGACGGCAAGCTGCTGGGCGGCTCGACGACGGCCGCCGGTACGGGCGGCGAGCAAAAGGCCGACCAGGCCGAGCTGTACATCATGGACATGGCCACCAAGAAGCTCGACTGGCATGCACCCATCATCCCCGGTGTGCAGCACTACGCCGATCTCTGCAACGCGCCGAGAGGCCTGGTCTACGGCGTGGCCGACTGGATCACCTTCTTCGTCTTCGATCCGGCCAAGCGGGAGGTCGTCCACAAGAAGGACATGAGCGATCACCTGGGCCGGACGTGCACGCAGCAAGGCCCGCGGATCTTCGTCAAGGACGACAAGGGCACGATCTACATGCTCTTTGCCAAGGGCGTCGCGCGGGTCGAGCCCAAGACGCACGAGGTCAAGCTGGTGGCCGAATCGCCCATCACGATCGGGCCCGGCGGCACCTTCCATGACGGGCGCATCTACTTCGCCAGTGGCTCGCACGTCTACAGTTGGCGGGTGAAGTAGCAAAACACCGCCTCGGTGCCCGTGTGAGGCGGCGACAGCCGTGCGGGCGATGCTCCGCAGGCGCTCGGAAGCGACGTGGGCGCCGATCTACTTCGTCGGCGGGTTGGGCTGCACCTCGCCGCTACGGACGGCGTCGAGGTAGTCCTCGAGGTCGCCGTTCTGAATCATCAGGACGACGTCGTGAACGCGCCACAGCAACTCGTTCCGGTCGGGAGCGGCCACGCGCAGCTCGCACGACCCGTCCGGCGCGTAGTGAAGCGTCACCCCCTCGGGCAGCGAGATGACCTGATCGTCATCCATGGGCGCCTCCTGTGGCGACCCCTCCTCCGTCATCGGCTCAGACCTCTTCCCTTAGATTCTACCACGCCGGTCACACTCTGGTCACAACAAGGATGGTCGTGAGCGACCCCTGCCTGCAGGACGATAGGATCACTCGGTCCGATGCCACCACCTAAGGGGATACGCCTCGGCGAGTCAAACACCCTTTTTCCATTTTGAGCAGGCCCGGGGCACGCTCATCCCCAACTCATTGCCCCCGAATCGTATCGCTCCGACGTGCCGCCCGGGTGGATTCCCAGCCACGACACCGACTAGGCCGTTCATCCAACCGGAGGACATCAAGGTGTCCCGACGAAGGACATGAGGATGAGAGCCATTGCCGCCCTGGTCTGCGCGATGCACTTCAGCATGGCGACCACTGCCGGACAGACCGTCTCGCCGCCCGATTACCGAGACGCCAGCGGACGTCCCGCAAGCGACGCCGAACGCTCGCGCGATCCGTCGATGCCGCCGGAGGGTCTGATCCTGCATGACCTGCTGCCTCACGCCGACCGGCTCGACCGGGCCCTCCAGGCCATCCGAGACCACCGCGACGATCGCTTCATCGCGCCCCTCCTCGACGTGCTACGGTTCGTCGGCGATCATCGGCTGGGCCCGGAGGTCCTGGCCACGTTGCGCAAGCTGACGGGCCTCGACTTGCCGGATGGTCGAAGCGCCTGGGGCGACCTCATCGCCTGGTACGCCGGTCAAGACGCCGCGCGCGAACCGCCCGGCTACCTCCGTTGGAAGGGCGAGTTCTACGCGCGGATGGTCGATCCGGCATTCCGCCGACTCTTTCCCAAGGACGCCCCGGCCACCGTTCCCATCGGCGAGATCGTCTGGGGCGGCGTCGGCTGGGACGGCCTGCCGCCCCTGAACGACCCGAAGATGATCACGGGGGACCAGGCGCGCTACCTCGAGCCGACCGAACCCGTCTTCGGCGTGAGCATCAACGGCGACCATCGGGCGTATCCGCTTCGCATCCTCGACTGTCACGAGATGGCCAACGATGTCGTCGGCGGCATCCCCGTCAGCCTGGCCTACTGCACACTGTGTGGGGCGGGCATTCTGTATGAGGCAAGGCTTGATGGCCGGCGCGTTTTCTTCCGCTCCTCGGGCTTCCTCTTCCGATCGAACAAGCTGATGTGCGACACGCGGACGTCCAGTCTGTGGAACCACATGACGGGCAAGCCCGTGGTGGGCGAGCTGGCCGGCAAGGACGTCGAGCTGAACGTGCTCCCCATCGTCCTGACCTCCTGGCAGGCCTGGAGCAAGCGACACCCCGAAACGAAGGTGCTCAGCCAGTCGACGGGGCATCGGCTGCCCTATCGTCCGGGCGCTTACTATGGGCGGTACTACGCCTCGCCCGAGTTGATGTTCCCTGTCAAACCCCGGCGCGATCGGCGTCCGCTCAAACAGCGGATCTTCGTCCTCCGCGAGCGCGGCAAGCAGCGCGTCTACCCCCTGCCCGAGCTTGGCGAGGCCGGCGGCGTGATCAACGACGCGATCGACGGCCTGAACGTCGTGATCGTGTTGGAGGCCACAGGCGGTAGGGAAGACCTACCCGGCTCATGGCTCAGGGCCCTCGATAGACTGAATCCCCAGGGTCGCGCAGCGCGACGCCCCGACGCGCTCACCCTCGCACTCGCTCGATCCGCGCTTCGGCGGCAGCCGGGTCTGGTGAACGACCTCTCGCCGGACCACCTGCTGGCCATGCCGGTGGAGATCCGGCTTTTCCTCTTGAGCGAGTTCACGTCCGATCGCAAGGAGGGCACCCGCTCCCGGCCGGGCCGATTGTCGGCGAACCTGCGAAACGAGGTGGCCGTGCGGGGCCTGATCGCCGACGTCCGGGCCTACGACCGTGCGGAGCATACCTTCAGCCGAAAGGCCGCCGACGAGCCGCTGGTGGACGAGCGCGGCCGGACGTGGCGGATCACCGAGAAGGCCCTGATCTCGACCGACGGTGCTCGATTGCCGCGGCTCTCAGGGCACTTGGCCTACTGGTTCGGCTGGAACGCGTTTCACGAGGCCCCAAGCGTCTACAGGTCTCCTGGCACGACCGATCCTCCCTGAGCCCCCGCGCCGGGGGCGGGCGACAGGCCCGCGCCCTGGCGTCGATGGCCACGTCATCGGACAAGGTTAGTGTTCGCAAACATTGCCCTTGCAGGCCTGTCCCTTGGCCCCTATAATCGCCAGGTGCCTCGTTCCGGCGGGGCGAAAGCCGTGCATATCTAAAGAGATGACTTGAGATTGTAAACGTTCTGCTGAAAGGAGGCGCGATGGCCACCGCAGATTCCGGCTCTGCACTCAAGCTTGAGATCAGAGACGACAAGATCGCCGTGTTGACGTTCGACACGCCGGACATGCCTGTGAACACGTTCAGGCAGTCGAACATTGAAGAGTACGAGCAACGCGTCAGCGAACTCGAAGGGCAGACGGATCTGCGAGGCCTGATCTTTCGAAGCGGCAAGGACGGCAACTTCATCGCCGGGGCCGACCTCAAAGAGCTCATGGCCGCCGTCGGGCAGGACAAGGACATGGTCCGGACGTTCTGCGAGCGCGGCCACAACCTGTTCACACGAATCACGAAACTGCCCTATCCCACGGTGGCGTGCATCGACGGCATGTGCGTGGGCGGCGGGCTCGAGTGCGCGATGTCGTTCGACTACCGCATCGTCTCGGACAGCCCGCGCACCCAGATTGGCGCGCCCGAGATCAAAATCGGCATCATCCCCGGTTGGGGCGGCACGCAGCGTCTGCCCAGGCTGGTCGGCATCGACATGGCCCTGGAGATGAACTGCGGCGGCGACAACATCTCCGGCGAGAAGGCCGTCGACATCGGGCTGGCCTTCGAGATGGTGCCCGCCGGCGAGCTGCTCGACGAGGCCGTCCGCGTCATCAACATGGCCCACGAGGTCGGCGGATGGCAGGAGGAGCGCGAGCGTCGCGAGCAGCCCATGGGCCTCAGCGACGACAACATGATGTTCAACTTCAACGTCTTCCGAGGCTTCCTGCTCGGCAAGACCAAGGGCCAGTACCCGGCCCCGATCAAGGCCCTCGAGGCCATGGAGCGCGGCTGCAACCAGCCGCTTCAGGACGGCCTGAAGGAGGAGATCAAGGCCATCCTGCCGCTGATCGGCAGCGAGATCAGCCGCAACCTGATCGGCATCTTTTTCATGGACCAGACCGTCGGCAAGGACCGCGGCATCGAGGACAAGTCGATCAAGCCGCTGGAGATCGGGCGCGTCGGCGTGCTCGGGGGCGGGCTCATGGGCGCCGGCATCACGTTCGCCCACGTCCGCAAGGGGTTCAACGCCACGCTCTGGGACATGAACGACGAGCTGGTCCAGGCCGGCCTCGAGCGTGTCCGCAAGCCGATGGAAGGCCGCATCAAGATCGGCCGCATGAAGCAGGAAGAGGCCTTCGACGCCCTGGCCAAGGTCCGCACGACCACCGACAAGAGCGTGCTGAAGGACTGCGACCTTCTCATCGAAGCCATCGTCGAACGTGAGGACATCAAGGTCGCCACGTTCAAGGAGATGGAGGACATCCTCAGCGAGAACGCCATCATCGCCTCGAACACGTCGACCATCTCGATCACGCGGATGGCCAAGGACCTCAAGCGTCCCGAGAAGTTCATCGGCATGCACTACTTCAGCCCGGTCGATCGGATGCAGCTCGTCGAGATCATCCGCGGCGAGAAGACGTCCGACGAAACGGTGACCACGGTGGTCAAGCAGGCCCAGGCCATCGGCAAGAAGCCGATCGTCGTCAACGACTGCCCGGGTTTCCTGGTCAACCGCGTGCTGCTGCCGTACATGAACGAGGCCGTCCTCATGGTCGAGGAGGGCGTCGACATGCAGCGGCTGGACAAGCTGGTCACCAAGTTCGGCATGCCGATGGGACCGGTCACGCTGGCCGACATGGTCGGGTTGGACGTGGCCAAGTTCGCCGGCGGCGTGCTGGCCGAGGCCTACAGCGATCGGGCCGCCCCCTCGCAGCTCGTGCCCAAGCTCGTCGAGATGGGCCGGCTGGGCCAGAAGTCCGATGCGGGCTTCATGGCCTACGAGACCAAGCGCGGCAAGAAGAAGGGCAAGCCGGACGGCACGGTCGCCAAGCTCGTCGAGGAGATCGGGCGCAAGAGCGGCGACGAGATCGACGACGACACGATCCTCGATCGGCTGTTCCTGTCGATGCTGGCCGAGGCGTGCCGGCTGATGGAGGAGAACATCGTTCGCCGGCACGAGGACGTGGACTTCGGGCTGGTCTTCGGCATCGGGTTCCCGCCGTTCCGCGGCGGCATCCTTCGCTATGCCGATTCGATGGGCATCCAGACGGCCGTCGACAAGCTGGCGGCGCTCGAGCCGCTCGGCAAGCGTTTCGAGACGCCGACGTCGCTCAAGGAGATGGCCGCGTCGAACACGACCTTCTACAAGCAATAGGTAACGACCGTGCGGGCATCGCCGTGAGGCCTTGGCCTCGCGGTCGGTCCGAGCGGGACATGATACGAACGATCCAGGCAGCCGCAGGAGGCTATGAACGTGAAAACCGCAGTCATCATCGACGGTGTGAGAACCCCGGTGGGCAGCGCCCGTCCGAACGACGGCTACTACCGCGACGTCCGGGCCGACGACCTGGCCGCCCATGTCATGAAGGGCCTGATCGAGAAGACCGGCATCGACCCGAACGTCATCGAAGACGTCTACTTCGGATGTGTCCAGCAGCAGAGCGAGCAGGGCTTCAACGTCGCGCGAACCGCGGCCCTGATCGCCGGGATCCCGGTCGAGGCGGGCGCCTGCACGGTCAACCGCCTGTGCGCGTCGGGTCTGACGGCCGTCAACTCCGCCGCCCGGTCCATCATGACCGGGTGCGAGGACATCCACGTCGTCGGCGGGCTCGAGCACATGCACCACTACCCGATGGACAAGGACGTCAACCCGAGTCCGCGGATGGGCTGGAAGAACTTCCGTGCGGCGATGATGATGGGCATCACCGCCGAGTACGTCGCGATGAAGTACTTCGTCACCCGCGAGGAACAGGACGAGTTCGCTTACGGCTCGCACATGAAGGCCCATGAAGCGACGGAATCCGGCAAGTTCGCCGACGAGGTCCTGCCCACCTGGGGTCTGGATGCCGACGGCCACCGCAAGCTCATGACCGTCGATCAAACGATCCGTCCCGACACGAACCTCGAGTCGCTGGCGAAGATCCCGCCCGCGTTCAACCCGAAGGGAGGCGTCGTGACGGCCGGCAACAGCTCACCGCTGAGCGTCGGGGCCTCGGCCCTGCTGATGATGAGCGAGGACAAGGCCAAGGAACTGGGGCTCAAGCCGAAGCTGAAGATCCGATCCATGGCCGTCGCGGGCGTCGAGCCGTGCGAGATGGGCATCGGTCCGGCCAAGGCCGCGCCGAAGGCGCTCGAGCGCGCCGGCCTGAGCTTGGACGACATCGACGCCGTCGAGCTCAACGAGGCCTTCGCGTCTCAGAGCATCGCAGTCCTTCGGCTGGCCAACATGAATCCGGAGAAGGTCAACGCACGGGGTGGGGCCATCGCGCTCGGCCATCCGCTGGGCTCCAGCGGCAGCCGCATCATGGTGACCTTGCTCCACCGCATGGATCAGGACGGCGACAAGCTCGGCATGGCCACCCTGTGCGTGGGCGGCGGCATGGGCGAGGCGACCATCGTCGAGGCGTGTTGATCCGCGACAGAGCGGCACGGGCGGCGCGGTCAGCCGATGAGTTCGGGCGGGCATAGCGTCCCTGGCGCCTGGAGCACAAAATACCGACGCGTCGCTTCGGAGAAGCCACGCGCACATCCGAGCGCATGGCCCGGTCGAGACGGGGCCTGCGGCGAGCCTGGTGCGACCCGAACCGTCGCGAACTCGGGTTCGCGCACACACGTCAAGCACATGGAGGCGTCCATGGGTGATATTGCGGCCATTCCGCGCGAGCGACTCGGCGAACTGCCCCTTAAGGCCTTCAACGACGACGATCCGAATCTCGCCGCCATGCTGCGGACACGAGCCGAGCATCGCGGCGACGACGAGCTGTTCCTCGTCCCCGGCGACAGCGGCCTGACCGAGATCTCATGGACACGTTTCTATGACGACGTGCTCGCCCTGGCCAAGGGACTGATCGAGCTCGGCGTCGATCACGGCTCGCATATCGCGATGTCCAGCGAGAACCGGTACGAGTGGCGGGTCGGCGATCTGGGCATCCTCTCGGCCGGCTGCGTCTCGGTGCCCTTGCACGCGGCCCTGACCGGCGAACAAGCCCAGCACGAGGTCGTCGACAGCGGCTCGCGGACGCTGCTGGTCTCGACCCAAGACCAGGCCGACAAGTTCGCGCCCGTCGTCGACGAGCTGTACTCGATCGACCTCGTCGTGACCTTCGAGTCCGTCAACTGGCCCGGCAAGCATGAGGTCGTCTCGCTGGCCGAGGTGCTTGAGCACGGCCGGCGCGCCGACGCCAAGACCGCCGACGAGCAACGGCAACGCGAGAGCGCGATCACCCGCGACGACCTGGCCACCATCATCTACACCAGCGGGACCACGGGCCTGCCCAAGGGCGTCATGCTGACGCACGACAACGTCCTGTTCCTGTGTGATCGTGTCCGAGCCCGGCTGCCGTTCAAGCGGGGTCAGCGGCTACTGAGCTGGCTGCCCCTGAGCCATAGCTTCGGTCGCATGGCCGACCACTTCGGCATGCTCGTCGGGGGTGATCTCACCGTGGGCCTGTGTGAAAGCCACGAGAAGGTCATGGAACGGCTCGCCCAGATCCAGCCCCACTGGCTGACCGCCGTGCCCCGCATCTTCGAGAAGCTCTTCGCGATGACCAGCCTGCTGTCTCCGGATGCACAGAAGCAGAAGCTGGCCCAGATCTTCGGCGAGAACCTGGGCTGGCTGATCTCCGGAGGGGCCCCGCTGCCCGGGGCCATCGCCAACGTCTATTTGGACGCCGGCGTCATGCTGGTGGAAGGCTACGGCCTGACCGAAACCTCCGCCATCAGCACGTTCAACCAGCCCGAGCGTTACCGCACCGGCACCGTCGGGACGCCCCTGCCCGAGTCCGAGATCAAGATCGACGACGATGGCGAGATCCTCATCCGCGGCCGCCACATCATGCGGGGCTACTGGAACATGGAGGCCGAGACGGCCGCCACCATCGTCGACGGCTGGCTGCACACCGGCGACGTCGGTCACATCGACGACGAGGGCTTCCTCGTCATCACCGACCGCAAGAAGGACCTCATCGTCAACAGCGCGGGCAAGAACATCGCGCCCCAGCTCATCGAGGCCCACCTGGCCCAGGTGCCGCTGATCGACCAGGCCATGGTCATCGGCGACCGTCGGAAGTTCCTTTCGGCCCTGATCGTGCCCGAGTGGCGGGCGGTCGACAGACTCTTCACGCAGATGGGGCTCGAGAAGAAGCCCCCCGCCCAGGCCTGCCAGGACCCCGTCCTGATCGGCGTGATGCAGTCGTACATCGACGAGGCTCTCAAGGACCTGGCCTCGTGGGAGCGGGTCCGCAAGTTCGTCCTGCTGCCCGAGCCGTTCACCGTCGAGAGCGGCCTGCTCACGCCCAGCATGAAGATCCGCCGCCGCAAGGCGATGGAGCGCTACCTCGACCAGATCGACAGCCTGTACGACGATTGACGCAGCTCTCGGACGAGCCGTACGAGCAAGGCACGGGGGCGCCAGGTCAAAGCAAGTGGAATCCCGGTATGCCTCGTTCAATGCTTCAAGCGGTCTGCGGGTTCGGCGCAGTTGCGCTCTGGCCACTGCTGAGCCTCTCTGCCGATCCCCTGTTGGCACAGGTTCGCTCACCGCATGAGGCGACCGGGCCGTCGAACCGATCCCGCCGCACGAAGGCTTCTGGATGACGTTCCGCGTTTCGCTGGCCGGCGATGCGGGCCAGGGGCCAAGACACCTCCTGATGTGCGACTACGCTTCGGCCGGTTCGACCTGGGACAAAGCCAGCTCCGACTTCCGCGTATGGCTGCCGATACCTTGATCCCCTTCGCGACGCCCCTGCCTCGCCACCGGTCGGCCGATCGCATCGCCCGCGGTGCCTTCGAGCGATTTCACGCCCTCCGAGCCCTCTCCAGTTGCCGTCGGATGGCCCCCTTGGGTACGATGGTCCACCAGCGGACGGCGGAAGGGAACGTCCTGAGCGAGGCCACGCCTTGAACGTCCTGATGATGACCAATCTGTACCCACCGCAGGTGGGAGGATTGCAGCGATCGGTCGTCTATTTCAGCGACGAGCTGCGCCGCCGTGGTCATCGCGTCCTCGTGGTGGCTCCCCGCGTCACTGGGGCGCCCCTCGACGAGCCCGGCGTCATCCGCGTGCCCGCCATCGAGGGCATCAGCGAGAGCGACTTCGCCCTGCCCCTGCCGCTGCCGGACGAGACCCGCAAGGAACTCCAGGCCTTCGGCCCCGACATCGTCCACGCGCACCACCCGTTCCTGCTCGGGGCGACGGGCCTTCACCTCGCCCGATCGCTCGACGTGCCGCTGGTCTACACGTATCACACGCTGTGGGAACGCCGGAGCTGCTACGTGGCGGACGATTCCGCGGCCGTACGCACGTTCCTCGCCCGCATGAACGTCGAGTACGCCAACCTCTGCGACCACGTCATCGCCCCGAGCGAGAGCGTCGCGGCGATGCTGGCCGCCCAGGGCGCGTCCGTGCCGGTCGCCGTGATCCCCACCGGCGTCAAGGTCGAGGACTTCACCGGAGGCAACGGGGTCGCCGTCCGAGAAGCCCACGGCATCCCGACCGATGCCTTCGTCGTCGGCTATGTCGGCCGACTCGCGCCCGAGAAGAACCTGCCCTTCCTCGCCGAGGCCGTCGGCGCGTTCGTCAAGGACCGCCCCGTCGCCCACTGGCTCGTCGTCGGCGACGGACGGTCGCGCGACGAGATCGCGTTCCTGTTCAGGAGCCAGGGCCTGAGCGACCGACTCCACATGACCGGATCGCTCAGCGGTCGAGCCCTGACCGACGCATATGCGGCGATGGACGTCTTCGCGTTCGCATCCCAGAGCGAGACGCAGGGGCTGGTCCTGGCCGAGGCCCTGACCGGCGGCGTGCCCGTGATCGCCGTCGACGGCCCGGGCGTACGCGACATCGTGGTTGACGGGACCAACGGCCTGCTGCTGCCCGGCCAGGACCGCCATTCCTTCGTGGCGGCACTGACCTCGATGGTCGAGCTGACCGCCGTACAGCGCGCGGAGCTGATCGAGCGGGCCCGCGAATCGGCCGAGCCGTACGCCCTGCCGCACACCGCCGATCGGCTGACTGAACTCTACGAACGGCTGGTCCAGCAGCATGACCGGACGCGCGAGCCCGATGACAACCGTTGGAAGAAGACCGTCCGCGTGCTCGAGACACAGTGGGAGCTCTGGGCCAGCCGGGCCGACGCGGCGATCCAATCGATCAGTGACGCCATCTTCGAATCGAGCCAGGAGCGACGGTAGTGGACCAAAGACATCGGCCGAGCCGGATGCCCGTCGGCCGGCGCCGTCAGCCATGCAGGAACCTGGCCGAACCAGGGCGGAGCATCGAGGAAGGAGCCTTACCATGACGGACATCAACCGGCGTCGTTTCCTGGCCAGGACGACCGGCGCGGCGGCCGCCGCCGGCACCGGATGCCTTTGTGGCTGCGGCTGCAGCGGGATGCAGTCGGCACCGGCCGCAGCGCCCGAGGCCGTCAAGACCGAGGACAAGGGAGTCCGCGTGGCGATCGCCGAGGTGCCGGAGCTCGCCGAAGTGGGCGGCTCGGCAACCGTCAGAAACGATGCCCTGCCCGAGACGGTCCTGATCGCCCGCACCGACGAGTCGACCTACGTGGCGGCCAGCACGCGCTGCACGCACTTCGGCATGCCGGTCAAATACCATCATGAGGCCAAGCAGTTCCGCTGCTGCAGCCTGGGCCACAGCACGTACAAGCTCGACGGCACGATCGTCAGCGGTCCGGCCAAGGGGCCGCTCAAGATCTACCCGACCCGGCTCGACGGCCAGACGCTGATCATCGAGGTGGGCTGAGAGGCCCTACCGGTCGAGGGGCCGAGACACGGCTTATCTCCGTGTCGGCTGGCCCGCCGATGGATTCGAAGACGCCCGGCTTCCATCGAAATCCTGCCCCATCCGGCGGACGGAGCGACCTGTCGCATTGACCAAACCCCGACATCCCGCCAGGATGTGTCATGGTTTGCGCCCGGCGCCGCCCGGGCCCTGTCGGCTTTGAGGACACGCCATGACGCTGCTCTTCATCTACGGTGCGCTGGCGATCGGGGTATCGTTCCTGTGCTCGATGCTCGAGGCCAGCCTGCTGAGCCTGCCCCGAAGCCACGTCGAGGCCATGGCCGCGCGAGGTTCGCGCACCGGTCTGCGGCTCAAGCAGATGAAGGAGCGTATCGACCGCCCCCTCGCGGCGATCCTGACGTTGAACACGGTCGCCCACACGGTGGGAGCGGCGGGCGTCGGGGCCCAGGCGGCCGTGGTCGCCGGTGACGGTGCGGTCGGCATCGCCAGCGCAATCATGACGCTCCTCATCCTGGTGGTCAGTGAGATCATCCCCAAGACGCTCGGCGCGGTGCACGCCAAGTCGCTCGCCGGCGCGACGGCCGTGGCCACGCGGGCCATGATCGTCCTTTGCATGCCGGTGATCGTCGTCCTGGAGCAGGTCAACCGCCTCATCGGGTACCAGCGGGAGAAGGACCACATAGGCCGGAGCGAGATCTTCGCGACGATCCAGCTTGGCCGGATGGCCGGCGCCCTCGGCACTCGCGAGTCTCGCATCGTGTCAAACCTATTGGCTACGACCGACATCACCCTTGCGAACGTCCTCACGCCGCGGACCGTGGTGTTCTCGCTGCCCAAGGAGATGCCTGTGCGCCAGGTCATCTCGGAGCATCATCCCATCCGCTTCGCGAGGATCCCCATCTACGAGGAGGTCCCCGAGAAGGTCATGGGCTACGTGTCTCGCTTCGATCTGCACACCGCCCTGAGCGCCGGGCGGGGCGGCGACCCGCTGTCCGAGCTGGCGCGCCCGATCCTCGTGCTGCCCGAGCTGGCCTCGGTCGCCGACGCGCTCGAGCAGATGCTGCCCAAGGGGCATCACATTGCCCTCGTGGTCGACGAGTTCGGCGGGATGGAAGGGATCGTCTCGCTGGAGGACCTGCTCGAGACCGTCCTCGGGGAGGAGATCGTCGACGAGACCGATCCCGCAGCCGACATGCGCGAGCTGGCCAAGCGGCTCGCCCGACCGGGGGGCGTTTGATCCGGCCCCCGAGAAAGGCCGCGACCCGTCGGCAGGGCCCTTGATTTTGCGGCAGGGGTGAATTAGGCTTTGCCTTCTGGTCGACCTGACCAGAGACAGCCATCGTCAAACGGAGACGCAACGCATGTCCGAAGACATCAAAGCGAAGGTGCTCGAGTTCGTCACGACCAAGACGAGCAAGGGCAAAGGCCTCAATTCGGTGCGCGACATCGGTAAAGCCGTCGACGCTCCCAAGAAGGACATCCGCCAAGCCGTAACGGCCCTGATCGACGAAGGCAAGCTCAAGTACTGGTCCAGCGGCAGCACGACCTACATCACCCTGCCCGACTTCGAGCCGGGTTCCGGCGCCACCGAATAATCGCGGTCGTCATCTCCGTCGCAGGCTGGACCAGCATGTCAGCTCTATCGCGTGGCGGGGCTTCTTGTGCGCCCGCTGTCGGCTTCGCCGGCATGGGCCCCTATGAGGTGCGATCGAATCTCGCCGCGGCCGAGGTTACTCCAGAACAGCCCGTAGCACCTTGCAGCGCGTGCAGCGCTCCAGCTTATCGCCCCACGCCTCGAGCGGCTCCTCGTCGGAGCCCGGGCCGCCGAACATCCAGCAGAGATCCCCGCGCTTCACCCGATACACCACGCACGCATCCCGGCGCTCCGGCGGGCAGTTCGTCATGCGCCAACACTGGATCTTCGTCTTCTTCTCGGCCAGCTTGAAGCAACCCAGGTAGAGCAGCGCCAGCCGTTCGACGTTGACCGGTGTCTTTCGCCATCGTTGCTCGTAGCTTTCGATGGTCTTCTTGCTCACGCCGAGGTACTCGGCCATCTCCCGCTGGGTCAGTCCGAGTGACTTGCGAACGATTTTGCAGAGGAACCGTGTGCCCGGTTGGAAGGGCGTGTTGCCGGACTTGCTCTTGTGCGATTCGGATGTCCCGCTGGAAGGCTTGGAGGAAGCGTCGCGGGACGCCGCCTTCTTCCCTTGACCGGTCTGAGCCGCCGCCTTGGCCGGCTTGGGCATCGCGCGTCGCTTGCCCTTGGTCGGCTTCTTGGCCACCCTGGTGTCCCCTTTGCCGGCACCCTCGGAATCTGCTGGTCGGGTTACAGGCAGGCCTCGAGCTTGGTCCGGAGCTTCTCGATCTGCTCTTCCTCGGCACGCTTGGGTTTGCCCTTCTCGACGCCGAGGTCCGTCACGCACACGTAGCGGAACGCGTCGATGCCGGCCTTGTCCATCACGACCTTGCCGCAGGCCTTATCGCATCCGTCCACGAGCAGGACCACGTCGGCCGCCTTGGTCTTCTCGATGAACTCGTCGATCTGACCGCCCAGGCCGTTCAGGCAGTACATCTCGCCCTTGCCGTCGAACATCAGACGACGACACGCCTCGTCGGCGATCTCTCCGACGTTGGCCGCGCCCGAGCAACTGAAGATCAACACCTTCTTCTCCGCGGACGATGAGCCCTCACTGCCCATGATGGACCTCCCACGCTGCTGATGCGAATCGGACCCGGATCAGATCATCGCGCGGACGAGGTTGTCGATAACGCCCGTGACCTCGACCGGCACCTTGTGGTAGTCGAGCATGACCGGCAGGCCGGCCTTGCAGATCGCGCATGGCGTGGCCATGTACTCGACCCCGTGCTTCTTGTGCACGTACATGCATGCATCGGCCCGCGGCTTGCCGCCCGCGTACCGCAGCGGCATGATCTCGTCGGTCAACAGACCGCCCCCGCTACCGCAGCAGAACGTGTACTCCTTGATCGTGTTCCGCGGCATCTCGTAGAACCGGTTGCAGCAGTAGTTCATCAACACCCGCGGCTCTTCGGTGAGCTGCCCCGCGCGAGCCGGATTGCACGGATCGTGGTAGGTGATGATGCGATCGTCGTTGATGCTCTTGTCCACCTTCAGCGCCTTCAGACGCTTCTGGTTGTCCTCCAGCAGCCACTGGAACAGGTGGATCGGATACTGGTAATCGGGGTGCAGGAAGTCCATCGGCCCGCTCAGCGTGTTCGTGTAGATGCCGCCGCGCCAGGCGTGACCGCACTCGCCCCACATCAGGATCTTGACCTTCAGATCGCGGGCGGCCTGCATCATCCGCTGGTTGACCTTCTTCATGTTCTTGTAGTTGAAGAACAGGCCGAAGTTCCCGCCCTCGTCGGCGAACGTGCTGGTCGTCCAACTCACGCCCAGGGCCTTGAAGATCAGGCCGTAGGCCTCCATGGTGCGGTCGTTGGCGAAGTTGTCGGCCGAGGGCGGCACGAGCAGCACCTCGGCGCCGACCTCGTCCACCGGATAGCGGACCTTCTCGCCATGGGCGTCGGTCACGTCGTCCTCGAAAAACTCGCAGTTGTTCTTCCAGGCCGGACCCGGGATCCCCAGGTTGTTGCCCGTCTCGTAGACCTTGGCGATGACCTCACTGACGTACTTGGTGGCCACGCCGATCTCGACCAGGATCTCACGCGCGGCCATCGTGATCTCGGCCGTGTCGATGCCATACGGGCAGAAGACGCTGCAGCGACGGCACTCGCTGCACTGATAGAAGTAGGTCTTCCACTTGTGCAGCATCTCCTCGTCGAAATCCTCCGCGTCGGCCTGCTTGCCGAGCAGCTTGCCCGCGAGCGTGAAGTAGCGACGGTAGACCTTGCGCATCAGCTCGGCCCGGGCCACCGGCATGTTGTTCGGATCGCCCGTCCCGATGTAATAATGGCACTTGTCGGCGCACGCCCCGCATCGCACGCACGTATCCATGAACACCCGCAGTCCGCGGTACTTGTCCAACAGCTCCGCGAACTTGGCGATGGCCTTCTCCTGCCAGTTGTCGACCAACTCCGTCGGCTGATCGATCACGGCCATGTCCTTCGCCTTGGCCGGGATATGCTGCTGATCGACCGAGGCGTTCTCGGTCAACTCCGCCATCGGGATCTTGTATGCCATGTCGCTAAGTCTCCTGCGGCTCGTGCATCAGCCCCGTGACCACGCACGGGGATCGCTCCCTATACTACCAGAACCCAAGCGGTTTGGTTCGTCCAAGCCGCCGAATCCCCCTCACTCGGTCGCCAGGCTCGTGTAGACTCGCAAGCCCCCGTCGGCGTACACCGCATGCTCCAAACCGGCCCCGCGGAGGATCATGCTGGCCTCGTAGGCCCGAATCCCCATCGGGCACAGGCACACGATGGGCTTGTCCTTGGGCAACTCACCCAAACGACTGCGCAACTCGCTCAGCGGCACGGCCAACACCTCGCCGTTGCCGACGGCCGAGGCCTCCACCTCACGCGACTCCCGGACGTCCAGCACCACCATAGGCTCCCCGGCCGCGATCTTCTCGCGCACCTCGCCCGGCCCCATCGACTTGGCCAGACCGTCCAGCTTATTTCGGACCGCGTTGGCCGCATGGGCCACCGCGTCGATGGCCGTTGAGAACGGGGGCGCGTACGCCAGATCGAGCTCGGCCACGTCGTCCACCGTGGCGCCGAACGTGATGGCCGTGGCGATCACGTCCACGCGCTTGGCCACCTCGCCAGGACCGACGAACTGGGCGCCCAACACCTTGCGCGTCGCACGGTCGACCACCAGCTTGCCCACGAACGACTTGCCGCCCGGGTAGTAGTGGGCGTAGTCATGGGCCGGCACCAGGCACGTCTCGATGTCGTAACCGTGCTTTCGCGCGCCGCCCTCGGTCAGGCCCGTCGCCGCGACGTTGATGCCCAACGTCTTGAGGATGCCCGTGCCCACCACGCCCGGGAACGTCGCATCCGCACCCGTGATGTTGTCGCCGATGACGCGACCGTGCCGGTTCGCTACAGAGCCCAGCGGCGCGAACACCCTCTCGCCCGTCACACGATGGAGGCTCTCGACGCAGTCGCCGCCGGCGTACACATTCGGATCGCTTGTGCGACAATGATCGTCCACGACGATCGCGCCGGTCGGACCGATCTCCAACCCCGCCTGACGGGCCAGCTCGACGTTGGGACGCACGCCCACGGCCATGAGGACCATGTCGCACGCGATCGCATCATGCCCCGTCACGACCTTCGTCACGCGGCCGTCGCTGCCCTCGAGGCGTTGGACCTTCTCGCCCAATCGCAGGGTCGCCGCCCCCTTGGGCAGTTGGCTTACCAGCAACTGGGCCATATCGGCGTCCAGGGTCGTCGGCAGGACCTGATCGGCGAGCTCGACGATCGTCACGTCGACGGCCTGATTGAAGAGCGCCTCGGCCGTCTCGAGCCCGGTCCGCCCCGCCCCGACGATCACCACGTGATCGACCTCTTCGGCCTCGATCAACTCGCGCATCCGCACGGCGTCGCCGGGTACGTGCAGGCTCAACACCCGGTCGAGCTCGATGCCCTCGATGGGGGGCATGAAGGGCTCGGCCCCGGTCGCGATGACCAGCTTGTCGTAGCCGATCTCCTCGGGATCGCCGCCTTCGGTGGGACGCACGGTGACGGTCTTGGCCCCGCAATCGATGGCCTCGGCCGTCGTGCCCAGACGGAGCTCGGTGCCCTTGACCGTCGCGAAGTAGTCGCTGTCCCGGACGACGCCGTAGGTGGTCGCGCTCAGGCCGTCGAGGTCGGGCACGGACCCGCCCACGTAGTACGGCAGGCCGCATCCGGCGTAGGAGACGAATTGGCCCCGCTCGATGATGGTGATCTTGGCGTTGGGGTCGCGGCGCCGCGCCCGAGCGGCCGCCTTGGGACCGCACGCCACGCCGCCGATGATCACGATAGGCTGTCCGGTGTCGCTCATGGTGCCTCCCCGATCGTCTCGTGCCTGCCGCAACAGCTCCCGGGGTATCACACATCCGAAGCCAGGGCATCGGGCCCTTGATCGTCCTATGGGATGATCGTCGCAGCCGGATCAGCTGAGTTGTCTTCAGCCAAGGGCGCGCCGAACGGTCAGGCGGCGGCCTCTTCCGTCTCCGCCTTCTCGTCGGCGGCTGCCGTCGCCGGCTCCAGCTCGGGCTCGGCGGCCATCTCGTACCGACCGATGTACTTGGCGTGAATGATGGCCACGAACCGGTACGCCAGGTGCGCGAACTTCGAGAACGGCAGGTACGCGATCATGCACCAGACCAGCACCAGGTGGACGAAGTAGACGCCGCAGGCCGTCCAGATCAGACCCATCGACTCGGACGCCTGACCCGCCAGCCGCACGAGCTGCGTGCCGATGCCCGTCACCGCCAGGCCGATCATCAGGCCGAGCAGCAACCAGTCCTGGTAGTTGCTCCGGCCGGCCTTGGCCGCGTCGGTCGCACGGGTGTGGATCAGCATGACCAGGCCGACGAAGAACAGGATCGCCCCCACGTTGCCCAAAATCTTGACCGGATGATACAGCGCCATCGGCAAGTGGATCAGCCCGGTGTAGTAGCCGATGAACACCAGCGTGGTCGTCGCGAACAGGGCCAGGAAGCCGTAGAACGTCAGCATGTGCGAGAGATAACGACCTTGGGCTTCGTCGCATTCGTTGAAGCGGCTGTGCGCGAGGATCTCCCCGATAGCGCCCATCACGGCCGACGGAAAGCTCCGCACGGCCTTCGTGCCCGCACTGATGTCGCCCCAGAACCGGAACAGGCCTACCAGCAGCAGGCCCACCGAGGCCAGCGCGGTGACGATGAAGATCGGGTCGAGCAGGAACGTGGTCGGGAAGAAGTACGCGAACGCGAACGTATGGTCGGTCACGACCTCCTTGCCGTCGACCGTCTCGACGGTCTCGAAGGCGAAGGGTTCGCCGGCGTGCGGCCCGTGGTCGAACGTCAGGTCAAAGCCCGTCGCGATGCCCAGCGCCAGGGCCAGGATCACCACCGGCACGGCGATCAGAAGCGGCAGGGCCTTCGGCGTGGCCAGCGCCTTGCCCATGAACTTCGGCACGGAGTAGTGCTGATAGGCCTGGTGACGGGCTGCGGCCAGGACGTCGCCCGGGTTCCCGCCCCGCGGACACATGCTCGAGCAATCGTTGCACTGATAGCAGAGCCAGATGTCCGGGTCCTTGATGAGCTTGTCCTTGAGACCCCAGACGGCCCAGACCATCTCCTTGCGCGGAAACGGATCTTTGTCGGGCGAGATCGGACACGTACCCGAGCACGTCGCGCACTGGAAGCACTGCTTGAAGCTCTCGCCGCCAAGCTCGGCCATCTCCTGCACGAACTTGAGATCGGGATCAACCTTCATGGATTCTGACATGCAATCACCTATCTTCCAGGCTTCAGGCTACAGACTACAGGCTTCAAACTTGAAACCACCGTCCATAAAGCTTGGCGGTCAGGTTCCGGCTCGACGTCCAAGACCTGACGTTCGGTTCTTAGCCCTGGAGTCTGAAGACTGCAGCCTGAAGTCTTTCCGTTAAAACCCCTTGAACGGGTTCATGCCGATGCCTTCCATTTCCTCGACGAAGTCGTTGATCACCTGGACGACCTTGTCAGCCTCGGTGATCTGGATCTCGTGTAATTGCACGCGCTCGTTCTCCAGGGCCATCTGCTGGAGCTTCTCACGGATGTTCTCGCCGCGGTACTCGGCCAGCTCGCTTCCCTTGATGAAGTGGCACTGGTAGTCCTCGCCGTACTTGCATCCGAGCAGCAGGACGCCGTCATACCCCTTGCTGAGCGCCTCGCTGACCCACACCGGGTTCATCGAGCCGAGACAGCGGATCGGGATCACGCGAATGAACGGGCTGATCTGCATCCGTCGCTGCCCGGCCAGATCGATCGCCGGATAGGCGTCGTTCTCGCACGCGAGCACCAGGTAGCGGGGCTTCTCATCGAACTCGTCGGGCACCTCGATCGACTTGATCACGTTGGCGATCTGGTCCACCGAGTAGTTCTTGAAGCTGATGATCCGCTCCGGACAACTGCCCAGGCAGATGCCGCAACGCCGGCACCGCGTCGGGTTCGGCTGGGGCGTGCCCTTGGCATCCTCGTTGAGCGTGCCGAACGGGCACTCCTCGGTGCACCGCTTGCACTGCGTGCAGCGCTGCAGGAAGAAGTCCGGGAAGCTGATGTCGCCCGCACGCGGGTGGGGGCTCTCGCCGCGCGACAGCATCTCGACCACCTGCACCGCCTTGAGCGCCGCGCCCGTGGCGTCCTCCACGCTCTGCACCCCGTCGGTCGGGTTGCGGCAGGAGCCGGTCGGGTAGATGCCCGTCCGACGCGACTCGTACGGGAAGCAGATGAAATGGCTGTCCGGATAGCCGTACTTGAGCGCCGGCAGGTCCGGCCCCTGACGGTAGTTCAGGTGCAGGATTGACGTGCCTTCGTGGTCCTTGAGCTTCTCGACCAGCTCGGCGGCCTCCTTGCGCTGGTGCTCCGATTCGCCCTTCTCGGCACGGACCTTCGCGTCGGTGAGCTGCCGGATGGCCTCGCCGTCGGCCGTCACCGGCTTCATGCCCGTGGCCAGCACCACAAGGTCCACCTCGACGGTGATGTCCCGAGCCAGCATCGTGTCCTTGACGCTCAGCACGAGCTTGTCGCCCTGCTCGGTCACCTGCTCGACCTTGCCCTTGGTCAGAAAGACGCCCGGGTTGGCCTGCACCGAGCGGTAGAAGTCCTCGTAATGCCCCGGAGCTCGGAACTGATCGTAGAAGATGAAGGCCTTGGCCTCGGCGCTCTGCTCGCGGACGTACAAGGCCTGCTTCAAGGAGGTCAGGTCGACGATGCTCGAGCAGTGGCTGAACACGTCCGGATCGGGCGAGCCGGTGACCTGGATGAACGCCACGCTCGTGGCTGGCTTGCCGTCCGAGGGACGAGCGATCTTGCCCTCCCGAGCCATCTCCTCGAGCTGCACGTTGGTGATCACGTTCGCGAACTTCTCGTAACCGAGATGCTCGATGTGCTTCGGCTTGTGGGGCTGCCAGCCCGTGGCCTGAATGATCGCGCCGACCATGAAGTTGGCCAAACCGTTGCCCTCGGCGCCCGTCGCCTTGAGGTGCACGTCGAACATGCCCGGGGCGCCCTCGATACGCTCGATCTCGGCCCCGGTGTGGATCGTCACGTTGTCCATGGCCTTGAGCGCTTCGATGCGCTCGCCGATCGAGACCGGCTCCAGCTCCGTGTAGGGCGGCATGGTCGGCACGAGCTTGTGCATCTTGGCGGTCCAGCCGCCGAGCTCTTGCTCCTTCTCGACCACGTGCACGCTATGCCCGGCCTGGGCGGCCTGGGTCGCGGCGGTGATGCCCGAGATCCCGCCGCCGACGACCATGACGTCCTTGTTGATCTGCGACGCCTGCTCGAAGGGCTCGGGGGCGACGGACTTGGACGCGCGAACCATCCCCATCCGGATGTAGTCCTCGGCCATCTTCTGGGTGTCTTCGTGGTTGGGCTCGTTGCACCACACCACCTGCTCGCGGAGGTTCACGAACTCGATGACGCGGTCGTTCTTCATCTCGTGGAACGGGTCGTCATCGTAGAACCGGAAGCTCGGGCCGGCGATGACCACGCCGCGAAGGTCCTCGTCGACGATCTCCTTCTTGATCGCCTCGAGGTCGTCGCCCTCGCACGACGGAACCGTCTTGACGAAGTCGGCCTTGAGGTCCATGAACTCATCGTCTTGGGTCAGCTTCTCCAGCGCGTCGACGTCCAGCGCCTCGCCGATGCCGTAGCCCGTGCAGATGTATACGCCCAGCTTGCCTTCCATCGGAGCCTATGCCTCCTCAGCCTTGCGTGATGAACTGAATCGCCTTGAGCGCCGCGGCCGTGCCTTCCTTCACCGTCCGCGTCACCTCGATCGGATGCCTCGCGACACCGGCCGAGAAGATGCCCTTGTCCTCGCCGTTGACGATGAAGCCATAGCCGTCCAACTGCAGGTCGAGCGGCAGCTTCTCGATCGCCAGGTTGGGCACCATGCCCGTGGCCAGCACCACCATCTCGAAGGTGCTCGGGACCTTCGTGCCCGAGATCGAGTCCTCGACGTCGAGCTTGAGATTCCCGCCACCGGCGTCGGTGATCTTGGCCACCTTGCCCTTGATGAAGCGGATCTTCTCGTCGGCCAGCAGCTCGTAGTAGAAATCCTCGTGCCGACCCGTCGGTCGGATGTCGATGTAGAAGATCGTGATGTCGGCCTCGGGAAGCTGCTCGCGGACGTAGCGGGCCTGCTTGAGCGACGCCATGCAGCACACGCCCGAGCAGTACTGGAGATGGTTCTCGTCGCGACTGCCCGCGCACTGCACGAACGCCACGCTCGCCGGCGGCTTGTCGTCGCCCGGGCGCACGATCTTGCCGCCCGTCGGACCCCAGTCCGAGGCCAGCCGCTCCATCATCACGTTCGTGATCACGTTGTCGCACTGCGCGAAGCCCAGATTGTCCAGCTTGGTCGCATCGAAGGGCGCCCAGCCGGTGGCCACCACAATCGCGCCGGCTTGGACCTCGATCGTCTCGGGCTGCATGTCGAAGTCGATCGCGCCGTCGGGCACGGTCTCCTTCAGCTTGGCCACGTCGTCGTCGCTGATCGCCTCTCGATCCAGCACCCATTGCGACGGGAACGACTGGGGGAAGGGCCTGTACAGCGCCTTGGTCCTGCCCATGTTGGCGTTGAACGTATCCACGCGCTCGCTGCCGATGGCCTCGGCGTGCGAGGCGTCGAGGTCGACCTTGCCCGTCACGTAGCGGGGGTTGAGCTTGATCGTGGCGGTGTAGTCGCCGGGCGAGCCGCTCACGCTCTGCACGTCCGCCATGGTGTACACCGTGATCAGCGGGTTCTGGCGGATGCGCCGGGCGTTGATCTCCATGCCGCACGTCGGCGGGCAGAGCTTGGGGAAGTATTGGTTCATCCGAACCACCCGGCCGCCCAGGCACGGCTCCTTCTCGACCAGCACGACTTTGTAGCCCACCTCGGCGGCCTCCACCGCGGCCGTCATGCCGGCGATGCCGCCGCCGATCACCAGGATGGCCTTATCCGATTTCGGTTCTGTCACAGGGCTCCCTCGTTTCTCGTCGCCGCGCTGCTAGGGCGGACCCGCTCGCGCGGGCCCCTCCCGGCACGGCCTACCGGTTCCGCTTCCTCTGGTCCTCTGCCTTCGTCTTGGCCGCCGCCTCGCGCCGCGCCTTGATGACCCCGGCGAGCTCCTTCTCCTTCTCGGCTTGCAGGTCGGGGCGAATCGTCATGGTCCGCTCACCGCAGATGCTGAACCGCAGCCACTCCAGGGCGAGCTTCATCAGCTCCGTGTCGTCCGTCCGCATCCTCTCGACGCGCTCGTCCGGGATGTCGAACTTGGTCAGAAACGACGTCTCGAACACGAACCGGCGGAACTTATCGAGGTTGTAGCAGGCGGTGTGGAACATATCCATCTGGGCCAGGCCCAGATCGACGTCCCCCTGGAGCTTCGGATGGGTCGTCAAGGCCTTGAACAGCTCCCCCATCTCGTTGTACTCGGTAACGCCCTGGTCGGCCATCCATTCGGTGACCGTCTGGCTGCGGTCTTCGTCGAAGCCCTTGCAGCCCTCCTCCTCCATGAGGAAGTAGAACGCCTCCGAGCCTTGCTCGTACTCACCCGGCGCGGCCATGCCCAAGGGGTACATGCGGCACGCCCAGGGTCGGTCTTCGTAGATACCGCATCCCTGGTCGGTCACGAAGGGGCACGTCTTGCCCTCGTCGTCGCGCATCTTGAGCACGACCACGGGCAGGCGCTGCTCCTTCGTGAACGGGACGATCGTGTAGGTATCGAGGAACGTCTCGGAGTCGACGCCGAGGCGGGTCTTCATACGCACGATGTCGTACGGGGTGAGGAAGATGTTCACGTCCGCACAACAGGTGTTGAAGCATGTCACGCCTGGATGGCAGCCGAACTTGAAGCTGTCGCTCGCTTTGAGGCGGGGCGCGTCCCGGAGGACGGCCTCTTTGAATTGTCGCGTCGTCTGTTCGTCAGTCACAACCTTCACCTGGTACGGCCCGCGAACCGCGATGAGTTACGTATCGAGAATCCGGTTCTTCAGCGCTTCCGGGCTCCAGACCGGCAGCGGCCCGCTCTCGCCCGTGGACGGATCGATCCGCCACCGGTAGCTCGCCTCTTGTCGGAACTGCTCCCGCATCCACGCCCAACCTCGGATGTAGTAGGGGCACTCGTCGTTGAAGCAGCCCCACATCCAGCGCGTGTCCCAGCTCGATTCGGGAGGCACCTCCCACCGCTTCATGGGTTGGCTGCAGTGTGGACACTGGGGGATCTGGTCCGGATCGAGATTCGCGTCAGTCAAGGCCGACTCCCCCACCATCATGCGTGCTGCCATCATCGTACGTCCTTTAGGCTCGCACGGGGATATGGGTGGCTCGCGATAAACGACCTATCCCCCAGGCGCGCGGGGCGCCTGGAGGATAGGGTTGGATCCAGCGAGTTGGCTACGTCATGCTGCGACGTGGCAATCTCCCTTGGGCGACTCGCCCGTACCTCGGGTGACTACCCGCCAAGCAACTCGTGCTCTGCCGGCTGCGGGAACACGTTGATGATCGGGCGCTTGCACATCTCCCACTCACCCTTGTTCGGATCCCACTTGCAGTTGGCGAAGCAGAGCCAGTCGTCCTTCATCTCGGGCATGTCGCTGCGGAAGTAGTAGCCCGGCCAACGCGTCTCTTCGCGGAACAGGATCGTCCGCACGTGGGCCTCGGCCTGCCACATCCGCTGGACATTCTCCCAACAACGCATCAGCTCGTGCAGGTCCTCAGCGGCCAGCTTCTCGGCGTCCTCCTTGAGGAAGGCGAGGAGATCGAGGGCCTTTTCGAGGTTGGCCTTGCTGGTCATGAACTGAGCGGTCACACCACCGGCGTACTCGTCCATGAGCTTCTGAAGCCGGAACATGAACATCTTCGGCTTGATGTACTCGGGGCTGATGTTGGGATCGCTCGTACCGGCCTTGTGCTGCTCGAACAGATCGAGCGGGGCGAGGATCTTCGTCTTCATCTCCTCGACCTTGGCCATATCGACGTTCGGCTGCTCGCTGTTCTCGACGATGAACTTGATCGCCGCCTTGGCCGCGATGCGACCTTCGGCGTGCGAGCCGGACGAGAACTTGTGGCTGGAGGCGCCGCTGGCGTCACCGGCACAGAACAGACCCTGCACCGTCGACATGTTGGCGTAGCCCCAGAAGTACTCACCCTTGCTCTCGTCGGTCTGGATATCCTCAGGACCGCTGACCCACGCACCGCTCGCACCCGAGTGCGACCCGATGAAGTAGGGCTCGGCCGCGGCGATCTCGGACGGGGCCTTCTCGGGCTCGATGTTGCTGGCGGCCCAGAGAATCGCCTGCGAGATCGTCATGTCGAGGAAGTCTTCCCAGGCCTCGGCCTCGAGCTCTTTCAGCTTCTTCTTGCGTTCCTTCTCGTCGGGCGTATCCTCCGAGAGCTTCTGGATAGCCTCTTCGGTCCGCATGTAGATCGGACCCTTGCCTTCCATCACGTCCAGCATCATCAGCCAGTTCCGCAGGTTCGCCGGCACCGGCTTGACCTTGCCGTACGGGGCCCACTTGTCGAGCTCGCTCGAGCGCGTCTGCATGTAGGCCTCGCCCAGAGCGTTCGTCGCACGCGACTTGAACAGGAGGAACCACGCACCGACCGGGCCGTAGGCGTCCTTGAACCGCACCGGGATGAACCGGACTTCCTGGCAGGTCATCTCGGCACCGGCACGCAGCGTGAAGTAGGCGCTCGAGCCGCTGTTCCACGGGGGATACCAGGCGCGACCCAGACCCTCACCGGCCGACCGGGGCTTGAACACGTGGACGGCGCCGCCCATCGCGGCCATGACGGCCTTGGCCTTGAAGACATAGAACTTGTTCTCACGAACGCTGAACCCGACCGCTCCGGCGATCCGATCGCCGTCAAGGATGGGCTCGACGATGAAGACGCGCTCGTAGATGTTGTCGACGCCGAGGGCGTTCTTGGCCGCCTCGGCCACGATGACCTTGTAGCTCTCGCCGTTGATCATCAGCTGCCAACGACCCTCGTGCACGTAGTTGCCGTCCGCATCCTTCCAGATGGGCAGGCCCCACTTCTCGAACAGGTGCACCGAGCTGTCCACGTGACGTGCGATGTTGGCCACGAGGTCCTCGCGCGTCACGCCCATCAGGTCGTTGCGGACGTAGTCCACATAGTCCTTCAAGGTGTTCTGGCCGTCCTTGATCCCGACGTACTGGTTGATGGCCGACAGGCCCATCGCGACCGCACCGCTGCGGTCCATGGCCGCCTTGTCCACCATCGTGACTTGGATGTTGTTCTGCTTGGCCCAGTGGACTGCTTCGACCGCAGCCCCACAAGCCGCCATACCGCCACCACAAATCAGCAGATCGGTGGTGACTTCTACAGTCTCGAAATCTGCCATGGTCGTTTCACCTTCCCATTTGATGGATGGGTTGTTCTGGTCGCTCGTTACGGACTACAGGGTCGCGATCTTGTCCAGACCGTTGGAGGCCGGCTCCGTATACAGCTCCTGGCTGTTCAGGTCGCCCGCGCCATCGCCGAAACCGCCGTCGGGCACGGCCGAACCTTCCGCCGTGGACCGAATCGGGAACTTGAACCGCTTGAGCATGCCATTGCGGAATTTCACCGTCCACATGATCGCGTCGGTGCTCCGCATCGGCGTAACCATAGCGCCCATCGGCGTGAAGTCGGCAGAACCGCGAACCTCAATCGCTTGCACCGGGCAGATCTTCACGCAGTTGTAGCACTCCCAGCACATCTCGGGCTCGCGGTTGTAGGCCTTCATCAATTCCTTGTTCAGCACCATCAGGTCGTTCGGACAAATGTACTGGCATGCAGTCTTGTCCAACGCCTTGCACCCGTCGCACTTCTCGGGAATAACATAGCTAGGCATTTACGTTTCTCCTCGTTGGCCCAACCAATCCGTTTCGGGTATCTCAAGCGGCCCGGCCGGTAGCATCTGGGCAGGGCTGAAGGCTCGTGTTCCGCCTCGCGCCGTTGTGGTTGCCAGCCACGTCGCCCGGCGACTCGCATCCGACCCGGATGCCGCTTTGCTAGGGTAATGGGGCTAGGTCTCTTTCATGTCCCCCGTCGCTGCTCCATGCAGCTTGATCTCGACAGCCTCCTCCAGCCCCGCGTAGTACTCCCTGAAAACCTCCAGCACCTCGGGACGGGAGAACTCGGCCGGAATCTCGTCGAGCCTGGCCACGATCTACCTCCTAATCTGTAGCGGTACCGGTTCCTTACGACGCCAAACTACCGTAACACCTTGGCGAGCATCAGACACCGGCGGCTCACCAGCGGCTCAACTTGTCAGCGGATTCGGCCACTGGGACCAGCCCGATTGCGGCGATAGGATCGCCGGGCATCGGATCATACCGCACCCAGCTACCGAACAGGTGTGTCCAAACTTCGCTGATTAGGTAGTACCACAGTGTGGTACCTCACACCGTGGGAACCCCATCATCCCGAAGCCCGTCACCCCTGTCAAGGGCTTTGCGCCAAGAAAAGCCAAATATTGAAAGCACAAAAGTTTGGCGCGTCTAACTCCTCTCCCGGCGCGTCAAGCAGCCGCCCTGTCAACCCTGGGAAGGACTCCCCCGCACGCGGTTCGGCCAGGCCCCCAAGGCGACTCCCATGCCCACGGTCCGCAGCCCTGCCGGGAGCGATAAGACCACGCCCACAGCCCCGTACTCGTCACCCCACGCCCTTTTGCCTTGACCGCCATCCGGCCGCGGGGTAGGCTAGATCAGCTAGATGGGCCTGCCTCCAGGACTTCCCCGCACCGGCGACGCAGAACGCGGGCTCGCTTGATCTTGCGCCGCCGCGCGGTCCTGGCGCAACGCCCTGGAGGGCTCTCACCGGTACGGAACGGCCCAAGCCGGTGGCGATCAAGGCGCGGACGGTCGATTGCCGATCTCCTGGGCAGACACCGAGACTCTCCCGACATGATCCGCAAGGTCATTACCTCCAGCGTCGTGATCCTATTCCTGGTCGATCAGCTCGTCCTGGTCGCCAGCCTCGCCGTCGCCCTGACCCTCAAGAGCTACGTGATCCTGCCCGACCCCGTACTGCCGGTCAGGCTCCACGTCGATCTCTTTCTGCACCTATGGCCTTTCCTGGCCCTGACGCTCGCCTTCTCGGGGGCCTACAACCTCCGATCCGCCGTCGGAGGCCTGACCCCCTTGCTCCGCCAGACGCTGGTCAGCGTCATCCTGCTGGCCGGCGTGTGGATCGCCGGCACGTTCTACCTCAAGATGTCCGAGCTGTTCACCTATTCCCGGATGGTGTTCACGCTCTTCCTGGGCTCCGCGGCCGTCGGACTCCTGCTCGCCCGTGTCGTCTTTGCCCACCTCTCCACCTGGTGGCAGGCCAGAGCCGGAGCGGGCCGACGTGTGCTCATCTTCGGCGGCGACTCGCTCGGCAGCGACATCGCAGAGCACCTGCGCAAGCAAATCTTCGCGCCGGTCCGGAGCATCGAGGCCACCGGCGACGTCAACGCGCCCGGCGTCTCGCGACTCAGCGAGGAGGACGCCCTGCTCCGTATCCGCCAGGGCGAGGTCGACCAGGTCATCCTCGACCTCCCGCCTCGACGGACCCGGCTGCTGCTGCGCGTCGCCCAGATGGCCGAGCGCGAGGGCGTGCCCCTCCAGATCACGCCGTCGATCTTCCCGGGGCTCCACCTGATCCCCCGCGTCGACCAGATCGGCGAGACGCCCGTGATCGAGATGAGCGGGCACGATCTGCCCCTCAGCGGCATGCTGGCCAAGCGTGCTTTCGACGTCACGGCCTCGGGCGTCGGGCTCATCCTGCTCGCGCCGCTGTTCGCCGTGGTCGCCCCGCTGATCAAGCTGACGTCGCGCGGCCCGATCTTCTACCTCCAGGAGCGCGTCGGCCTGGACGGCAAGCGATTCCGCATGGTCAAATTCCGCACCATGCGGGCCGATGCCGAGCAGGAGACCGGCCCCGTCTGGGCCTGCGACAACGATCCCCGCGCGACCCGCGTCGGCCGGCTCCTCCGCAAGACCAACGTCGACGAGCTGCCGCAACTCTTCAACGTCCTCGTCGGCCAGATGAGCCTGGTCGGCCCGCGACCCGAGCGGCCGGAGTTCGTCCAGGCCTTCAAGCACGTCATCAGCCGTTACAGCCACAAGCATTGGGTCAAGCCCGGCATCACGGGCTGGGCGCAGGTCAACGGCTGGCGTGGCCGGACCGACTTGCACCGCCGCATCCAACACGACATCCACTACGTCGAGAACTGGTCGTTCTGGTTCGATCTGTGGATCATCAGCCTGACGCTGCTACGGCTTGTCAAGAAGCGCAAAGGCAAGCTGGACGACGTGAACCTGCCCGCGGTCGACGGCGCCCTGTCCGACGGCGGCGGACTCGTCGAGTTCGATCCCGCCCATGCCACCTTCCCCTGGCCCCAACCCGATTCCGAAGAGGCTGCCGCGTTCCGCCGGCGATTGGAGCTGGCCGAGAAGCGGTAGCTCAAGCTGGGAGCTACGACCCCGGCATTCTCTGTTGGCCCTTCAAGCCAAAAATTAACGCCGACGAACGACAGCGTCCGCCGGCGGGGGTGAGTCGATGATCTTGGATCTGACGTCAGGCCCGAACGGCTCGGCAGTGGCCTCGCCCTCCCGAGCTGAGCCCTTCGCCCTCCTGAACCCGGTCCTCCTGTCGCCTACCCCAGCTTCGCCGTCTTGGCCCCGTAGGGCTGGCCGGTCTTGACCTGCTCGAACCAGCCGACCTTCGGCAGGTTGCCGACCAGCGGACCGGCGTAGACCAGGAACTGGTCCTTGATGTAGTTGCCAGCGTCGTTGATGTACTCGCGGGGCAGGCTCTGCGTCTTCGGCGGCTCAGGCGGGGCGACGGCCTCGAGCGGCACCAACTGCGTGCCGCACGCATAGCTCGTGCCCGGCAGACGAACCAGCGCCACACTGCCGTCCTGGTCGGCCTCCAGCGAGTAGCTCACGGCCATCTGACCACAAAGCCGAGACTCCCACGCGTCCACCTCACTCCACGACGGGAAGCTCCGCTGGAGGTAACCGTAGGTGTCGGCCCGAACCCGCAGCCCCGGTTTGGTGTTGCCGAGCTTTTGCTTGACCAGACCGGCCAGGTAATCGGCCAGCACGCCCGTCCCGGATAGCTGGAAGTGCCCGAACGCGTCCCGCTGAGCCATGTCCGACGTGCCCATCTCGGTCGCCAGCCGCTTGGCCCAGAGCGTGCCCTCCGTATCGCGTATGCCCTCACTGACGGCCACCAGGCATCGACCGTGCGTGTCCACGGCCCGGCTGACGTCCTCGACGAACGTGTCGGGGTCGAACGAGACCTCGGGCACGTAGATCAGGTGCGGACCGTCGTCCTCGCGCTGCCGTGCCAGGATGCTGGCCGCCGTGATGAACCCCGCGTCCCGACCCATCAGGATGTTGATCTTGATGCCGGGCAGCGCCCGGTTGTCCAGGTTGTCGCCGATGAACGCCGAGGCCACGAACTTGGCCGCGCTGCCGTAGCCCGGACAGTGGTCGGTGACCAGCAGGTCGTTGTCGATCGTCTTGGGAATGTGGATCGTGCGCAGCTCGTACTTGGCCTCTTGGGCCATCTTGTTGATGATCTGGGCCGCCTCGGCCGAGTCGTTCCCGCCGATGTAGAAGAAGTACCGGACGTTCCGCTGTCGGAAACGATCCAGGATCTGCTCGAAGTCCTTCTCCACGGGTTTGTGCCGCGTCGAGCCGAGCGCCGAGGCCGGCGTGCACGCCACCAGCTCGACCATCTCGGAAGGCTGACGCTTCAGATCGATAAAGTCGTCAGCCAGGATGCCGGACACACCGTGGCGGGCGCCCAACAGATGTGTGATGTGGTCGTGCTTCTGCACCTCCTGGATCACACCGGCCAGCGACTGATTGATCACCACCGTCGGGCCGCCGGCCTGGCCGACAACCGCGTTACCTTTCAAGAGATCTGCCATGGGGGTCCACCTTTACCTAATGACACCGGCTGACCAGAACGAGCAGCATACCTTACCACGTCCGCTCGATAAATCCAGTGTCCACCTTGCCCCGCAGGAATCGGGTATGGCTGAAGATCTCGCGGTAGAGCGGCAAGGTCGTCTTGATCGGCTCGATGACGAACTCCTCGAGGCAGCGGTTCATGCACGCCACCGCCTCACGGCGCGTCGGCTGGTGGACGATCAGCTTGCCGATCAGACTGTCGTAGCGCGGCGAGATGACGTACCCCGGATGGATGTGCGTGTCCACCCGAACGCCGTGCCCCCCGGCGGGAATGAACTGCTCGACCCGGCCCGGCGAGGGGCTGAAGCCGTTGGCCGGATCCTCGGCGTTGATGCGGCACTCGATGGCCACACCCCGCTGGACGACGTCGCGCTGCTTGAGGTCCAGCGCGTCGCCCCCGGCGATCCGGATCTGCCACTTGACCAGATCCAAACCGGTCACCATCTCGGTGACCGGGTGCTCCACCTGAATACGGGCATTGGCCTCGATGAAGTAGTAGTTCTGCTTGCTGTCGACGAGGAACTCGATCGTCCCGGCCGAGCTGTACCCGGCGGCCTTGGTCAGCCGCACCGCGGCCTTGCAGAGCTCCTCCCGAGTCGACTGGCTGATGCCGGGCGACGGCGTCTCCTCGATCAGCTTCTGATACCGCCGCTGGAGCGTGCAGTCGCGCTCCCACAGGTGCACCACGTTGCCGTGGTGATCGGCCAGCACCTGGACCTCGACGTGCCGCGGCTCCTCGATGAGCTTCTCGAGGTAGATGCCCGGGTTGCGGAAGTTGGCCTCGGCCTCGGCGCGGGCACTGCGCAGGCTGCTCAAGAGCGTCGCCCGATTGTGCACCACCCGCATGCCCCGTCCGCCGCCGCCGGCGACGGCCTTGATCATCACCGGATAGCCGATCTCCTCGGCCAGGTCGACCGCCTCGTCGTCGGTCTCCAGCGGGTCGGAGCTGCCGGGCACCACGGGCACGCGGCTCTTCTTGGCCAGCTTCCGGGCGCCGCTCTTGTCGCCCAGGGTCCGCATGGCATCGGCGGACGGGCCGATGAACTCGATCTTCGACTCGCGGCACTGCTCGGCGAACAGAGGGTTCTCGGAGAGGAAGCCGTAGCCGGGATGGATCGCGTCGACGTTGGCGATCTCGGCCGCGGCGACGATGCGATCGGCCTTGAGATAGCTCTCGGCCGGGCTCGCCGGACCGATGCAGATCGCGCGGTCCGCCAAGCGCAGGTACGACGCCTCGCTGTCGGCCTCGGAGTAGACGGCCACCGTCTGGATGCCCAGCTCACGACACGCGCGGATGATCCGCAGCGCGATCTCACCACGGTTCGCTACCAGGATACGACTGAGCATCGACTCCGCCCCGTACCTTGACGACAGCGCCTACGGCGCCGGCCGGACCACGAAGAGCGGCTGACCGAACTCCACCGGATCTTCGTTGTTGACCAGGACCTTCTCGATCACGCCATGCGCCTCGGCCTTGATCTCGTTGTAGACCTTCATGGCCTCGATGATGCAGATCACCGAATCGGGCTGGACCTCGCTGCCGACTTGCACGTAAGGGGGCGTATCAGGATCAGGAGCCGCATAGAAGGTGCCCACCATGGGCGAGGTGATGGTGACGACGTTCTCGTCCTCTTCGGCCTGGGCCTCGGGCTCCTCCGCGGCCGGCGATGCGGACCCGGGTTCGGTCGCAGCGGCGCCATTGGCCGCAACGACCCGCGCGGCCATCGCCGCCATGTCCTCGCCCGAGAGCTGCTCGCCCTGGCGCTTGAGGACCACGCGTCTCTCCCCGTCCTGCACCTCCAGCTCGGCCAGGTCGTTGTCCACCATCAACTGGATCAGGTTGCGGACTGTCTCGATATCCATCGGCGCTGGGCCCTTATAGATCGACGACCGACCACGCCAGGTCACTGGGCAGGCTCGACAAGACCTCGCCCCCCGCATCGGTCACGAGCACGTCGTCCTCGATCCGCACGCCGCCGACGCCCGGCAGGTAGATGCCCGGCTCGATCGTCACCACCATCCCCGGTTCCAGGAGAGCGGCGTTGCGGGCGCTCAGACCGGGCGCCTCGTGAACGTTCAGCCCCAGCCCGTGGCCCAAGGCGTGTCCAAACTGCTTACCGTACCCGTGCTCGGCGATGTGCGATCGAGCCGAGCGATCCAAATCCCGTATCGCCAGCCCCGCACGAACCTCGCCAAGCGCCCGCTGCTGGGCGTCCCGCACGATTGTATGCAAGCGGCGGATTCGGGGCGGGATTCTACCGATGTACACCATCCGGGTCAAGTCGCTGCAGTAGCCCCGGTAGTGCGCGCCCCAGTCGAACAACACGGCGCTGCCGCGCCGGATCCGACGCTCGCCCGGCTCGGCATGAGGTAGCGCCGCGTTCGCCCCCTCAGCCACCACCGTCGGGAAGCTCGGGCCCACCGCCCCACGCCGGCACATCTCGTAGTTCAGCCGCGCCGCCAGCTCCTGCTCGGTCTGGCCGATGCGGATCGCCTTCCGCATCGCCAGAAACGCCTCTTCGGCCACGCGAATCGCCTCACGCATCACCGTCAGCTCGGTCTGGTCCTTCTTGATCCGCAGGTCGCTGACGACGTTGGGCACCTTGACCAGGCTAGCCCCCGTGGGCTTCAGCGCCTTACGCAACGTCGACAGCTCGGCCACGGTCAGGCGGTCGGCCACGTAGCCGAGTCGCTCCATCCGGCTGCGCCGCGCGACCTTGGCCAGCTCCTCGGGGATGCCCTTCTTGCGCATGACGAACCGGGCCCAGGGCGCCTGCTGGCCGGCGGCCTCCTGAAAACGAAAGTCGCTCAGCAGCACCACCTGACGCGGCGTGACCAGCGTCAGGCCGTCCTCGCCGTTGAACCCGGTCAGGTAGAGCTGATCGGTCCGCGAGCTGACCAGCAGGCCGTCGAGGCGCCGGCGTGTCAACTGCTCGCGAACGCCCCGCAGCCGGCGGTCGAGCTCCTCCGGCACGCGAGGTGTCCGTCGGCGCGACGACCGAACCGTCGTCGTCTTCTTCCGTCTTGCCAAGACTGTCCTCCGCTGTCGCCCTCCGCGGGCAAGCCCCATCGACCACGGCGGGCCGCGTCACCGGCCGTGGCGCTCGAAGGTCATGCCGCTCGGGCGCACCCTCGCCCTCTTGAAGTCTAAATCGGCAGGCCCCGGGCCCGCGGGCCAGTGTTCTCAAGTGCGCTTGCCGTGATGCTGGTGCCACGAGCCATGGCCACCACGACGTTAAGGTAGGGGGAATCGACGGCGATTGCCAGCGTCCGGTTCGGTCACGACAGCACGCGACGGACACGGTCGATCAGGGACCGGACCTGATAGGGCTTCTGGATGAAGCCCGCCAGCCCCTTGCCCGCGAATCGGCTGGTGACCTCCTGCTCGTTGTAGCCGCTGGACAGGATCACCTTCACGTCCGGCCGGATCGCGCGGAGCTCGCGGAAGGTCTCCTCCCCGTTCATGTCCGGCATGGTCATGTCCAGCAGGACGGCGCGGACCTCATCGGCATGTTGGGCGAAGAGCAGGACCCCCTCCCGCCCCGTCTCGGCCGTCAAGACGCGAAAGCCCGCTCGCTCCAGCGCCCGTCTGGCCACCTCCAGGACGGACCGCTCGTCGTCGATCACCAGCATCGTGCCCTCGGCGTGCCACTCACCGCCGCTCTCGACGGACTCGACCGATTGGGCGATCTGGCGCCCGCACACCGGCAGCAAGACCTTAATTGTCGTGCCGCGCCCGGGCTCGCTGTAGACGTTGATCGCGCCCTGGTGACCGCGGACGATCCCCAGCACGGCCGCCAACCCGAGCCCCCGACCGGAGAACTTGCTGGTAAAGAACGGGTCGAACATCTTGGCTCGGGTCTCCTCGTCCATGCCGCAGCCGGTGTCGGAGACCTCGAGCCCGACGTAGCGCCCTTCGGTCAAGGTGTCGTCGAACATGGCGCGCGTGATGTAGCTCCGGTCGATGTCCAAGACGCTCGTCCGGATCAGCACGATGCCGCTCTGGTCGCCGATCGCCTCGGCCGCATTGGTGATCAGGTTCATGATGACCTGTCGGAGCTGCGTGGCATCCCCCTCGATCGCCGGCAGGTCCTGAACCAGATCGAATCGCAAGGCCGCCTTTTTGCTGATCACCGATTCCAACAGGTGGGCCATCTCCCCGACCAATTCGTTCAACCCCAGCGGCTGGACGACGAACTTGCCCCGTCCGGAGTAGGCCAGCATCTGATTGGTCAGCTCGGCGGCGCGCTGGGCGGCCTCCTCGATCTGCTGGATGCCCTCGCGGGCCGGCGCATGCGGCGGCAGGTCCATCAACGCCAGGCTGGCATTACCCAGGATGCCCACCAGGAGGTTGTTGAAGTCGTGCGCGATCCCGCCGGCCAGCACCCCGAGACTCTCCAGCTTCTGAGCGTGCTGCATCTTCGCCTCGAGCCGGCGATGATGCTCCTCCGCCTGACGTTGCTCCGTCACATCGCGGACGATGCCCAAGACGGTCTCCACGTCGCCGCCGCTGCTGAACTCGGGCACCATGCGCGTCTGGCAGGTCCGCGGACCGTCGGGGCTCGGGAAGACGAACTCGATCTCGCTCGGCTCACCGCCCTCGAAGACGCCCAGCGCGGCCGTCTCGAAGAGATCGCACAACGATTCCGGCAGGCCCAGCTCCCGATGGGTCTTGCCGAGATGATGCTCGGCGCTCCAGCCCGTGAGCGTTTCGGCGCGGCGGTTGATGAAGACGTGCCGAAGCTCGCGGTCGTAGCGGAACAGCACGTCCGGCGAATTCTCCGTGACGCTCTCCAGGTGTCGGGTCTTCTCGGCCAGGGCCTGCTCGGCCTGCCTCCGATCGGTGATGTCCGTCACCATGCCCAAGGCGCCGACGTACGAGCCGCCGTCATCGTAGATGGGGTTCGCCGAGACGATCGCCCACAGCGAGCTGCCGTCCTTGCGGCGGAACTCGAAGTCATGCTTGCCCGGCGCGCCTTGCCGACGCCGCTCCAACTCGACATCGGCCAGTTGACTCCAAGGTCCCACGGCATGGTCGTGAAGTCGTGTGCCGATCATCTCCTCCGGCTCGTACCCCAACAGCTCCGCCATCCGCCGGTTCACGAAGGCCGTCCTGGCCTCGGCGTCGATAACCCAGATGCCCTCGTTGGCGGTCTCGACGATCTGGCGGTAGCTCTCCTCGCTGGCCCGCAGCGCCTGCTCGGCCTCCCGACGTTCGGTCACGTCCTGCACCATGCCGATCGACCGGATCACCCTGCCCGCCTCGTCCCGGATGTGCTCGCATTTCTCATGGACCCATCGGACCTGTCCGGTGTCCCTGCGAATCACCCGGTGTTCAATCTCATAGCCTTCCAGCCCTTGCGTATACGACTCGCGGTAGGCCGCATCCACCGCCGATCGGTCCTCCGGGTGAACCAGCTCGAGGAACCCTTCATAGCTGGCGGCAAACGCGTCCGGATCCACACCGAAGAGCCGGTAGACCTGGTCGGACCAGAACAAGCGGTTCTCCAGCAAATCCAGCTCCCAACTGCCCAAAGACGCGACCTCTTGGGACTTGCTCAAGAGGCGCTCGCTTTCGCGGAGCGCCTCCTCGGCGGCCTTGCGTTCGGTGATGTCGTGAGCAATCGCGAACGTCAGACCCTCCTCCGGCGTCGGATGCGAGTTCCAGACCAGATGCCGGTAGCTGCCGTCCTTGCAGCGGTAGCGGTTCTCGAAGGAGACCACCGTGTGACCCTGGCGGAGCTTCTCCTCGATCACGGCCAGCGTGGGGGCCACGTCGTCGGGATGGATGAAGTCCAGGAAGGGCCGGCCCAGGAGCTCGGCCTCCGTGTAGCCCAGCTCTCGCTCGAACGCCGGATTGACCTGGAGGAAAGTCGTTGTGGTGATGTCGGCCACGCAGATGAACTCTGTGGCCATCTCGCAAAGCCGCGTGTAGGCGTCCATCGCCCGCTTGCTCTCGGTGATGTCCTGCAGAGAGCCCACGAGACGAACGACCCTGCCGTTCTGATCCGTTTCCGGATTGCCCCGCACGATGCAATGGCGGATCTCGCCGGTCGGGCGCGTGGCCCGGAGCTCCAGCTCGTACGGGACGCCCTCGTTGACGGCGACCTCGACGGCCTGCCTGAGCCGCTCGAGATCCTCCGGAGGGTAGAGCCGGGCGTGATCCGCGTACGACACCGCGCCTTCGGACGGGTCGAGCTGGAAGATGCGGAACAGCTCGTCCGACCACGTTACCGTGTCCGTAGCGATCTCCCACTGCCAGCTCCCGATACGCGCGATCTGCTCGGTCCGCTCCAGCATCTCGGTCTTCCGGCGCAGCTCCTCCTGGGCTCGCTTGCGGGCCGTGATGTCCCGAAAGATGCCACGGAAACCGACGGGACGATCCTGCGCATCACGCATCAGCGAGACCGACGCCTCCACGGCACACCTCGCGCCGTCCTTGCGAATCAGCTCCCAGTCGAAGGATTGCGCCGGCACGCCCGTCCGGTAGACCTGGTTGAACATTCGGTAGACGGCGCGGGCGTTCGCCTTGTCCATGTACTGACGGTTGTTCATGCCCATCAACTGGTCTCGGTCGTAGCCGAGGATCCGGCACGTCGACTCGTTGAAGAACGTGAAGTGGCCCGCCAGGTCGACCTCGTAATACCCCTCCTCAATGTGCTCGAGGATGCTCCGATATTTCTCCTCGCTCTCGCGCAGGGCCTCCTCCGCCAGCTTGCGATCGGTGATGTCCGTGGCGATGCCGCACATGCCATTGGGGCTGCCCACCTCGTCATGCAGCATCCACGTCCGCACAAACATGGTCCGCTCGCTGCCGTCCTTGGCGGCATTGACCACCTCGCCCTGGTACGATCCGTCCGCCCGAGTTCGCTCGATGATCTCCTGCTGGGTCGCGCCCCGCTCGGGATCCTCGCCGTAAGCGTGCACCGTCTTGCCGATCAGCTCCTCGCGGGAGCGCCCGAGGAGCCGGGCATTGGCCGCGTTGACGTACCGGATCACGCCGTCCAGATCCGTCGCCGTGACGGAGTCGCCGATCTGGTCCAGCAGCATCGACTGGAACTCGAGCGACTCCTCCGCCAGCTTGCGATCGGTGATGTTCTCGTGCGAGATGACGACCCGACATGGGCTCTCGCCGACGAATCGCGTGACGCGCCCCATGAACCAGCGGCGATCGGTGGGCGAGTGACAAGGGTATTCGAGCTGGAACTGATCGCGCTCGCCCCGGCTGACCGACCGAATGCCCTCGGCAAAGGCCCGTGCGAGGTCCGCGTCCCGTCCCTCCGCCTCGTCGCAGACCGTCAGGTAGTTGACCCCCTCGTTGAGGTTGCCTCGCACCGGCGGATTCGCCTCGGCAAAGTCCCGCCAGGCCCGGTTCACCGCGATGATCACGCCATCCGCATCGAGCACGCACACGTGCGCGCTCAGGGAGTCGATCGTCGAGCGCGCGAACTCCTGGGTCTCACGGAGGGCCTCGGCATCTTCGATCTTGCTCAGGGCGAAGCCCAGGTCGCCGGCCACCTCCTCGAATAGGCCCTGCTCCTCGGTGTCCCCCGCCAGCTCGGCCGGTAGCGACACCACCAGCAACCCGTACCGCTTGCCCTCGAACGCCAACGCCGTCGCCAAGGCCGCGCGATCGGTCCGTCCGACCGCCAAGGGGCACGGTCCGCAGACCGCGCGGGTCTCCATGAAGACCTGAACGGACGCCTCCTCGGCCGTCTCCTGCACGCAGTGAACCGGCCGGCCCGCCTCGAGCTGCTTGACCAACTCCTCGAAATGAACCACATCGCCCGCCGTCGCCGAGCCCTGAACGACGCCCGCCTCATCCCGCAACACGATCCAGGCGGTGAAGTAGCCGCGTGTCTCGATCAGGTTCTCGCAGGCCTGCTGGATAAGCCGATCGCGGTCCGTCTCACGTGTGATGAGCTGGTTGACGTTGCGGATGGCCAGCAGGACCTGCTTCAGATGCGCCTCGCGCTGCTCGGCAAGGTGGCGCCGCTCGAGGTTCTCCCACTCCCGCAGGGCCCGCTCCAGCACCCTCGGCAGACCCGAGAACAGGTCCTTGCTCTTGACCACATAGTCGAGCGCCCCACGCTTGATCGCCTCGACCGCGCGGGTTTCCTCGACGATCTCGTCCATCACGACCACGCCGCAGCGGGGCAGACCGTTCGTCGGTTCGGCCAGATCCATGCCTTGGCCGTCGTGAAGATCGAACCGCGTCAGCACGAGCGCCGGCTTCTGGTCGCGCAGGCGCGCCCGCGCTCCGCCCAGGTCCGGCACCACCTCCAGGCGATCGGCCCATGGCGACGCCTGCAAGCCCAGGCGGATCAGCTCGACGTGAGATGCGTCGGGTTCGACGATGAGAAGATGCCCGTCGGATTCGTCCATGATGTCCTCGCAGGCAATCAACAGAACCATGCGCGCAACGGACCAAACGACCGGCGCGCACGCCCTACTTACGCATTTCGGTAGCCAATGGGTACGGCAGTGGAAGCTGTCCCGACCCCTCGAGCTACGTCATCGACGTCACGACCTATGCGTCTCGCCCGGCGAACGTGCAACGATGTGATACGTCTACCCCGGTGTATGTCAGATTAACTCACGTCCGGCCGCATCTCAAGGGGTTCCCCTTACTAGTACCCGACCACACTTGTTTCTGTGGGTTCCGATCAGGAGGGCGAGACGCTTATCAGAGCAGCGACCGTCAGGGAGCTGTGTTGTTGGAGCGTTTGAACAACAACGCTCCTTCACAGTCGCGTCTCCGACGGCCGCTCCGAAGTTGAGAAACCAACAGATTCATTTGTGTCGGACTACTAGCGGAGTTCAAGAGAACATTTATAGAAGAGCCTGCCCAAGCCAGCAAATCCGATATCAGGTGTCGACCGAATCAGTGCCATGTCTCTGACGCCAACGCTCTTCGGCCTCCGGAAGGCGAATATAGATCGGAACCAACTGGTTCGCAAGTACATACTCCCCCGATCGGGCCATCATCCGACCCACGCCGAACGCATGATCCGCCCGGGCAACCCAGTGGTGCTCCGGCAGGATCGTCAAGCCCATCTCGGTGATGCTCTGACGGTGATAGGCCACGGCCTCGCCCAGGACGGCGCACGGCCGGGGGACCTCCGACAGTAGCTCGGTCGCCGAGCCCATCCGGACCTCGCCGTCGCGGACGTAGGTCGTGTCGTTCAAGTGATAGACCGTCGCGTAGAGCTGGCGACGCTGAGCGTCGATCAAAACCGCCAGATGCTCCGGCGGGGGATCGTGCTCCAGGGCGTTTCGCGCCAAGACCTCGACCGTCGGCACGCGCACCAGCCGAACCCCGACGGCCAGGGCCAAGGTCCGAGCCACCGTCACGCCGATGCGGCAACCCGTGAAGCTGCCCGGACCGGAAGAGACATAGACCTCATGCAACTGGTCCGACCGCCACCCCATCGTCTCGCACATCCGATCGATCGCGGGCAACAGCTCGACGGCGTGGCGAAGATCGGCCGAGAAGCGCGTCATGCCCAACAACGTATCGCCCTCGGCCACGGCCACACTGCCGAGTCGACCCGTGGTCTCGATCGCGACGATGCGTTCTCGTGCGCCCTGGCCTGACATGGTGACCATTGTAGGTGGCGCCCGCGCCCCGAGAAAGGCTGCGCTCGCCGGCTACGGCATCGCGGTCTGTCCTGTTCGGCGCGTCCGGCGCGGCTGCGTCCCGCGTTTCTGCTGCCAGGCTCTGGCCCAAACGAGGGAAGCGGGTATCCTCGGATGGACCTTGCCTCGCCCGGCTGTTCCATGGAAAGTATTCGGCATGAGCGAGACCGCGAACGAATCCGCCGAAACCTCCGCTGAGACCCCGATACGCCGGCGCGTCTTGCGAGGCGTGCTGGTCGCCCTGGCCGTCGTCATCGGTCTGCCCGCTTTGGCGCTTGGCGGCGTTCTCGCCTATTGGTCGCTCCGGCCGAACACCGCCCACGTGGTCGCGGAACTCGATATAGACTCCTGGCCCGCCGTCGCCGACGGCGAGCACAACTCCAACACCGACCTGATCCATTGGCGCGGGCACTACTACCTGATTCACGCCAGCTCGCCCTGGCACTTCGCCAGTGAGGACTGCCACCTCGTCCTGTGGCGATCGGTCGACGCCCGCAACTGGGCCGAGATGTGTGAGTTCAGCCTGCCCAAGGAGGACATCCGCGATCCCAAGTTCGCCCCCATCGGAGACCGCCTGTTCCTGTACGTCCTCAAGAATCGAGACCTGAACCCCGAACCCTACACCACGGCCGTCGCTTCAAGCGACGACGGCGTACAGTGGACCGACTTCGAGGACGTCGAGCCTGAGGGTTGGCTCTTCTGGCGGCCCAAGACCCGGGACGGCAAGACGTGGTACGTCCCCGCCTACTGGTGGGAGCACGGCAAGAGCATCCTGCTCAGCGGCACCGACGGAACGACCTGGCGTCAGGTCTCGGTCCTTCACGAGGGCGACCGCAACGACGAGACCGACATCGAGTTCCTGCCCGACGGACGCATGATCGCCACCGCCCGGCTGGAAGTCTCGGACGACCTCTTCGGCGATCCCAACGGTTGCACGCTGCTGGCCGTCGCCGAGCCGCCCTACACGACGTGGTCGAAGAAGCGAAGCGCGGTAACACGACTCGATGGGCCCTGCCTGTTCGCTCACGACGGCGTGGTCTTCGCCGTCGGCCGGCACCATCCCGGTAGCCCCGGTCCCCTCAACGGGTTCGGCAGCATCCTCGGCAAGAAGCGGACCTCGCTCTACGAAGTGCGACCCGATCGACTCATCCGGCTGAGCGACCTCCCGAGCTGCGGCGACACCTCGTACGCCGGCGTCGTGGTCCGCTCGGGCCAGGTCCTCATCGGCTACTACACCAACGACGTCGACACCGACCCGCCCTGGATCCTCGGCATGGTCAGCCCGAGCGAGATCCGCCTGGCCCGGGTCGCCCTGGACCGCCTTCACGCCCTGCGCCGGCGTCACGCGGACGACTGATCGCGTCCGCGAAAGGGGGCGCAGCTTCTTCGGCGCAACATAGCGGTCGTATGCCTGGTGGTGCCCCGACCCTCCGCCACAAGAGCCGCGAGCCCTTCTCGCCTCCTCTCGCCCGTGAATCAAGGACGAGGCTCTCGGCATCGGACTTGATGTACCCGGTGGTAGCCTATAGGCTGATCCGGCCACGGACTGTGACATCAAGCGGAAATGGAGAGCATCATGACCCTTTCGAATGCGGTAAACGCCAAGGCGATCGAACTCGGTAAGCACGTGATCAGCATGACGACCCAGGCCGGCTCGGGCCATCCGTCCAGCGGCATGTCGCTGGCCCACCTCGTGATCACGTTGATGGAAAAGCGGATGAAGTACGACCCCACCGACCCGTGGAATCCCGCGAGCGATCGGTTGGTCCTCAGCGAAGGCCACGCCGTGCCGATCGTCTATGCCGTCTACGCCGACGTCGGCGGCACCGTGGGCAAGACCAAGGCCGACGCCAAGAAGCTCACCATCGAAGACCTCGCCTCGCTCCGAGAGATCGACAGCGTCCTCGACGGACACCCGAACCCCGCCGAGGGCGTGCCGTTCTTCGACGCGGCCACCGGCTCGCTGGGTCAGGGCCTGTCGGTCGCGGCCGGTCTCGGCCTGGGTGCCAAGCTCCGCGGCTCGGACAAGACCATCTTCTGCATCATCGGCGACGGCGAGTCCCGCGAGGGCCAGGTCTGGGAGGCCGCTGACTTCATCGTCGACCAAGGGCTCAGCAACGTCTGTGCGATCTTCAACGCCAACGGTCAGGGCCAGGCCGATGTCGTCTCCAGTCAGCAGTCGGCCGAGACGCTCGCGGCCAAGATGCACGCCTTCGGATGGGAGGTCACCACGATCGACGGGCACGACGTGGAGGCCGTCGCCGCCGCTCTGGACAGGGCCGGCACGACGCCCGAGCCCCTGGCGATCATCCTGAAGACCGTCAAGGGCTGGGGCACGCCGCTGCTGCAGGCCGAGGGCAATCACGGCAAGCCCCTCAAGCAGGACGAAGCCGAGCAGGCGATCGCCGACCTCGACGGCATGTACGACCAGCTCGGCATCTCCCGCGAAGGCGGCGACGGCCTTGGCGTGAGTCCGCCCGGCGGACAGGCCAAGGCCCTGCCCGACGGTGCGATCGCGCTGCCGCCGTTCGACCGGGCCATCGAGGACGCCGGCCTGTCCGACGCGATCCAGAGCAAGGGCAAGCTAGCCACCCGGCGCGCTTACGGCGCGGCCCTGCTCGCCCTGGGCAAGGCCGACGAGCGGGTCGTCTCGCTCGACGGCGACGTGAGCAACTCGACGTTCGCCAACTACTTCGCCAAGCAGATCCCCGACCGCTTCTTCGAGTGCAAGATCGCCGAGCAGAACATGATCTCCGCGGCGGCCGGTCTCGCCGCGGCCGGGTTCATCCCCTTCGCCAGCAGCTTTGCCAAGTTCATCGCCCGCGCCTACGACCAGGTCGAGATGGCCAACATCACGCGAGCCAACATCAAGATCGTCGGCTCGCACGCCGGGGTGTCCCTCGCCGCCGACGGGCCCAGCCAGATGGGCCTGCTGGATGTGTCCTACTTCCGCAGCTTCGGTACCGCCGACGACGGCAGCGGCCAGCCCGCCTGCTTCTCGTTCCAGCCGGCCGATGCGGTCGCGGCCTATCACCTGACCGGGCTCATGGCCAACCTCAAGGGCATGTGCTACATGCGGACGCACCGCCCCGACGTGGCCTTGCTCTACGACAAGGACGCCGCCTTCGAGATCGGCGGGGCCAACGTCCTCCGGGAGGGCGACGCCATCACCATCGTCAGCAGCGGCTACATGGTCACCGTCGCCCTCAAGGCCGCCGAGGCCCTCGCCGGCGACGGCATCAACGTGACCGTGATCGATGCGTACAGCTTCCCCATGAAGGCCGAGCCGATCCTGTCGACCGGGGCCAAGACCGGCGGCAAGATCCTCACCGTCGAGGACAACTACGGCGGGGCGTTGGGCGGCGCGATCGCCGAGGCCGCCGCTGCCTCCGGAGCATGCACCGTGCAGACGATGACCTGCACCCGGATCCCGAAGTCGGGCAACAGTCCCGAGGACGTCCTGACGTTCGTGGGACTGAGCGCCGACGACATCGTCGCCCGCGTCAAGGGCATCGTCTGAGCGGAGCCAACGAGTCCGCACAACGAGCGACGCGCCGCATCCTGTAGGTCATCCCCAAGGGGAGGAATCCACCCATGACCGTCTGGTTGTATTTTGCGCTGACCGTCCTCGGCTGGGGCCTGGGCATCTTCCTGATGAAGATCGCCACACGCAGCATCGACAACTTCACCGCCGTCGTCTTCAACATGCCCGGCTACCTCATGATCGGGCTGCTGCTGGCCCCGAAGGTCAGATGGTCCGAGCTGCACCTGGGCACAGGGCACCTGGTTGCGGTCGCCGTCGGGGCGTGCTACGTCATCGCCAATTGGGGGTTCTATCGCATGTGCGAGGGCGCGCCGATCTCCATCCTCTCGCCCATGTCGTCCCTCTACATGACCGTCCCGATCATCCTGGGCGCGGCCTTCCTCGGCGAGCGGCCCACGCCCGTGCAGATGCTCGGTATCCTGCTGGCGATGGTGGCCGTGGTCCTGCTGGCTTGGCCCACGCAACCCAGACCCGTCTGACGCCGAAACGAGCCGAACCCGATGACCGGCACCGAACCGAGCACGACGGCACCACCCGAGGCACACCCCGCGTCGCCGACCGACGCGCCGTCGTGGAAGCTCTCCCTCGGCACCAAGCTCAGCTACGGCATCTCCACGTTCGGCAACGGCCTGTTCGAGTTCAGCCTCACGCTCTACCTGATGTACTTCTACACCGACGTCATGCACGTCCCGGCCGGTACGGTGGGAACGGCCATCGCGGTCGCCGTCATCCTCGATGCGCTGACCGACATCCCCATGGGATGGTGGTCCGACCGGACCCGCACGCGGATGGGCCGCCGCAGACCCTTCATCCTCGCCGTCGCCGCGCCGTACGGGCTGTCGATGTTCCTACTCTTCACGCCCCCGGCCGAGCACACCGGCCTGCACCTCTTCCTGACCGCCACGGCGTTCTACCTCTGTGCGACGGTCTATCTCGTGCCCTACAACGGGTTGGGCACCGAGCTGACCCTCGATCATCACGAACGGACGTCCCTGATCGCCTACCGCCAGGGCTTCTACATCATCGGGCTCGCCGGCGGCGCCACGGCCAAGATCGTGGCCGGGCTGTTCGGCAGCGAACGCATCGGCTTCAGCTTCACCAGCGGCATCTGCGGGGTGGTCATCTTCGTCACGATGCTGATCACGGTCTTCGGTACGCGCGAGCGGGCAGAGTTCAGCCGGTCCGACGGAGCAACCTCGCGCGTCCGCTTCGGGGACATGCTCCGCAACAAGCCGTTCGTCATCATCCTAACCACGTATCTGCTGTACAACGTGGGCATCATCGTGCCCGTCATCGTCGGCGCCCAGGTGGCCAAGCACGTCCTTCGCGCCGAGGACGTCTTCCCCTACGCCGTGATGGCCTTCCTGGTCTGTGCGATCATCGCCGTGCCGCTGTGGGCGTGGTTCAGCAAGCGGACCGACAAACGGCCCGCCCTGATCGGCGCGCTGCTGTTGGCTGCCGTCGCCGTCGGACCGATGTGGCTGCTCTCGCCCGATCGCGTATGGCTGTTCGTCGTGCTGCTCGGCGTGATGGGGCTCGCCTTCGGGGGGTTCATGTCCCTGCCGTACTCGATCATCGGCGATACCGTCGACTACGACGAATACCTCACCGGTCGGCGCCGCGAGGGGTTCTATTGGGGCGCGGCCGAGTTCAGCCGCAAGATCAGCCAGGCCGTCGCCTACGCCTTGATCGGCCAGACGCTGCAACGCCTCGGCTACGAGGGCGAGGCCGTCGTCCAGGCCGACTCGGCGCTGATGGGGTTGCGCATCCTCTTCGTCGGCGTACCGGTGATCTTGTTCGTGTTGGCCGCGGCCGCGTTCTGGCCCTACCCGCTCAGCAAGCAGCGTCACAACGAGATCCACCGCGCGATGGGTCGGTCGTTCGACGCCTGAGGCCGACTCAACCCGACCCCCATGCGCCCGGCAAGGGTCGCACGGCGCTTCGCCCCACAACGGCAAGTCGACGGGGGGGCTGCCGAGGCAGGATGGATGGGGTCTAGCTTGTGACCGTCTGCACGCCTTGGGCCGCGGCAAGCGATGCGAAGCGCTCCTCGGCGAAGTCGAAGATGCGCTCGAGGACGGCCGTGTAGCCGAACTGATCGATCACGGCCGCGCGCTGGGCCGCGGCAACCTCGCGTCGCGCGTCAGCATCCTCGATGAACCGGGCCACGACGCGCTCGAACTCCTCCCGCGTGCCGAAACGGACCTCATCGTAATGCGGCAGCAGCGTCCCCGCCTGCAAGCGCAGGCCGCTGCGGGCGTCGAAGTACTGGTCGGCCACGAAGTGATCGTGAAGCTGAGACGGCGCGAAGAGCGCCTCGTTGAGGGCGCGGACATCCGCGGCAAGGTTCGCGTCCGACGTGTTCCACAGCTCAGTCGTGTCTTGCAGACCCAGCGCGATACACCGATCCCGAATTGACTCCTGTAGTGCGGCCACGTCGTCGGAGGGCGTCCGCCGGATCAGGAAGAAGCCTCCCGCGCTCAGGCCTTCGATGAGACGTTGGTGTATCGCCCCCGAGGGAACGGCCTGGATGTTGAACGTCGAGGCCTGGTAGATACACCGGAGCTGGTGTCCGTGGTCCGCGGGTCCGCGGGCGTGCTTGGCCAGCGTCGGGTGCCGCTCCCACCCCTTGCCGTAGATGTGGAGGTTCAGCCCCATGTCGCTGGTCCACTGCAGCACCTGCTCGCGGTAGTAGGCGTTGATGATCCGATCGGTGAAGAGCTGCCGGAACCTGTTGGCGTTCGACCGGTCGATCTCAAAGCCCAGCTCGCGGGCCAGAAGCCGAATCCGCTCGACCGTCTGGAGGAACGTCCCCGACACGTCGCCGGCGGCGATCTCGTCGCCCAACCTCTCGTACTGAGCCTCCATCAATCGACGTAGCTCCGGCTGCTCCACCTGCGCCAGCGCCTCGCGAAGGACCTCCTCGCGCGTGTAGTGCAGGTGGCTGACGAACGATACGTCGCAGGCGTGAGCCGCCCTCTCGGAAGCGGACACCGGCTCGTTCGAAAACTTGTCGGTGCTGACCGGCATGGGCAAGTAGCGGCATTGCTCCGGCGGATACCCGGACTCCCGCAGACGGCTGTTGCCGATGAGCCCGACGACGAGGTCGTAGGGATGAAGCCCCGTCCCCGCTCCCGGCCCGAAGAGATGGGGCAGGTCGTCCTGGATCCAGTTGCAGTACGGTATCGGGTAGTCGTACGTCGACTCGTATTCCTTCCGGTTGTGGTCCAACACCAGAATGAGGTCCGGCATGGCCTCCCGGATCCGCGACAGGATGTAATCCCTCCGCAAGAGCGGGGTGTGATCATGCGGCTCGATCAACAGCAGGAACTCGTGTCCCCGGGCTCGGGCGGTCGCTTCGATGTCTCGCATCGAGTACTGGAGGAACGTCGTGAACCGGCTCGTAATCCCCAGGATCTTCAGCGGACGGTCGTGTCGCTCGGCGAAACGCCCGGCGATCTCCTCCGGCTCGGAGCGGCCGGCGAGGCCCGCGCGGATCGCGGCCAGGTGCTCCGCCTCGAGCGCCCCCGTCTCGTCGTTCAAGCGGTCCAAGACGCCGGCGGCCATGGGCTCGGCCGCGGGACCCCAGCCGGGTTGACGCATGACGCCCAGCGGGACCGCCTGGGCCCGGTCCGCCCGGTGGTAGTCGATGAAGCCTTCGGCGCCCCGCGGCCCGACCCACAGCAGGAAGCGCTCGTCGGCCAGCATGTCGCGGTGGTCGGCCACGTGCAGCCACGCGGCGAGCTGCGCGAGGTTCGGCTCGAAGACGTGGATCAGCGGCGTGTAGGTCAGGAACATCTCGCTGGTGTTGTCGTACACGGCGCGGACGACATGCCCCAGCCCGACCCCCTCGACGATCATGGGCATGCACACACCTCGCGGGTCCGGACGCAAGGCCTCGCAGCCCTCGACCATGGCCGGCCAATCGACCATCCCGGGCAACCATTCGCGCAGCGACCCGTCGCCACGACGGCTGAGTCCGAGGTTACCGTGATGGCAGCGGAACAGCTCGAGGTCCGCGGTCGCCTCGCGCAGCGCGCTCTCGTTGTCGCGAATCGCCTCGTACCGCTCGCAGGCGGCGGCCAGGTTCTTCTCGAAGACCTCCGCCAGGTCGGCCCACGGCACGAACCCCGACGGCTGCCGGCGAAGGGCCTCGGCCGAGGCGGCCAGGTCCGGGGCTTGCTGGAGCAACCCCGGCTGATCGTCGATCAGCTCCACAGCCGGGCCGAAGAGTCCGATTTCGGCGAAGGTCCGCACCGTGAGCAGTCGGACCTGACCATCCGAGGGCACCTGGGCCAGATGGAACAACGCCCTCTGGAGGAATTCATACGGCCGCTTCTGGTTCGCCAGAAGCAAGAGCGACTCGCGCGGATCATGTTGGGTCAAGAGAGCACCTTTCCCGATGTGCCGGACGGCGCGGACCTTCGGCGACGCACCCGGGGCCTCCGGATGCTATGGTTACATCGGCAATCGCCGGGGCGATCGGCCAGGGGAAACCGCTGCGGCATTTCAGCCTGCTTCGCTGGCGTCCGATAGTATCGATAACGACAGCCGGCCAAGCAGGCCCTGCCGATGGGAACCACCATGCCACGCCCGACGTTCCTAGCCCTGCTCGATGCCGACGACCTGGCCTGCGTCCAGGCCGAGGCCCCCGATGCGCTGAACGGTCACGTCCTGGCCTTCGACGCCGACATCCATCTGGAGCTCTCCCACCGTGGCCTGCAGCACCTCACGCCGTGGGACATCCTCTCCCCCGACGAGCGCCCCCGCATGCGAACCTACGAGGCCGCCGTATGGCAGCACTGGGAACGGCACGCCCGCATCGACTTCGAGGGCATCAACCTGCTGGGCATGGCCGCGTTCCGCCACGTCGGCGCGCTGGCCCGCCTGACCTGGGTCGCCTACGCCTTGCGCCGGGCGGTCGAGGCGCTGCAACCCAAGGAGATCGTCACCTTCGAGGAAGGGCCCTCGCACGGCCTGGACCAACCCGTCGAGGTCACCAAGATGCCGCTGCTGTTCGGGGTGCTCCGCGGGATCGCCGAGCAGGCCGGCCTACCCGTCCGGCTCGTGTCCCGCGATGCGTTGGAAGCCGGCGCCGCCTTCGAGGACCACATCGCCAAGCGCAGCGAGGTGAGCTTGCCCCCCGTGGATGTCGAGGCGGAGCTAGGCGACCGCCCCGTCGCGCTCTTCCACGCCAACGCCGACGACCTGCTCCGCCAGCTCCCCCTGATCCGCCGGGTGCGCGGGGAACTCGGCTATCAGGCCGTCCAGCTCTACAAGAACGCCGACGAACGGACCCTGACCTGCCTCCGCAGCGAAGGCCATCACGTCTGGCACGAATCCCAGGTGACCCCATGGCCACCCGTCGAGGGGATCGCACCGCTCGCCCGCGAGGCGTTCGCGGCGTTCCAAGCCGCAGGCAGCTCGGCCGACGACGACCTCCGTATCCTCTTCGACAACCCTCACCTCCGGTGCCACTTCGAGTTCCTCTTCGGTGACTACGCGGTCAAGATGGCCCAACACATCCGGGTGTGGCGGTCGTTCCTCGCCCGGTGCAAGCCGGCGGGATTCGTGGAGAACTACCATGCCCCGATCCTCGACGTCGCCGTCGATGAGGGCATCCCGTCCTTGGCCTTGCCGCACGGGTTGATGATGGTCGGTCATGTGAGTTGGTTCACCAGTCTTCCCGACCGCGCGACCGTGGGAACGATCAGTCGGCGACACCGCGCCGTTCTCATCGAGCACGGGCTCGACCCGCGGCGCGTCGTCGTCACGGGGGATCCCTGGAGCGACCAGCTCTTGGAGGACGCCCGCCGACGATCGAACGACGAGGAGCCCGCCCTCGATCTCCGCAATCAGCACGGTATACCGCCCGACCGGCGGATCGTGCTGATCTGCACGACCAAGGCCGGCATGCCCTCCAAGCTCCCACACCTGCCGTACGTCGATTGGGCCGACGGCGTGCGATGCACCCGCGAGCTGGCCGAGCTGGCCCGGCGCCGCGGCGACTGGCGGTTCGTCATCAAACCCCATCCACGCTGGGATCTGCACGAACTGTACGAGCGGCTCAACCGCGACCTGCCGCCCGACCGCCGGTTGATCGTACTCGAGAATCAGCCGCTGGCGCCCGCGGTCAGGGCCAGCGACGCCGTGTGCTGTTGGTGCGTCATCACGTCGGCGCTCGTCGAGGCCAGCCTGCTGGCCAGACCCGTCATGATGCTCTCCCGCAACCTGGTCTGGTATGACCCGAAGCAGTGGGCCACCGAAGCATGGTTTCACGCCGGCGACCTGCCCGAGTTCGAAGCCGAGCTCGACCGCCTCTTCACCGACCCCGACCACTACGCCGCCCGCGTCGACCGGACGACCCGGGCCGCGCACGCCTTCATCGAGGGCACACAACACGCGTCGGCCGATCGCTGTCTGGCATGGTTCCGGCAGCTCGCCGACGCTTGATCACCGACGCACGGGGCCGACGCTCATCGGCGGAGGAAGGCGTAGAGCGTCCACTTGTCGCTGGGTTCATGGATGGCCTGCATCTCGACGATGTGCAGATCGGCCGCACCCGCGAGATAGGTCAGCGAATCGGCGCAGTGAATCGTGGCGTGATCGATGAAGAACTCTTCCCGCTCGGCGATCGTACCCGCCCGCAGCGCGGCCTCACCGTCCGGCAGCTCCACGTAGATGACGCCGCCCTCGGCCAGCAGCGACGCGGCCAGGCGGAGTTGTCGCACCGGATCCTTGACGTGCTCGAGCACCTTGTTGAACGCGATCACGTCGAACCGCTCGCCGTCGCGAAGATCGGCCAGCGTCCCCGCGTGGGCGGCGTCGATGCCGACATGCTCCAGGGCGTGCCGCGCGGCGATCGGGTCCGGGTCGACGCACGTGCAATGGAAGCCATGCTCCTTCATCCCGCCGAGGAACACGCACAGTCCACTGCCCACGTCCAGCACCCGTATCCGATCCGCCGGACCGACGTGGTCCGCGACGAACCCCGCCACCCGCGCGACCCGCTGCCGGTTGTCCGACTGATCCGACGGCAGGGCCATGACGCGATCGTACCGCTCGGCCAACTGATGCTCATAGATCGACGCGTTGTACGTGCCCGCGTAGACGTCGTCGCCGAGCAGCTCGTGCGCGCTGTAGAACACGCCGCAGCGATCGCAGCGATGGATCGCCCGCCGATAGCGCGACGGGTCGATGCCGAAGTCGGGCTCGCGCTCCGGCCGCTGGCGGATCTCGGCCACCAGCTCGCCGCCCGTCGAGCCGCACAACCAGCACGGAGGCGTTGCCCTGTCGGCCGACCTATCGCTCATCCAGCCACTCCACCACGGTCTGCGACTCGTCGCGACAGTACGTCTCGAAATCCGCCACGCGATCGCGCTCCACGAGCATCACGAAGAACCGCCCCTGCTCGTTCCGCACCAGCGCGGTCCGGAAGCCTTGATCCCTCAACCGTCCGTTCACCGACGGCGTGGCGTAGAAGCCCCAGCTCTTGGCGGCCACGTCGTACGCGCGGCCCGACGGCGTCACGAACGTCACCTGCTCGTCGGCCGAAAGATGGACGCGCCCGCAGTCGGCAATCTCGATCGCGCCTTCGCGACCGACCCGGAACGTCCGCGGCGGGTCCTTCGGTTCGAATCTCATGACCACGTCCAGTCCGGCACGATGAAGCCGGGAATCTGCCACGCCCCGTTGATCCGCTGCCACACGTCGTGGTTGCGGAACGATTCCTCGATCTCGCCGAAGCGGTCCCGCGACATCCGCAAGAACGCGCACAGGGCCTCGATGTCTTCGTGCGGCGTCTGGTCACCTCGCTCGCGGATGACGTCGACCGCCTCGTCGCGCGTCATACGCCCGTTGCGGATCTCCAGCGCGAGGTTGTCGAACAGCCGCGTGCAGCCGAACTTGAGCCACTTGAAGTGATGATGCACCGAGATGAAATCGCAGTCGATGTCGGCGTAGTTGTACAGGCCCAGCCGAGGACCCTCCTGGCGGACCTGAAACCCGTGCTGTTGCGCGACGCGCAGGCTCTCGGCCGGGTCCCACGGAAGGTAATCGCCCAGGAAGAACGAGCGCACACCGGAACGCCGGAACGCCTCCTCACTCGGCATGGTGTACGGTTCCATATCCTTGGCCGTGAGCTCGTCGTCGATCCAGTCCGCGGGCGTCGAGCCCTGCAGGATCCCGTGCCGCTGGCCCCAGCCGGGCCCGAGCTCGTCGCTCTCGTCGCTGTCGTCCGTCCGGCCATACTCGATGTGCGGGTTCTCGCCCCAGACCACAAGCGGAACCTCCATGGCCACCGCGAGCCGCAGCGGAATCGCATAGATCGCCATGTGCATCGGCACCCCCGTGCTGCCCGTCCGCTCGAGGGCCTTCAGCATGAACTTCCGCTCGACCTCGGGGTTGATCGTGTAGTCGATATGGTCCACGCCGAGCCGGACGAGGTTGTCGAGGTTGGCCTGGCCCAGCGCGGTCCGACCCGGCGTCCGCCACGTCACGGCCAGGATCCGCAGGCCGTACGCCAGGCACGTGACCACCTGCCACGTGCTGTCCTTGCCGCCGCTGACCGGGATGATGCAGTCGTACCCGCGGTCGCGCTGCCGCGCCTGCTCGAAGATCGTCTCGAGTCGGCGGCGACGCTTAGCCCAGTCGATGCCGCCGCCGCGCTGGGCGTGGGTGCGGCAACCCTCGCAGACGCCGTCGGCATCCAGCGTCACGCCGGGACGCGTGTCGGGCAGAACGCATCGCGTGCAGTATCGCATGTCGCGCACAACCTCCTTCGCCACGCCCGGACCCGTCACGCCGGCTTCCGCGCGACCCAGATCATGTTCGAGCTCAGCTCACGCTCGTCGATCGACGCCTGGATGGCGTTGGCCAGCGCACTCAACGACTCGGCCAGCGGACTGTCGGCGAAGCCCTCGTCCGCGAAGCACCACTGGTTGATGACCTCGAAGACGTCCGTGCCGAAGTACCACACCGACACCGGCTCCATGCCGGCGGCCTCGAACGTCTTGCGGATCGAAGCCTCGCTGAACTGGTGCACCGTGGTTACGCCGTTGTAGTTCGATCGCGTCGGATGGTCCGGATAGGATCGCACCGCCTGGGTCACGATCGAATCGACGTTCGCGTCCTCCGTGACCAGCAGCCCCCCTGCCCGCACCACGTCGGCGGCCTCTCGAACCAGTCCGACCGGGTCCTCCACGCAATCGATCACGCCGAACAGCGAGACCACATCGAACGTCTCGCTCGGGTTCTCGGCCCGGAAGGCCTCGAGCCGTTGCCCGCGGATGTCCACGCCGTAGTGCTCGCGCCCGAACGCCGCGTCCCGATCCGACAGCTCCAGGCCGAGACCCGTCCAGCCGTCCAGCTCCTTGAGCACGGCCAGGATCTCGCCCGAGCCGCAGCCGATGTCCAGCCAGCGCGACGCCGCCGGCCGCGCGAAGCCCAACACGTGCTCCACCTTGGGTCGCGCGATGTTCTCCAGCCGAAAGGCCGACTTGCTCGGGTTGCAGTAGTTCTGATCGCTGTAGGCCTCATCCTCCCGAAAGAAGGCGCTGCGCATCGCGCCGTCGATCAGGGCGCCGACGAAGACGTGCCGGCACGCCTCGGCCGCGCATCGCAAGTACGGAAACCCGAAGACACGAAGCTCCTCCCGCGTCTCGGGCCCACCGCAGATCGGACACCGCTCCACCTGACGGACCGCGCCGCTGCGTGTGGCTTCGCGCAGCAGCCGCTCGGCCGAGTCCTTCATGTGTCGCATGAAGTCGGCCCCCTCACGGAACCCCTTGCCCAGCGCGAAGTAGTCGAAGGGCTTGCCGTGGCGGCGGACGAGCTCGTCGGTCTTGGCGGCCATGCGGACTCCTCGCTCCTAGCCGAAACGGTCCAGGAACAGCCGGGTGTTCACGAACGAGAACAGAAACTTGCTATAGCTGTTCGGCAGCGGCTCCTTGTCGAGCAGCGCCTCGATCTTGTCGCGATCGACCAGGTCGAAGACCGCTCCGTCGTCGAGCAGCCGCGACCTCGTGGCCGGGCATGTCGTATCGACCACCGACCGAAAGGCCGCATTGAAGCCCACCTTGCGGCGGTCGCATCGCACCGGGTCGTTCAGGATGCCCGCCACCGCCTGACGCAGGATGTACTTGCCGAACCCGTCGCGGATCAGGTGCTCCGGCGGAATCGCATACGCCAGGTCGAACAGCTCCGAGTCGAGATACGGGCTGCGATTCTCCAACGAGCACCGCATCGAGTTCAGGTCGTCCTCGTGCAGCACGGGCGGCACGCACTCGTGCATCAGTTCGTTCAGCATGCGGTTGCGCAGCAGCGAGTCGCAGTAGGTCTCCTCCGTGAACGGCTCGGCGAAGTCGGCCTTCAGCATCGACGCGAACGCGTCGTTGTTCAGGTAGATGTGCCCCCGGAAGCTCGGGTCGCGGTCGTACAGATCGGCCCGTCGCAGATGAGGGTTACGGACCTTCGGCAGGACGTGCGCCTCCCACTCTTGCCGGTAACGCTCGTGGTCCGGATGATCCCGCAGCTCGTGCAGGTGCAGGTTGAAGTGGTCGTAGTAGCCGGTGAACAGCTCGTCGGCGCCCGTCCCCGAGACCACCACCTTGTAGCCCCGCGCCGCGATCGCCTCCGACAGGAACGAGTGCACGTGATACGACAGCGTGCAGACCGGGGCGTCGTGATAAGCCACGAGCTTGTCCAGGTGGTCCAACGAGCCCGCCGTCGGGATCTCGATCGATTCGTTCTCGCAGCCGAGGTCGGCCACCGTCAGGTTCACGTTCCGCGATTCGTCGTACCGCTCGTCGCGGTCGATGATCGAGTACGTCGAGACCTGGCAGCCCAGTCGCTTGGCGGCGATCGACGCCAGGGCCCCGCTGTCCACGCCGCCGCTCAGACAGAACGCCACCGGCACGTCCGCCCGAAGCCGCAGCTCCACCGTTCGGATGAGACGCTCCCGCACCGCCTCGATGGCCTCGTCCAGCGTCATCGACCTGGGATGGTACGTCGGCGTCCAGTACCGCTCGCGCCGCTCGGTGAGGTCGTGGTCAACGACGAGGCTCGTCGACGACGGCAGCTCATGGAGCCCTTCGAAGAACTGCTCGTCCGTCTTGTACAGGGCCTTGTAGCCGTTGACCATGTACCGCGCGAGGTGCCGCATGTTGACCGTCGGTCGCTCGCCCGACAGCGCGTACACCAGCTTGGGCTCCGAGCCGAAGAACACGCCGCCCTGAGCCCGCAGCAGATACAGCGGCTTTTCGCCGAACCGGTCGCGGCTCAGCACCAGCCGCTTGCCGCGCTCGTCGTAGACGGCAAAGGCCCACATGCCTTCGAACCGCCCGACACAGCCAGGCCCGTGCTCGACGAATGCCCGCAGCAACACCTCCGTGTCCGAATCCGTCGTGAACGTCGCACCGGCCGACTCCAGCTCGGCCCGAAGCTCACGATAGTTGTAGATCTCACCGTTGTAGACGATCGTGCAGCCGTCACGCGTCATCGGCTGATGCGCCCGCTCGTCCAGGTCGATGATGCTCAGCCGCGAATGCAACAGGTAGACGTTGACGCCGTCGTCGGCGATGTGGACCTCGTCCCGGTGATCGGGCCCGCGCAGCCTCATCCTCGCCAGCGTCTCCTGGCGCCGTGACGCGTCGATCCGCGCCGGTCCGATGTAGCCCGCGATCCCGCACATGACCTGCTGACGTTGCCTCTCGATGCGCTCGCCGTATGTGGCCCAGCCCCGTAAGGGGCCCAAACATCCTCGGCTGGGACAGTCTGAGACGCACAGTCGAAGGCGACTGTGCCGCCTCTCCTGGGCTTACTCCAAACCTTCCGCCGGAATCGGTTCGCCCTTCCTCACGCCCCGCCTCAGCGTCCGGCCGATCACGTCGCCTTCATCGCCCGGCCGGATGCCACCCGCCGGCCGCAACCACGTGATGTCGTCCCAGTCCAGCACGGTGCCCGCCGCCAGGTCGCGCCTCGCGGCGACCGACCGGCGCAGCGCCGTGGCCGCACCCTCCTCGCAGGGCTGCAGGGCCTTCTCGCTCGCACCGAGCAGCGCCTCCGCCTCGCGGACGCGCCGCACCAGCTCGGCCATCTCGCCCGGGTCGGCCGAGAGCTGATGGTCCCGAAACGCCGAGTAGTTCTTATCCAGCGTGAAGTGCTTCTCGACGATCCGAGCTCCGGTCGCCACCGACAACACCGCCGCCTCGATGCCCAGCGTGTGATCCGAGTATCCCACCGGACATGCGAACGTCTCGGCCAGCACGCCAATCGCACGCAGGTTCACCTGCTCCGGCGCAACCGGATAGCTGCCCACGCAGTGCAGCAGCGCACATTCTTGCTCGCAACCGATCTCGTGCCACACCGCGTCGATCGTAGACCTGGCGGCACGAATCCCGTCCAGATCGGTCATGCCGCACGACAGCAAGATCGGCTTGCCCGTCCGCGCCACCGCCTGCAAGAGCGGCACGAAGTCGTTGTCACCCGAGGCGATCTTGAACGCCGGAACGAGCGGCTCGAGTGCGGCCACGCTCTCGAGGTCGAACGGCGTGGACAGAAATCGAACGCCGGCATCCCGCGCAACACCGGCCAACTCGCCGAACTGCTTGTACGAGAACTGAAAGCGGCTGAGCTGCTGGATGCGTTGCTCATCCCCGGCCGATATCAGCCGGTCAGGAACGATAGTCTGGAACTTCACCGCGTCCACGCCGGCCTGGGCGGCCAGACCGATCATCTTGGCGGCCAACTCGAACGAGCCCTCGTGGTTGTTGCCGATCTCGGCAATCACGAAGGCCCGCTCGTCGGGGTCGAATCCGTCGATCAGCATGGCGCCGCCTCTCCCCTGTAGAACCGTTCGGCCACGGCCTGGACGGTCGCCAGCCGGTCGTAGCGATCGATCGCCGCCATCGCGTCGGCCCCGTCGTCGGCGAAGACGGCCTCGCGAATCCAGAGGCAACGATCTTTAGCGCACACCAGGAGCCCCTCGTCCGTCTTGCGATAGACCCGACCCGGCTCCCCGCGGAACTCGAACGAGCGCTGCCGCGACGAGACGAGCGTGACCTTTCGCCCGTCGAAATACGTGAACGCGCCCGGATAGGGCGGACGCAACGCGCGAACGCGATTGTGGACCTGCTCGGCCGTCAGCATGTCCCACATCACCAGGCCGTCATCGGGAAACCGCAGCGGGAAGTACCGCGCCCTGGCGGGGTCCTGCCTGCGCGGCTGCAGCGCGTCGCGCTCGATCTGCCCCATCACCTCGATCAGCATCTGCGGAAACGTCTCGTTCGCAATGTGGTGCAGGTCGACGATCGTAGCGTCCGCGCCGATCGGGAACGTGCGGTCGAGCAGCACGTCGCCGGTGTCGACGCCGGCGTCCACGCGGATAACCGACAGTGAGAACGATGCCTCGCCGTTGATCAGCGCCCAGTTCATCGGCGACGAGCCGCGGTACTCCGGCAGCTTCCCGCCGTGCAGGTTGATCGTCAGCCTCTTGGGAATCTCGAGCGCCCGCTGTCGTAGGATCGGCCCGTACCCGGCCAGCACGAAGACGTCGGCCTGCTCGGCCCGCAGGCGATCGAGCGCGTCGGGCGCGTTGGGGTCTTCGGGGGCGAACGTCGGCAGGCCCTCGGCCTCAGCGGCCGCGGCCACGGAGGTGTACCACGTCCTGCCCTTCGGTGGGTGCACGACGACCCGCGACGGACGATACCCCGCCCCCAGCAGCGCGGCCAGGCAACGCGTCCCCCGGTTCCCATTAGCCCACAGCACAAACCGCATGCACCTTGTCCTTGTACCAGCGTACGTACTGCTCGAACCCGCGCTCGATCGGGTACCGCGGCGTGTAATCCAACATGGCGATAGCCTTGTCGATGCACAGCGTGCCACGCTTCGGCATCAACCGGTCTCGCTCCTTGTGGACAACCTTCAGGCGGGGGAAATGGTCGCGCAGCACCGAGGTCAATTCCCTTAGGCTCCGCGACCGGCCGTACGTGATGTTGAACGTCTCGTTGATGGCCTCGTCACACTGCATGACGCGGAGAACGCCGTGGCAGAGGTCCTTGATGTACGTGAAGTCGAGGAAGTCCGACCCGTCGCCCTGGATCGTGACCTCCTTGCCCTGAAGGGCGTTCTCGATGAAGACCTGCCCGACCCGGCGGCTGACGCATCGCTCGCCGTAGAGAGCCGACGGGCGGATGATCGTGTACGGCATGCCGAAGACCTGGTTGTACGCGATCACCATCTTCTCGCCGGCGAACTTCAGCGCGCCGTAGATCCCGATCGGGTCGCACGGCGAGGTCTCGGTCACCACGCCCTCGGTGAAGTTGCCGTACACCATGCTTGACGAGAAGTAGATGAAGTGCTTGACGTTCAGGCAGGCCGACCGCGCGTTGTCCAGCGCGTTCTCCAGCGTCCGCAGGCTGTGATCGAACGTCGAGTGCGGATCCTTGTTCGACACGTTGGCGTGCGCCACGGCAGCCAGGTGGATGATCGTATCCGGCTTGATCCGGTCGAGCGTGTGCGAGAGGGTGTCGTACTCCCGAGCGTCCTGCGTGTGCAGCGGCACGCCGGCCTCGCGCAGCAGGTCCAGCCGCTCGTTCAGCATCCGCATGTACAGACCCTTCTGCGAAAGCTGCTCCGGCGGGATCGAGCCCGGGTTGCCGGAGGCCATCGACAGCAGGTTGTTGACCATCAAACTGTCGACGATCTCGACGTGGCAGCCCTGCCTCACTAGCTCGAGCGCCAGGTTGTGGCCGATGAAGCCCGCCCCGCCGATCAGGGCCACGCGTCGGTTCTCCAGTGAGCTCATAGTCTGCGAATCTCCTCGACCGCTCCGGCGATGATGGTCGCCATGTTGGTCACGTCGTCCGCCCCGACGTGAGGCCCTACAGGCAGCGCCAGCGACGCATCGCTGATCCGCGCCGCCACCGGCGTGTCCCCGTCCCGGCTGTCGTACTTGGTTCGGTAATACGTCATGCGCGGGACCGGCTGCGGATAGTAGATGCTCGTGCCCACGCCGCGCGCCTTCAGCAAATCGATCAGGTCGGCCCGCCGGGCCGCCAACTCGTCGTCGAGCAGCATGACCAGGCAGTAACAACCGGCCGTTTCCAATGACTGGTCTCGGCCGAGGACCTCGACGCCCTCGATGCCGGCCAACCCGTCGGCCAGCACCCGGAAGTTGCGCCGACGCACACGTAGGAACTCCGGCAGCTTGGCGAGCTGTGCCAGCCCCAGCGCCGCGCCGATCTCGTTCATGCGGTAGTTCAGCCCCAGCATCTGCACGTCGTACAGCCCCGGCACCGGTCGCTCGGCCACCACGTTCCGATCGATGCCGAACGCGCGAAGCTGTGACGCCCGGGCCGCCACGTCGTTCCGACGCGTGATCAGCATCCCGCCCTCGCCCGTGGTCATCGCCTTGACCGGGTAGAACGAGAAACACCCCGCGTCGCCGATCAACCCCGCGTGCCGATCGCCGATCGTCGTGCCCAACGCGATCGCGCAGTCCTCAATCACAGCCAGCCTGTACCGCTCAGCGATCGCCATGATCCGGTCCATCGCCGCCGGAAAGCCCAGGTAGTGCACCAGCCCGATGGCCTTGGTCCGATCGGTGACGGCCCGCTCGATCAGGTCCGGGTCGATGTTGCCCGTCCGTCGCTCGGAGTCGACGAACCGGCACGTCGCGCCGACCAGCTCGACCGCGTGCGCGGTCGCTACGTGCGTCTGCGCCGAAACCAACACCTCGTCGCCGGGCCCGATCTCGAGGGCGAGACACGCCAGATGCAACGCGGCCGCACAGCTCGACGTCGCCACCGCGTGCTCGGCACCCGTGAACGCGGCGAACTCGGCCTCGAACTGCTTGACCAGCGGACCGTGCGTCAGGATCGGCCCGTCCAGCACGCGCATCACCGCCTGCTTCTCCGCCTCGTCGAGCATCGGTCGCCCGAACGGGATCGGCCGGGCCAGCGCGGGTTGTTGCGTCGCCGTCGTCATCAGATGCTCCTCACCGAACACACCGCTCCGCTCGTGCTCGCGGCCTCGATGGCCAGGCAGGTCGACATCGCACGGAAAACATCGTCCGTGCCCACGCTCGGCTCGGTGCCGCCCACGATCGCATCGATGAAATCGTGAAGCAGTTCGCCCTTGTCTGCGCCGGGATAGGCCTCCGTTGCAAGCTCGGGCTCTGCGTCGGGGTCGCGCGATCTGTAGAGCACACCGTCCGGACTGCCGTTGATGAACGTCGCTTGCGTGCCGTAGACCTTCAGGTCGTGGAAGTGCGGCCGGACGCAGCCGTAGCTCACGCCGACCTTGCCCACCAGGCCTCCGGCGAACCGTACGACCGACACGACCGTGTCGTTGTAGCGAAACGGCGTATCGCGCGACGCCACCTGATTGCCGAATGCGGCTACCTCGACGATCTCGTCGCCCGTCAGCCACAGCATCAGGTCGACCAGATGGATCGCCCCGCCGTACACCACCGAATAGAAGTCGATCGCGCCCCGCCAGCCCTCGGTGATCTTGTGCAGCCGGCCGTATTCGTAGTGCCCCTCCAGCAGGAACAGCTCACCGAAATCGCCCCGCTCGATCTGCTGCTTGAGCGCCACGAACCGGGGACACTTCCGCAGGATGAGGTTGGACGACAGCTTCAAATGCGGGTTGGCGTCGAGCGCCTCGCGAATCCGCAGCGCTTCGTCCTCGTTCAGGCAGATCGGCTTCTCGACGAACACATGCTTGCCGGCGGACAAGGCCCGCACGGTCTGCTCGCAATGGTAGTTGTCGTACGACGCAACCGAGACGACGTCGATACTCGGATCTTCAAGAATGGCATCAGCCGAGACATGTAGCGCCGCGCCCGGCGCCTTCCTGCCGATCTCCTCGAGCCGGTCACGATTGAAGTCGCACAGCGCAACCACCTCGCAGGCCTGGTGACCGCGATAGGCCGCCACATGCGCCTCGCCCACGCCCAGGCCGATCACCGCCGCCCGAAGCGGTCGCGTCGCCGTCGTGGCAACGCCGCTAGACTGTCGTTGCGTACAGCTCGGCAAGGCTCTCTCTCCAGCCGTACTCGCGGAGCGGCCGGTCGATGCCGGCCAAAAACGCCTCGATGCGATCGAAGTCCTCTTGCGTGTCCACCGTCATCCGGAAGCTCGAGCAGTCCTCGTCGGCCGTGAAGTTGATCAGACGAAAGTCGAGCGGATGCTCGTAGAAGTACCGCGTCACGTGCTCGAAATGCCCGGGCCGCGTCATCCGACCGAAGCCACGCTGGTACGCCGCCGCCGTCACGATCTCGATGGTCTGGCCACTGGGGAAGGTCCGCCGCAGGTTGTTCGTCACCACCTCGTATCGGCCTGTCGCCAGCAGCTCTAAGCCATGATCGATCAGCCGCGGATCGATCAACGGACTGTCACCGCAGATCCGTACGAAGGCCTCGATCCCGAAATGCGCGACCGCGTCGAGGTACCGCCGCGCCACGTTCTCGTGGTCGCCGCGGAAACAGGCCACGCCCGCCGCATCGCAGAAGCGCTCGATCGGATCGTCGTCGGGCTCCGTACTCGTCACCACCGCGACCACGTCCAGCCGATCGCTGGCGGCCACGCGATCGACGACGACCTGGAGCAGGGGACGGCCCCCCAGCAGGCGCAGCATCTTGCCCGGCAGCCGCTGCGAGCGCATCCGTGCCTGGATGATTCCCCCAACCGTATCTGGCACCGTCATTTGCGGACTCCATCCGCCGGATCGGGCCGCGATTCCGTTCGCTCCATGCACGCAGCCTGGGGTGGTCCCCGGGTCCGCGGCGCGCGCCGGAGGCCCGTTAGGTTATCGGCACCTCCCGCCGCGGGCTTTATCACAAGCCTCGCACATGGACGAATGAGTTATCGGACGTTAAATCGGCTCACGATCCGTCACACTCGGACCGAGCGCCACGAGCGCGGGACCACGCCTGAGTAGGAAGGCCCGACAGAGTAAGACAGGATCGGATGTCGCCTCCATCGGCCGGTGAGAGCCCGGCCCCTACCGCCCCTCGAGCCGCCACACTTTGAGGTTGCGATACCGCGCCACCATCCACTGCATCTGTCGCAGACCGATCTTGCCGTCGGTCAAGATCGGCCCGTACCGCCGGCCGTCGTCGGTGAAGTCGATGACCACGCCCCCGTCCACCTGAAACTGGACGTGCGCACCGTCCTTGATCAGGCGGACGTGATGAACCGCCTTCGACCCGGGCACGACGCCCGGGGGACCGTTGGCCACCAGGAAGAACCAGTTGTTCTTCCGCATGTTCGACGTGATCCGGCCCTGGTTCGACGGCGTGTTCGCGTAGTACGAGATGTGGTAGCTCCGAATCGCACCCCGCGTGTATTGCCTGAAGACCCCGTTGCGCTTCGGCAGAGCCGGGTCGAAGATGTCTTGCCCCTTCGCGCCCTCGGCCGCGAAGAAGACGATGCACAACCCGAGCTCCGAGACGGCCTGGAAGTCCCACTCGGCCACGAACCGGTCCGGCAGGTCCTTCGGGCACCAGTGCACGATGTGGCCATGGCGTCCCTCGGGCTCGGTCGAGGCCATCTCCATCCATCCGTCCTTGAACGCCACCGTGCCCGGTCCCTCCATGATCCAGCCTTTGATGTCCGATGCGTCATCCAGGGCAGCCTCATAGACCAGCCCGCCGCGAGAACCCTGGATGTCCATCGGCCGGCATACCGGCTTGCCGCCGAACAGGTCCGCATGACGCCCTCGAAGCTTCTCGGGCACGAGCTTGACCGCCTCCGACTCGGACAGATAGCGCGGCAGGGCCTTGACCGACGTCACGAGGACCGGCCCCTCCGAGACGCGAACCTGATCGATACGCGGGACCGACCACGAGCCCAGTTTCGTTCCCGGCAGCCGAAGCGGCGTACCGTTCACGTAGCCGTTGAACAATCCCTGCTGGGTATCCCACGTGAAAGCGACCGCGTACTCGCCTTCGGGCAGGCTTGGCGTATTCACCGTCAGGTTCTGGTCTCGTCCCCGCCTGAGCCAGATCCAACGAAGCTGACAGGCGGCTTGCCCTTGTTGGAAGTCAAGCCGCGCCACGCGCGGGACGTCCAGCAAGCCGACGCGGACGCTCTTGGCGTTCAATCCGTTACGGTACGTCTGGTCTACCTTCATGGTGAAGGACAGCGTCCCCTGCGCCCCGAGCGCTGGCTCCAGCGATGTCGCCCGACCGGCCGTGCCGGCGGTACACGGGCTCGCGCAGGACACCAACGTCAGCGCGACGAGCGGGACGCAGCCGAAACGTGTTCCCTTCGCAATCATGAGAGGTGTTCCTCCGATCGGGTCGGGCATCCCGTGGGGTGCCGCAACCGGCCTCGCGTGCCATGCGGACGTAGCCAAATACGTTGGATGACATCATCCTCGCGGCCTGACCGCACGGTCAAGGGATGACGAGGCACCTCCGCCGGGGCTGAGGGCGGCATTCGCGCCCGACCGTCGCGGTTGGTCCTCAAGCACGCGGCCTGATAGGATCGACGACGCTCGAAGTGAGCGACAACGCGCATACGGGCCATCGCCAACCCCGACCGGCAAAGGCTGCTATGAGGTCGTCGTATGACAGCAAGACGTAGGATTCGCAGACGAGAGTTCCTGACCACCGCCGCCGCAGGCGTGGCAGGGCTGGCCACCGGATGCAGTCAAAGCAACCGCACGATCGATAGAGGCACCCACCAAGCCGAGGACGAAAAGCTCGAGGCCAGAGGCCCCATCGGCGGCGTGGACGCCCTCCTGACCGATCCCCGTGCGGTGCCCAGCCCGGCCTTCGACGTGGCCGTGTCGGTCAACCCGCCGTCGCTGCTCTGGCCGGCAGACTTCCGCCGCGACGTTCGCTATGCGGTCCGCCTCTCCCGTGACCGTGAGTTTCCCGCCGGATCCACGATACGGGCCGACGACCTCTCGACCGCGTTCTTCAACCTGCATCGCAGGCTCGCGCCCGGACGGTGGTACTGGCAGGTCGGACCGGTACGTTCGTCCGGCGAAGTCTCGTGGTCGCCGACGCACACCTTTCGTGTCACCGACGAGGCGACGGTGCGCCTCCTGCCGCCGGCGACGAAGGTCCTGGCCGCGTGTCCGAAGGGACACCCCAGGCTCTGGGCCACGCCCGACGAAACCAAGGCCATCCGGCGTGCCTTCGCCCAAGCGGCCGCGCGGCAGCGCTTCATCCGCCAGGCCGACGCGTGTCTCGGCAAGCCGCTGCCGTCGGACGCAGCGACGCCGAAGAAGGGTCAAGACCGCTACCAGGTCTTCAAGTTTCGACGGTGGGACAGCAAGCGTCTGGCCGGAAGGATGGCCGACGCGGTCGAGTGGCTCACCAGCACGTACCTGCTCACCGACGATGAGCGGTACGCGCGCGAGGCGATTCGTCGGGCCGTGCATGTGGCCGGCTGGGACCCCGACGGCTTCACGCGCCCCAAGGTCAGCGACTTCGCCGACGGCTCGTGCATGCGAGCGATGGCGCTGGCCTACGACACGTGTCACGGGCTGCTAACGGAGGACCAGCGCAAGCTCCTGCTCGAGGCGATGAAGGTCCGCGCGGGGCGTTGGTACGCATCCAACGTCAACAACCTCGAGACCCGTGTCTTCCGAGCCCACATCTGGCAGCACCTGCTGATGGAATTCACCGAGGTGGCGTTCGCCACCCTGGGCGAGTTGCCCGAGGCCGCCGCCTGGGCGAGCTACGTGTACGGCCTGTGGCTCGCCCGCTTCCCTCTCATGGGCGGCGACGACGGCGGATGGGCCAACGGCAACAGCTACTTCAAGGTCAACGTCGACACTTTGCTGTTGCTGCCGTCGCTGATGAAGCGATTGACCGGCGTCGATCTGATGCAGCACGCGTGGTATCGCAACGCGCCCGATTTCCTGATGTACACCTGGCCGCCGCAGTCGGTCCCGGACGGCTTCGGCGACGCCTGTGAACTGCGAGAGCATCCGCGCGACAAGCGGCTGGCCTTCGTCGAGGAGCTGGGGCGTCGATTCAGCAATCCGTACGCCCTGTGGTACGTGGGTGCTTGTCTCGCCGGTGAGCGGCGGGAGCTGGATCTGCCGGCGGGTCTGACCTGGCATCGCAGAGTGCACGGCTCGCCGAAGCCGGCGTCGCTCAAGCCGAAACCGCCGACGGATCTGCCGCAGGCCAAGGCGTTTCGGGACGTCGGCGTCGTGTCGATGCACACGGGGCTGGGAAAAACGGAATACGACGTTATGGTAGGATTCCGGTCGAGCCCCTACGGGGCCGTAAGTCATGCGCATGCCTGCCAGAACGCATTTCACATCATCTATGGCGGCGAGCCGGTCTTCCTGAACTCGGGTTATTACATCGCGATGGCGGATCCGCACACGAAGACATGGTACAAGGCCACGCGGGGGCACAACTCGGTCTTGATCGACGGCAAGGGCCAGACCGACGGGACGGAAGGTTTCGGGTGGATCGCACGGTTCCTCAACAGCGATCGGTTGAGCTACTGCTGCGGGGATGCCTCGGCCGCGTACGGTCGGGCGGGGTTGAAGCGGTTCCGGCGGCACCTCGTGCTGCTGCGACCGAACCTCGTCGTGGTGTATGACGACCTGGTAGCCGACCACGATGCGCGGTGGAGCTGGCTGCTGCACAGTCCGACGGAAATGCGGGCCGAGGGCGGACGGTGTCGTCTGGTCGCTGCGGCGCCGCGGGCGGATGCCCGCGTCGACGTGACGGGTACGACGCCCTTGGAGCTGAGGCTCAGCACGGAGTTCGACCCGCCGGCGGTCAACTGGGCCAAGAAGACGTACCGTGGCAAGAAGCCGAAGGTCTTTCCGGATCAGTGGCACGCGACGGTCGAGCCCAAGCGGCGGTGCCGGACGATGCGGTTCCTCTCGCTGTTGCAGCTCGTGCCCAAGGGCGCGAGCGGTGGGTTCGACGAACCGAAGAGCGGACGGGACGGCTCGGTGCGGCTCGGCGGCTGGCGGATTCGGGGCCAGCTCGGTGCGGATCGCCCCGCTTCGCTGGAGATCCGGTCGGAGGACGGAAAGGTGGCCCTGGCCGTAGACGTCCCGGGCTTCCGTCACGGGGACAAGACCTTCGGAGAGAGCGCGACGGCCAGCATCCTGGTGGACGCCGCCGACGGTGAGGCGAGTCCGCAGACCTCGGCCGATGAGCTTCCCGAGGCCGGGCGGTGGGTGGCAAACGTCGAGACGTCAACACGTCGACACGTCAGCAAGTCGCCACGTTGACAGGAGGCCTTTCGCTATCACAGGACACCTGAGGTGACCTCGTGGTTCGTCGGCCTGGCGGCCGACTCCACCCGGGTCTCTGATCCGCCGACCCTGCGAGTCGGGTGGCCGTCGGAGACGGATTCTAGGGCTGCGTTTCACACATCGTGCGACTAGGGACAGGGGGGGGCACACGCCACGGCTGCTGCTGGAGCCGCGGCATTCATGCCGCGCGGCCGCGCCGGATGACTCCGGCGGCTCGGACAGGTCGTCGCGACACTTCTGAAAGGCAGCACTAGTACCCGACCACACTTGTTTTTGTGGGTTCCGATCAGGTAAGCGATACGCCTATCAGAGCAGCGACCGTCAGGGAGCTGTGTTGTTGGAGCGCCTGAACGACAACGCTCCTTCACAGTCGCGTCTCTGACGACGACCCCGAAGTTGTGGAACCGACAAATTCAATTGTGTTGGACTACTAGGAACCGCTTTCCGGGCAGAACGCCATGTCGGTTTGGGCACCCCGGTGGAGGAAACGACAAGGGTAGACAGGATGCCACCTGGGTGGATGCCGGCGTAAGCTGCATAAGATAGCCATGTTATGCTCGCTCTCGGTGAGTTTCGTTGAGGGCGGGGTCGTACCGAGGGCCGTAATCCTCTACAATAATGTGTTCCGCCTACAGGGCGATCCCTAGGTAGTTCACTGATCGACAGGCGCGGTGGCTCCGGCCGATCGCGCCGCACACGGGATGACCATGAACGAGCAGATTCATCAGGGCAGGCCTCAGAAGCAGGGCCTGTACGATCCGGACTATGAACACGATGCCTGTGGCATCGGCGCGGTGGCGAACATCTCCGGCCGGGCCGAGCACAAGATCATCGAGTACGGTCGGCAGGTGCTGCTGAACCTCGTGCATCGCGGCGCGGCGGGGGCCGACGAGAGCACCGGCGACGGGGCGGGCATCCTCATGCAGATGCCGTGGGACTTCCTGGTCGCCGAGGCCGACCGTGCGGGCATCGCGCTGCCCGAGTCGGAGACCTACGGCGTGGCGATGGTGTTCGGGCCGCGTGACAACGCGCTGCGGGGCCAATGCGACGATGCGCTGAACGAGGCGATCGGGCACTACGGTCTGGCGCCGCTGGGCTGGCGGGAGGTGCCGACGGACGACCGTTGCCTGGGCGAGCTGGCCCGATCGTGCGAGCCGGTGGTTCGGCAGCTCTTCATCGACGGGCTCGGCGTGGGCGGCGAGGAGCTCGAGCGGCGGCTGTATCTGGCCCGCAAGCGGGCCGAGCGTCTGGTGAACGAGCGGCTCGGCAAGACGGCCGAGGACTTCTACGTGCCGAGCATGTCGTGCCGGACGATGATCTACAAGGGCATGTTCCTGGCGTCGCAGTTGTTCGACTTCTACCCGGACCTGGCCGATAAGCGGATGACGACGGCGTTGGCGATCGTGCATCAGCGTTACAGCACGAACACGTTCCCGAGCTGGCGGCTGGCCCAGCCGTTCCGGATGGTCGCGCACAACGGCGAGATCAACACACTAAGCGGCAACCGCAATCGGATGCGGGCCCGGGAGCGGGTGATGAGCAGTCCGGCGCTCGGGGGCGACCCGGAGGACCTCGCCCCGGTGTTGGAGCCGGAGGGCAGTGACTCGGCGTGCTTCGACAACGCGCTGGAGCTGCTGGTCCGGGCGGGCCGGTCGCTGCCGCACGCGATGATGATGCTGATCCCCGAGGCGTTCGGGCCGACGTATTTCATCAGCACGGACAAGCGGGCGTTTTACGAGTATCACGCGGCGATCATGGAGCCGTGGGACGGGCCGGCGGCGATGGTCTTCACCGACGGTCGGTTGGTCGGCGGCACGCTGGATCGCAACGGGCTTCGGCCCGCGCGGTACGTGGTGACGACCGACGGGTTGATGGTTCTGGCGAGCGAGACGGGCGTGATCGAGTTCCCGGCCGAGCGGGTGCTGTCTCGGGGCCGGTTGCGGCCGGGCAAGATGTTCCTGGTCGACACCGAGCAGGGCCGGATCGTGGTGGACAACGAGATCAAGGGCAAGATCGCGCGGCAGAAGCCGTACCGTCGGTGGCTGGACGAGAACCGGATCGAGCTGCGCGGGCTGTTCAACCCGCCCAAGCCGGTGGAGACCGAACCGGCGACGCTGTCCCAGCGGATGCGGGCGTTCGGCTACACGCGGGAGGACTTGCAGTTCATCCTGATTCCGATGGCGGCCAACGGTCAGGAGCCGGTCGGCTCGATGGGCACCGACACGCCGCTGGCGGTGCTGTCGTCGCAGCCCAAGCCGCTGTTCAACTACTTCAAGCAGCTCTTCGCGCAGGTGACGAACCCGCCGATCGACCCGTTGCGCGAGGGGTTGGTGATGTCGCTGATGCAGTTCACGGGCAAGCAGCGGAACCTGCTGGACGAGACGCCCGAGCACTGCCGTCAGCTCAAGCTGCCGCACCCGATCTTGACCAACGGCGACGTGGACTGCCTGCGGGCGGTCAACCGGGACGATTTCAAGGTGGCGACGATCTCGGCGCTGTTCGACGCGGATCCGGACGATCCGGGCGGGGCCTTGCGTCGTGGGCTCGAGGGGCTGGTGGGGTCGGCGGCGGATGCCATTCATGGCGGAGCTTCGCTGCTGATCGTCAGCGACCGCGGCATGACGGAGGGGCGTGCGCCGATCCCGTCACTGCTGGCGACGGCGGCGCTGCATCACGGGCTGCTGGATTGGGGTCTTCGCGGCGAGGCGGGCCTGGTGATCGAAAGCGGCGAGCCGCGCGAGGTGATGCATTTCTGCCTGCTGTGCGGCTATGGGGCGAACGCGGTGAATCCGTACCTGGCGCTGGAGACGATCCACGACGCGTGGCAGCAAGGCGAGTTCGTTTCGGACGACGGGGCCGAGGCGCTGACCGACCACTACATCACGGCCGTCAAGAAGGGCATCCTCAAGACGATCTCGAAGATGGGGATCTCGACGCTGCGGAGCTATCACGGGGCGCAGCTCTTCGAGGCGATCGGTCTGAACCGCGAGGTGGTGGACGGGTATTTCAAGGGCACGGCCTCGCGGGTGGAGGGCGTGGGCGTGGACGTGATCGCTCGGGAGGTGCTGGACCGCCACCGCGAGGCCTACGAGACGCGTCCGCCCGGGGCGCCCGAGATCGACTTCGGCGGGGAGTACCACCACCGGCTCAACGGCGAGAACCACCTGTGGAACCCGGTGAGCGTGGCCCGGCTTCAGCACGCGGTGCGGAACGACGATCCCGAGGCGTACGCGGATTTCGCCCGCGAGGTGAACGACCAGTCGCGGAACCTGTACACGCTCCGCGGTCTGTTCGAGTTCGTGCCGGGCGAGAGCGTGCCGCTGGATGAGGTCGAGCCGGCGCGGGAGATCGTCAAGCGGTTCTACACGGGCGCGATGTCGCACGGCTCGATCAGCAAGGAAGTGCACGAGTGCATGGCGATCGGGATGAACCGGCTAGGGGCGATGAACAACACGGGCGAGGGCGGCGAGGACCCGGCGCGGTACAAGCCGATGCCCAACGGCGATTCGATGAACTCGGGCATCAAGCAGATCGCCAGCGCGCGGTTCGGCGTAACGATCGAGTACCTGTCCCACGCGAAGATGCTGCAGATCAAGATGGCCCAGGGCGCCAAGCCCGGCGAGGGCGGTCAGCTTCCGGGGCATAAGGTGACCGAGGAGATCGCGCGGCTGCGGCATTCGACGCCGGGCGTGTCGCTGATCTCGCCGCCGCCGCACCATGACATCTATTCGATCGAGGATCTCAAGCAGCTCATCTACGACCTGAAGTGCAGCAACCCGGGGGTGAAGGTCTCGGTGAAGCTGGTGGCCGAGATCGGCGTGGGGACGGTGGCCGCGGGCGTGGCCAAGGCAAACGCCGACGAGGTGCTGATCAGCGGTCACGACGGCGGGACAGGGGCGAGTCCGCTGTCGTCGATCAAGCACGCGGGGGTGCCTTGGGAGCTGGGCCTGGCCGAGACGCAGCAGACGCTGGTGATGAACGGGCTTCGGGACCGGATCCTCGTCCAGGCGGACGGGCAGATGAAGACCGGGCGCGACATCGTGATCGCCGCGCTGTTGGGGGCCGAGCGGTTCGGGTTCGGCACGGCGGCGCTGGTGAGCTTGGGCTGCATTCTGATGCGGAAGTGTCACCTGGGGACGTGTCCGGTGGGGATCGCGACGCAGGACGAGTCGTTACGGGGTCGGTTCGCGGGCCAGCCGGAGCACCTCGAGCGGTACATGCTGTTCGTGGCGGAGGAGATCCGGCGTTTCATGGCGGAGCTGGGCTTCCGCACGATGGACGAGATGATCGGCCGGGTGGATCGCGTGAGCGTTCGCAAGGGCGTGGAGCACTACAAGGCGCGGGGGCTGGATTTCTCGTCGATCTTCACCGAGCCGGTGGTGCCGACGGGCGGGGCGATCCGGTGCGTGCGGCCTCAGCCGGAAACCCTGGGCGATCATCTGGACTGGCAGATCCTCGAGCAGGTCGGCGGGTCGCTGGACGAGGCCCGGCACATCAAGGTGGAGCTACCGATCCAGAACGTGCACCGGACGGTGGGGGCGATCCTCAGCAATCGGATCGTCAAGAAGCACGGTGCGAAGGGCCTTCCCGACGGGACGCTGGACGTGACGCTTCGCGGCTCGGCGGGTCAGAGCTTCGGGGCGTTTCTGGCCCCGGGAGTGACGCTGCGGCTGATCGGCGATGCGAACGACTACCTCGGCAAGGGGCTGTCGGGCGGACGGCTCGTCGTTCGCGTGCCGCCTGGGTCCGACTTCGCCGCGCACGAGAACATCATCGTGGGCAACACGCTGCTGTACGGGGCGACCCGCGGTGAGGTGTTCATCAACGGCGTGGCGGGCGAGCGGTTCGCGGTGCGCAACAGCGGCGCGGTGGCGGTGGTCGAGGGGCTGGGCGATCACGGTTGCGAGTACATGACGGGCGGCACCGTCGTGGTGCTGGGCGGGACGGGTCAGAACTTCGCGGCCGGCATGAGCGGCGGGATCGCGTACGTCCTGGACGAACATCAGCTCTTCGACACGCAGTGCAACTTGGACATGGTCGACCTGGAGCCGATCTGGCAGGAGGAAGACCAGCGTCGGCTGCGGGATCTGATCGAACGGCATCATCGTTGGACGGGCAGCGAGCAGGCGAGCCGCATCTTGAACAAGTGGGAAGAGATGTCGAATCGATTCGTGAAGGTCATGCCGATCGATTACCGCCGCGCGCTCGAGCGGCTGCGTGAGCGCGAGGAGGCCCATACCGACTTCACGCCCGCTACGGAGGAGGTGTTCCGTGGCTAAGCCGACGGGTTTCATGGAATTCCGTCGCGAGGAGATCGGCCATCGTCCGGTGGCCGAGCGTCTCGGCGATTTTCGCGAGCTGGACCTGCCGCACCCGGTGGAGAAGCTGGTCCGTCAGGCGGCGCGGTGCATGGATTGCGGGATTCCGTTCTGTCACAGCGCGGGGTGCCCGGTGTGGAACCGGATCCCTGAGTTCAACGACCTGGTCTACCGCGGCAAGTGGCGGGAGGCGTCGGACAACCTGCACGCGACGAACAACTTCCCGGAGATCACGGGGCGCGTCTGCCCCGCGCCGTGCGAACCGGCCTGCACCCTGAGCATCAACAGCGAGCCGGTTCTGATCAAGCACATCGAGTATCAGATCGCCGAGCGTGCGTTCGCCGAGGGTTGGATCGAGCCGATGCCGGCCAGGAAGCGCACGGGACGGAGCGTGGCGGTCATCGGGTCGGGTCCGGCGGGACTGGCCGCGGCCCAGCAGCTCGCTCGGGCGGGTCACGACGTGACGGTGTTCGAGAGGGACAACCGGATCGGGGGCCTGCTGCGGTACGGCATTCCCGACTTCAAGCTGGACAAGGGCGTGCTCGACCGGCGGTTGCGGCAGCTCGCGGCCGAGGGGGTGGATTTCGAGACGGACGTGATCATCGGCGAGGACATCTCGGCGCGGTATCTCCGCAAGACGTTTGACGCGGTGTGCCTGACGATGGGGGCGGGCCAGCCGCGGCCGCTGACGGTTCCCGGAGCCGAGTTCAAGAACGTCGTGTTCGCGATGGACTTTCTCTCGCAGCAGAACCGCCGGGTGGCGGGCGACTATGACGAGACGCCGCCGGCTGACCCGATCCTGGCCAAGGACAAGACCGTGGTGGTCATCGGCGGCGGCGACACGGGCAGCGACTGCATCGGGACGTCGCTGCGGCAGGGCGCCAAGGAGGTGCATCAGTTCGAGATCCTGTCGATGCCGCCGGAGGGGAGCAACCCGGCGACGCCGTGGCCGATGTGGCCTCAGATCCTGCGGACGTCGTCGTCGCAGGAGGAGGGGTGCCATCGCCGGTGGAGCGTGCTGACGAAGGAGCTGACGGGCGAGGGCGACACGGCGACGGAGCTGCACGGCTGCGAGGTGGACTGGGTCGCGGGGGCGAAGGGCATGGAGCTGAAGGAGCGGCCGGGCTCGGAGTTCAGCATGCCGGTCGACCTGGTGCTGCTGGCGATGGGGTTCGTTCATGTGGTGCACAAGGGCTTCATCGAGCAGCTCGGGTTGGAGCTGGACGCGCGGGGCAACGTCGTGGTGAAGGACTACATGACGAGCGAGGAGGGGGTGTTCGCCAGCGGCGATACGGTCAAGGGCGCGTCGCTGGTGGTGCGGGCGATCTACGATGGCCGACAGGCCGCGGCCGCGATCGACCGGTGGCTGAGAGGCGGGGGATAGGGTTTAGGGTCTGGGATCGGGTTTCGGGGTCTGCAACCCGGGATCCAGAGAAGACGGCGACACGTCAACAAGTCGACACGTCGGAACGATTGAGCCAGTCAAGTTGGCTCATTGGGGACCGTCACGAACGGCAGTGCCGTTCGGGACAGTCACCTATTTGCGTGAGCGCTGTAACAGCAACGCTCCTTGACAGTCGCGTCTCTGAACGTGCGTCAAGACGCACGCTTCTATGAAAGCCCGTTGCGCGTCAAGTTCTTACCTAGAATGCTCGCCCCTTCGGGGCGAGTGACCCCGCTGAGGACCCGGCTTCGCCTTCGGCTACGCCGCGGGAGCCAGCGGGGCTCAGTGGGAGGCTCGTCCTTCCACGGATTCGGCTCGGCGGGAGCCACGTCCCTGCCGAAGTCCTGGCCTGGCGCACAGCCGAGGGCGGCTGTGCCACATCACAGGGCTGTGCGACATCGCAGCGTTATCATCGGCCAAGGCTTCTGGGTTTGAGTCCATGAGGGCAGCTTCGGCATTTCACAAGCGATGCCGGTGGCCGTATCCTCTTGCGTTTAGCGGAGAACGATCGCGCACCGGGGGGACATCGATAAGGAGGACCATCGTGTCAGATTTGATGAAGCACGTGAGTCGGTTGAGGAGCGTGGTGGCGGTGGTGGCGGTGTTCGCGGTCGCCCGGGTGGGCGAGGCGGCGCGGCTGGGGAAGATGCCTTCCCCTGAGCAGATCCAGGCCGTGGCCAAGATGCTGCCGGAGCAGCCCGTGGGTGTGGGCAGGCCCGTGTCGGACCGCGAGGCGTGGGGCAAGCTGGCCAAGCACCCGTCGTATCGCAAGGTCGTGACGGCCGCGGCCAAGCTCATCGGCAAGCCGCTGCCGGAGCAGCCTGACGAGCTGTTCCTGGACTTCTCGAAGACGGGCAATCGCACGCGGTGGCAGCGTGTGGCGGCCCGGCGGCGCGGGCGGATCCCCGATCTGGTGTTGGCCGAGTGCGTCGAGAACCAGGGGCGGTTCGTGCCGGACCTGGAGAAGGTCATCCGCGCGGTCTGCGCCGAGCGGACGTGGGTGATGCCCGCCCACGACCGGACGCTGCGGAACTTCAAGGGCACGCAGGTGGACATCGACCTGGCCTCGTCGGCGATGGCGTGGACGATGGCGACGACGAACTACCTGCTGGGCGAGAAGCTGAGCCCGGCGGTGCGCGAGCTGATCCGCGAGAACGTCGAACGCCGGGCGATCAAGCCCTTCAAGGACATGGCCACCGGCAAGCGCAAAGAGAACTGGTGGATGCTGGGCACGAACAACTGGAATTCGGTGTGTCTGGCGGGCGTGACGGGGGCGGCACTGGCGCAGGTACCGCAGCGCGAGGAGCGGGCCGTGTTCGTGATCGCCGCGCGGGAGTACGTGAAGAACTTCCTCCGCGGGTTCACCAAGGACGGCTACTGCTCGGAGGGCGTGGGGTATTGGAACTACGGCTTCGGGCATTACGTGCTGCTGTCGGAGGTGATCCATCAGGCGACGGACGGGGGTATCGACCTGATGAGCCGGCCCGAGGCGCGGGCGCCGGCGATGTACGGGGCGCGGATCGAGATCGCCGACGGGGTGTATCCGTCGTACGCGGACTGCTCGGTGCGGGCCAGGCCCGATGAACAGCTCATGCACTTCATCAGCCGCCGGCTGGGGCTGGGGCTGAAGCGCTGGGAGTCGAAGGCGATGGTCTCGGCGAGCGGGCGCTTGTTCGACGCGGTGATCTATTCATTCCCGAACTCGGCGTCGAAGCGACCCCCGGCCGAGAAGGCGGCGGACGTGGGCGGGGCGCGGACGTGGTTCGAGAACGCGGGCGTGCTGATCTGCCGGCCGGGGGATCGGAAGGGCTGCAAGCTGGCGGTGTCGCTCAAGGGCGGCAACAACGCCGAGCATCACAACCACAACGACGTGGGCTCGTACATCGGCGTGGTCGGCGGGCGGGCGTTGGTGATCGATCCGGGCGGGGAGGTGTACACGCGGCGGACGTTCAGCAGCAAGCGTTACGAGAGCGACGTGTTGAACTCGTTCGGGCATTCGGTGCCGCGCGTGGCCGGGCAGTTACAGCGGAAGGGCCGCAGCGCGCGGGGCCGCGTGGTCCGTACGGACTTCACCGACGCGGCTGACACGCTGGTGATCGACATGGCGTCGGCGTACAAGGTGCCGGAATTGAAGGACCTGGTTCGGACGTTCGTGTATTCGCGCGGGGGTGCGGGCAGTCTGATTGTGACCGACGAGGTAGCGTTCAAGGCACCGAAGAAGTTCGAGACGGCGATCGTGACCACGAGTCCGTGGGAGCGGCTCGGGCCGACGTCGCTGAAGATTCACGACGGCACGAACGCGTTGCGTGCGGAGATTGATGCCGGCGGGTGCCGGTTCGAGCTCGTGCCGGTCGAGATCCAGGAGGACGTGAAGACGAAGCGGTTGCCGACGCGGATCGGGATCGTGCTGACCGAGCCGGTCGAGAAAGCGGCGGTTCGCGTGACGTTCACGCCGGCGGAGTGACGGATCGTCTCAGCGGAGGGTCGGGACGGGGATGTCGATGGTGACGACGGTGCCCTTGTCGGGCGCGCTGCTGATGGTGAGTCGGCCACCGAGCTCCTCGATGGTGGCGCGGGCGAAGGCCAGGCCGATACCCTTACCGCCGATGAGCATCTGCTTGCTCTCGAGGCTGGCCTCGCTGATGAGGCGGTCGGGGTCGTCGTCGATCCAATCGCGGTGGGTGCTGAAGGCCCAGAGCGTGACGTGGGGCAGGACCTTGGGGTCGATGCCGATGCCGTCGTCGCTGATGACGAGGCGGGAGCCGCGGGTCCGCCGCAGGCCCTGCCACATGGTGATCGGCTTGACGGTCAGGGTGATGGCCGAGGGCGGGTTGGGGCAGTCGTGCTTGGGGATGGGTCTGGCCTCGACGCGCTGGCCGTCGTCGCTGATGGTGACGCGGGTGGTGGCGGCGATGGCGTTGTTGAACAGCTCCTTGACGGCCCAGTTGAGGCGGGTGAGGTCGGCGCAGAAGGCGGGGGTCGCGGCCAGTCGCAGGTCGACGTAGCGGTTGGTCGGTCGGGGGACCCTTCCGGGTCGCTCCTTGTAGGTCACGCCGGCCATCTGGCGGAGGGCCTCGGCGGGTCTCCAGAAACGGTAGCGTGTGTGGCGGCGGCCTTTGCGCTCGGCGCGTTTTTTTCCGGCGGCGATGCGTTCGGGGTCGGCCTGGACCATGTACTCGGCGAGCATGCCGCGGACGAGTCGGCCCAGGTCGACCTCCGGGTCGAAGAAGCTCAGGCTGGTGGTGGGCGGGTCGCTGAGCCAGGCCCGGCGGACGCTGTAGGCCAGCTCGAGCAGGCGGATGAGCCGTCGCTTGATGGCGAACATCTCGGACATGGTGGCCTGGAGGCGACGGTCGGTGATGATGGGCCCCATGCCGGGCAGGGCCAGGGCGATCATCTCGTAGTTGCCGAACTGGTGGATGAGGCGGGTCATGAAGGATCGGTACTCGTTGGGGTCGTCGAGGAGGCGCTGCCAGAGCTTGAGCGACTGTTCGGCCGGCGCCTCGTCGAGGTCGGTCAGCCACGCGTCGAGGGACCTACCGGCGTTTTCGAAGTAGTCCAGCAGGGTTTGGCCCGACGGCAGGGGCAGGCGGAGGCGCTGGACGGTGGCGGGGTTGCTGAGCAGGCCGCCGGCGCGTTTGTCGAGGAGGCGGAGGCAGCGCGCGTAGCGCCGGACGCTGTCGCGGACGATGGGTGTGATGCGTGAGAGGTAGGCCTCGAGGGCGTGGCCGGCTTGGTCGGCGTTCCGCTGGTTCTGGAGGTACAGGGCCATCCGCCAGAAATCGGACAAGGAGGCCAGTCGCCACATGTGGCGGGGCTGGAGGAGATGGAATCGGCCCGGGGTACGAGGCACGGGGCTGGGGTCTCCACTACGGCGGGCCGACGGACGGCGGCACGAGCGAGCCCGGGATTCGATGACGGGGGTCGATCGCGCGGGCACGGTCCGCATTCGGGACGACCGGTTCGTCCGCGATTACATTCTCGAGGCCGGCGAGCGTCGGACCTTCTTCCGCGAGGTCTTCCTGCGGGGCTTCCGGTCGCTGAGGGTGGCGATGGCCTTTTTGGTGTCGGCCACCTTGAGCACCGCGCAGGCCTTTCCGCCGGGTGCGCCCGTCGTGACGTACGCATAGCTGATGTTGACGTGCGCCGATGCGAGCCGGTTGCAGGTATCGGCCAGGGAGCCCGGCTTGTTCGACATCTCGACGACGAGCACCTCCGCTTCGGTCATGGGGACGTTGAGCTTTTTGAGCACGTCGCGGGCTTTGTCGGCGTTTCCGGCCACGAGGCGTAGGACGCCGTGCTCGCTGGAGTCCATCATCGTCAGGGCGACGATGTTGATCTTGGCTTCGGCGAGGGCGTCGGTCACCTGTGCCAGGACGCCGGGCTTGTTGACCAGGAAGACGGAAAACTGCGTCTCAGTTCGCATTTCGTTCACCTTGTCCAGTAGGTCGACTCGCGTACCGTACCGCGCAGGTCCGGCTCGGTCGCCCTCCGGGCCGGCTTCTGCTCGCCCTTCCCCTCGGCTCAGATCGACATCCGTCAGTTCGATGCTATTATAACGGCCGCGTTTGGGTTCGTAACGGAAATGCTTTGGTTCGGATGGATGGTATGTCAGGAGAGATCAGGGTTGCGCTGGCCGGCGACGTGGCGCGCATCCCCCGTCAGTTGCTGCAATCGATCGCGGTGGAAGGGGTTCGCTTCGAGGCGGTGTTCGACCCGAACCCGGGTCGGGCCGAGGATGCGGCCCGGGCCCACGGGGCCCGCTGGCCCTTCGACGACCTCGATCAGATGCTTTCGGAGGCCGAGCCGGATGCGGTGATCGTTTTCGCCAAGGAGGCCGACCGGATTCAGTGGGCCAAGACGTGTCTGCGGAGCCGGACCGGGGTGATGCTGTTGGGCTCGCCGGGGACGAAGCCGTCGGAGTGCCGGTCTTTGGCACACCTGGCCCGCAAGAGCCGCATGCCGGTGATGGTCGGGCAGGCGCACCGGTTCAGCCCGGCCGGGACGCGGATGCGGCGGTTGATCGAGTCGGGCAAGCTCGGTCCGCTGGCGTCGATCGATCTGGTGATCACGTGGCCTCGGGATCCCGATCCGGATGAGTTGGACGATCTGCCGCTGCCGTTCGATCTGGCGTTCGAGGCGGCGGATCGTCTTCGAGCGTGCGGTCTGGAGGCTCAGCGGGTGTGGGGCATCGAGCAGCCCTACGGTCATCTGGCGGCGATCGTGCTGGCGTCGAACGGGACGGTCGTGAGCGTCGGGCTGCACCACGTGGGCGCGCCTCAGACGTCGGGCAGCCACATGGAGGTTCGCAGCGGCGACGGCGCTTTGCTGACGATCCAGGACGACGTGAACCTGCTGTGCATCGCGGGCAGCCAGCTCTTGGCGCGGCACCATCCTCGGTTGGGCACGGGGGATGATCCGCGTATCGAATGCGGGTATTCGGGGATGGTTTCGTCGTTCGTCAAGAGCGTTCGCGAGAAGCGGGGCGTGCCGTACGGGCTGCCGTCGGCGGCGGGATCGGTGGCGTTGGCCAGCGCGCTGTTCAAGGCCTCTCGAAGCAACAGACCGGTGACGCTCCGATCCAGCGGACCTGCGGGCAGCTAATCGCCTCGTCCGCGTAGGTTCGCGGAATTATGGGACTCCGGATGGGCGGAGGTCTTCCGGTGGCCGGGGGCTACTTGCCAACGCCCGACGTGCAAGCCTAGACTTCCCAGGAGGGGGTGTGCCCCAACGCCCGTCTTGCTGGAACGGCCGCTCCGGAGGAGGAGGAAATGCCCACCCGCTGGCTTAGCTTGCCCCGGTCTGGTCTGGTCTCGGCCCTGCTGCCCTGGTTCGTGCTCACCCCCTGTACGTTGGCCACGGACTACGTCCTGGTCGATCTCGGCACCTTGGGCGGATCACAAAGCCGGGCTCAGGCTATCAACAACGCCGGCCACATCGCCGGATGGTCGCATGACGCGGCCGGACAAGACCGGGCGTTTCTGTACGCCGAGGGCGTCATGACCGACCTCGGGACCCTGGGCGGGACCCGGAGCCTGGGTCTTGACATCAACGACAACGACCAGGTCACCGGCTACTCCTTCGTCGACGGCTCGTCCTATCACGCGTTTCGGTGGCAGGCCGGGACCATGACGGACCTGGGCGCGCTGCCCGGCAGGACCCACAGCTTGGGTTACGGCCTCAGCGAGAGTGGCGAGGTGGTCGGCAACTCGCTCAGCGGCGGGGAGAACCACGCCTTCCTGTGGCAGGGCGGCGCGCTGTCGGACCTGGGAACGCTCGGCGGCAGCCAGAGCGAGGCCAAGGCCATCAACGGCAGCGGAACGATCGTCGGATGGGCCCACGACCCCAACGGGGAGCGGCATGCCTTCGTCTACGCCGGTGGCGTGATGAGCGATTTGGGCACCTTCGGCGGGCGCGGCAGCGCCGCGCTCGACGTCAACGATGCGGGGCTCGTGGTGGGCTGGGCTCGCAGCGTGTATGCCCCCAACACCAAGATCCGAGCGTTCCTTCTCGTGAACGGCCAGCTGATCAGCCTCGGATCCTACCACGACGGTACGAGTCGATCGTACGGCATCAACGAGAGAGGTGTCATCGTGGGCTACGCACAGGTCGGCTACGGGGGTGCGCCTCACGCGATCATCATCGAGCCGGAGGATACCGACGGGGACGGGTCACCGGACCTGTGGTTTCGAGCCGGCGCGACGGATGATGAGAACGAGTTGATGGTCGACCTCAACGACCTGATGCCGCCCGAGGCTTGGCCGAATTGGGTGCTGTCGGAGGCCCGCGGCATCAACGACGTCGGTCAGATCGTCGGGCACGGGAAGCTCGACGGTCAGACGCGAGCGTTTCTGATGACGCCCGTCTATGATTTGGCACTGAGCGCGATCAATCCCCATTGGGGCGAGGTCGTCATCGATCCGGATCCGAACGACCCGAACGCCCCGGCCTTCCTGGCCGGAACGACTGTCTCGCTATCGGCCACACCGATCGAAGGGAAGGCCTTCAAGCACTGGCAGGTGTACGACCCCAATCATCCCGGCGACGCAAACCACGTCGTCTACGATGCCAACCTCACGATCACGCTGGTCATGAACGATCATCGTGAGGTGACGGCCCAGTTCGAATGCGGCAGCGGTGTCGAGCCCTTCGTGCCGGTGATCGCCCTGGCGTGCCTGGCGGTCCTAAGCCGCCGTCGGCTCACCTAAGCCACCTGCAAGACTGTTTGGACCGTAAGCGAAGATAGGGTGAGACCTCTAAGGAGGGTGGGAACCCACCTGGTCCGCTGCGACACGAACTCGACCGTCGATTCGCGTCCCCCACGGCTGAAGCCATGGGCCACCCAGACGACAGCTCACCAAAGTTGCTCGTGAGACATGATCTCTCTTGTGGCATGGCCGCCCCCCGGTCGTAAGCCATCGAAAAACCCACCCGAGGACGGCCGGGCACATCAACCCAGGCGAGGGTGGCCGGGGGGCCCTCAACCCAGGCGAGGGTGGCCGGGGCACATCGGCCCGCAGAGGCTCCCTTTCAACTCCTCAGTTCGAGTCCGTGCCGGTGCAGGTGTTCGGTGAACGCCTGGCGGAAGGCCTGGAGGTCCGGGTCGGTGAGCGTGCGGTCGTGAGCGCCGACCTGGGCGCGGAAGGTCAGGCTCCGCGTGCCGTCGGGGATGTTCTTGCCCTCGTAGCTCTCGACGTAGGTCAGCCGCCGAAGCAGCGGGTGCTCGAAGCGTCCCAGCTCGTCGGCGATCTCGGCGTAGCGGCGCGTGGCCGGGACGAGGATGGAGAAATCGAGGCGCACCTGCTGGTGGATGGGGATGCGCTCGAGGGCCTCGTCGGCGGGTCCCATGGCCGTGGCCGCGTCGAGGTCGATCTCGGCCAGGGCGATGGCCCAGCGGCGGAGGTGGTCGTCGATCTTGACGCGACACTCGACGGGCACGACGGTCAGGCGGCCCAGGACCTGCCCGGCAACGGTGATATCGGCCGTCTTGATCGGGTGCTCCCAGGGCTTGTCGGGGGCATCCGTCGGCTCGTTGAACGCGGCCTGTCGGTGCAGGACGTGTCGTGACCACGTCTCGACGGCCGACTTGAGGTTGGCGAGCCGGGCGTCCTCGTCGCCGCGTCCGACGACGGCCAGGCCCATGCGGCGGGCCTCGCGGGCGGGCCAATCCTTTTCGGGATCGGGCTCGGGGAAGAAGACGCTGCCGACGGTGACGAGCTCGAACCGGTCATCGTGCCGGCGGTTGAGGTCGGCCGCGGCGAGGAGCTGAGGCATGACGGTGTGGCGCAGCCAGCGCCCGCCGGCCGAGGCGCCGGCGATTTCGACGCACTCACCCGGCATGAATCCAAGGGTCTCGTTCCAGGACGGGTCGTACCAGGTGTAGCCGTGGATCTCGTTGAAGCCGAGGCCCTGGCAAAGGACCTCGAGCGAGCGGCGCTCGATGAGCAGGTCGGGCACGGGCTGGAAGCTGCGCATGGTCACGTCGGGCAGGTCGGCGGGGATGTTGTCGTAGCCGATGATGCGGCTGAGCTCTTCGATGACGTCGGCCTCGATGCCGACGTCTCGGGTGGCCCGCCAGGTGGGCACACGGACGCGGAGCTTGCCGTTCTGTCCGCCGGTACACGCGAAGCCCAGGGCCGAGAGGATCGTCTCGGCCCGCTCGCGCGCTACGTCCACGCCGATGAAGCGGCTGGCGAAGGCCAGGTCGACCTCGACGTCGACGGGCTCGGGCGGGGCGGGGTAGGCATCGCTGAGGTTCGAGGCGATGCCGAGACCGGGCAGCTCGGCGGCGGCGAGCTTGATGAAGCGGCCGATGCCCAAGACGGTGTTGATCGGGTCGAGGGCCTTCTCGAACCGGGCGCTGGCCTCGGTGCGGTGGCCCATGGCCGCGGCGGCGCGGCGGATCGTGGCGGGCTCGAAGTTGGCCGATTCGAGCAGGACGGTCTCGGTCTGTTCGGTGACCTCGGTGTCGGCCCCGCCCATGATGCCGGCCAGGGCAACGTGTCGCCGGCCCGACTGGATCATCAGCGTGCCCTCGGGCAGCTTGCGCTGCATGTCGTCGAGGGTGGTGAAGGTCTCGCCCGGACGGGCGACGGCGACCTCGATGCGGTCGACCTTGTCGCCGTCGAAGGCGTGCGTGGGCTGGCCGATGTCGAACATGACGTAGTTGGTCAGGTCGACGAGCAGGTCGATGGGTCGCTGGCCGACGTGGGACAGGCGGGCCTGCATCCAGAGCGGCGAGGGCTGGACGTGGAGGCCCGTCATCGTCAGGGCCGAGTACCGCGGACAGAGCGTCGGATCGTCGATCTCGATGGGGATGGTCGGCTTGGTCTCGTCGATGAGCTCATCGTACGAGCCGGCGACGTCGGTGTACGGCCTGAGCGGCTTGCCGCAGAGGGCGGCGACCTCGCGGGCGATACCGTAGTGGCCCCACAGGTCGGGCCGGTGCGTGATCGATTTGTTGTCGATCTCGAGCACCCAGTCGTTCAGCTCGGCGAGGTCGACGGGCGTGCCGGGCTCGGTCGACGGCGGCAGGAAGACGGCGTCTTGGGTGGTCTGGAGGATGCCGATCGCGTCGCCCGGGAGGATCATGCCGACGGAGTCGATCTCGCCCACCGTCGTTCGCTTGATCGGGCCGATGCCGCCGATGCTGGTGCCCTCGGGGGCGTAGACGACGACGTCGCCGACCTGCAAGCTCGGCGCGGCGGTGACGGTCTCGATCTCTGACCCGCCGACGTCGAGCGTGGCGTGCGTGAGTTTCTTTCGGTCGGGGACGGGGCCGACGCGGGTCACCCCGGCGGCGATGAGGCCGTCGGCCTGGACGGTGACTTCCTTGACGCCCTCGACCTCGGCGGTGCTCATGGTCAGCATGTTCGCCAGGTCGCGGGGGCCGGTCTCGGCCGGGATGTCCACGAAGTCGCGGAGCCAAGTCACGGAGATCAACATGGTCTGGTCGCCTTCATCGTGTTTGGTCGTCTCATCCTATTCGTCTGATCGTCCATACGGGCGGGCAAGCCGCCGGGGGCACGCGGCGGTCCTTAGGGGCCTTCGGGCCCATGACCCCGCTGGGGACCCGGCTTCGCCAAGGCAGCGCCGCGGGAACTAGCGGGGCTCGGTTGCTTTCACGCATGCTTCGGGACGTCCGTTCAGGACCTCATACAGGATTCATCGCTCGTTCGACGCCCGAATCACCGGGCCGGTCAGGCGTTCCTGCGGGATCAGGCCCCGCAGGTCGCCGCTGTTGATCACGCGGATGTCCGCGATGCCGTACTTCATCATCGCCAGCCTCGTCAGGCCCACCCCGAAGGCGAAGCCCGTCCACTCGTGCGGATCGATGCCGCCGGCGCGGAGGACGTTCGAATGGATCATGCCGCTGCCGACCATCTCGACCCAGCCCTCGTGCTTGCAGGTGGGGCAGCCCTGGCCGCCGCAGATCAGGCAGCTCATGTCGCACTCGAGACCCGGCTCGACGAAGGGGAAGTAGCCGGGGCGGAGGCGGATCTTGACGTCGCGTTTGAAGACCTCGCGGAGCATCAGTTGCAGGAAGGCCTTCAGGCTGGCCACGGAGATGTGGCGGTCGACCAGGAAGCCCTCGAACTGGTGGAACGTGGTCTCGTGCGAGGCGTCGACGGTCTCGTTGCGGAAGCACCGCCCGGGCACGACGACGCGAAGCGGCGGACCGTATTTGCGCATCGCTCGCACCTGGACGGGCGAGGTGTGCGTCCGCAGGAGCAGGCCGTTGTTGAGCCAGAAGGTGTCTTGCGCGTCGCGGGCCGGGTGCCATGACGGAATATTCAGGCCCTCGAAGTTGTAGAACTCGCTCTCCATCTCGGGGCCGGTCTCGACGATGAAGCCCATGCGCTCGAAGACGTCGGAGACCTCCCACTGGACGGCCGTGATGGGATGGACGCCGCCGCGCGGTCTTACGGGGGCGGGCAGCGTCGGGTCGTAGGCGGCGGCCCGGGCGCGTTCGGCCTCGGCGGCCTTGGTCTCGCTCTCCTGTCGCTTCTCGGCGAAGAGGTCTTGGAGCACCTGCTTGGCCTGGTTGGCCATCTTGCCGAACTCGGAGCGCTGCTCGGGCGGGAGTTTGCCGACCGATCGCATGATCTGCGTGAGGCTGCCCTTCTTGCCGAGGTATTTGGCCTCTACCTGTCGGAGGGCCTCGAGGGAGGTAGCGGCCGCGGAGGCGGCGGCCTCGCGGGCCTCAGCCTCGATGGCCTTCAGGTGTTCGTTGATATCGTTCATGGTCGTGTCGTCCTCGGTCGAACCTGGCGACGGCGTCGGCCGGCGGCCTTCCATCTGGTTGCGGAGCGGGCTCCCGCCGATGCTTCACCCTCTGCGAAAACAAAAAAACCGCCTCAGGCGTTTGTTGCGTCCTGAGGCGGTTGGTTTCGGCCAGTGTGAGATTCGGTCGCCGGGCCTCAAGACGCGGAGCGCGCAAACGTAAACCGCCCGCTAAAGAACACCGTGCAGACTGGGTAGGCGTTGCGCATCGGTCTGGGACCCTCTGGGACGGCCCTTCGGGCCGCCGCGAATCACCCTAGACCCTATCGGCACATGGGGCGGGTGTCAATAAGTGACGCGGCTGGACCGCGGCGACACCCAAGGGACGGCGCGCTTGGGGGCCATCGGCGGCCCGTCGGGACGTGTGGGCTCCTGTGGGGCAGAAGCGGCTGAACGGCAGCGCTGCCTGATTGGAGACTTCAGGCTACAGGCTTCCGACCTCAGGGCTTTGACATCATGAGCACCGTCACCGGCGGTCGCGTCCCTTCCTGTAGCCTGAGGTCTGTAGCCTGGAGTCTATAGCCTGAGGTCGTCGTATCCCCGCCGCTACCTCGACGTGCTCCCTTCGGGTCTGAGCCTGAGGGTCGAAGACGGTACCAGTGAAGCGGTGGGCCACCCGGCAAGACGACACGGCGACACGTCAACACGTCGACACGTCCGCGAATGGACAGGTCGGTATAGGGATAGATGGGTCACGCCTTCAGGACATCGGCCGGGTTTTTGGGGAAGCCCGTCACGCCGCGGGATCGGGAGAACTGGTAGATCCGCCGTTGCGGCAGCTTCTTGAACGGTAGCGCGCGCAGCTTGCCGCTGTCCAGGGCGCGGGAGGCGTTGGGGCGATCGCAGGCGCGGACCGCCTCACGCCGCAGCCGCGCGAGCACGTCCGGCGCGTCCTTGCTGCGTTCGGTCAGCTCGTCCGGGTCCTCGGCGGTGTGGAAGAGCTGCTCGCGTCCGCCGTTGGCCAGATAGATGTACTTCCACTCAGCGTCGCGGACCATCACCTTGAACCGGGCCGTCCCCGGCGTGCCGTAGTAGCCGACGCGACAGTCTCGTGGCTCCGCGGTGCCGTTGATGAGCCCCAGCACGTCGACGCCCTCGCGGAGCTGCGGCTCGCCGGCGGCCGTCGTGGCGATGCCGAACAGGTCGGTCAGGCAGACCAGCTCGTCGCGGCGCTGGTCGGCCGGCAGGCGCTTGGGCCAACTCACGAGGAAGGGCACGTTGCAGGCGGCCTGGAAGAAGCTCTCCTTTTGCCAGGCGTGGTGGTCGCCCAGGTGGTCGCCGTGGTCGGCGAAGAAGCAGATGACGGTGTTGTCCGCGTCGGCGCGGGCCTCGACGGCGTCGAGGATGCGGCCGAGGCATTGGTCGATGTAGGAGATCTCGCCGTAGTAGCGGGCCTTGAGGATGCGGGCGTGCGGGTCGTTGATGTCCTCGGCCCAGATGGCGTAGTTCATGAAGGGCAAAAAGGCGTCCATGTGGTCGACGTCGCGGTCGCCGCGGACGGGGTTCGGCATGCGGTCGGGATCGTACATGCGGTTGAAGGGGATCGGCGGGGCGAGCGGCGGATGCGGGCCGATGAACGAGACGAGGCCGAAGTAGGGTCGGGGGTCCTTATGCTTGATCAGCTCGACGGCCCGGTCGGCGGCCCATCGCTCGACGCCGAACTCAGCCGGTATCGGGCTCATCTGCGGCATGTAGTACATCTCGGTCCGCTCGCCCATGAGGGCCTCGATCCAGTCGTACTCGGGGTGCTCCTTGGCGATGAAGGCGGCGTAGTGGTCCTTGGCGCGTCGCTCGGGCGTGCCGTAGAGCTCTTCGCTGTAGAGCTGGGTCTCGTAGCCGATGTCCTGGTTCCAGGGCACGGTGTGGAACTTGCCCACGCCGAAGGTGCGGTAGCCGAGCTCGCGCATGGTCCGGGCGAGGAACTTGCCGCAGCGGTCCTCCATGTCCTTGGGCTGGTCGGGCGTCGGCCGGGCCGGGCCGTTCTGATAGACGCCGGTGGTCGGCGGCTCGCAGCCGGTGCGGATGGTGTAGCGGGCGGGCACGCAGACCGGGCAGGTCGAGTAGGCGTTGGCGAAGCTGGCGCCGCGGCGGACGAGGCGGTCGAGGTTCGGCGTGTAGATATGCTGGTTGCCGAGCGCGGCGATGGTGTCGGCCCGGAGCTGGTCGCACATGACGAAGAGGACGTTCGGGCGGTCGGGTTCGGGTTGGCCCGCGCCGGCGGCCATCTGGGTGGCGGCCAGCCCCCCTGTGGCGGATAGGGTCGCACCGAGGAAGCGGCGGCGGGTGAGGTCGTCGGGGTTGCGCTTCGGATCGCCTGACTGCGTGGTCATCGAAAACCCTCCATCGATCGAGCGAGGTGCGTTTGTTGGATATGCGTATGGTACCTTGGCGGTTGTGGCGTCCACAATGCGTGCGGGAACGGACAGGTCGTGTTCGGCGTGGACGAAAGCGAAGTCGCCCGGGATGGGGCCGGGCCCCGGCAAGACGACACGTCGACACGTCAACATTCAAGGAATGACGCGCTTGGGGTGTGTCGGCGGCTCGTCGGAACGTGTGGGCTCCTGTGGGGCAGAAGCGGCTGAACGGCAGCGCTGCCTGATTGGAGACTTCAGGCTACAGGCTTCCGACCTCAGGGCTTTGACATCATGAGCACCGTCACCGGCGGTCGCGTCACCGAGGGCGAGTCGCGACATGGCCGACCGGGGGCAATTGGGCCGGCCGGTTGTCGACCTTGACGGGGCGGTGGTAGCATATCGGCTCCGGCGCGGGGGACGACCGCGCCCGGCAAGCGAAGACATGCGATCCTCATCACGTTCACCGGACATGGAAAGGGACACACTATGACGACAGGCGATTCCTCACGCAGGGAGTTTCTGGGGACGGCGTCGGCGGGCGGAGCGGCCCTGGCGCTCGGCGCGACGGTGCAGAAGGCACTGGGCAAGGACGACGAGGTGAAGCTCGGCCAGATCGGCACGGGCGGACGCGGGCGGTTTCTGCTCCGAGAGGCCGTTCAACTGGCCGGCATTCGCATGGCCGCGATCTGCGACCTCAAGCAGGACGCCCTGGACAGGGCGGTCAAGGAGGTCCAGGCCAAGGGCGTCGCGGTACCGAAGACCTACACGGACTTCCGGCAGATGATGGAGAAGGAGAAGCTGGACGGCATCATCATCGCCACCGAGGTGGGCAACCACGCCAAGGTGGCCGTGCCCGTGCTCGAGGCGGGCTACCACATCTTCTGCGAGAAGCCCCTGGATGCCGACGTCGAGCGCGTGGATCAGTTCGTCAAGGCCGCCCGCAAGGCCAAGGGCATCTGCATGATCGGCTTCCAGCGGCGGTACAAGCCCGGCTACGTCGAGGCCATCGAAAAGATCAAGCAGGGCGCCGTCGGCAAGATCCGATTCCTGGAGGGTCACTGGAAGTGGCCGCGGCTGCCCGGCCATGGCCACTGGGTCACGGACGTCAACATGTCCGGCGGCGAGCTGGTGGAGCAGGCGGGTCACCACATGGACGTCATGGCGTGGATCATGGACGGCGCGCACCCGGAGCGGTGCGTCTCGATGGGCGGCATCAACCGCAAGACCCCGCTCGGCAGCGTGGTCGAGGACCATTCGTTCACGGTCTTTGAGTATGGGTGCGGGGCGTTGTTCCAGTATTCGCATCTGTTCGGCGTGGGCACGCGGAAGTTCATCGGCGAGAAGCTTCGTGCCATCGGCGACAAGGGCGGGGCGGAGATCTACAAGATCGACTACAAGCTGCCCGGCACGTGGAAGGCCTACAACGTGCAGGGCAGGGAGGTGCCGATGACGAACAAGGCCTGCGATCACCTGACCGGCGTGAAGGGCGAGCTGCTGGCCTTCGCCGAGCACTGCCGCTCGAAGGAGAAGGTCGTGCCAGCGAGCAACATCGAGACGGCTCGCGTCGCGACGTTGATGAGCATGATGGGTCGCAAGGCGATGTTTGATCCATCGACCAAGAAGTTCGACGAGCGCGTCATCACGTGGAAGGACCTCGGCACAACGACGGATCCGTAGGCGCAAGCGGGTTGTTCCAACAAGGTCCGGGCATCGAGATCCGTCGCCGCGCGACGCGCGTGTCGGCGGATCTCTTCTTTTGTGGAGTTCGCAGCCGGGCCGCGGTAGGCAACACGGGTCAAGTACCGTCAAAGGCCGTCACACCGTCACAGACCGTCACCACAACCGGCGCGATCTATCGCCACCCGTCGCAACGCTGATATACTTTATGAGGAATATTCTGTTGCCCGATCATCCCGGCAGGGTCTGCTACAATGACGTGGTGTTGCGGTCATCGCGATTGGATTCGCTAGCACTGCCAGGCAAACGGCGCGGACCGCTCGGGCTTCTGGAGCGTCTGCCATGCGAACCGATGACAGAGAAGAGACTCGGACCTCTGATGGGATTCAGCGGGACGGTCTTCTCCGGGTTGGCGGCGTCTTTCTGATTGTCGTCGCGGCCTTTGGGATCTTTGGCTGTCCGCCGCCGGGACCGCCACAGCCACCTGAGACGGTGCAGACGCCGGAGTTCACGCCGGATCCCGGGACCTATGACGGCACGGCCCAGGTCACGATCCGCTGTGCGACGGGCGGCGCGACCATCCGCTACACCGCCGACGGCAACGATCCGACGCCCACCAGCACGGAATACACGAGCCCAATCGATCTCACCTACGGCACGACGCTCAAGGCCCGCGCCTACAAGGACGGCATGACGCAGAGCGACGTTGCCGCAGCCCAATACGCCGTCAGAAGAACCGTTCGCGTCAGCGTCACCTCCGACGGGACACAAGCGACCAACGGCCAGAGCTCCGACGCGAGCATCTCGGCAGATGGCCGCCATGTTGCGTTCGAGAGCAGCGCGCATGGTCTCGTGTCGGGTGACATCAACCAGAAGCATGACGTGTTCGTTCGCGATCGCGACGCCGACGGCAACGGCATCTACGACGAAGACGGTGCGGGTAAGAACCTCACGATCTGCGTCAGCATCGGTCTCGAAGGTCAACCCGGCAACGACCTCAGCCTATCGCCCTGCATCTCGGCGAACGGCCGCCACGTTGCGTTCACCAGCTATGCCACGGATCTGGTCGCGGGAGATACCAACGACAAGACAGACGTCTTCGTCTACGACCGCGATCCCGACGGCAACGGAGTTTTCGACGAGGCCGGCCAGGTCAAGATTGTCCGCGTGAACGTGGCCTCTGACGGGAGCCAGGCCGACCGCGGCGGCAGCGTCGCATCCCTTTCTTCGAATGGACGGTTTGTGGCCTTTATGAGCAGCTCAACGAATCTCGTGCCCGAAGACTCAAACGCCCCTGCGGACATCTTCGTCCACGACCGGGACGCCGACGAGGACGGATTCTTTGACGAGGCCGACGCGATTAAGACCACCCGCATGGACATCTTCCCCGACGGGGGCGAGTCGAACCTAGTGACCCGCAACCCCATCATCTCAGCGAACGGCCGCTACGTAGCGTTCCAGAGTTTCGTGACCAATCTCGTCCCGGGAGATACCAACAGCAGATGCGACGTCTTCGTCTACGACCGAGACGCCGATGCCGACGGGGTCTTCGATGAGCCCGGTGAGACCGAGACGGTGCGCGTCAGCGTGCGATCGGACGGGACACAGGTCACCGGTGGACACTGCGTGGAGCCGGAGATCTCGGCTGACGGTCGCCACATTGCTTTCATCAGCGAAGCAGCCGACATCGTCCCGGGGGACACCAACGGAGCAACAGACTATTTCGTCCACGACCGAGACGCCGATGGAAATGGCGTCTTCGATGAGGACGGCGCGGGCAAGACGAGCACGGTCCGAGTCAGCGTCAAATCCAACGGGGATCAGACGGCCGGACACGACCCCTTGTGGCTCCCACCCAACGTCAGTATCTCAGGCGATGGGCGTTTCGTGGCGTTCAACAGTGTTGCATCCAATGTTGTGCCGGACGATAGCAACGGCAGGACGGACGGCTTCGTCCACGACCGAGATGCTGATGAGAACGGTGTCTTCGATGAGGAGGGCGAGGGCAAGCGGAGCACGGTCCGAGTCAGCGTTGCCTCCGACGGCGCGGAAACAACTGACGGCGGGGTCTGGGATATGAGCCTCTCCTACGATGGGCGCCACACGGCGTTCAGTGCTACTGGCAGCAACCTGGTGACGGGCGACACGAACGGCGGATGCGACGTCTTCGTCCACGACCGCGGCCGATGAAGCCTGCGTGGGAGCACATGGGCGCGTCGCGATGCGGTCCTTTGGCTTGTGAGCAACGCTCGGCACGAGCGCCGGAGTGCAGACCCAACGGGTCGTTCGGGGCAGGTGAGGCTCGACGCTGGGTCTCGGCGAAGTTCGAGCCCCCCCGACGAGGCGGTGCGAGGCGTAGGGTTGATCGTCCGGGCCAACAATGATCCGATCGAGCTCGACGCCCGCCCCGGCAGGCCGTTGATCCTGGCCGGCACGACGTATCGTTGCGGTATCGATTGCCACGCGGCCAGCTTCCCGGGGTTTCGTCCGCCTTTGGCGAGCTCCACCCCCGGCTATTCTATCGAGGCCCTTCAGGTCTCTATTGCTGGCGGAGACGGCTGCTGCGAAGCGGCGGCTCGGCGGGAGCCTCGCCGTCCCATGGCCATGCGAACGACAGCATGGCCATGCCACACATCGTTGCACGTCAGCTCGCGGGTCATGTGGCCCGCGAGCCTTCCATGCGATGTCCGCCCGGCTACCGCACCTCGAGGTAGTCCGCGTCCGGCAGCTTGGGGAACGGCGCGTGCGGCTCGGTCTGGTACCAGTAGGCGACCGAGGCGATGTCGTCCTGGAGCGGCAGGTACCGGCCGTATGACCGCCATCCCAGCGCCTGGATCGTCACGCGGAGGTCCTTGTCGAACCGCACCGGATCCATGACGTGCCATCGGTAGAGGCCGAAGCGCTGATTGGCCTTGTCGAGCCCGTCGGGACGGATGACCTGCGGCATGCCCGCAAACGGCGTGGTGTACTCCTGGTAGCGTCGCTTGCCGTCCTCGCCGGTGACGTGGAAGCCGTACGAGCCGCAGAAGTAGTCTTCGGTGCCGGTGCCGCAGATGGTGGGGAACTTGGTGTCGCCGTCCATGTAGAACTTGATCTCGCCCTCGCCCCACCATCCGTTGTTGTTCACACCCCAGGCCATGTACGTGCCGACGTAGTGGCCCTTGCCTCGGATGCCGTCGACGATGGTGTAGACCTCCTTGTACGGCAGCGGATTGACGCGTCGGAACTGGGCGTGGAAGTAGGCCTCGTCGGCGGGCACGTCGGTCAGCGTGTAGTTGATCTGGTAGTAGACGGTCTCGGTCTTCTTGCCGATGTTCTCGATGGTGATCTTGGCCGATTTGCGGAACGGCATGACCCAGTAGCAATTGAACGCGCTGCCCGGGTTGACGCACACCGGCAGGGACGAGACGTGGGCGTACTCGCCCCAGCCGCAGGCGAAGAAGTCGCCCACCGGCACCTCGACCGACGGCTGCTTCTCGCCGTCCCAGTACATTCGAAGGATGAGGAACCGCCAGTGTCCGGTCGGGGTCAACCAGATCTGCTGGATCGCGCCCGAGCCCTTGATGTCGGCTAGCGTGAACGTCGACTGAGCCTCGATGCGGACCGAGGGCGAGACCTTCCACCCCTGGCCCAGCTCGCGGGCGGCGTCCTTGCCGGTGCCCTCGGTGGCCATGCCGCCCTTGCCCTTCTCGCCGGTGAAGTTCTCGGGCGAGATGGAGCGCGTCTTGGCGTTGGAGAGGCGCGGCAGGTTGCCCATGTTCATGTGCAGGCCGTTGAACGAGGCCTTCGGCTGCTGGCAGACGGCGGTCGAGGTCAGCAGGCCCGCGACGCCCATCACCACGGCACAGCATCGGATCACAGATCGCATGACTTTTCCTTTCGAGTTCGAGGGGTCCTACTCGTTCATCCAGCACGGCGCGCCCCGCCGGCGCGCGCTCGGACCGTCCACGGACACCTCCCTTGGGCGGGCCACCTCTTCAAGGGCGAAGAACGCGCCTTCGTGGGCGATTCGCGTCACCCACGGCTGAACCATGGGCCCCGCCGATGGCGCATGCTATCGGCAAAGGTCCCCGGGCGGAAGCGGCCGGGTGGCTACCCTTTGCCGCGCAGGCAAACGATCTTGCCGTCCATCGTGGCCAGGTAGATGGCCCCGCCCGCCGCGGCCATGCCGTCGAAGACGGGCGGGCTGTCGAGCCGTGTCTGGGCGACGGGCTTGCCCTGCTTTTTGTTGAGCACGACCAGCTTGCCGCCCTTTTTGCCCTGGAGAGCGGCGATGGGGTCGTCGGTCGCGAAGAGGTCGGGCGGTCCGGCCAGGACGAGGTGGTCTTCGGCCAGGACGATGGCCCGCGCCAGGACCGGCAGCTTGCATCGCCAGAGGTATCGCTTGCGTGGGACGGGTGGTTTCTTGCCGCCCTTCTTGCCCCGTTTGGGTCGGGCGTGGGCCTGAGCGACGTCCTTGGGATCGGGCATGACGACGGAGAACGCCTCGTAGTGCGTCTCGCGATGCTTCTCGTCCCGAGGCGGCCTGAAGTGGAACACCGTGGCCGAATCGATGCCGAGGTGTCCGCCGGTATGGTGGTACTGGCTTCGCCCGAAGCCGTAGACCCTGGAGCCATCCACCGCCAGCAACCGTCCGGCGGGGACCCGCATGCCGACGCGCGGCCACCCGCCGTAGGCCGTGGCCATGGCCGTGCCGTATTGCCAGTACGTGCGGTGCCACCAGGCGTCGTCGAGGAAGCCGGCCGGGCTGTAGAGGTGGGGGACGCTCTTGTCGAGCTGTTTGCCGGCGAGGTCAAACCGCAGATGGCGCAGGAAGACGCTGTCGCCCTTGCAGGACAAGACGTCGGGCAGGGCGCCGGGCATGCTCGTCCCGCGGACGACCTCCTTGGGTTGGTAGCCGGTCTTGGGGTCACGGTGATCAATGACCGTCTCGCTGAGCAGGTTGCCGGACCGGGCGTCGAGGCGGACGAGCCGCATGCCGCCGTCGAGGTAGGACGATCGGCCCGCGGCGCAGTAGACGACACCGTCGCGGACGAGGACGCTTCCGTGGACGGGCCAGAGGGATTCGAGTCGTCCATAGGCGACGATGCGCCGATCTTGCGGCGCGGCGCGGAACCGCCAGACGAGCGAGCCGTCGGCGGCGCGGAGGCAGGTGACGCGGCCGTCGGCCGATCCGAAGTAGACGCGGCCCTTCCAGACGGTGGGCGGGCTGTCGACGCGTCCGCCCGCAACGTGGGCCCAGAGGCTGCCGCCGTCGGCGGCGTTCAGGGCATGGACGGTGTGGGTGTCGACCTGGGCCACGAAGACCCGGCCGCCGGCGACGACGACGCTGGAGAGGTCGCCGCCGAGGTGGGTGGTCCAACCGGGCTGGAGCCTGGCCGGCACGGAGGATGCGGCCCGTCCGCTGCGAGCGGGATCGCCGCGGTAGCAGGGCCAGTCGGTCTTGGCCGTGGTCTCATCGGCGATCGGGTGATCGAAGGCGGGGCCCTTCTCGAGCCGGCCGCGCTTGTCGATCCGTAGCTCGAGCGAGGTGTCCCCCGGGGCGAAGCAGTTGAAACCGTTCAGCTTCGACCGGATGAAGCAGGCGCACGAGTGCGGCGGGACGTAGAGCAGGCCGTTGCAGGGGATCACGCCGTATTGGCAGGTGCCGCGCGTCCAGTGATGGGCGATGCCGTCGCCGGTCTTGAGGTCGATGAACTCCACGCCGGAGCGGCCCAGGACGAGGTACTTCGGCGTGCCGCGGTTGCGGTAGCAGCGGTGGTGTCCCATGCCGGGACGGAAGAACTCGAGATCGCTGGGTCGGGTTCGGCGGGGCTGGCCTGTTCTGGGATCGAGGCCGCGGGTGATGCCGGGTTCCCTGGCCTGGACGAGCTCGCCGGTCCAGACCAGGTCGTCGGCGACGAGGACGTCGACCGGGGCGTTGTAGCACTCCTTGCATGGGGCGCTCCAGAGTCGCTCTCCGGTCTTGGCCGAGAAGGCGATGACCTCGCCGACGGGGGCTCGCCCGCCGGCGCTGGAGACGAGCCACTCGACCTTGCGGCCGTCGTCCGGGACGTCGGCGGATCGTTGCTCGATCTTGCGGTCCCCGGAGAGGACCACGTCGCCGTAAGCGACCAGGGTTGGAGCGGTCCAAGAGAGGCGTTTGCGGCTGACGGGGCGCGCGGCGGTCCAGACCTTCTGGCCGTTTCGGGCGTTGAGGCAGACGATATCGTCGGGGTTCTGGAAGTAGACCTTGCCGTCGGCGGCGGCCAGGGCGGTCGGCATGAGCTCGCGGGTCTCGGCGTCGCTCTTGGTCCAGAGCGTCTTTCCGCCGGCGATATCGATCGCGATGATTCGCTTGATCGGCGGCGTCTCGGTGTAGGCGGGCCGCTGCGGGCGCACTTGCTCGAAGCCGGGGCGCTTGCCGCGTCGGTGTGCCCGGTCGGCGGCCTGCTGGGCTTCGGGCTGACCTGCAACGGCGTAGAGGATGCCGTCGTCGATGATGGCCTCCAGCGCGTCTTTCGTATTGGGGAAGGTCCGGAGCGTCTTGCCCGTGGCGGCGTCGAGCTCGCTGAGCGGCTCGCCGAGGCCGAGCGTAACGTAGACGCGATCGCCCACGGCGACCAATCGCCGGGAGAGGTCCGGCGGTCCGCTTCGGAAGCCGCGGAGGTGCCACTGCCAGCGGTCGATGGGGCGCTCCCAGAGGGTGACGCCGCTGAAGGCGTCGCACGCGACGAGGAACCACTTGGCGTCGAGGACGACGGCGGCCGTCGGGCCGCGGTCGACGATGTAGAAGACGCGTCCGCCTGCCGAGACCACGGCCGTGACGCTGGCGAGGTGATCGTGGCTGCGAGCCCATTTCGGCCCGCGAACCCATTGGAGCTGGCGCGGCGGGCCGACGACGGTGTCGTCGCAGACGGCGTTGTTGGTGGCGTCGTAGAGGCAGTGGGTCCATTCGTCGATAGCCTCGGGGCGGGGCTTGACGGTCTTGGTCCACGAGCCGCCCGATTGGACGTAGGCCACGCCCTGTGGGGCGAGGACGCGCATGACCTCGGCCATCGGCACGCCGCAGAGGTCCTCGGCCACCACGAGATTGACCAGGTTGTCGGCGTAGGGGAGCTGTTTGCCGCGGAGCAGGTCGACGGTGACCTCGCCGTAGAGACCGAGAGCCCGGATGGGTTCTCGGGCCTTGGTCAGGTCGGCGTCGTCGGCGGTCAGGCCGTGGACGAGGTAGCTGTCGTCGGCCCGCAGGGCGGCGGTCAGCTTGCCGTCGCCGCAGCCGATGTGGACGACGAGTCCGCCCCGGACGCCGGTGGCCTCGAGGATGGCCTTGGCCCGGGACTGACAGCTCTCCGCGGCCGGAGCGCGATGGGCGGTGAGGCCGAGTAGTAGGCCGCAGACGGTCAAGGCCGGGACGAGCGGGCGCTGGTGTGTGCGTCGCATGAATGAAGCCAGCATGACGGTTCTCCTTCGCGAGGGGGCGGCCTTCGTCGGACCGAGATCGCCGGGGTCGAAGCCCGACGCCGATCAGCGAGCCGCCCGTCGGATGTGGTGACGCATGGCTATGGTAAGCCAGACTCCACTGACAGACCAGGGGCGGACGAGCCGCCGGCGGCACACTGTGATGACGGGCCGCGCTTCAGTCATCCATGGGCACCATCCGCGCTGCGGCGGTCGCCGTCGGTGACGGCTCGCACGGCCTATCTTCCGGGCAGCCGCTCAAGGGCTCTGGCGTCGAGGTACTCTGCATCTTGGCTCGGGTAGACCACATCCAACACCACGCCGGTTTGAGGACGGATGGACATCAGCTTGCCGAGTCGTTCGGACTCGCCCGAGCCGGCCACCGGTTCGTGGACGGTCCACCGCCGGCCGCCGACGTCGTCGGCCGGCGCGCCGACCATCCAGAGGCCCAGCCTCTCCTTCAGCCGGGCTTCGAGCCGCTTGGCGTCGTCGACGGACAACGCGGCCGTGCTCGGCGCGAGGCGTAGGTTGGGCGCCTTGACGCGGTCGATGAACGCCAGGGCGCTCTCGACGTTGCTTGGTGGCCTGGCCGGGTAGAGGCGGAGATGCACGGTGACCCCCTGCTTCGTCGCCGACCGGCAGACCTCGCGGAGTGTGGCCTCCCATGAGGCCCAGGATTGTTTCGGCGTGAAGTTGTTCTCCGGCAGTCGATGCAGGGCCAGGACCAAGTCCTGCGCGCCGAGCAGCGCCATCTTGGCCAGGACGTCGTCGATGACGGCCATGCTGGCCTCGTAGTCGCCCTGGAGGTTGTTCAGCAGCCTCAGGTCGGGATAGAGGTTCAGGCCGGGGGACAGGTCGACGACGATGCCGAGCCCCTGGCGTCGGAGCCAGCCGGCCTCGGCCCGGACGGCATCCACGCTTCGATGATGCACGTACCGCCAGTCGACCATCACGCCGTCGAAATGCTCGAAGAACGTCGGCCGGGCCAGGACCTCCTGCTTGATGGAGGCAATCGATCGCAAGGGCAGGATGCGACCCCTGGGTCGAGCCGGCGGCACCTCGTGTGGGATGGGTACCGTTGTGTCTCGGCTGATGCGAACGCGGAAGATGCGCACGTCCCCGCCCGCGATCGTCGACGTGTCGCTCTCACCTACAGGCACTTTCTCGAAGCCCTTGGGCATGTAACCGACAGCCGATTTCTCTGACTGATCGAGCGGCAACTCCTGCACCGACGCGATCGGCCCACAGTGCGAGACGATCTTGAACGGGCGAGGCCGTAGCTCGCTGTTGAACACGCCGAGCGTGTACTCGCCTTCACCGCGGCGGCACGTGACGCATGCGAGGCCCTGGCCCACCTCGAACAGCGTGGTGCTGCGCATGCTGGCATCGAGCGTCGCGCGGACATGGTTCAACAGCGGGAACGGTTTGGCCAGCGGCTTGTCGATCGGGTTGGTGATCGGACCGGTCACGGCCCGCTCCGCGCCGACGCCGAAGGGGCTGGCCAGGACCGTCATCGCCCCCCGACCTGAGCGCACCTCGACGACGGCCAAGACCTTGCCGCAGCGTCCGCGAACGTCGGCGGGCTGCAGCAGCCTCAACGGCAGCAGCTCGAAGGGGCGGTCCTCCTTGATCGCCTTGCCGTCGAGCATCACGCTCCGGCCGGGCGGGATCGGCCGCGGCTCGCGGGTCGCCTCGACGCCGAAGAGCCCGCCCGGCAGGTTCGCCAGGCTCCCGGCCGTGATGATCAGTCGTCCGCCGTCTTCGACGTACGCGGTCAGCTTGTCGCGGATCTCAGCCCCGCCTCGGAGCTCGCCGGCGACGATCAAGAGCGGGTACCGTCGCAGCAGCCAGACCGGCACGTCGCTGAGCAGGCAATCGGCCGCGTCGCCGTAGGGCGTGGCCGTCAGGAAGCCCGTCTCGTCGTGGAAGTAGCTGGAGTCCTGGTAGCGGGGGTAGAGCATGTCGAGCACGCCGTCGGTCAGGTAGTCGCCCGGCTCGTAGGGCAGGTTGCCCCAGACGCGGTAGACGTTGCCCGTGTAGAGGTGGCGCGGGAAGGACCAGCCACTGAGGAAGTCGACCATCACGGCGATCGGCGTGTGCATCACGCCGGGCTGGCCGTGCTCGGCCACCCATCGCTTGGCCGATTGTTGGATGCGGCCTATGGGCGTCAGCTCGTCCTCGAGCAGCCAACCGTTCTCGAAACCGACGAAGACACAGTTGTACAGGATGTGGCTGTAGAGGAGCCGCTTGAGCAAGGCCAGGCTGGTACCCTTGGTCGGGCCCGGTCCCATGCCGGGCTTCTCCTTGACACCGTAGACCTTCCACCCCCAGCGGTTGAAGATCGAGGCGTTGCCGAACCAGGGGACGCCGTACTGCTTGCCCGCGCCGCGGATGAAGGCGTAGTAGACTTGGCTGTTGGGCAGGGCCTGGGCCGTCTCGGCGCCGATCAGCGTGTAGACGCCCTCCTTGAGAAAGTAGTGGCCGAAGTTCAGCGAGACGAGCGTGCACATGCGATTGCCGAGGTCGTTGCACATCCGCTCGAAATGCCGCTGGACGTTGAGGTATTGCTCGAAGCGGCCGGCGCCGGTCGGGATCATCTGCGGGGCGTAGCCGCCGACGTATCGGCCGTCCTGCTCGCCGACGTCCATGCCCAGCCACCGCTCGCCGAGCGTGGTCTCGAGCATCTCGAAGACGCCCTCGGGCGGCGTGAACTGCTGCCAGTAGCCGCCGGGACCGGATCCGGGCACATAGCCCCAGATGTCGAACAGGAAGAGCTCGCGGCGCTTGACGGCCCGTGCCAGCTCGTCGAGGTTCTTGGCGAACAGGATCGGGTACGACGGCCAGATGACGTCGCCGAGGTGGTGCTTGCGGGTGAAGCGCTCGAGCTCGGCCTCGAAGTCGACGATCCGGTCGTCCTTGACCTGGAACCCGCGGAGGCAGGTGAACCGCGTCCGGTTGTCGAACGTCTCCCACGTGGGGGGCCGGACGTGCCGGCGGTCGTAATCGGGATGCTCCTTCGGGTTCAGCAGGTGGGGATAGACGCGACGCGGCGGTGCGTCGGCGGGTTCGGCCCTCTCGACCGCGCCCATCAGAACCCAAGTTGACAGTGTTGTTGCAGCAGCTAGCACGTGGCACGTTCGCGTCGGTGCGATCTTCATCAGGACTCTCCGTATCTGGCCGACCGGCCGGGCAAGCCGGCTCGTGTCGACGAGCGTGGAGGGGGCCCCTACCCGGCGAGCGTGCGGTTACGGGATCGCGTGTCGCTCCGGCGGATAGTGGACCACGCGGAGGCGAACGGGCATCGGCTGGGCCCCATCGCAGCCGAAGGCCGCGCGATGGTGGCCCGCAGGCAAGACGACCGGCTCGGTGTCCGCCAACCGCCGGCCGTCGCCGAGGCCGGGCCCGTAGTGCGTCACGACGCCCTTTGGCTCGAAGAAGAGATAGTGCCCTACCGACAGCTCCCCGCGCCACGTGAGCCGCTTGCCGCCGATGACGACGCTCGGGTCGCGAATCGTTCGCTCGCTCAGACCGCGGAGGGCCTTGATGTCGTCCAGGCCGCACGAGACCGTCGACCGCGCGGGCAGACCGTTGTAGTAGAGCAGCAGACGGGCGACGCGGGCATAGTCGAGGCGATCCTCCGCGGGTCGGGTGAGGCGATGGTAGCGCCAGCCGACGTCGTCGTTGCCGATGTAGTAGTCCTGCACGCCCTTGCCGGTGTCGCGGATCTGGACCTTGAACTTCCCGCCCTTGCCGTCGCCACGCATCATCAGCCCGATGCCCTTGTGCCACGACAGATCCAGCGGCGGGTCGAAGGTCTTGCCGATGACGCTCCAACCGTCGGCGGTGGGCCGCTTGCTCGTGGCCGTGTACAGGCCGCAGCGCCTGCCCTGTCGGGCCCCTTGCTCGATCGACTCGAGCCGCTGCGTCACGCCGTCGAGCGTCTGTCCGCCCTGGCCGTGGCCGATGGCATGGACCGGCTCGGTCGGCTTCGAGCCGCGGAGGTAGCCGGCGAGGTCGTCGAAGTCCTCCAGGATCACCGCATCGGGCGAACGATAGGACGGCTCGGGCTCGGGCCATGGACCGGACATGGCGTGGAGGTGCGCTCCGACGCGGGCGGGACCGTCGGTGATCGTCGCGTCGACGGTCCGATCCCTTTCGGCGACGGTGGCGATCGTGGTCCACGGCGCGTAGACGACCCGTTGGAAGACCTCCTCGCCCGGCGGGCCGAGCAGGCGGTACTCGCGACGTTTGGATAGCCTGGCGGCTCGCTCCTCCGGCTCCATCTGCCCGGCGAGCTCGGGGACGATGCCGAGTCGCCGGCGTATGGCCTCGGGCACGCGGCCTGAGAGGCGGAGCTTCTCGTAGCGGGCGATCATGTCCAGGATGACGCCGGAGAAGGGGTGGCGGTCGGCGGCGGCGACGGAGACCTGGAACGACATCGAGCAGTCGTAGTGGATCGTGGCGGCGAGGACGTACTCGAACATGTCGGGCGTAGCGCTCGGGTCGTAGCCGTAGTACCAGCCGATGTCGAGCGGCATGACGTTGTCCGCGAGCGTGTCGAACCAGGGCGAGCGGGCCTCGAGGTAGCCCTTGAGGTCGCCGTGGCCGTCGGCCGAGGCGCTGCGTGACATCAGGTGCCACGAGTAGTGGCTGAAGCTGCTGGCCTGGAGGAAGGCGTTTTTGTTGTCGAGCCGGTCGTAGAAGGCCTTGTGCAGGCGGGCATTGTAGTACCAATGGTCGCCCTGGAGTCGCTCGGAGCCGTCGAAGTAGAGCATGTCGACGTTGCAGGCGTTGGCGACGCGGGCGAAGTGGTCGGCCACCTCGTCGAGCAGGGACGTGTCCATGTCATGCATGTGATAGCCGTAGGCGCGGACGAGGTGGCGGATGGGCGCGCCCTTGGGATGCGCGGACGGGCGGGTGCCGAGGTGACCTCGCCGGCATCCGCGAAAGCCGTACGGCGGCTCCATCGACCGTTCGGCGTAGTGGATGAGCTCGTCACCGATCCAGAGCACGGTGCCCTTGCCGCGATAGCCGCCGTCCTCGGCGGGAAATCCGCTGGGGGCGGTCGCGGTGGGGATGACGTCGGTCTCGGCGTCGACGTCGGCCGCCAGCTCGGCCGAGGCGCCCTTGACGAGCCGCTTGTCGGGCACGGGGGTCAGGTACGGATCGGGTCGACGGATGGATGCGCCGAGGAAGTGCAGGCCCACCTTGAAGCCGCCGTCCTTAAAGCGTTGCACCGTTTGCTTGAGGCCCGGCAGTCCGTCGGGGAAGTTGCGGCGATTCACGCGGTAGTGGCCGGTGGACTCGTGCCATGATCCGCCCAGGATGAGGATTGTGTGAAACCCGCCCCGCCTGGCCAGCTCGAGCACCCTGTCGGTCTGCGGACGGCTGAACCTCGTGATGAAAAGGTACGAGCGTTTTGTCCACGGTGATGTCTTGCTCCAGGCTCCCCCGGGATGCGGGCTGGGCAGGCCGGCCATGGCCTCGAACCGTTCGGCCGTCTTGGAGAAGTCGTCCTTGTCGCAGACGAGCAGGCCGAAGCGCGCGGGCTCGAGCCGGTAGGCGCGGTAGGTCTGGGCGTTAAGCGTGACGGGCACGTCGTTCCAGAGCGGCGAGTCGGATCGCTCGAAGCCTTCGAGCACGACGGCGTGCTCCTTGCCGTCGCGGACGAGCACCGCCTCGACGTGATCGATCAGGCAGGTCACGGACGTCTGAGCCGGCAGGCTGTTGTAGTAGAAGGCGATCGTGCGGACCTGGTCGTAGCGGAGGGTGTTGATGGGGCAGTTGGTGAGCATCAGGTGTCGCCAGCCCTTGAAGTCGATGGGGATGTAGTTGTCCCGGTAGCCGCCCTGGCCGTCCTGGAGCTGGATCTTGAGATGCTCGCCCTTGCCGTCGCCGTGGACCCACACGCGCAGGGCCTTGCAGCCGGTCAGGTCGAGGGGCTTGTCGAACCTCCGGCTCCGCACCGACCAGCCGGCCTTGTCGTCCCGACGGCTGGTGGCCGAGAAGCGGGCCGCGGCGCGACCGACCTTGGTGGTATCCGTCACCTGCACGAAGGCATGCGAGCACTGGGCCTTATCCGATCGATGGCCGGCGAACCGCGTCGAGAAGGCCCGGACATTCGGCTCGGCCGCCATCACGGCGGCCATGTGCTCGCCGACGTAGGCGGCGTTGATGATGGAGGCGACCTTGGCGTCGCGCGGCACGGGGAGTGAGAACAGGCGGAGGGCGTCGACGGACGCGGCGCCGCGGAGCTCCTTCAGCTCGAACAGGGCCATGCCGGGCTGCGTGCGCACCGCGAAGCGCGCCGTCGCGCCGCCGTCGAACGCGACGAGGAAGCCCTCGTCGGTCCCGGTCAGCCTGGTGGGCAGGCGTCGGGCTCCGTCGGAGACGATCAGCAGCGCTGGGACCCCGGGCGTGGACAGCTCCTTGCCGTCGGTCGTCCGCAGGGAGCGGACGCGAGCCATGTCATCGAGCGCCAGCCGGGCCGTGCCCAGGTCGACGGTGACGTCGGCCAGGCAGGCCGCGGATGACAGCAGGGCCGCAAGACCTCGAAGCATCATTGGACTACTCCGCCGCCCGGAATCGGATCAGCGCCACGCCATGGCGCGGGACCTTCGTCATGAAGCCGCCGTCGTAGCGCCCGATGTCCCTGTGGCGCCAGACATCGCGGGCGATGCGCGGGCCGGTGAGCTTCAGCTCGGCCCACTTGACGGCCAACTCCTGCTCGATTTCGCCGAGGTTGAAGAGCCCGACGGCCAGGCTGCCGTCGACCATCGGCTTGGCCAGGACGAATTCCGTGTCGGACCGGCGGACGATGCGCGCCTGCACGCCCAGCTCATCCTGGTTGACGTCGATGACCTCCGGGTTGCACAAGACGTTGAGCGTGAACGCATCGAGCTTGGCCATGTCGCCGGAGAAGATCAGCGGCGCGGCCATCAGCGACCACATGGACATGTAGCTGTACTGCTCGTTCGGGGTGAGGGTCGTGGGTTTGCCCTCGCCCATGCCTCGCGCGTTGCCGACCCAGCCGATGAGGATGTAGTCGGGGTCGTTCCACTCGCCGGGCCTGGCGTGCTCGGCATGTTGGGCGTTGCTGAACCCGATGTGGTAGAAGCCGGGCAGGCGGCCTCCGCCCTCGAGGCCGAGGTCGCCGGTGGTCCGCCAGCAGTTGCCGCCGACGCGGCCGCCCCAGGTCCAGACGTGGGCCATGCCGTACTGGCAGAGGTTCAGCACGATGTCGCGGTCGAGCGTTTTGAGGATGTCGCCCATCGTCTGGTAGGGCCTCATGTATTTCTCGAGCCCCTCCCCCCTGGCCACGCCGGTGTAGCTGCACCAGTCGTACTTGAGGAAGTCGAAACCCCACTCGGCGAACGTCTCGGCGTCGGTCCGTTCGTGCTTGTAGGCGCCGACGTAGCCGGCGCAGGTCCACGGGCCGGGCGAGGTGTAGAGGCCGGCCTTGAGGCCCTTGGCATGGATGTCGTCGCACAGGGCCTTCATGTCGGGGAACTTGGCGTTGGGCAGGACGGCGCCGTCGTCGTCGCGGTAGGGCTCGTCGCCCTTCCTCTTCATCCAGCAGTCGTCGATGTTGACGTACTGGTAGCCGACGTCGGCCATGCCGGAGGCGATCATGGCGTCGGCCGCGCCGCGCAGGTGCTTGTCGGTCACGCGGTTGTAGTGGATGTACCAACTGTTCCAGCCCATGGGCGGCGTGAGGGCGAGACGGTCGCCGACGACGATGCGGAAGGGTCGCTGCGACTGGCCGCGTGCGTTCTTGGCGACGAGCGTGGTTCGGTAGGCGCCGGGCTCGCGTGGGGTCGTGCCGCGGAGGATGCCCGTGCGCGGGTCGAGGGTCAGGCCGGCGGGCAGGCCTCGCACGGCGAACGTCATGGGGCGCTCGCCCTGGCAGGGGATGCGATAGAGGAACGGTCGACCCGGTCGCGCGCCGTAGACCTTCGGGCCGTTGATCCTCGGGGCCGGGCCCGGCTTGGGCGTGAGGATAACGGCCTTCTCTTTGGGTGCCTCGACGGCCTTGGGCGGCCGACCGTCGACGACGAACTCGGCCTCGGCCCAGTCGGCGTGGTCGAAGTTCTTGTCGTCGTCGGCCATCGTCACGATAAGCATCGCGTACGTTGCGCCCGCGAGGTCTACATCGACGCGCTTGGCCTTGTCGCCGCCCTTCATGACGCCGCTGTCGTAGAGCTTCTTGTTGTCGCCGTAGATCTGGAAGCAGACGGAACCCTTGTTGTTCGTCTCGTCGTCGACGCCGACCCAGGCTCGGAACCGCTTGGCGTCGTTGACCTTTACCCACATGACGCTGGGGGCGTGCGAGCCGACGCCTCGCTCGAAGGACCGGCCGGCGATGGCCATCGGTTTGTCCTCGATGGCCTTGTCGGCGAGCGCCTTGCCCCAGCCGACCTTCATCTTGGTCAGATCGAGCGCCGAGAGGGGGACGGTCTCGGCGGCGCGAAGGTGTTGAGGAGGGATCAAGAAGGTGGCTGCCGCTAGTACGGCCAGGCCGGTCTGATGACATCGCATGATATGTCTCCTTCCTGACGGTGGTAGCTGATGAGATTCTAAGCTACTTTCTTGAAAGGTGGACCCGTGCCACGACAGAAGTCTTCATGTGGGTGGCCCATGGCTTCAGCCGTGGGGACACGAATCACCGGTCGAATTCGGGTCTCACCTGACAAGGTGGGCCCACCCTCTGAAGAGGCGCGCCACCCGGGTTGCGCTGACTCGTCACACATTTCTGCAGACAGCTCAGCCACCAACCGTGGGGGATCACGTTCACTTCGATTGCGCTATCACCACGTCGATCTCGGCAAGCGAAGCCCATGGTCCGCCACGCACCTCCGACAGGGCAACCAGCTTGATGTACCGCGCGAGCACCGGCGGCTCGAAGGGCACCGTCTTCGGCTGAGCGTCGTTGGGCCACGTGCCTTTCGCGACGGGCTTGCCCCACGCCTCGGCGCTGCTGCCGGCGTAGACCTCGAATTGGGCGATGCGGCCGTTGGTCATGTCTTGTCTGGGCGTGACGACGAGGCCGGCGACGGCGCCCGGCTTGCCCAGGTCGATGATGAGATGGTGCGGGTGCTTTTTGGGTCTCGGGTCCCAGCTCGTGTGCCAGATCGTGTCGACCCGTCCGTCCATGGCTAGCTTGGCCTCGTGTCCGCGTTGCTGGCTACTGGGGGTGATGGTCGCGCCGAGCCGCTGCAGCGTCGTCGGCTCGCGGAGCAGCGCGCGCACCTGGTCGGGCGTCACGTCGTGTTTCGGATCGAAGCTCTCACCGGCCATGTACGTGAGGACGCTGTGGCGCATCTGCCGGGCGACGATGCGGCGGTCGAGATCGCTGCCCAGCTCCATGCTGCACACCATGAGCTTGCCGCCGAGCAGGCGTGCCTCGAAGAGCAGGCCGAGTCGGCGGTTCTCGAACCACGTGTCGATGGGCTGGATGAGCGGGCGGAGCTTGGGCGGCAGCTTGTCGAGCACCATGGCGGCCGAGCCGTGGATCAGCTCCCACCACTGCCAGTCGCTGTGGGAGTCGGTCGGGAAGTGGGCGAAGACCGGATGTTCGGGGTCGCAGAGGATCCCGAGGGTGTGCGGCGGCTGGTTGCGCGTCCAGGCCGTGTTCCAGAAGACGCTGCTGAAGCCGATGGTCGCGTTCGTCCGCACGCAGGCGGGCGGGGGCATGAGCAGCACCTTGCCGCCGGCGCCGAGGCGCTCGAGCGCCGCGTCGTCGAGCACGTCGGTGAGCAGCACGTCGGTGGGCGTGGCGGTGGCGAGGCGATCGGCGAAGACCCAGATGTCCCAGTCGTTCTCGAACGGCGTGCCTTCAAGTCCGACGACGAGGGTGAGCTTGGAGGGCGGCTTGACCGAGCCGAGAGCGACGGTCACGGTGCCGAGCCTGGTCGGGCCGCCGATGTGGATCGTTCGCTGCGAGAGCTTGCCCGAGGCGACGGCGCGGCCGGACTCGTCGACGAGCTTCCAGGCGGTGACGGCGTCGCGCAGCGGCTCGAGGCCGAAGTGCGTGATGTCGATGTCGGCGGTGAAGGTCTCGTTCGTCTTCCAGTAGCGTTTGTCCATGCGGGCCAGCGGGACGGTGCTGTTGCAGAAGCGTCGATAGTCGTCGGGGGCGACGTAGCCCTTCTGGTCCCAGAAGGCGTCGAGCACGCCGACCAGCGCGGTGCCCTGGCCCGGGAAGTCATGCAGGTCGAGCAGGTGGAACCCGCCGAAGCCCGGCGTTCGCAGAGCGGACTCGATGTCCTCCTTGTAGCAGAGGGTCTGGAGCTTGCCCGAGGCGATGAGGAAGTCGCGGGCTTGATCGCCCATGTGGTTCTGGCCGAGCGTGTCGCGGAAGATCTCGAAGTTGCGGGCCTTGAGCACGCCGGTGTACTTGGCGATCTCACCGAAGTTGGGATAGGCGCACCACTGGCCGATCTCGTGGCTGATGATGGGGACGTCGGCCTTGCGGACGTGGTCGCCGTAGTCGGTGCGGGTCTCGGGCGGCTCGGCGTTGATCCGCGAGCGGAGGCCGGCGCCCCAGGCCTGGATCCGCGGGGCGGGGATGTTGTGATACTGGTTCTCGTCCATGGCGGGCCAACCGGCCGCGCTGGTGTAGACCCGGCGGTCGTCCTTGGCCTTGAAGTGCTGGAGCCACTTGATCAGGTACGGGCGGTACGGACCGCCCGGCTCGTTGCCGTAGGCCATCATCGTAAAGGACGGGTGGTTTCCGTAGGCTCGGAGGATCCGCTCGCCCTCGGCGTAGAGCCATTTATCGATGGGCTTGCCCTGGCCGATGTGGGCCCAGGCGGCGCACTCGGCCTGGAGGAAGAAGCCCATCTCGTCGGCCGCGACGAACGCCGCCTCGGGCGGACACCACGAATGGAACCGCAGCGTATTCAGGCCATGGGCTCGGGCGGCGCGGAGGACGCGCTTCCAGCCTGCCGCGTCGGTCGGCGGGTAGCCGGTGAGGGGGAAGATGCAGCACTCGAGCGTGCCGCGGATGAACGTCGGCCGGCCGTTGAGGGCGAAGCGCGTGCCCTGGACGGCGATCTCGCGGAGGCCGAACATGGTCTCGAGTTGGTCGGGATCGGGCGGCGAGTCGCCTTTCACGTTCAGCCGGGTTGTGAGACGAAAGAGCGCGGGGTTGAACTCGTCCCAGAGGGGCGCGTCCTTGCCGAGCGGGTAGACCGTTTCGACCTCGGCGCCGTCGGCCTTGACGGCGATGTCGACCGTCTTGGCCGGCGGCTTACAGGCTCGGTCGGTGTTGGTGCTCTCGGCCTGGAGCGACAAGGTGCCGCGGACGTCCCGGCCCGTGACGTTGCCGACGTGGACCTTCACGCGGGCGGCCCGATCGGCCACGTTGGGATAGACCTGGACGTCGTCGATCCAGACCGGCGGGCGGGCGCGGAGCTCGATGCGGCCGATGATGCCGTTCCAGTTCGTCTGCGTGTGGTCGGAGACGCTGTGGGCGTTGATGCCGACGTCGACGATCATGCGGTTGTCGACGCGGATGGTGAGGCGCTGCCGGCCCGGCTCGAGCGACGTGCCGAGGTCGTAGACGTGCGGCGTGGAGAGCGCATCGCGGTTGCCGATCTGCTTGTCGTCGAGCCACACGCGCGTGGCCCAGTGCGGTCGTTCGAGGGAGAGCGTCACGCGGCGGCCTTTCCACGCGGGCGGGATCGTCACCTCGCGTTGATACCAGGCGGCGCCGACGTAGTGCTTGTCGGGCTGGAGCCAGAACGGGACCTTGACGTTGCCGGGCTTGCGATACGCGGCGTACTTGGGGTCGGTGAACCAGGAGCGGTCGATGATGGCCCCGGTCCACTTGGTCTCGACCGAGACGTCGTTGCCGAAGCCCTGCTCCTGGAGCGAGCCGGGCAGCTTGATGCGCTCGGGCAGGTCGCGGGCGAACCAGCGGTCTTTGAGGCCGCTGTCGCGCGGGTCGAGTCGGAAGGCCCAGGTGCCGGCCAGGTCGATCGTCGCCTCGTCGGCGTAGAGGCCCGACAGTGAACACAGCAGCACAGCGGAAGGCAACATGGCTCGCAGCATTGTGTCCTCCAATCCCGCGGGGGCGCACCGCGGCTCGTGGAATTCATCTCCGGGCCGAAAGGCTAGACCCCCGACCGTACTTCCAGGCCGATTTCAGCTCCCACACGGTCAGCGAGGTTGCCCGGGCCGCACCGCCCTTGGCGAAGATTTCGAGCGTCTTGTCGTCGTCCGGCGGGATCACGCCCATGGGCATATAGACCCGGCCGTCGTTGGCGTAGATCTCGATCGACATGCGGTCGACCAACAGCTCGAGCCGGATCTTGCCGCCGGCGGGCTTGAGCGCGGCCTTGTTCTTCAGGCACGCGAGCTGCTGCTTCTTGATGTCATAGATCACCGGCGTGCCGCGGATGACGAAGCCGAGCTGCTCGGCGTCGCCCGGGTCGAACTCGGCCCGGAGGTGGAAGAGGTCGCCGGTGATGCCCTTAAGGAGGTTCTCGCCCGGTCGGATGGGCCGATCCTGCCAGGCGTGCTTCGTGTCGTGCAGCAGCTCGATCTCGCGGACGGGCACGGCGAACATGCGGATGCCCTCGTCGGTGGTGTGGAGCGTCAGCTCGACGGGAAAGTCCATCATCTGGTTGAAGGGCATGCTCTTGTGACCGATGCGTCCCCAGGCGATCTGGATCCGCCGGCCGTCCTCGGGGGGAATGTTGTTGAAGGTCTGCGAGGCGTAGAAGCAGTTGCCGTAGTTGAACTTGATGGGCTTGCCGTCGGGCTTGAACCGCTTGCCGTCGAAGCTGCCGAGGTGGTAATCGCCGCTGCCGCCGTAGAGGACCCACTTGGTCTTGGTCTTGTCGCCGTCGACGGGCAGCTCGAAGAGCTCGGGGCATTCGTGGAAGCACTTGAGCTCGCTGTGCATGGTCCACGACTTGAGGTCCTTCGACGTGAAGAAGGCCATCCGCTTGTCGTCGAGGTAGAGCACGATGACCCACTCTTTGAGCGGCTCGTACCAGATCGCCTTGGGGTCGCGGTTGTTGCCGGCGATGTGGCCCTGGACGGGGTTGTCCTCGTAGACGGTCCAGGTCCGGCCGCGATCGGTGCTGTAGGCGATGGACTGGGTGAACGGCTGTCCCTTCGAGAGGCGGTTCCGCCCGCCGGCGGAGGTGTAGACGCAGACGATGGGCTTTTCGTCGCCGGTGGCGAAGCCGGTGGTGTTGTGCTCGTCGACGACGGCCGAGCCGGAGAAGATCGTGCCGAGCCTGTCGGGGTGGATGGCGTCGCCCAGCTCGGTCCAGTGGACGAGGTCCTTGCTGACGGCGTGGCCCCACGTCATGTTGCCCCACTTCCAGCCGTAGGGGTTGTGCTGGTAGAAGAGGTGGTACTCGCCCTTGTAGTAGACTAGGCCGTTGCTGTCGTTGTTCCAGCCGCGCTTGCTGGTGAAGTGGAACTGGGGGCGGTACTTCTCGCGGTACATGGTCTCGCCGCCCTTGATGGTGTCTGCCTGGTGGATCATGTCGAGGGCCTTGGAGTCGCGTCGCATGGCGCTGAGTCGGATGGTGGCGGTCTTGCCCTTGAAGGGCGTCAGGTCGAGGAAGACCCAGAAGTCGGGGTCCTTGTCGGCCAGCTCGATGTCGAACTCGCGGACAATCTCGCCGTCGACGACCAGGCTGACCCACCGCTTGCGTGCTCCGTTGTTGACGGGCAGGTTGAGGTAGCGTTTTGTGCAGACGATCTCTTTGCTCTTGGGCACGGGCATCACCTTCTCGTCGCTCTGCGTGATGTGATCGATATTGATATGGCCCCAGCCGCCGGTGGCCTGGTCGACGATCTGGATTCGCGCGGTCTTGCCCTTCAGCTCCGACACGTCCCAGGCATGCCAGTCGAGGGCCTCGCTGCCGCCGGGCCGGTCGTTGGGTCCGGTGGCGGTGCGGACGACCTTGCCGCCCGCGAGCAGGTTGATGCAGGTCTTGCCGGGATGCCGGCCGCCGCCGAGCAGGAAGTTGATGTAGTCACGTTGGATCTTGAACTCGGGCGAGGTGAGCGTGCCGGTCGAGGTGTCGCGTTTGTAGAAGCTGTTGACCAAGCCCTTGCCCTCGTAGCCGCTGACATGCATCTGGCCGGGCAGGGTGCCACGGGCCGGGCCGGGTCCGAAGGCCTCGCCGGTGGTCGTCCAGTCGCCGTAGTCCTTGCCCTCGAAGTCGGCGATCAGGATCTCGTCGGCGGCGTTGGCGGTGGCGGCGCAGCCGCCCCAGAGCGGCGGTCCGACGACGAGCACGATCAGCCACACCCTAACCGATCCCCCGCTTCGTCGAGTGGCAATGCTCGTTGTCGTGCCCACCTTCATGGTCGCATTCATGACGATCTCCTCGACGTGGTTGCCGGAGCCGGCGGTGCAACATTCCGCTGCCCAGAAGACAGACTCCGTGGGTGGCATGGCCACGCCGTTGTTTGCGTGGCCATGGAACGATCCTCAGCAGGTACATGCTACCCAGGACGCGCCACGGGTAGCAGGGCCGAGCCGATGTGACGCGAAACGAATTCCCTCCACCCTGGTACCCGAACCGTCATGCCTGTCTGGCGCGGGATAAGGGAACCCGTGCCGTGCCTAGGCCGCATCGTCCGCGGATCGGTATGGTACAGGATCAAACGCCGAAAGGCGCGGTCTGAGAGGAAGGGGCCGCGCCGAGCCTGGCTGCTGGTCTTGGTAATCTACGGCAGAGGTTGGCTTGGTAGGAGCCGTCTTTGGTGGCGCTCCAGGCCCGAAGGACAGCCAGGAGCAACGTAGGGCGCACCTTGCCGCGCCGCAATCTCATCCGGAAGTCACCGTGGCCGTCATCGCATGTCCATGTCCGCCGGATCGCGCGGGTAGTCCGGGTCTCGTCCCGTCCGCAGGCGATCGAACCATTCGACGATCCGACCAACGGTGCCGACCTGCCACCAATGCACCTCATACCACGGCGTCTCGGCCGGCAGGAACTCGTCGAGCATCTCGCGGAGGACGAGGTAGTTGACGAGGTTGCCGTGGATTTTGACGCGTATCCGTCCCGCATCGTCCAGCAGCCACATGGTTTCTTGGGCTGACTCGTCGGTATCGTAGTAGACGCAGCCCACGTCGGACCAGGGCAACCAGTGACGCCAGCTGGTGTCCTGGCGGATTCCCTCGCTCGTCAAAAGCGTGCCCCGGTTCGACAGACAATACCAGCCGAAACCCGCCGGAGCACATCCACACAGGCCGCCGAGAAAGACGCGCATATACCATTCGTTGCTTTCGCAAGCCAGGAATCCCCATGCGAGTATGCCAACCAGAGGGATTATGAGGATTGCCACCACGCGCTCCGACTCCGGTGTGTGGAATGGGAGCGCATCCCCACGGTCAATTGCATGGAAGGATCTGTCTCGCAGTCGCGGTATGACGAACTCGCGGAGCGTGGCGCCAACGTGCATCAACGGCCATCGATCGCCCTGTAGGTCAAGCCGCCTGTCGTCGTGCATCCGAAGGTTCGTTGATCCGGAACCCTCGGCATCCGGGTAGGGCTCGCGATGTTGGAGTTCAATGACCTCATCGAATCGATACGTCTCGCACTTCTTCCCGCGGTGGTGGTCGATCCGATCCGGCCAGAGCTCGAGTCGTTCACGTTTTGCGTTGCGTCGCTCTTGATAGCTCTCGATGAAGCAGATGATGCCACCCGACAGGGCCGAGGATGCGGCGAAGAAGTATGCCTCCTGTGCACTCCGACCGATTAGAAGACAAGCCAAGGCACCTGACACGCCCATGAACAAGGACACCTTCAACATCGTGCTCATTTTCTGACAGAATGGAACGGATTTCGGCTCCAACACCACCGGCTCTTCCATCGGACTGTCGTCCTGCGGCTCCATGGCGGCACGCGTCCTCGCTGTCAACCTGGTCGCGATCCGGGCTGGCCGATGATGACTACGATACATCCATCTTGTCTCCGATTCCAACCTGCAGAGCCTCGAAGCGAACGCTCCGCGCCAAACCCCATTCGCAGCAATGATACATGACTCGATACCGGCACCTTGTCTCCGATTTCGACCCCCAGACCCTAGGCCCTGCCTTGTCGACATCCTGACGGAGCATTCACACGCGTGTGCACTCTCAGACGTACGGCCTGACATGCGCGCGCCTCGCGCCCGAACCGCCAGCCCGTCAAGATCAATGCTTGCGTTGGACAGACCGGGCCGTAGAATGCTAGGGCGATCAAGTCGGTGTGCGGCGAGGCGATGCGGATAGGACACGACAGACCATGGGCTCACGTCGCGTTTGGGACAGGATCGGTCGTCTCGGTTGGTCGGGCCTGCTCGCCGTGACGGTCGGCTGCATCGGGGGGTACGAGCCCGACCTTCAGAGCCCGGACCCGGCTGCACGGATCCGCGCCATCGTCGACGTCGCGGAGGCGGGCGAGACGTCCGCCGTCCCGGCCCTGGTGGACCGCCTCGAGGACGAGGACGAGGCCGTCCGATTCTACGCCATCGAGGCCTTGAAGCGGTTGACGGGTCGGGACCTGGGCTATCGATATTACGAGTCGGCCTACGAGCGGCGCCCCGCCGTGCAGCGGTGGCGGCGTTACGTTCGTCGGCACGCGGCAAGGACGCCGACGTCGCAGTCCGTCGCAGCCGAAAGCTAAGCTGCTTGCAGGAACGGCCGAGAAGTCACGGAGTCTCGCTCGATGTGGCCCAGCCGCCCTCGGCTGGGGAAGCCGACCGTCCACGGCCGGGGGCGGCCGTGCCACACAGGACGTGCTTTTTTGCAAGCAGCTTCGATATCGGGCGACGGGCCGCGACCTCGCACGGATGGCGGATCGCAGATGAGCGAAACGGGCAACCCGAGCAGCAGCCGGTCGGTCGACCTGACGATCCTGAGCGATCCGAGGAATCTGGCGGTCGTGCGAGTGGCCGCTGAGAAGATGGCTCGCCAGGAGGGGTTTGCCCCCAGCGACGTGGACGGGATCGTGCTGGCCATGGACGAGGCCCTGGCCAACGTCATGAAGCACGGGTATCAGGGTCGCAAGGACTGTGAGATTCACGTCCGGCTCGAGTCGGTGGACGGACCGGGCGGCGAAAACGGGCTACAGGTCGTGGTGAGGGACCGCGGCGAGCAGGTCGATCCGGAGCGGATTCAAGGCAGAGACCTCAATGACGTGCGGCCGGGCGGGCTGGGCGTGCACATCATTCGGACGGTGATGAACGAGGTCGAGTATCGCTGTCTCGAGGAGGGGGGCATGCAGCTACGGATGGTCAAGTACGTCTCGGGTCGGGGGGACACGGCTCGGTAACGAGCCGACGAGAGAAGGTGGACAGGGCAATGCCGGATCAAGGTTCGCCAGTCGTGAAGGATATCGAGCAGCGTGACGAGGGCTTGGTGGTCTCGCTCCAGGGCGAGATCGACTACAACCAGTCGCACAAGCTGCTTTCGGCCCTCAACGACCACGTGGAGAAGCGGCCGCCGCGCTTGGTCATCGATCTCAAAGAGGTCGATTACATGGACAGCAGCGGGCTGGGCACGCTGGTCAAGATCTTCCAACAGGTCAACGCCTACAAGGGCAAGATGGCCCTGGTCGCGATGAACGACCGCGTCCGCAACGCCTTCGAGATCACCCGGCTGGACAAGTTCTTCTCGATCCATGACAGCGTCGACGAGGCCCTGAAGGCATGAGCCAGACCCCCGAGTCATCCGAGCCCGCACCCCGCGGGCGGCTTCGAGCGGCGGTCGAGGCCGTGGGCGACGCGACGTTGTCGGCCGCGGGCCGATTCCAGGACGGGATCAAGGGCTTCGGCGGTCTGAGCTATTTGCTGGCGGACTCGGTCGGCTGGACGTTTCGGGGGCTGTTCGTGCCGAGCACGAAGCTGGGGTTCGGGTCGCTGATGGCTCAGATGGTGCGCGTGGGGGTCCGGGCGATTCCGATCATCTGCCTGGTGCAGTTGTTCATCGGGGTGATTCTGGCCCTGGCGATGGCGCCGACGCTGGAGATGTACGGTCAGGTCGACACGGTCTCGATCATCGTGGCGATCGCGGTCTTTCGCGAGCTGGGCCCGCTGATCTCGGCCATCGTGCTGAGCGGCTTCGCGGGGGCGTCGATCGCGGCGGAGATCGGCAGCATGGTGGAGTCCGAGGAGATCAAGGCCCTGCGGGCGCACGCCCTGAACCCGATCCACTTCTTGGTGGTGCCGCGTTACCTGGCCACGGTGATCATGTTGACGGGCCTGACCGTAATCGCGGACATCATGGGCGTGGCCGGCGGGATGGGCACGAGCGTGTTCGTGCTGGGCGTGGAGCCGACCAAGTACCTGCAGATGACGCAGGACGCGCTGAAGTACAAGGACTTCTTCACCGGCTTGATCAAGGCCGCCGTGTTCGGCCTGCTCATCGCCATGATCGCCTGTTACCAGGGCTTGAACGTCAAGGGCGGGTCGGTGGGCGTCGGCCGGGCGACGACCAGCACGGTCGTGCGGAGCATCGTCGCCCTGATCGGGACCGACTGCATCTTCACGACGGTGTTCTACGTCTACGGCATTTGACGGCGTGGGCGGGCGAGGCGCCCCTCCCCCGGCACCCGCCCGAGGCACGAGACGGACGTTCCATGAGCAACGAACCCGACACGACAACCCGTGACGAGGCCGGCGGCTCGGACGCCGAGGCATCGGAGGCGGACGTGGTCATCCGCGTCCGCGACCTGGTCAAGACGTTCACCAACGCCGAGGGCGAGGAGATGACGGTGCTCTCGGGCGTGACGTTCGACGTCCACCGCGGCGAGACGATCGTGATCATGGGCGGCAGCGGCTGCGGCAAGAGCACGCTGCTGAACTGTCTGATCGGGGAGTACGTGCCCGAGGGCGGCGAGGTGTGGTTCAAGACCAGCGACATGCCCGAGCCGCGCGACATCGTTCAGATGGAGGAGCCCGAGCTGAACGAGATCCGCAAGAACTTCGGCATCCTGTTCCAGAGCGGCGCGCTGTTCAACTCGATGACGCTGGCGGAGAACGTGGCCTTGCCACTGCGCGAGCACAGCTATGTGGACGCCTCGGTGATCGACATCGTGGTGACGATCAAGCTCCAGCAGGTACGGATGCTGGAGCATCGGGACAAGATGCCGTCGCAGCTCTCGGGCGGTCAGAAGAAGCGTGCGGGTCTGGCGCGGGCGACCGCTCTGGATCCGGAGATCCTGTTCTACGACGAACCGAGCGCGGGGCTCGACCCGGTGACCAGCGCGGCCATCGACGAGCTGATGATGAACCTGTCGAAGATGCTGAACGTGACGACCGTGGTGGTCACGCACGAGATGGACAGCGCCTTCCGTATCGCGGACCGGATGGTGATGCTCGGCGGCAAGGGTCGCGTGCTGAAGATCGCGCCTCGCAGCGAGTTCGAGGCCCTGCGCGACGCGGACGCGGCCTCGCTCGACAGCGACGAGGACAAGCTCATGCACCAGTTCCTGAACGGGCTGAGCGAGGGCCCCCTGACCGACAAGGAAGGCCTGAGCGAGTTCGAGAAGCTGATCGTGAGCGGCTAGAGGACGCTCCGGCGAGGGCGATGCCGGGCTCGACATCAAAGGGGACATCACATGGCGAAACGCCGCAACACGTTCGTGGTGGGCTTGACGGTCCTCATGATGTTGGCGTTGATCATCTTCGTCGTGATCTTCATCGGCGCGAGCGAGATCCGGGGCAAGGCCAAGCGACCGATTACCATCCGGTTCTCGCCGATGCTGGCGCTGCCGCCACTGAAGGAGAACAGCACGATCTTCTATGCCGGGCGGCCCGTCGGCTACGTCGAGGGCCTCTGGCTGGACCGCGGGATGTACGTCGATGAGAAGACGGGCAACGAGCGGCAGCTCATGTTCCTGTACGTGAAGGCGCTGGTCCGGACCGATCTGGAGCTCCGCGAGGATTGCGTCATCGTGCCGGAGGGACCGATCCTCGGCGGGGCTGGGAACCTGCGGATCCAGGACCAGGGCACGGGCGATGAGATCGGCCCCGACACCGTCATCGAGGGCCACGGCATGGGCGGGCTGGCGGCCGTCACCGAGCAGCTCACTGAGATCGGGGGCCTGCTGTCGTCGGAGCTCGACGCCAGCCAGAAAGAGAGCATCATGGCCCTGATCAAGATGCACCTGAACACCGAGGCCAGCGACAGTGTGATGGCACGCCTGGTCTCGATCCTGTCGCTGGTCGAGGAGCAGCTCGACGCGGACGAGACCGAGAGCCTGATGGCCAAGCTGATCCGGACGATGGAGGACATCAACGCGGTCTCGGCCAGTCTGCGTAACGAGTTCGACCCGGAGCAGGAGAAGGTGCTGCTGGCCAAGCTGCACACGACGTTCGACCACATCAACGGCATCACCCTACAGCTCCGCAACCAGATGGACCCCGATTCGCGGACCGCGCTGCTGGGCAAGCTCCAGCTCGCGCTCGACACCGTCAACGACTCGCTCGGAGAGATCAGCGGGATGCTGCAGGACAACCGGCCGACGATCACCGCCACGCTGGACAACATCCAGCAGACGAGCGATACGCTGAACAAGGAGATCGCCCAGTCGATCGCCGGCGAGCTCGACGCCAAGAACCCGACGAGCCTGCTCGGGAAGATCCACTCGGCCGTGGACCGCGTGGCGTCGTCGCTGGAGGACCTGAACCAGATTACGGCCTCGGCCAACGAGATCATGACGCTGAACAAGGGCTCGCTGGACAAGCTGCTGAGCAACTTCAAGGAGACGAGCGACCATCTGAAGTCGGCCACGAAGGACCTTCGTCGGAACCCATGGCGGCTGCTGTATCGGCCGTCGTTGCAGGAGACGAAGGAGCTGAACATCTTCGACGCGGCCCGGGCCTTCTCGGAGGCGGCGACGCAGCTCGACGACACGACGGCGCGGCTCGAGGGGCTGGTCGAGGCCCACGAGGGCAAGGTGCCGGCGAACGATCCGCAGCTCAAGATCATCCAGGCCGAGCTCCAGGAGACGTTCCAGCGGTTCAGCGAGGCCGAGGCGGCCCTCTGGAAGGTCCTGAACATCCAGCCTTGACGCCGGCGTCAGCGGGGGGTCGTCTGGCCGACGGGCAGGTCCATTCCGGCCAGGCGCCACCCGAGCACATGGAGGTGCGGGTTTCATGTCCGACGATACCGCTTCCAAGCAGGTCGATGTCTGCGTCGTGGGCGGCGGGCCCGCGGGTGCGACCGCGGCCGTCCTGCTTGCCCAGCAGGGGATCAGGACGTGCCTGATCGACCACCGGGAGCGTCCGCGGTCCGAGGGTCCGCACGTCTGGATGAACGCGGCGGCCGGTGACGTGCTCAGCCGGTGCGGCGTGTCCGGCGGGGCGATGACGATCGAGCCGCTGCGCCGCCTGGTCTTCCGATCCAGCGAGTTCGACAAGAGCATCGAGGTCGCCCTCGCGGACGAAACCGCCTTCGCGGCGCCGCTGGGCGAGGTGGAGGACGCCCTGCTCGATGCGGCCGAGGCGGCCGGGGCGGAGCTTAGGCTGGGGCATCGCGCTCGATCGGCCGCGGTGCGGGAGGAGGGCGTTCACCTGACGCTGTCGGACGAGGCGACGATCCGGGGTCGGTTCGCGGTGGCCGCCGACGGCGCGCGGACGATGTTGGCCGAGCCTTTGGGGTTCCCTGAGCGAGCCGAACCCGCCTCGTGGCTGGCGTCGTGGAGCGGTCCGGTGAAGCCGGCGAAGGATGAGGTCGGGACGATCGACGTCGTGCTCGGCCTCGGCGACGGCGACGGGGTGGCGACCGTCCTCCGACTGGCCGAGACGGTCGTGATCATGGTGGCCGGACGGGGCACGGCGCGATCGATCGGCGAGGAGTTCGAGGTCTTCGTCGAGGCCGCGACCGATGCGAAGATGCTGCCGGGCAAGCTCAAGCCCAGCGAGCCGGTTCTCCAGCCGAGCCTGGCCGGGGCGGCCATCGAGATGGACACGCACGTGGGCAAGCACGGCCTGCTGGTCGGACAGGCCGGCGGGTTCGTGGCCAGCCTGAGCCATGAGGGCGTCTACCCGGGCATGTGGTCGGGCGCGATCGCTGCGGAGGTCGTGGTCGACGCGGCCGAGAGCGGCACCAGCCAGGACGTCCTGGCCGAGTTCGATTCCCGGTGGCGGACGGCGATGGCCGACTACCTCCGTATGCCGAACACGGACCTGCATTTCCTTCTGCCGCTGATCTTCAGCAACCAACAGATGGGCGACCGGATGGCCGGGGCGTTCCTGACGGGGGCGAACATCTGAGACACGTCGACACGTCGGCACGTCGCTGGCGGCATCGTCGGTGTGCGGGTGGGTCGTGCGGTGCTCGCCGCTGATCCAGCCGAGGGGCCTATGGGGCCTGGTGGCGGTAGACGGGCGGGCTATTCGAACATCCGCAGTTGGCGGCGTTCCTCGAGGGCGAACTTGCTGACGGGCTCGTCGATGTCGATCGGATAGCGGCCGCAGAAGCACGCACTACAGTAACTCTCGGGAGTGAAACGCGCACAGCTCAGCATGCCCTCGAGGGAGAGGTACTGCAGCGAGTCGACCTCGAGGTATTCGCGGATGGCCTCGACGCTGCCGCCGCACTGGTTGGCGATGAGCTCGTTGGGGTCGGGGAAATCGATGCCGTAATAGCAGGGGTGCCGGATCGGCGGGCTGGCCACGCGGAGGTGAATCTCTTTGGCGCCGGCGGCCCGCAGGGCGCCCATCTTGCCGCGGGTGGTGGTGCCGCGGACGACGGAGTCCTCGATAACGACCAGCCGCTTGCCGCGGACGGATTCTTTGATGACGCTGAGCTTCATCTTGACGGCCAGGTCGCGCTGGTCCTGAGTCGGCATGATGAAGCTGCGTCCGGCGTAGTGGCTGGTGGTGAAGCCTCGGCCCTGGGGGATGCCCGATTCACGGGCGTAGCCCATTGCGGCGCAGCGGGCACAGTTCGGCACGGGGATGACGAGGTCGCCGTCGGCCGGGGCCTCGCGGGCAAGCTGCTTGCCCATCGCCAGGCGGACCAGGTGGACATTCTCGCTGAAGATCGAGCTGGACGGGTCGGCGAAGTAGACGTGCTCGAAGATGCAGTGCGCAGGCCGACACTCCCTCGGATCGACGAAGAACTGGCTGGAGATGCCCTTGCGGTCGAGCGTAACGATCTCGCCCGGCTCGACGTCTCGGATGTACTCGGCGTCGATGATGTCGAATGCGCAGGACTCGCTGGCCACCATCGGAGCACCCTTGTCGGTCTGGCCGAGGCAGAGCGGGCGGATGCCGTAGGGGTCGCGGGCGGCCACGACGCGGTCGGGGAACAAGAAGAGCAGGCTGAAGGCGCCCTGGAGGTGCCGGAGCACGTGCCCGAGCGTATCCTGGTGGGAGATGTGGTCGGGCTTGGCCATCAGGTGGACGATGACCTCGGTGTCGGAGGTGGTCTGGAAGATGGCGCCGGACTGCTCGTACTGATCACGCAACAGCTTGGCGTTAATCAGGTTGCCATTATGGCCGACGGCCATCTGCCCCCGGCTGTAGGTGACCAGCAGCGGCTGGATGTTGACGTTGGAGCTGCTGCCGGTGGTGCTATAGCGGACGTGTCCGATGGCGATGGGGTTGCGGGCCTGCTCGAGACGATCCCGGGAGAAGACGTCGGTGACCAGGCCCATGCCGACGTAGCGGCTGATCTCCTGGCCGTCGCTGGAGCAGATGCCGGCGGACTCCTGGCCGCGGTGCTGCTGGGAGTAGAGCGCGAGGTAGGTCTTCTCCACGGCCTCGGGATCGCCGTAGATACCGAACAATCCGCAGTGATGTCGCACGTCGGGTCGCACTGCTCAGTAGCGTCTCGCCAGGGAAACCAAAGGGACTACCTCACCGTAGCAACCGCGCGCACGAGCGTCAAGCTGGCGCCTCGGCGGCACGCTCGGGGGCGTCACGCGACGCTGCGTCGGGCGGCGTCGCGCTGGAGGCGGAGCCTCTCTTGCCGGGCGTGCAGCATGCAGTAGAGCGTCGGGACGACCACCAGCGTCAGGATGGTCGCGAAACTCAGGCCGAAAATCACGGCGATCGCCATCGAGCCCCACCACTGGGCCGACTCGCTACCGAACTCCCACTGCAACTTGCGGAAATTGAAGCTGAAGCCCGCGGCCATCGGGATCAGCCCCAGGATGGTCGTGATGGCCGTGAGCAGCACCGGTCGGAGCCGGGTCATGCCCGCCCGGATGCAGGCGTCGACCAGCTCCATCCCCTGGTCCCGCAGTTGGCGTGTGTAGTCGAGAAGCACGATGGCGTTGTTGACCACGACGCCGGCTAGGCTGATGACGCCCACGCCGGTCATGATGATGCCGAAGGGCATGTGGCAGATCATCAGCCCCAGCAAGACGCCGATGAGCGACAGCACCACGGTGGTCATCACGATCACCGGGATGCGCAAGCTGTTGAACTGGGCCACGAGGATGAGCGTGATGAGCATCAGCGCGGCGATAAAGGCCTTGGTGAGGAACTGCTTGGCCTCGTCCTGCTTCTCACTCTCGCCGACGTAGGCGACGGTGTAGCCGGGCGGCAGGTCGAGGTCGGTCAGCCGGGTTTGGACGTCGGCGAGGACCTCGCTGCCGAGGCGACCTTCGGCGTCGCCCAGGACGGTGATGACGCGTTTCTGGTCGATCCGCTCGATCGTGCCCTTGCCGGCCGTGTAGACGAACTCGCCCAGCGAGGACAGGGGCACCGGGCGCCCGGACAGGTTGGGCACGTGCAGGCGCTTGAGGTCCTCGACGCGCCGGCGCTGCGACGGCGGCAGGCGCACGGTGATGTCGTACTCGTCCTCGAACTGCCGGTAGGTGCTGACCTTCCTGCCCCAGAAGGCGGTCTTGAGGAACTGGCCGATGGTGGCCGTGTTGACGTTGAGGAGCATCGCCCGCTGTCGATCGACGATGAATTGGAGCTCCGGCTTGGCCCGCTCGTAGTCTTCGCGAAGGTTGACCAGTCCGGGGATGTCGACGGTGAGCCGCTGGACCTCGTCGGAGAGGCGGGTGAGCACCTCGAAGTCCTCGCCGGCGATCTCGACCTGGACCGGGGCCCCGCGGGGCGGACCGTGGCGATTCTCCTGGACGCGGACGTCGACGCCGGTCAGCGGGGGCAGGTGCTCGCGCATGGCGTTGACGGCCTCGCTGCTGGGTCGGGGCCGGTCTTGGTAATCATAGAAGTCGAGGTTGATGCGGGCCCGGTGGGTTCCCCCGGTCGACGGGTCGAAACTGATGCTGCCCATACCGGCTCCGGCCCCGACGTTGGTGACGTAATTGCGTAGGTCTTCCTCGAAGTCGCCGAGCATGGCCTCGACGCGCCTGGCCCGCTGGTCGGACAGCGACAGGGCCGTGCCCTGAGCACCCTTGATCTCGATGTAGGCCCGTTCGGGGTCGACGTCGGGGAAGAACTCGACGCCGAGGCCGAGCTTGGAGTAGGTCAGGGCCATGCCGGCCAGGACCATCACCGACAGGGCCATGGTGGTGAAGCGTCGGGACAGGGCCAGCTCGAGCACGGCGCGGTAGCGCCGCATGAGGGGGCCTTCGGTGACGGGTCCGCGCTGGTGCTTGCGGAGTCGGATCAGGACGGTGGACAGCATCGGCGTGATGACCAGGGCGACGAAGAGCGACGCGCTCAGCGTGATGATGAGCGTCAGGGGCAGGAATTTCATGAACTCGCCCGTGATGCCGGGCCAGAACATCATCGGGGCGAACGCCGCGAGCGTGGTGGCGGTGCTGGTGATGACCGGCCAGGCCACCTCGGAGACGCCGTCCATGCCGGCCTGGATGATCGGCTTGCCCTCCTGGTGGTGGCGGTAGATGTTCTCGGTAATGACGATGGCGTTGTCGACCAGCATGCCGAGGGCGAGGGTCAGGCTGAAGAGCACGACGATGTTCAGCGTCATGCCGAGGAACTGGAGCACGACGAAGCTCATCAGCATCGAGAGCGGGATGGCGAAGCCGACGATCAGGCTCGTCCGCCAGCCCAGGAACAGCAGGAGCACGGCGACGACCAGGACCAAGCCGGACAGGATGCTGTTCTCGAGCTCATTGACCATCCGCCGGATGTCCTTGGACTGATCGAGCGTGATGTTGTAGCTGACGCCGGAGGGCAGGTACGCCTTGGCGCGTTCCATGAGCATCTTGACGGAATCGACGACCTGGATGATGTTCGCGCCCGTCCGCTTCTGCACGGCGAGGGTCACGCATTCCTGGCCGTTGGTGCGGGCCAGGCCCTCGCGGTCCTTGAAGGTGTCGCGGACGGTGGCCACGTCGCTGAGGTAGATGGGCACGCCGTCGCGGACGGTGAGCAGCAGGTGCTCGACCTCGTCGGGGCGGACAAACTCGCCGGGGACGCGGACGGTGAACTTGGCGTCCTCGGACTCGACGTTGCCGCCGGTGATGTTGACGTTCTCGGAGGGGATCAGGTTGACCAGCTCGGGGATGCTGATGTTGTAGGCCACGACGCGGTCGGGATCGAACTCGAGTCGGATCTCGCGCTCGAGGCCGCCCGAGACGACGACGTCGAGCACGCCGGGCACGCGGCCCTCGATCTCGTCCTCGAGATCCTCGGCGATCTCCTTGAGGTGCACCAGGCTGACCGGTCCGGCCAGGTTCATGACCAGGATGGGGAAGTCGGAGACGTTGATCTCGCGGATCATCGGCTCCTCGATCTCCTGGGGCAGCTCGCCGCGAGCGAGGTCGACCTTGTCGCGGACGCGCTGGAGGGCGAAGTCGATGTCGACCTCGGGGAGGAACTCGATGCGGATGGCGCTGATGCCCTCGGCGCTGGAGCTCTGGATCTCCTCGACGCCCTCGAGGCCCTGGAGCTCCTTCTCGATCTTCATCGTGACGGCGGTCTCGACGTCCTCGGGGCTGACGCCCTCGTAGATCGTGGTGATGATGACGTAGGGGATGGGGACGTCCGGTTCACTCTCGCGCGGCAGCGTGGCGTAGCTGTACAGCCCGAACGTGATGATGATCACGATCAGCACGAAGACCGTCGTGCGGTTGTTGATGGCCGCGTTGCTGATGATCACGGGATCACTCCACGATCGTCACAGGGCTGCCGTCGCCGACGAGCCGGTGTCCGTCGACGATGAGCCGGTCGCCGTGGGCCAGGCCGGTCTTGGCCTGGACCTGATCGCCCACGATCATGCCGATCGTCACGGGCCTGCTTCGGGCGAGACCGTCCTCGACGACATAGACCTGATAGCCGTCCTGGGTGGGAATGACGGACGTCAGCGGGATCATGATCGCGTCGTCGACCACGTCGCGCAGCAGCACGACACGGGCGATGAGCCCCGCGCGGGCCAGTCGGTCCTTGTTGTCGATGGTGATCTCGGTGCGGAACGTGCGGCAGACCTCATCGCCGCAGTTGTCGATGAAGCTGATGGTGCCCTTGAGCTCGAGTCCGCCGGCCGCCTCGACGACGACCCGAACCGTCTGGCCGAGCTTGAAGTGCAGCACGTCGCGCTCGGGCACGTTGACGACGGCCTTGAGGCGATCCATCTCGAAGACCTCGGCGACCGGGTTGCCCCCGCCGACGAACTCGCCGGGCTCGACGAGCAGGTCGTTGAGGACGCCACCGATGGAGGAGCGAATGACCGTCCGCTTGAGGCGCTCGGAGACCTCCTCCAGACTGGCCTTGCTGATGGCCGCGGCCGCGCGGGCCCGGAACAGCTCGATGTCCGTGGCGACGCCCTTGCTGTCCAAGTCTTCGTAGCGGGCCAGCTCGCGGACGTCGAGGTCGTGCTTGGCCTTGACCTGATCGTGCAGGGCCTGGAGCAGATCGGCGTTGAGCCAGACCAGCGGCTGATTGGGCTCGATCTCGCTGCCCTCGGGCGGGCCGAGCTTCTCGACGCGACCGTCAACCTCGGCGGCGATGCGGACCGTTCGGTAGGGCTGCAAGACGGCGGGCAGGCGGACCTCGTTGCGCTGGGGCTTGGCCTCGATCGGACGCGTCTTGACATGGACCGAAGGCGGACCGGTTCGCTCGGGCTCCTGGGCGGGCGCGGCCGGATAGAGATACACCGCCAGGAGGATCGCCGCGCCGATGGTCAGGACGATCGCCGAGCCGAGCACCCTGCTCCAAGGGCCCTTCGAGGGCTCGGGGCCCGGCGGTGTGCCGTGCTCGGAGGTCTGCGTCGACTCGGCCTGCTCCGGCGAGGCCTGGTCGGTCGTCGGTTTCGTGTCGTTGACCAGTATCGTCATCGGGTCACCTTTCAGCCTCTGCGGCCGAACGCGTGGCCTGTTGCTCGGCTCCGAATCGCAGCCCGTCCAACATCAGGTTGATCGCGTCCAAAGCCCCCTGCTCCAGTTCATCTCGCTGCGAGATCCTCAGATAAGGGGGCGCGAAGCCCTGACATCCCATGGCCAACAGCCAGGCGGCGCGCTCGGGCGTAACATCCCGACGCAGGGCGCCCTCGGCCTGGCCTTCGGCGATGACCTGGGCCGTGAGGCGCTGGCAGCGTTGATAGAACTCCGCGTTGCGGTCGACGAACATCGTGGTCGTCTCGCCCCAGACCTCCGGTGCGTGCGGGGCCTGGTGGAAGTAGTCCCAGCCGAAAAGGAGCCCTTCGACGTGCATACGGCGGATGCGCTCGATGGCCGGCAGATCGCTGGTGGCCACGGCCGCGAGCATACCGAGGACACGCGTGTGGACCTGGTCGCTGATCTCGATAAAGATGGCCTCTTTGCTATCGAAATGTAGATACAAAGCGCCCTTGGAGATACCCACGCGGTTCGCTATCTCGTCGACGGTCGTCTTCTTGAAACCGTATTGCAGGAAGAGTCTCGAGGCCTCGTCCAGGATCTGCTGGCGGACGTCGAGCGACCCATTGACGGCGGTTGTTGACCGGCTGACCATATTCGTCCTCCAGTCACATTGTAGCACGCGATCCGGCGGGGTCCAATTCGCGCACCATAAAAGCCATAACTAGCGTATCGGCCAGAGGCAGGGCCTGGTGAACTTCCTTTACAGGACGTCACATTGACTGGTTGACTATTTCCGCCGAATCGTCAGAAGTTGTCGAGTGCGGCTCAGGATGCCATCGAAGCCCCGAACCGTTGTACGATAGCGTGTCAGCGATCTACATTGTGGTGGTATCCTGCGAACCCTTCACGGAGGCACGACCCATGCGCATGCAGCGAATGATTCTTCCGGCGGGCCTGCTGCCGGCATTGCTTGTTCTGACACCGACCCTATGGTGCCAGGCCTCGACGCCGCCCGAGCGGGCCGCCAAGTGGGTCCAACCGGGGCCCTACCCCGTGGGCTGCCGGACGTTCATCGTCGTGGACGGTTCGCGGACGGATGTCTCGACGGAGCGCAAGCGTCAGCTCGTCACGGAGGTCTGGTACCCGGCCGTCGACGCCGACCGCGACAAGCCCAAGGCCACGTTCTCGTCGTTCTTCCTCGACAAGTTCGAGGAGTCGGTCGAGGCGCTCAAGCGCTTCAGCAAGGACATTTCGCTCCGCGAGGCCGAGAAACGCTTCAGTGAGGCCATCACCGCCGTCCGCGACGCGCGGATACGTAAGGGCACTTACCCGCTGGTCCTGTTCAGTCACGGCAACGGCGGCGTGCGGATGCAGTCGGTATTTCTGACCGAGCACCTGGCCAGCCACGGCTATGTCGTGGTCGCGCCCGACCACACGGGCAATGCGGCCGTCGCGCCTTTGCCCGAAGGCATCGTCATGATCAACGGCAAGGGTTCGTTAGCCGCCGTCGAGGATCGGCCCAAGGACATGAGCTTCCTCATCGACGTGATGACCCGCCTGAACAAGGACGAGGAGTCGTTCCTGCACGGCCACCTCGACCTGTCGCGGATCGGCTGCACGGGCCACAGCTTCGGCGGCATCACGACGACGATCGCCTCTCGCGACAAGCGTATCAAGGCCATCATGCCGCTGGCGGGTGTTGCGCCGGGTTCGCTGACGTTCGAGCAGCCGGTGTTGCTGATGGTGGCCGACCAGGACAAGACCATCGGCGAGAGCCGCAGCAAGATGTTCCTCAAGATCTACAAGATGTGGCGGGCGCGGAAGTGGCTGTTGGAGTTCATCGACGCCGGCCACTTCACGTTCAGCGAGATGCACCGCATCAGCCCCAACCACGGCGACGGCGTGGGCAAGGGCGAGCGCTTCGACGGCAGCGAGTTCATGTACTGGGATTCCGTCGACGCCCAGCAGTACATCAAGGCGTACGGGTTGGCGTTCTTCGACCACGTGCTCAAGGGCGACAAGGGGGCGCTCAAGCTGCTCAACGGCCCGCCGCTGCACCCGCAGATTCGCGCCGAGCACGCCGAGGCGAAGGGGGAGTAGGAAAGATGCCTCAACATGCACGGTGCGGCACTCCGGGGACCGAGCATCCTGACCGAGGGCATACGGTGAAGGACACGGATGACGAGCGATGGTCGGCTGACTGCCGCTGGAGCATCCAGTTTCCCGGAGTGCTCTTTTTCGTCGTCGGCCTCCTGTTCTTCGTCGGCCCGTTCGGAAACGATCAGCAGCGTACTCCTGACGGTAACCTGCTTGTCAGCGTAGCGCTGGCTGGGTCCGTTGTTTGTGTCTATAGCGCAATGATGATTGTCCTAGGGCACTGGATAAAGCGTGGCAGCGTCCGGGCTGCCGTTCTGCTAGCTGTCATTACTTGGCCGCTCTTTGTTGGCACGCTATTCGATTTCGTACTTTCGATGGTTGGCTCTGCAGATGGAGTCAGCGGCGCGTGTGCCGAACTTGTGTTCTCCGGTTACATCGTATTGACCGCTCACTACGCGATCCATCGTTTCAGGAAGAAGGCCCGCGTAGGACTACGCTCCCCTCAGCAAGCACAAAGTGCGTCTTGACGCAGCGTGTTGCTGCGGATCCAGCCGGGCATGCGGAGACCAAGAAGGATGTCACAGCCCAGACACCACGGGCCTCGCGGGAATGCGTTAGCATCATCTGCAGTGTTCGTTAGGGGAGCCCCGTTCTTGCCCGCGGTAATTCTTCTTCTCCTGTCGGGGGGCTGTGGCGCGACGTTTCACGTTCAGCAGGTCGAGAGAGAGTTGGAGGCAGGGAGATCACCGGATGCCTATTCGGTGTACCAACTCAAGGACTTCCCGCAGAGCGACGAGGGCACGAGGCTGCTGATTCAGTTGCTCGAGCATCCCCGGGTGAGCGTTCGCTGCGCTTCGGTAGCCGCCCTAGGTGAACACCTGAAGACGCAGGATAGCAAGAAGCGATACGAGATCATGGTGGCACTTGTCCAGAGACTGGGCGACAGTGAACCTGCCATGATGAAAAGTCCGGTGCCAATACCTCTTGTTGGAGAGTTGCTACCACGAGGAATTTCGCTCATGGGCCCTCCTAGGGCAAGGGCTCTGTGCATACTCTCGATCAGGACGCATCACGACTTCGGCTTCGATCAGAAGGCATGGACGCGGTTCTTCGCCGAGTGCGAGAAGGAAAGCGTTCCGCCAAACTGATTCTATGCCGTCCGTGCACTGCTAGGATCTTCCGCCGCCCCGCTGGGGCTTGATGGTCTTTGGGTGGAACCCCACCCACGGGTTCCACTTCGCTCCACCCGTGGCTACGGTCCACCGCCCCTTTCGGGGTCGTGCCGGGGGAGGCCCAGTCTGGAAGCGAGCGCTTGACCGTTGCGATGAAATTCGGCCCGCCCAGAAGACCCTCCGGACGACTACCGCACCGTCACCTTTCCCCGCGCGTAGATCTCTTCGAAGTACGGCTCGTGGCGCTTCACCGTGGGGTTGGTGTTGCCCGACCAGATGCGCTTCAGCGGATACGGTACGACGCGCAACCCCGGACCCGACAGGCCGAACCAGGCTTCGTCCGGCAAGCCGGCGTGCTCCGTTGCTGCCGTCCAACTCGAGTCGTCGAAGCCCGGCTTGGTCCAGCCGTCGGCGGGCTTATCGCTGATCTTCCACGTCGCGTCGGCGCGGGCGTCCTCACCGGCCACGTCCAACCACACCTGAAGCGTACCCATCCTCGCATACGCGAACGGCTCGTCCTGTCGGCAAACCGCGTGTACGGCGATCGTGTGCTCCCCCCGGCCGATCGTCGCCCGGGCCACCTCGAAGTCGCGCATGTTCCACGCACCTGCCTGGTGCATCTCGCGTCCGTCGACGTACACCGTCACACCGCTCGATGCGTAGGCCTTGATCAGTGCCCGGCCGGGCCGCTCGAGCATCCATAGCTTGTCGTCGGCGACCCGTGCCGCCTCGCGGTCGCTGCCCGCGCGGAGCTTGCGAAGCAGCGTCTTGGCCTGGTCGATCTGGCCCGATCGTTCGAGCAGGTCGGCCTGGCGGCACGCCAGCGACGTGGCCAGCGGGTTCTTCGGATACGTCCTCTGGAGCAGGTCGGCGGCCCGATACGCCCCGGCGGGGTCGCCGCCGGCTTCGATCTTCCGCATGCGGATGAGGCCATGGGCGTAGCTCTCGGGGTGGTCGAGCGGCAGGCGGTCCTCGCGCGGCGGGAGCGGCGGGTAGGCCTTGTGCGGTTCGGTCTGGTACCAGTAGGTCACGGTGGCGAAATCGTCGCAGCGGTAGCCGATGTTGTAGCCGCGGTCGGCCATCGTCACGCGGATGGATGTCGAGAAGGCGATCGGATCGGGCACATGGAACCGATAGGCCGTCCACTTGCCGTGCCCGTCGGGCACATGGGTGCTCGTGCCCTGATAGGGCATGTGCAAGCCGGCTCGATAGCCCCAGGCCTGACCGTAGTAGTCCTCGCTGCCCGTGCCCGGTAGCGTCGGCTCGGCCGCGCCGTCGACGTAGAAGTCCTCGCGGCTCTCGACCCAACTGTGCGGCGCGAGCAGGTGGACGCTCCAGACCGTGCCGACGTAGTTGCCGCGTCCCTCGGCGTCGCACATGACGAAGGGGACCTCGCGGGGCACGGGTCTGGCCGCTCGGTAGGTGGCGTGGAAGGTGAGCGTGTCCTTCGGCATCGCGGGCAGCCGGTCGTAGTTGATGTGCCAGTAGACGCCGGTGGCGTCGACGGTCATCTGGTTGACGAGCACGAGTCGGGCCTTCTTTCTGAACGGCATTGGAAAGTAGGTGTTGAATCCGGCGCGGACGTTGTTCGGGTACGGCGTCATGTTGAGCACCGCACACTGGAAGGGGCGCTGCACACCGTGTCCGACGGCGAAGAAGTCGCCGAAGGGCACGTCGACGCTCGGCGAGGTCTCGCCGTCCCAATAGGCGCGCAGGACCACGCCTCGGTGGAAGCGCTTGACGATCTCGTCGGTGCCCAGGCCGGCGGTGAACCAGATATGGCGAATGACGCCCGGACCCTCGAGCGTGGCCAGGACCCTCTCCTTGCCGGCCGGTATGGTCTGGTGGGCGCCGGTGAGCCGGGCGGGCCTGGCGGCGGAGGGTCTGTAGAGGTGATCGAGCCCGGCGGGCGATCGCGCTGCGGGTTCGGCTCCGTGAGACGCTGCGGCGGACGCGAAGACCAGAAAAGCGACGGATTTCATGCTCGGCTCCTTCCTTCGCCAAGGGCATGGCCCAGTGTACTTGGGGCGGTGCCGACGGCAAGCCGTCGAGAGAATCGGGTGACGATCTGGGGGGTAGAGGGCTTGGCTCGCAACGCTTGAGTGCGCATAATGGTACGTTGATCGTCGACAGACGGTGCCGTTCCGGGTGGTTCCTGGACAGCCCCGCGGGTAAGGGCTATGGTGTGGCTTCTCGGGTGCAGCCGAGACATCGGCCTGGTCACAGCGGCACCGGTTACCTATCGACATAGCCACGAAACGGAGCCTCGATGACGGATACACACGATTCGCAACGGGAGCCCATGGCGCAATCGGCCCGGCGTGCGGAAGTGGTCGGACTCTGCGGACTCGGCCTCCAAGTGGCGTTCTTCGCCATCTTGCTGGCGGTTGCCCTGTGGAACGCATCCCAGGCCACGTTCGTTACCGCGTTCTTCGTGTTGGGCGGCGTGATCATCTGGCTGGCGATCGTCCTGCTGTATCACCAGGAGAAGCTGGTCTATTTGGAGGCGCTCGAGGCTGAGCAGATCGGTCGCGACCGGGAGGCCATCGGGGCCGAGGCGATCTTCACCGAGAGCCGGGCCGGGGTGGACACGCTGCTGGTGGCCAAGACGCGTCTGGAGTGGATGCAGAAGTGGCTGCTTCCGATCGCGGCCTCGTTGAGTTCGATCTACCTCATCGCGATGGGGGTCGGGCTGTTCCAGTGGTATCTGACGCAGCCGGTCGGTTCGGTGGAGTGGCCGGAGCTGAAGAACGCCAGTGCGTCGCTGGCGTTTGTGGGCGGCGTGGCGTTTCTGAGCTTCTTGTTCAGCCGGTATGCGGTGGGGATGGCCCGCATCGGACCGATGTGGCGTCTGATGCGAGCTGGCGGCAGCTTTTTGACGGGCAACGCGTTGGCCTCCGCGCTGGTCGCGGGGATGCTGGGCTTCGCGGCGTACGGCAAGACGACGCCGGAGCAGGTGCTGGCCAAGATCATCCCGATCGTGATGTGCGTGATCGGGGCCGAGTTCATCCTGAACCTCATCCTGGACGTGTACCGCCCTCGGAAGGCCGGGGAGGTGGAGCGTCCGGCATTCGACAGCCGTCTGCTGGGGCTGATCAGCGAGCCGGGCGGCATCGCCCGGACCATCGCCGACGCGGTGAACTACCAGTTCGGCTTCGAGGTCAGCAAGACCTGGTTTTACCAGTTGCTGCAACGGTGGGCGATTGTGCTGGCCGGCGCGGCGGTGCTCATCCTGTTTCTGATGACGAGCCTCGTGATCGTGGAGCCGGACGAGCTGGCCATCGTCGAGCGGTTCGGCGAGCCGTTGGGCCTGGACGTCAACGAGAAGAAGGTGGCGACGCTTGGACCGGGCATTCACATCAAGGCCCCGTGGCCGATCGACCAGGCCCGGCGCTACCCCGTGGACCACGTTCATACGATCCTGCTAGGCTTCGGGCCATGGAATCGGCGTAATGCGCCCAACGTACCTGATGTGCCCAAGCTGATTCTCTGGACCAATCCCATTCACGGGCCCGGCGAGGAGCTGGACTTCGTGATGCCGGTTCCGCCTGAGGTCCAGGAGATCGCCGTCACGCAGCCCGGCGAGGCGCTGGAAGAGGTGGTGGAGGGCGGCGACATCCCGGCCGTCAATCTGATTCGCGTCAGCCTGCCGGTGATGTATCGCATCCGCGACCTGTATCAGTACGCGTTCCACTATACGAGCCCCGAGACGCTGATCGAGAGCGCGGCCTACGGCGAGCTGGTCCGGTACGTGAGCAGCCGTGACCTTGATACCATGCTGGCCGAGGGCCGGGAGGTGGCCTCGGAGGCCCTGCGGAAGGCGATCCAGCGCCGCTGCGACGCGTTAGGGGTGGGGGTGGAGATCGTCTTCTCGGGCATCCAGAACATCCATCCGCCGCAGAAGACGGCGAAGGAATTCGAGGCCTACCTGAACGCTCGCTACGAGAAGGGCGCCTCGATCGCCAGGGCAGAGGGCGCCGTGAACGGCCTGCTGAGCCGGGCGGCCGGCAGCCGGGCTCGCGCCGAGCGGATGGGCAAGGCGATCGACCGCGTGCAGGACCTGATCCGCAACGGCGCCTCGACCGAGAAGATCGCCGAGGCTCGGGTCGAAGCCGATCGGGTCTTCGCCGAGCGGCTGGGGGGCCAGGCCGCCAAGATCGTCGCGATCGCTCGCGCCGACCGTTGGACGCGCGAGAACGCCGAGCGGGGCCGGAGCCTCGAGTTCCTGAGCGCCCTGCCGGCCCACCAGGTTTCGCCGAAGCTGTATCGTACGCGTCGGATCGTGGAGGCGCTGACGGGCGCCCTGCGTGGCGCTCGGAAGTACGTGTTCGCCCGCGACGGAGAGGTCTACGTCCGGTACGACGCGAGGATCGAGGAACGCGTTCAGCTAGAGGATATCGATTACAACGTGCCGCCAGGCTAGTCGGAGCTATCGATGAGACGCAATATACCATCCGTTGTAGCGGGGGTCGCCCTGGTCCTGCTGCTCGTGCTGTACATGATCACCTACCAGGTGCGCTTCAACGAGATCGCCATCAAGACGACGTTCGGCAAGCCGAGCGATCCGAACCTGAGCGATCCGAACGCCGCGGGGCTGCGGTTCAAGTGGCCGTGGCCCATTCAGGGCGTGGTCAAGTACGACAACCGGATCAGGATCCTCGACTCGCCTCAGGAGCAGGCCCAGACCCAGGACCGGCAGATCCTGATCCTGACGACGTTCTGCGGTTGGCGGATCGCCGACGGCGTGGCCTTCCTTCAGAACCTCGAGACCGTGAGCGAGGCTGAGAACCGGTTGCTGGACCACCTTCGGGCGGCCATCGGGGCGGCCGTGGGTCAGCATGTCTTCAGCGACTTCGTCTCGACGAACGCCGAAGAGCTCGAGCTCGATGAGATCGAGAAGGAGATCCAGGAGGAGGTGGCCCGGCTGGCCTCGCCGTACGGGATCCAGATCGAGACGCTGGGCATTCGACGGGTGATCCTGCCGACGAGCACGACGGAGAAGGTCTTCGCCCAGATGCGGGCGCAGCGTACGGCGATGGCGCAGAAGACGCAGAGCGAGGGCGAGGCGATCGCCCAAAAGATGCGGTCGGAGGCCGAGTCGCTGCAGCAGCAGATTCTGGCGTTCGCGGCTCGGAAGGCCGAGGCGATCCGTGCCGAGGGCGAAGCGGCGGCCGCCCAGGAGTACCAGGTCTTCAAGAAGGACGAGGAGTTCGCGACGTTCCTGCGTGAGCTGGAGTTCCTGGAGACGGCGTTCAAGAACCGGACGATCTTCTTCCTGGACGAAGACACGCTGGGCGTGGAGATGCTGAAGCAGAATCGGCCCATCTTGGGCAGCGAGCCGACGATCAGCCCGCCGAAGGAGCCGAAGCCGGCGAAGAAGAAGACGAAGGCCTCGGCCGAGACGAAGACGCTCCCCATGGCCGTGCTTCAGGAGTCTCAGAAGTGAGTAATCAACCGGCCGTTCCCGATCCGAACCAGCAGCCACAGCGGGACGAAGGACTGGACCCTGCCAGCCAGTCTCTGGCCGACGCCTTGCGCGTCAGCTTCTGGATCCTGAAGGCGGTGATGCTGTTGCTGGTGGTGGCGTTCCTCGGGTGGTCGCGTCATTCCGGCTTCTTCACGGTTCCACCGCAGAAGGAGGCGTTGGTCCTTCGGTTCGGGGCCATCCAGGGCGCGCCGCACCCACCGGGGAATCACTGGTCGTGGCCGTACCCGATCGAGAGCCGGGTGATGGTCGACGTCCGCTCGAAGTCGTTCGAGATCGAGAGCTTCTTCTTCTCGCGAACGGAGCGGCAGCGGACGATGACGCTGGACGAGATGCCCGGTCGTCTTCGGGGCGGGCTGACGCCGGGTCAGGACGGGTGCATGATCAGCGGCGACCACAACCTGCTGCACGCGCTGTGGTCCATCGAGTACCGCGTGACGGACATCCGGCGGTTTCTCGAGAACGTCATGGACGAGCGGGAGCTGGTGCGAGCCGTCTTCGAGACCGCGATCGTCCGGACGGTGGCGCACTACAAGGCGGACGACGTGCTGGGCGACCGGATCGCGGAGATCCGGGAAGAGGTCAAGCGTCGCACGCAGGACAAGCTCGGCGCCGAAGGGCTGGATACGGGCATTGAGGTGGCCTCGGTGAACACGAAGATGCCCACGCCGCCGCTCCAGACGCGCGACGCCTTCCTGAAGGTGAACACGTCGTCCAGCGAGGCCAAGCAGATGATCCAGGAGGCCCGGCGCGAGGCGGATCGTTTGTTGAACGAGACGGCCGGTCCGGCCCACGTGGCCTTGAGCGATGCGATCGCCAAGCTCGAGGTAGCCCGAACGACCGGGAACGAGCAGTCCGAGGGCAAGATTCAGTCGCAGATCGACGATCTGCTGACGAGCCCCGAGACCAAGGGCGAGGCCGGGGCGATGATCGATGCGGCCCGCAGCTACAAGACCAATCTGATCCAGAAGGTGCGCGCCGAGGCGAACCGGTTCCGGGAGCTCAAGGCCGAGTACGACAAGAACCCCGAGATCACGCTGCGTCGGCTCTGGGCCAACACGCGTCAGAAGCTGCTTGAGACGGGCAAGGTCAAACTCATGCCTCCGGGCGGGGCGCCGCTCATCATCGATGTCAACGAAGACCCGCGGTGGGGCCGGGAAGAGAAGAAGGCCGAGCTCGAGGCCGAAGGGCAAGAGAACAAGACCCCCTGATCCCCTATCGCCGAACCCGCCGCGTCGCGCGATCGTAGTTCACTGTGGGATGAAAGGCGCTGACGTCTTATGAAACGTGACCAACCGGCCGTCATCGAAACCATCGCCTTAACCAAGGTGTTCAAGGATTTCTGGCGACGCGACCGCGTGGTGGCGGTATCCGACCTGGATCTGCTGGTCGAGCCGGGAGAGATCTTCGGCCTGTTGGGGCCCAACGGCTCGGGCAAGACCACGACCATCAAGATCCTGCTCGGCCTGCTGTACCCGACGCGCGGCCGCGCGCTGGTGTTCGGGCGGCTGCCGACCGACGTGACCGTCAAGAACCGCATCGGCTACCTGCCGGAAGAGTCGTACCTGTATCCGTTCTTGAACGCCCGGGAGACGCTCGACTACTACGGGCGGCTGTTTCAGTATCCTCGACGGGAGCGCGTGCGCCGGACCGAGATGCTGCTCGACATGGTCGGTCTGTCGGGCGTGGCCAGGCGTCGCGTGGGCGAGTACTCCAAGGGGATGGCGCGTCGGATCGGGCTGGCTCAGGCGCTGATCAACGACCCGGATCTGCTGATCCTCGACGAGCCGACGACGGGTCTGGACCCGCTCGGCACGCGTCAGATCAAGAGCCTGATCGCCGACGAGCTGCGGCGCCGCGGCAAGACGGTCCTGCTGTGCAGCCACCTGCTGGCCGACGTGGAGGACGTCTGCGATCGCGTGTCGATCTTGTACGGCGGCCAGCGACGAGCGGTCGGTCCGATCCGGGAGCTGCTCAGCCGGGACGAGATGACGCAGATCACCACCGAGCAACTATCGGACGAGACGATCCACCGGGTCCGCGACCTGGTCAAGCAGGCCGAGGGCAAGGACGTGCTCGAGGTCAAGGCCCCGAGCGACCGGCTGGAGACGTTCTTCATCCGCATCGTGCGCGAGGCCCAGCAGGCGCAGGTGGCCACGTCGGGCGTGGCCGAGGGCGCCGGGGTGGCCGAGTTCCTCAGGGGCTCGGAGGCGCCGGAGGGCGAGGCCCTGATCGAGGACCTCGTCGCGGCCGGGTCGAAGTCGGAGCAGGCCGCCGAGGCGGTCACAGAACGACAGCGCGCCGAGGCGGAGCCCCCCGCCGAGCGCGAGGTCATCGAGGAGCTGGTCACGCCGAAGCAGCCGGAGCCGGAAGAGCCGGAGGTCCAAGCCGAACCCGCAGAACCCGAAGCCGACCGCAGCGTCATCGACGATCTGATCGGCAAGAACGAATCGGAGGACGACCGCAGTGCGTAGCCTCAGGCGGATCTGGGCCGTGGCCAGAACGATCATCGCCGAGGCCCTGCGCATGAAGATCGCGCTGGTCCTGCTGATCATCCTGCTGGCGGTGATCCCGCTGGGCCCGTTCGTCTGGGAGGGCGACGGCACGCTGAAGGGTCGGGTGCAGACCTTTCTGACCTACAGCAACAATCTGGTGCTGGTGATGCTGAGCATCATGACGGTCTTCGTGGCCGTCCAGTCGCTGAGCAAGGAGGTGGAGCAGCGCCAGATCTACACGATCGCCACGAAGCCGATCCCGCGATGGCAGTTCATGCTGGGCAAGTGGATCGGGATCTGCTTGCTCAATGCGATGCTGCTCGCGGCGTGCGGGGGTTCGATCTATCTGTTCACGCTATACATGCAGGGCCTGCCGGCGCGATGGCTGGACAAGCAGGCGCTCGAGTACGAGGTGCTCACCGCTCGCGACGGGGTGTATCCGCCGGTCCCCGATTTCACCGACGTCGTCGACCGCCGTTTCGAGCGGTTCCGCAAGTCGCCGGAGGCGCCGTCGGAGGGCATCTCGCCGCAGATGGCCCGGATGGTCAAGGCCGACTACTACCGCGAGGAGCGCCAGAAGTGGCGGTCGGTGCCGCCCAACGGGATGAAGACGTGGATCTTCGAGAACATCCGGCCCGGGCCGGAGTGCGACTACATCCACGTCCGGTACAAGATGCAGGCCACCCCCCCGCCGCCGCGGATGCAGGTGGCGTGCGTATGGCTGATCGGCAACCCGGCGCGGGAGGACTTCATGCCCATCCCGCGGAGCGACTCGATCGATCAGTGGCACTACTTCCCGGTCTCGGCCAACGCGGTGAGCAAGGACGGCACACTGAAGATCACGTTCGTGAACCGGCACCCGGCGGACCTGAACCAGGCCGTGCAGCGCTATCCCACGAGGTCGACGGTGGTGTTCGAGGAGCCCGACGGGCTGGAGGTCCTGTACGAGGTCAGCACCTTCGAGACCAACTTCTTCAAATCGATGCTGTTGATCTTCCTGTGGCTGATGCCGCTGGCCGCGATCGGTTTGTTCGCCGGGTCGTTCCTGAGCTTCCCGGTCGGGGCCCTGCTGTGCAGCTCGGTCTTGATCGCCTCGGCGCTGAGCGGGTTCGTCTGGGAGAGCCTCTATTGGGTGCGCGACCGGCCCAACCCGGCTCAGGACCCGCTGGACTACTTCAGTTGGATCTTCAAGCCGTTCATCATGGCCATCATCAACGGCGTGCCGAGCCTGGGTCGGTATAACCCGATCGACCTGCTGGCGGACGGTCGCATCATCACGTGGTGGTCGGTGGCCGAGGCCTTCGGGATCATGGTGCTGGTGCAGGGGCTGATCTATCTGGTGTTGTCCGTTCTGATCTTCACGAAGCGCGAGCTGGCGCAGGTGACGGTGTGAGTACGTCACGTTGGATACAACTGGCCTGTGTGTGCGGCGCGGTGGCGTTCATCGCCCTGTCGAGCCGCTACCAGAAGCCGATCAACGACGACCGGCAGGAGCTCGAGCTGGTCTTCAATGAGGACCTGCGCAAGAACCTCTCGCCGGACATCGCCTGGCGGACGGCGATGCTGGGCTCGTTCCGCGGGCTGTTGGTCAACATGCTGTGGATCCGCATCGAGCGGCTCAAGGAGGAGGGCAAGTACTTCGAGGCCAAGGGGCTGGCCGAGGAGATCTGCAAGCTGCAACCGCGGTTCCCGCCGGTGTGGGTGTTTCATTCGTGGAACATGGCCTGGAACATCTCGGTGGCCACGCACACGCCGGAGCAACGGTGGAAGTGGGTGTACAACGGGGTGCGGCTGATACGCGACCGCGGCATCATCTACAACCCGCGGAGCAACTGGCTGTATCGGCAACTCGCCTGGACGTACTTCAACAAGATGGGCGAGTGGACGGACGACATGCACCGCGCCTACAAGCGGTATTGGGCGATGCGGATGCAGCGTCTGCTCGGGCCGCGCATCGCCAACGCGACCACGGAGCGGGTGCTGGCCGACTTTGAGCCGATCGCCAGAGCGCCGGAGACGGTGCAGGCCTTCATCGCCGCCGAGCCGGGGAATGAGAAGCTGGTCGACGGGCTGCGCGGTCTGGGTTTGCCCCTCAGCGACGGGATCAGCCTGAACGAATCGCACGCCGAGGCCACGCTCTACCTGGCCCAGGTCGATCGGTTCCTGAACCTCTACTGGGCGATGCAGAATCGCGACGAGCTGACGTTGGCGGACATCGCGCTCGGTGCCCCGCAGGAAGAGATCCCCGAGATCACCGCGTTCCGGGAGTTCTTCGAGGGCATCGACCCGCCGGAGCGGCGCGAGAGGCTGATGGCCTTCGTCAAGGCGTTCATCCTTCGCAACCGGTACCAGCTCGACCCGGAGCTGATGTACGAGCTGATGGTCACGTACGGGCCGTTCGACTGGCGGTGCGTGGAGGCCCACGGCATCTACTGGACCGTCCTGGGCACGCGCAAGAGCCCGAAGTGGGAGATCGACGACGAGTTGGACCGGCTGAACACCGAGCGGATCCTGCTCTACGCGCTTCGCAACCTGACCCGCCGCGGGTGGCTGTCGTTCGAGCCGAACCCGATCGACGTCAACCAGTCGTACTTCCATCAGTTGCCCGACCTGCGGTTCATCGACATCACGCACGAGATGTACATCGCCCTGGGCGAGCGGTACAACGCCACGCCGAGCTGGCGGGCCGAAGGCGGCGGGCAGTATCTGGGATCGGGTCACCAGTACTTCCTGCACGAGGCCGTCCGGCAGCTCTACTTCAACGGCGACGAGGAGAAGGCGGCCAAGTACTACCTGTACCTCCGCGAGCACTTCCGCCATCCGAAGACGGGTGGGATTCGCGAGTTCTACATGAAGCCGCTGGAGCTGTTCGTGGTCGGCGGGCTGCGTGAGAACATCGATATCTTCCGCGGCGCGAACGACGGCATCAACGGCCTGCTGCGGCGTGCGTTCCTGAACCTGGCCATGGGCGAGTCGGACTTGTTCGCCAAGGGCTTCAACAAGGCGCTCGGTCTGTGGAAGAGCTACATGAACGAGCGGAAGTACGACGAGAACCCGCGGCGGCAGTTGCCCGATTTCCGTCGGATGGCCCGCGATCAGCTCGAGGTCTTCCTGAAGGCGATGCCCGGCACGGCGGCCGGCCAGGTCGGCATCGTCGGCAAGGCGCGGCTGTGGGAACGGCTTCCCGAGGAGCTGCAACTCAAGCAGGCCGTCTGGGACCAGGTGAAGGAGACGCTCGAGCTGCTCTGCAAGAACTGGAATCCGCCGATCGATTTCGAGCGGGCCTTCCCCGAGCCGCCGAACATGGAGGCGTACCGCAAGGCGCATCCGTCGCGTCCGGACACCAAGCAACCCGAGCGCACCGATCGTATGATCCCGACGACCGAACCCGCCGAGGCCGAGCAACCGGCCACGCCGTAGCCGACTCTGACAGCGACGCAGCCCCAACGGGGGCGGTGGATGGTAGCCCAGGGTGAGCGCAGCGGACCCTGCGTCCTCGGCACCATATGGAAGGAGCCCCAGAAGGGGCGCGACGGGAACTTGTCGACTTGTGTTGGGCTGTTGATGCCCACGCCGCTTCGGGACATGATAGGACTCTGTCGCATTCGTCCGGATCTGGCCGCGACATCTGAGTCGCTGTCCACCTCTGTCCACGAAGGAGTTCCTCCATGACACGGATTGCCTGTGCCGTTGCCACGATCGAGTTCTGCCTGGTCGCGTCGGCCTGTCATGCCAGCGGTGATGCCGGTTCCCAGAGCAAGCCCCGCGACGTCGCCTGGTTCCTGAAGCGCATGGTCGACATCGAGTGGCTGGCCTACCACGAGCCCGGCGTCCGCTGCAAGCAGTTCAGCAGCTATGACCGCCGCAGCAAGATCGTCGACGGCAAGAAGATTGATTGGGACGCCAACGGCGACGCCGGCAACTACCTTCGCGAGAACGACAGCGAGGGCCGCGTGATGGCCGAGATGGACGGCCCCGGCTGCATCACACAGATCTGGAGCGCCAACCCGGCCGGCACCATCCGCATCTGGCTCGACGGCGAGGCCGAGCCCAGCATCGAGATGCCCATGGCCGAGCTACTCAGCAACCAGGGCAAGGCCCCGTTCAAGGAGCCGTTCTGCTACCAGGTCCGCCCCGTCGGCAGCAACCACACGGCCAGCAACTGCTACCTGCCCATCCCCTACGCCAAGAGCTGCAAGATCGCCCAAGTCGACGGCCGGTCGTACTACAACGTGAACTACATCATCTACCCTAAGGACACGCCCGTCGTGACGTTCAAGCTGCCGCTGACCGGCGAGCAGCAGAAGGCGCTGGCCGAGACAGCCGCCCAACTCGGCAAGAATCAACCCGTCTTACCGAAGGACATGCTCCAACAGAAGTTCGCGGGCAGGGTGGGCCCGTCCTCGACCGGCGCCGAACTCGTCAACGTGACGCGCGACGGTGGCGGTATCGTCAGGCAACTCTCGATCAAGACCGAAGGAGCCGACAAGTACGCCCTCCGCAAGGCCGTGCTCAAGATCTACTACGACGGCTGCAAAGAACCCGCCGTGGTCGCGCCGCTCGTCGATTTCTTCGGCACGGGCTGGATGCCCACGCCCTACACGTCGACGGCCAGCTCGATCGGCAAGGACGGCACGATGACCAGCTATTGGCCCATGCCCTTCAAGAAGTCCGTCCGTCTCACACTGGCCAACCACGGCAACGAGACGCTCAAGCTGTCGGGGCTGATCAAGACCAGCGCACCGCGAACCGGCTGCAAATGCGAACCCATGTACTTCCACGCGATGTACCGTCGCGAGAAGCTCAGCACGACGTTCGATTACCCGTTCTGTCAGGGCGTCGCCGGGCCCGGCCGGCTCGTCGGCAACCTGCTCAACATCGACAACCCCTTCCCGGGCTGGTGGGGCGAGGGCGACGAGAAAGTCTGGGTCGACGGCGAGCCCTTCCCAAGCTGGTGGGGCACCGGCAGCGAGGACTACTACAACGACGCCTGGGGCATGCACCTGCACGACCGCTTCCAAGAGGGCTGCCCGTTGCTCGAAGGCCCGGGCCATGCCAACAAGACCAGCATGTACCGCTGGCACGTGCTCGACAGCATCCCCTTCGAGAAGTCACTCACGATGACCATCGAGAACTACTGGAAGACAGGCCGCGGCGTGCGGTGCGATTACTCGAGCGTCTGCTACTACTACAACATGCAGCCCGCCGGCGACGACTTCTACAAGCCACTGACGCTGACCGACCTGCTGCCGTGCAACTTCCGGCCCGAGGGCACGGTCGAGGCCGAGACGATGGACATCCTTCACGGCAGGAAGCTTTCTATGGAGCAACTCGCGGACATGGACCTGGCCGACGTCGCGAGCGGAAGCGGCGCGGTCGAGCTGAAAGTCGCTCCCATGTTCAGCAGCCAGGTGCAACCACCCCGCATCCCGCTGGGCGAACTCAAGCCGGGCCTCTACCAGGTGCACCTCTACCTGCTGGCCAAGGACGAGACGCCCGGTATCGCCGCACTGGGCTTCGGCGCGATCGCGGGCGAGGTGAAGCCAAAGCCCGGCTCACAAGAGGTGACGACGAAGATAACGGGCGTGATGTACACGATCGATGACCAGGACAAGGCCCGAGCCAAGCTGGCTGAAGCGGGTGACAAAGTGCTGTGCGAGCTCCGACCGGCCAAGCTCCCGGCAACGATCGCCAAGGGCTCCTCGTGCCAGACGGTCGGGCTCGTGTTCGTCCAGGGCGAGCACCCGTTCCCCGTGAGCGTCCCGATCGTCTCGACCGACGGCAAGGCCCGTACGATCTACCTTGACGCCGTCCGCCTGGAGACACCCAAAACCCACGGCATCGAGGCCGAGTCCATCAAGTGGACCAGCCCCGACCACCTCGTCACCGTCAAGAAGGACATCGGCAACACCGCCCTCAGCGGCTGGGGCCAGGTCACGATGGAAACGCTCAGCATCGGCGGGCTCGCGGCCATCCCCGTCGATCTCAAGCCCGGCTACTACGAAGTCCGCGGACGACTGGGTTGCGGGCCTGACTTCGGCCAGTTCCGCGTCCGCGTCGAGCTCGTCGACAAGCGGCTGCGGACCTACGACGGCTACGCGCCCGAGCCGGGCCTGCGCGAGCACGGCTTCGGCCGATTCGAGGTCGCCAAGGAGCGTCCGCTCAAACAGCTCACGTTCATGATCTGCGGCAAGAACGCAAGGAGCAGCGATACCAAGATGGCCGTCGACTACCTCGAGATCATCCCGTGCAAGGGCCTGACCGGCTACGAGGCCGAGGACATGCCCGTGCTCGGCATCCACGCCGGGGCCGCACAATCGCAGAACCTCGGACCGGCCTTCTCGCGAAACCATCAGAAGTTCATCACGTTCGGCAGCAAGGACGGCTGGATCAAGCTCGGCTTCGACGTGCCCAAGCCCGGCACGTACGAGGTGGTGATGGCCTTCTGCAAGAGCTTCGACTACGCGACGATCCAGGCCTACCTCGACGGCAAGCCCATCGGCGAGCCGCTGGACACCTATTCGCCGCATATCGTCCACACGGGGCCGATCCAGTTCGGCCGGCACGATCTCAAGACCGGCCGCCACGTGCTCGAGTTCCGCGTGGTGGGCAAGAACCCCAAGTCGGCGGGCGTCTACATGGGCCTGGACTACCTCGAACTCGTGCCCGCGAAGGAGTAGACTGGTGCTGCGGTACGCGTATTGCTGTAGGCTCCCATCAGGAGGGCGAGACGCCTATCAGAGCAGCGACCGTCAGGGAGCTGTGTTGTTGGAGCACTTAAACAGCAACGTTCCTTCACAGTCGCGTCTCCGACGGCGGGCCCCGAAGCTGGGCAACCGACAGATTCGCTTGTGCTGGACTACCGGTTGTGAAACGCAAGAGAAGCCTGTGAAAGACATGATCTGAGACTAGACCCTCAAAGGAGACCACCATGCACCATCAACGATTCGCCAAGCTGACGCTCACGGCCGCGCTGGTCGCCGGCTTCGTCCTGGGCCTGGGCGTAACCAGCCCAGCACAAGCGGCCGAGGACGGCAAGATCAAGACGCTGCTGCTGGTCGGCGGCAAGATCCACGATTGGAAGGGCATCGGCGATGTCGTCGAACGCGTGCTCAAAAGCACCGGCAAGTTCGACGTCACGCGCGTCAACCAGGACCTCGACGCCCTACTGCCCGAACGGATCAAGCCGTACGAGCTGATCGTGTTCTACTGGACCGTCGAGAAGATCAGCGACGCCCAGCTCAAGGGGCTGATGGACCACATCGCCAAGGGCAACGGGTTCGTGACGTTCCACAGCGGGGCCGACTCGTTCCGCGACAGCGAAACCTATCGCAAGTTCGTCGGCGGGTACTTCAAGACCCACCCGCGCTACCGGCAGTACCAGGTGAGCATCACGGAGGTCAAACACCCGATCACGGCCGGCATCGAGGAGTTCATGACGACCGACGAGCAGTACATCCTGCACGTCTACGACGACAACAAGGTCATCCTCGGTAACGGCCTGTGGAAGGGCAAGCTGATGCCCGCCCTGTGGGTGAAGGATCACGGCAAGGGGCGGATCTTCTACAACTCTGGCGGACACGACGCCAAGGCGGTCAAGCAGCCGATGTTTCTGAAGCTGCTCGTGCGCGGTTGCCTCTGGGCCGCCGGCAGAGACGTGAAGGATTAGCGGACAACTCAGGGACCCGGGTCTGGGAGGCCCGGGTCCCGAACGACGCCGGCACACCTGAGTGGAGGCTGCCTTGCGATCCGCATAGGTCGGAGCACCCCCCCCCTGCGGCACGGTGCGTCTTTGTCAAGACCATCTTTACAAAGCCACGGATAGACCGCAGGCGCCCTGCCTATCGCACCATGCGATATGTCGAACCGTTCCAACCTTTATCATTTCACAAACCTTTGCAAAAACTAGACATGAATCAGACAGGCTTCGGCCTTGACCTGACCTGCCGTCCCGCTAGACTACTATGTTAGTAAGGAATAACAAGCCAGCGTCAAGAATGGTCAAGATCGTCAGCTCTGACTAGCTCGACGCCGGTCTCGGGGAAAAGCGCATGCTTGGGATGGGACGTCGCCGCCTCCCTCGGCCTGGGCCGTGGTGGGGTGTGGTTGCCGTGGGCCTGTTGATGGGGGTGGGCTATCTGCCGGCCATGCTGGGCGGCTACGTCTGGGACGACGACGCCTACGTCACCGAGAACGCATGCCTGAGGGATTTCGCCGGGCTCGGACGCATCTGGACCGAGATCGGCGCGACCCCGCAGTACTATCCGCTGGTGCACACCACGTTCTGGGCCGAGTACCAGCTTTGGGGGCTCCATCCGCTCGGCTTCCATGTTACGAACGTCGTGCTGCACGCCCTGACGGCGCTGGTCTTGTGGCGGGTACTGCACGCGCTCGAGCTGCCCGGGGCGGGGCTGGCCGCGGCGATTTTCGCGCTGCACCCCGTTCACGTCGAATCGGTGGCTTGGATCACGGAGCGGAAGAACACCCTCTCGGGCCTGCTCTACATGCTGGCCCTGTTGAGCTATCTGCGGTTCACACCGCTGACGCATTGGGGCGGTGCGGACGACGCATCGAGGCGGGGCGGCCGGCACCGGTGGGCGTTCTACGCGTTGTCGGTGCTGCTGTTCGTCGGCGCGCTGCTGAGCAAGACGGTGACGTGCACGCTGCCGGCGGTGGTCGTGTTGATCCTGTGGTGGCGGCGGCGGCGCGTGGGGGTGCGAGACTGGCTGGCCCTGTCGCCGATGCTCGCGATCGGTGCCGGCATGGGCCTGCTGACGGCATGGATGGAGAAGCACGTCGTCGGGGCCGACGGCATGGCATGGGGCTTCACGTTGACCGAGCGCTGCCTGATCGCCGGGCGGGCTCTCTGGTTCTACGTCGGCAAGCTGATCTGGCCCGCGTCGCTGACGTTCATCTATCCGCGCTGGACCATCGACGCCGAGCAGACCTGGCAGTTCACCTATCCTGTGGCGGCCGTCGTCGCTCTGATCGTCCTGTGGGTCCTTCGCCGTCGGATCGGCCGAGGCCCGCTGGCCGCGTCGCTGATCTTCGCGGGCACCTTGGTCCCGGCCCTCGGCTTCGTCGACGTCTATCCGATGCGGTACAGCTTCGTGGCCGATCACTTTCAGTATCTGGCCAGCATCCCGATGATCGCGCTGGCGGCGGCGCTTCTGGTGAGCGGCGCCGAGGCCGTGTCGCGACGATCGGGCCGCTTGCCTGTTCGCGGCGTGGTTCGCGTCGGCGGAGCGGCACTTCTTTGTGTGCTGGCCGTGCTGGTGTGGCGACAGTCGCACGCGTACCGCGACGTCGAGACGCTGTGGCGGGACACGATCGCCAAGAACGCCGACGGCTTCATGGCGCGGAGCAATCTGGCCTGTCTTCTCGTCGAGCGAGGCGAGACCGAGGAGGCGATCACGCACCTCCGCCGGGCCTTGGACGCCAAACCCGACGACATCGACCTGCGGTGCAATCTGGGCCACGCGCTGGAGCAACAGGGGCGGTACGAGGAGGCCCTGGCCTGTTTCGAGCGGGCGGCGGCGTTGCGACCCAACGATCCGCGGTTGCGGCGCAACCTCGGCGTGACGCTGGCCAAGCTCGGGCGCATCGAGCGGGCGATCGACGAGCTCTCGGTGGCCGTAAGCCTGTGGCCGGAGGACGTCGCGTCTCGGCAGAACCTGGCCGAGCTGCTGCTGGCGTCCGGCCGGATCGAGCGCGCGATCGACCAGTACGAGGGCGTGGTCCGTCGCCGGCCCGACGGGATCGGTTCGATGAACAACCTGGCCTGGTTGCTGGCGACGCAGCCGGATGCGACGGCTCAGGAGGCCCGGCGGGCGGTGGAGTTGGCCGAGCGGATGTGCCGGCGGACGGACTACACGGTTCCCCTGCTGCTGGACACGCTGGCGGCGGCGTACGCGGCAGTGGGTCGGTACGGCGACGCGGCCTCGGCGGCCGAGAAGGCACACCGACTCGCCGAGGAGCTCCGACAAAACGAGCTGGCCGACCGCATCGAGTCGCGGCTGGCGCTGTATCAGTCTCGCGAACGGTACGCTCGCACGGAGCGGGGGTCGTAGTTGTTCGAGCAACTGATAGGCGCGTGCCGGGAAGAAGGCCCTCGTTGCATGTCAGACGTATCGCGACGACCTGTCCGGGCCGCCGGATTCATCCGGCGCGGCCGCGCGGCATGCATGCCGCGGCTCGAGCAGCAGCCGTGGCGTGTGCCGCCCTGTCCATCGTCGCACGATGTGTGAAACGCGGCACTAGTACCCGACCACACCTGTCTTTGTGGGCCCCTATCGGGGGGCGATACGCCACTCAGAGCAGCGACCTTCAGGGAGCTGTGTTGTTGGAGCGCTGGAACAA
>CAZUQM010000013.1:0-169442 GCA_964622545.1 uncultured Planctomycetales bacterium | reverse complement strand
ACCCCGGGAGGACATTCTACGCGCCCTGACAGGTGACAGAACCCGCCTGCACCCCCATCCGGGGTGCGACCGCCGTCACCCTTGACACACCCCGACCGCGATCGTACGCTAACATGTCTTAGCAATCCCTCCAACGCCCGAACGGGGATGTGGCGGAATTGGCAGACGCGCAGGCTTCAGGTGCCTGTTGGGGCAACCCAGTGGAGGTTCGAATCCTCTCATCCCCATGACCACCCCGAAAGCCGCTCCCAGAGCGGCTTTCTTTGTGTCCGAAACCCCGTCGCCCCATACGCCGCCGCACCGCCGGCTCCCTCTCCAGGCCCTACCACGGCGACCCGCTCGCGAGTATCATCCTCGTGACCCAGTCAGGAGGTTCCCCCGATGAGAAACGCCTCGATCCGCCCCCAAACCGGCCCTTCGCCGCGGCCCGCCTCGACCATGGCCGCTACCCGACTCGGACCCGCCCTCGCCCTGGTCCTGCTCGCCGCAACCGCCCGCGCCGACGAAGGCCGGACCTTCCCCTTCCGGCTCGGCGCGACCGATACGGCCAAGACCGCCATCGACGTCAGCCGACTCAACCGGGCCCCCATCGACGAGGCCGATCGCGTCGGCGTCAAGGCCGGCCGCTTCGTCACCACCGATGGCCGACGCGTCCGCTTTCTCGGCGTCAACTTCAGCTTCAGCGCCAACGTCCCCGACCACGACGGCGCCGAGACCGTCGCCGCACACCTGGCCAAGTTCGGCGTCAACGCCGTGCGACACCACCACATGGACGCACGCGACATCTGGCGGAAGAACCCCGACGGCACACGCCAACTCGACCCGGCCAAGCTCGAGCGGCTCGCCTATCTGGTCACCCAGCTCGGCGCCCACGGCGTCTATAGCAACATCAACCTCCACGTCTCCCGAACGCTGACCGAGCAGGAAGGCTTCGAGCACGCCAAGCAGCTCGGCCGCTACAACAAGTACACCCTCTACGTCGTGCCCCGCATGCGCGAGATGCTCAAGGACTACGCCCGCGGGCTGCTGACCTACAAGAACCCACACACCGGCCGGCGCCTCGTCGACGAGCCGAGCGTCGCCATGGTCGAGATCACCAACGAGAACCGCTTCAGCCCGCTCGGCTTCAAGCCGCTCGAGGACATCCCGCTGGCCTACCTCGGCTGGATCAAGGGCCGATGGAACCGGTGGCTCAAGAAGAAGTACGGCACGACCGAGGCCCTGCTCGAGGCCTGGGGCCAGACCTCCGAACCCCTCGGCGAGCCCATCGCCGACTCCACGGACTTCAGCTCCACCCATAAGCCCTGGAGCCTCATGGACCACGGCAAGTCCCGCGTCTCGCTCGCCCTGCGCCGCACCGGCCCCGAGGGCCACAACGCCGTACACCTCCAGATCGACCGCGCCGGACCCTCCGGGCACCACCTCGAGTTCGCCCACCGGGGCCTCAGCCTCGAGCAAGACCGCATCTACACGCTGTCGTTCCGCATCAGGGCCGCCGAACCCCGCGAGGCCTGGGTCGACGTCTCGCGCGACGGCCCGCCCTGGGGACCGGTCGGCTTCGGCCGTCGGATCGACGTCGGCAAGACGTGGACGAAGCACACCTACGCCTTCCGCGCCACCGAGACCCTCCGCGACAAGGCCCGCTGGATCTTCAAGCTCGGCGGGGACAGCACCGACGTCTGGTTGGCCGACCTGTCGATCCGCGCCGGCGGCGACCTCGGCGGCGTCGGCCCCGATCAATCCCTCGAAAAGGGCACCATCGCCCTGCCCTTCGTCCCGCCCTCCAACGAGGCCCTGCGCGACATCCGCGCCTTCATGGTCATGATCGAGACCGAGTTCTTCCAGGAGATCGAGCGCTTCCTCAAGGACGAACTGAACGTCCGCGTCCCCATCGCCGGCACGCAGGTCGGCTACGTCGACCTCCGCGCCCTCGGCGTGCTGGATTACGTCGACGCCCACGCCTACTGGCAGCACCCCCGCTGGACCGGTCGACCCTGGTCGCGCACCGGCTGGCGGATCGGCAACACCCCCACCGTCCGCAGCCGGAACCTCGGCGTCCTGCCGGGCCTGGCCCAGGGACGCCTTAAGGGCCTGCCCTTCACCGTCTCGGAGTACAACCAACCCGCGCCGAACGACTACCAGGCCGAGGCCGTCCCCGGCTTCGCCGTCATCGGCTCGCTCCAAGACTGGGACGGTCTGTTCGTCTACTCCTTCCAGCACCACAGCAGCAACTGGCTCGGTCAGAAGATCCAGGGCTTCTTCGACGTCAACGGCAACGCGCTGGTCATGGGGCTCATGCCCACCGCCGCCCTCATGTATCGGCGCGGCGACATCGAGGCCTGTCAGAGGCTCATCACGCTCGAGCTCGGCGAGAGCGTCCCGGCCTGGCGGGCCTGGCAGCACCGCATCGCCGTCGATTACCGCACGCCGAAGCCCGAGGACCCGGATCGCCGTCATGCTCAGGCGCCTGACGCCGTCCGCAGCGACACGGGCCAGTTCGTCTGGCATCGCGCCGACGACGAGACCGCACGGTTCCTCCTCGACACGCCCCGCACCAAGCTTGCCGTCGGCTTCATCGCCTCCGACCGTATCCAGCTCGGCCCCTTGACCCTCCGCACCGGCCCGGCCTCGCGAGGCTTCGGCGTGATCGCCCTTACCAGCCTCGACGACAAGCCCATCGCCGAATCGTCGCACCTGCTGGCCACCACCATCGCCCATGCCCGGAACACGGGCATGGTCTGGAACGACACCCGCACCAGCGTCGACGACAACTGGGGCACCGACCCGGTCCGCGTCGAGATCATCCCCGCCACGCTCCAGGTCCGCTGTCGCGCCCGGACCGCCTTCGCCCTCGACGCCACCGGCGCCCGGTCGCACAAGGCCTCCGTCGCCCGAGAGGGCAACGCCCTCCGCCTCGCCCTCGACGCCAAGGACAAGGCCATCTGGTACGAGCTCTGCCCCGCCGAGTAGGCTACCGGAGACACGCCATGACACGACGCAGCCGTCGACGGTTCCTGAAGGACGCGGCCCTGGCCGCCGGCGCGTGCTGTGCCGGTCGCACCGCCTCGGCGCAAGGCCCCACGCCAAGCGTCGCCCCGCCCAAACGCCGCACGACGCATCCCGCCGGATGCGACCGCCGCGTCCTCAACCCCTGGCGGCTCGAACCCGTCGACCTGCGACGCTTCATCAAGCTCGGCGTGCAGCACATATACGAGGGCGCCATCGATCGCCGCCGCGGCTGCCTGCCCTTCGTCCGGTTCAACCTGACCGAGCCCCCAACGTGGTGCAACCACGAGTACTGGGGCTCGCCCCACATGGTCGGCCGCTTCCTCGACGCCCTGGCCCTGTGCCGCACCACCGTCGAGATGCCCGATGACGACGACGCCGTCGTGGGGCTGACCAAGCTCCTGCACGATAGTCTCGACAACCCATGGCATCTGCCCTTCGACACCCTGCCCGACCCGAAGGGCCGGCGCTCGGCCAACATGCACCACTGCCGCGAGGTGCTGCTCGCCCTCGTCGCCTTGCACCAATGGAGGAACTGCAGGCGATCGCTCGAGCTGGCGCGCGGGCTCGTCCGCGCCATGGACCGCGCGACCAAGGAGACCGGCCGCTATCCCGCCCACATGCTCTACGAAGACGGGTGGGGCAAGCCCGAGCCCGGATGGATCAACTACACCACCGGCCGGGCCATCACCGCGCTGGTCACCTACTACGAGGCAAGCGAGGACGGCCTGGCCATCGAGTTGGCCAAGCGCTTCGCCGACGACAACATCGCCCAAACCTTCACCCCCGACGGCCGCATGACCGACGCCGCCGGCCGCCACCTCCACTCCACCGAGGGCACCATGGCGGGCTTGCTTTATCTCGCCCGCCACGCCGGCTGGAAGACCTACGGCGAGATGGGCCGCAGGCTCTACGACAGCAGCCTGCGCAAGTGGCGCAGCTCGTGGGGCTGGGCCAAGGAGAGCCGAAGCTACGGCCCAGGCCGCGGCGAGGCCAACAACACCGGCGACTTCATCGAGTCGGCGCTGCTGCTGGCCGGGGGCCCGAGATGCCCGCGGGCCACCTACTTCGCGGACGCCGAGCGGTTCATCCGCAACGGCCTGCTCGCGAGTCAGGTCGTCCGCACCGACTGGATCCATCAGTCCGATGCCCCCGACACGCCCGACGAGGTCCACAGCGACATCCGCCGGCGCGCCCGTGGTGCGTTCGCGTTCACCACGCCCAACGGCTACCACTCGTACAACACCGACCTGATGGGCGGCGCCCTGCGGGCACTCTGCAAGACCCTTCGAGACGGCATCGCCTACGGGCCCCAGCGGTCCCGGCCGATCTGTGTGAACCTGCTCTTCCCGCGGAAGATGGGCAAGGCGCTCACGTTGCGCTCCTGGCTGCCGGAAAGGGGCCGGCTCGAGGTGGACACACGCACAAATGCCCATGTTGAGGTCCGCCTGCCGGAGGGTGTGGATCCGTCGAGCGTCCGCGTCGGCCCGCCGAGCGAGCTCAAAGCCGTGCCGACCTGCGGCAGCTACGTCCCCCTGCCACAAGGGCCCTCCAACGAGCCCCAGACCTTCCGCATCGAGTTCGATCAGCCCGACCGCCGGACCGAGGAAAAGCTCGTCGGTCGCGACCGGCCGTACGAGGTCACCTGGCGCGGCGAGACCGTCGTCGGCATGGAACCCACCGAAGGCCCGATCGCGCTGTACTGACAGGATGATCCCAGCGAGCTCAGTGGCTTTTCGCCCCGCCCCTCGCCCACCGAACACCCCTACCCCACATCGATCAGCTCGAACCGCCCGCGCATCGCCCGCTGCAGCTCGGCCCGCAGCGTCGCGTGCCCCGGCCGGCTCAGGTTCGGATCCGTCCGCACCAGGTCCGCCGCGTCCTGCCGTGCCTGCATCAACAGGTCCGTGTCCGATATCAGGTTCGCCACACGCAGGTTGAACCCGTGCTGACGCTGCCCGCCCATGAGGTCGCCCGGCCCCCGCAGCAGCAGGTCCTCCTCGGCGATCTGAAACCCGTCCGTGGTTCGCACGAGCACATCCAGCCTCGCTCGCGCCGTCTCGCCGGGTTCGGCCGCCATCAACAGGCAGTGCCCGGGACGATCGCCGCGCCCGATCCGACCCCGCAGCTGATGGAGCTGGCTCAGGCCGAACCGCTCGGCGTTCTGAATCACCATCACCGTCGCGTTCGGCACGTCGATGCCGACCTCCACGACCGTCGTCGCGGCCAGCACGTCGAGCTCCCCCGCCGCGAACCGGCGCATCACCTCGTCCTTCTCCTCCGGTCGCATCCGCCCGTGCAGCAGCGCGATCCGCCGACCCGGTAGCAGCTCCGACCGAAGCCGCTCGACCTCCACCGTCGCGGCCGAGAGATCCACCGTCTCCGACTCGGCCACCAGCGGATGCACCACGAACGCCTGCTCGCCCGCGTCCAGCCGCTCGCGTACGAACCGCCACGCCTCGTCCGCGCCCTCCGGCGCCACCAGCCGCGTCCGGATCGGCTTGCGACCCGGCGGCAGCCCGTCGATCACCGAAACGTCCAGATCGCCGAACAACGTCAGCGCCAGCGTCCGTGGGATCGGCGTGGCCGTCATCACCAGATAGTGCGGCCGACCGACGGGGGCCTTGCTCCGAATCGTCGCCCGCTGCACCACGCCGAACTTGTGCTGCTCGTCGATGATCACCAGCCCCAGCCGCAGGAACTCCACGTCGCGCTCCAGCAGCGCCTGCGTCCCGATCACGATGTCCACATCGCCCCGACCGATCCGCTCCAACGTCTCGCCCCGCAGACTCCGCGAGATCCCGCCGACGATCAGCTCGGTCCGGACGCGGCTGCCCTGAAGATACCGGCGGATGCTCCGCGCGTGCTGCTCGGCCAGGATCTCCGTCGGGGCCATGATCGCCACCTGGTGCTTGTGCGCCACCGTCAGCAAGGCCGCATAGAGCGCCACCACCGTCTTGCCCGCCCCCACATCTCCCTGCAAGAGCCGATTCATCGGCACCGGCCGGGCCAGGTCCGCCACGATCTCGTCGATCGCCCGCCGCTGCGCCCCCGTCAGCTTGAACGGAAACCGCTTGCGGATCCTCCGATCGATCTCGTCGGTGTTGGCGATCGGAAGCCCCCGCACGCTCGACCGCGCCAGCCGCCGACGACGCAGCACCGCAAGCTGCATCAGCAGCAGCTCGTCGTACGCCAGCCGCCGCCGCGCAATCCGAGCGTCCTCGAGCTTGATCGGCGCGTGTGCGCGCTCCACCGCCGTACGCCTCGGCGGCAGCTCCCGCCGACGTCGATGTCCGTCGTCGTACCATTCCCCGATCTGATCGATGACCCGCGGCAGGGCCTGGCGGACCAGTTTGGCCATCTGATCGCTCGTCACACCGGCCGTGGCGTGATACACGGGCAGCAGGCACTGGCTGCCCGCGGCGTCCTCGTCCTCCTCCTCGCCGACGACGCGCAGAGACGGGTTCACGAACTGCGGCCGGCCGCGGTACTCCCCCACCGGCCCCGATATGCGGATCGTGCAGCCCGGCGTGACCTTCTGCTTGACCCACGGGGCGTTGAACCATCGCGCCGAGCACTCGCCCGTCGCATCGACCACCCGAACCACCACCGACGGCTTCTGGAAGCCTCCGCTGGCGCGCGCACCCGCCACGCCGCCCACCACCGTGCACGTCTGGCCCAGCTCCAGCTCGTGGATCGCGCAGGCCTCGGGCTCCAGGTCGTATCGAAACGGAAGATGGAAGAGCAGATCGCCGACGGTCTCGATGCCCAGGTTGCCCAGCAGGGCCGCCCTGTTCGGGCCGACGCCCTTGACGTACTGGACCGGACTGTCGAGCGTCAGTTGCGCCACGGGCCGAGCGCCGAGCCATCGGCTAGGGGATGATCAGCTTCATCCCGGCCTGGATCTGTTGAGGATCTTTGATGCGGTTACGGTTGGCCTGATAGATCCGCCGCCACTGCTGCTGGTCGCCGTAGAACCGCCGAGCCAGCTCGAACAGCGTCTCTCCCTTGCGGACCGTATAGACGTTGCGCTGCGGCGACGGGGCCGCATAACGATCCTTCGGCTGCAGCAGCCCCTTCTCCACCGCCAGCTCACCCGACGACGGCAGCTCCTTGGCCGGCGACCTGGCCGTCGGGGCCTCGCTGGGCGTGAGATCCCCCAGCGACTCCTCGGGCACCTTGTCCTTCTTGCCGAACCAGTCGAACGATGCCTGCTGGCAGCCCGCCAGCAACAGGATCAAGCCCGACGCGGCCCAGCGAAACGTTCTGCGCTGGTTGTGTGCGAGCACGGTCCACTCCCTCTCGTGCTTGTCGGCGAGATCAACGCGGTTGCGCAAGGGCGGCGCAATCAACCAACCACCCCCATGACGTTACTATCATATCGGCAGGGTCCGCCCGCACAAGCCAGCCGATTTCACCGACGCCACTATCCGTTATAGTGCCGGTTGGCCTGCTCGGCGCTGTCCCATCCCGCCTCGCCGATCAGGGGCACGAACCGGCACGCGATGCTCGGCTTCTCCACCAGCGTCCGACCGCGCCGCTCGATCGCCGTCAACGTCGTGTACGATTCCCGGCCGACCGGAATGACCAGCCGTCCCCCCTCGGCGAGCTGATCCGTCAGCGCGTTCGGCACGCTCGGCGCGCCCGCCGTGACCAGGATGCCGTCGAACGGGGCCTCTCCCGGCCAACCCAGCGTGCCGTCGCCCACCGTGGCCGAGACGTTGCCGTAGCCGAGTCCCGCCAGCGTCCGCATCGCCGAGTCCACCAACTCGGGAATGCGGTCGATCGTGTACACGTGCTGACACAACTCCGCCAGAACCGCCGCCTGATAACCCGACCCCATGCCGATCTCGAGAACTCGCGACTCCGGCGCCAATTCCAAGAGCTGCGTCATCAGCGCGACCATGTACGGCTGACTGATCGTCTGGTTATGGTCGATCGCGATGGCCTTGTCCTCATAGGCCATCGGCTCCGTGCCCGCGACCATGAAACGCTCGCGCGGCACCCGCCCCATCGCCGCCAGCACCCGCTCATCGCGAATGCCGCGCCGGCGAAGCTGATGCTCCACCATCCGCCCGCGCTGAGCGGCCAGGCCGTCGGCCTCCTCGGGTCGATCTGGGTTCGGCGGCTCCGTCGTCATGAGAATATTGTATGCGAGATGCATGCGGCCCGGCGAATGCCTCAACCGATCTGATGCCCCGAACGGGGCGAGGCCGGCAGGTCGATCCGCGCCGACGCGGAGGAATCCCGGACCCCTATGCGCAGCCGCAGGCGGGCCCGGACGATCAGCTCGATCTTGCCGGCCGAGTCCGCAAGCTCCTCCCCAGCCCGACAGGCACGCAGCCACGCGTCGTGCGTCTCCTTGTCCGGATCCTCCCAGTCCAGCGAGAGCCCCGACGCCGCCGGCGGCCGGATCGGCACATAGAACGCGGCCGGGTCAAGCACGACCACGCACGACGCCTCGACCCCCGCCGGCCACCGAAAGACCTCGCACTGCCGCCAGCGTCCTAGATGATCCTCGCCAAAGCGCCGCCCGTCGCCCGCGGCCTCCACATCGATAGGCGCCGTAGAACCCGCCACGTCGCTACGTTCGGGCACCATAATCACCGCAGGTCGATGTCCGCGGCTCGCTAGCTCACCCATCGCGCGTAGCAGCGCGTCCTCAAGCTCGCCCAGGTCGTCGAGGCGACAGACGCTCGGCGCCCGCTCGACGGCCAGACGAGCCAGCTCCGGATCGAGCTTGTCGGCCAGCTCGTGACCGAGGCGCTCGACCAGATCGTCGGTGAGTGCCTCGCTTCGCGCCTCGTCCGCCTCACCCGACGCCTCGATCAACGCCACCTTGTCCGCGTAGCAGCCGCAGGCGATCTCCACGCGCTCGCCGGCCTCGTCCGATCCATAGGAGGTACCGCCGGCGACGGTCCGTACTGCCGCGGTTCCCCCCGGGACGCCCGCATCGCTCGACGCGACAATCAAGCTCGCCAGACACCCCCAATCATCGAACCGACCGGCCACGGCCCGGCCGATCTCACCGAGCCGCCGTTGACTCACCCTGGCCGACAGCAACCGCCGCAGCCGATCACGCCGATGCGCGCTACTGGCACGCTTGAAGACGTCGACGACGCCCAGCAGGACGGGATCCCCGCAGCCCGCCTCGATACCGAGTAGATCGTAGATAGGCTCATCTTGCGGTGGGCTCGCCGACGCCAGCATCGGTCCCCCGAGCCTCTTCGAGAGCTCAACCGGGATGTCCTCGGAGGTGGACGCTTCGTCCAGGTCTCGGTTCAACAACGGCACGATATAGTCCGCAAGCACGTCCCCCGCCACACTCGTCAGCAGCCGATACAGCACCCAGAGCCCGGCCAAGGTCGAGATCGGCACGAGCACCACGTTTAGCGCGAGCATCCCCGGTGCCAGTATCGCCCAACCCAGCGCCCCGCCGATGGCCGCCAAGGCGCTTGCCGCGACGATCGTCAGGTTGAGCGTAGCGATCGGCACCAGCCCCTCGCGACGCGTCAGGTACTCCAGCAGAAACGCGAGACGCCCCAGTCGCTGACCGTGGAACTGCAACGCGAACACCGCCGAGGCCAGCAGGAAACCCGTCACCGTCGCGACCGTCACGGCCAGCCCGATCAGGATCGCCAGCTGCGTCGTCTGGTTGCCACCCGGCAACACCCAGCCCAGCAGACCCGCCACCGCCAGCAGGCCGACCAGAACCACGCCGCCCCAAGACGCGCACCGCCCGAAGCCATACACCCCCTGCATCCAGTCGTGGAAACGATCCTCAAGACCGCCCGGCGCAACACCACCGACCCGGCGACCGGTTTCGAGCCTTCGTGGCCCCCAAGGAGCCGCCGCCCGTGTCCGCCCCGGCGAGGCAACTCCCGCGCCCCGAGCTTCAAACGCCTGCGCCAACGCACGCCTCGAGCGCCGACCCACCAGGCACAGCCGAACCATCGCCCCGAGCGGTCGATGGCCACGCTGGCGCAGCGGCGCGACCACACTCGGCAGCGCGGCCACCACCTCCGGCAGGCTCGCGATGAGTCGAACCAGGCGACGCATACGGTTCCCGTGCAAGGGCGATACGGGGCGATCCGACCGACCTTATCGGACCACCCGCCACCCCAGGCCACTCGCTCGGTGTATAGGTCGGCTTATCGGGCCCTCGACGTTAGCTAAAAGCCCATGGTTCGGTGGGTTAAGGTCGGCCTGCCCCCCAAAGAGACAAGGCCGCGTCTCGCCGTCAAACGCGACCTTGTCGGGTTACCGATCTGGATGATAGCGTCAGCGCCGGTCGATCGTCCTAGCCAGACGCGACCGGCACGCGTTCAGCTCCGCCGCCGCCGCAACCATGCCCCGCCCCCGGCAAGACCCAGCGCGATCAGCCCGCCGAACGCCGGATCCGGCACCACGTGCGCCGTGCCCTCGATGTCCATGATCAGGTCGATGGTGACGGTCTGACCAATGTCCCCAATGCCGATGACGAAGGGATACACGATTGACAACTCCGCCGTCACGATGTCGCTCGTTGCGGCGGACGTCTCCATGATGACATCAATCGGCAGTAGCTCGCCCGCCCATGCGCTCGTCGTGACCGGGCTGGGATAGAGGACGGTGACCGCTGCCCGAACAAACGCGTCGGCTTGGGCCAAGGCCGCCCCCCCCGCCGTAATGTGCGCTGGGGCGTCCTGGGCGAACTCGAGGAGCGTCACGTTGCCCGGTTGCACCGTGGCCGTGGCGAGGCCATAGATGTCGATCGACATCAGGTCGGTGTTGCTGACATTCGCCAGACCCAACTCGAACGTATCGGACTCGCCGACGTGGCCATCACTCTGGTCGATGGTCATGTCGAACGAGCCGGTCAGACCGCTCGACGCGCTCCCCCCGACTCCTTGGATGTCCACGAAAAGATCGCCACCCGTCACATCAAACGTGTACGTCACCATTTCGCCCATGACCGGGGCTGCCATCAGAACCACCAAGACCATACTCCACTTCATAGCGACTAGCCTCCTCTCCCAGACCCGACTCCCCCTAACCCCTGACCTCTGCAAACCCTCAATCCCCTTCCGACAAGACCCCAACCGCACTCAAACGTATCACCCCATACCTCCTCTCCACATGCGAGCCGTATGACCCGAGTTCCCCAAGGCCCAATCCACCATCCGGGCGGCCGGCCAGTGCCCACCTCGCCCTCACGCGGTGGCCGGCCCCACTCGGAAAGCCGGCAGTGAGTCCCCTTCCGCCCCAAGAACGACGAGAAACCAGCCTACTCCCGGCGCGATGGCGACCCTTCCCAACCAGCGGACCCCCTCGCATGGTCAAAGCGGGAATCGGGCAGACGAATGCAGATCTGAACAGGTGTGGTGGGCGCGGCTCGCCCTGATAGGCCTGCTCCTATTCCCTACCAATAAGACTACACCGCTCTGCTAGCGACGGCAAGGGAGTATCGATTTTTTGAGCCCTGCTTAAGAAAGAATGACCCGGAAGACGCTAGAAGACCCTGTACCGCGTCGATCCAAAATCGGACATCTTGCGTCCTAAGCTCAAAACATACATACTGTTGAGGGCGTCCGCCCGCTGGCGAACCACACAACCCCATCTCGACCTGAGGCCTGGCCAAGACCGTGAGAGCCCAGAACAACCAACCCAGGCATCCATCGCATCCATCATCTGGATACGGCATCTGGGCCGCAACCACGATCTGGCTAGCCGTGTCCTCCACAGCCCCGGCAGCCCCGAAGACCGACCTCGCCCGCTGGCTCGCGCCCCAACCGTGGCGCCGCGACGTCGATCGACCCGTCGTCGCCCTCGGCTCGCCCGGGGAGTTCGACGACACCCACCTCTTCGCCCCGTGCGTCGCCCGCATGGACGACCGGTTCTGGCTCTGGTACTGCGGCTCCCGGGACGAGGTCAGTCGGCGGGTCTTCAAGCTCGGCCTGGCCACGAGCCCCGACGGCCGGCGCTTCACCAAGCACCCGCAAGGCCCCGTCTTGGCCATGCCCGACGGCGAGCACTCGGTCCTGACGCCCACGCTGCTGCGGCGGACGGACGGTGAGCCGATCCGCGAGAACGGCCGGCTCCGGATGTGGTTCTCGTCCACCCACTTCCAGGGCGGCTCCGGTCGGCACACCTTGCACGAAACGACCAGTTCCGACGGCTTGCGTTGGAGCAAACCGTCCGCCCCGCAGCTCGAGCACGCCTACGCACCGACCATCGTCAAGGACGGACCGACCTACCGCCTCTGGTACACCGACGTCCGGACCGAGCCCTGGCGCTTCCGCTACGCCGAGAGCCGCGACGGGCGACGATGGAACCGCCACCCCAAACCCGTCATGGTCATCGATCAACCGTGGGAGCGCGGCCGCCTCTTCTACCCCTGCGTCGTCAAGCACGACGGCCTGCTGTTGATGTGGTACGGCAGCTACTGGTCGGCCCACGAGCACAAGACGGCCATCGGTTTCGCCGTCAGCCGTGACGGCCTGCGGTGGACCAAGCACCCGGACAACCCCGTGCTCAGGCCCGACCCGAAACGCACCTGGGAATCGCACTACACCACGAGCCACGTGGTGATCCGCCGGGCCGACGGATCGTGGCGGATCTGGTATGCCACCCGGAAGGCCCCGCCCTTCAAGAACAAATACTACGCCATCGGCACCGCGCGCTGGACGGGCCCAGCCCGATGAACAAGTGATTCGGCTGATAAGGTCGAGAGATCGCTACCGACGCCGGCGTCGCAGCGCGATCAGCCCCACACCGACGCCCAGCATCGCCAGCGTCGTCGGCTCGGGGATCACGAAGTTGAAGTGCACGTCGTCCACGAACACCGTGTTGTCGCCCGACAGCGGCGGGTTGTTGCTCAGCAGCGTCAACGTCATCGACTCGTTGCGTGCGACGAACGGATTGCTCGTCCGCTCCTCCCACGTGCTGTTGGTCACCAGGTGAGAATCGTAGATCACCTCGCCGTCGATCAACACGGTCAGATTGTTCGCCCCGCCGTGGTTGATCCGCGACTGCTCCAGCCAGCTCAGCGAGTACGTCACGCCCAACTCGAAGCCGCTGATGGTCTGCGACAGGCTGCTCCCCTGAAAGTACGCGATCTGGTTGCCCTCCGGCGCATAGACGGCCGGGATCGACGGATCGTGCTCCGGCGCGTTCTGCCACGCGCTCAGGTTCCGGCTGATGCCCGCACCGCCGTCGAAGGTCCACCCCACGTTCGGCTGACCGTTGGGGGCATACTGGAACGAGTTCGGCTCGATCACATAGTCATCGAAGCCGCCGTTGGCGATCACGGGTACGGCCCGTGTGACCATCACGTTGTCGAAGAGCGCCGTGTAGTCCCCCGCTCCGCCCGGGTTGTTCGTTAACACCAGGTCGGCCGTGGTGCCGATCGCGGTAAAAGGCTGGCTAACCACGCGACGATAGGCATCGGTCCGAGCGATCTGATGCGGCGCGACGACGGTCTGCCCGCCCAGCGAGGCCGACGGGTTCGCCACCGCGCCCGGCTCACCCCGCTCGTTCTCGAAATACTGCAGCGTATACGCACGACCCGGCTCGAGACCCGTGAGGGTCTGCCAGATGTGGCTGCCACCGGGCTGTCCGCCCTGGATGAAGGCCACGCGCCCGCCGTCGGGGATCGGTAGGCCGTTGTTGAACGGCCCCGTCGCGTCGTTGTTGCCGCTGATGCCTGTGTTGGTGTTCCAGCCCTGGATCGGACCATACCCGGGCCACGCGTTGAGCGGCCCGTCCTCGAAGCTAGGGTTGTTCACCGTAATCGGCGAGGCGGAGGCCGGCGCCGTCAGCACAACGGCGATGATGAGAAGGGCTCGTAGGCTCGTCATGGCTTGGTTCTCTCCCCAAAACTCCCTCACGCGCTGCTATCAGCCAGCGCCGTGCCCGTCGATCGGATGGCATGACCCCGACGGGCACCTTGAGATTACGTCTAAGCTATTATTAGAGCCGCTAATGAGATCCCAATCAAGCATTTTCTTTCGGAAGTAGGGGGAAACATGTCGCCACCAACGACCGCCATGTTTGCCAACCGGACGAAGCCCTGGCGGGTGCCGCGTCGTAGAAACGAACATCGACCACACACCCGACGTTCGGCGTCAGGTGTGTGGCCGATGCGTCTTATGGAGTCGATTGCCCGTCTCAGGCACCGTCCAGAATGTCTTCTAGGCCCTGCGCATCGCCCGCCGCGTCACGAAGACGCCGCCGAGCAGGAGCATCACCATGCTCGTCGGTTCGGGGACTTCGACGGGGAGGTTCACCGAGGCTCCGCAACGTGCGTTGCCCGGCGAGATCGTGTCGTAAGACGCTCCTGCAGCTGTGTTCAAGAGCACGCTGAAGGTGCTGCCGATGGGGACATCGAGCAGGATGCTAGGCTCGTCCCATCCAGAGTACTCCCAGGTGGGGGCAGCAACCCACGTCTCGGTTGCTGTCACGATGCGTAATTCTGCCGAACCCCATCCCCAGTTCGTTGCGCCTTCAGTCATATAGCCGTCACTGCTGAACTCCAGCGTGATCGTTCCCGTGTTCCCGTACTCCGAGAGCAGCCGCCATGTATACGTTGCCGCAGCATTGGCATGGGCCGATCCATAGCTCGTACTTGCCCTGCTGGTGCTGTAGGCAAGTTGATACGTCCCCTCGCCCGATCCTCCGCCGGAAGTCAGATCTGCGTTTTCAGCAGAAGCAGAGAAGCTCTCGAAATACTGCTCATCAGAAGCCGAAACGCTGGCCGAGTAGAGCCCACTATCCGAATCCGACACCCGCGTAATGCTCCCGCTAGCACCCGCAGCACCTTCAGTGTAGCTCACGAACTCGAGCGTGTAACCCTGCGCCGCGCCGGCCGAGACCAGCACGACCCCCAACACCACCATCCCCATGGCTCGCATCATTCATCCTCCTCTCACCTTACACCCCAGACACCCTCGCAGGCCTACGCAGGTCCGCGACCCAATGCCACCAACTCAATGCCACGGCCCGACCGGCGCCACCCAGCCATCCGAGCCAAGCCCAGTACTACTCAGCACCCAAGTGACCGAGAGGTGCGTTCCGCACGATGAGCTTCCCCACCTGCAGTCCCCTCAAAGAGTTGTATCCTTGGTGGCGACATTCCCCTGCCTGCCTCCATCAAGAAGTCTGAACGCGCCGCGGAGCTATGTCAAGTTAACAATCCACAAGATAGCGCCGAACGTCGTTTAGTCATCAGGACGCCATGCGCCTCAATCTTGGCACGGACGAGCCCCCCGGGCCGGCCTGGAGTTCCCGCGCGACATGAATGGGGTTCGACGAGGCTCGCCTTGCGCGGCTCGAGGAAACGGCCGCCGAAGCCTGCGACATGCGACACGAATTCTGGCGAGTTGTCTGACAGGTGGCTTGGGAGGCCCGCTATCGCTTCCGTACGGCCAACCGATGGATCTCGCGGCCCTCGCGGAGGTACTTCACCTCGAAGTTGGTCTCCGTCCGCTCGTCGACCGTGCCGTACGCAGGGTCGTCGAAGTCGATCTCCTCCAGGCCCGGATGAGCAAGGACGACTTGGCGGATGACCTCGAAGTACTCGGCGTGGTCGCTCTGGATCGCCCACCTCGCGCCGGGCAACAGGGCCCGCACGGCCGCGTCCACGAACTCGGGCACGAACAGCCGCCGCTTGTGGTGACGCTTCTTCGGCCAGGGGTCGGGGTGGTAGACGTGCAGCGCGCTGAGCACCTCGGCCGGAAACTGATGGATCAGCAGGTGGCGCGCGTCGGTCCGGATCACGCGGACATGGGCCAACCCCCACCGCCGGAACCGGTCGGCCGCGTACTGGAAGTACTTGTTCGCCTGCTCGACGCCCAGGTAGTTGCGCTCGGGATGGGCGCGCCCCTGCCGCAGCAGGAAGCCGCCCTTGCCGAAGCCGATCTCCATCTCGATCGGTCCGACCTGTCGGAACAGACCCGCCACATCCAGCACCTCACCGATGCCCGGCGGCTCGGCGATGATGTCCTCGAGCGTGATCATCCCGTCGATGATGACCAAGCCACGGCAGCCCTGTCAACCGCCCTCATCGGCCAAGATCGTCGAGCGGACGGCCCATCCCTCGCGCCACGGCAGCGACGCGTCCGATGCGCCGCCAAACCAATCCACCACGTTGGCCCTTGCTACCGTCGCGCCGGCCTGCTACAAATGGAGTTTTGGGGGAGGGGTAAGATTCCCGTTGGTCAGCACCCGTTCGGGGGACGGGTCGATGAGGTGGGCCCGCCATCGCGGGCCTGAGCACGTATGTCCGATTCGCAAGCCGTTCAAGCCGAAGGCAAAGTCATCTCCGCCCTGCCCAACGCCTACTTCAAGGTGGGCATCGAGATGGGTGGTCAAACGCACGAGGCGCTGTGCGTCGTGTCCGGCAAGATGCGCAAGCACTTCATCCGGATCCTCCCCGGCGACACCGTCACCGTCGAGCTCAGCCCCTACGACCTCACCCGCGGACGCATCGTCTACCGCAGCCGCTAGCCGCACTCAAATCCCTTCCACCGTGCAGCCCACCGACTGGTCGCGCCCGCTTCTCGCGCTTCGGGCGAATCCCTCTATGGCTTCGTCTCGCATCACTCGATGAGCTCACCTGGACGTGCAAGCCCCCTTCTGAGCCGAACCGCGCCTGGGGGCGAGGCTCCGGCCGAGCCGAAACCATGGACGACTGCCCGCCGACAAGGTGCCTTTCTGAGCACCGACCGTCAGGGGCCCTGCTGTGACGACGTCCCAACGCCACGACTGCCTACCGCTCGCGTCTGCCCCAGGAGTCCGCCCGCCCCTGGTACGACCCCTCGCATCCTGCGAGACAGTGCACTACGATGGTTCCCGTGAACCCCCAACGCACCGATCAAGGAGTACCAGCATCATGACCCAACCCACGCGACGCGAATTCATGCACAAGACCGCCACCACCTTGGCAACCGCCGGCACCTTGACCGCGACCCGGCGCGCAGCGGCCCGGCGCATCTCACCCAACGAGAAGCTCACGCTCGGCGTCATCGGCCTCCGCAACCAGGGCCGCAACGACATGAATACCTTCCTGGCCACCAAACAGGCCGACGTCGCCTGGATGGCCGACCCCGACTACAACATGGCCCGCGCCTACGCGCGAGCCGTCAAAAAGACCCAGGGCAAGCTGCCCGAGGTCGTCCGCGACTTTCGAGAGGTCCTCGACGACAAGAGCGTCGACGCCGTCGTCATCGCCACGCCCGACCACTGGCACGCCATCGCCACCGTGATGGCCTGCCAGGCCGGCAAGGACGTCTACGTCGAGAAGCCCGCCTCGCACAACGTCAAAGAGGGCCGCGCCATGGTCGACGCCGCACGCAAGTACCAGCGCGTCGTCCAGGTCGGCAGCCACCAGCGCAGCACCGACCACTACATCAAGGCCTGTGAGGTCGTCCGAAGCGGCAAGCTCGGCAAGATCTCGATGGCCAAGGCCGGCGTCATCCATCGCCGAGACAAGATCGGCATCAAGCCCGACGGCGACCCGCCGCCCGGGGTCGACTACGACCTCTGGCTCGGTCCGGCCCCCAAGCGACCGTTCAACCCCAACCGCTTCCACTACAACTGGCACTGGTGGTGGGACTACGGCACGGGCGAGATGGGCAATTGGGCCGCGCACCACCTCGACATCCTGATGTGGTATCTCGACCTCGGCTATCCCACGGCCGTCTCGGCCGCCGGCGGGACCTTCTTCTTCGACGACCGCGAGGTGCCTGATACGCAGATGGTGCTGTACGAGTACCCGGAGCGAACGGTCGTTTGGGAGCAGCGGCTCTGGTGCCGCAACGGCGGCGAGGGCGTCGAGGGCAGCAACGTCTACGGCGACCAGGCGTCCCTCCAAATCAACCGCGGCGGGTGGAAGCTCCTGCCCGAGGGCAAGGACCAGCGCCCCGAATTCCACAAGGGCACCACCCCGCTGATCAGCCACGTGCGGAACTTCATCGACTGCGTCAAGACCCGCAAGACGCCGAACGCCGATATCGCCGCCGGCCATCAGACGGCCGTGCTCTGTCATCTGGGCAACATCGCGCTGCGCCTCAAGCGGAGGCTCGTCTTCGACGGCAAGACCGAGACCATCGTCGGCGACGCCGAGGCCAACACGTACCTCACGCGGGAGTACCGCAAGCCGTACGTTTTGCCGGAGGTCTAGCGCCGCCTCGTCACGCCGTCGTCATAGGCTAGATCACCAAGTGAGCCGGCCGAGCCCCAAGGCGCGCTCACGTCGACGCAAGCAACGCGCCCGGAAGATCGCGCTCCTGGTGGGCACGATGGCGGTCTTGTGCGGCCTGGTCTATGTGCTCGACGACCTGGTCGGACTCGACCTCCGCTGGCGGCTCTACCAGGTGCGCATCGCGGTCCTCGGCAATCCCATCAAGGACTAAGGGACCCCGGACGATCGCCTCGGCTGGCGGGGCCGACCCAATGTCCGCGGAACCGTCACCAATCCCGACTTCACCATGACCTTCTCAACCGGGCCCGACGGCTGGCGGATCGTACCCGGTGCGCCCGAAACCGGTCCGACCATCGCCTTCTTCGGCGGCTCGTTCACCATGGGCACCGGCGTCGACGACGACGAGGTCTTCCCCGCCGTCTTGCAGGCCGAGCACTGGACCGACCATCGCATACGCAACCTCGGATGCCACGGCTACGGCACGACACAACTGCTGTTGCTCCTGCGAGACGAATTCGGGGCCGGCCGACAGATCCACATGGCCGTCTACTGCTGGATCGACATTCACCTCGCCCGCAACTACCGGCGGGAGACCTGGCTTCGCATGCTCGCCGGCAGCGGCGCCCGGAACCCGCACTTCGAGCTCGAAGACGGCAAGCTCGTCCACCACGGCGTCGTGGGCATGGAGGCCGCCCTCCCCGCCGTGGATCCGAACACCGTCGAAAACGAGTTTCGAATCACCCGCGCGGTGCTGGGCGAGGTCAAGAAGCTCTGCGACGAACACCGGACCAAGTTCGTGGTGGTCCTGCTGCCCTGGCGGATCGCCAAACCAGTCGACATCATCAATCAGCGGGTCGTCGGCTTCTGCGCCGAGTTCGGCATCCCCTGCCTCAACCTCTCCCGGCATCTCCCCCTGGCCGACAGCAGCAACTACTTCGAGCACGATGGCCATCCCGTCCCCTCCTGGCATCGTCGGGTGGCCGCGCTGATCGCCCGACAGATCGATCCGGCCACAGGGCAGGTCGCGCCGCGGTAGCCCGGCCGGACACGACGCCCGAAGAGGCGAGCGTCATTCGCCCCCCTCACCGTTCGAGGCTGCCGCCGAGTCGATTGTCTCCGTCGAGGCCGACGGCTATAGTGTCTGGCATCACCGGGAAGGGCGAACCACCGTCCGACCCTCACCCGCGATCAGGCTACCCAACAGAGGTTCTATCATGAGCACATGCGCAGATGATGCCAAGCGATTGCTGGACACACTGACCGAGCAGGGCCGCGACGCCGACGCCGTCCTCGACCGCCTCAAGGCCCTGACCATCGAAACCCCGAGCTGGGGCTACGGCGATACCGGCACGCGCTTCGGCAAGTTCCACCAGCCCGCCGCCGCCCGGACGCTCGAGGAGAAGCTCGAAGACGCCGGCCAGGTGCACCGGTTCACGGGCATCTGCTCGTCGGTGGCCGTCCACGTCCTGTGGGACTTCCCGGACGGCTTCGACCAGGGCGTGCTCGACACGGCCAAGCAGCACGGCGTGCGGATCGGCGCGATCAACCCGAACGTCTTCCAGGAGCAGTGCTACAAGTACGGTAGCCTGTGCAACGAGGACCCGGCATCGCGCGAGCGGGCCCTGAAGCACATCCTCGATTGCGTCGACCTGGCCAAGCAGACGAGCAGCACCTACATCTCGCTCTGGTTCGCCGACGGCAGCAACTACCCGGGCCAGTGCGACATTGTCCAGCGTAAGCAGTGGATGACCGAGGGGCTCAAGAAGGCCCACGCCGCCATGAACGACGACCAGATCCTGCTGGTCGAGTACAAGCCGTTCGAGCCCGGCTTCTACCACACCGACATCGCCGACTGGGGCATGTCGTACATCTACTCCAAGGCGGCCGGCCGGCGGGCGCGGGTGCTCGTCGACACGGGTCATCACTACCAGGCCCAGAACATCGAGCAGATCGTCGCCTGGCTCATCGACGAGGACATGCTCGGCGGGTTCCACTTCAACGACCGCCGCTACGCCGACGACGACCTGACCATGGCCAGCATCGACCCGTACCAGGCCTACCGCATCTTCCTCGAGATCATCACGGCCGAGCACAAGCGCGGCGGCACGCTGGACATCGCCTACATGGTCGACCAGTCGCACAACATCAAGGGCAAGGTCGAGGCCATGATCCAGACGGTCAGCATCGCGCACGAGCTGTTCGCCAAGGCGCTGCTGGTGGATCACAAGGCGCTCGCCGACGCGCGGGCCAAGCAGGACGTCGTCCGGGCCGAGGAAATCGTTCGCGGCGCGTTCTTCATCGACACGCGGCCGCTGATCGGTCACGTCCGTGAGCAGATGGGCATCGAGCCGGACGCGATCGCGGCCTTCCGCGCCAGCGGTTACGAGGATCGCGTCGGCAAGGAGCGCGAAGCCAAGCACGGCTCGCCGGCGGATTCGAGTTATGCGTAGGCGGCACTGACATCAACCATGCCGAAAACGCGACTGCACTGGTTCTGGCGGGGGATGATCGCCATGGTGCTTGGGGTCGTGTTGCCGGCCTGGCTGATGGGGGCCATCTGGCTCGGAGGTATCTCGCACTTCCTGGTCAGCATCGAAAACGCCATCCTCCGCGGCGTGGGGCAAATCGGCTCTCCGCCGACCATCTTCTGGGCCGTTAAACGCCTGATCATCATCCTGCCCTGCGCGCTGACCACGTTGGTCGCCTACGGCCTTCTAACCCGCTACGTCAGCCCGACGCACCAAGACCGTGAAACCCGATGCCGTAAGTGCGGCTAAATCCTCCGCGGCATCTCAGAGCCGCGTTGCCCCGAGTGCGGGGAGAGGATCTGAGCCTGTCATGGAGTGGTGGTGAGAGATTCCAATGTCGAACCCGCGATGCGGCCTCGCCTCCCACAAATCACACTGGGACCCACGGAGATACCCCCCCCGCCGAATACAGTCCAACGACACCTCAAGCCCGGCTAGGGGCGTAGGATTGTAGCCACGGGTGGAGTGAGCCGTCAGGCGAACGGAACCCGTGGTCACCGCCCCCCACTCAACCGAGCCCCGAAGGGGCGACAGAAGCTTGCTGTGTCTTCTTGGCCGCTGCGCGGATCACGACGTTCGAGGGGTGGTCAAGGGCTTCTTCGGCGTTCGTGCCACGACGATCCTCTCCGACTCCTGCTCTTGCCGCTGAAGGTCCTGCGTAATTCGCTTCACGTCGTAGTCCAGGGATGCGGCGTGCTCCTCACGATTGCGCCGGATTTCGTCGATGATGTCGTCATGCTTCGGGGTCACAATCCAACTCCTCCGGCGTGCAGATCACGGGCGGCTCATAGCCCGCTTCGCGGCACACCTTCTCGATCGTTCCTCTCATTATAGCATTGGCGATGTGTTTGCAGTTCCACGTCAAAAGGAAATCCATACCGTGCACAGCAGCAACCGCGATATGGATAGCATCTTCTGCGGCGCGCCTTGGAACGGCGCCCCGCTCAACCAATCTCTCAGCCAAGTCGCCAACGGCGTCGCTGACCGCCAGCGACGGGATGTCCTTTAGCAACGCCATGCGCTCCCTCGCCGCTGCCTGGTCACCCAATGAGGCCTCACGAACCACAAGCTGAGACACGAACAGGTCGTAGGCTTGGCCCCCACGTACCAACCACTCCCGCGTGATCTGCTGGCGGGCAGTTACGACTACGTCGCCGCTAGCCCGCGAAGTGGCGTAGCTGATCACGCTGGTTTCCAGGTACACGGTTTGTTTGCCCATCACGCTCTTCTCTTCGGCTTGTGAACGTCGCTCACTGCCGGCTCAGATCTACGCCAAGAATACCGCGCTTGGCGGTGTTCGAGAGCCACGGTCAACTTGCGACGAGTCGCTATCACCCCACAATCTCATTCAGCCCCTCGACGACTTGGGCGAGCTGCTCCGGCGTCGCGCGGGCCAGACGCTTGCCGATGCGCTCGGCGGCGAGCGTGCGGATCTGGCTGATCTTGACCCAGGAGCGTTTGGGCAGGCCCCGTACCGGCAGCTCAAGCGTCAGAGGAAACCCGGCCCATGGCGGCTGGCTGGTCAGGACCACGGCGATCACCGTGCCCGAGCGCTCGTTGAAGACGTCTTGGCTCAAGATGAGAACAGGGCGCTGGCCGGCCTGCTCGTGGCCGCGAACAGGATTGAGATCGGCCCAGCGGATGTCGCCTCTCAGTATGCGGGCCATTCGGAGAGATCCTCGGACAGGCCCTCTTCGGCCAAGGCCTTCTCGTGGGCCGGGTCAAGCTTAGCGCACTCTCGCGCCAGGCGGCTTCGCTCCATCCGCTGCAACTTCTCCTCCACGGCAATCTGGATAGCCCGGCTGCGATTGGGAAAGACCGAGCGCCCGACCAGTTCGTCGAGCCTACGCAGCGTTTCCTCCTCCAATGAAACGGCGACCTTCGATCGTCGCATGCCGCACCTCCCGGTATGATGATATGTCATACCACAGGAATCATCAAGTCTCGGAGGACGACCGACACCGGGACGCAGTTGCGCCAACAACTGGCGGTCGGAGTGAACACCTGGTGTCTATTCTTCACGAATTGGGCCTAGCTGCGCGTCTCCGCCGCCGGACGGGTAAGCCGGATCAGCGTCGCGACGTTGCTCGGAGGCTCTCCGGGAAGCGTAGCTCCGGTGGCGAGGTGGTACAGGACGTCCGGGCAGATATCGGCGCCAGTCGGCCAGACGAGCGTCTCGGCCTCCGGGTCGACGTGAACGGCTGCGAACTGTTGCTGGTCCTTGAGCCCCTCGAAAACGCCCCCGCCCTCGACCATCGGCGAAAAATCCAACTCCGCTTGCACGCCGTCCTCAAAGGTGACGGACAAGCGGTAGTCGCCGAGGCACCGTACTTCAGTCGGTCGGGGATACATGGCCGTTCACTCCTCATCAGTGCAGCGGCTCTATCGCTACAGGAGACCTACCCGCCTGCGCCAAGCGCCAGTTGTCCAGCAATTCCGCCTGGTGCAGCCGCGCCCACGTTCGCACGAGACCCATGGCTCAAGCGTCAAGTCGTCCTACGATGACCTCGAGCGAATCGATTTCAATCACAACATCTTGTCCGGCACACTTCGCGTGAAAATGGGGCGGATTATGGTCTCGCCCGTACATGTAAATCGCAACCCCATGGAAGCGGCTGATGCAAGGCATCACTCCATTCTAAGAAGACTTGGCTTGTTCATACGACCGCTCACGAACCTTCATCCCCCGCTGGCAGCGTCCCCAACTCACCGTTATCATGTGGTGCCGAACTCGGTTGAAGCGCCGAGCCATTGGTTCAGTCGTCCGTGCGACGGATCGGCTCGATGTGGCAGCGGAGTCAGGGGGCCTGCGATGCACCGGAACGAGGCGGCACTCGAAGTCCTGGCCTCCGCACAGATGAGGGCGAGCACAGCATGTCCATTCTTGGCCTAGACATCGGAACGACCGGCACCAAGGCCGTCGCCTTCAACCTCGACGGCAAGATCATCGCCACCGCCTACCGCGAGTACGACATGATCTCGCCCCACCCAGGCCACCTCGAGCTCGACCCCCACGAGGTCCTCGACGCCGCGGCCGCCGTCTGTCAGGACGTCGCCGCCGCCACAGGCGACGACCCCATCCAGTCCGTCGCGTGCAGCGTCCTTGGCGAGGCCATCTCCCCCGTCGACGCCGACAACCGCCCGATCGGCAACGCCATCCTCGGCCTCGACAGCCGCGGCGAGGCCGAATGCCGCTGGCTCCGCGAGCAGATCAGCCAGACCGACGTGTTCCACATCAGCGGTCACCCGATCAATGCCTTCCACACCTGCTTCAAGCTGATGCACCGCCGCGAGCGAGACGCCGAGACCTACCGCCGCGCCCACCGATGGCTGGGCTTCCAGGAGCTCGTCGGCGTCCACCTCGGCGCCGAGCCCTGCGTCGATTACTCCGCCGCCGCCCGGACCATGCTGCTCGACATCGACAACGGTATCTGGTCGGACAAGCTCCTCGGCCTGACAGGCCTGTCGGCCGACATGTTCGCCAGGCCCGTCCCGCCCGGCACGCCTATCGGCCGGGTGAGCCAGGCCGGCCACGAGCGATTCGGCCTGCCCGTCGGATGCACCATCGCCGCCGGACTTCACGATCAGCCCGCGGGGGTCCAGGGCTCGTCGATCCAGCCCGGCGAGTCGATGTACGCGACGGGAACGGTCGTTTGCATCGGCGTGATCGTCACCGCCCGACCCGACGCCGAAACGATGTGCAAGCACAACCTCTGCTGGTATCCGACCTACAGCGAGGACCGCGACCGACACATCTCGCTGGCCTGGAACTTCACCGGCGGCAGTCTCCTGAAGTGGTATCGCGACACCTTCGGCGAGACCGCCATCGAACAGGCCAAGCAGCGCGGCGTCGATCCGTACGACATCCTTCTCGAAAACCTGCCGACCGACCCGACCGACCTCATGGTCCTGCCCTACTTCACCGCCACGGGCACGCCCTGGTTCGACACCAGCGCCCTCGGCATCATCCTGGGCCTGCGCCTGACCACTCGCCGTCCCGAGATCGTCAAGGCCATCCTCGAGGGCATCGAGTACGACATCGCCATGAACCAGGCCATGCTCGCCGAGGCGGGCATCGAGATCAGCCGCCACAAGGCCATCGGCGGGGCCGCCCGTAGCGACACCTGGATGCAGCTCAAGGCCGACATTCTCAACAGGCCCATCGTCGTCCTCGACACCACCGAGGCCGCCGCGCTCGGTGTGGCCCTGCTCGGGGCCCGCGCCGCCGGACTGATCGACTCAGCCAACGAGGCCGCCGCGCGATTCGCCCGAACCGGACGTGAGTTCTTCCCAGACTCCAAGCGGGCCGCATGCTATAATCGAAGGCTTGGAATCTATCGGGACCTCTACCCGGCCACAGCGGAGCTCGTCCATCGCATCAGCGCACTGGCTGGCGACGGACAGCCAGACTAGAGAGAGGAAGGACTCGTGGCGAGATCAAGATCGAAATCCAAATTCAGCTTCCGAGACTCCCAAACCCAGGCCCGCACGGCGCTCATCTGCGCCGTCGCCGCGACCGTGTTCGCCCTCCTCCTCGCGGCCATCGTCCTCGAGAACCTCAACATCGCTGAGAAGACCATCCCCTACAGCGGCAGTAGTCTGCGGTACCCTGCGATCCTGGCCGCCGCCGGCCTGGCCGGCATTTTCGGCGCCATAGGCTTCGGCTTCGGCGTCTCGAGCCTTGGACACAAACGCAACGCCCGGCAGCGCGAATCCTGGGTGGGGCTCCTACTCGGGGGCTTCGTCGTCAGCATCACCATTGTCTTGTTCATGCTGTTCAAGATGTTCTCCTTGCCCATCGTTACGTAGCGAGCCGTTGCGGCCCGCCTCTCTGGCCGCAATCGCGAGCGCGGCCGTCTGCCCAGAACCGCACGCCTGGCCGGGAAACGCATACGGTGAACGTCGACATCTTCACGACCTGCCTGACCGATACCTTCTACCCCGACGTCGCCGTGTCGGTCGTCAACGTCCTGCGCCGACTGGGACTCCGCGTCGGCGTGCCCCGCGACCAGACCTGCTGCGGCCAGCCCGCCTTCAACAGCGGCTTCATGGACGAGGCCCGCCAGGTCGCAAGCCACATGCTCGACGTCTTCGAAGACAGCGAGCTCGTCGTCACACCCTCCGGATCCTGCTGCGCGATGGTCCGGCACTACTACCCCATGCTCTTCGCCGACGAGCCCGAGCAGCTCCGCCGCGCCGAGGCCCTGGCCGGCAAACTCTACGAGGTCGTCGAGTTCTTCACCAGGGCCGTCTCCGTCGACTGGGCGCCCTACGACCTCCACGTCGACGCCACAGCCACCTACCACTACAGTTGCCACCTCCGCGGCATCGGCCTGCCCGATACCGCCGTGCCCGACCTGCTGGCCAACGTCCGCGGACTCGACCTCCGCCCGCTCGAGAAGCACGACCAGTGCTGCGGCTTCGGAGGCACGTTCGCCGTCAAGTACGGCCACGTCAGCGAGGCCCTCGTCAACGACAAGGTCGACTGCGTCGAACGGACCGGCGCCGACGTGCTGGTGGTCAACGACGCCGGATGTGCCCTCAACATCGTCGGCGCCCTGCATCGGCGCGGCAGCAAGATCCGCCTCATGCACGCGATCCAGATCCTCGACGCGGCCATGCGTAACGCCCCGATCGATCATGCCGGATGACCCGACCCATGCGACAGGGACGCACGACGAGCGGTCCGATCCCGCCGCGGACGCCGCGACCTCCGAGCCCATGCCCGAGACGCCGCCATCGCCGCAGGAAGACGAGCAGATCTTCTGCCCCGTCTGCGACTACAACCTCACCGGCAACCTGACGGGCCGTTGCAGCGAATGCGGCGCCACGTTCGACCGCGACCAGCTCATCGAGGCGCGCCGCCGCAGCGCCGAGGCCCTCATGCCGTGGGAACGCGCCGGACAGCTCTCGTGGTGGCAGCGCTTCTGGCGGACCACGATCATCGGCTGCATCCGCCCCGACCGCTTCGCCCTCGCCCTCAGCGCCAGGCCCACGCGGTCACACTCCGCGACCTACTTCCTCGCGTGCCTGGGCGTCGTCTGCGCGTACTTCCTGACGGCCTCCGCCATCGCCTACCTCGCCATGGACCACCGCGGCCACGCCGCCAGGGAGACCCTCCGCTGCGACATGGCCCTGCTCGCGACCATCGTCACCGCCACCTACTTCATGGCCCTGGGTCTGGCCGTCGTCCTGCCCATGCCGCACCGACCGAGCCGCGTCAAACCCTGGGTCGAGATCACCCACTACGCCGCCAGCCACTGGATGCTCATCTGGGCCTGTCTGCCCTGCATCGTGGCGATGGCGGCCCTGCTCGGAGCCTACGGGCGGCCCTTCGTCGATCCCTTCGCCGGCATCTTCACGACGGCCGCGACCTTGCTCTGGATCTTCACGCTCACCGGCGTCATCCGAAGGCGTCTCCGCAGCGTCGGCTTCCTCACGGCCGGCCTGCTCGCGCTCGCCCTGACACTGACCCTGGTGGTCCTCGTGGTGGTCTTCGTGCTGACCTACCGGTTGCTGGACCTGCTTCTGCCCGAGATAGCGGGATGATGGAATCCGCCCTCTCCATTGACCGCCTCGCGCCAACGCCGTAGGTAAAGACAGAGCATGCCATGCCCGACAGCGACGGTGCCAATTCGACCGCGTCCTCGATCGACCCGGACCTCGCCACGACCGGCCCGCCCGACGACGAGCAGATCTACTGCCCCGTTTGCGGCTACAATCTCACCGGCAATCGGACGGGCCGATGCAGCGAATGCGGCGCCCTGTTCGACCGCGACAAACTCATCGAGGCCCGACGTCGCGGCGCAGAAGGCGTCATGCCATGGGAGCACGTCCAGCGGTATTCCTTCCGTCAGCGGTTCTGGCGAACGATGGTGGTGAGCTGCATCCGTCCCGAGCGATTCGCCATGGCCCTGGCCGCCCAACCGAAGCGCAGTCGGTCGTGGTCGTTCTTCGTGCTTTGTTTGGGGCTGACCTGGTTCTACGTCCTTGGCCTGGCGGGGGTGCTGAGGGGACCACCCACATCCTCTCTCGGAGAATGGTTGCTTGACGCCGGAGCGTTATTCGTGCTTCTGTTGGTGCCGCTCATCGCAGCCCATGCGGCCGTCGCGGCAACCTGCGCGCTGCTCGTCCGACTGCCCGACCGCTCGCGACGGTGGGGGCCCTGGTGGAGCGTCGTCCAATATGCCTCCTCGCACTGGACCCTTATCTGGGCCTCCTTGGTCGTCGTCGGGCCCTTGCTGATCCTCGCGGATTCCGACCTGGATCTCATCCTGGGACTGCTCGGTCCGATGTTCTACCTGGGCTGTGGGCTGTTGTGGGCCTGCACGATCAGCGCCGTCGTCGCATCGAGGCTGAGGGCCTCTCCTGGACGATTTATCCCTTTGACGATCGTCATCGTTCCGGCTGTCGTGGCTTGGGTCGCGTCCGTCTTCTTGCTAGTCTTTCTGGTATCTGTGGCCACGATGCTTCTCTAATCCCGAGCCCACCCACGGAGCTGATGACGTGGACGAGACGTTCAAGAAAGACACGCTGCAAGCCGTCAACAACGCCGACCTGACCCAGGCCATGGACCGCGCCACGCGCCGTCAGGACGACGCCCGCAAGCAGATCATCCAAGAGCTGGGCGATCCCCTCGCCGTCCGCGAACTGGCCGGCGCCTGTCGCGACGAAGCGCTCGACCGGCTCGACGAACGCCTCGTCCAGCTCGTCGACAACGCCCGCGCCAGCGGCGTGGACGTCCACTTCGCCCTCGACGCCCACCAGGCCTGCCGCATCGTCGGCGACATCGCGCGCCGCAATGCCTGCAAGCTTGCCATCAAGACCAAGAGCATGATGTGCGAGGAGATCGAGCTGAACCCCTTCCTGGAGCGCGCCGGCATCGAGGTCGTCGAAACCGATCTCGGCGAGTACATCATCCAGCTCGCCGGCGAGCCGCCGTCGCACATCATCGGGCCCGCCTGTCACAAGACCGCCAAGGACATCGCCAAGCTCTTCCATGAACGCCTCGGCATCCCCTACACCGAAGACGCCCAGACCCTCGCCGGCTCGGCGCGGGGCATCCTCCGCGAGAAGTTCCGCCAGGCCGACATGGGCATCACCGGCGCGAACTTCGCCGTCGCCGACACCGGCGCCATCGCCATCGTCACCAACGAGGGCAACGGTCGGTTTGTCGCCTCCAGGCCCCGCGTCCTCGTCACCATCATGGGCATGGAGAAGGTCATCAGCCGAACCGCCGACCTCGCCGTCCTGCTCAAGGTCCTCGGACGCAGCGCCACCGGCCAGCGGATGAGCGTCTACACCAACCTCACCACCGGCCCCCGCCTGCCTGGCGACCCGGACGGCCCCGAACAGGTCCACCTCGTCGTCGTCGACAACGGCCGATCCAAGGTCCTCGCCAGCAAGTACCGCACCCTCCTGCGATGCATCCGATGCGGCGCCTGCCTCAACGCCTGCCCCGTCTACCGCAAGATCGGTGGCCACGCCTACAGCAGCGTCTATCCCGGCCCCATCGGCAAGCTCCTCACGCCGCTGCTGCAATCGCTTGCCGCCCGCGACGACCTGCCCCAGGCCAGCGCCCTCTGCGATGCCTGCCGTGACGCCTGCGCCGTGCGAATCGACCTGCCCGAGATGCTCATCCTGATGCGCGAAGACCTTCGCCGCCTCGGCAAGATGCCCCTGACCCAACAGGCCGGCTTCGCCCTCTGGGCTCGCGTCATGACGCACCCGGCCCTCTATCGCCTTGCGGGACGCCTGGGCCGCTTCGGCCTGTCGATCGAGGCCCAGGACGACTGGGTCGCCCGTATCCCCCCGGCCGGCAACGCATGGACCGACGCCCGCGACCTCCCGCTGCCCGCGCCCAAACCCTTCCACCGCCTATGGGAAGAGGGCCTCCAGCACGCGACCGCGCCCGGCACCGCCGACGCCGCTGGCAATGCCCCCAATCGGCTGGACGGGCGCGAAGCAGCCTCGACCCGCCGTGACCACGGCGACCACCCGCCCGCCCATGGCCGCAGACCCCACGCCGAACCTGTCTCGTCCGATCCCTGGGCCGCGCCCGCAGGCCCGACCGTCACCGCACCCGCTGACGAAGCCGAATGCTCGCAGGAGACCTTCCTGGCCCTCGTCCGCGACGCCCTCGCCGCTGTCGAGCCGATGGCCCACGGCCCCGACCACGAAGCCGCCCGCCTCGTCGACGCCTCCGCCGATACCGTCGCCCTCTTCAAGCAACGCCTCGCAGAGCTCAAGGTCGTCGTGCACCAGGCGGCCACGGAAGACGCCGTGCCCGCAACGATCGCGGCCGCCGTCGAGCAGATCGGAGCCACGTCGGTCGTCGCCACCGACGAGCCCATCCTCCAGACCCCGAGCCTCAAGCCCTTGCTCGCATCGCTCGATTGCCGCCTGATACCCCTCGAGCCCGGCAACATCGTCAGCCCGAGCTTCCAGGCCGACGTCGGCATCACCGGCGCCGAACTGGGCATCGCCGAGACCGGCACCGTCGTCCTCGCCAGTGGCGGAACCCGACGCCGGCTCGTCGGCATCGCCCCGCCCGCCCACATCATGGTCCTCCGGGGCGACGCCATCGTCGCCGACCTGCTCGACTGGGCCGCCTGGCACGACCGCCAACCCCGCGCGGCCAACTGGACCTTCGTCACCGGCCCGAGCAAGACCGCTGATATCGAACTCAACCTCGTCACCGGCATGCACGCCCCCGGCATCGTGCACCTGGTCCTGGTCGGCTAGCACTTCGCCAGACTTGCTTCTGTAGGCCTTCATCAAGAGGGCGAGACGCCCCTCAGAGCAGCGACCGTCAGGGAGCTGTGTCGTTGGACCGCTTGAACAGCAACGCTCCCTGACGCGACTCCGACGGCGGCAACGAAGCTGGGCCACCGACCGCTGCAATGGCGTTGGACGACGAGCCGCCCGCCACACACGGTGACATCCACAACGAACCCCGCACAGGCTATCACGTAAGTGTATGTGTAAAGTAGTTTTACGACTCATTCCGAACGTCGGCCCTCCTCATAATGGCCCGCGGGGCAAAACCGGGGCATAGTTCATCAGGGCCACAGGAGCCCTTCGTGTGGGGAGGACATGCCATGACGATCCATTACCAATGTGCCTGCGGGGCGGAAATCGCCTTGCCCCAATTCGCCGCCGGTAGACGCGCCCGGTGCCGGAGCTGTGGCCTGGTCTTCCGCGTCCCGCGACCCATCCAGCCCGAATGGCCCGCCGTGACCGAGTTGGCCGACCTCGGACCCGAGCACGCCCGTCCGACCGTGCCCGCTCCGCGCACGGCGACACGACGGACCGACCGCGCGAGAACAGAGCCCCTCGTCGTCAAGGACCCCATCACCGGCGCCCCTCAACCCACCTCCGTCGGCGACGGCCTCACCCGATTCAACGAACCGCAGCCCACCTTCTGGGAGGACCTCGCTTGGAGCTTCGTCTGTTTCCTCAAAGGAGGAAACCTGATCAACCTCATCTTCATGACCATCGCCGGTCTCCTCGTGACCGTCATGGGCATCGCCAGCCGCTTCTCGATCTTTGCCTTCTTGGGCATGCTCTTCCTGGGAGCCTGGATGTGTGCGTTCCTCTTCCACGTCGTCACCGAGACGGCCGGCGGCGAGGACGAATGGTCCCTCATGTCCATCGACGACCCCTGGGAGGACGTCCTCCGACCGGCCCTGCATTGTATGGGGTGCAGCCTGATTGCCTTCGGGCCGGCCCTCGGGCTCGCAGGTTGGCTCGCCTCGGTCGAGGCCACCGCGCCGCTGACCGCCGTGCTGCCGCTCCTGGTCGTCGGCGTCCTCCTCTGGCCGATCCTGATCCTCGCCTCGGCCATCGGCAATCAGCTCCCGCTGGGGCATCTCCACACGCTCATCCGCGCCATCCTCGTCGCTCCGGCCTCCTACGCGGTCATCTGCCTGTCTGTCGTGGTGGCCGGCGGGCTCGGGATGCTCCTGGCCGTCGGCCCCGTCGGCCTCATCGAGTCCGTCTTCGGTGCGAGACCGCCCCTTGGCCTCGTCATCGCCGTGATCGCCTCGGTGGCCGCAGCCAAGATCTACGCGGCACTGGTCTCCATGCGCCTGATCGGCCTCTATTACCGCCACTTCAAAGACGACCTGCCCTTCTAGCCCGAGTCGCCTAGAGCGAGCCCTGTCGAGCTGCCTCTGGCGAGGCCCTTCGGGCCGCGCCGCAGCGCTCGGCCCCGCGCCGAGCCCCCGCCTCCAGAACGACCGCCCGATACCCAGCCCATCCGATGCCGGACGTCTTGAATCGCTCCGCTCGCCTGCTACAGTCATATCCAGTGCGCGGCGCGTTGGGTCGGCCAACCCACCTCAGCCTCGACCGCGCATAGGAGGACCAAACCGTTATGAGCCGAACGCGTTGCCTGCTTCTCGTCCTGTTGCTCGCGGCGGGCGCCGCGCCGCACCGCGCCCGCGCCGAGGCCCCCGCAACCGACAAGCCCGCGCCCAAGATCCACACGGACAAGGCCGCCCACGACCTCGGCAAGCTCTGGAGTCACGAGTCCGCCGAGCACGCGTTCGAGGTCAAGAACGTCGGCCAGGCGCCCCTCCGCATCAAACGCGTCCGAAGCACCTGCGGCTGCACCGTCGTCAAGGCCAAGCCCGTGACGCTTGAGCCCGGCCAGACGACCAAGATCAAGGTCCGCTTCGTGGCCAGAGGCCAGAAGTCCAAGACCGTCAAGTCCGTCTACGTCGAGAGCGACGATCCGGCCAAACCCCGGCTCGCCCTGACGCTCAAGGCCGACGTCCGCCAGACCATCACGACCGACCCCGCGATGATTCACTTCAAGCGGCTCGACCGCACGCAACCCACGACCCTCAACGTGACGCTCACCAACCACCTCGATCAGCCCATGTCCCTGTCCAACCCCGCCTCCACCTCGCCCCAGGTGTCGGTCAAGATCACCGAGATCGAAAAGGGCAAGACCGCCCGCGTCGCGCTGACGGCCAAGCCGCCGTTCTCAGGCGACACCCTCCACGGGCGTGTCTCCCTCAAGACGGGCCTCAAACCACTGCCGACGTACACCATGTCGTTCTTCGGCCGGCTGCCGCCGCCGGTCGAGATCCAGCCCTCGCCGTCCGTCCAGCTCGGCACGCTCAGCCAGGGCCAGCCGTTCTCCAAGCCCGTCACGCTCCGCAGCACCGACGGTAAGCCCTTCAAGATCACACGCATCGCCAGCGATAACTGGCGGATCATGCCGAGCATCCGCCAGGTCACGCCCGGCCTGGAATACGAGGTGCTCGTCATCGCCCGACCGCCCTTCGAGTGGGGCAGGAACGTCGCCCAGATCAACATCGACGTCCACGCCACGACGACGCATTCCCTCCGCATGCAGGTCTTCGGTGAGCTGCCCCAGCCGATCGTCGCGGGGCCCGCCACGCTCCTGTTCAAGGACCTCCAGGTCGACAAGGGCGGCCAGGCCCAGGTGACCATCGCCGTCAAGGACGACTCGGCGCCGAAGATCACCTCCGTCTACGCGACGAACCCCAAGGTCAAACCCACGCTCGAAGCCATCACCCCGGGCAAGCAATGGAAGCTCGTCGCCGAGGTCGCCCCGCCCCTCGTGCCCGGCCGGCTCGACGGCGAGGTCATCCTCATGACCACGCACGCACAGATGGACATGCTGGCCGTCCCGATCCAGTCGTTCCCCATCCCCGAGCCCCTGCCGCTGATCTCCGTGCTGCCCAAGAACGTCCTGGTCATCCCCCAGAAGTCCACCACCAGCAAGCCCGTCCATACCCGCCTCATCGTCCGAGCCAACCAGGACGAGAAGGTCCGCGTCACCAAGGTCGAGGTCTCCAACGACGCCATCGCCGCCCGCATCGAGCCACGCTCCGGCGCCGAAAGCAAGATGACCTACGTCCACCTGACCGTCCCGCCCGAGGCCGACCTCAAGCCCGGCGGCGAGACCATCACGATTCACACCGACCATCCGAAGCTGCCGAAGCTCGAGCACAAAATCGCCCGCTACGGCACGCCCGGTTCGCGCATCAGCCGGTCCCCCGCCCGCGCCAGGGCACCGAGGCCGGCACGACCCCGAAAGGCCGAGAAGTAGAATCCCGAGGATCGCCCGTGCTTCGAAGCGCCCTTCGTATCACCGTCCTGCTTGCCCTACCCGCCGCCCTCGGCGCGATCCAGGTCGCCTGGGCGTCGCGGACGCCCAACCAGGCGACCCACTACGCCCCACCGACCACCCAGTCGGCCGTCACCAACGAGCAGGTCGCCGACGAGGCCGGCATCACGCTCGACGAGGTGGCCCGGCTCGCCGTCGACGGAGGGGCCGTCCTCATCGATGCCCGATCCCCCGAGGAGTTCGCCGAAGGCCACATCCCCGGCGCCCGCAACGTCCCCGTCCGCCAGGCCGAGAAGGACGTCACGCTTATCGCCAACCGCTTCGACCTCATGACCGACATCGTCCTCTACTGCGGCAGCGGCAAGTGCGAAGACAGCGGCAGGCTCTACGACATCATGACCAAGCTCCTCGAGTACCCCAACGTGCGGCTCTTCCGAGGCGGCATGGAGGCCTGGCGCGAGCAAGGCTATCCCATCGAGACGGGGCCGGAGCGATGAGCGACACGGCACGACGATCGATCAACCGTGTGGCGCGCTGGGCGGTCGGGGCCGTCTTCATCGTCGCCGCCGTCGGCCTGCCCGGAACCGCCATCGGCGAGGGCAAGCTCCGTCACCCGCACAGCTTCGCCGCCAGCATCCGCACCTACGAGATGGTCCCGGCCGACCTCGTCTTCCCCATGGCCGTCTACCTGCCCTGGCTCGAGCTGGTAATCGGCGCCACGCTCATCATCGGCTTGTGGCGTCGCGAGGCGGTCGCGCTGGCCCTTGGCCTGTCGGCGATGTTCCTCATCGCCAACGCCACCGCCCTGGCTCGGGGGCTCGACGTCGACTGCGGTTGCTTCGGCTCGGGCTATCACGGCAGCGCGACCCAGGAGCTGCTCGTCGCCGTCGGCCTGCTCCTCGCCCTGGGATTGGCCGTCTGGACGCGGCGGTCCGCTTGCCCCGACCGCCGCCCGCCGTCTGCACCGCCACCACCCGAGCGCAGCGATCCCCTCACCGGAAACGAGCAATCCGGCCCGTGATACGTCCGCCCCGCCCGCTCAGGCGCAACAGCCACACAGAGGTGACGCACGCATCCGGCGGCGACGATCAAGGAAGCACCAGTCGGTCCAACAGAGACGCGCGTGGCAATCACCCCCAAGGGGTGCAGGTGTGTAGCCAGGGCGGCGGTAGCCCCTGGAAAGTCCCTACGGGGGTCCTTGCTCTTTCTCCGGCCGTCCCATCCATGCCGCAGAGCACACCAGGCCCGGAGGGCCGTCAGGATCGTCGCCCCGCCCAAACAGCCGAGCCCCCGAACGGGGACGACGGGAACTCGTGAGCCCTGAAAGGGCGAAAGATTGTGACCTTGCCTGCCTCGATCTGTCGCCCTTAAAGGGCTTCGATCATGGGGGGCATGCCTGCCGGGGGCTACGCGTCGCTCACGGCTTCGCCAAGGCGACGCCGCGGGAGCCAGCGGGGCTCGGTTGCTCTCCGCTCGCAAGAACCCACCGCCCTTCCTGTCATGCCAACAAACCCCTTGCCTCGCCCGCCGATCTCCGTCATAATGTGTGATTCTATGAGAGGCACTACCGACAGGGGTTGAGGTCATGTACGCAATCATCGAAGACGGCAGCCGACAGCACCGTGTGGGCGTGGGCGACACGATCGACGTGGACTTGAAGCAGCTCGAAGAGGGTCAGGAAACGCTGGCATTCGACCGCGTCCTGCTCGTCAGCGACGGCGATCAGGTCAAGGTCGGGCAACCCTTCGTCTCCGGAGCGTCCGTGCAGGCCAAGGTCCTGGGCGAGCAGAAGGCCCAGAAGATCGACGTCATGAAGTTCAAGCGTCGCAAGGGTTACAAGGTCAAAAGCGGCCACCGCCAACGCTATCTGCGCGTCACCGTCACCGACATCAACGCCGGCTAGACCGTCACCAGACCAGCCCCGCCGTAAGCCAACCGTCGGCCGGCGCCCCGGCGGCGACTTCACCCGCGTTTCCGACGGGACGTCATCTCGGCAAGGTGTTCCAGTTCGCTGGGGTCCAGGACGCTCGACCGCGCCGAGCGCGGACTCGGAGGCGCGAACAGCACCATCGCCGCCGAGATCAGAAACGCCGCCCCGATCAACATGCCGCGACGCACGTCACCGTCGTTGACCAGGTGGGCCCAGCCCTCCAGATCCACTCGCTCCTCGATCAGCCGTGCCACCGCGCTGCGTCGCGAGCCCGAAGGCGCTGACCGCGCGGGCTCGACCGGTCGCGTCGCCAGGACCTCCGCCGGCTCGGTGTCCACGACCTCCTGTCCAGGAAGGAAGAAGTTGAGGTCCCGCAGGGCCGCCCGTTCGTTCAACGCCGGATCCCGCCCCAGATGGTCGATCACGTGCTCGAGTTGGGTCAGCTCCGACCGCAGCGAGGCGATCCGCTCCTGCGTCTCGGCCCGAGCCCCCAACACCCGCTGATGGTCCTGCCAGATCGGCAGGAACACCGCCGCGCCCAGCAGCACCGCCGCCGCCGTCAGGAACAACCAGAACCCGATCACGTGGGTCATCGGCGAGACTTCCTCGGCGTCACGCCGATACGCCGACTGCATGAAGGCCCGCGCGAGATCCCTCTCGATGTCTTGGGTCATGTCGCCGCCCTCCCTGGCCGCGCCTCGCCTCGACCCGCCCCCGTCTCGATTACTTGTTCCAGAACTGCCCGCCGTAGACCGCGCGCTCGCCCAGGTGCTCCTCGATCCGGATCAACTGGTTGTACTTGGCCACCCGGTCCGTCCGGCACAGGCTGCCCGTCTTGATCTGGCCCGCGTTCGTCGCGACCGAGATGTCCGCGATCGTCGTGTCCTCGGTCTCGCCGCTGCGGTGACTGATGACCGCCGTGTTGCCGCTCCGCATCGACAGGTCCACCGCCGCGAACGTCTCGGTCAGCGTGCCGATCTGGTTCACCTTGATCAGGATGCTGTTGGCCGCCTTCTCATCGAGGCCCCGCTGCAGCCGCTCCACGTTCGTCACGAACAGGTCGTCGCCCACGAGCTGGACCCGGTCGCCCAGGGCCGCCGTCAGCTTCGTCCAGCCCTCCCAGTCGTTCTCATCCAGGCCGTCCTCGATCGAGCGAATCGGATACCGGTTGCACCACTCGGTCCACATCCCGATCATCTCGTCGTTGCTCGCCACGCGGTCCGGATCCGATTTGAAGAACCGATATCCGCCCGCCTCCTTCTCGTACATCTCACTGGTCGCCGGATCGAGCGCGATGAAGATCTGCTCGCCAAGCTTGTACCCGGCCTTCTCCACCGCCTCGGCGATCACCTCCAGGGCCTCGTCGTTGCTCTTGAGGCTCGGAGCGAAGCCGCCCTCGTCGCCCACCGCCGTGTTGTAGCCCTTGCCCGCGAGAACCTTCTTCAAGGCGTGGAAGATCTCAGCCCCCCAACGCACCGCCTCGCACAGGCTCGGAGCCCCCCATGGCTGAATCATGAACTCCTGGAAGTCCACGTTGTTGTCCGCATGTCGGCCGCCGTTCAGGATGTTCATCATCGGCACCGGTAGCACGTGCGCCGAACACCCGCCCAGATACCGGAACAGCGGCTGCCCGCACGACTCGGCCGCGGCCTTGGCCGTCGCTATCGACACGCCCAGGATCGCGTTGGCGCCCAGCTTGCCCTTGTTCGGCGTGCCGTCCAGCTCCAGCATCATGCCGTCGACGTCTTCCTGATCCAGCGCGTCCAGGCCGATGACCGTCTCGGCGATCGTCTCGTTGATGTTCTCTACGGCCTGGAGGACGCCCTTGCCGCCGTAACGGGCGTTATTCATGTCGCGCAGCTCGACGGCCTCGTACTCCCCCGTGCTCGCCCCGCTCGGCACCTGCGCCTGACCGACGCTGCCGTCCTCCAGCACCACCGTGGCCTCGACCGTCGGATTGCCGCGCGAATCCAGGATCTCGCGGCCCGACACGTGAACGATCGTCGTGGACATAACTCAGTGAACTCCTCGCTCGATAGAATCGGTCTACATCGTTGTATCGGTTGGCGCGCCGGTCCTGCTCCAGGTTCCCGCAGCGGGAGCACCGTCCCCCCGACGACCGCGCCAAGGTCGACCGCCACTATAGTCAGGCCCGCCCGCCGGTCAACCCCGAGCCCCGCCGGCTCTCCGGCCTGGCTCGCCGACGGTTGCTACGGCTGGGGCAAGCCAACAGACCAACGACAGCCCGGGCCCAGACCGCATCCGGCCCGGAGGGGTGAAGCGATGTAGCTCATGCAGCCCCCGGCCGACCTCACGCCCCCTCCAACAGCCTGCGGATCTTCTCCTGCCGGCGGTCCAGCATCGACCGCACCTTGCGCCGAAGGAGGAACGAATCCGCCAACCTCCCGAACGAGCGGTACGGCAGCTCGTACCGCGTCGTCTCCGTCACACGCGTGCGTACCTCCTCGAGCGCATCAAAACGCACCTCGTGCGAGAAATCCGTGAACGGCCCGTCGATCTGCTCGGCCGTGAACCGGTGCGGCGCGTCGACCTCGACGATCCGCCCGTGCCATTGGATCATCCAGTACCCGACCGCCACCCGAAGGATGAACTCCGCCCCGGGCTCGAAACGCTCGAACAGCTTGACCAGTTGAGGGTTGAACTCGGCGGGGATGACGCGCGTCAGGTTCCTCACGTCGGCGTAGAACGACCAGGCCCGCTCGACGGGAACCCGCACCTCGATGTCCGTGCTGATCTGGCCCATGGATCTCGCTGCAGCCCAGCCGCCCTCGGCTACGTTCGGTGTAGCCCAGCCGCCCTCGGCTGCGTTCGGTGTAACCCAGCCGCCCTCGGCTGGGTCGGCATGGCCGCCAAAAATCACCGCGCCCGACCGACCCTCGGCAGCCCGAAGGATTCGATGCCGCCGCCGCGCCTCTAGCTCTTATACTCCTCGCGGGGTGGGGCGAAGATGTCCAACGTCTTGCACGTGACCCTCAGGGCCCGGGCCGCGTGAGGGACGTCCGGAGGGATGAGGTACATCTCCTGGGGGCGGACCACCCGACGCTCGCCGTCCACCTCCAGCTCGAACTCCCCCTCCAGACAGATCCCCGCCTGTTCGTGCGGATGGCTGTGCGACGGCACCTCGCCCCCCGGCTCTAGCGTCACCAGGCTGAACATCAGCTTCTCGCCCCAGGCCAGGCCGGCCTTGATGTGCTCGAACAACGGCTTGATCCGCATGTCCGACTCGCTGAACCACACGGTCTCCGCCGGGTTCTCGGCGCTCATGTCCTCGCCTCCGCATCCGGCGGACCCGCTGCGTCCGTCTCGGACGCCTCCTCCTCGTCGCCACGGTCGCGCCAGAAGTTGATCAGCAGCACCCCCACGCCCACCACCAGCAAGGCGTCGGCCACGTTGAAGATCCACTTCCAGAGCTGAATGCGGTTGGGCATCCAACTCGTGTCGATCTTGATGAAATCCCGCACCACCGGAACGGGCTCGACGCTCCAACCCTTTTGCTTCTTGATCGGGATGGGCTTGCCGCCGCCCTCCGGCCATTCCGCGAAGATCCAGTAATCCTCCGCGTCCTTGACCAACTTGCCGGTGATGTAGACCTCCGTGCCGAACCAGCTCCGCCAGCCCACCCCCGCCGGATACCAGATCGCGTCGGCCCGGACGAACGACCGGTCGTACAGGTTCCCCAGCGCCCCGGCCAGGATCATCCCCAGTGCGACGTGCATGCTGATCCGCGACCGGGGGGTGAACGCGAACAGATAGATCACGAAGCCCAGCGCCAACACCGACGCCCCGATGAACACCGGCGTCAGACCGTGCCCCATCCCGAACAAAGCCCCCGGATTGAGCGATCGCCGGAAATGCAGCAGATGAGGGACCACGACGCGCAGGCCTTGCAGCTCGGTGAAGGCCCAGTGCTTGCTGTACAGGTCGACAGCCAGACCGATCGCCGCGACGATCCACAGCCGCGCGTGGCTCGGCCCGTCGAACAGACTCATCTGGCTGAAAACGGAACGGGTCTCTTTCGCGGTGGGCGACGAGGTGACGTGATGCCGTTGGTCAGACTCGGGCATGGACCGCACGCTTGGTAGGCCGACCTAGAACCCGCGCTCGAGCTTGCGGGCATACTCGATGCAGTACTTGGCCCAGGGTTTCGCCCGCAAACGCGCCTTGGCGATGGGCTTGCCCGTACCGAGGCAGATGCCGTACGTCCCCTCGTCGATCCGCTGCAGGGCCTCGTCGATCTCCCGAAGCACCGCGTGCTCGTTCTGGATCAGGCCCAGCGTGAACTCCTGCTCGAAGTTGTCGCTGCCCAGATCCGCCATGTGGATCGGCATCGTCGACAGCTCGCCCGCATCCGAGTACGAGCTCCCCCGAAGGGCCGTGTCCGTCATCGTCGTCACGTCGTTCGTCAGCATCGCCCGCTTGGCCAGCAGAAGCTGCCGGAACGACTCCAGCTCCCTCTTCTTCAGCGGCGACTTGACCTTCTTCGGCTCCTCGGCCGAGGGCGCCTCCGACTCAGTCAGCCGCGACACCTTCCGCGGCTCGTTGGATTTCGTCGTCTTTTCGGTGGTCTTCTTCCTCGTCGCCTTCTTCGTGGTCGTCGTCTTCTTCGGCGACGCCTTCTTCCGCGCCGACCCGCTCGACGAGGACTTGACCGCTTTCTTCTTGGCGACCCGCTTCTTCGTCGAGGCCTTCTTCGTCGTCTTCTTCTTGACGGTCGACTTCGTCGTCGACTTCGAAGCAGAGCCCTTCGCCGAAGACGCCTTCTTCTTGGCCGGCTTCGTCTTCTTGCGCTTGCCGGCCTGCTTCTTGGCTGCCGCCTTCTTACTGACTCGTTTGGCCACGTCCGGATTCCTGACGAGAGCTTAGAGTTGTCGTAACGCCTTGGGGACGTTACGATTCACGACTGTCTAGAGTTCGGTAAGTATAGACGTCAAAGCGCGCTTTGTCAAGTCGCCCAACCCCCACCCACGAGCCCGAAGCCCAGGGGGCGACACGTCGGGCGGAGAGCTCCGTTCCACAAGCGAGCCGCCGCTGGCCCGCCGACCCGCGCCCACCTATCATGGGACCTTACAAAGCCCGATCGCCAGAAACCGATCGCCCCACACGCGGTACAGGAAAGGACACCCCATGAGAGTCGGCGTCACCGCCCTGGTCCTCCCCGACGAATGGTCCTTCACCCAAACCCTCGACCAGATCCGTGCCGCCGGCTACGAGGCCCTCGAGATCGTTGTCCGCGACCACGGCCCCATCACGCTCGGCACCGGCCCGGACGACCTCCGGTCCATCGCCCGCCAGGCCGCCGACGCCGGCATCGCCCTCGAATCCTGTTGCCCCGCGCCCATCCGCGACGTCCCCAAGGACCTGATGACCGACGAGGACCAAGCCCGCAACCAGGCCATCGATACCTGGAAGCGATGCATCGACCTATGCCACACCCTCGGCATCGACACCATGCTCGTCGTCCCAGGTCGGCTGACCGCCGAGCTGTATTACCACCACGCCTACGCGAACGCCCTGACGTCCATGCAGCAACTCGCGGCCCACGCCGAGCAGGCCGGCGTGACCCTCGCCATCGAGTACGTCTGGAACAGATTCCTGCTCTCGCCCATGGAGTGCGCCCGCTTCTGCGCCGAGGTCGGCAGCCCCCGCGTCGGCTTCTACTTCGACCCCGGCAACATGGCCATCTTCGGCTGGCCCCACCATTGGGTCCGCATCTGTGGCCACGTGCTCAAGATGGTTCACATGAAGGACTTCTCGTGGGACGACAACCAGGTACGCTGGCCCGCCTTGCTCGAGGGCGACGTCGACTTCTCGCTCGTCATGCAAGAGCTTCGCGCCATCGGCTACGACCGGGCCCTGATCTCCGAGGTCTCCCTCGGACGGGCCTCCCTGGCCGAGACGGCCCGGACCATCCGGAAGATCATGACCATGTGATCCGCCCGCGACCCTCTACGGCAACACCGGACACGGCACCATGAATCTCGACGTCGCCATCCTCTTGGCCATGCTGCTCTTCTTCGTGGGCAACCTCGTCCAGGGGTTCACCGGCTTCGGCGTGGGCATCCTGCCCATGACCGGCCTGAGCCTCTACGGCGAGATCGTCGAGGCCACCATCCTCGTCAACCTCGGTGCGATCATCACCGTCTGCTCCATCTGCGGCCGGCTCCACCGTCACGTCAGTTGGCGCCATATCTGGCCGCTCATCCTCGGTATCGCCATCGGCAACCCGATCGGTCTGGCCCTGCTCAAGACCTTCGGTCCGACCCATCCGGTCATCGTCCGCCGCGTCCTCGGTCTGGTCATCATCGGCTTTGCGGCCTGGTCGCTCTCCGGCAGACACCTCCGCGCCGAAGCGGCCACACCACGGGTCGGGCTTGCCGTCGGCCTGCTGGGCGGCGTCCTCGGCGGCGCCTTTACCATGGCCGGCCCGCCCCTCGTGGCCTACCTCTACTCCCTGCCGCTCAGCCGCGACGGCATGAAGGCCAGCCTCAACGCCTGCTTCCTGTTCAACACGATGTACCGGTTGGGACAACTGCTGGTGGGCGGCGACATCACCGCGCCGACCCTGATCCGCTTCGCCTGGTGCGTGCCCGCCATCGTCGCCGGTGTCGTCCTGGGTCTGATCTTGTCCCGCGGCGTGGGCACCGGCCGCTTCCGACGGATCGCCTGGGTCGCCTTCGGTCTGATGGGTGTCCTACTCGTCGCCGCCTGAGCCGACCATGCCCATGCCCGGGAAATCCGACGCCCCGGCGCCGCGACGCTTCCGCTTCGACCCGCCTCGACGCTTGGGACGGTCGCCCGGGTTGCCGGCCTGGTCGTCCGGCGCCGTCTCATCATCCTCGTCGTCCTCGTCCGAGCCGTCGGTCAGCTCCACGCGGAGCGGCTTGTCGTCGATCAGGCTGATCGTGCGTTGCGGGAACGGAATGGTGATCCCGTGCTCGGCAAAGAGCTTGTCGATCGTGAACCGCATCTCCGTCAGCGACGAGTATCGGTCGCTCAGATCGGCGAAGTGCACGAGCAACCGGAAGATCAACGCGCTGTCGCCGAAGTCCATGAACCACACGATCGGCTCCGGCTCCTTCAAGACCTTCGGATGCTCGTTGGCCACCTTCAACAGCAGCTCGCGCACCAGCTCGATGTCGCTCCCGTAGGCCACCCCGATGTTGATCTGACCGCGGATCTGACGGCTCTGGAGCGACCAGTTGACGACCCGCGTCGTGATGAACTCCGAGTTCGGAATGATCATGTCGATGTTGTCGAACGTCCGGACCCTCGTGCCGCGCATGCTCACCGCGATGACCTCGCCCACCTGGTCGCCCACCTCCACGATGTCACCGGGACGGATGTGACGCTCACCGAAAATCATCAACCCGCTGATGAAGTTGATGAACAGCGGCTGCAGACCCAGACCGATACCCAAGCCCAACGTGCCCAGCAGAACCGTCAAGGCCCCCAGGTCGACGTACACCAGCTGCATCGCGATGTAGATGCCCAGCACGATCAGCAGGTAATTCAGGATCGTGTTGATGGCCGCGCGCGCCCCGAGGTCCAACGCCTCGTACGCCGGATACACCCGCTTGTTCAGTATCGCCCGCACGAACCGCGACACCACCGCGCCCATGATCGCCACCAGCACCGCCGCCAACACCCGCCACAGCGTGATGACCTGGTCCCCCGTGCCCGTCAACTGATACGTGAGCGCGCTGTGGATCTCCACGAGCGTGATCCCCCACACGCCCAGAATCAGCACCAGCGCGCCCAGACGAACCACCCACGCCCCCAGGAACGAGCCCACCGCCAGGAAGAACTCCGCCTCCGTGGCCTCCTCCTCCTCGACCGCGGCAACCACCGTTCGCTCGCCGCCCCACGTCGACTCCGTCACCGGTTCGGCCGCCTCCGCTGTTTCCCCCTCCTGCTCCTCCTGGCGGGCCTCGCGCTCCTTCTCGAAATCCCGCCGCCACTTGCCCGAGAGGTCGGCCAGGTATCGGGTCAGCGTCGTCCCGGCCAGCAGGATGACCAACGTCAGGATCAGGTTGCGAAGGATGTAGCTCGTCAGCGCACCGAAGCCGAGCGCCTCGAGCACCAACAGGCCCAGCGCCGCCAACGGCAGAAGCGGGTAGACGCTCGCCACCAAGCTGTACAGCCACCGCGCCGAGAGGTCCTCCGGCCGGCCCACCACCTTGAGCACCATCTGCCGTCGCAGCAGGAACAGAAAGACGATCAGCAGCCCGACGCTCTTGTAGATCTGCCAGAGCCCGGTCCGTGTGCTCGGGAACGCATCCACCAGAGTCAGGAACAGCGGGATCGGCGCGCCGATCAGCGTCGCGTACAGCAGCCCGTAGAGCCACTTGCGATAGTAGCCCGCCACCTTGTTGCTGCACCGAATAATCCGGTACCGCGGACGCGTCGGTGCGAACAGAGCGCCCACCACGCCGAACGACACCAGGATCGCACCGAAGAACATCACGGCTCCCATCACCACACGGTACACCCCGTCCGTGATGTCCAGCACCAGCAGACCGAGCGCGATCGCCAGCAGCACACAGACCAACGGACCCGTGTCATCCAACAGCCGCAGCCAGGCCAGCCATAGGCGCTCGCTCAGGCCGGCGGCCTCGATGCCCTCGTCCCGAATGCGCTCACCCAGACGATCCTCGTAGGCGTCGGCCTTGGCCCGGAGCCGTCGGCCCACCACCGCGGTCCCACCCACCAGCGCGAAGACGAGCAGCGCCCCCGAGACCACCCATTCCAACAACGAGGCCGACCGCACCTGCTTGACGCCCTGCTGCCACGCGGCATGAAGCGCAGACATGTTGGTCTGCAGCTCTTCCCCCGTCCACTCGCTCCGGATCTTCGACAGCTCGAGCGTCAGCAGACCCTGGTCCTGCACCACCAGGTACGACCAGTAGAGCTGGCTCCGATACGTGTCCAGCAACGCGATGAATTCGTCGTTGATCTCCTCGGCCTTGTTGAGACGCTCCAGCAGGCTGTTCTGAAGCGCCGCGATGTCGTCCACCAGCTGGATCAGCTCCAGCCGGTGCTTGGTGAGCGCCGTCTGACGCTCGGTGGCCTTCTCGTCCGTCGTCCCACTGGCGGCCTCGGACAACAACTCCTGGTACTTGTCGATCTCCTCCACCACCTGGTCGCGACGCAGCGCCACCGCCTCACGCTCGTCGATGCTCTGGTCGAGGTATGCCGTCAGCCGCACATCGCGCTGACGCGCCTCCTCGAGCTGCTTGCGGATGGTCCCGTACGCCTTGAGCACCTCCTCCCCGCTCCGACGCGACACCGATTCGATGAAGTTCTCCCAGTACGTCTCATACCGTGCGATCGTATTTTCCAGCCGGCCCAGCTTGCCCTCCGGGTAGCGGTCTCGCGTCGGGTTTTCATAGCTCTTGAACTTCTCGGCCGCCTTCAGGATCTTCAGGTAGGCCTCCCAGTAGAGTTCCTCGTACTTCGGCTTATCCTTGGCCCGAGCCTGCTCCAGCTGCCACTCCGCATAGCGCTGTTGATCCCGGGAGATCTGCTTCGTGATCGCGGCCATCCAATCCTGAAGCGTCTTGACGTACGGCTGAAGCGCCTTCAGCCGATCCGCCTCACGCTGCTGACGCAGGCTCAGACGCTCTTCCTCCAGCCTCAGCAGCTCAGCCCGCACCAGCGCCATCAACAGGTCCAGCTCGGCCAGCCGACGCATGATCTTCACCGGCTTGGCCTCCTCCGTCGCCTTCGCCGTCGTCGTCCGGTCCTTGAACTCGGCCACCGCCTTGACGTGCGCCTTACGGGCCTCGGCAATCTGCTCGTTGATCGCCTCCCGCTCGGCCTTGAATTCGCCCAAGCGCTTGATCCGCGCCGTCTGGGCTTCCACCTCGGAGATCTGCTCTTGATTCAGCCGCTCGTAGAACGCCTTCAACTCCTCCAGCCGCTTGGTCAGCTCCGGCACCGACATGTCGCTCAGCGGTGTCCTTTGACCCGCCTCGTAGGCCTCGAGGTGCTCTTCGAGCTCCGCCGTCTTCTTCTTGTACTCCTCGATCCGCTGCTTCAGCTCCTTGGCCGATTCCTCGCTCTTGAGCGCCTGGACCGCCTCCAGCTCCTTCTGCTGGGCCTCCAGCAGCTCCTGCGCCGACTTCAGCTTGAACCACAGGTTCGTGGCATAGTCCGACGGCTGCGTCGTCGCCTCCAACGGCTGCGTCGTCGCCGGGATCGTCGACGGCTGAAGCGCCTTCAGCTCCTCGGCGATCTTCTTCTGCCGTGCGCTGATCTCCTTGACCGTCGTCGGGGGCGTGACCGCCTCGACGGCCTTGATCTGTTCCTGCGTCGTCGCCGACTCGGCGCGCACCACCCCGCACAAGCTCGCCGTCGAGACCAGCCCAATCAGGACCGGCATCTTGCCCTGTCTCATGGTGTCCTCATCCTTTGGCACATCGTTGGGGCCTGACGACACGCGCCGTCAAGGCCCAGAACGCCGCAAGGCTCGCCTCACCTGCTTCTGCATCCCTGATCTGCTTGCGTCGCTGATTTGATGGTGAACATGTCCGGGACAATCCGCCCTTCAGGCCACTCGTCGCCCTGGGATTTCTCGCACAGCCACGAATCATCGCCCAGCACAACATGCGGTGCACAGCGGTTCGGCTCCGGCCGCATCCAGTCCGGATGCTCCTCCTTGAACCGCTCGAGCCGCTCCGGGGCCCGTCTCGTCATAGACCGACGCCGCCGCGCAACCAACGGCTCGCCACGTCCTCATGCGACTCCCCAGACACGACACGACGACCGGCTCGTAAGCCCGATCCCGGTGCTCGCACTCTAATTGACGGAGACCCGATGTCAACCCGAGTGCTCGCCAACCTCCCGTCCGCAAAGAAGCTGCGCCGCGGCCGACGATCCGGTTGCCACCGGGCCGACCTCTACGATATGGTGAGCGCCGGCCGGGCCCGTGAAGCCGGACGCCCTGCGCGTCGCCCCCGGCCGCGAACCGGACCATGCAACCGCGACCCCGTCGCCCCTCCGACCTCAGGGTGCCCCATGACCGACCGCATGTCATTCGACGAGCTCCACGCCTTCTACCGCCGCCACCTGCTCGACGACGTCCTGCCCTTCTGGCTCGACCACGCCATCGACCGCGAGTGCGGCGGCATCAACACCTGCATCGAGGACGACGGCACGATCCTCAGCTACGACAAGTACATGTGGTCCCAATGGCGTGCCGTCTGGGTCTTCGCCAACCTCGTCAATCGCCTCGAGCCGCGACCCGAGTGGCGCGACGCCGCCGAAACCATCTACCGATTCGCGGCCCGACACGGCTTCAACGCCGCGGGCCGCACCGTCTTCTGTCTCGATCGCAACGGCCGCATCGAGGAGCCCCACACCAGCATCTACGCCGATGGCTTCGCCCTCTACGGCCTGACCGCCTACTACCAGATGACCCACGACGACGATGCCAGACAGCTCGCCCTGAACCTCGCGCCACGCGTCCAAGCCGACCTCGCCCGACCCGGCTCCTACCCCACCGAGCCACTCACCATCCCGGCCGGTTACCGCGCTCATGGCCCGAACATGATCTTCTCCCTCGTCTTCTACGAGCTCGGCCTGGCCCTAGAGGATCGCGGCCTCCAGCAGGCGGGCCTCGACCTCAGCCGCGACATCTTCCAGCACTTCGTCCGACCCGAGGACGGCCTCCTCCACGAGCTCATACGGTTGGATGACACCATCGACGAGACCGCCCCCTGCCAGGTCATCGTCCCCGGCCACGTCATCGAGTCCATGTGGTTCCAGATCCACATCCGGCAAGGCCAGCGCGATACCGACACCGTCGAGCAAGCCTGCGACATCATCCGTCGACACGTCGAGCTCGGCTGGGACGACGACCACGGCGGCATCTTCCACGCGGTCAATCCGCACGGCTCGCCCGAAGGCGTGGCCTGGCGATTCCCCGACGCCAAGGTCTGGTGGCCCGCCACCGAGTCGCTCTACGCCCTCCTGCTGGCCCACGAGGTCTCCGGCGAGCCCTGGTGCCTCGACTGGTACTGGAGGGTCCACGACGACGCCTTCCGAAAATATCCCGACCGAGAGCATGGTGAATGGCGACAACGATTGGATCGCACCGGACGCCCGATAAAAGACACCGTGGCGCTACCGGTAAAGGACCCCTTCCACTTGCCGCGCGCCCTGCTGCTCATCCTCCAATCCCTCGACCGACTTCGCCAGGCGTAGGAGACACACCTCAGTGGAGTTAAACCCTTGCTATGTAAAATCTTATCGCAGAGTGCGCGACCCTTGGAAAATGCTCAAGTTCGCCGATCCCAAGCTCCGATACTCTTTCTAGCGAAGCACGAGAGCTAGGGTTCTCGGGCTGACGGACCAGCCCAATTCTCCGCCGGGTTAGGGACAACCCACTAACCCCAGACATCATCACCCGCGTTCAGGGAGGAATGCAGGCGTTGAGTGGTCATGGGCACGGTGCGCCCTTGGGGCTGTTGCATCACCGGGAGGCTTGACCTATGGTCGATCCTATCAAGCCCCATCAGGCTTCCGAACAGGCCCAGCGAGGTGATTCGATGCCAGACATTGGTAACATCCAGGGTGCTTCAGGGGCAGGTCGCGTCAATCCGGTTGCCGCCAAGGCCTACCAGGCGGCCGACCAGACGGAACGACCCTTCCAGAAAGAAGACACGGTCCAGATCAGCTTCACCGCCCAGATGCTGGCCAAGCTCCACGATCTGCCCGACGTCCGCACCGAGAAGGTCGCCGCCATCAGGCAGGCCATCGCCGACGGCACCTACGACGTCGATAGCAAGCTCGATGTAGCCATCGAACGCATGCTTGAGGACCTGTAGCCGCAACGAGAAGCACTAACACGATGAGCGCCGAAGCCAGCCGCAACAGGCACCTGGTTTCGGCGTTTTTTCATGCGCCCCTCCGTGCGGCCTCCTGTCTTGCCCTTCAGTCCCCGGCCACAAAGAAACCAAGAGCGCCGCAGGGCAACGCATCACCCGAGCCACACTGGCTCCCGCGGCATCGCCTTGGAGAAGCCGGGTCGCCAGTGCGGTCCTCGCCCCCCACCAAACGGCGCACCTCGCCGCAAGTCACCTCGGGCCCTGGGGGATCACGATCCGTAGCCATGGATGGAGTCAGCCGCAGGCGAACGCAACCCATGGTCGCCGGCCATGAAGAATTCAAGGGCCTCGTAGGGGCAACGGAAGGTGCCCGCACGACACCCATCGCAGAATCGCACCCGGCCGGCCCCAATGCCTGCTTGCTGGGGGTGGATCGGCCGATCATAATAGAATGAGGCGCGGCCGGTTTGCGTGCTCGGCCAGGTCGCATGACGCGACTCTGGCACGTCGATGCACCTCCGTCGCGCGTCCCGACGGCCGCTGGCCGTCTTGGAGGTCACCATCATGACCCGACCCCTCCTAGCCTGCCTCGCCATCGCCGTCGTCATCGCATCGTGGCCCCTTGACGCCCTGACCGCCGAGCAGCTCCAGCTCCCCGGCCACGGCGTGCCGCCCAAGGCCAAGCCCCATCGCCGCAGCGGCGGCGAGTCGTTCCCGCCCCTGCCCCTGCCGGCCACCCCACTGCGTCGAAGCGAGCGCAAGCGCGAGCCCGCTCCTCCCGCCCTGGTCAGCAAGCTGGCCTACGCACCCGTCCAGTTCGGCATGCACGACGGCAAACGCGTGGCCCGAACCAAGTGGCTCAACGTCACCGACGACGTCCGCAACCTGCTCAAGTGGACCAACCGCCAGCTCGGCATCCGCTACCGCCACTTCGACAGCAGTTGGAAGAGCTTCAGCTACGACCCCACCGAGATCCCGATCCTCTATCTGACCGGACACGACCCCGTCCCGACCCTCTCCGACGAGCAACGCGCCAAACTGCGGCGCTTCCTTTACGACGGTGGCACGATCTTCGCCAACGCCTGCTGCGGCGAGAAGACGTTCACCGAGACCTTCCGCCGCGAGATGGCCGCCATGTTCCCCAAACGCGAGCTCGCGCCGCTGCCCAACGACCACCCCGTCTTCAGCGCGTTCTACGACGTCAAACGCGTCACGTACCAGCAGGGCACCGACAAGCGCTTCAGCAACGTGCCCTACCTCGAGGGCCTCAACATCGGCTGCCGAACGGCCGTGTTCTTCTCGCCCATTGATCTGGCCAACGGGTGGTACGGCCAGGAGCCGCCCAAGAACTTCCCGCCCGGCTCGTGGATCGTCGGCGCCGACGCCCGCCGGCTCGGCAGCAACATGGTGACCTACGCCATCGCCTGCCACGAGTACGGCCGGATGCGGGCCGTCGAAAAGGTCTTCCACGAGACCGGCAAGGCCACACGCGACGAGTTCGTGCTGGCCCAGGTCGTCCACGCCGGCGATTGGGACCCGACGCCGTCGGCCCTGCCCAGCCTGCTGAAGTTCATGCAGGACAACACGACGCTCCAGACGCAGTTCAAGCGCGAGATCGTCGCGCTCGGCGAATTGGACGTGTTCAAGCACCCCATGCTCTACCTGACGGGCCTGCGCGACTTCAAGCTCAACGATGCCGAGGTCGCCCGGCTGCGAAGCTATCTTGATAGTGGTGGGGTGTTGGTGGCCGATGCCGCCGCCGGCCGACAGTCGTTCGACGCGGCCTTTCGGCGCGAGATCAAGCGCGTCCTGCCCAAGAGCGATCTGAGCATTCTGCCGGTGGACCACCCGATCTACGCGGCCGTCTTCCCGGTCCGTCAGGTCAGCTACACGCCGCTGGTCAAGCAGGAATCGCCCAACCTGACCGCGCCGGTGCTCGAGGGGATCACGCGGGACGGCGCGCTCTGCGTGGTCTACTCGCGGTTCAGCCTGAGCAACGGATGGGAGCAGATGCCCTTCCCGTACAACCGTGGCTACGCCGACGCCGACGCGCTCAAACTGGGCATCAACATCTTCGTCTACGGCATGACGCATTGAGGCGCGCGGGAGAGATCCGCTCCGGACGGGAGCGTCTTCTGTCTCCGAGACCGACTTTCAGAGGGCACCCCGAGGGGTTGGGGTCTACTACCATGTCAAGCGCGATGTCTTGGGCTGGGGCCGCGCAGTGCGAGGGATACAACCGAGCCCCGCTGTCCTCAGCGGGGTCATGCGTGTGGGGTTTGGAACCGCACTGAGGATAGTGCGGCTCGGCTGAACCACGCCGGCGACTCGAACGAACCGAAGTGACGTAACACCACTGCCACAGAGTCAGACAAACTATTGAGGGAAGGCCGAATGCCAGAACCCCAGACTCGAACCGCCGAACTCGAGATCATCGAACGTCTCGGCAAGGCGCGCTCACGACTCCTCGAAGAGATCCACAAGGTCATCATCGGCCAGGACGAGGTCATCGAGCAGCTCATGATCGCCCTCTTCAGCCAGGGCCATTGCCTGCTCGTCGGCGTGCCCGGCCTGGCCAAGACACTGCTCATCCGCACGGTCAGCCAGGTGCTGCGGCTCGGCTTCAACCGCATCCAGTTCACGCCGGACCTCATGCCCTCGGACGTCACGGGCACGCAGATCATCGAGGAGGACCTCACGACCGGCCGACGGGCGTTCCGCTTCGTCAAGGGCCCGATCTTCGCCAACATCATCCTCGCCGACGAGATCAACCGCACACCGCCCAAGACGCAGGCCGCCCTGCTGCAAGCCATGCAGGAGTATCAGGTCACCGTCGCCGGCGAGACGTACGACCTCGACCGACCCTTCTTCGTGCTGGCAACACAAAACCCCATCGAGCAAGAGGGCACTTACCCCCTGCCCGAGGCTCAGCTCGACCGGTTCATGTTCATGGTGACTATCGACTACCCCCGGCGCGACGAAGAGCGGGACATCGTCAAGCACACGACCCGTGCGGCCATCGGCCCGCCGCGACAGGTCCTCACCGGCGAGGAAATCGGCAAGCTCCAGCAGGTCGTCCGCAAGGTGCCCGTCAGCGACCACGTCGTCGACTACGCCGTCAATCTCACCCGCGCGACCCGGCCGGGCGAAGAGGGCGTGCCCTCGTTCGTCACCGACTGGCTCACGTGGGGCGCCGGGCCGCGAGCGGCACAGTTCCTCGTGCTAGGCGCCAAGGCCCGGGCGGTCCTTCACGGCCGGCTCAACGTGAATTGCGACGACATCCGCGGCGTGGCCCTGCCCGTGCTGCGCCACCGCGTGTTCACCAACTTCAACGCCGACGCCGAGGGCATCAAACCCGAGGACGTCATCCGCCGCCTGATCGAAACGATCCCCGAACCGGCGGCGGGGTAAGTGGGAAAGCAAGCCGTGTCTTTGGAGTGCGGCGGCTTGACGCCGCGCGGTGTCGCGCGACTGACGTAGGGTGCATCTTGATGCACCACCCCGGCAGTTCTCACTTCCGCGCAAACGGGCGCATCGAGACGCACCGCACGATTCCCTTGGCAAAGTAGACCGCGGATTCGGGAGGGGCTTATCCTTCCATCTGATTCGGCACAGGACCAACCACGGCATTCGGAGCGTCTTGCCTACCAGTCAGCAGTTCTTCGTCGAACGCCGTCCCACACTCCGGGCATCGCGCCTCGGCCTGGCCCCGCAAGTCGTAGCCGCATTTCAGGCAAATCGGGACGCCGTTGGATATGAGGAGTTCGCGTAGGCGACGGCGGACGCGGTTACGGAAGATGTGGAGGCTGATAAGCCTCACGCCGCCGGCATAGAGTGAAACGATAAGAATAAGCAACACCGTTTCTGCATGCCTACCAATCAGGAGGCCACCTGTTGAGCTATATGCGAACGTCAGGTACAGTTGAACGATCAGGATTCCGGGCAAAGCGCCCACTATGACAAAGGCGAAATAGCCCCACAACCCTCCGCCGAAATGCTTCTCGACCAAAGCTTTGGCCTCGTCCTGCCGCTCCAATGCCTCGATGTACGCGAATTCGGGGTAATGCTTCGTGCTCAACCCCAAGTACTCCGCCCACGGTGTCTGATTGGTGTCTTCCGCCACGCCGAGGTCTCCGCGAAATGACCTGAGACTATTCTACCCGGCTGGCTCTTCCGTGTCTCATCCGGCCGAGAGATGACACAGCGTAGAGGTGCGTGACACGGCAGGGGACCTTTGCCGAGCCGCCCTGGTTGCCGCGGCGTAGCCTTGGCGAAGTCGGGTCCCCAGGGCGGTCAGGAGATCGGCGCCGCATGCACAGGCGAACGCCCCGATACTCTGTTCATGCAGAAGGAATCGATTCCGCCGGTGGACTGCAAGACCCTGCTGGGGACAGCGGGGCTCGGGTGGAGCGTGTCTTGGCAAGAATCCCGTCAGAACCGTCATGCACCCGCAGGCATCTCGCCCCTTCAGGGGCTCCGCTGCTCGAGAGACACGTACACCGGGGGTTACACTTCACTCCACACCCGGCTATTCTAAGCTGGCCTTTCAGGCCAAACCGCACGCAACGACTGGAGTTCGACGCGCGCAGTCGTCCTGTGCAAACGTCGGCCGTGTGTTTTCGATAAGGAGGAGACACCACCATGCGACGAACGACCATCGCGGCCATCGCCAGCCTGAGCGCCGTCCTCTGCCTGCCCGACCTCGGCTGCTTCACGCCGTGCAAGACGTGTTCGCAGGCGGCCGAGACCAAACAGCCTACCAAGACAACGAAGGATGCTGAGCATGCCGCGACCGGGCCATCCGACAAAAAGGGCAAGCCCGGCAAGCCCAAACCCACGCCCCCGCCTGCACCGTCGCGGGCCACGTCCCCGCGACCGAACAAGCCCATGCCCGGGTGGTTCTGCGTCACCGACTTCGGCGCGATCGGCGACGACAAGACCGACGGCACCGACGCCTTCGCCAAGGCCCTCGCCGCGGCCGACAAGGCCGACGGCGGTGTCGTCTGGGTCCCCGCCGGTCGCTACCGCGTTCGCGAACTGACGATCCCCCGACGCGTCACCCTCCGGGGCACGTTCGAAGCGCCGCCCCGTCATTGGAAGAGCGGCGGCAGCGTGATCATGGCCGTGCCGCCCAAGACCGGCGAGGACGGTCGGCCGTTCTGCATCCTGCACGAATGCTCCGCCCTGCGGGGCCTGGTCGTCCACTATCCCGACCAGAAGGAAGGACCCAAGCCCGTGCCCTACCCCTGGTGCATCCGAGGCATCGGCGACAACGTGACGCTCACCGACGTGCTGCTGAGCAACCCCTACAACGGGCTCGACCTGGGCACCCACCCGGCCGGCCGACACTACATCCGGAACCTCAACATGCACGCCCTGCGGCGCGGCGTCTTCATCGACAAGTGCTTCGACGTGGGCCGCCTCGAGAACGTCCACGTCTGGCCGTTCTGGACCATGGATAACGCGACGCGGCAGTACAGCTACGAGCACGGCGAGGCCTTCATCATCGGCAAGACCGACTGGGAGTACGTCACCAACTGCTTCTGCATCGGCTACGCGATCGGCTTTCGGTTCATCAAGACCAAGCACGGCGAGGCCAACGGTGTGTTCACGCACTCCGGCTCCGACGTCGGTCCGCTCGCGGTGCTCGTCGAACAGGTCCAGCGGCACTCGGGCATCAGCTTCGTCAACTGTCAGATGATGGCCACGGTCAAGGTCGCCGCCGCCAACCGCGGCCCCGTCAAGTTCACGGGCTGCGGCTTCTGGCCCGTCAAGGAGACCGGCCCGCAGGCCATCCTCGACGGACAGGACACCGTGACGTTCAGCGCCTGCCACTTCGCCGGGTGGGACGTGGCCAAGACGGGCGAGCCCTGCATCGTGGCCAATCACGGCAGCCTCATCGTCACCGGCTGCGATTTCCTGCACGACAAGGCCGCGCGCCAGATCGTCCTCGGCAAGGACGTCACCTCCGCCGTCATCACGTCCAACCGCTTCCGCGGCGGCAACAAGATCGAGAACCACAGCACCGGCCAGATCGAGATCGGCCTGAACCTGGCGAGGTAACGGCCAGGGTCCCGGGTTCCGGGTCCCGAACGGCGGGATTAGGGGGGGGCGGGGAGGAGGAGACAGAACACAGAATACAGAAGACAGGAGTCAGAAGTCGGGGGCCATCGCTGGTGCGAAACTCCCATCTCGCACGCGCGGCATTGAGGAGAAGGAGGCTAGACGAAGCGAAACCCATGGTCAGCTATCAGGCCTGAAGGGCCTTCAGGAGAATAGCCGGGGGTGTAGTCCGACGAAGGCGGACGAAACCCCCGGAAAGGATGCCACCCTGTACGCCGAGCCCTGTAAGGGCGATAGGACCTTCACAGGTTTCGTGAGTTCTCCGATTGCGTCTGCCGTTGTGATCAAACACCCTCAGCGCGCGTCGAGAGGCACCCTAGAGCCTACCTGCCCGGAACACGGAACTCCGTCGGCTCCATCTCGGCGATCTTGAACGGACTGAACGCGAAGATCGGGACCACCTTCAAGGTGCCGCTGACGTTCTTGGGTACTCGCCACGAGTACGAGCAGGTGAAGCCTCAGCCATACTCGAACGTGCCGGTGTGAACGACCTTGTCCTCGGCGTCCAGGATGCGGAACTTCGGCGCGGGCGGGCGTTGACGTTTGGCCGTATAGATCCCGCCCACCGAACGCCCCACCCGGTCGGTGAGCTCGAGACCCAGTTGGACCGACCGGCCCGACTCCCGACCCGGCGAGCCCCGCCTCGCTCGGGCCACGCGGGCCGCCACCTTGGCCTTCAGCGGCGGGCCGACCTCGATCTCCGTCGTCTTGCCGGCCTCGATCGCGAAGATCGCATCGCCGCGATAGTCGCGGCAGTGGAGCTCGCCCGCCCTCGTCCTATAGCGGTAGTTGAAGACCACGTACGTGCCGACGGGCAATTCGACCAAGCGGTCTTTCTTCGCCTCAACCGCCCGCGCCGTAGCCTCGCCGAGGATCGTCAACTGCGCCGGCCCCTCAGGAATCGCAAGCGTGCCCAGCTCCGGCTCGGCCGGCGCGATCGTGATGGCCGTTGCATCGTCGGCTACGTCGACCTTGTAGTACGCATCGTCGAATCGAACGAGCTTGGTCAGCGACGTCGCCTCGCCGCCAGGCCCATACGGACTGATGATCTTGAACTCTCCGTCCCCGTTCTGATCAATCATCAAGGACGTGCCGTAGTTGATGTAGCGTTGCCTTGAGGCGTTGGGCTTCTCGGCCTCCGACGGAAACGTTACGCGATGCACGCCCGAACGAGACCCGCCAAAGGGCTGCCTGAGATACAGCGCGACCAGCACCTGCTTATCTCCAAAGGTCACCTTGCCCATGGCGGCCGAGACGCTCGTGTACATGATGTGCTGGACCCGGTCGGGCCGGAGGTAGAGCCGCAGCATGATCCAACGATCCGAACGCTTCTCCCCTGACTTGACAAAAACCTTGACCGGCCTGATGAGGGCATCCCGGTTGCCCCGAGTCACCGGGCCGTTGCTCTTGGAGATGTCGTAGCACTCGTCTTTGGCGTACGCTCCGTCACCATTGGCATCGATGTAGAAACGGTCAAACTCGCCGCCTTTCTCCGACTTGGCCACGATGACCTTCGTGAGATCCCGACTCGTGCGGGTCAGCCGGAGATCGGCACAATAGGCACCGTCGGGGGAGACGCCCTTGGGAAGGGTCGTCACCTTGGCCTCGCCGACCGGACGTAGTCGCGATCCGTACCACCCAAAGCCGCCGCTCCTGCCCTTGCCGGGAATCGGGCGGAACTCCAGCTCGAACGTCTTGCCCTGACCCTCGGCGTGACACAAAGACGCAATCAAGAAGACACATCCGACGGCCGCAAGGATCCCGACCTGACTGCGCCGCTTCGTGCCGTCCATGGCCGACCCTCCTACCAGACGGGTTACCGGGGTTTGATACGGCTGATGCTCGTCATGGTTGCAGGTGGGTCAAAACGGGTCAAGTCGGCATGCGGCGGGAGGGAGCTGCGGGTTCCCCGGGAACCAGGAGACCCACGGCCTGAGGACGCGGCCGGCCGACTCACCCGCCCCTGCGCATCTGGTCTTCGGTCGGAATGCTATCGAGACGGGCCTTGAGGTCCCCGAAGAGGACATCGAGCCCGGACATGAGCTCGCGGAGTTGCATCTGAGCGTCGCGCCGGATGTCCGACGACTCGGCCTCCCGCATCTCCCTCTCCAACCGCTCGATCTCCTCCTTGCGGCTGGTGCGGTACGACTGCGCCTGCTCCTGCAGGTCCTTCAGGATGCCCATCGCGCTGGCACGCTGGGCCTTGTTCAGGTCATACCGATCGCAGAACTGACGCACGTACGCCACCCACTTGCTCTCGTCCGGCAGCGACGAGCCACCGTCCTGCTTGCTCAGAAACCGATTGCCCGGCGTCTCGCCCAACCGCATCGGACCCCGCCGGGCGTCCCCCGTCATCGCGTTCGGCGTGATTCGCTGCTGAAGCTCTCGGGTCTTGGCCAGCGCGTCCTTGCCGGCCTTGCCCATCTGGATCGGATCGTCCTCCAGACCCCAGTCGGCCGCCTCCCACCTGCCTCGCTCCCACTTGGTCTTCATCTTCGTGACGAAGCCGTCCATGTGATGCGAGACCACCTTCAGGTCGCCCTTGATCGCCGCCTGCTGCTCGGGGCTGAGCGTCTTGAGGTGCGGCTCGAGGTCCTGCATCGTCTCCTGGTAGGCCTTCTCGAGCAGTGGCCGAAGCTTCTTCGTCCACCGGGCCACCTGCTCGCTCGTGATCGGCTCACCCGACAGCCGCGCGCCGAGGATCTCGTTGGCCAACTTCATCATCTGCGGGCCGTACTTCAGGCCGAGCTTGATGTTCTGTCCGATCAGCAGCCGCCGGAAGTTCCGCTTGGTATCCTCGCCGAAGCCGTACCGCTCGGCGACCAGGTCCGTCACGGTGTTGATCCGACCCTGGAAGTCCCACGGCGGAAGCTCATTCGTCTTCAGCACGAGGTCTTGGAAGGCCTGCTCGGCATCCGGGTTGATGCTGTCGGCCATGAACTCGCGTTTGAACGTCTTGGTGAACTCCTCGTGCTGGGACTCCCACGGACCGAGCCGCCGGATCTTCGAGTCGATCTGCTTCGACAGCCTCTGAAGCTCGGCAAACTTCGACATCCGCGTCGTCGGACGACCGCGGCGCCGAGACGCCCCGTTCCGGTCCCGACGCGACGCATCCTCCGCACCCGAAGGAGGCCGCACCACCCCACCAGGACCGGCCTGCCTCTGGGCCAGCCCCGCGTCCGGAATCAACGCAACGCCCACGATCAGTGCTAGCAACACTCGGCCATACATACGAAACCCTCGCCTGCCTTGGCTTGTTCGGACGTCCTTCCTCACCTCATCTTAACCAAACGGACTTCCTATCTCCACCGCCAGCCCGAAACGCGCCCACCTCCGGCCAACCCTTGTCTTCGCCGCCGCCGATACCTACTATCGTCTGTTCACGCAACCCCGCGAACAAGAGAACGCAACGCCACTCGAACGGGAGCCATCCCCATCGTGAGAGCCTCACTGCGACATCGTATCCTCGGCCTGGCCGGTTGCTGCGTCATCGCCGTCACCGGCGGGTGCAGCGTCGGGCACCTCGCCCGCGCCGAGCGGATGAAGGACGGCCTGGTCCTCGTCCTGCCCGGCATCGAGGGCCGCAGCAAGTACAACACCGACATCGCACGAGGCCTCGACGAGGGCGGCGTCCCGTGCGCCATCGAGATCTACGACTGGGGCACCACCGTCCCCCTCGGCGGCCTGGTCAACCTGATGGCCCTCAAACGTAACCAGCGCGTCGCCCAGCAGATCGCCGAACGCATCCTCGACTACCAGGCCGAGTATCCCGGCAGACCCGTCCACCTCGTCGGCCACTCCGGCGGCGGCGGCCTGACCATCCTCGTCCTCGAGGCCCTACCGCCACGGGCCGAGATCGCCAGCGCCATCCTTCTCGCGGCCGCCATCTCACCCGACCACGATCTCTCCCTGGCCCTGAGCCGGACCCGCCGAGGCATCTGGAACTTCTACAGCAAGGCGGACATCGGCTACCTCCGCGTCGGCACCGGGCTGTTCGGCACCATCGATCGCAAACACACCCAAGCGGCCGGCGCCGTCGGCTTCCGGCGACCCACCTCCGGGCCCGAATGGAAGCTCAAGGCCTACGAGAAGCTCCGATCCGTCCGCTACCGGGGCTCGATGCGGCCCGCAGGCAACCGCGGCACCCACACCGGCTGGGCCGATCGGGAGTTCGTCGCGCTCTGGCTGGCCCCCGTCGTCCTGGCCACCGGCGACGCCCGCGCCGGCTACCAGATCACCTTCGACGATCGCTACAATCCCAAGCCCGGCACGTCCTTGCCGGAGCCGCCCACTCGCGGCGTTCGGGCCGCACCCCTGGGCCCTCCGGCCCCGGAGCCCGCCCCCAACGCCACACCCTGAGAAAGCCCGATCAAGACCCCTCCTGAGCCAAGTGCCCAGCGAGCGCAACAGCTCCGGCACCTTTCGGCACATCGCCGTGCCGCCTACGCGCCACGGACCATCCGGGCGTCCGATAACCCCGACACGACACAGCAAGGCTGTAAGCATTGTCCTCGTCACTTCGCTCGAAAGCCTTAGTAAGCGGCACAAAGCACTTGGCCCGCCCCGGCGCGAGCATCTACGCTATAGAGGAAGGTTGAGCTGGGGACACGGACTAATGCGAGGGTGGGGATGGCACTCGTGGCCCAAGATGCACCGAAGATTCTGGTTCTCGTCGGCACCGAAGGACGCACATCGTCGCTCGTTTCGCTACTTGAAGAACACGGTCAGGTACGCGTAGCCAGCGCCGGTCAAGAGGCCGTCGAAGCCATCCAGTCCGGCGACGTCGACTACGTCCTCAGCGAAGCTCCCGATTTCCTCCCCAGCCACTGCGAACAATGCTCCCGCTGGGTCCGCCACTCGCTAACCACCACCGGCGAAGGCGTCGCCGCCGTCGGCCTCGACGGACGCATCCTCTGGGGCAACGCCGTCATCCAGATCATGCCCGAAGACGTCATCGGCGCGGTCGTGGCCACGTGCCTCAGCGTCGTCGGACGCTGGCGCGTCCACGAGCACAGCACCGACGAGACCAGCCGCATCGTCGAGCGCCTCGCCGTCACCGAGGACGACGGCCACTTGGCCGAATACGAGGTTGCCATCTCGCCCGTGCTCAACACCGACGGCGACCTTCTCCAGCTCGCCGCGGTCGTCCGAAACGTCACCGCCGCGGCCGAGTTCCAGCGACGCATGCAACCGGTCGAGCAGGCGGGCCAGCAGCTCGTCAAGTTCGACGCCGAGCAGCTCGGCGGCCTGGGCGTACCCGAGCGGCTCGCCAAGATCGAAGACCAGATCGCCGCCTACGCCCACAGCCTCATGAACTTCCAACGCTTCAGCATCCGCATCCTCGATCCCAAAACCAACCGACTCGACATCGCCATCGCACAAGGCATGTCCGATGAGGTCCACCACCGAGACATCCGCGCCGAGGACGAAGGACACGGCATCTGCGGCTGGGTGGCCATGAACGGCCGGAGCTACATCTGCCCCGATACCTCGCAGGATCCCCGCTACCTCCAGGGCATCGGCGACGCGGGCTCGTCGCTCACCGTGCCCCTCTGGCTGCACAAGGAGCTCGTCGGCGTCTTCAACGTCGAGAGCGACCAGCTCAACGCCTTCGATGACGTCGACCGCCAGTTGCTCGAGGTCTTCGGGCGCCACGTCGCCATGGCCCTCAAGATCCTCGACCTGCTCGTCGTCGAACGCTCGCACACGACCGACCGCTTCGCCGACGACGTCTCCAGCGAAATCGCCGGGCCGCTCAACGACATCGTCTCCGACACGGCCGCCCTCCAGAGCGAGTACATCGGCGACGAGTCCCTGACCGACCGGCTCCAGGCCATCAGCCAGAACGCCACGCGAATCCGCGAGACCATCCGGGAGGTCGCCAAGCCGCGCAACGGCGTCCGCGGCCGGGTCCGATCCAAGCCCATCGACTCGCTGCTGCTCAACCGACGCGTCCTCGTGGCCGACGACGAGGACGCCATCCGCGAGACGCTTTACGAGGTCTTGCGAAAGCAGGGCTGCGAGGTCGACACCGCCCGAGACGGCATGCAAGCCACCAGCCTCCTGTCGCGAAACCGATACGACCTGGTCCTGGCCGACATCCGTATGCCCCACAAAAACGGCTATGAGGTCTTCGCCGCCGCCAAGGATAGCTGCGACGACACCGCTGTGATCCTGATCACAGGCTTCGGCTACGATCCGAACCACTCGATCGTCCGAGCCCGCCAAGAAGGCCTCTCCGCCGTCCTGTTCAAACCCTTCAAAGTCGACCAGCTCCTCACCGAAGTCCGCCAGGCCCTGGCGCTACCCGTCAGCGGCGGCGCCGAGTAGCGCCGGGAGGGCGAGGCCACTGCCGAGCCCCTACATCCAACCCTCACGGCCCCACACCGCACACTCGCCGGTCCCTCCCCCGACCGAAGCCGTCCCTTTCGACGTGTCGACGTTTGCTATTGTCGCCACGTGTCGACACTACGCCGGCCGCCGCCGCAGCCACAGCGCGCCGACCGCCAGCAGCGCCACGCTCGACGGCTCGGGCACGGGCTGGACAAACCAGCCGAAACCCACCCCACCGAAGTGCAGGTAACCCAACTCCTGGAACGGCACCCAGGCGACCGTCTCGTCCTCCGACCACGTCGTGTAGCAGCCGTAGTACCGATCCGAACCGCCCCGCTCGTCATAGCCCAACACCGGCACGAAGTGGTCCACGCTGCCGTTGCCGGTCGTGTCGACCATGAACATCATCGGCCGGCCGGCATCGATCTCGGTCACGAGATCCTCCCAGGTCAACGCCCCGTTCCACGTGGCCTCGTACCAGGCATCGAACGCGTAGCCGCGGTAGGCCGCGTACCCCTCGAAGGCGTCGGCGGCGTAATTGCGGTAGCTCCATCCCGCCTCGAGCGGGTCGACCGAGGTCTGAAACCAATCGGCGATGCTCGTCATGGGCGGAACGGGCAGGTTCGCGTCGTCGGGCTTCGGGTCGTACTTGGCATTGTGCTCAGGGCTGGAGATCTGATCCTGCACGTTCTCGGTCAGGTAGAGATCGTCGCCGGACGCGTCGAACAGGTCCTCGAAACCCATCAGGTCCCAGTAACCGAAGATCGACCCGACGGCCGTCGGGCCGCAACCGTGATACCAGTCATAGGCAGGCATCATGTCCAACACGACGGGAGACCCGACAGCCGACGCCCCATACAACGTCACCGCAAGCGCAATCCAAGCCCCAGGCAGGTGGTGCCCTCTCATCCGACTCCTCCTCGGTTGTTGAGAGCCCGGTCTTGGATGCTGCGTGATAGCGTCAATGCCGTGTGTCGAGCGAAACGAGCCCGCGCCTGCCGGCGCGAACCCTGCGGCATCAGGTTACTTTCCTCCCTAACCGATTGTATGGCATCGGCCTTCCGTGGAGCAAGGGCAAACGCGATCGATTGTTTCAACCATAGCCGCCGCTTGCATTGCGTCGCCGCTTCGCTTGAACTGGGCGAGACAAGTGCAACGCTTATGACGGAGACCACCCCATGACGCACCCGAAACGAGACCTGATCGCACTCGCTGTCACCCTCTGGCTCATCGCCCTAGCCGCATCGGCCCGCGCCGCCGAGCCGGACGCGACGCGCGTCAAAGGCGCCAACCGCATCGACGTCTACAACGTCCGATGGTGGGGCACGGAGGGCTCCGAGCGCGACAGGCCCATCTACCGCGTCGCCGCCATCGACAACGGCCGACTCGAGCTCCGCCACATCATCGTCAAGGGCCGGCCGCTCGAAAACTACGTCCTGCCCTACTGGCCGATCCGAAGCTGCCTGACCATCGTCAACCGCCCGGCCGAGCTGGCGCATCAGCCAGAGGTGACGCTTTCGCAAGGCGGCAAGGCGCGGACGGTTTCGCTGGTCGTCCACGAAGGCTTCGACCTGGCCGGCGTCGGCGACACCGACGTGCTCAAGGTCACGAACCGTGGCGCCGGCGGGCCCGTCCTGATCGAACACGCACTTGCCTTGGCAGAGAGGTCCTCCGTGATCCATGTCGCGGCCCGGATCACGAACACGTCGGGCAAGCCGATCGAGGACGTCACGCAACACGTCCACTATCAGCAGCAATTCAACTGGACCGACCTGCTCGCATCCCAGGGCGAAGACTACGAGGCCGTCGAACCCGGGTCGGCTTCTGACGCCAAGGCGTTCCATGCCTACTCGGACGGCATGCAGCGCGGCTACGAGTTGGTCGCGGGAGACCAGTGTCGGCTGAGCTACAAACGGTCCAAGGAGCTCAACCATTGGCACGTCACGCTAAGCGGAAAGACCGTCGCGCTCGCGTCCGGCGAGTCGACCACGATGCGCTACACCGTCCGTGCGGTCGAGCGCTGCCTGACGAAGCCGACGCCGAGCGAGCCATCGCCGATCCCCGACCCGACCAAGCTCCCGTTCCGACGCGTCACCCCGAAAACGCTTAAGACCGCGCCGATCCGACAGGAAGGCCGCGTCATGCTCCCCCAGGTCGTCGCCGGACTGAAGCGGCCGAAGATCCGCGGCCTTAATCTCCGCGCCGGGTTCCCGCAGGCACTCAAGGACCTCGAGACGCTCAAGGACTGGGGCTGCAACCTCGTCATCACCCAGCTTGGTAAGCCCGAGCACACGCGACAGATCATCCAACGCGGCCATGAGCTGGGTATCCAAATGTTCCTCGCCGGTCGCGGCCGGTGGATGCAAGGTCCGCCGCGCTTCGACGCGTACTACGACAAGCCCCTACCGCCGGCTCAACAGGCCGACGCGCACGGGCAAGACGAGGACCACTACTACTGGTTCGGCCACCAGCCGACGCGTGACTTCACCGCCGACGTCGGCAAGCCGATGGCCCGTGCCACGCAGGAGCATCGCGTCCGCTACTGGGCCCGCTGCTTCGCCGACCGCTGGCGCGGCGTGCTGAGCACCGTCCGCAAGCATGCACCCGAGGGCGATATCTGGTTCTACATGCCCACGCCCGGCGTGGCCCACATCGACCCGCTCGACTACTACGACCTTTTCCTCGGCGAGGTCGCCAAGCTCGGCAAACCGCTGACGGTGTTCCCGTTCTACTACGGCGTCGAGTACAACCAGGCCGAGTACATGATCCGGCGGTGGAAGGACGCCGGGGCCCATCGCGTCGCCTTCCTGCCGATGCGCGGCTTCATGGCCCGCCCGAGCCAGTTCATTCGGGCGATCACGGCCGCCCGGCGCGGCCAGGCCGACGGGACGTGCGGCTTTGCCTTCCCGGTCGGCGCCGAGAAGTCAGGCAACAACTGGCAGTGGCAGTCGGTCATGTTGGCCGCACTGGCCAACTTCCCCACGCCGGAGCTGGACGCGTACTGCCTCATGGAGGAGCCTGCCGACATGGTCGAAGCCCTGGCGAGTTGCGACGTGACGATCGCCGCGACCGATGCAGACGTCACCAAGTTGCTCAAGCGGTTGGGCGAGTTGTTGCCGGGTCGCGTTGGAACGAACAGATCCGCAGCCAACGACTCGAGAGGAGGCGACTCGGACGCTCAGGCATCGTCGCGCAAGACACTCACCGTCCTCGTCGGCTCGGCGACGATGATGTCCTCGGTTCAATGGCCGGTCGATATGGATGCTCTCGACTTGCCCCCCGGCAAAGGCTGCATCCAGATGCAGCCGGGCCGGACCATCGGTCTGTTCGGCGACTCGAAGGGCCTGTCCCACGCCATGACGCTGCTCGAACGCTTCGCCCGACTCGCCCGCGCCGAGCGCGACGGACCGAAGTAGGCCCCAGCAGGGATGCCCGACGCCAGTGCCGGAGGGCGAGGCGCCCGCCGAGCCGCTACAGTGGAGTGCGGACGGGCGCCCTCCTTTTGGAGTGTGGCGGCTGACGCCGCATCGGAGACTGGTCCATTATCGCAACGTCAATGACTTAGGACCTTGACACGGCTTACTTGATGGGAGACGCGACCGTCAGGGAGCGTTGCTGTTCAACCGAGCCGCGGCGGTGGGAGCATCTGAGCCGCGGGATTCATCCCGCGCGGGGCGACTACGGCTCACTTGACCGCCAGTGCGGGACGGCGAGGCTCCTGCCGAGCCCCACCACCCGCACCGCACAGGCGCACGTCCCACGCCCCGACCGGAGCCGTCCCTTTCGACGTTTCGACGTTTCGACGTTTGCTGTTGTCTCGACGTGTCGTCGCTACCGGCGCCGTCGGCGGACCGAGACCACCAACGCCCCGCCTAACGCCAGCACCCCCACGCCCGCCGGCTCGGGCACGACGTCCATCGTCATGCCCTGGTACATCACCCAGTCCCACAGCTCACCGTCGGACGAGGCCATCCCCGGCTCCAACCACGGCCACCACTCCACGCCGCCCCCGTCGATGATCGGGTCGATCGGGTGGTTCGGATCGCCGCTCACCCACTGGCTGCCCACCGTTCCCGCCGGCCACGTGTCGCGAACGGCGATGCCCCCGACGGTGATCATCGTCTCGCCGTCCTGGCCGAGCACCTCGAACAGGTCTTGCTGATAGCCGTAGCCGACCACCGTGTGACCGTAGATCTCCCCGTCAAAGTAGGCCGCCACGTTCAGCATCACCGGTCGTCCCGCGTCGATCTCGCTCGTGTAGAGACCCCAGCTCAGATCACCACCGAGCAGCGACAGATCGTGCGTCACCACGGTGGCCTCGTAGCCCTCATCGACCGGCGTGGTCGGGTCGTCCCAGGCCACGTAGTCCGCCAGGCCCGGACCGATGTCCGGATAGGCCGTGATGCCGCTCAAGCTGGTACGCATGAAATCCGCGATGGAGTTGGCAGGATGACTGACCGCGTAGGGGTCCACCAGGTGCTCCGGCGAGGCGATCATGTCGCGGACGGCCTGCGTCTCGACCGACGCATCGCCGTAGAACAGATCGCCGTAACCCCCCAGACCGTCCCAGTAGCCGATCATCATGCCCGCCGAGGTCGGCGCGCAACCGTAGTACCACTCGTACGTGGGAACGCCCGTCAGGATCGAGGCCCTGCCCACGCCGCTCGCGGCCAACACGATGACCGCAACGACCCCCCGCCGGCAACGACGTCCCGTTGTCTGGAGATGAATGGCCTGCAAGCGTACCCCTCCTCGGGCAGAGATGCTCTCGCCGGAACAAGCCGACCGGATTCAGCCACACCCACAGAACGGCGGCGCCTAAGCACAACCCGTCCGGCTCGGTAACCCCTTCACGTTATTCTTGATAGGCCAAGAGGCAGGGTCAAGTCCACGCCGTTCTTACGGCCGATGCGACCGTCGCGCGTCACGCGGGCGCGAGCTTGGGCCGCAGCCCTGCCGGCACCGCGGCAGTCACAGGGGAGTCAGTCGAGGCGGCCTGCTGTACTACTGCCTTCTCCGCCAATGAGTTGTAGATGGCTCGCTCCAGGCAGACCGGCATGGCCAGGATCACCCAAAACATCTCGCAGTAAAACCGGCTCACCGTCATGCCGCCGACGACGAACATGAGGATGCTCAGCTCCAGGGCGTAGATCTGCATCCGCAGCCATCGCAGGTGCGGATAGTACTCGGCAAGCCGTTTGAGGCGGCGGAGCTGGCCGAAGAGCGTCAGCAGAATCGCCGCGAACGTCAGGATGCCCAGGATGCCGAGTTCCGCGAAGCACAGCACCACCGTGTTATGTGCGTCGATGGCGTACAGGGCGGGCGGGTAGTTCTCGATCAGGCGCGTGAAGTTGCCGATGCCCACCCCGAAGGGGTTGTCCTTCCACATGTTCCAGGCCGCAATCCACGTCGGCAGCCGCCCGGATGTGGCGATCACGCCGCGGGCGTCGTGCCTGATGTCCGACTGTTCCTCGATCGCCTGGGGAATCGTCGACATACGCTCCCAGAACGCCTGGTCCGTCAGGGCGTAGGCCCCGATCGCCCCGGCCACCCCGATCGGTATCAACCGCGAGCGCCAGTTGCGCGGCATCCTCATCAGGCCCCAGACCATGCCGACGAGAATGGCCGTCATCGCCGACCGCGTTCGCGTCAGCACGATGCCGTTGCACGTCAGCGCCGCCGCGGCCAGCAGAAACAGCCGCGCGGACCACCGCGTATCCGTCAAGAGCAGAATCGCAATGAACGGCAGCACCACCACGAAGTGCACGCCCAGCTCGGGGGCCCGGTCGAAGTCCGGACCGCCGATGTCGTTGAGGCGCCCGTCGATGAAGCTCGATGGTCCGGCCGTGTACGACTGGTACGCCAGGTAGAACGTGCCGATCGCCAACGCCCACACCAGGGCACGGTAGCTCCTCAGGTCGGCCACCACATGCGTCAGCATCAACACGAACAGGAACACCTTGAACATCTTGTCGAGCTGGCGGTGGCTCGTATCGCAAGGTCCCGCCCCGCTGAACATGCTGATGTACATCGTGCCCAGCAGCAGGAGCATCAAGATCTCTTGCCGCTGCCACAGTGAACGCCCCGGACGAAGCCGATACCAGTTGATGAAGATGCCCGCCGCCGTAAACAGCGCGGCCGTGTAGGCGTACCGGATGCCCATCCACTCGATCGGCCGCGACCACCACGCCATCGCCGGATAGGTGAAGTAGATCATCAAGTACGTAATGACGCCGATCAGCGGGTAACGCAGCGCGGTCAAGCACCCGCCGATGTACGCAATCAGGAATACGATGGTGGTCATGGGCATAACGTCCGGCCGGCCTCCGCTAGCCTTCCAGGGCAACCCCGACGGGCTGCCATACGGGCCTTCGTCCGCGGTCCGTGTCCCCGAGCATCATGTCATGTAAACGCTTCGTCTTGCTCGCCACCGAATCCCAGGTGAAGCCCGCCAGTGCCCGACGCTGACCTTGCCGACCCAACGCCTCGGCCAGCTCGGGCATCGTCATCAGCCGAAGCAGCGCCGCGGCAACGGCCTCGGTCCGACTCCCGTCGACGCGAAGCCCCGTGATGCCGTCCAGGACCGCCGAGCCCGTGCCTCCGTCGCGACCGGCCACGACCGGCTTACCGCATGCCCCGGCCTCGAGGTACACCATGCCGAAGCCTTCCGTGTCGCCGTTGACGTTCCGGTTGGGCATGGCGAACACATCACACGCCGCGTACCACGCCGGCAGCTCTTCGTCGCACACCTGACCCACAAAGCGAACCTTGTCGGCAACCCCGCTCTTGAACGCGAGCCGACGCAGCCGGTGCTCGTCCTCGCCGGTACCGACCAGCGCGTAGGTCACATTCGGCTTTCCCACGCAGAGGTACGGAAGCGCCTCTATCACCCGATCGAACCCCTTCCGCCGCTGAAGCCGGCCCACCGACAGGATCAGCGGACCGTTGCCGATCCCCAGCTCTCGCCGAACGCGGTCGCCTCGGGCGTGCGGGCCGAACCGGGCGGGATCGATTCCCGGATGGACGATCGCAACGCGAGCCGGCTCCACGCCCAGCTCCACGAGCCGGTCTCGCGTGAACGCGCTGTTGGCCACGACCAGGTCGGCCTGGCGATAGGTCCAGCCCATCACGCGGCGCTTGATCGGCTCACGCCAGCCTGTGATCTCCTCGCCGTGGGCATAGATGAGCACCGGCAATTGGAACGCCTTACCGACGGCCACCGAGACGAGGCCCGAAGGCAGGACGCGTCCGGCATGCATGGCCTCGAACCGATGCGATCGCGCCAAGGCGGTCACGCGGCTCAGCAGGCGCGCGTAGACGGCCGCCGACTCCGGTCGAAGCCACCGATTGCGACGCCAGTCGACGCGGTGGATGCGTCGGGGGTAGGTCGCATCGAACGCGTCGCCGTCCGGCACGCGCGCCGTAACGATCTCGGATCCGTCCGCCTCGTCCGTTCGATAGACATGATCGAACCAGACGGCCGTGCCGCCTCGGGTCGGGCTGAACAGTTCGCTGGCGACGATCGCTCGCATGGGTGCGTGCTTTCCTTGCTAAGCCAGGTCACGGCCACGTCGGCCGCGGCGTTTCGAATCACTGCTTCTCCAGCAGGACGCCAATAAAGCCGCTCGTGCGGTAATAGCCCTGAATGAGCCACCTCAGCGGCGGCAGAAGCCTGAAGCGTCGATACTCCAGCACCGGATGTGCATGCCTCCACCGCCTGAAGCGAAGGCCCGCTTGGTCGGCCATCGACTTGAACCGGTCTTCGTCGAATCGATGCAAGTGCCCCGCCGGCGGGAAGCCTTTTCCGCAATGCGGACACAGGTTCTCGCTGACGGATTCACAATAGGGCGTGGTGCAGATGACGTATCGAGCGCTGACCCGAGCGAGCTCCACCAAGGACCGGTCGGGATCGGGCACGTGCTCGAGCACCTCGACGCATGTGACGACGTCGAATGCCTCGTCCGCAAAGGGTAGGTCGACCACGTCCGACTGCACGAGCTTCCTGTTGAGGAAACACCGCGACGCGAAGTCGAGCCGGCTCTGCGCCAAGTCCACACCGAACGTGTTCCTGAAACCGCGTGAGGCCAGGCGATCGAGGAGATAACCGTCGCCGCAACCGACGTCGAGCACCGACCGTCCGCTTCGCCGAGGCAACAGACGGAAGACGAGGTTGACGCGGGTGAGCTCCACAGGATCGTATTCCGGCACATGCCGGTAACGGCGGCCACCGTCCTCGTAGTAGTCGCGCAAGCCGGCCCGCGAAGGCAGGGCACGACGAAGCGTCGGCTGATCGCGAGCGACTTCGACTGGAACGGCCGGAGTGTTGGCGCAGGTGGTCATGGGCTCATCCCTCCGACGGTGAGCACGCCTGCCGGCAGATTTCCGGGCTCGGCCACGGCGTGTCGGCCTCGTCCCTGCCGTGATGCGACGGTTGATTGATACATCTTGCCGATAAGCCGCCCGTAGCGGTCAAGCCCGTAGGTGGATTCGGCCAACCGACGTGCGGCCTGGCCCATGGCCTCTCGATCTTCGGCATCGTGCAGGAGACGGACGACGGCCTCGGCCATCGCCTGCGGCGCTTCGGGCGGGACGACCAGCCCCGTCCGTCCGGGCATCATGCATTCATCGGCGCCGGGCGCGTTGGAGAGGACAAGCGGTCTTCCGCAGGCGGCCGCTTCGATCGCACAGCGGGGAAAGCCGACCGAGAAGACCCGAACCCCGCTGCCGGACGGGCAGGCCGCCATGCCGCGCGAGGTCCAGACCACGACGTCGCTGGCCTGGTAGACGGGCACGACGTCCTCGATGGGCCCGTGAAGCGTGACCGAGCTCTCCAAGCCGTACGAGCGTATCTGCCGCGCCAGGGACTGACAGAACCATCCGCCGGGCGTCAGATCGCGTCCGACCACGTGAAAGCGGACCTCCGGGCCGTAGGACTGTACGACGTCCTTGGCGGCGGCGATGAAGATGTCCTGGCCTTTCAGCGGTGACAGGTTGCTGACGACGGTCACGGTCGGGACGTCCGGCTCCCATCCGAGGCGGTGCTTGGCCTCGGCAATCGGCGCCGGATGGAATCGTTCGACGTCGACCGCATTGGGCACGACCACCATGGGCACGTCGCGGAACCTGGCCGGCAACAGAGGGGCCTGATGGTCGGCCATGGCCCGGCTGTTAAAGAACATGCCGTCCGGTCGGGACCGCCCCAGCGCCCATGCCAGGCTGGCCGCGTCGCGGGCCATGCGAAAGTGGCACAGCGCGGGGACGCCAGCCAGTAAGGCCGCACGCCCAACCAGACGGAAGCCGGCCACGTCATTGAGGTGCACCAGGGCGATCCTCTCGCGCCGGATGAGCCGCCAGAGCCATGTCAGCCATGCGAACTGCGACCAGACGCTCCAGCCGCCGACAGGCCAGCGATTGGGCCAGTGGCAGCGGACGCCCAGGTCGTGCAACGACTCGGCAATGGTGCCGGGCCGGCAGACGGCCTGCATCTCGAAGCGTTCCCGATCGACGGATGCGACGATCGTGGCCAGGCTTCGGCCTGAGCCGCCGATGTTCGGATCGTTCTCCACCAGGAGTACACGTTGCCGCTCAGTCACGTCATCCCCCAAACGCCAGTGAGTACATCATGGAAAGAGTCATCGGCCTGGGGCGAAGTCGCAGTGATTCCCACGCCGCCTTGAGCCCCTCGCGTCGCCGGCCGGACCGCCCGAGCACCTTGGCCTGATTCAGGTACGCGCGGCTCAGGGGCTCGGCCAGGGCCCTGTGAATCGTTTCGTCACACGTCTCCAGGAGCCTTCTGAGATCGCGGTAGGCCAGGACCGTCTGTCGCTGAGCCTTCTCGACATCGCGACGGGTCGTGCTGTCGGTGTGGAGGTGGTAGGTAGCCAGCGGCTCGCAGACGGCCGCGAACCTCGTGCAGGCCGCCACGGCTCGCATCACGAAGTGCACGTCCTCGGCGACGGTAAGCCAATCGCAGAAGCCACCGACGCGATCAAAGAGCCGACGGGGCAGCATCATCGTGACCGTCGCGCCGAAGCCCTCTCGGATGAAACGTGAGACGTCCTGACGATCGAAGACCACCAGGCCGTCCTTCGCCTGTTGGGCGATACGTTCACACAGCCAGCCGACCCGGGCGAATCCGGTGCCCAGGTCGCGACCGGTTGCGTCGATGTAGCGGTAGTTGCCGGTGATGAACTCGATCTGCTCGTCGCTCCGGGCCAGGTCGATCTGGCGCTCGAGCTTGGTCGGGTACCAGACGTCGTCGGCGTCGAGCCAGGCGAGCCACGTGCCGCTGGAAGCGTGAACGCCGGCGTTTCGCGCCGGTCCGGGACCGAGGTGCGGGGTCCGGAGCAGCTTCACGCGGGATCCGTAGCTTCTGGCAACGGCCTCGGTCTCGTCCGTCGAACCGTCGTCGACGACGATGAGCTCCCAGGCGTCAAACGTCTGCGCCAAGACGCTGTCGATCGCACGAGCCAAGGTCGACTCGGCGTTGTAGGCCGGAATGATCGTACTGACGGTCGGACGCGTCATAACAGCAATCCAAACTGGAACGATTCCACCGGATCGAGTCCGGGAAGCTTGCGGTCCTGCTCGACCTGCCTCGGCGGCCGGTTGACCGAGACGAGCATCCGCAGGGCCTCGCGTGACGGCCGGCGCCACAAGACCCATAGGGCCATCAGGCTGGCGGCCAGCCGCCTTCGCTGACGGGCGAGCAGATGGGCCAGGTCCTGCCCGACGTTGAGCATCTCGTCGCACACCGCCTCGGCCACGGTTCCGGGCAAATCCCATCGACCGAGCAGATCGGCGTAGGCCGTCACCGTGGCGCGATGTCGTGCCTCGTCATCCCGGTGCGACACCGAGTCGTCCCGCAAGCGGTATGCGGCAAGCGGTACGCGAACCGCGCCGAAGCGCCTTGCGTAGACCGCCAGGCGGAACATCAGGTGCAGGTCCTCGGCCAATCGAAACCGCTCGGTGAATCCCTCCACCCCTTCGAAGAGCTCTCGCCGCACGAGGCAGGTGGTGAGGATGCCGAACCGGTGCCGGACGAAGTCGGCGGCCGCCTCTCTGCCGAAGCTCACGCTCTTGTCGCGGGCACGATGCGGATCGCCACACGGATGTCTCGGGCTCTGGCCGACCATGGGATTGTCCGTGAACGCCTCGCCGAGAATGCGGCCCGCTTCGTTGACCAGATGGTAGTTGCCCGTGACGAAGTCGAGTTCCGGGTCGGCCTCGATCAGGGCCATCTGCTCTGCAAGGCGATGCGGATACCAGAAGTCGTCGGCGTCGAGGAAGGCCAACCATCGCCCCAGGGCCAGGCGGGCTCCGCGATTCCTGGCCGCGGCCGGACCCCTTCGGGCTTGGGAGACGTAACGCACCCTCGAACCGTACTTACCGACGCGTTCGGCCGTGCCATCGGTGGATCCGTCGTCAATGACGATGACCTCCAGATCGTCGAACGTCTGGTCCAAGACGCTCTCGATGGCGTGGCGAACGAATCGCCCGGAGTTGTGCGTCGGTATGATGACGCTGACGGCCGGCTTGCTCATGGTTACCCTCCCCGGCGCAGCCATGGATACGCGCGGACATCCCATCTCACTGGTTGATATATCGGACCGTGCCGGGTGGGGATTGAGGTAACAATATCGGAACTGGACAGGCGGCCTGCAGGAAGCGGACCGAATCTAAAGAATTTCAGGGCAGCACGTTAGGGATATGCCGTTCCGGTGTTGGGGTTGGACGCGCCCCGGGCGTGTCGTGGGCGTGGTGCGGTGCGGCGTGCGACTAGTAGTCCAACACAATTGAATTTGTCGGTTCCACAACTTCGGGGTCGTCGTCAGAGACGCGACTGTGAAGGAGCGTTGTCGTTCAGGCGCTCCAACAACACAGCTCCCTGACGGTCGCTGCTCTGAGTGGCGTATCGCTTACCTGATCGGAACCCACAAAAACAAGTGTGGTCGGGTACTAGCCGCCCTTGGCCACCTCCGCGGCGATCAGGTAGGTGTTCTGCCCTGTCGGCGAGATCTGGTAACGGACGATGTCACCGTTGCGGTAATCGACGCCGTTCTCCAGCGGGCCGGCACCGTAGCTGACGACGTGCGGGTTGTCCCCCGCGGGGTCGACCACGGCCGCGACCGACCAGGATCCCAGATTGCCGAGCCCGATGCGTTGGACGGATCCATCGAGGGTCAGGGTTCGGGTCTGGCCGGGTTCGAGAGTGACGGCCAGGAACGATTGCTCTTGCGTGCCGGCCGGTTGCCAGGCGATGCGCCACTTGACGGCCTGCTTGGCGCCGTTGGTGTAGCTGACCACGACGTTGCCGCCGTCCTCAGCCAGCAGGCCCGGCGTGATGCCGAGATTGGCCAGCAACTGGCTGTCCAGGCCGGGGACGTCCACGCAGCCCGCGAAAACGCCTACGCACGTCGCTAAGGCTAGACCGTGACCACCCAACTGTCTGACAACGCATCTTCGGCTAGTCACTTGAAACGCTCTCCGGATTGCTTGTTGACCGCAGCCCTCGATGTTTCGGCTAGTATAGCACAAGGTCGGTGACGGGGCAAGAATTCAGACGCCATAGACCCTAGCCAATCTCTCATTATCACATCTCGCCCGCGTTCCCTAGCCTACGCAAGCCCAATGACACCAATGTCTTGCTACTCGGCAGGCCCGGTTGGACGGTTAGTGCGGGCTAGCGGTTGACGTGCGATTTCTTGGGATTTCTGCCGCTTACCGCAGGACCGGTCAATGGCTTGGCGGTGTCGGAAAGAGGTCGGATCGGCCCTGCGTGCCGGGGCTAGGGCGATGGCGTCGGGGGCGGTTGCGGATCGCGGTCCGGCGGTTCGGTCCAGTCGGGTACGTCGGGCATCTCGCCGAGATCGTCGCTCAGGTCCTCTTCATCGGACAGGTCGTCCTCGGTTGAGGCCGATGAGGCTTCGGCTTGCTCGGTGGTGGGGCCCGCCGGGGATGGCTCGGAGGCTTGACCGTCGGTGTCTTGCATGGTGTCGGCTTGGGCCGATGCGAACGGGCCGGCCTCGTCGTCGAGGTCTTCGAGCGGCTCGGCGCTGATCAGGTGGACGATGATGGGGCCCTGCGCTTCGTCCTGCTCGGCTCGGACGCGACGTTGCCGCATGAGCTCGAGCAAGGCCAGGAAGAGGCCGATGCACTCGCCGCGTGTCCGCCCCTCGAAGATCTCGGCGAACGGTAGCGACCCGTCCTCTCGCTGGAGACGGTCGACCATGTCCGCGGCGTGCAGGGCGATGGGGGTATCGTCGTATTGGACCTCGTGCGGTGCGAGTCGGCCGGTCTTGGCCAAGACCTCGCGGAAGGCCTCGACCAGGTCCCACATCTGGAGCGAGTCGATGTCGACGTCGTCGCCGTCGGTCTCGATTTTGGCGGGTTGTCGGGGATAGCGGTGCGCCTGCTCCTCGGCGGCGGTTTTGAGGTGTTCCGCGGCGTCCTTGAACTTCTTGTATTCGAGCAGTTGGCGCACGAGCTCGAGCCGCGGATCCTCGAACTCCTCCTCGGATTCGGCCGGCTGTCGCGGCAGGAGCATGCGCGACTTGATCTCCATCAGGACGGTGGCCATCACGAGGAACTCGCCGGCGGAATTGGGGTCGACCTCGCGGAGCATCTCGACGAAGGCCACGTACTGGTCGGCGATCTTGGCGATGGGGATGTCGTAGATGTCGACCTCCTCGCGCCGGATCAGGTAGAGCAGCAGATCGAGCGGACCGTTGTAGATGTCGAGTTGGACGCGGTATTCGTCGGTCATGTCATGTGATGCCATGAGCCACTGCTCTGTGAGCCGTGCGGAAGCGAACCACTCTCTTGACAAGCACTGCTGGCACAGCAGTGGCACCACGCCCTCTCCGACTCGGTGGTTCCCTCGAGGGCCGGCGTCCGCAACTCGCCCCCCTACCGGCTCGTGCGGATGCCGGTGGCCTTGCGGACCTCATCCATCACCTCAACGGCGACGGCCCGCGCCCGCTCGCCGCCCTTGCGAAGCACCTCTCGGACGTAGTCCATGTTGTTGCTCAGTTCGTCGTACTTCTGCCGGGCCGGAGCGAGCTTCTCGATGAACAGCTCGAAGAGCCGTTTCTTGGCCTCGCCGTAGCCCATGCCGCCGGCGCGATAGCGCTGCTCCCACTCGGCGCGCTCTTTGTCGTCGGTGAGCAGCCGGAGCAGGGCCATCACGTTGCAGGTGTCGGGGTCCTTGGGGTCCTCGACGGGCGTGGAGTCGGTCACGATGGACATGATCTTCTTGCGGACCTGCTTGTCCGGGAGAAACAGCTCGACGGCGTTTTCGTAGCTCTTGGACATCTTGCGGCCGTCGGTGCCCGGCACGGTGGCAACCTCTTCGCGGATGAGCGGCTCGGGGCGGACCAGGATCTCTCCGTACTGGGCATTGAACTTGGTCTGGATGTCCTGCGTGATCTCGACGTGCTGCTTCTGGTCCTGGCCGACGGGCACGAGGTGGCTTTTGTAGATCAGGATATCCGCCGCCTGAAGGACCGGGTACGTAAACAGCCCCGCGTTGGCGGTGAGGCCTTGAGCGACCTTGTCCTTGTAGGCATGGCAGCGCTGGAGCAACGGCATGGGTGTCACGCAATTGAGGATCCATGCCAGCTCGGTGGTCTCGGGCACGTCCGACTGCCGGAAGAAGACGGTCTTCTCCGGATCGAGGCCGATGGCCAGGTAACCGAGGGCGACCTCATCCTCGGCCTGCTCGAGGGCCGGACCGTCGCCGAGGCTCGTCAGGGCGTGGTAGTTGGCAATGAAGTAGAAGCATTCATGCTGGGCCTGCATCTCGATCTGCGGCAGCATTGCGCCGAAGTAGTTTCCCAAGTGCAGCTTGCCCGAGGGTTGCACACCGGATAGCACACGCATCGTTCGACTCGGTCCTCGCGTTGTGGGTTGACGAATGCCGGTTCACATCCCGGCCACGTACGTCAGTACGAAGTTCACCGGGTAGGAGATGATACTGTACAGTGGGTTGATCTGGCCAGACGTGAACGAGGGCAGGAATACCAAACCGAGGATGACATACATGCCGTACGGTGCGATTCCGTCGAGCGTGGTCTTGCCCTCAGGTCCGACGAAGTAGCGCGTGACGTGGAAGCCGTCCAGCGGAAAGATCGGCAGCATGTTGAACATGGCCAGGCCGCAATTGACGAGCACACCGACGTAGCACATGGCGGCAAGCATCTGGCGAAGCTGGGCGCTCATGCTGCCGTCGAAGACCGAGGTGTGCAGGAGCAGGCGGAGGAGGACCGCGAAGGCCAGCGCCTGGAGGACGTTGCTGACGGGCCCGGCGATGGAGACGAGCATGTTATCGCGGCCGGGGTTCCTGAAGTTCAGAGGATTGACGGGGACGGGCTTGGCCCAGCCGATGGGCGCGAACATGATACACAATGTCCCAAAGAAATCCAGGTGCGCCAGAGGGTTGAGCGTGCAACGCCCCATGCGGTATGCGGTCTCGTCGCCGCGACGCAGGGCTACGTAGGCGTGCGCGAACTCGTGCACGGTCAGTGCGAGCAGCACGACGGGCACACGGATCATTAAGCTGAGCGGGTCAAACAAATAACGTCCTCATCCCATTCCAGAGAGGGGCGAACACAAAGCACGCGGCGGACCGAGGCTTACGTTGCTCAATCACCTTAGCCTAGCCTTCCGGATCGGGATGTCAAGGGAGGCGTGCACACCCCAGGTCGAGGCACGGTCAAGGGAGATCCGTTCGGCCCCTTGTGGCGACTGGTCCTGGGGCCCCTGTCCGCTCGGTGTGTCCGGGGGTTATCCCCCTGGGATGTGCAAAGCGGCACACAATGGGGCAACATGAAGGCGTTTCTGGATGGTTTGAGTCGCTGGATTGCGGTCCCGGCGGGAGTTGCTAGCTCGTTTATTTATCGGTACTTCCGGGTAATGCCACTCGCCGTGAACTGGTCATTGACTCCGATGGCATGGTCAACCTAGTATTCCCTGGTTCAGTAAACTGGGCGATTCGGCATATCTGTAGGACGGGAGTCCCATCGTTGCGGCGTCGAGATTCATTGCGGGCAGCAGCTCTGATTAGCCTGTAAATCGTTCTCGAAAAAGAAGTTGCTGCAATCTTGTGTTCAGTTCACCGCTAACTGGACTTCGTCACGCAGTGAGCGCAAGCCTATCGTCCAAGGGTAATCGGTGACCCTGGGGTCTATGTATCCGTGCGTCTTGTTCGTATGCAGTCAAGAGGTTCGATGTCCCAGCCACGGCCTAGCGATCGAGCGCCCTCATGGTCCGACGGCAAGAGCTTCTTGCCGGACCTCGGCGAGTTCACCGAGGCGGAGAATGAGGAGCTTCGCCAACTAGCCGACAGCTTCTACGAGAGGGTCGAGCGTCCGGAAGACCTGGAGATGCTGGCCAAGGTACTGCATTCCGAAGACCCCATGGCGGTGGCGTGCGCCGAGCAGGCCTTGTGGTCTGCCTGGTTCGGCGAGGCCGGCCCGGATGCCACGACCGCCTTGCACGAGGCGATGAAACACCTCTCGGACGGACTGGGAACCGATGCGCGACGGGTGCTCGACGAGGTCATCGAAGTCCACCCGACCTTTGCCGAGGCCTACCACCAACGGGGCATGGCCCACACGCTGTGCAACTGTCACTGTCGGGCTCTGGAAGACTTCCTTCGCACGGTCGAGCTGAACCCGCACCATTTCGCGGCGATGGCGAACCTGGGCCATTGCTGCGTTCAGCTCTGCCGGTATGAGGCCGCGCGGGAGTGGTACCTGGCCGCGCTGCGGGTTCATCCTCGGGTTGAAGGCGTTCGCCAGATGCTCCGTCGCTTGAGCAAGTTCCGAGACCACGACACGCCGACCGTTTGAGCGTAGGACCGCACCCCACCGGCTCAACCTATTCGCTAGCGCCCGTCCAAGGCCCGCCATGGAACACCGCATGCTGTCCTGCACATGTGGTACAATGCCGACGCGTTGGAGGATTCCATGGCCGTCAGTTTCGACGTCATCAGCATCGGATGCCTGAGTCACAACCGCTTCTGGAACGAGCAGCAACCGGTGCGCACGCCGCACGCGACGACGACCCTCGTTCGATCAGACGGCAAGAGGATCCTGGTAGATCCGTCGCTGCCGTCGGAGATGCTGGCGCACCGCTTGAGCGAGCGGACGGGCCTGAAGCCGGAGCAGGTGGACGCCGTGTTCCTGACGACACTGCAACCGGTGCATCGGCGAGGCCTGACGCTGTTTGATGGCGCGACGTGGTTGACGCACGAGCCCGAGATTTCGGCCTACCGGGATCATCTGGCCGGTCTGCTCGACGCTGACGCCGGCGCGGACGAGGAGCAGGAGCGGCTCATCCGCGACGAGTTGGCCCTTCTGGAGCGCGTTGAGGCGGCGCCGGACAAGATCACCCCGCAGGTTCACTTGTTCCCGGCGCCTGGGGTGACGCCCGGCAGCAGCGCGCTGCTCTTGGTGCCGCCCTCGGCGACCATCGCGGTGGCGGGTGACGCGGTCATCAACCGGGATTACCTCGAGCAGGGACGGGCCTTCGAGCGGTGCAGCGATGCCGAGCAAGCGGTCGAGTCGTTGAGGGAACTCCTCGAGATCGCCGACCAGATCATCTGTGGACACGACAACCTGATCATCCGCCAGACGCAGAGCCTGGCCGGCGGCCTGGGGTAGCTTCCGGCCTGGCCACCCCTGCGACCCTGGAATCGACCTTACCGAGACCGCCTCCCGGGCTTGGAGAACCTTCGGGACGGTCGGGGCTCAACGGCGCGGCGCGGATAGGGCCGACGGACCTAAGACCTTGAGACCTGCCGGCCTTCGGGTGAAGGGGCTCGGGGGCCGCGATGCCGGGTATCCAACGCACGCGATGACGGGACCTCCATGACCGAGCTGTTCATCGATCATGTCTGGCAGTGGGTGATGTTGCTGGTGCTTCTGGTGTGCTCGGGGTTCCTGAGCGGCAGCGAGACGGCGCTGTTCAGCCTGACGCAGCACGACCTGCACGTCTTTCGCAGAAGCCCATCTCGAACGCAGCGGCTGGCGGCCGAGCTGATGGGTGGGCCGCGTCGGCTTCTGGCGACGGTCCTGATCGGCAACAACACGGTCAACGTTCTGATCTTCGCCACGAGCTACGTCCTGATCCGCAAGGTGGATGCGCTGTACGGTCCGGCGGCGGCGTCGCTCGGCGGCATCTTGAGTCTGCTGATCGTGGTGATCTTCGGCGAGGTGATTCCGAAGGTCATCGCCTCGGCGGGGGCGGTGCGCGTCGCACCGATCGTCGCGCCGATTCTGCATGGCTTCCAATGGGCCGTCTCGCCTCTGCGTCTCGTCCTCGAGGCCGTGCTGGTCGAGCCGGTGCTGCGGCTGATCGGCCGGCCGCCGACGGCGGGCCTGTCCGTGACGGCCGAAGAGCTCAAGACCCTGCTCGACATCAGCAGCCAGGAAGGGTCGATCGACCCCGGGGAGAGCACGTGGCTTCAGCAGGTGGTCGATCTGGCCGAGGCCCGCGTTCACGAGGTGATGGTGCCGCGGGTCGACGTGGCGGCGTTCGACCTGGCTCGACCGCCCGCGGAGCTGATCGAGCTGTTTCGCGAGACGCACCTGTTGAAGATCCCGGCGTATGAAAGCGATCTGGACCACGTCGTGGGCGTGTTGTACGCGCGGGACGTGGTGACGCAAGCGGAGGTCCCGCTGCGCGAGCACCTGCGGCGTGTGCGGTTCGTTCCTGAGCAAATGCGGTTGGAGCAACTGCTGCGACACTTTCGTGAGACGCGAACGCAGTTGGCGATCGTTGTGGACGAGTACGGCGGCACGGCCGGTCTGGTCACGATTGAGGACGTGCTCGAGCACATCGTCGGGGAGATCCGTGACGAAGATCTGCCTCCGGCCCGACCCGACGTGGAGGCCTTGGAGGATCCGGCGCGGTTCAGCGTGGCGGGACGGTTGAGCGTTCGCGCCCTGGCCCAGGCGATGGGGCCGGACGTGTTGGACGACCGCGTGGATACGCTGGCCGGCCTGTTCTATGCCCGGTCGGGTCGTGTGCCGCGCGTGGGCGATCGGGTTCGCATCGGGAACCTGGTCTTGACGGTGGAGTCGATGGTGGGCCGGCGGATCGACCGCGTGCAGGTCCGGCTGGACGACGGGACCACGGAGGAGGACGGCAGCTGAGATGATCTGGCTGTGGCTCATCCCGGGCGTGTTGGCGGGGCTGGCTCTGAGCGCGTTTTACTCGGGCTGTGAGACCGGCCTGTACTGCCTGAACACGATCCGGCTGGAGCTGGGCCGTCGCATGGGTCGCGGACCGGCCCTGCTGCTGAGCCGCATGTTGTACGATCGGGAAGGCAGCATCGCCACGACCCTGGTGGGCACGAACCTGTCGAACTACCTGGCGACGGCGTGTGTCGTCGCGATGTTCATCGAGGCAGGCGTTCCGGACGGCCGGGCGGAGATCCTGACGGCGCTGGCGCTCACGCCGATCATCTTCGTGTTCGCCGAGGTCACGCCGAAGAACCTGTTCCGTCGCGAGGCCGACCTGTTGATGGTCCGCCTGGCGTGGCCGCTACGGTTGAGCGACCTGCTGTTCCGGGGGCTGGGGGTGATCGCCCTGCTGCGCGGCTTGGCGCGGCTGGCCGCGCGATGCGTCGGCGTGACCGAGAGCGGGCGGCTGGCGTCGCTCGGGCCGCGTCAGCGGATCGCGGCGGCGCTGCGCGAGGGGGTGGGCGAAGGGGTGCTGTCGGATGAGCAATCGGCCATCGTGGACCGCGTGATGAGCCTGTCGCAGGTGCCGGTTCGCTCGGCCATGATCGGCCGGCGGCATGTCCGGACGGTTCGGCTTGACACCACGCGTGAGGCGTTCGTCGAGGATGCGCCCCGGCATCGCTTCAGTCGATTACCGGTCTTGGACGCATCGGGTCGCGTCGCGGGTATCGTGCTGGTCTTCGAGGTGCTGATGGACGAGCAGCGTCGCGAGCGACCGGTGCCGGATTTCCTACTGCCGCACCTCCGGCTTGACCCGAATCAGAGCGTGACCTCGGCGCTCACGGCCATGCAGGCCCGGGGGGCGGGAATGGCGATCGTGACGGACGCACACGAACGCTTTTTGGGCATCGTGACGCTGAAGGACCTGATCGAGGAGATCGTGGGCGATCTACAGGCGTGGTGAGCCTCTGGACACCGAAACGGGCCTCCTCGGCGAACCGATCGTCGTCGGCCCGCCCGTCGTCGCGGCAACGCGCAACTTAGGACGGAGGCAGAGCCACAGCGCTGCAGGCCGCGTCCCGCAGCGAGCCGGCGGCATGCGATGCCTGCTGAAGAGGTTTGCTCCAGTAGATCTGACGACCTTCTGATCGGGTTCTGATCACCACGCAAAGTGGGCGAAGGCGCGGTTGGCCTCAGCCATGCGGTGCATGTTCTCGCGGATGTTCATGGCCGCGCCCTCGCGGTTGTAGGCATCCACGATCTCCTGGCTGAGCCGCTGGGCCATCGGCCGGCCCTTCTTCTCGCGAGCCGAGTTGATGATCCAACGGAAGGCCAGTGACTGCTGCCGCTTGCGGTTGACCTGCATGGGCACCTGGTAGTTCGAGCCACCGACGCGTTTGCTGCGGACCTCGAGGTTCGGCTTGACGTTCTCGATGGCAGTCTCGAAGACCTCCAGCGGGGGCTTGTCCTTGACCCGCTGGCTGATGGTCTCCATCGCATCGTAGAAGACCCGCGTCGCGACGGACTTCTTACCGTCCCACATCAGGCAGTTGATGAATTTGCTGACGAGCTTGCTGTTGTACTTGGCGTCGGGCCGGAGTTGCTCGACCGACTTGGTCCATCGTTTACGTGCCATCGTTCTGCTCCCTTCTGGCGCGGGCGATGTGATCTCGCCCGCTCTGGCGACGCATCGTACGCCGCTCACCATACTCGCCGGCTCATCCCCACGACGGCCGACGTCAGCGCCGCGGCGCGGCGCATGAGCTCCTGGATCCCTCGCCAGCGCGGACGGCGGTGCTGTGTCGCGCCGGCCCGGAAGTCACGGTTCTACTTCTTGCTGCGGACGCCGTACTTGCTGCGACCGCGAGCGCGGGGGCGCCCGGCCTTATCGCCCTCGACGCCGGCGCAGTCGAGCGTCCCGCGGACGATGTGATAGCGGACGCCCGGCAGGTCGCGGACCCGGCCACCCCGGACGAGCACGATGCTGTGCTCCTGGAGGTTGTGGTCGATGCCGGGGATGTAGGCCGTGACCTCCTTGCCGTTGGTCAGACGAACCCGGGCGACCTTTCGCAGGGCCGAGTTCGGCTTCTTGGGCGGCTGGGTCTTGACCTGAAGGCAGACGCCGCGGCGTTGTGGGCAGCGGTTCAGGTCACGGACCTTGGACTTCTTGGGCACGTCCTTCCGCGGGTTGCGGACCAGTTGGTTGATTGTCGGCATAGCTTGTGTCTCGTTGAATCTGTCCACGGATGTCGTCGGCGTTTCGCATTGAAGCCGACCGACCCTCGAGGTTCGTCAGCTTCCCGAACCCTCGCCCTGCTCGGCCAGCTCCTCGCCGGCCTCGGCCATCTGACGCTCCACCTCCTCCTCCACCGAGACCTCTTCCTCGATGGTGACGGGGGTGCCCAGCTTCTTCATGTGCAAGTTCAGGTGCGGCTTGAAGGCCGTACCCGCCGGGATCAGGTGGCCCAGAATCACGTTTTCCTTGAGACCGATGAGGCGATCGACGGCACCGCCGAGCGAAGCCTCGGTGAGGACCTTGGTCGTCTCCTGGAAGGAGGCGGCCGAGATGAAAGATTCACTCTGCAGGCTGGCCTTGGTAATGCCGAGCAGCAGCGTCCGAGCCGTGCACTCCTTCGGGCGCTTGCCCTTGGCGGGCTCGCCGCCGTCCTCTTCGACCTCTTCGTTGACCTCGTTGAACTCGTCCCGTGCGATGATCTGACCGACCTCGAACTCCGTATCGCCGGCGTCGCTGATCTTGACGCTCTTGCGGAGGCGCTCGTTTTCGGCGCGGAACCGGAACTTGTCGACCACCTCACCGGGCAGGAAGTCCGAGTCGTTGGCGGCCTCGATCTGCACCTTGCGGAGCATCTGGGCGAGGATGACCTCGACGTGCTTGTCGTTGATGCTCACGTTCTGGCTCCGGTAGACGCCCTGGATCTCGGCGAGGAGATACGACTGGAGCGCTTCCTCACCCTTGATCCGAAGGATGTCGTGCGGGACGAGCGGGCCTTCGACCAACGGCTGACCCGCGTCGGCGTAGTCGCCGGCGTGGACGAGCAGCGGCTTGTCCTGCGGGACGTGGTGCTCCTTCTCCATCGTCTGGCTGCTGACGATGATGGTCATCTTCCCGCGTCGGCGGTCGGACCGCAGCTCGACCTTGCCGCTGATCTCGGCCATGACGGCCGGCTCCTTCGGGCGACGGGCCTCGAAGATCTCCGTCACACGCGGCAGACCACCGGTGATGTCCTGCGTCCCGGCGATCTGTCGGGGGCGCCGAGCGAGGAGCATACCGGGCTTGATCTCCTGGCCTTCCTCCACCTCGATACGCGCTCGCGGCGGCAGGTAGAAGTACTCCAGGATCTTGCCCTCGGCGTCCTCGACGATGATCTGGGGCGTCTTGTCGCCCTTGTGCTCGACGACGATCAGCTTGGCGTCCTCGCGTTCAGACTCGTGTCGCGCGGTGTCGCCGTCGATGATGTCCTGCAACCGGACGTAGCCCTCGTTCTCGGCCAGGATCGGCGTGAGGAACGGGTCCCAGGTGACCAGGGGCGTACCGGGCTTGACCTTCTCGCCGTCGTCGACGAGGAGGGTCGAGCCGTAGGGCGTGGCGAAGCGCTCGAGCTCGCGGCCCTTGGGGTCGTTGATGATCAGCTCGCCGCGGCGTTTGAGGATGACCTTGCGGCTGCCCTTGGAGTGGGGATCGACCACCTCGACGGCGTTGAGCTCGTGGTACACGACGGTCCCCGCTTGCGAGCAGCGGAGGGCCCGATCGGTCACCCGGTGGGACGCCACACCGCCGGTGTGGAACGTCCGCATGGTCAGCTGCGTGCCGGGCTCGCCGATGGACTGGGCGGCGATGATTCCGACGGCCATGCCCTCCTCAACCAGGTCGCCGGTCGAGAGGTCCACGCCGTAGCAGTGGGCACAGACGCCGAGGGGGCTCTCGCAGGTCAGCGGGCTCCGCACACGAATCGACTCGAGACCGAGCCCGTCGGGCGGGGGCAGCTCGATGCGTCGTGCGATCTCCTTGGTGATGATTTGGTTTCGATCCACGATAAGCTCGTCGGTCACCGGGTGGCGGATCGGGTCGCGGGCCACGCGTCCGACGATCTGATCGCTCAGGGACACACTGATGTTTTCGCCCTCGAAGACGGCCTGCTTGGTCACGCCGTTGATGGTGCCGCAATCGAGCTGGTTGATGATGACGTTCTGAGCCACGTCGGCCAGTTTCCGCGTGAGGTAGCCTGAATCGGCGGTCTTGAGGGCGGTATCGGCCAGGCCCTTTCGGGCGCCGTGTGTCGAGCTGAAGTACTCGAGCACGTTAAGGCCCTCTCGGAAGTTGGACTTAATGGGCGTCTCGATGATCTCGCCCGAGGGCTTGGCCATGAGGGCGCGCATGCCGGCGAGCTGCCGGATCTGGTCGATCGAGCCCCGGGCACCGGAATGCCGCATCAGGTGCACCGGGTTGAGATAGAGCCGACCCTTCTGGCTGTCGAAGGGCAGATACTCGTTGCGCGCGTCGCGCATGTCGTTCTGGAGTTCGACGCGCATGGCCTCGGTCACCTGCTCACGAGCGTGGATCCACGTATCGATGAGCTGGTGGTAGCGCTCCTGGTCGGTGATGGCGCCCTTGCGGTAATCGCGCTCGACCTTGTCGACGGCCTTTTGGGCCGCATCAAGAATCTTCTGCTTGGCCGCCGGCACGCGCAGGTCGGTGACGCCGAAGGAGAGTCCGGCCAGCGTGGACCACTGGAAGCCGAGGTCCTTCAGATCGTCGAGCAGGCGGATCGTCGCGGATCGGCCCAGCAGGGCGTGGCAGTCGGCGATGATGCGTCGCGAACCGCCCGAATCGATCTTGTAGTTGTAGAACGGCATCTCGGGCGGGAGGATGTCGTTCATGATCAGCCGCCCCACCGTCGTCTTGACGCGCTCATTCGGCTGGATGTCGCGCGGCATCTCCTTGGGGCCGTCCACGACGGAGGACCGACGCAGGCGGACGAAGATGTTCGCGTGCAGGCCGAGTTGGCCGCGGTCGTAGGCCAACATCGCCTCATCGGGTGAGTAGAAGCCCCACTGGGCGCCTTCCTCAAGCTTCTCCTTCTTGTGCTCGCCCGGCTCGTCCGGGTGCCAGGTGGTCAGGTAATACAGGCCGAGGACGATGTCCTGAGACGGGGACATGATCGGCCGACCGTCGGACGGGCTGAAGATGTTGTTGGTGCTGAGCATCAGCACGTGGGCTTCGGCCTGGGCCTCGATGCTGAGCGGTAGATGGACGGCCATCTGGTCGCCGTCGAAGTCGGCGTTGAAGCCCCGGCAGACCAGGGGATGGATCTTGATGGCGTTGCCCTCGACCAGGACGGGTTCGAAGGCCTGGATCCCCATGCGGTGCAGGGTGGGCGCCCGGTTGAGCAGGACCGGGTGCTGGTCGATGACCTCTTCGAGGATGTCCCAGATCTCCTGGTCGCGGCGCTCGAGCATCTTCTTGGCCGACTTGATGGTATCGGCCAACCCATGCTCCTTCAGCTTGCGGATGATGAACGGCTGATAGAGCTCCAGGGCGATCTTCTTGGGCAGGCCGCACTGATGCAGCTTGAGCTCGGGACCGACGACGATGACCGATCGGGCCGAGTAGTCGACGCGCTTGCCCAGGAGGTTCTCACGGAAGCGGCCCTGCTTGCCCTTGATCATGTCGGTGAGCGACTTCAACGGGCGGTTGGACGAGCCCAAGACGGGCCGACGGCACCGGCCGTTGTCGAACAGGGCGTCGACGGCCTGCTGGAGCATCCGCTTTTCGTTTCGGATGATGACCTCGGGGGCGTTGAGGTCGACGAGCTTCTTCAGCCGGTTGTTCCGGTTGATGATGCGGCGGTAGAGGTCGTTGAGGTCGCTCGTGGCGAAGTTGCCGCTCTCGAGCAGGACCAGCGGCCGGAGATCGGGCGGAATCACGGGGATGACATCCATCACCATCCACTCGGGCTGGTTCTCCGACTGCTTGAGGGACTCGACGATCTTGAGGCGCTTGGTCAAGTCCTTGATCTTCTGGCGGCTGTTGGTCTTGGTCAGGGCGTCGCGGAGCTCCTGGCTCAGCTCGGCGAGGTTCAACCGCTGGAGCAGTTCCTTGACGGCCTCGGCGCCCATCATGGCCCGGAACTGACCGGGATAGCGCTCGCTGTTGGCGCGGAACTCCTCTTCGGTCAGGAGCTGGCGCTCTTGGAGCGGGCACTCGGGATCGAGCTTCTCGACCACGACGTAGTCCTGGAAGTAGATGACCTTCTCCAGGTCGCTGGTCTTCATGTCGAGCAGGTTGCCCAGTCGGCTGGGCATGGCCTTGAAGAACCAGATATGCACGATGGGCGCGGCCAGGTTGATATGGCCCATGCGTTTTCGGCGGACGCGACTGTGCGTGACCTTCACGCCGCAGCGATCGCAGATCATACCCTTGTGTTTCGTGCCCTTGTATTTTCCGCAGAAGCACTCCCAGTCACGCTCGGGCCCGAAGATCCGCTCGCAGAACAGACCATCCTTCTCGGCACGGTACGTGCGGTAGTTGATCGTCTCGGGCTTCTTGACCTCGCCGAACGACCAGCTCCGAATATCGTTGGGGCTGGCCAGCGTGATCTTGACGCTTCCGTAGTCGTTGATTCGATCGTATACGCTTTCTGCCATTCCGTTCTCTCCGGATCGCTTGGAGACTCATCGATCTCCAGGTCTTCGTCGCCATCCTAGCCAGGCAGCACGGGCACCAAGAGGACCTTCTTGCCTTTCTCCTCTTGAACCTTCATCTCTGCTTCAGTGAGCAGGCCGTAGTACTCATAAGACCTCGCAACATCGGGAACCGCCTGCACAACGACATCATACCAGTCGTCGTCCTGCCGAACCCCGTCGGGCACGACCTCGAGACGATAGTTCTTGGGCTGGTAAGGCTCCAAGTAGTGCCGAACCAGCTCTACGATTTCCTCTTTCTCGGCCGAACCCACTGGGGTCATTCAGGCACCCCCAACTCTCGAAGCACCATGCACGCGTCACGGAGCGCGTTGCGTGCGATCGCCGCGTCAATTCGCGCCGATCTCGGTAGTCCGCCTCAAGCCGCATCGAGTATAGGCTCCATATGGCGGTCTTCACCTGCTTCAGTCTTCGCCGCCCGAGGCGCTGCTCCAGGTGGCGCCCGAGCAGCGCTGGGACATCCCTATGCGGCGGGCTTGCATAACCTGCTCCGAAGGCGACGCCTTCGTCAATCAGAACACCCGTCACCGCTGAAAAGGCGGCGTAGTACGAGCGGCTGACACTGCTTCGGTACATCTCTGCGGCATCCGGCAGCCCCGCAGAACTCGGAGCACGCGCTGAAGTAAGACGTTGCGCAGCTCGCCTGCTACCGACCGCAATTCGAAACCAACTCTCCATAGCCTGTTGCCACGTACGCGCCGCTGGAAGGCGTCTTCTGCGCCTTCATGTCGCAAGGCTCAGATCACCTTCTTCTTCTCGAGCTGGATGTTCAGGCCCAGCCCGCGGATCTCGTTACAGAGCACATCGAAGCTCACGGGCGTACCGGCCTCGAGCGTGTTGGCGCCCTTGACCATCGACTCGTAGATCTTCGTGCGGCCCTCGACGTCGTCGCTCTTGACGGTCAGCAGCTCTTGCAGGATGTAGGCCGCTCCGTAGGCTTCCAGGCCCCAGACCTCCATCTCACCGAAGCGCTGGCCGCCCGTGCGGGCCTTCCCGCCGAGGGGCTGCTGCGTGATGAGGCTGTAGGGGCCGGTGGCGCGGGCGTGGATCTTGTCGTCCACCAGGTGATGCAGCTTCATCATGTAGATGTAGCCGACCGTCACATCCTGGTCGAACCGGTCCCCCGTTCGGCCGTCGTAGAGGATGACCTTGCCGGCCTCGGGCATGTCCACGAGGAGCTCATCGGTATCGCCGGCCTGCTGGATGGCTTCGACGTCCTCGAGGCGCTCCTTGACGTAGCCCGTGGCCTCGTTGATGCACTCGCGGATCTCGCCCTCGGTGGCACCGTCGAAGACGGGCGTAATGGCCTGGAAGCCGAGGACCCCGGCGGCCCACCCCAGGTGGGTCTCGAGGATCTGTCCCACGTTCATACGGGAGGGCACGCCCAGCGGGTTCAGCAGGATGTCGACGGGTCGGCCGTCCTCGAGGAAGGGCATATCCTCTTCAGGGACGATCTTGGCGATGACGCCCTTGTTGCCGTGCCGTCCGGCCATCTTGTCGCCCACCGAGAGCTGGCGCTTGGTGGAGAGATAGACCTTGACCATCTCGAGCACGCCGCTGGGCAGCTCGTCGCCCCGTTTCATCTGGCCGAGCTTACGATCGCGCTCCTCGATCATCTCCTGGATGCGCGGCCAATATCGGTTGTAGATCTTCATCCCGTCGTCGCGGTTCTTGACGGGCTTGATCCAGTCGGTCTCGAAGGTGTCGACCTGCTCCATGATCACGTCGAGGAGCTCGTGCTTGCCGACCTTCTGGCGCGTGCTGGGGTCGACCATCTCCTGCCCGACGGCCTCGTTGATCTCGTCGCACATCTGACGGAAGAGCTCGGCGATGGCCTCGTCCATCTCCTGGCGGAGGGCCTTCATCTGTTTGTTGAGGCTGCGCTTCTGCTCCTCGGTCATGTGCATCCGACGGCTGAACCGCTTGGTGTCGATGACGATGCCTTCTTTGCCGGCCGGGACCTCGAGAGAGTCGTTCTTCACGTCCTCGCCGGCGCGGCCGAAGATCGCGTGCAGCAGCTTCTCCTCCGGGGTGAGCTCGCTCTTGCTCTTGGGGCTGACCTTACCGACGAGGATGTCGCCGGGGCCGACCTTCGTGCCGGGCATGACGACGCCGTTCTCGTCGAGGTTGCGCAGGGCCCGCTCGCTGACGTTCGGGATGTCGCGGGTGAACTCCTCACGACCGAGCTTGGTCTCGCGAATCTCGACCTCGAACTCCTCGATGTGGATGCTGGTGAAGGTGTCCTCCTTGACCATGCGCTCGCTGATGACGATGGCATCCTCGAAATTGTGCCCGTCGTAGGTCATGAACGCCACGAGCACGTTCTTGCCGAGGGCCAACTCGCCGTCGCGGGTCGCGGCGCCGTCGGCGATGACCTGGCCTTTCTTGACCTTCTGCCCGGGGCTGACGAGCGGCTTCTGGGTCAGGCAACAGTTGTCGTTCAGGCCGACATTCTTGCGGAGGATGTACTCGTCGGTGTTGTTGATGACGATGCGTTTGGCATCGGCGTAGGTGATGGTGCCGGAGGTCTGGGCTCGGACGACCATGCCGCTGTTCTCGGCCACCGCTCGCTCCATGCCGGTTGCGATGATGGGCGGCTCGCACGTGAGCAGCGGGACGGCCTGCCGCTGCATGTTCGAGCCCATCAAAGCCCGGTTGGCGTCGTCATGCTCGAGGAACGGGATCAACGAGGCCGAGACGCCGACCGTCTGCTTCGGGCTGATGTCGATGTAGCCGACGTCCTTGGCGTCGAGGCTGGCCAGGTCGCCGTGCCGGCGGGCCAGGACCTGATCGCCCCGGATCTTGCCGTCGGCGTCCGGGCTGTTCGACGGCGCCAGGACGACGCGCATCTCCTCGTCGGCACGCAGCAGGTCGATCTGGTCGGTCACCTTCGTCTTGCTGATCTTGCGGTAGGGCGTGACCAAAAAACCGTAGGGATCGACCGATGAGTAGATGCCCAGCGAGGCGATGAGACCGATGTTCGTGCCTTCCGGCGTCTCGATCGGGCAGATCCGGCCGTAGTGGCTGATATGCACGTCGCGAACTTCGAAGCCGGCTCGTTTTCGGTTCAGGCCGCCCGGACCAAGTGCCGACAGCCGTCGTTCGTGCGTGAGCTGGGCCAGCGGGTTGGTCTGGTCGACCACCTGGCTCAGTTCGCCCCGGCCGAAGAAGAACTCGATGCTACTGCTGATGCTCTTGCTGTTGACCAGCTCGGCGATGCGCTGGAGCTCGTCGGGGTTCTTGAGGCTCATCCGCTCCTGGACGGTCCGGCGGAGCTTGAGGAAGCCCTTGCGGAGCTCGTCGGCGGCGAGCTCGTCGATGGTCCTCAGGCGGCGGTTGCCCAGGTGGTCGATGTCGTCGACGTCGTACTGGCTGTCGCCGGTGCGCAGGAGCAGCAGGTACTTGAGCGAGTTGACCAGGTCCTCGACGCGGAGGGTCATCTCGTCCTCGGAGATCTCCTGGTCGAACTTGCGATTGAGGCGGAAGCGCCCGACCTTTCCGAGCCGGTAGCGGTTCTCGTCGAAAAACTTTTCGGCGAACAGCTTGCGGGCCCGGTCGAGCTGCGGCGGGTTGCCGGGCCTGAGCCGGGCGTAGATCTTGAGCAGGGCCTCTTCGTGGTTGCGGCTGTTGTCCTGGGCAAGCGTGTTGAGGATCAGCGGGTCCTGGATGCTGTCGATGACCGCGATCTGCTTGAGGCCGCTGCCCTGAATGGCCTCGACCTGATCGCCGAGCTGGCAGCCGGCGCGGACGAACTCCTCGCCGCTTTCCTCGTCGATGATGGTCTCAGCAGCGTACATGCCGGGTTTCAAGGAGCCGACCTTGGCCGTCTTGATCACGTCGCCGTAGAAAGCGGTGATGATGGCCTCATCGGTGCTGTACTTCTCGTCCATGGCCCGCAGGAAGGTCGTGGCCGGGATCTTGCTGGACTGATCGATGCGGACGCTCAGCTCATCCTTGCGGGTGACGTTGATCTCGATCCAGCTTCCGCGCTCGGGGATGATGCGGCAGGCGTGGAGGGCCCTGTCGCCCTCGGCGGATTCCTTGACGAAGTCCACACCGGGCGAACGGTGGAGCTGGGATACGATGACGCGCTCAGCCCCGTTGATGATGAACTCGCCGCCGCCGATCATGATCGGCAGCTCACCGAGGTAGATCACGTCCTCCATGATCTCGTCTTTGTCCTTGCGGATGAGCCGGCACCGGATACGGAAGGGCTTGCCGAAGGTCAGCCGAAGCTGTCGGCACTCGTCCGGATCGTGTCGGGGCTTGCCGAGCTCATAGCCGAGGTACTCGAGCGACATGTTCTCGTCGTAGCTGACGATGGGGAACACCTCGCGGAGCAAGGCCTCAAGGCCGTGATCCTTGCGTTTCTCGGGCTCAACGTCATCCTGGAGGAAGCGTCGATAGCTCTCGGTCTGGATCTCGATGAGATCGGGGACGGGCATGGCGTCACCGACCTTGCTGAAATTACGATTCGTCACCACCTTGACCATGTCGACTTCCTTTCTTCGATGGTCGGTCGGCGCATACCGCCGAAGACGCGGCTAGACTCTCACCGCAGCCCTGTTATCTGGGGGAATACTGTCCATGGACCCAGCGATAGAAGCACCCTTCGTTGGGTTCGACGTCTGGAACGTCACACCATGGGGACACGACGATCCGGCGAGCGCCATCTGTTCGGTCGGGTGTCCCGGGACGAGGCTGGCGGGCCCGATGCCCGATCTGCCCCTCTCACCGACCTGTCTCGCGCACGCAGCGGAAGGATTCTCCGGAACAAACCGTTAGCTTAGCATCTGGTCCGGAAATTGCAAGGCCCTACTTTGCTCGAAGGCCGGCCACGTTCGGCGCGCGGTCCGGCGCTATCCCACGATATTGGACGCAACAAACGGGCCCGTTGTTCGGCCGAAGCGCGAGAATAGGCATCACTCCGGCCCGACGAGGACGGCTCCCTTGGCCAGCGGGCCGATTCGACCCGGGCTGTCCGGGGGGCTTCCGGTCCTATTTGCCTGCGACTTCGATCGTTGCGCCGGCCTCTTCGAGCTTCTTGGCCAGCTCTTCGGCCTCTTCCTTGCTCAGGCCCTCCTTGACCGCCTTCGGCGCCTCGTCGACGAGGGCCTTGGCGTCCTTGAGGCCCAGACCGGTGGCCGCACGGACTTCCTTGATCACGGCGATCTTCTTGTCGCCGGCGGCCTTGATGATCACGTCGAAGGAGCTGGGAGCAGCCTCTTCGGCGGCTTCGCCTCCGCCAGCCGCGCCGGGCATGGCGGCCATCGCGACGGTACCACCGGCCGGCTCGATGTTGTGGACCTCCTTGAGGTAGTCCGCCAGCTCCTGGGCCTGCTTGGCCGTCAGCTCGACGATCTTGTCGCCGAGATCCTTGATGTCCGCGCTGAACTCGCGGGGTTCGGCCGTTGCGGTCGCTTCGTCTGACATGGTTCTCATGCTCCGTACAACCAACGCCTTAGCGGTCGGCCCGATAGCGGATTTCCCGATGAGATCCTTTAACCCCGCCCTGCTACCGCAAGGCATCCGGGACACTCGGGCACCGACACGAGATTGTGTTTGGGTTCCTCGAACGCGCCGGCCTCGATAGCCGGCATGCCCCCCACCATCACCTTGGGACTACGCGGCCTGGGCCTCCTCGTCTTTGTCGGCGAGGGCCTTGACGCAACCGGCGACCACGGCCCACGGGGCCGTCGCACAGCCGGCCACCCGGCGCCAGGGCGACAGGGCCAGCATCAGCACCTCACCCTGCAGCTCGGCGCGGCTCTTCATCTTGGCCAGGTCATCGACCCGCATCAGTTCGGGATCACCTTCGATCATCCCGACTTTCAGGGTAATGGCGTCCATTTCCTTAGCGAGACGCACCAGTTCCTTAGCCACGTCCACGATCGAGTCGCCACCATGAGCCAGGGCACAGGGACCTTTCAGGGCCTTGCCTAGCGGATCGAGCGGTCCATCGGCGAACGCGCGGCGGGCCATCGAGTTCTTGATAACGCGAAGCTCGATACCCTTGTTGCGTAGCTCGCCTCGGAGCTTATGGTTCGAGTTGGCGTCCAGGCCTGTCAAATCGACGACGCATGCGCTGTCGACGCCCTCGTACCAGGAGGCGTACTCGTTGGTTACGAATTGCTTGGTCTTCCTGCTCATGGCAAACCCGCCTGGCTAGTAGTCCCCTGCCCCGAGGCAGCTGATGGTGCAAAGAACTACCATTACAGCATCCCGACAAGCCCTCGTCAAGGTCAAAAGCGGCAGGATTCTCGGCTGAGGGTAGCGCGGGCCAGGGCGAAACCCACGGCGGCGAGACGAGCCTGGAATCCTGGATCGGTTCGGTTAGGATTGGGCCACCCGCGGGAAGGTCTCCCGATCCGCGGGAGACGACTCATCAGGCCACGCTAAGCCGGAGGATTCCATGCGGTCAACCACGAGAACACTCATGCTGCAGGCGACGGTCGGCCTGCTGATGATGCACCTGGTCAGCGGTTGCTGTGTGCTGGTGGAACCTCCGCCGGCGGGCGACGCCGAGAGCCTTACACCCGAACAGGCCAAGGCGATGATCGACAGCGATCCGAACGTCGTGGTGCTCGACGTGCGCTATGAGAACGAGTATGCGGCCGGCCACATCGAGGACGCCAACAACATCTGCTACATCTGCTCGAAGGTGTTCAGCCGTGATCTGGCTGAGTTCGACAAGGACGCGCCGACGATCGTCTACAGCGACGCGGGCGATGACCGCAGCGGGTACGCATCGGACGAGATGGTTCAGCTCGGGTTCACGCGGGTGTACAATATGGTCGGCGGCCTTGATGCCTGGATCGCGGCGGGATACCCGGTCGTGCCGTAGTCGGCATGTCGGGCAGTCGTTTCGGATCGGTGCTCGGCCGAAGCGAACTGCGATGAGACCGTTCGGACTGGCATGGAGGTCGGATCGGCCGGGCGGGCACTTCTCACAAGAACACCGGGCTCACTTCGGAGGGTCTTTGCCGTGCGCACATGGTCATGCAGTCGGATTGCCTATTCGGCCTCTGGTTTCAGGCGGGACCGAGCGGGTCGGGCGTTTGATGGTTCTTTGGTCGTCATGGTCTCTCTCGCGGTGCTGGGGGCTCCAGGGTCTCCGGCACGGGCCGACGACGTCATGCACTTCGAGGTCGTCCAGCCGGGCACGGAGTGCGGGTGCAGTGCGCCGCAGTTCGGCATCCGCGACGATACGACGGACGGATACGATCCGGGCGCGGATCGGCTGGTGGGCGATCCAAACACCGATCGCGGCCACATCGCCGTGTATCGGGAGACCGGCGCCGAGTGGGCCGGACCGACGGGCTACTACGATCGCGACCGACGAGGGCCGACCGCACCGGAGGCGACCACCACGTGGGACACGCTGTATCTGTGGGCGCCGCCGATCTTCGAGGGTGACCAGATCGACCTGCTGGCGGACGGCCGATTCGCGCTCAGCCGGACGTTTACCTTGGAGCTGACGGCCGTGCCCGCCGGTGTGACCGGTGCGCCGGACGTCGGCACGACGTGGACCCTGCCGAAGGACAAGTCGTTCAAGCTGTCGCTGCCGGTTTACCGTACGGAGGATCCGACGACCGGCTACCAGTTCAGCCTGACCATGGGCGCGGTCGAGACGGGCAGCGTGGGTTGTGCGAGCGCCGCGCCGGTGTTGGGCGTCTTGTTGTTCGGTGGAATGGGATTGTTGACGCGGCGTGTGAGGGGTTAGCGGCGCGCGGCTGTGGCGGGATGGTCGTCGAGTCCAATCCTTCTGTCGTCCCTACGGGGCTCTGCGTTTCCTGGGGACCGATCACCACGGGTTTCGCTCACCTCACGGGCAGCCCCATAGGAGCAGCAGGAGAATAGGGGCCAGGGCTTAAGCAACTGCATCACCGTCGCAGACGGCTCCTGGGACGGTCCGAGCGAATTCGTGTCCCCCGCCGCTGAAGCGGCGGGCCACCCACCCTACTCTTCTGGGCAGAGATCCTACATCAGTCGTGGGTTGTGTCGGTGCCCTCACGGGCAACGGACCGCACTGAGGACCCGGCTTCGCCTTCGGCTACGCCGCGGGAGCCAGTGCGGCTCGGTACGAGGATCGCCCTCTCGGACCGGCGGATGCGTTTGGAGTGATGCGGCTACTCCATCTTCAGGCCCGGCACGTGGGTCTCGGGCTCGAAGTCCGGGTCTTGCGTGAAGACGAACTCGGCCACGATCGCGTGGTTCATGCCGCTGATGTGGGCCGATAGCGTGTGCTCGCCGGGGCGGAACTCCTGGTCGACGAGGAGCGCCCAACGGAGGGCCTCGTCCGCCTCGGGGTTGAGCTCCTTACCCAACCATCGCTCCATGAAGGGCTTGCCGTCGAGCTTCCAACCGTACTTGCCGACGTAGGCGGCGTTGCGGCTGCCGCCGATGAACTCGCCGTCGCGCCAATTCCCGGAGCTGTGCCGCAGCAGCGCGAACAGGCGGTACCGGCCGGGCCTGTCGAACGTGAACGTCCACTCGGCCGCCGCACCCTTCTGGGGAAAGTGGCACCAGCCTTGGCGCCTGGCCCTGGGCGGCGGGACCTGCTTGTTGTCCGACAGCGTGCGGAAGCACGTGCCCGGCTGGATGCGAACGGTCGGGCTGGGCTCGCCCTGCTTCAGGCCCAACAGTGCGAGGACCTTGGTCACGCCGTCGGGCTGTGTGAAGCGGTCTTGGATGGCCTTGCCGAGCACCGAAACGTCATCCCGCTTGGGCAAGGCCCGGGCGGTCTGGATCTGTCTGACCCAGGCGCCGCAGGTCCGCAAGATGTGCCGGGCGAGCGCCCGATTCTCGTCGGGATCTTCGGCGGAGCTGAACTCGGCGAGCGCCCCGCCCAGCGCTTCGACCCGGTCGAGGTAGGCCGAGCCTTGACGCAGGCGGTCGAGGATCTGCCGGAAGCTGGCGAGGCGCGTGCGTCCCTGCGGGCCGGCCGAGGCGATCGCGGCGTCTAAGGCCTTGCCGGCATCGTCAATCAGGGCGGTCTGGGCCGGGTGGACCTTGGGCTTGACGACCTGCCAACCGCGTCGGACGGCGTCGGCCAGGAGCGACTTCGGCGGCTGGGCGGCCAGGCGATCCCGTTGATGGAACAGCCCGAGCCGCGCGAGCTTGCCGAACAGCTCGCGTCCCTGCTTGCCGTCCAGGCCGTAGGTCTGCTTGAAGAAGACGCGATCGAACTCCTCCTGCGTCCGGCCGGACGGGTTCCAGGCGTATTCCGCGCCGCAGGCCCAGCCGTACCAGTAGCACTCGAGCGGCATGGGGCTGACGGGCCAGTTGGTGTTGAGCAGGCCGGCCGCGCCGTGCTTGGCCCCGTATCGGATGAAGCCGCGGATGTTTTCGATCTGGCGGTCGTAGTTGGGAAAGATCGGCCGGGCGGGCACGACCGCGGGCGAGACGAGCGTCTCGAAGCCCTTGCCGACGAAGAAGTCGACGCTGGGATAGCGGTCGGTCGGGGTGTAGTGCCAGTCGCAGATAAGGTAGTCCTTCGGGTTCATGTGCTCGATCGCGCCCGGGTGCTTGAGCAGGTAGTCGCCCCAGATCATCGTCCGCTTGCCGTGGGCCTTGAGCATGTCGGCGAGCCTCTGGATGTGCTTGCCGATGACGGCGTCGACGTCGAGGCCTTGCTGCTCGGCCCAGGCCTCGATGCCCCAGGCCTCGTCGCAGCCGGCGTGGTAGAGGGGGGTCTCGTAGAGGCCGCAGAGCTCGGCGTAGATGCGGCCGATGAGGTCGTACGTCGGCTCATGCAGCGGCCGGAGGACGTGCGTGTCGTCGGGCAGGGCGCGGAGCTTCGGGAACTTCGTCAACATCCAGCTCACGTGGCCGAAGGACTGCGTCTCGAGCACGAGGCTGATGTAGTGGTGCTTGCACGATTGGGCGACCTTTCGGTAGTGGCTCAGGGGCGTGCCGCCGGCGAACTCGGGGATGGTCTTGAAGTCGGGGTTCTGGTTGATCTCCCAGTTCAGGAGGTTCATCTTGTAGCCGGCGAGGCGGGCGTGCTCGTCGGGCGTTTGCAGGCCGAACATGGTGCCCCGCCACTGCATGGCGGGCCAGTCGCGGATGTCGACACGCGGCAGCCGAACGCCCTTGCCACCTTCGATGGGCTCGAGCATCCGGCGGAACGTCTGCATGCCGTAATACGTGCCGCGTTGATCGTTGCCGGCGATGAGGATTTCATCGCCTACGACCTTGAGCCGATACCCCTCGGGGCCCCACTGGCGATCGGGCATGGCGTCGGAGGCCTTGCAGCGAGCGGCCTGGTCGCGGTTGCCCGACGGGCAGCCGGCGAAGAGGGTGACGACGCCCGGGGCCTCGTTGTCGACGACGGTCACGCCGAGGGCCTTGAGCTCGCCGGTGAGCCGTCGGAGCGTCGCCTTGCAGGTCTTGCATCCCCACCCGGCCATCACGAGGCGGAGCGGACGGTCCTTGTTGAGTACGATCGGATCGCCGAGCTTCTCGATGCGTTGGGGCAGCGGGATGACGTCGGTTGCGTCGCCGAGGGCGGGCGAGGCTGCGGCGAGGGGAATCAGGCCGCTGAGTATCAGCAGGGACAACCGTGTCACGTTCGTCATCTTGGTTCTCCACGGGCGTCGGATGTCAGGAACGCTCACGATAATGCGACTGGCCACCAGAAATCCATGGTCATCCAACCACCACGGTGTTACGGAAACCGGAAGGCCGCTCCGAGTGTAGGCACGGAAGTCGCGGCCCACACCGCGACCTCGACAAGCTCGGTACAAGCGAAGCGGTGGGCCACCCCTCGCATTTCTGGAGGACCCGGAGCGGCGTCAAGCCGCCGCACTCGATGTTGCTTCGCCCATCACTTCGGCCACTTCAGGTGCTCGTGCAGAAACTCGAACGTGGCCACGCCGTGGATCTTGTGCGGGCCGTTGAACCACTCGATCTCGGTCCGGTCGCCGATGCCGAGCCTGTCGTAGCGGCGGCGGACCTTGGCGTACTCGTAGGCGACCCACTCGTCCTTGGCCACGCCGTCCCAGTGGCCGCGCTCGACCATGAACGGGCGCGGCACCATCAAGTTCGCCATCTCGGCATAGTTGAACGTATGACCGAGGTTGAACTCGGGCATCTCGTACTCGCCGGTATACATGTAGCTCGTGCGGTGGTCGACCGTCGTGTTCTTGTAGATCCACTCATTGAAGTCGGCCGAGCAGATGCTCAGGGCGTAGCGGGTCAGGATCGTCGGCACGCGGACGGCCGTCTTGCCGCCATAGCTGATGCCGTAGAAGCCGATGCGATCGGCGTCGACGCACGGCAGCGTGGCCAGCCACCGCAACGTCTGGTCGTGCTGGCCGATGATGAAGCTGAACAGCGACAGGCCCAGCGGGTTGGCCTTGCGTTGGAGGACACGGAAGTCGTCCTTGCCGATGTAGGGGTTTTGCGGGGCGTAGACGACAAAGCCGCGGTCGGCGAGCTTGGCGGCGTACATGGTGTAGGCGCGGGCGTGCTGTCGTTCAATCGTGCTGCGGGGCGTGCCCTCGAGGCCGTGCTGGCAGACGACGACGGGACGGCGCTCACCGGCCTTGAGGTCCTTCGGCAGCAGCAGGATGCCGCAGGCGAAGACGTCGGGCCAGACGTCGAGCACGACCTCGTAGCCGCGCCATTGGGGTCGGTCGTAGACCTGACGCGTTCGCGGGTTGGCGGGCAGGGTCGGGTCGGGCAGCCGGCCGATCACGTCCTCCCAGAGCGCTGTGCGATACGGCTCGCAGCTCCTGACGAACCTGGCGAGGCTCGACGCGTCGACCTTGCTCCAGTACGCGTCGCGGACGAACTCCGAATGTCGGACGAGCTTCTGCGTGAAGTCGACCATCTGATCGAACTGGCGCCTCGTGCGCTGGCGAGCGTCGGGTAGGTCGCGGACGGGTTGGGGCGCCGCGTTCGGCGGTTTGAGGCGCTTGGCGGCGTCCTTCCGACCGAGCGCGGCGAGCAGGGCCTTGAGCGTGGCGTCGCAGCCGGGCGGGCCCTGGCCGGCATTGCCGCTGACCGTCAGCGTCAGGCGATGGGCGACGTTGAGCCCGGCGTAGGCCTCTCGGGCCCGGCGGACCTCGGCACGGACGACCTCGAGCGACGGCGTGGTGATCTTACCGGGTGCGGCGCCGCCGATGTGTCCCTTCCGGGGCTTGGGCGGACCGTCGATCTCGGGGTGTTCGCAGGCCTCGACGATGAGCGGGCGGGGCGCGATCAGGCGGACGATCTCGGCGTCGCCGAACTCACGGAGGAGCCGCCAGACGTTACGGTAGATCGGCTCGGACCAGACCCGCTCGCGGGGCATGACGTAGCCCGAGACGGCCGCGGCGTCGATTCGCGGATCGCACGCGGTGGCATAGAGGGCGATGAGCCCGCCCTCGCCGTAGCCGACCAGGCCGATGGGGGCGGCCCCGTCCGGTTTGTGTGAAGCAAACCCGTCGACGGCGGCCAGGACCTTCTGGACCTCGTAGCCGATGACGTGCCGGCCCATTTCGTAGGCCATGCGATAGACGAATTCGCGGTGCGGCTGGTTGGTGATCGCCACGCGTGGGTTGCCGCTGAAGGTGTCGGCGCGGCTGAGGACGACGGGCACGAGGACCTCGCAGCCGGCCTCGGCCAGGCGTCGAGCGAATTGCGATGCGGGGGGAACACCGTCGGCGAGGCCGACGAGCATCTCGGGTGTCTGATCGGCATCGGGCAGCGCGACGATACGGGCGGTCGGTTTGCCCTCGGGTCGGAGCAGCAGGCCCTCGCCGTGCAGGCCATCGAGCGCGGGCCAGCGAACAGCGTGGACGTGATAGGTGTCGGTTCGCGCGATCAGCGACGGTCGGGCCACGGTTGCGCGGAGCTCCATCGCCGGCGGCGCGACGCGGGGGTCGACCGCCCCGATGATCTGCCGGAAACGCTCCCGGTTTGGCGCGACCGATTCGGTGTAGGCGTCGTGCGAGGCGTAGTCGGGCTTCCAGAACCCCGAACGCTTGGCCTGCGAGGCCTTGATGGCCTTCATGAGATAGCGGTCGATGCCGGCGACCATCCGGGCCGCCAGGTCTCCCTCGATCGTCAGCTTGGGCGTTCCTGCCAAAGGCTCCATCGCGTCGCTCCCCCTGGCGACCATGGTCACACATCCCATCTGGACTGCAAGCACGACGGCAAGCATGCCCGAGGGCGTTCGCCCATTCAGATCTGCACCGACGCTAGTCCCTCGCTCACGCATCATGCTCTCCTTGCTTTCGGGAATGCATCGATAGGCTACGTCAAGATGAAGGCGTTGGCGAGACCGTTCGCCGCTACGGTCTGCTGAGGAATCCCACGGTCGATTCCATGATGCGGTCGCGGAAGGCCTGGGAGGCGTCGCGTTCGGCCTGACGCCTCAGGTCGTCGTGGTTGGCCCGGCAGAACTCGCAGCCGAGCACGTCGAGGTGGAACCGCACGTAGTCGGCCCAGTCGTCGTCGAGCGAGCCGAGCTGGTACGCGCCGACCGTGCTGCGCTTGAGGCAGCTCAAGCGTTGATCCTGCCAGAGGGCGGCCACCATGCCGTCATCGAGCGCTGCGTCGAGCTCGTCGCCGGGTGAGCTGTTCCAGGCCGATCCGCCGGGGCCGTGCTGCATCTGCTCGCGGACGCGTTGCTTGACCTGCTTGAGGCAGCGGTGCTTGATCAGCGCGACGTGCTTCTCGTCGAGCTCGACGACCTGGGCGGCGTCCTTGTTGCGGAGCTGGCAGTAGAAGAGCAGCTCGATGACCTTGAGGTCGCGGAAGTTGGTGGCCTTCTTGAACCCGTCGATGAGCTCGCCGAGCCCGGCCAGGAGGGCCTGAGTCTGGAGCTCGTGGGCCTCGTCGCGCCGGACGTACCAGCTCGCCGTCGGATCCGGCGAGGGGATCCGGGCCTGGGCGTCGGCGGGCGAGCCGTTCGAGGCGTCCTCGGATGCCCCGTAGACGTCCTGGAGCAGGCAGAGCGTCGACTTGCGGCCGCGGGTCCAGTTGATGATGCGCCGGCGGAGGATGGTGAAGAGGTAGGTCTCGATGCTGGCTTGGCCGCGAAAGGTCTCGAGGCCCTTGAGAAAGCCGATGAACGTCTCCTGCACGACGTCCTCGGCGTCGCTGGACTGGCGGAGCTTTTGGCGCGCAAAGGCGGTGAGCCGTCCTTGATAGCGAGCGACGAGCTGTTGCCATCCGTCGGCGTCGCCGGAACGAATCTGCTCGAGCAAATGACGATCGGCCTGGCTGAGTCCGCTCACAGGCGCTGCGATACCTCCTCCGCCCCCATGCAGGATTCAGGCCACAAGCAGGCCGATGCCGCCGAGCACGGCCAGGGCGACCACGACCCGCAACGACCAGACATAGTACCCCTTCGTGGCCGCGTTGAGAAAGAGGTAGAGACCGCAGACCAGCAGCAGGAGCCCGCCGACCGAGAGCAGGTGCCTCGTCCACGATCGATGCGTGACCTGGCGTTCGCTGGCGACCGCACGAGCGAGCCGATCGAGGTTGACGTCGGAGGAGTCGATGAGCAGGTTGGCCTGCCAGGTCGACCCGTAGGGCCGCTTGAACCTCTGGACGAAGCGGTCGACGACGTGGGCGCCCCGTTGCAGCTCGATCCGGAGCACCCTCAACTCGCGGTCTTGTGAAGAAGACCACCTCGCACGCTTGCGGCTCGCCCAGTTCAGCAAGCCCCGCTTCGAATCGCCGAGTCGCTGATGGACCATCGGCAACAGCTTGGCGGCCGCGTCCTCGATCGCCGCCTGCTCGGCCTCGTCCTGGCTCGTGCACGGACGGGGCGACGAGGCCACCAGCCAGGATCGCTCGGGATGCGCACTGGCGAACGAAGCCAGGTCGTGCGCCCAAGCCTTGCCGACGAACGTGGCCAAGCTCAAGAGCTGCTCGTCCTTGTACCGCGCGTGCACACGAACGACCCCGCGGTCGCCTCTCTGGATGTACTGATCGCCACCGGGCTTCGCGTTCTGAACGACCTCACCGGCTCCGGTCTTGTTGACCTCGACGCCGATGTGGACCGCACGCGCGGCCTTTGGATCCGACCGGACCTGGCGAGCCGCCGGCGAGGCCAGGATGTAGACGTTCCAGTCGGGGTGGATCTGCTGGACGCGGTCGACCACCGCGATCAAGACCTCGGAGGGCGCGTCGCCGTAGACCCGCGCGACGTCGGGTTGGTTGTCGAGCCACCCGCTGCTTTTCGGCAGGCGCTCCAGGGCGTCGGCGACGGCCGTTTCAGCCGCCTGCTGGGCCGAGGCATGCACATCGGGACGCAGGACGTCCGCGGCCTTCTCGGCCCACACCGACGGAGCGGGCACCTCGCGGGGTTGGGTGGGTTCCAGCAGCGTCGCGGCGGATGGTGGCTCCTCACGCGTGACGGCCATGGAGACCGTGACGCGGCTGCCGTCCTGATCGGGGCTCGCGTATCGGGCGTGCTGCACGTCCGTCCTTCCGCCAACGCGAAAGAGGAAGAAGATCAGGACGATCACCAACGTGCACAGGGCGGTCGTCAGGACGATTCCCCGACGCGGCAGTCCTCGACGACGCAAGAGTGCCAAGACGGCGCCCGCCAGGCCCATCGTAATCAGCCCTACGATCAGACCTGCCACGATGACGACGAGGATTGATTCGAGGATACCCGCGTGCATCGTCAGGTCCCCCTTTCGGATGAGGCCGTGTCGGTCGAGCGGGCCTCAAGGGGTGGCAAGATCTTCGGGGCCGGCCAGACCAGCGTCAGCAGCGAGACCACGGCCAGCGCCGCTGCCGCGGCCATCTGTCGGCCGTGGATGTCGTCCAGTACGAACTCGACGGCCTGGGGCACCATGTCGCCGGCGATCATCCTGGCGACCATCTCCCAACGTATGTCGGCCAGGGCGTGGGACAGGGCCGGATCGAGCGTGACCATGATGCCGAGCGTGCCGGCAACGGCGCGGAAGATGTGCAGCGCTCCCGCGCGGCGGCGCGCTCCGACGAAGAGCATCATGGACAGGAACATCAGCGAGACCGACACGATCCAGCCGATCCGATCGGCCAGCCGAGGCCAATCTGCGTACCCCACCTCGCGCGTGATCTCGGCCGCGAGGACGGGATCGATCGTGCCGGAGGCAATGATCCGTGGCAGATCGACGGCCACAGCCAGCCCGATCAGGATCGCTGCCAGCAAGACGATACCGCCCAGCCCCGACAGCAGCGAGCTGACGATGACGTCGGGCCTGAAGCTCTCGGCGAATGAGGGAAACCGACGGGGAGACGACGGAACCTGCGGACCGGCTTGGTGGGCGGCGCGAGCCCGCTCAGGATCCGGCGCATGCCCAGGCTCCGCGACCTCCTTGGCCCTATCCGGCGCGGCGACGGGGGGCGCATCGGCTGAGCGGCGACCGGCCATCGAGCCGACCGACCGGTAGAGCTCATCCTCGCTGTGCCAGACGATGAGCGGCAGGCCATGGCGGTCGCGGAAGCGTCCCAGGGCGATCATGATGAGGTCGTAGATGGTGCCCAGGTAGAACAGACCGAAGGTGCACAGCCATATCAGCCCCGTGCCGATCTTGCCGACGTAGAAGCGGTGCAGGCCTCCCAGTCCGGCAAACCCCGCACAAGCAAGCAGCAGCGCCCAGAGTCGTCGCCTGACCGAGACGTTCTCCGGAGGTATCGGTCGGGTGCGTTGGAGCACCGGTCCGCCGAAGAGGGAGTGCATCGCCGCATTCGGCAGCAGCCCCGCCACGATGAACAGGATCGACGAGAAGATGATGATGAAGATGGCGACGGCCACCTCGTCGGTAGGCAAGTCCCAACAGCCCAGGCACAGCGAGGGGGCGAGCACGCCCGATATGCAAGCGATCATGACGAGCGGCTTGACCACGCTGCTCCACCAACTGACGTACCGCCCCTGAATCGCCTTGAAGAGACAGAAAAACGACAGCAGGATGCCGGCCACGCCGACGGACAGGCCGATGATGAGCTCGTCATCGTTGCCGGGTGACATCCCGACCACGGCGCCACCGATGACGCCGGCAAGCCCGACGGCAAGCAGGATGACGAAGCCGAGCAACGACAGCGCGCGCAAGGAAGGCGGGATGAGCTGTCCTTGCGGCTTCACGGGCCGTCGATGGTCATGGGGTCCCCCTGGCGGATCCGCCGACGCCGGCCCCGAACCGTCGGGCTGCGCGCTGCCGGCCCGAGGTGGCGCCGGCGGAACCGGAGGAGGTGGAGGAGGCGTTGCCGCTTGGTCGTTCTGCCGCGGGCCCGTGTGTCCCGGCCGCTGCTGCCAGAAGGCCTTCATCTCCGCCATGTGGCGGCGGTCGTCGCGAAGGTGCTTGGGGTCGTAGGGCGCCATCACCTGGGCGATGAGCGAGACCGCGCCCAGCATGCCTGTGGAGAGGGCCCAGTCGCCGCCGAAGATCCAGGCCATGATCGCCCCGGCGATGGCGGCCGAGATCGCGCTGCCGAGGGAGACGCGTTCATCCCGTGCCGGATTCGTCCGCTTCTGCCAGTTCACCAGCAGCAGCGCGAGGTAGATCGAGACGAGGATCCACGTGAAGTCGACCGGCCAGCCGCTGCCCAGGACAGCATTGACAACCAGCACCGGGAGGGCGGTCATCGTCGCGAACAGACATGCGAGACCGCCGTAGCCGATCCGCCGGATCACATCGCTTTCGGACTGAAGGCCGAGGCTGTACCGAGTAAGAAGCATGCTGAAAGCGGCTCCCAGGATCGCCCAGCACGAGGCGGTCGCCGTGACCAGGACGGCGTCCGCGCCGATCGGCGAGAGAACGCCGATGCCCAACCCAGCAATGATCGCCGCCGTGATGCCGAGCAGGTGGCGCTTGCCCGCACTGAGTGGGTCGTGGCTGGGGTCACCGTGGACGAACGGCTCGATGTCGCTCCAGGAATCGGATTGGTTCCATTGGTGTTTGTGGCGAGCGTGCTGGCCGGCATGGCGACCGACTTTCGCGCCGAACTCGCCCATCTCCCGTCCGAAGCGGGCGCCCCAATCGCCCCACCGCTTGCCGAGGTCGTCCCACCAGTTGCTGTCGGTCTCTTGGCGATAGACGTTGCTGCTGCCCTGTCCCGGCGGCACGTCGCTGCCCAGGGTCACCGTCGGCTGTCCGGAGCTGCCGCCCTCTCGCGCGGCGGCGCCGGCGGTGACCTTTTTGCCGATTCGCTCGGCCACGGCCGAGAGCTCCTCGGGGCTGAAGTGCGAGACGCTTTCACGAACGTGCTCGGCGCCGAAGACGTCCTCGACCATCTGTTGGACGGTCTGGTAGCGCTCGGTCGGGTCCTTGGCCATGGCGCGACGGATCACGGTCTTGAACGGTTCGTCGATTTGGCTGAGATCGGGCTCGGTGGCCATGTGCTTCATGAGGATCTCGCCGGGCGAGGCGCCGAAGAAGGGGACCTGTCCGGTGAGCATCTCGTAGAGGACGACGCCGAGGGCGTAGACATCGATGCCCTGGTCGTAGCGGCCCTGGCCGATCTCGGGGGCCATGTAGTGCACTGTGCCGACGGTGATGGTCTGGCCGCTGCATTGGCTGGCGGTCATAGCCTTGCTCAGGCCGTAGTCGCCGATCTTCACGTAGCCGTCTTCGTAGAAGATGTTGCCGGGCTTGAGATCGCGATGAACGATGCCGCGGTCGTGGAGGTAGGTCAGGCCCTTGGCGATCTCACGGAGGAAGAAGGCGGCCTTCTGGGCACCGAGCCCTGAGGGCGACTCGATTAGGAGGTCTCGCAGGGACGGGCCGTCGACGTACTCCATGATCACGAAGGGCCGGTCCTGGTCGCTGAACCGCACGTCGAAGATGGTGACCAGGTGCGGGCTCTTGAGGTTCATGCACTGGCGGATGCCGCGGAGCTCGATGTCCTCGTAGCCTTGGACGGCCTTGAGGGCGACCTCCCTGCCGCTGTCGCTCACGGCGTAGAAGACCTCTCCGAAGCCGCCACGGCCTACGCCACGATGGACGGTGTAGCCGTCGAGGGGTCGGTCGCCGTATTTGTATTGGAAGCCCTGCATGATCTTCACCCCTGCCCGCACCGATACGAGCTCTTTCTACATCGGGGTCATCACCAGCGAGACCGGTCCGATGCGCACCTGCGTCTCCATGGGCAGGCTCGCGTGACGGTCATAGGTCCGGTCGGCCACGTGAATCTCGGTCTTGGCGTTGCCCATCAGCACACCGTCTCGCAGGCCCAGCACGACCGGCTCGGTCAGGTCGTCGGCGCGGATGTGCGTGCCGGGGCCCGGTCCGATCACGATCTCGCGGTCGAGCAGGATGACGCGCCGGGCACCGCCCTTGGGGAGCCTGGCCCCGGTCAGGTCCAGCACGGCCGACGTGCTCGCCGGGTGCGGCAGACGGAATCGAAAGCGGCATCGTTGCGACAGGGCGATCTTGTCTCCGTCGGCGAGCAACCTGCGCCGTCCGGGCCGGCCGTTGATCGCCACGTCGTCCTCGCCCGTCAAGAAGTAGTCTTCGTCGACGCGTTCGATGGTCGCGCCGGGTACGTGCTGGTCGGCCAGCAGCCCCACATCCGGATGCGAAGGCGAGCCCACCGGCCCGACGCGGACCGTTCGGTCGATCAAGACCAGGAAGCCCCCGACACCGTCCACGTGAATCATGAACCGCGTGGGCAGGCGTCCGCCTGAAGGCCGCTCTGCGGCGGGCGAGCGTCGCTGCACGGGGCTCGGCCGCTCGGGCTCCGGACGGGCGATCGTCTTGGGAGGCGCGACGTCGCTGCCGCCCAACAGCCCTATCGGCCCGCCGCGCAGGGCTTCGAGTCCGTCGGCGGCTTGTCGTGCCTGGTCCATCGCTTGGCCGACCCAGGAGGCGTCGGGCAGGACGGCCGTCAGCTTCCTGAACACCTCGAGGGCCCGCCTCGGCTGGCCCTGCTCGACGTATTCGCCGGCGAGATGACACTGTCCCAACACGCGACGCATCTCCTTGGTATCGAGGTTGCCCTCGGCCAGGTCCGACAGCTTCCGCAGGAGCAGGTCGGCCAGGTCGAGTCGGCCCTGCTGCAGCGCGGTGCGGATGCGCTCGTTGGCTTGCGTGGTGACCTCGATTGCCAGCGTGCTGACCGCGTCGCTGCCCGCGTGGGCCCGCTTGGCCTCGACCATACGATCCATGGCCGTGGCCCAGTCGCCCGCTTGCATGGCTGACCGCACGCCACGCAGCGCGGATTCGGCGGTCTGGCGTCGCGCCTGCGCCTGGTTCATAAGACCCTTATCGGCCCCTTGGGTTAGGTCGCTGCCCTCGAGAATCTGCTGGCAGGCCGACAGCCGCCCGTGGGCGGCATGCTCCTTGGCCAGCGTGACGGTGTCGATCCGTTGGCGGTCGGCACGGTGCCGTCTGGACAGCGCCTGGACGACGTCATCGCGGAGCCCCGCGACGTCCGGCGTGTTGCCCGCCAGGTCGGCCGCCTTCTGGCAATCGACCATGGCCTCCTGCAACCGACCGGCGTCGAAATGCTCGCGGCCCCGGCGGACGAGCGCGGGAGCGAGCTGGTCGATCAACCGCTGGCCGCGGCGGTGCGTCCGCACGTCCTCGGTCCGGACCAGGTCATAGGCCTCGTCGAGCCGCTGGCCCTTAAGGGCGGTTTCGGCTTGTCGAATCCGCAACGCAATCACGCTTCGGCTCCGGAAGACGGGTTCCCATTCTCGTTGAGTATAACCGCTCGGAGACGGCAGGCCGCCAACGGAGTCGGGGCGCGATGCGGGGATCGCGCCCCTGGCCTGCGGGCCTAGGGCATCGTGTCGAGCTCGCCACACGCCAGCGGCGTCTCGCCTTGCGCGTCGCCGGATGAGAGGTGCTCGTCGACCTGGGCGAGCAGATCCTGTTCGCTGATCACGTCGACCTCGATCGGCTCGACGAAGCGGGCCTCGTGGGCCAGCACGCGCTCGGCGACGTCCAGCCGCTTCTTGATCTCGCGGATGAGCCGCTCGGTCTGGGCCAGCTTGCTGTGGTCGACGTTGAACGTGCTGCCGACCGAGGCGGCCTGGACGAGCCGGTGTTGGGCCTCGAGCGCTTCGATCTGGGTCTCCAGCTTGGACTTCTGGGCCCGAGTGCGATCGAGTACGTCCATGGCCGCTCGGAGCGACTTCTCGCGCGTGGCCAGAAGACGCCGCTTGCCCTCGAGGAGGATCTCCGACTCCTTGAGCTGGTCGAACCGTCGGGCCAGCTCTTCCTTGACGCGCTGTCGGGTGTACGGCCGTCCGGAGACGGAGACCTTGGTGGCGGTCGCACCGTCGAGCGAACCGCGGAGCTTGGTCACGGCCACCTTGGTCTGCTGGACGGCCCGCTCCTGCTGCTCGATGTCGGCCTGGATGGCGGCCACCTCGACCTCCTCCTGCGCGATGAGCCGGACGTTGGCCTGCATCTCGGGGATGATGTCCTCGAGCAGGTCGCGGGCCCGCTCCAACTCGAACTCGACGGGCACGGAGTCCTTGACGGCCGTGCGAACCGACCTGGCTGAACTGTGCACGTAGCTGGCCAGGTCGTGGCCAAAGACCAAACCGCCGACCACCCCGGCGGCCACCACACCCACGACGCCCCATTTGATGGTCCTGAGAATCATCGTAAAGCTCCTTACTTCCGTATGTTACCGCGAGGCCCCCAGCGCGTCCTCATCGCCACATCACCGTAGACACACCGCGTATGGGGGTATTTCGTCGTTTCCGGCAAGGGTCCTAGGGTCGAATCAGGAGGGCTCATGGTGGCGTCGAAAGGGCTCGGGGATCGGGGCCCAGGGTTCGGGGGTCGTCGTCCGACCCATGTATTGAATCGGTCGGTTTCCCAGCTTCGCGTCCGCCGTCGGAGACGCGCCGGGGAAGGGTCGCTGCTGTTCCAGTGCTCCAACAACACAGCTCCCTGACGGTCGCTGCTCTGATAGGCTTTAGGCCCTTCTTATGAGAGCATGCAGAAACAAGTGTGGCGAAATATGAGGTGGGTGGAACGGCCTGCGGAGGTGCGAAGGCGGTCATCAGGAGCCATCGCCGGGCCGCGATGGTCCCGGAGCCTGGTCGGTGAAGGCCATGGGGGCTATAGTGCGTCGGTCAGGGAGCGACCATCGTAAGGCGCGCCGACCCAGGCCGGCGCAACGGTCATCGCAAGGGAGCCATCCATGACGGAATCAGCCGAACCGAACCTCCCATCGCCGGACGAGTTGGCCGAGTGCATGAGACGACGCGACCGACTGGCCAAGCACCTCGGGATCAGGCTGGATGAGATCGGTCCGGGCTATGCGCGGACGTCGGTGGACATCGAGGACATCCACCTGAACTCGTTGGACATGGTGCACGGCGGGACGATGTTCGCGTTGGCCGACTTCGCCTTCGCCGCGGCGTGCAATTCCTACGGCACGGTGGCCGTGGCCATCAACATCGCGATCACCTACATCAAGGCCGCAACCGGAGGAGCGCTGACGGCCGAGGCGCGGGAGGTCTCGAAGAACGCCAAGCTCGGCACGTACGCGATCGATATCCGGGACGGGCAGGGCGAGCTGATCGCCACGTTCCAGGGGCTGGCCTACCGCAAACCACACGCGATCGAGATCCCGCCGGAGTAGCCGAGCCAGAGACCGGCGCCACTCAGGGCATGACGCTGAGGAGGGTCTGCGGCTCGTCCGATCTGGACGGCGCCGCGTGCACGGTAGCGCGCTCGGGCTGTCGACGTTCGCGAGGGCTGGGAACGCCGTACGCGATGACGACCGCCTCGATCCTCCGCTGGGCCCAGCCGTCTCGCATGGCCGGTCCGACGATGCGAAGGGCACTGACCATGGCATCGGGCTCGTAATCGGCCTGAATGAGGATTCGCGTGCCGAGCCGATCGGCGGCGAGCTCGCGCTCGAGCTTCTCGCTGCAGGTCCGGCATCTGGGCTTGAAGCCGTCACGACGGATCAGGTGGGCCAGCTCATGGGCCAGGACGGCCGCGAGGCTGGCGTCATCGAGTCGGTCGTAGAGGCCCTGGGTGATGTAGAGGTAGCCCCCGGGCACGGAGAAGGCGTTGATCTCTCGACAATCGAGAAGTCGGCACCGAAAGACCATGTCGGAACGACCATAAGCTGCGGCCAGCCGGGTCGCCACGGTCTCCATACGGTGTTCAGCGCGGGCGTTGCGGACCTGACCGCCCCAGCAGACTTCGAGCTGGCGTGCTGCCTCGCGGCCGGCGAGGGCATCGGCATCGTGCAACCCGCTAGCGAGCCACGCACAATCTGCGGATGTGAGCTGGCATCCCGCCGGCATCAGCAGGCATGCCGCCAAAAAAAGTCGTCGCACTGTCGGTCCCCCCGGAGTGGCGAACAAGCTAGGGAACGGTCGAATATAAGGATGGCGTGGTCAAACCGGTCCCGCGGCGGCAGCATCGGACGAACCGGAGGCGCGACCCAAGGTCCGAGAAGAACCGGCTGCACGACGTCGCACGGGCGATGTGAGGGGGTCTCGGACGTGGGGATCTTGGCAGCCAAGCGGGGTAGTGACACCGGACGTGGAGTCGGGCTCGGAATTCGGACCCTCCGTTGAGGAGGTCCTATAACAGCGAGCAAGATGTTCGGAACTGCTTACCAGGCGGAAGGTTGTTGACACGACCCCTCGGGGAGATATGATCTAATGATGTCTTGCCGGGGGGAAGGCAAGCACTCAACCAAGAGCGTTTACCGCCGTAGATCGGAGGAATGGGATCATGTTGAAACGTACTCTGCTTTCGTTGGTATTGCTGGTGGGGATGGGCTTCGGCCTGGTCGGTTGTGCGAGCAACGAGGCCAAGTCGGATGCCATGACAGGCGAGACCGAAACGCACTCGACGACGCCGGCCGAGAAGCACTGGTCGCAGCCGTAGGCTCCTTCGTAAGACGCAATCCCTCGCCGTGGTCGCAACCGATCACGGCGAGGTTCCTTTCGGCGTCGGCCCGCCCGACGCCGGTCCCGCATGCCTGCCCGATTCCCGTAACTCACACACTCGAAGCACAAGCCGTCATGAGGTCCAGCAGCGCCGGTCCGCTGCGAAGGTCGCTTGTCCGAGGCGGGCGGCACACCTAGACTACACCGCACGACGACGATGGTCATGACTGTGGACCAGTGCTCGGCCGCGGTGGCGGGCTGCACGGTGAAGGAGTATGGGCTATGGGTTCGAGCTGGACGGGCGAGTCAATCCTCAAGCTGGCACGAAGCTATCAAGACAGCCAGGCGCTGCTGGCCGCGGCGGAGCTCGAGGTGTTCGATCAGTTCGAGAGCGGGCCGAGGTCGGCCCGTGAGGTGGCCGAGGCCCTGTCTCTGGACCCTCGCGGGACGGAGATTCTGCTGAACGCACTGGCCGCCCAGCAGTTGCTGACCAAGTCGGGGGATGTCTTTTCGATCCCCGAGGACGTCCAGCCCCTGGTCTCGGCGCACAGCGAGGCCACGGTGCTGCCGATGGTCCGCCACCACGTCACGTGTGGCCACCGCTGGGACCGGCTCGCGGACGTCGTTCGCACGGGCCACAGCGCCAGCGATGTCGTGGACAAGATGGACGAGGTCGATCGCCGGGCCTTCATCCAGGCCATGGACGTCATCGGGCGCCACATGGCCGAACACATCGTGACGCTGCTGGACGTGGCGGACTACCGGCGCGCGTTGGATGTCGGCGGAGCCAGCGGCACGTACACGATCGCACTGCTCAAGGCGTCACCGGAGATGCGTGTGACGCTGTTTGATCTGCCGCCGGTGATCGAGATGGCGCAGGATCGCTTGGTCAGCGAGGGTCTGTTGGATCGGGTGGATCTGGCGGCGGGCGATTTCTACAAGGACGACCTGCCGGCGGGTCACGATGTCGTCCTGCTGTCGGCCATCATCCACCAGAACAGCCGCGAGCAGAACCGCGATTTGTTCTCGAAGTGCTATGCGGCGCTCGACCCGGACGGGGTCATCGTGATCCGCGACATCATCATGGACGACTCGCATACCCAGCCGCCGGGCGGGGCGCAGTTCGCGATCAACATGCTGGTGGGCACCGAGGCGGGTGGGACCTACAGCTTCGTCGAGATCGAAGCCGACCTGGAGGCCGCCGGATTCGGCGGCGTGGAGCTTGTCCAGCGAGGGACGTGGATGGACGGGCTGGTCCGGGCGGTCCGGCCAAGCTGAGCGCACACCTCTGACATCGCCGTCAACGATCCGGGAGCCGACTGGCCCATGAAGCTGTTGTATATCCACCAGCATTTCGCAACGAACGAGGGCACGGGTGGCACGCGCAGCTACAGCGTGAGCCGGGCGTTCGTCGAGGCGGGCTGGCAGGTTACCGTGATCACAGGCATCTTCGACCAGGGTCCGTTCGTCGACGGTCAGTCGAGCTGGTTCCGCACGGTCTGGATCGACGGCATCAAGGTGATTGTCTGCAACGTCCCTTACAGCAACCACCACGGCTTCGTCAGGCGGCTGTGGGCATTCGGTGCGTTCGTGGTGCTGGCGACGATAGCGGCGGTTCGCGAACACGGGGTGGACCTGGTCTTCGCCACGAGCACGCCGCTGACGGTCGGCTGGCCCGGGGTGATCGCGGGGTACGCCAAGCGGAGGCCCTTCGTGTTCGAGGTGCGGGACATCTGGCCCGAGGATCTCGTGCTGAGCGGGGCGATGAAGCCCGGCCTGTTCGCCTGGTTCATGACGTGGATGGAGGAGCTGTTCTACCGTCGCGCGGTCCGCGTGCTGACGGTCTCGCCGGGGTTCACCGCGCGGTTGGCCGAACGAGGGGTGCCGCAGCGCGTGCTCGAGACGGTGCCGCTCGGCGGTGACGACGACCTCTATACCGAGCTGGAGCCGGATCGCGATTGGATCGCCGAGCACGGCCTGTCGGGCAAGATGGTGGCGATCTACGCCGGTGCCCACGGCATGATGAACGGGCTCGAGTACGTGATCGAGGCGGCCGGGCGCCTGCGGCATCGGGACGATATCGCGATCGTCCTGGTCGGCGACGGCATGCGCAAGCCGGCGCTTCGGGAGATGGTGTGGGAGCGGGCCTTGACGAACGTGGTCCTGGCCGAGCCCGTGCCCCGCCGTCGGATTCCGCGGGTGCTGAGTGCGTGCGACGTGGGGCTGTTGATCTTGCGGGACTCGCCCAGCATGCAGCGTGTGCTTCCGAACAAGCTGTTCGACTACATGTTCGCGGGGCTGCCGACGGTGACGAACTTCCCGGGCACGTCGCGCGGCGTGCTCGAGGACATCGGCGCCGGCGCGGGCGCCGGCGCCACGGACCCCGCGGATCTCGCGGCCGTGCTCGAGCGGCTGGCGGACGATCCGGAATCCCGCCGGTCGATGGGCCGTCGCGCCCGTCAGGTCGGAATGGAGCGGTTCTCGCGCCGGGTGCTGGCCGAGCGGATGATGCGAATCTTCGAGCAGTGTCGACGCGAGCGGCCGCGTCGGACGGATTGAAGCCCTACCGCTTCTTGCGACGCGAGCCCTTGGCCGCCTTCCGGTGGACCATCCCGCGGACCTTCATGGGCAAACCGAACAGCCGGATGAATCCGATGGCGTCGGTGCTGTCGTAGCCGGCGCCCATGGTGAAGCTGGCCAGGTCCTCGATGTACATCGAGTACGGGCTCTGGGTGCCGACGGCGGTGCAGTTGCCTTTATAGAGCTTCACGCGGGCGGTACCGGTGACGCAGTGCTGCGTGCTGTCGAAGAAGGCGTCGAGGGCCTCGCGGAGCGGCGTGTACCACCGGCCGTCGTAGACGAGCTCGGCATAGCGAACGGCGAGCTGGTCCTTGTAGTGCAGCGTCTCGCGGTCGAGTGTGATGCCCTCGAGGGCCTTGTGGGCCTCGGCCAGGATCGTGCCGCCGGGCGTCTCGTAGACCCCCCGCGACTTCATGCCGACGAGCCGATTCTCGACCAGGTCGACCACGCCCACGCCGTTGCGACCGCCGATGGCGTTGAGCCGCTCGATCATCTTGACCGCGTCGATCGTCTTGCCGTTGAGCGAGACGGGCGTGCCCTGCTCGAAGCCGATCTCGACGTAGGTGGCCTTGTTGGGGGCCTTGTGAGGCGGCACGCACATGACGAGCATGCGGTCGAGGGGCTCGTTCCAGGTGCTCTCGAGCTCGCCGCCTTCGTGGGAGATGTGCCACAGATTGCGGTCGCGTGAGTAGATGCTCTTCTTCGTGGAGGTCACGGGGATGCCGCGCTGCTCGGCGTACTCGATGGCGGCCTCGCGGCTGGTCAGCTCGAAGTCGGGATCCTTCCACGGCGCGATGATCTTGAGGTCCGGGTTGAGGGCCATGGCCGTGGTCTCGAAGCGGACCTGGTCGTTGCCCTTGCCGGTGGCGCCGTGGGCGATGGCGTCGGCCTTCTCCTGGTCGGCGATGCGAACCATCTCCTTGGCGATGAGCGGGCGCGCGACGCTGGTGCCGAGCATGTACTTCCGCTCGTAGATGGCCCCGCTGCGAAGCAGCGGCCAGAGGAAGTCCTCGGCGAACTCCTTCTTGAGATCACGGACGACGCACTTGCTGGCTCCGCTTCGGCGGGCCTTGCCCTTGATGCCCTTGAGCTCGTCGCTGCCCTGTCCGACGTCGGCCACCATGGCGATGACCTCGCAGTCGTAGTTCTCTCGGATCCAGGGCAGGATCACGCTGGTATCGAGTCCGCCGCTGTATGCCAGCACCGCCTTCTTGACCTTGGGCCGTTTGACCATCGTCTGGTTCTCCGTATCGGGTTGTCGGATTCGCCGCCGACTCCGCAGCGTCCGGTCCTTGGCCGGCACGGGGAGCCGCCCCTGCCGCCGGGGCGCGGCGCCCCGATACATTATACGTCGGGGCCGTCGGGATTCCGAACGGCTACTAGGACTCCGTTGGGATGATGGCGCTCGGCGGTCGGACCGGCAGGGGCGCGGCCTTCTCGATCTCGGTGATCATCTCGCCTCGTCGCCAGACGCGCACCGTCCCGGTCGATTCGCTGAGCGAGATGGCGATGCTCTTGGTGCTGGCGGTGATGGCCGCGGCGGCGGCGTGGCGGGCGCCGAGGCCTTGGGGCAACTCGGCCTCGGAGACCGCGGTGCGGAGCGTCGTGCCGGCCGAGAGGATGACGCCCTTGCCCGAAATGGTGAAGGCGCCGTCGATGCTGCAGAACTCCTTGACGGTCTCGCGCATCGCGTCGTCGAGGATGTTGCGCTCCTCTTCCGGATAGCCCCGGAACGGGTTGATGATGGTCTGGTGGCAGTACTTCTGGACCTCCTCCTGATCGCCGACGACAAACAGGGCGCCGACGGGCTTGCCCTCGCGGCCCTCGCCGGCCAGCTCGATGGCCAGACTGAGACAGCGCTGGAAGACGGCGCGGCGGATGTGCTCGGTGATCTTGGGCTGGTCGACGGTTCGGAACATCTCGTGCTCCTCGCCGACGCTCATGACGACCATGGTGTCCAGGCCGCGATCCATGACGCCCACGAGGCAGACGAAGGTCTCGCCGGGGGCGAGCATCCGCTGGGAGAAGGCCATGAGCGTGGCCATCTTGATCTGACCCATGCGGGTCAGGTTGACCGGCGGGACGGAAAGGACGTGAGTGGTGATCTCTCGGGCGCGTTCCAGGTCCTTGTCGTCACGTGCGACCAGGATCGGGGTGAGGTCCTTTCCGATAAGCTTGCCCAACTCCTCGGCTCGAGGGACGGCATCGATGTAGAGCACGATGGCCCGAGCCTTGACCTCCTTGGCCACCCGTGCGGCGGAGGCGACCATGGCCCGGGCCAGTTCGGCGTCGCTCTTGACCAGGGGCGAGTTCTCGACTTGGGCCTTGGCGTCCTTGCCCTTGGCGGACGGCTTCTTGCCGGCCGGCGTCTTGGTTCGCCGTGCGGTCTTGGTCTTGCCTGAGGGCTCAGCGACCGTGGGGGACCCGCCCGCCGGCCCCCCGCCGGCCTCGGCCTGCTCGGCGGCCTTGGTGTCGGGTTTGTCCTTCCCGCGTGATGGTTGAGACCGTGCCATATCGTCAATATACTCCGCGCTCATGGGAACCATCAAACACGTCAGCGTCTGGACGGCCGCGGCGATCGTCGCCTGTGCGATCGAACCGCTCGGGGTCAACAGGGTCGCCGCAGGCGCTCAGCCCGCCGGCCGCTCATACTCGGTTGCTCCGCCCCAACTTACATCGGCTGATCAGGAGCGTGTCATTCGGTGGATCCGCTCGGCGCTGGCCAATCCGGCCAAGTCCGCGGCCGAGGCATCGGGGCGCGAGGAGGCGCGGCTCCGAAAGGTTCGATGCCCCGTGTACCTGACCTTGCGCCGCGGGGCCTATGTGGTGGCCGAGGGGCGGAGTGACGGAGACCGTGATCTCCTGGAAGGTTGCCGTGCGGCGGCCCGCAGCGCGCTGACCCACCATCGACTCCGCGAGGCGCCCGACGCCGAGATGCTCGGCAAGCTCGCCGTCGAGGTCGAGCTGCTCGGTCCGGTCCAGCCCCTGCCGATGGGGCTGGTTGCCAAACGTGCTCTGCTGCGTCAGTACCGTCCCGGCATCCACGGCATCGCCCTGAGGCGAGGACAGACCGGCGGCCTGCTGCGTCCGAGCCAGATCGTCGGCATGGGCCTGGATACGGCCGGGGCCATCGATCACCTCTGCAAAAAGCTCGGCATCCAGACCGACGCCGCGGCGGACGAGCTGGAGCAGGTGGTCTGCCTGCGTTTCCGCACGACGCACTTCTGGCAGCCCGGCGCGGGGACAGGCAGCGACTCCAGCGACTCGTTCGGGGTGGTCGAGCTGGTCAGCGGCTGCCGGGTGGTGGACGTGGGCGAGGTGACGGCCGATCGGCTCGACCGGGAGATCGATCGTCTGGCCAAGTATCTGCTGGCCCGCCAGCGTCCCGACGGACTGTTCCCGGGGGCGTACTTCCCCTGGTCGGACACGTGGGAAGAGACGATCACGGGCTACGATCTGGCCGCGACGGCCCGAGCCCTGGCGTTGCACGGGCGGATGTGCCATTCGGCCGCCTCGAGCCGGGCGGCACGCAAGACGGTCGATCTCCTGTGCAAGAACCTCGTTCCGCTGGAGGCATCGACGGAGGTCAAGGGTTCCGACGGGGCCGAGGCGGCGTACCTGGCGGTGCCGGGACAGGCCCATCGGATCGGGGCTACAGCGATGCTGTTGCTGGCAGTGACGGAGCTCGATCAGGGCGAGGGATTGAAGGCCGCGCGGCAACGGTTGACCCGTGCGATCCTGGCTCGACAACTGCCGACAGGCATGCTGCGCGGCAACTTCGTGACGACGCGCGCGGCGGCCCCGCAGGAGGTGGACCCGGGCCAGGCGCTGCTGGCACTGTCGCGGGCGTACGCACGGAATCGGGACGCATCACTGCGGTCGGCACTGGTCAACGGGCTGGGGCACTACCGCAAGCACCTCGAGGTCAAGCCGTCGGCGGAGCTGGCCGGTTGGCTGGCCCAAGCGTACGCCGCACCGGCCCTAGCCGGTGAGCAGGACGAGGCAGCGAGATTCGCGTTCAAGATGGCCGACTGGCTCGGCGAGCAGCAGCTCACGCGGCGCAACTGTCGGTGGGCGATCATGCTGGGGGGGATCGACCCGGGCGACCGGGACCTGGCCGGGGTATCGACGGCTTTGCATCTGGCGGCGATTGCGGACGCGCACTACCTGGCCAAGGACCTGATGGACGCCGATCGCGTCAGCCGATACCGAGAGACGCTGCTTCGGGCCGCGCGGTTCGTGCTTCAGTTGGTCTTTCGCCCGGAGGAGTGCACGTACCCGCGGTCGCGTTTCGACACGGTGGGCGGTGTGCGGACCGCCCCCTGGAATCACACGCTGGCCACCGAGAACGCCCACCTCGCGCTGGTGGCGCTGTTGAAGGCACGGCGGGAGCTGTTCGAGTAGGACCCGCAGCGAGCCCTGGCGGGCCGGGGTACGGGCGGTTACACTTCAGGCGTCCCCGTTCGATTCAGCAAGGCGCGGACCGTTCGGACAGCGGACAGGACGACCGTTCACGTGAGCACCTCCGGCCAAGTCGATGCCCCCACAGAATCGCTCTACGCGCTGCTGGATGCCAGCGCGCGCCGGCACCCTCAGGCCGTCGCCGTGGACTTCATGGGCACGCAGATGACGTACCGGCAGCTTGCCTCGGCCAGCGAGCGCGTGGCGGGATTCCTGGCCGGTCGCGGCATCGGGCCGGGTCATCGGGTGGGGTTCTACTTCCACAAATGCGTGGACGCGCTAATCGCGTTGTTCGCCCTGATCCGCGTCGGCGCGACGTACGTTCCCTTCGACCTGCAGGCGCCGACCGCGCGGATCCAGGCGATCTGCAAGCAGTGCGGCATCCGAGGCATCGTGGCCGGGGCCCTGCCGGACGGGCTGAGGCACCTCGATTGGGCGCTGGTGAGCGAGCCTCCGGACGACGAAGACGGCTCATTCGATGGGGAGCTGTTGAACCTGGCCGAGGCGCTACAAGCGGATCCGCTCACGGAGGTCCCCGCGCCCCCGCCGGAGGGGGACATCGCCAACATCTTGTATACGTCCGGCTCGACGGGCCAGCCGAAGGGCGTGATGGTGACCTCGCAGAGCCTGCTGCATTTCTCGGCGTGGGGCGTTGAGACGTTCGGCCTGACCCCGGATGATCGCGTGGCCAATCACGCACCGTACAGTTTTGACCTGGCGACGTTCGACATCTTCGCGGCCGTGCGCGCCGGGGCGACCATGTGTCCGTTCCCCGACGCGGCCCGTGGTCATCCGTATCGCACGACACGGTTCATCGAGCAGGAGCGGATCACCGTGTGGTATTCCGTGCCGTGGGTTCTGGTGTTGATGGTGCTGCGCGGCTCGCTGGCCTCGCGGGATCTGTCGACGCTGCGGCACGTGCTGTTTGCGGGTGAGGTCATGCCGCCCGAGCATCTCCGCACATGGATGGAGCTCGCACCGCAGGCACGCTACTGGAACCTGTACGGCCCGACCGAGACGAACGTCTGCACGTATCACCAGGTCGTGGCCGACGACCTGGACGACCCCGAGGGCATCCCGATCGGCAAGCCCATACGGGACACGCAGGTGTGGGTCGTCGACGACAAGGACAGGCCCCTGCCCTCCGGGGAGGTCGGCGAGCTGCTCGTGGCCGGTCCGACGGTGTTCGCCGGGTACCACCGCGATCGACGGGCGTCGGCGAGACGACTGATCGACGCACCCGAGGGGGAGGGCAAGGCCTGCAAGACGGGCGATCGCGTCTATCAGCGCGAGGACGACGTGCTGGTCTTTCAGGGCCGCACCGATCGCATGGTCAAGAGCCGGGGGTATCGTATCGAGCCGGGCGAAATCGAAGCGGCCGTGGCCGAGCATCCCTCGGTGGCCGAGGCGGCCGTGGTCAGCGTGAAGCACCTGCTTCGCGGCACGTCGCTGGTGGGGTTCGTGTCGCTTCATGACGGAGCCGAACTGTCACCTGGCGAGCTCAGCGCGTACTGTCGCGAGCACCTGCCTCCGTATATGGTGCCGAACCAGTGGGCGTTCCTCGACCTCCTGCCCCGCACGCCGCACGGCAAGATCGACCTGAAGGGGCTGGCCAGGCAGGCCAAGTGAACCTTGCCGGAAGGTGCATTACAGTCCCGCTGCCCTATTTGCCGAAGAAGGAAATACGGTCCGGTGGGGGCCTCTGGTCGAGCGGTATGTGCCTCGACCTCTCGCTGAGTGTCGGATGCGACGGGCTCGGCCCGAGCATCCGGTCGGACCCACAGCACGCAACACCATTCGCCGCCAACATCGTAACCGAGCCATGTATGTGATCTGTCCCAGGTGCCGTGCGCGCTACGACATCCGGCTGTTTCGACACGGTCTGGTCGTCGAATGCGAATGCGGCGAGATCGTCCGCCGAGGCCGCACCCCCCTGCTGCGCATCGTCCGGCCGGGGTTCGGGACCCTAGCGACCAGGGCCCAACGATCTCGGATCAAGCCAGCGGGTCACCGCATCATCGGTCAGCAACCCGAGTAGCTCCAAGACATCGCCCAAGGTAAACCGTCGCCGGACGCGATGACCGTGCAAGACGGCCGATCGAGCGAGGTCGTCGTCGTTCGTGCCTGACGCGCGGCCGAGGTCGACCTCGACGCCCGCCGTGGCCAGGGCCTTGGCGATGACGTCGGCCGGTCGGACGAAGCGGCGCAGTTGGCGTGCCATCTCGCCGGAATGCGCCTGCTCGGCGAATTGGGGCCAGTCTTTCAGGGCGTCGGCGATGCGCTCGGCCTTGACGGCGTAGTCGTTCCACAGCTCGGCGATCATCCGGCCGGAGGGATCCAGCGGGGCGAAGTGCGTCTCGATGCGCCGTCGCGCGTCGTCGAGATCGTAGGCGAGGCGCGTCGACCACGCGGAGTCACCGGCAGCGAGCAGCGACTCGAACGCCTGAGCGGAGATGAGCGTGGCGGCGCCGACCTGGGCGCCGTGCAGGCCCGTCGGGCGCCCGGCTTGCATAGCGCGGAGGTCGAGGTAATGGCTCAGGACGTGCTCCCACCCGCTGATGGGCGTGGTCTGGTCGACGATGGACATGGCGATGCCGGCCAGCATGAGCGCCTCGGCCAGGGTTCGCAGGCCCTCGAGCTCGAATCGTCCGATGGTCTCGGCGCGGTTGAGGAGGTCTTGCTCGGCGCGGGCGAGCAGGTCGAAGGGCACGGTGTTGAAGGTGTCGTCCACGCCGAACAGATCACCGAGGTACCAGTCGCCGTAGGCGGTGCAGCGGGCCAGGAGGTCGCCGTAGCCGGCCCGGGTCAGCTCGGACGGGGCGTCGCGGATCAGCTCGAGGTCGACCAGGACCCCATCCGGGGCGCGGGACGGCATGGTTCGCTTGACGCCGTCGACGGCCAGGACCGCCATCGCGGAGGTGAAGGCCGTGACGGTGCAGGCCGTCGGGCAACAGATGTGCTCGAAGCCCGCCGCGCCGCCCTCTTCGATGAGGTGCATCGCGTGCTTGGCCAGGTCGGTGACCGTGCCTGAACCGAAGCTGATCACCAACGAGCCCGGCCGGAGTCGGTCGGCGAGTGACCGAGCCGCGTCCATCGTGGCATGGGGCGGGACGTTGTCGGCGCCGAGCTCGATGACCTTCAGACCGGGCAGCCGATCGCGCAAGCCTCCCGCGACCAAGGGCTTAATAAGCAGGCCGCCGCGGTGCATCGGCGTGCGGTCCATGACCAGACACACGGCCGGGCGCCCTTCGGCCGCGCGGAGGGCACGAGCGGGCAGGCCCTCCAAGAGCGACGAGGCCACGACGATCTCACGGAGGGTCAACGGCCTGAGCGGCTCGGGCCTGGCGGTGAGCCAGCCCCGCAGGTCGTCAAGGTCGCCCGGTCCTCGAGTATATTCGCTGGCGGTCATGGCGGGCAGTCTGACACGTGGGCGCGAGCGCTGCAAGCCGCCGGCCTCGCTTGATTCGGACACGGGGGCGTATTACAACGCGTGGCGATTTCCCGAGGAGGTCCTGCCATCCGCCGTACCGACGCCGAACGAAGAACGCCCTGGCTGGGCCTGATGATCGTGCTGGCGCTGACGATCGCCGTGCGGGTCTATCTGATCGCCACGACCGCGATCATCTCGCGCGACGGCGTGACGTTCATCTACTACGCGCGGGGGCTCGCCGCCGATCCGATCGCCGAGGTCCGCAAGCAGGATCAGCATCCCGGCTACCCGGCGATCCTGCTGGCCACCCATTCGCTGATCGGGGGTTGGCTCGCCGAGGAGCCGGTCGACCAGTGGCCGCTGGCGGGACAGGTCGCGGCCATGGTCTTCGGTCTCGGCGCGGTGATGGCAGCCTACGCAATCGGTACGTGGCTCTGGTCGTCGCGCATCGGTCTGATCACCGCCCTGTTCATGGGCATGCTGCCGCGGCTCTGTCAGGTCTCGTCCGATGCGTTGAGCGATGCGCCCCACCTTGCCCTGTATCTCTGGGGGCTTGCGTTTCTGATCCGAGCCCTGCGCACCGATCGCTTGGTGTGGCTTCTCGCCGCGGCGGCTTATTCGGGGCTGGCGTTTCTCGTTCGTCCGGAGGGTGGCAGCATCCTCGTGGTCGGGATCGTCGTGGTGATGATCCAGCGGGACAGGCGCCTATGGCCGTGGCGACGTCGGCTTGCCGCCGTGGCCGCGATGGGTGCGGTCTTTCTGGCTCTGGCCGGGCCGTACATGGCCGCTTCAGGCCGGGTCATCAAGAAGAAGAACATCTTCGAGCTGATCGGGTTTGACGAGGACCCGGCATCGGCCGCGGTGGAACGGCGGGTGGTGGAGCCGACGCCGAGCCGCCATCGAGCCGACTCGGCCATGCCGACGCCGGTGTTCCTGATCTACTACTGGATCCGAGCGTGTCGCGTGGTGTATTTCGTGCTGGCGATCCCGGTTCTGTTCGTCGGTCACACGTCCAGGCCGCGCGAGGCCTTGCCGCTCGCCGTGGCCGGCGTCCTGCACCTGACGCTGCTGTATGCGCTGAGGAGTTCGTTCGGCTACTTGAGCCTGCGGCACACGATGGTCTTGGCGGCGTTGACGCTGCCCTTCTCGGCATGGGCGTTGTGCTGGCTGGTGGACCAAATCGTCGCCCGTTCGGCGTTTGAGAGGACCGGGATCAGACCGCGCCTTCGGGGCCTGGCCACGCTCATCGGCGCCGTCTGCGCGATCGCCCCGACGACGCCATATATCCTTCGCACGATCGGCGGGGATTCGGAGTACTTGATCGAAGCGGGCCGCTGGTTGCGGGCGCACAGCGAGGCACACCAATCGGTGATGACCACGCGGCTGCGGCTGGCCTACTACGCCGATCGGCCGCGTTATCCCTGGCCGGACACGGGCAAGATCGAGGACCTGCGCGGGGCTCTCGAAAAATACGAACCTGATTTTGTGGCGGTGGATGCTGGACGCATAACGGCCCCTCACCGAAACCCGGATTTCTTCGCCGAGCTGGCGCGGTCGGAGGTCGGGCGACGTTTGCGAAAGATCGACGTGCCGCAGGCCGGACGGGAGCGGGTCGTGATCTATCGGGTCTTGGGAGCCGCGAGTCTGGGGTCTGGACGCTCCAATAGCGCAGATTTCCGAGTGGGAAACGGTCTCGGGCAAGCTGGATGGGTCCGGACCGGACAGATCGTAGGCCTATGGGCGAACCGCTCTTCAGGCGGAATCGGGGGTTCATGATACGACACATGGCCTGTTTGTTCACGCTGCACATTTCGATGGGCACTTTGCACATGATTCACCCCAGCCTATAATCAATCATTGTAACCTCACCATGTGACCACGCCGCATGTAGGACGCTGGAGGGAGAGTATGACCGTCGCCAGAGGGAGAAGCGATCGATCCACGGAGGGCTACCCCGGGAACGATCCCTACCGTTCGCTTGTCGACGACCTACCGGTGGGCTTGTTCCGAACCACGCCGGAACCGGGTGGTCGGTTTTTGATGGCCAACGAGGTTACCGCCCGGATCCACGGTTTCGACTCGATCGACGACCTGTTGGCCGTACCCGTGTTGGACCTGTACAGCGACCCGAGTGACCGATTGCAGCTGATGGAGCAGCTTGACGCCTACGGACGGGTTCAGGATTGGGAGATCCGTCTCCAACGGCGCGACGGCACGCAGTTCTGGGGGATGATCACGGCTCGGTTGGTCCGGGACGACTCCGGGCAGGCCCAGTACCTGGACGGGATTGTCGAAGATATCACCGATCGTCGGCGGATGGAGACGGAGCTTCGCCAGGCTCAGCAGAAACTCGAGCAACGGGTGGAGGAGCGGACGGCGGAGCTGACGCGGACGAACGAGGCCTTGCGCGAGCAGGTGGAGGAGCGGCGTCGTATCGAAGCGGAGCTCCGCGAGAAGGAGGCTTTCCTTGGAGGCGTCTTCGACGCGATCCAGGACGGCATCTCCGTTTTGGACAAGGACTACCGGATCGTCCGCGTCAACAAGCACATGGAGCAGATGTACGCCGATCAGGGGCCGCTCATCGGCAAGACATGCTTTCAGACCTATGCGAACCGCGACGAGGTGTGCCCGTCCTGTCCGACGCAGGCGGCCATGGAGACCGGCCGGCCTGCTCGAACCACCGTACCCTATGAGGTGGGCGGCCGGCAAAACGGGACGTTGGCGCTCTCCTCGTTCCCGCTCAAGGACGCCTCGGGCCACGTGATCGGGGTGATCGAGCACGTGCAGGACATCACGGATCGCGAACGGACCACCGACCTGCTCCAGATCCAGCGTGACCTCGGTGTGGGACTGGGAGCCGCTCGGGACTCGACGGAGGCGTTCGACCGCCTGATGGACGCGGCGACGCGGATCGACGGCGTGGACTGTGGCGGGATCTACGTCGCCGATCCCGAGACGGGCGGTCTCGATCTGGTGTTCGGCAAGGACCTGTCTGATCGCTTCATGGAGCGGGTGCGGCATTACGACGCAGATACGGCCCAGGGTGAGTTGGTCCGTCAAGGCCGAAGCGTGTTCACCCTGATGGAGGACTTCAAAGGCGTGCCTCGGGAAATCCTGGCGGACGAAGGGTTCCGTTCGGTCGGCGTGATCCCGATCCACCACGATGGGCGCGTGGTCGCATCGTTGAACGTCGCGTCGTATTCTCTGGAGGCCTTTCCGGCAAGCTCTCAGCATGCCCTCGAGACGATCGGATCGCAGATCGGCGGCGTGATCGCGCGGCTCCACATTGAGGAATCCCTGCAACAGCGCGAGGCCCACTACCGCTCTTTGATCGAGAACGTCTCGGACCTGATCGTCATCCTGAGCGACGACGGGACGGTGCGGTACCAGAGCCCGAGCTTCGAGACACATCTCGGCTACGACCGCGACGAGACGGTCGGGCTGAACGTGTTCGAACTGGTGCATCAGGAGGATCGCGCGCGGGTCCAGGAGCGGTTCTTACTCGGCCTGGACAAACCGGGATACATCGAGACGGTGGGGCTGCGCTTTCGTCGAAAGGACGGGCAGTGGCGGTACCTGGAGGCCACGGGCACGAATCTGCTGCACGACCCCGCCGTGCGAGGCATCGTGGTGTCGAGCCGGGACGCCACGGAGCGTCAACAGGCCGAGCGCCAACTGCGACGAAGCGAAAAGCACTTCCGCTCGCTGACGGAGAACATCTCGGACCTGATCGCCATCGTCAGTCCGGACGGAACGATCATCTATCAGAGCCCGTCTTACCAGCGCTTGCTCGGCTACGAGGAGGGCGAGCTGGTCGGCAAGCTGAGCTTCGACTACGTGCATCCGGACGACGTCGAGCATGTGGCCGAGATGTTTCTCGAAAGCCTGAACAAGCCGGGTCTGGTCCGCACCACGGAGGTCCGCTTCAAGCACCGGGACGGATCATGGCGGTATTTCGAGGCGACGGGGACGAACCTGCTGCACGATCCGGCGGTCCGCGGCATTGTGATCAACTCGCGGGACATCGCCGAACGCAAGGAGGCGGAGCTGCGGCTTCGCGCAAGCGAGGAGCATTTCCGGTCGCTGATCGAGAACGCGTCCGATCTGATCGCGGTGTTGGAGGAGGACGGGACGTTCAAGTATCAGAGCCCGTCGTTCACCTCGGTGATGGGCTACGGGCCGGGAGAGTTGCTCGGGCGCAACGCCTTCGAGCTGGTCCATCCGGAGGATACATCCCGGGTGCAGCAGAAGTTCGAGGAGGGCAACCGGGCGCCTGGACATGTTGAGACCGTTGCGTTCCGCATGCGTCACCGGGACGGCTCCTGGCGGGACCTGGAGGTTACGGGCACGAACCTCTTGAACGATCCGGCGGTGCGGGGAGCGGTGATGAACGCGCGAGACATCACCGAGCGCAAGCGGGAGGAAGAGGCCCGGCTGGTCTTCACGCGGACGATCGAACAGAGCCGCGACGCCGTGATCATCACGGACGCAAACCGAACGATCTCCCTTGCGAACAAGGCGGCCGAGCAGCTGTTCGGCTTCACCAACCAGGAGATGCAGGGCCGCCGTCCGGGCGAGCTGTTCAAGGTGGATCAGGACGTGTTGGACACGGTGTGGTCGGAGTTGAAGCGGAAGCACCGGTGGGTGGGCCGACTGTTCGGGCACAACAAGGACGGGCGCCCCTTCGAGTTCGAATCGACGATGATGTTGATCGTGGACGACAACAACAGGCCGATCGGGACGGTGGGTTTCCATCGGGACTCGCGGGAAGCCAACCTGCTGACGCACGTGGCGCGGATGACGGAGGACGCGGCCGAGGCGAAGGTGGCGGACGCCGAATCGATCCGGCTCATCATGTCGCACCTGCCCGAGCTGGTCGGACTCGAGCGGTGGGGCATCTACCTGCACGATCCGGAGGAGGAGACGCTCAAGGCCGCCTACTGGAGCCCGTCCTCCCAACCGATCGCCGAGAGCGTTCCGTCGATGCGCGTCACGGGCACCATTCACGGCCAGGCCTTCGAGACCGGCGAGATCATCTGCTCGCGTGACATTCTGAACGACCCGGTCTTCGCCAAGAGCCCGGTGTTCCAGCAGGCCCTGAATCTGGCGCGAGACGAGAGCATGCGGGCCACGTGCATTCTCCCCTTGCGAGGCGGGGGGCGGATCCTGGGCACGCTGAGCGTGTCGGACGCGCGGGTTCGCACCTTTACCCCCAGCGAGCTGGACGCCCTCAAGGCCCTGGCCGGGCAGGTGGGCCAACTCCTCAATCGCCGCGCCGGCAGTTCCCCACGAACGGGCAGACGGACGTCGCGCTCGGTATCCGATGGTCCATCGGTCGTCTCGGAGAGTGAGGCGATGAAGCGCGTGATGCGATCCGTCCAGCGCGTCGCCCAGACGACGATGCCGGTCACGCTGCTCGGGCCGACCGGGGCGGGCAAGGGTCATCTGGCCAAGTACATCCACAGCATCAGCCCGCGGTCCAACGGGCCGTTCCTGGCCGTGAACTGCGCGTGTCTCGACGGCGAGCTGATTTTGAGCGAGCTGTTCGGGCACGAGCGCGGGGCGTTCACGGGCGCGGTACGGCAGCAGAAGGGCTGCTTCGAGCTGGCCAACGGGGGGACGCTCCTGCTGGATGAGGTGATCGAGCTTCCGCTGTCGGCTCAGGCGAAGCTGCTGCAGTTGATCGAGACGCAGCAGTTCCGTCGGCTCGGGGGCCAGCAGACGATCACGACCGACGTGCGTCTGGTCTGCACGACGAACGCGGACGTCCGTGAGTGCGTCCGGAGCGGAAAGATGCGACAGGATCTGTACTACCGCCTGAACGCCGCCGAAGTCACGGTGCCGCCGCTTCGCGATCGACCCGAGGACATCGCGCCGCTGGCGCTGGCGTTCCTGCGCACGCACGCCATGGCCACGGGCGATCCCACGCCCGTGTTGACGCAGGGGGCGCTGGCTCGGCTACGCGAGTACACGTGGCCCGGGAACGTGCGCGAACTCCAGAACACGCTCGCCCTGGCCGTCAGCCACGGCAGCGCGGTCATCGAGACGACGGACTTGACGTTCTTCCCGGCCGTGACCGAGACGTGCCCGCCGCCAAGCCCAGGCCAGCACGTGGACGAGCGTCAGCGAATCCTGGAGGCCCTCCAGCGCAACGCGTGGAATCGCACGCTAACGGCCGAGGAGCTTGGCGTTCACCGCAACACACTTCGCAACTGGATGCGCAAGCACCGCATCTTCGAGTGAGGTCTTGGCCGGTCCGCGGCGCATGGCTGGTTCGCCCCCCGGCGACACACTGTGACACCGTCTTTGACAGAGGCGGCTCTTCCGGTTACGACAATCGGCCGGGAGAGCGCCATGCCTGTACGCTTCGTGCTCGGCCGTGCCGGCTCGGGCAAGACCCATCACGGTTTGACCGCCCTGGCCGAGGAGCTTGCGAAGGATCCCGTGGACGGGCCGCGCTTGATCCTCCTTGTTCCCGAACAGGCGAGCATGCAGATGGAGCGGGCCCTTCTCGGGCTGGTGCCGGAGCGGGGTCTGGCCCGTTGCGAGGTGCTGAGCTTCCGGAGGTTGGCCCACCGGGTGCTCGCGGCGTGCGGGCTGGGCGGGGCTGTCGTCAGCGACACGGCGCGGCTGATGGCCCTGCGACAGATTATCGGCGATCTGGAGGACGAGCTGGTCCTGTTCGGATCGCGTCGGGGCCGCCGGGGACTGGTCGATTCGATCTCCCGCACGTTGGATGAGCTGGTCCAGGAGGACGTCTGGCCGGACGATCTGGCCGAGGCCGCGGCGAACGTCGAGGCCGAGAACCCGGGCCTGGCCGCTCGCCTGGCCGACCTTCATCGCATCTTTCGGGCGTACGTGGATCGGCTCGGGGACGAGCGTACCGACCCGTCGCATCACCTCGCTCTCGCGCGTCAGCATCTGGACGCCTTACCACACCTGAAGGGGGCGCTCATCTGGGTGGACGGCTTCGCCGGGTTCACGCGGCAGGAGCAGCGTCTGCTGGTGGAGCTGGCGGGCCTGGCCGGACACGTGGACGTCGGATTGCTGCTGGACCCTGACGATCCGTCGGCCCGCGGCGAAGGGCCGATCGAACCGTTCGACCTGTTCGCCAGGACGGTGCGGACGTATCAGTCGCTGTGCGAGGATCTGCGGCAGGCGGGCGTGGTGATCGAGGATCCTCTGTCGCTCCATGGGACGCCGCCGCGGTTCGCCTCGGCGCCGCCGCTGGCGGGGCTGGAAGCACGGTTGTTCCGACCGCGCGTCCATGCGTCGACGGACGCGCCGAGCCGGGGTGCTTCGGGGGCCCACGTTCGTCTCATCCAAGCCGCCAACCGACGGGTCGAGGTCGCCGCGGCGGTTGCCGAGATACGTCGTCTGGTCACCGAGGGCGAACCGCGGCTGCGTTACCGCGACATCGCTGTGATCGTCCGCGACCTCGAGCCGTATCACGACCTGCTGGTCGGCTCGCTGAGCGAGGCGGGCATCCCGCACTTCATCGATCGCCGACGCACGATCCGACATCACGCCTTGGTGGAAGCGGTCCGGTCGCTCCTGGAGCTCGCCGATTCGGCCGACCCCGACGCCGTGGTCTCACTGGCCAAGTCGGGTCTGTGCGGCCTGGACGACGGCGATGCGGAGCTGTTGGAGAACTACCTGCTTGCTCAAGGTCTTTCGCGACGGTCCGACTGGACGCAAGGCGCGTGGGAGTATCGCAGGCGTCTCCGGGACGAGGACGCGCCGTCACGCCTCACTCCGGCCCAGGCGCAGGAGCTCGAGCGGCTCGACGAGATCCGCGCCCGTCTGGTCGATGCGCTCGCGCCGTGGTGGGCGTTGTCGGAGACCGCTGAGCCGCCCACGTGCCGGGCCTGGGCCGAGGCCCTCTATGCGACGCTGGAACGATTCGGCGTCCCTGAACGGCTGCAGACATGGCTCGCCGAGGCCGAAGCGGACGGCGACGTCGAGCAGGCCCAGGAGCTCCGCCAGATCTGGTCCCACGTGGTGGCCATGCTGGACGACCTGGCTGGCGAATTCGGCGACGAGCCGATGACGGCCTCGGACCTGGACGAGCTGGTGGACTCGGCCCTGTCGTCGGCGACGCTGGCGCTGGCTCCTCCCACGCTGGACCAGGTCTTGGTCGGGTCGATTGAGCGGAGCCGGCATCCGGCGATCCGTGCGGCGTTGGTGCTCGGTTTCGCGGAGGGCCACTTCCCTCTCCGCCAGAAAGAGGATCCGATCCTGACGGACGACCATCGGGCGGCCCTGGAGCAGGCGGGCCTGCCGCTACAGCCTGGGGCCAAGCAGCGTCTGTTCGACGAGCGGCTGTTGGCCTACATCGCCCTGACGCGACCCAGCGAACTGCTGTGGATCGGTTGGCCGGCCGCCGAGCAGGACGGTCGAGCCTGCATGCCTTCGCCCTTCGTCGGTGCGATCCGGTCGGTGCTGCCCGAGCTCGAGACCGAGAGGTTGGCCGAGCCTCACGGCTCGCGCCAGACCTGGGCGATCTGCACGCCGGACGACCTCGTGGCGGGGATCGCGTGCGACGTCCGCGTGCGTCAGCGTCCGGGCATGGCCGACACCGAGGCCGACCATGTGTGGAACGGGCTGTACAACGCGGCGCTGGCCGACCCGTCGCTGCGCGACCTGATGGCGCGAACGCTGACGTCGCTACGGTACCGGAACGAGGCGAGGCTCGACCAGGCGTTCGTCGAGCGGCTTCTCGACGGGCATCTGCTGACGAGCGTCACGCGGATCGAGACGTTTGCGGCCTGTCCGTTTCGACATTTCGCGCAATACCTGCTGGACCTGCAACCGCGGGAGACGTGCCACCTGGACGCGGTGGATCTGGGCGTGCACAGCCATCGCGTGCTGGAGCGGCTCGTCGACCGTCTGGTGGCCGACCGTCGGCGTCTGCCCGACCTGGAGGATAACGATCTGGCCGAGCTGCTGCACGGCATCTCGAAGGATGCGCTGGCCCAGCTCGTGGACGACGTGCTGTTGGGCGATCCCCGCAATGCGTACCTGGTGGAGCACAACGAGACGGATCTCCACCTGGCCCTGCTGGCCCAGCGGTTCGTGGCGGCGGCGGGGCGGTATCGTCCGGTGGGCACGGAGGTCACGTTCGGCCTGCCCGAGACCGAGGACGATCCGGCGCGGCTGCGTTTGCCGGCGCTCGAGATCGTCACGCCCCAGGGCCGAAGCGTGGCGCTCCGCGGCAAGATCGACCGCATCGACCTGGCCGACCTGGGAGGTCGCGCCCTGGCGACGGTGCTGGACTACAAGCTTTCGTCCGATCGACGGCTTCGCCTCGACCGGGTGCTGCACGGGCTGGACCTGCAACTGATGACATACCTGTTGGTCGTGGACGCCTACGGCGACGCGCTGGCGGAGCGTCCGGTCGAGCCGAGCGGGGCCTTCTACGTTTCGCTGCTTGACACCCTTCAATCGGTGCCCACCCCGCCGGAAGCCCCGCCCTCGGCGGCCGAGCGGTATCGTGATCTGCGACCGCGCGGGCTCATCGACGCGGGGGAGCTCGAGTCGTTCGATCAGCACCTCGGGCCGGGCGAGGGGTCGGAGGTGGTCGCCGTCCGCCTGACCAACGCGGGTGAGCCCGGCTGGTTGAACACGACGGATGTGGCCGACAGCGAGAGCTTCCGCGGCGCGCTGGCGTTCGTCCGGCAACGGGTGGGCGAGCTGTGCGACGACCTGCTGGACGGGCGAATCGACGTGGCGCCCTATCGGCTCGGCCAGGAGATGCCGTGCACCTACTGTGATTATCAGAGTCTATGCCGGTTCGAGTTTCACGCCGACGCCCCGCGGGAGCTGCAAGCGATGGGCCGTACCGAGGTGCTGGCTCGGATGGCCGAATACGAGGAGGGACCGTTCGATGCCTGAGGGTCCCAAGCTCACACCGTCACAGGCCCAGGCCGTCACGACGACGGGGCAGAGCATCCTGGTCTCGGCCTCGGCTGGCACGGGCAAGACGCACGTCCTGGCCCAGCGGTGCGCCCATCTGGTGTGCGATGCCAGCCCGCCCTGCGATGTCGACCGGTTGCTCGTGGTGACGTTTACCGAGGCGGCCGCGGCCGAGATGCGTGCCCGGATCGGTCAGGTCATCCGGCAACGGCTGGACGCCCGGCCCGGCGACGGCAGGCTGCGTCGTCAGCTCGCCCTGCTGGATGCGGCGACGATCACCACGATCCACGCCTTCTGCCTGGAGGTCCTGCGCCGCCATTTCCTCCGGGCCGAGCTCGATCCCAACCTCGATGTGCTTGATGCCGACGAGGCCACGCTGCTCCAAGAGGAGACGCTCGACGCGCTCTTCGACGAGATGTTCACGGCGGGCCACGACGAACCTCTGGGACGGGCGTTCCGCCGGCTGGTCGACGAGTACGGCCAGGGGCGCGACCGGCGCGTGCGAGGCATGGTGCTGACCCTCCATGCCTTCGTGAACTCGCTGCCCGATCCCGACGGCTGGCTGGAGGCGGCGACGCAGGCCGTGGCGGCGCGGGGCGGGTCGACTCTGCCGCAAGCCCAGCGAAAGCAAAGGATCGAGGTGCTGGCTCATCGGATGGAGATGCTGAGCGAGACGGCCGGGGTGGAGGCGGATTTCATCCGTCGATGCGAGTTGCCGGGCGAGGACTATGCCGAACTGCTCGACAAGCTGGGCGCGCACTTAGAGGGATGTCGGAAGACTCTGCTGGCCGCGACGAAGGATCGCGAGGTCGACGGCGTGCTCGATGTGCTGGAGGGGTATGCGTTCGGTCGGGCCAAGTCCGTTCGCGGCCTGGACGACGAAGGGAAGGCCCGTCGAGGGATGGCTAAGGAGTCGTGGGAGCGTCTTCGCGAGCGCTATCGCAAGGATCTGGCTCACTGTGCCGGGGTGTTTCGCACCGGTGCGGTCCTCGACGGCTTGCGGCGTGTGGGGCCGCACGTGGCGACGCTGGTCGAGCTGACGCGGGCGTTCGACCAGCGGTTCCAGGCGGCCAAGCAGCACGAAGGACGCATCGACTTCAACGACCTCGAGCGCTACGCCCTTTCGGTGTTGAGCGCGGACGCAGCCGGCGCGACGCCCTCGGCGGAGGCCGCGCTCGAGATGCAGGACAAGTACGAACACGTGCTGGTGGACGAGTTTCAGGACGTCAACCCGATCCAGCGTGCGATCCTGGGGCTGGTCAGCCGCGAGGGCGACGCGGGCCGGGCCGACAACCTGTTCAGCGTCGGGGACGTCAAGCAGAGCATCTACCGGTTTCGGTTGGCCGAGCCGGAGATCTTCGTCCGGCGCGCTGCGGCGTTCGTGTCCGGTCGGGGCGCCAAGGAAGAGGCCTCCGATCCAAGCCCGGGCAGGCTGATCCATCTGCGAGAGAATTTCCGCAGCCGCGGCGAGATCCTCGAGGCGGTCAACGTCCTGTTCCGGCGGATCATGGAGCCCAGCCTCTGCGACATGGCCTACGATTCGGGGGCGGAGCTGGTGGCGGGCGCGGCGTATCCGGCCGGAGTCGACCCCGGCTTCGGCAGACCGGCGGCCGAGCTGCATCTGATCGAGGCGTCGCTGGAGCCGACGGAGCCGGAGGACGGTGAAGGCGTCGAATCGATCACGGACTGGTTGGCCATCGAGCGGGAGGCCTACCTGGCCGGACGGCGCATTCTCGAGCTGATGGGTCAGGTACCGGGCCACCAGCGAGCACAGGTCTGTGCTAAGAACACCGACCCGGACGCACCGCCGCTGCGGGTCCGGCCCCTCGAGCTGCGCGATATCGTCATCCTACTGAGATCGACCAAGGGCAAGGCCAACCACTTCGAGCGGATCCTGCGTGAGATGGGGATTCCGGTCTTCGGCGACCTGTCGGCGGGATACTTTTCGAGCCTCGAGGTGCAGGACGTGCTGGCGCTGCTCCGGCTCATGGACAACGGCCGGCAGGACATCCCGCTGGCGACGGTGCTGCGGAGCCCGCTGCTGGACGAGCCGCTGAGCGAGTCGCAGCTCTCTGAGATACGACTCGCCGACCGACGGATCCCCTTCCACGAGGCCGCCCGCAAGGCAGCCGTCGAGAGCGACGACCCGGCGGTCCGCGGCGCACTGACGGACCTGTATGACAGGCTGCGAAGGTGGCGTGAGCGACTTCGCCGCGAGCCGCTGGCTGAGGTGCTGTGGGCCGTCCTGCAGGAGACGGGCTACCTCGCCTACGTGGGAGGGCTGCGAAACGGTTTGCAGCGTCGGGCCAACTTGATCCGGCTGCACGAACGGGCGCGGCAGTTCGCCTCGTTCGCGCGGCAGGGTTTGGGACGGTTCCTGACCTTTCTGGACGAGCTCGAGCAGCAAGGGCTGGACCCGGGCGTCGCCCCGGCCATCAGCGAGGCCGAGGACGTCGTCCGCGTCATGAGCATCCATCGGAGCAAGGGCCTGGAATTCCCGGTCGTGATCGTGCCGGACCTGGCCAAGCGGATCAACTTCGAGGATGCCCAGCGCGTGATGATGTTCGATCGCAAGCACTACATCGGTCTGAGCGCGGTCGATCTGGACGCGGGCGTGCGCTACCCGACGCTGTCGAGCCTGGCGGTGAGCGAGGAGCTGCGACGACAGATCCGCGCCGAGGAGATGCGCATCCTGTACGTCGCGATGACGCGGGCCCGCGAGCGGCTGATCCTGATCGGCACGATGAAGCTGGAGAAGGCCGACGCCGAACGGCTGCGCGGCCGGCTGACGCCCGAGCGAATGGACCTCCTGCAGCTCGCCTCGGCCAACACGATGCTCGACTGGGTCTTGCCCGCGGTGGCGAGGATGTCCGACGAGCAGGCGATCTGGTCGGACGCGCCTCGACCCGACGCCGACGAGGCCGCGCTGTACACCGTGCACCGCCACGATTCGCAGGCGATCGAGGGCTGGGACGCCGAGGCGACGCTGATGGCGGAGGCCGATGCCGATCTCGAGCGTTTTGCGCGACTCGAGCCGGTGGACGGGGCTCCGGCGGACGATCCGGCGGTGCAGCATGTCTTGACGAAGGCCCGATCGCCGGGGCTCGCGATGGGTCTATCGAACGTCCCGGCCGTCGTGGCGGCGAGCGAGCTGAAGCGGCGCCTGGCCCTGGACCACGAGCCGGACGAGCGGCGCGCCGCCCTACCGTTCGCTCAACCCACCTTGGATAGGCCCCGGCTGTCCCGCGAGCGTTCCGGGGAGGAGGATGGCCTGAGCGCGTCCGAGGTCGGCACGGCCATGCACGCCGCATTGGAGCACCTGGATCTGACCCGGCCGTGCGATGCGGCCGACATCGCCGAGCAGGTCGGCGGCATGGTACGGCGCGGCGTGTTGACCGAGCAGGAGCGTCGGGCGCTGTCGCTGGAGTCGCTGGCCTGGCTGTTCACGACGGACCTCGGCGGGCGGATGCGGGCATCGCCGGAGCGGGTCTTGCGCGAGGTGCCGTTCGTGCTGGGCCTGGAGCCGGAGCGGATCGCGCCCGGCCTGGAAGCCGAGTCGGACGGCGATGTGGTCCTGGTCCGGGGCATGATCGACTGCGTGCTTCAGGGCGACGACGGCGATGAGGTGATCGATTTCAAGACGGACGCGATCAGGCAGGATCAGCTCGAGGAACGGACGGCCCACTACCGGCCGCAGGTGGACATCTACACCGAGGCGATCGAGCGTGTGTGGCGTCGGCGTGTGCGGGCAAGGTGGCTTGCGTTTCTGAGCGTGCCGGCGGTGGTGGAGGTGGCACGGTCGTGCCGCCAACGCACTCTATAGGCCCCGTTCACTCCCCATGGCACCGCTCAGTCCCCATGCGCTGCTCACAGGATAGCGGCACGAAGCAGAGATGCGACCGTCAAGGAGCGTTGCCGTTCTCGGCCGCCCCGTCAGGGCTACTTCCTATTCCTGGCTGGAGCTACTGTGAGAACCGCCCAGAAGATTGCTGATGCGCCCTGCTTCCTCCGTAGCGGCACGCGCTACACCTTCCGGATGATCAGCGTGTCGTTCTGACCGCCGAAACCGAACGAGTTGCTGAGACAGATGTTGACGGGGATCTCACGGGCCTCGTTGGGCACGTAATCGAGCTCGCAGTTCGGGTCGGGCGTCGAGTAGTTCGTCGTGGGTGGGATCTTCCCGTCGCGGATCGCCAGCAGGCACGCGATCAGCTCGACGGCACCGGCGGCGGCGATGAGGTGGCCCATCATGCTCTTGATGCTGCTGACGGGCACCTGCTTGGCCCGGTCGCCGAAGAGCGTACGGATGGCAAGACTCTCGATCTTGTCGTTCTCCTGCGTGCCGGTGCCGTGGGCGCTGATGTAATCGACGTCGGGGACCCCGACGCCTGCGTCTTTAAGCGCCATCTGCATGGCGGCGATGCCTCCGCGTCCTTCCTCGTGGATATCGGTGATACGGAAGGCGTCGGCCGTCGAGCCGTATCCGGCGATCTCACCATAGATCTTGGCCCCGCGGTCTTTGGCGCGCTCGTAGTCTTCGAGGATGGCCATGCCGGCGCCCTCGCCGAGGACGAAGCCGTCGCGTGTCCGGTCGAAGGGCCTGCTGGCGGTCTCGGGCGTGTCGTTGCGGGTGCTCAGGGCGGTCAGGCGGTTGAAGCCCGTCACGCCGAACGGGTGGATCATGCTGTGCGTGCCGCCGGAGATCATGACGTCGGCGTCGCCGCGTCGGATGATGCCGGTGGCCTCGCCGATGGCCTGGGTGCTGGCCGCGCAGGCGGTCAGCGTGTTGAAGTTCGGCCCCTCGACCTGGAAGAGCCGGGCCATGTGGGCCGCGGCCATGTTGGGGTCCTGCTCGAGTTCGAGGACGGGGCTGAGCCTCTCGTAGGCGACCTCGGCCCACCGCACGGTGTTGAGGTCTCTTCCCTCGGCGGCCTGAACGCCCTTGACGGCGGCGGCGCAGAAGTTGTCGAAATCCATCGGCCCCTCGCCGCCCCCGAGATAGACGCCGACGCGGGTCTTGTCGAGTCCGTTGGTGGCCTCCAGGCCGGCGTCGTCCCAGGCGAGCCGGGCGGCTGCCAGCGCGAAGCCCGTGTTGCGGCTGCACTGGCTATGGTCGGCGGCGGCCGAACCGAGGACACGACACAGGTCGAAGTCACGCACCTCGGCCGAGAAGGTCGAGGGAAACGTGCCGGCGTCGAAAATGGTTGTCGAACCGATACCGCTCTCGCCGGCCAGAAGCCGCTGCCAGACCTGTTCCACATCGTGGCCGAGAGGCGTGATCCAGCCCACTCCGGTCACCACCACACGTCGCGACATACCTGACTCCTCCGCGATGCCGACAGGGGCGTTGGGCCCTGCCGGTCTAACTGCCCGCGGGCTTGAACACGAGCGCGGCCGTCTGACCGCCGCTCAGGGCGTAGGCCGTGCTGAGCACCGCCTTCGGTTTCACATCGGCCGGTGAGCCCTTGATCACATTGAGGTTGCAGGCCGGATCGACCTGCTCGACATTCTGGCTGGGCGGGATCTTGCCCTCGCTGGCCGCCCGGACGCCGAGGGCGAAGTCGATCGCGCCGCTGCCCGCGCCGTTGTTGCCCATGGCGCCTTTCCACGCGGCCACGGGGATCTCGCCGGTGCGATCGCCCAGGCATGCCCGCAGGCCGTTGGCCTCGGCCAGGTCGCAGTCGGGAATGCCGGTGCCGAAGGCGACGACGAGGTCGATCTCGTCGGAGGGAACCCCGGCGTCGGACAAGGCCTTCTCGGCGGCGACCGCAACGGCCCGGCCGTCCGTATCGGGTTGCGACCAGCTCTTGATGTTGGCGCCGGCGCCGAAGCCGAGCAACTCGCCGTAGATCCGAGCCCCGCGCTTCTCGGCGTGCTCGAGCGCTTCGAGGATGATCAGGCCACCGCCCTCACTGATGACGGTGCCGCTGCGCCGGACGTCGAAGGGCCGGCAGGCGGTGGCGGGGCTGTCGTTGCCATCGGCGGCGAGCCGCTTGAGCAGGCTCTGCCGCATGAGCCCCATCGGGTTCAGCTTGCTCTCGGCGCCGCCGCAGATGCAGATGTCGGCCGCGCCGTGGCTGATGGTGCGAAAGGCCTCGCCGATGGCCAGGTGGCTGCTGGCTTCGCCACAGGTGATGGTGTTGCTGGCGCCCTGGGCGTCATGAACGATGGTCACGTGGCAGGCCAGCATGTTGGGCAGGAACTTGAGCAGCCAGAGCGGGGTGAGGTTGTTCATGCCCTCGCCGCCCCAGAGCTTGATATCGAATTCGCCGGACTCGTCGGCGGCGGTGGCCAGGGCGCCGGCCAGCTCAGTCAGGTCGGCACAGATCAGGCCCGCGCCGATGTTGGCCCCGAACCGCGTCGGATCGATCGCGTCAGTCGCGTCGTCCTCCTTGCGCTCGACGAGGCATTTGGTACGGATCTTGGCGTCCTTGACGGCCTCGTAGCTGGCCGCGACGGCCAGTTCGATGTCGCGTGCCATGACCTTGGTGGCCTTGCGGTAGCTTTTGGGAACGAAATCGCCCATCTTGAGCTTGCCGACCTCACCGGCAATCTGGGAGTCGAAGCCGGCCGGGTCGAACGATTCGATGCGCCGGACGAACCCCTCGCCGTCGAGCAAGGCCTGGTAGACCGCCTCGATGCCCTGACCAGCCGGGCAAACGACGCCCAGGCCCGTGATCACCACACGTCGATCTCTCATATCACATCCGCTTTTCGTGTCCCGCCCCGGCCGATGCGCTGGCCAGGTTGTAGGAGTGCAGGAGGGCCTTGAAGTCCTCCGTAAATACGAAGTTCTCTTCCGGGAAGTTCAGGCCGGACATGTTCTGGTCAATGTGCGAGAACATGATGCTGATCTCGGCCATCGGTTCGGGCTCGGCGTTGCGAAAGACCTTGCCCGAGGTGGCACAACCGGCCAAGGGCACGGGATCGTCGGTGTCGGCCGAGTCGATCGTCGCCTCATACCGGAGCTGATCGCCCGGCACGGCGTGGTCGTGAAAGGTCGCCTTGCGGATCTTGGCCAGGATGACCTTCTCGCGGAAGCCGTGGGCCTCGCCCACCAGGATGCCGGCCGTTTGGGCCATGCCCTCGGTGATGAGGCTGGCCGGCATGATGGGGTAGCCTGGGAAGTGGTCGTGCAGGTGCTCTTCGGCGAGGGTGAGGTTCTTGATGGCCACCGCCCGTCGTTTCGACTCGAACTCGGTGAACTTGTCGATCCAGATCCAGCGCATGTTATCACGCGTCACGTGTCAATCGACCCATTGCGCCCCGGGCGCGCCTGGGGCGGGTCGATCACGTCGGCCATGAGCTACCGACCGGGTCCCAACGGCAGGCGGCTTCAGGCGGCCGCCCCCAGCTTGCTTTCGACGTAGTTGACGATCGTCCGCACGGTGAAGAGCTCGGACATTTTATTGACGTCGGGGTCTTCCTCGAACTCGGAGAAGTCCGCATGGGGCATGGCCTCCTTGAGTTTGGCCATGCCGGCTTCGGTCATCTTCCCGTTGTCGACGTAGTCTGGGTTGTTAAAGATGTCCTCTGGGAAGAGCTCCCCTCGAGGGATCTTGATGTCGAAGCACTTCTCCAGGCGAAAGACGATGTCGAGGAAGTCGATGCTCTCGGCGCCGAGATCACTCGTCAACGTAGCCTCCTCGGTCACCTCGTCGTCGTCGACACCCAGGGCGTCCACTAATGTTTCCTTGACGTTCTCGAAAATCTCCTGGCGGGTCATCGCCATCTCGATCTTCCTCCTGCTGTCTGGTTGCCCCGCCGCGTCGTCGTGCCGCGAGGGGATGGTTTCTTCAACTCGCCACGGCGGTCTCTAAGAAGCTCGGTCCGCCCAGCAGGTCGAACTGCCTGCGTGCGTGGGCGATGAGTCGAGCGTCCGTCTCTGCCAGTGCGGCGTCTCGGTCGGCCAGGTTGCTGTGCCGCAGCCTCAGTCGTGCCTTGACCATCTCTTGCCCGTCGCAGGAGCCTCGACACTCGAACTCACTGTGCTCGGGCTCGATGCTCCTGGCCTCGACCGTCAGCATCAGGGTATGACCGGGAGCGACGAAACTCTTGTAGGTCACGTTTCGGGCTTCGCTTAGGAGTATGATGCTCTTGGTGAATCCCGTCGTTGCCCTCACCAGCCATGCCGCGGACTGCACGGACGCCTCCACCATCAACACGCCCGGCATGACCGGGAAGGTGGGGAAATGGTCGGCCAGGTACTCCTCGGCGAGCGTCAAGGCCTTGCACGTTACGATACGCTGGCCCGGCTGAAGCTCCAGAATACGATCAACCAGGACGAACTTCATGCGTAACGCATCCCGCCCCCGGCGCTTGCCGGGGCCTGTGTAAACCCACATTTCTAGCTACTTGTGGTGGGCAAGGCAAGGGCAAAAACCGGCCCCGCCAGCCGATCGGGCATCATAGCGGCTCGGGGGCGGATCGGCAAGCTGCCCGTCGGCGCCGGAAGCGGCCGGGATGCATGACGTGCCCCGCGGGCCGTTTTCCGAGCCTTCCTGGCTGCCGTGGCGTAGCCTGGGCCAGGCTGGGTCCCCAAGGCCGTCAGGAGATCCGTGTTGTGGTACGGCTGCCCAGAGCAGACGACGCACCATCGGCCAACGTCACACTCCGTCAGACCTGGCGTTTCTGGTCGAACCGTTCCCGCAAGACATGGCGTGCGAACCCATCTGTCGAAGCCGGAACCAGCGGGGCTTGCTAGCCTTCCGCCGGCAAGACCCTCCGTCCACCCTGACAGAAACCCCGGGGTCCGCGGCGGGCGGTGGCTGGCCTATCACCTGGAGTGGCAGGGACCAGCGCCAAGCATTACGATGACCGAAGTAGAGCCTGTCGGAGTGGCTCGGCCCGCACAAGACGGCGCGGGCACCCCATCGCAGCGGCGCGAGCCGTGACCGGGTGCACGCAAACCGGCTTCAGCCAGACGGAGACCAGACCGTGACATCCGATTCGAAGCGGGACCAGGGCCCGGCGGCCCCGATCTTCGTGCAGAGCGGCAAGAGCGAGTTCCCCGAGCTCGACCAGTGGCAGCAAGTGGGCGAGGACGAGGCGCGGATCGTCTACGAGATGGCCCTGCGCAACGAGCTGTCCGGCGGGACGGAGGTCGTCCGCGAGTTCGAGGCGACGTGGCGGGAGATGACCGGCTGCCAATACGCGGTCACCACGATGAACGGAACCAGTGCCCTCTACAGCGCCTTCTTCGGCCTGAAGGTCGGGCCGGGCGACGAGGTGATCTGCCCGACCTACACGTGGATCTGCACGATCAGCCCGGTGCCGTTCCTGCATGCCAGGCCCGTGCTGGCCGAGAGCGATCCCGAGACGATGATGCTCGACCCGGAGGACGTCCGCCGGCGCATCACGCCGCGGACCAGGGCGATCGTGGCCGTTCACCTGTGGGGCTGCGTGTGCGACATGGACGCGTTGATGGACATCAGCCGCGAGACGGGCGTGGCCGTCATCGAGGACTGCAGCCACGCTCACGGCGCGATGTACAAGGGCCGGCCCGTCGGGTCGATCGGTCATGCCTCGGCCTGGAGCCTCCAGGCCAGCAAGCCCGTCAGCGCCGGTGAGGGCGGCGTGGTCGCGACGAACGACCCCGAGGTCTTTGATCGAATGGCTTTGATCGGTCAGGTGAATCGCATCGCCGGGCTCGACCTGCAGACACCCATCTATCAGAAGCACCAGCCGCTGGGCACGGGCATCAAGTTCCGGGCTCACCCGCTGGGTATCGGCGTGGCCAAGGTCCAGCTTGCCAAGCTCGACGAGCTGAACAAGCGTCGCGGGGCCTACATCGAGGAGGTCGAGGCGGGCTTGTCCGACGTCTCCTGCCTACGACCGGTCAAGACGTATAAGGGCGTGCAGCGCGGCGGGTATTATGGCTTCCCGACGCACTACGACCCGGACGCACTGGGCGGGTTGCCGTGCGAGCGGTTTCGCGAGGCGCTGAACGAGGCGGGCATCAAGGCCGGCGGGGGCTATGACCTGCTGCACCGCCTGCCGTACTTTGCGGAGGGGTTCGACCTGTTCGGTCACGGACGCGGCCCGCTCTGCGGCGACTACGCGGGCTACGCCGAGGGCGCCTTCCCCGCGACCGAGCGGATGCACGCGAACCTGGTCTTCTTGCCGGTGCTGAGCGACCCCGTGCCCGGCGCGGCCGACAAGGTCCTCGAGCGGATTCGTCGGGCGGTGGAGAAGGCCGAGGGGATGGTGAGTCGTTGATTTCGGGAACTCGTTCGGCCGCGGTCTGACGAGGCGACGGCCGGTTGGGAATCGCCCCGAGGACGCGTGCTCGCTCGCACTTGCCTGGCTGGGACGGGTGCCCCTCCCCCGTCACGCCCGACGGAGCCAGACGGGGTTTCCTACACCTCCCGCAGACAGCGAGGCCATCCGCGCTCAACCCCCGATCTACATGGCTCGGGGGCCATTCACGACACATCCGGCTCATGGATCACGAACACGCCCGGCCGCTTTTCGGGTTTGGGCCGTTCGCGAGGCCCGGCGACGAAGACGGCCAACGTGGTGAAGACGCCGAGCATGGCCAACAGGTAGAACGGGACGTAGACAAGCCAGTCTCCCTGCCAGCCGCCTCCGAAGGCGCACTCCGCGTCGACCAGGTAGTCCCTGAGCTCGAGTGCCCCGAAAAACGAGCCCAGGTAGGCGAAGGTCAATAGGAAGCAAACCAGTGCTCTCAGGCGGCGTGCGAACAGGGCGGCGAGAAGCAGGGGCGGGTAGAACGTGTTCAGCAGGATGAGGGTGACCAAGTAGGGACCATTCTCACCCGAGACCTCGCGCTGCCCATGGCACGGTGCAGTGAGGATCAGCAGAACGAAAGCCCCGAACCAGATGGTCGAGTTCCCCTTTGAGACGTGTCGAGCCGGCGAAGCCATGGTCGAACCCCTCTCTGCGAATCACGTCGGGAACGATGTTGCCTGAGTATACTCCGTGAGACAGGTCAGCCCAAGGACTCACCGTGGTTCGATTCCAGCCCAAAGCAGGCGGCCCATGTGATGCACGCCCCGTTCGGTTTCCGTTGGGTGCGTGTACCCCTATAATGCCGGTTTCTGGAGCGGACCGCCCATGATCGTCACGATTGACGGGCCGGCCGGGGCGGGCAAGAGCACCGTCGCCCGTCGGTTGGCCGCCAAGCTGGGTATCCCGTACCTCGACACCGGAGCGATGTACCGCGCTATCGCTTTGCGCGCCCTTCGCGAGGACGTCGATCCAGACGACCAGGAGCGACTCACCGAGCTGGCGGCCCGGACGCGTCTCGACATCGAGGGGTCCGCGGACGGGACGAGGGTGCGTCTCGACGGCGAGGACGTCTCGCAGGCCATCCGTACCATGGAGGTCAATCTGGTCACCAGCCAGGTCGCCAAAGTGCAAGGCGTGCGCGAGGTGCTGGTCCGCGAGCAGCAGGCGATCGGCCGGCGGCTCGGCTCGCTGGTGACCGAGGGTCGCGACCAGGGCAGCGTGGTCTTTCCCGATGCGGACGTGAAGTTCGTGCTGGAGGCCGACGTCGACACGCGGGCGCGGCGGCGCTGCGACGAGCTGAGCGACAACGGCAAGGAGGTCTCCTTCGAGGAGGTCCGCCAGAACCTCATCGACCGTGACGACCGCGACGCCCCGCGCTGGGCCGGCCTGCTCGAGCCCGGACGGGCGATCGTGATCGACACCAGCGACATGACGATCGACGAGGTTGTCTGGAACATGCAAGACATAGTGCGGCAACAGGTGTCGGCGAGCGAGTCCGCGGATGGCCCGTAGCGGCAAGGACAACACGACCGACAGGCCACGGCCGGAGATCCCGGACCTGACGCCGACCGACGCCATGCGGCCGAGGTGGCGCTTCTGGCGTGTCGTGGCCCGTACGCTCTTCTTCGCGATCTTCCGCGGACGCGTGCTTGGGCTTCGCAACGTGCCACGTAGCGGCCCGGTGCTGTTGGTCTCGACGCATCAGAGCGTGATGGACCCAGTGCTGGCGTCGCTGGCGTTCGACCGCGAGTGCAACTTCATGGCGCGTGAATCGCTGTTCGAGCACAAGCTGTTCGCCAAGCTCATCGGCGGGCTGAACGCGTTTCCGGTCCGCCGCAACACGGCCGACATGCGGGCGATCAAGGAGACGCTCCGGCGACTCAAGGCCGGCCGTATGATTCTGGTTTTCCCCGAGGGCACGCGGACGACTGACGGACGCATCGGCGAGCTGCAGCCGGGCGTGGCTGCGATCGCCAAACAGGCTAAGGCCACCGTCGTGCCGACCCTGATCGAGGGCGCGTACGAGGCCTGGCCCCGTGACGCTAAGCTGCCGCGGTTGAGCAAGGTGGTGGTTCGCTACGACGAGCCGATCACGCCGGATCAGGCGGCCGGGATGTCCAAGGGTGCGTTGCTCGCCCTGATCGACCGGCGACTGCGTGAGATGCAAGAGGAGGTGCGTGGGATCTACGGCTTCCGGCCCCTGCCGGGCAGCGAGGCCTACGAAAAGCGAACGCGGCGGGGTGTCGCTCCGGATTTCGGTCGCGGGTGGCACTTTCGTTTCGTGGCCGACCGCATGATGATGCGTCAGCGGGCACTGGCCCGCCGTACGACAGGCCAGGACGAGCCCCAGGGCGCCGGCGCTTGACGGTTCGGCCTATAGCGCGGACAAAGGTACAGAGCAAAGCCAACACGGAGGACGACCATGACGGATAACCTGACACGACGAGAGTTCACGTGGACCGCGATGGCGGCCGGCGCCGGGGTGGCCGCCCAGAGCCGCGCCGGCGTGCTGGGTGCGAATGAGCGGCTGACGGTCGGCGTCATCGGTGAGGGCAACCGCGGGCGGGAGATCCACGCCGCCCTGAAGCACCTCAACAAAGACGCCGAGATCGTGGCGGTTTGCGACGTGTACGAGCCCTACGTCGAGGCCGCCAAAGCCGACCTCGACGGCAAGCCGGCGACGTATCAGGACTACCGCAAGCTGCTCGACGACAAGAGCATCGATGCGGTGGTCGTGGCCACGCCCGACCACTGGCACGCCCTGCAGTTTGTCGACGCGTGCCGTGCGGGCAAGGACGTGTACGTCGAGAAGCCGCTGTCGCTGACCGTGGCCGAAGGCCGCAAGATGGTCGAGGTCGCCCAACAGACGAACCGCATCTGCCAGGTCGGCACGCATCGACGTAGCTCAACGATGTACAGCGAGGCGTGCAAGATCGTCCGTGAGGGCGGCATCGGCGAGGTCACCGTCTGCAACAGCTACCACCTGCAGAACGAGACGCCGATGGGCATGGGCATGCCGCCCGACAGCAAGCCGCCGGCCGGGCTCGATTGGGACCTGTGGCTCGGACCGGCCCCCAAGGTGCCCTACAACCGCAACCGCTGCCTGTATCGGTTCCGGTGGTTCTTCGACTATTCGGGCGGTCAGTTGACCAACTTCGGGACGCACTTCTTGGACGTGATCCAGTGGGGCATCGACCAGATGGCGCCGAAGTCGGTCGTGGCCATGGGCGGCAAGTATGCGGTGAAGGACAACCGCGAGATCCCCGACAGCATGCAGGTCGTCTGGGAGTACGACGGCTGCCTGGCGACGTTCAGCCAGTTTAACGCCAACAACGCGGCCGGCAACGCCAAGGGGGCGAACGTCATTTTCCGCGGCAGCCTGGCCACGATGTACACGGGCTACCGCGGGTGCGAGGTCGAGCCGCAACGGATCCGCACCGAGGAGATCCCGTTCAAGGATCCGACGGATCGCAAGGGCTCGAACGCCCAGTACCGAGCGCTGGAGCCATCGGGAGTCGAGCCCAAAACGATCAAGGGCGGCGCGCCGACGATCGATCACGTCCGCAACTGGGTCGAGTGCGTCAAGGCCCGCAAGGTATGCAACGCCCCGCCGGAGGTCGGCCACCGGAGCACGTCGGCCACGCTGATCGGCAACATCGCGCTGAAGCGGGGCAAGCTGCTCGAGTGGGACGCTAAGGCCGAGCGGTTCACCAACGACGACAAGGCCAACACGATGCTCAGCTACGAGTATCGCAAGCCCTGGAAGCTGGACTGAGTGAGACTGGCGCCTCGGGCCCCAGCTTCCATCCCAGTTCCCTGCTGCCCCGGGTGGCTCGGCGTCGGCGCGTGGAGCCACGCGGTGTGCAGGAGATCGTCTGGGCTAGCCGTCGCACAACACCTTTCTCGAGCCTTCCCGCAGAACCCCTCGGCTAAGCACGCGGTTTCCCTTCAGCCCAGCCGGCGTCTCGTCCGATAACGAACTCTGTTGCGGTCGGATCAAATCCCTATCCGGTCACCACACGGAGACAAGCCTATGAACCGCAGAGAGTTCCTGATGGTCTCTGGCAAGGGCGTGCTCGCCCTCGGGATGCTCAAGAGCACCGGCTGCGTGCCGGGCACGATCAGCTCGGGCACCGTCCAGGCCGCTTTCGCCGTCGGTCAGGACTTCCTCATCTGGGATAAGCTCGGCAACACGTATGAGATACGCAGCTCCGATCACGCCGTCCTTCGGCTTCGCGAGTACGGCATCCCGATGTGGGCCATCGGCGGGCAGGGCATGGACGAGGGCCAGCTCAACTACCCCAGCAGCCTGGCCACCGACAGCCAGGGGTACGTCTACGTGGTCGACCGCGGCAACAGCCGTATCCAGATTTTCGACGGGGAGGGCCGATTCGTCCGCACCATCGGCGGCCGCAGCAACGACGGCACGGACGACCCGAGCGAGCTCGACTTCTGCCGTCACATCGTCATCGACGAAAACGACCGCGTCTACGTCTGCGATTCGTACGATCATCACATCCACGTCTATGACGCAAAGGGCAACGCCATCAAGCAGTTCGGCGAGTACGGCGACGGCGAGGGGCATTTCCATCACCCCGTGGCGATGGCCATCGACCGCAACCGCTATCTGCATGTCGTCGAGACGGGCAACGCGCGGGTGCAGGTGTTCGACCTGAACGGCAACTACCTGCGGACGTACGGCTCGTTCGGCGACGGCCTGGGCGGCTTGAAGTCGCCCCGCTCGATCGCGGTCGACTACCGCGGCAACGCCTACGTCGTGGACGCCGCGGGGATGCACATCGACGTGTTCGGACCCGACGGCACGGCGCGCGAGCAGATGGCGGTAACGTTCGACAACGGCACCCAGGCCGCCCCGCTCTATGTCACTTGGGCACCTGGGCTTCGGCTGTACGTCATGGCCACGCCGGTAGGGTGAGGGACAAGCAGCCACAACGTGTGGGCACGACCAAGGAACCGGGCCCGACCGGCCCGACGAGGTGAGCAAGCATGGACCTTAGCGAACTCTCGACCGGCAGCATCGTCCTCTGGCCCTGCGACTTCGCGCCCCGCAACTGGATGTTCTGCCATGGGCAGACGCTCCAGATCGCGGATTATGCCTCGCTGTTTTCCCTGCTCGGCACGACCTATGGCGGTGACGGCATGCAGACTTTCAAACTGCCGGATCTTCGCGGGCGGGTGCCCGTCGGAGCGGGTCAAGGCAGCTGCCCTCCCCAACCGAGCAGCCCGTGCCAGTCGAATCAACCGTCGCATTGCCCGGCCAGCGCGACCCTGGGCAAGGTGGAGGACGTGACGGCCGCCGGGACCAACGGCACGCCGGCGTTGGGCGTCAACTACATCATCTGCGCCGAGGGAGTCTATCCGTCTCGCGACCGTATGCAGAGCACCCAGGTCGATCCCTTCGATCCCATGAACGCTGACCCGAGGTAGTCTCAGGAGCAGTAGAGACCTTCTCGATATCCACGACCGCTGCATACTCGAGCGTGTTTGACACGACAAACCAACAGCCAACAGGAGCCTAGACCATGGAAGGCACACTGGCGATGATCATCCCCTGGGCGGCGAACTTTGCGCCGGTCAACTGGGCGATTTGTGACGGGTCGAAATTGTCGATCTCCGATTTCCAAGCGCTTTACAGCCTGTTGGGGACCACGTTCGGAGGCGATGGGAGGACCTACTTCCAACTGCCCGACCTCCGGGGCCACGTCCCGATGGGGGCCGACGGCACAACGCAACCAGGCCAATCCGTGACCAAGACGGCCGACGGCTCAGGCGGCATGCCCGTGCTGGCCACGAACTACATCATCTGTGTCAACGGCATCTACCCGGCCAAGCCGTAGGCCCCATTCGCAACCGCACGCGGTGGTGCACGATCGATGGATAGCGCTGGCGTATGGGTTTGAGAGCCTGAGCGCTTCCTGATCGCTGCTCGGGGGACAGACCATGAAGCGTTTTCTCACCAGACTCAAGCGCGTCACCGGTAACCCGTGGGCATTGGCGGTCGTGTCGCTGAGTGTGCTGCTATGCAGCATCTCCGAGACGATCGAAACGCTTGCGGATGATCTGGAGCAGCACCACGTGCGGGCCCACCACGGACTGCTGCTACTGGCACTCTACCAATGCCTCAAGGTCTTACCCGATCTGTTCGAAGGGGCCGAATGGCTCGGCGAGGCGGGTGAAGACACGTAAGCCGCAAGCCTGTTGAGGCACCATGCCGGAGCCATGGCCGTAACCTGGCTACTCGCCGCCGGAGACGGCTCCTACCCTGGCTCGATCGCGTCGTTCATGCTGCCGCTGCGAAATCCGGCCAGGTCGATCGTGACGTACGTGTAGCCCAGCTCGCGAAGCCGGGCCGTGACCTGCGCGCGACGCTGCGGCTCGGTGAACTCGGGGATGCGCTGCGGTGGCAGCTCGAGCCGGGCCAGGTCGCCGTGATGGCGGACGCGGAACTCCCGAAGCCCGAAGCCTCGAAGGTACGCCTCCGCCCGTTCGATCTGGGCGAGCACCTCCGGGGTGATCTGGACCCCATAGGCAATCCGCGTGGCGAGGCACGGGTTCGCGGGTTTGTCGTGGGTAGGCAGGCCCATCTCGCGACTGAGGCGGCGGATGTCCTCCTTGGTGATGCCCACGTCAGCGAGCGGGCTGACGATGCCGAACTCCTCGGCCGCCCGCATGCCGGGGCGCCAATCGCCGTAATCGTCGGCGTTCGTGCCGTTGAGGACCGCGCCGTACCCTTGCTCCTCGGCCATATCACGGAGGCGTCGGTTCAGGTCGAGCCGGCAGAAGTAGCATCGCTCGGGGGGATTCTCGGCGTAGCGCGGGTCGTCGATCTCGTAGGTGTTGATCACCACGTGCCGGGCGCCGAGGTCCGCGGCCAGCTTCCCGGCCTCGTCGAGCTCCGCGCGCGGCACGCTGGGGCTGTCGGCCGTGACGGCGAGCACGTTGTCGGCGCCGAGCACGTCGACGGTTACCCGCAGGAGGAAGGTCGAATCGACGCCGCCGCTGAAGGCCACAAGGACCCGCTCGAGCGGGCGGATGACGTCCTGCAATCGTTTCAGCTTCTTGTCCATGGCAACGGTGCTGGCCATGTTCCACCTCGCATGGCTCACCCTCATCATAGGACGCCCGCCGGTCGGGGGCAAAAGGAGGGTGCTCCGGCCCGCTCCGAGCGCTTCCGTCGGAGCGCCGAAGCTGGTACGCTACGAACTATGGATTGGATGCATGTCATTGTGGTGATGATCTGGCTCGTGTCGGCGGCGTTGGCGGGGATTCTCGTCCGGCGCATCGGTGCGGTCCGGGTCGGACCACCTGCCTTGGCGATTGCGGTTGACAGGATCCGTGTCAGGCCCCTCCGCCGTCGACCCGTTCGTCGGTACGCGAGCCGGCGACACTGACGACGTAACCGTCTGTCCACCGTAGTGCTACCGACGTTGCGATCATGAAGGAATCGCTCGTGAGTGAGAGTGCGCGCGACGCTGTCATCATCGGTGCCGGCCCGGGCGGGTACGTGGCCGCGCTGCGGATCGCCGCCATGGGAGGCCGAGCCACGCTCGTCGAGCAAGGGGCGTTGGGCGGGGTGTGCCTGAACACCGGCTGCATCCCGACCAAGGCGCTGCTGCATGTGTCGAAGCTGGTGGCCGAGATTCGCTCGGCCGAGGCGATGGGTGTTCATGTCGACGGGGTGCAGGTCGATTTCGCTCAGATGGTGGCGTACAAGGACAAGGTGCTCGACCGGCTCCGAAAGGGGCTCACCGCCCTGCTCAAGCAACGCGACGTGCAGGTCCTTGCCGGTCGTGGTCGGCTGATCGACGCGCGGACGGTGGGCATCGATTCGCCCGAGGGGCCGATCCGGCTCGAACCGCGGGGCATCGTTTTGGCCACGGGCACCGTGCCGGCAGACCTGCCGGGCCTGGAGCCCGACGGTCAGCGGGTGCTCAACACCGATCAGCTCCAGTCGCTAACCGCCCTGCCGGGCTCGGCCCTCCTCATCGGTGCCGGGCCGAACGGCGTCGAGGGCGCGACGCTGCTCGCCGAGCTGGGCTGCAAGGTGACGCTCGTCGAAGCGATGGACCGCGTCCTGCCGCCGGCCGATCCGGAGGCGAGCAAGGAGGTGGCCAAGCTGCTCAAGAAGCTGGGTGTGACGATCCATTGTGGCACGACGGTGGAGGATCTCGATCGGACGGGCGACAATCTGGTCGCGACGCTTGCCGGCGGCAAGACCGTCGAGGCCGATGTGGTCGTGGTGGCCGTGGGACGACGCACGCGGATCGACGCGATCGGCCTGGACGAAGCGGGCGTCGAGCACGACGGACGGTTCATCCGCATCGACGAGCGGTGCCGCACGAGCGCGCCGGACATCTACGCGATCGGGGACATCACCGGCAAGGGGCCCTACGCACACGTGGCGTATCGCCAGGCCGGCGTGGCGGCAAGCAACATCATGGGTCGGGGCGAGACCGAGGATTACCGCGTGGTGCCGACCGTGGTGTTCTCGCACCCGGAGGTGGCTCAGGTGGGACTGACCGAGGAGCAGGCCCGAGCCGAGGGGCTCGATGTGGAGGTCGGTCGGTTCCGTTATCAGGCATGCGGGGCGGCACAGGCCTTCGCGGAACCCGCCGGCTTCTGCAAGCTGATCGCCGAGGCCGGGACGCATCGGCTGCTGGGTGCGACGCTGGTGGGCTTCCGGGCGGCCGAGTCGATTCACGAGGTGGCGGTCGTGCTTCGATCCGGCGGCACCGCCGAGCAGATCGCCGAGACGATCCACGCGCACCCGTCGCTGTCCGAGCCGGTGGTCGAGGCGGCCGACGCCCTGCTGGGCGCCCCGCTGCACGCGTTGTAGGTACGAGACGATGGGCCACATGACCGAACAACGGAACGATGCATCCGCGAGCAGGCGGCATCCGTCTCAGCGACGGTTGCCCGGCTGGCTTAAGCGGAACCTTCCCGCCGGCGGCCGCATCGTCGGCACGACACACGCGGTGCGATCGTCGCGACTGGAGACGGTGTGCGAGCAGGCCCGCTGTCCGAACCGGACGGCATGCTGGTCGCGGCGGGTGGTGACGTTCCTGATCCTCGGCAAGCGATGCACGAGGGACTGTGCGTTCTGCTCGGTCGAGCACGGTGCGCCTGCCCGACCCGATCCCGACGAGCCGCGACGGCTGGCCGAGACGGTCCGTTCGCTGGGCGCGCGTCATGTGGTGATCACCTCGGTGACGCGCGACGACTTGCCGGACGAAGGTGCCGGAGCGTTCGCCGCCTGCGTCGGCGCGGTTCGGGAGGTGTCGGATCGCATCACCGTCGAGGTCCTGCCCCCCGACCTGCACGCCAGGTGCGACTGCATGGAGACCATCTGCGCAGCCGGGCCGGCCGTGTTTAACCACAACCTTGAGACCGTTGCGCGGCTCTCACCGACGATCCGACCGCAAGCCGACTACGAACGCTCGCTGGACGTGCTGCGGATCGTCAAGCACCTCCGGCCGAGCCTGTTGACCAAGAGCGGCTTGCTGCTGGGCTTCGGCGAGGACGAGGACGAGATCCGGGCGACGCTGCGGGATCTACGGTCGGTGGGCTGCGATATCGTGACCATCGGGCAGTATCTCCAGCCGACGTCCGGGCATTGGCCCGTGGCAAGATACTGGCGACCGGACGAGTTCGAGCGCGTGGCCGCGTTCGCTCGCAGGCTCGGGTTCGCATCGGTGGTGGCCGGGCCGTTCGTGAGGTCGAGCTATCGCGCGGCCGAGGCGATGGACGCCGCGGGCGCACACGAGGGTCGGCGGTCCGGAGGAGGCTGCGCATGATCGACAAGGACGTCGCGGACAAGCTGCGAGGCAGGTTCATCGTCTTCGATGGGCCCGACGGCTGCGGCAAGTCGACGCAGCTCGCCAAGGTCGCCGAGGCCTTGCGTCAGGCCGGCGGCGACGTGGTGACGACGCGTGACCCGGGTGGCACGGAGCTCGGGGAGCGCATCCGGGGCATCCTGCTCGGCGGCCATCTGAACGTGATGGACGTACGCTGCGAGACGCTGCTGTTCATGGCTTCGCGAGCGCAGTTGCTTGGCGAGGTGGTCGAACCCGCCCTGTCGCGGGGGAGTATCGTCCTGTGTGACCGGTTCATCTCGTCCACCTGTGCGTATCAGGGCGCGGCCGGCTACGACGTCGATCGCGTTATCGCCCTGGGTGAGCTGATGGTCGCCGGACATTGGCCTGATCTGACGATCGTGCTCGACCTGCCGGCCGACCTGGGGATGGACCGGGTGCATCGGCGCGGCCGCGGCGAGTCGAACGGCTCGGCGCCGAGCGCGCCGTCCGGCTCGCAGACCGTCGCGGCGGTCGATGCCATGGAGTCCCGGCCGATCGACTTCCATCGCCGGGTGGCCGAGCTGTTCCGCGATCTGCCCAGCCGGTATCCGTCTCGCGTCGAGGTGGTCGATGCGGCCGGCAGCATCGAGGACGTGCACCGACGCATCATCGAGGTGATCCGTCATGTCGATCTTTGAGGTACGACACCAACCACGTGCCCAGCGCATCCTCCAGCGGGCGCTGACGAGCGATCGGCTGCCGCACGCGTACATCTTTCATGGGCCCGAGGGGGTGGGCAAGCGGACGCTGGCTCGCGAATTCGCCCGGATGCTTCTGTGCGGATCGCCGGCATCGACCCAATCCGACGACGAGTACGCAGACGAGGCCGACAGCACGTGGCGCGACGCCTGCGGGGCGTGTGAGGATTGCCGGCTGGTCACCGCCGGCACGCACCCGGACATGCAGGAGGTCCAGAAGACGCTCAACCGCTATCACTCGGACCCGACGGTGCGGGCCCGCAAGGCCATCGATCTCGGGGTGGACGTGGTGCGACAGTTCGTGATCGACCGCGCGGGCGAGCGGCCCTCGCGTGGCCGGGCCCGGGTGTTCGTCGTGCTGGACGCGGACCAGATGAGCACGGCCGCCCAGAACGCCCTGCTGAAGACGCTCGAGGAGCCGCCGGGCGCGTCGTTTTTGATCCTGGTGAGCCGTTCGCTCGACCGGCTGCTCCCGACGACGCGGTCCCGCTGTCAGCCCGTGCCCTTCGTGAACCTGCCGCGGGATTTCGTCGAAGGCATGTTGCTCGAGCGGCTGCCCGAGCTCGACGACGACCAGCGTCGCTTCCTGGCCGGGCATTCGGACGGGCGGCTCGGCGTGGCCCTGCGGCATGCGGCGTCGGGCCTGCTCGAGGCACGGCCTCGGTTGTTCGAGACCATCGCGGGACTGGGAACGGCGGGCCCGTCGGAGCTGGCCAAGGTGGTGCAAGAGGACGCCGGGCGGCTCGCGGACGCCCTGATTCAAGCCATGATCGCCGCGGGTGAGATCGATCGCGCCGCGGAGGCGTCTCGGACTGAGCCGACGCGCCGCGGCCTGATGGACATGCTGGCCCTGGTGTCGAGCCTGCTGCGCGACGTCCTTCAGGTGCACGGCGGTCGAGAAGACCACGTGGTGAACCGCGATCAGGAACGGATCGTTCAACGACTGGCCGAGCGGATGGGCCTGGAGGCCGCCGCCCAGGCCGTCCGAGATGTCTACAAGACCGAAACGGATATCGCCGCCAACGCGAACGTGGCCCTGGCGCTCGAGACTCTCGGCATCCGGCTGTTGCGACGGATGTCGGATGCGCCGCGTCGGGCCGCCGAGTCGGCGAGAGGATAGCTATCATGAGTGATGTGAACCATTCGGACGAGGATCGGGCAGCGCCGAACGAGGCGCACCACGAGAAGAGCCCGACGTCGCCTACGAACGAGGAGAAGCGGCCGTCGGACACGCAGGCCGGTCCGGACCGTGGTTCCGAGGCCGAGTCGAACGGCAAGGGCCAGCGCGACTCCCAGAGCCGCAACGGCTGGCCAAGGCGGATCGTCGCTCGCTACGGCATGCTGGGCACCCTGGGCGAGTTCACGTGCTCGAAGAAGATCACGGTCGAACCGGGTTGCATGCTCCTGCTCCAGACGGAGCGGGGCATCGAGATCGGTGAGCACGTCCCCATGGCCGGGGGCGACCGCGGGGAGGAGGCCATCGAGGCCATTCTGGAGGAGGACCCGGCCAAGACCTACCTCGACAACAGCGGCGCCGAGACCATCCAGCGTCGTGCGGGGCGGGTGATGCGCGTGGCCACCGACCAGGACCTGGATGAAGAGCGTCACATCAACGCGGGCACGTCCGAGGAGATGGCGTTGTGCAACGAGCTGATCCGCAAGCACAACCTGCCGATGAAGCTCATCACGTGTGAGCATCTGTTCGGCGGCGAGCGGATCATCTTCTACTTCATGGCCGAGGGACGCGTCGATTTCCGGCAACTGGTCCGGGATCTGGCCAAGGAATACCAGACGCGGATCGAGATGCGTCAGGTGGGCGCACGGGACGAGGCCCGTCTCGTGGCCGACTTCGAGATCTGCGGACGCCAGTGCTGCTGCAAGAACTTCCTGAAGATCTTGCGACCGGTGAACATGAAGATGGCCAAGATGCAGAAGGCCACGCTGGACCCGAGCAAGGTGTCGGGACGGTGCGGTCGGCTGCGATGTTGCCTCCGGTACGAACACGAGGTATACGACGACCTTCAGCGACGGCTGCCCCGCAATAACAAGTGGGTGCGGACGCCCGACGGGGAAGGCAAGGTCATCGACCGGCAGATCATCACGCAGTTGGTCACCGTGGAGTTGGAGAACCATCGTCGGGTGGCGTATCCGGTCGAGGAGATCGAGGTGTTGAGCGGCGGTCCGAGTCGACCCGCCGCGGACAAGGACCAGCAGGCGGCCTCGAGCGGCGACGAGGCGGATCGACGCAAGGAGCGGGAGGATCGCTCGAAGCGAAAGCGCGGGCGGCGCCCCCAAGCCAAGCAACCGGAGAGTGCTGCGGATTCGACGAACGACGAGTCGCCGGCCGCGCAGGCCGCCGCTCCAGAGGCCACGGGCGACGCGGGCGCGTCATCGCCCCCGGAGGCCAAGCAGGAGCCGCCCGTAGGCGACCGATCGCAGGCGACGACGGAGTCCCAGCAGCAGGCCGGAGACGAGAAGCCGACCAAGAAGCGGCGGAAACGGCGACGGAGACGGTCTTCAAAGAAGAAGTCACAGGGCGACTCGGGTGGATCCTCGAAATAGGGTCCGTCCGCGCGGCATCGCACGGACACCACAGAGCACGCAGCAGGCAAGAGCATCATGGGCCAGGAGCCAAAGAAGACGATCGACCGCATCGTGGCCGAGCTCGGACGCTATCCGATCGAGGCGTTTCAGTTTCTGCGCGACGGGCTGACCTTCACCGTCGACAACGTCCACGGGCAGCTCACGGACATCGAGCGACGGATCCACCAGATGATGCAGGAGCAGGACCTGGACTACGACGACCTGGAGGAGCTGCTGGACGAGGACGTTCTGCCGATGGAGATGGCCGAGTTCCTGCATCAGATGGGCGGGGCTCGTAGCATCAACCGGCACGTGCGCGGGGAACAGCTCTGCTGGGGCCTGCGGGACTATGCCCTTGCCCGGTGGGGGTTCCTGGCCAGCACGGTGCTGCGGAGCTGGAACATCCGGTCGACGGAGGATTTCGGCCGCATCGTCTTCGCGCTCGTGGAGAACGGTTACCTTCAGAAGGAGCCGCAGGACGCGTTGAGCGACTTCCAGGGCGTCTACGACTTCGACGAGGCGTTCGATCGCAGCTACCACATCCCGGTGTCGGACGAGCCGGAGTGAGCGGTCCCGTCGCCCGAGCAAGCCTGACGAAGCCCCCCTTCGTTACCGAGACGGTTCATGCTCGGGCGGAAGGTGATCGGAGGAGAGCCCCATGCAGTTGCGAGCCGAGCCGTCGCGCCTCCAGGGGCGCGTCGAGATCCCGGGCAGCAAGTCGCACACAATTCGCGCCGTGGCCATTGCATCGCTGGGCGAGGGTGAGTCGGCCATCCTGGCCCCGCTCGATTCCCAGGACACCCAGTCGGCCGTCCACTGCTACCGAGGGCTCGGGGCGATTATCGATACGAGCGACGCGTCCTGCTGGACGGTCCGTGGAACGGGGGGCAGCCCCCAGCCGCCGGACGACGTGATCGATGTGGGCAACAGCGGCACCACGTTGCGGATCGCGGTCGGCTCGGCGTCGTTGCTGGCCGACGGCCTGGCGGTCTTCACCGGTGACGACCAGATACGCCGCCGTCCGATCGGCCCCCTGCTGGCCGCGCTGGGCAAGCTGGGCGCCCGCGCCGAGACCACGCGGGGCACGGGCTGCGTCCCGGCCGTGATCGGGCCGAGGCTCGTCGGCGGCCGCACCGAGATCGAAGCGGTCACCAGCCAATACCTGTCGAGCCTGCTGATCAACGGTCCGCTGGCCGAGCGAGACAGCGAGATCGATGTGACGCTGCTCAATGAGGCCCCTTACGTCCAGCTCACGCTCGACTGGCTCGACGCCCAGGGCATCCGCTACGAGCATGACGCGATGAGGCGGTTTCGCGTGTTCGGCGGGCAGCGCTACCACGGCTTCGAGCGGCGGATACCGGCCGACTTCTCGTCGGCGACGTTCTTCCTGTGTGCCGCCGCCCTGGCCGAGGCCGACGTGACCGTGGCCGGTCTCGACCTGAACGACGTCCAGGGTGATAAGGCCGTCATCGACTACCTGCGAGCGATGGGGGCGGTGATCGAGGAGACGCCGCAGGGCCTGCACGTCTTGCGGGCCGCGCTGAAGGGCGTGGAGATCGACCTGAACGCCACACCCGACGCCCTGCCCGCCCTGGCCGTCGTGGGCTGTTTCGCCGAGGGCACGACCCGCCTGGTGAACGTACCTCAGGCGCGGCTGAAGGAGACCGATCGCATCCAAGTCATGGCCGCGGAGCTGACCAAGCTTGGAGGCCGCGCCGAGGAGCTTCCCGACGGGCTGATCGTGCATCACGCGCCGCCGGGCGGCGGCCATGTGTGCGGGCACCACGATCATCGCGTGGTGATGGCCCTGGCGCTGGCCGGGCTGGCGGGCACCGAGCCGGTCACGATCGACACGGCCGAGGCCGTCAACGTCACCTTTCCGCAGTACGTCGAGCTGATGCGGTCCATCGGGGCGAGGATGACGATCGCGTGAAACCCTTCGAGGCCGGATCGGCTCACCTCAACGCCTCATCCAGCATGGTAAGGTAGTTCCCGAGCGGTATGTAGCTGGGGATCGAGTTGCCGCTGCCGATGGCGTAGCGTCCACCGGGGGCGCAGGCGTCGATCGTCTCGCGGACCTTTGCGCGGACCTGTTCGGGCGTGCCGCGGCCTAGGACGTCCACGTCGACGCCGCCCAGGATGCCGATGCGTTCGCCGTAGCGTCGCTTCATGTCGGCCACGGGGACGATGGCGTCCTCGAAACTGTGTTTGGCGTCGATGCCCACGTCGTCGATCAGGTCGTCCATGATGGCCTCGAGATTGCCGCACGAGTGCAGGAAATACGGCACGCCCGCCTCCTGGGCGATCTGCGCGAACCGCGCGTGCCACGGCAGGATGAACTCCCGGAGTTGATCGGGCGAGATCAGCGTGCCCGACCGGAACCCCATATCGTCGCCTTGGAAGAGCACGACCAGCCGGTCCAGTTCGAGCAGACGTTCGTCGTAGCGTTCGATCCGCTCACCAACGGCGTTGACGACCGCCCGCACGAGGTCGGCGTCGTCGTAGATGGCCGTACACATCCCCACGTAGCCCAACAGCATGGTGACGTGCTCGAAGATGCCGCCGGCGTGGCAAGAGATGAGCCCCATGCCCTCGGGCAGGTTGTCGCAGATGTGCTCGAGCGGCCACATGTCGAAGTCGTCGGGGTCGGGCCAGGCGTAGCGCTCGAAGTCCTCCCAGGATGCGATCGGGCCGGTATCGGTCTCGTTCCAGTGGCGCATCGCGTCCGGGTCGGCCTGGGCGGAGGTGTCGCGGGTGTCCCGGGTCGTCCGGGGAAACGGCAAGGCCAGCTCGAGCCGCACGAAGTCGTAGCCGCACAGGTGCCAGAAGGCGATGACGTTATCCCAGTAGGCCCGCTGGGATTCGAGGTCTTCGCCGTAGGGAATCCAGGAGCGTCCGGCCTGCTCGAGGACGGGCCTGCGCACGACATCGTCGACGATGTATTCGACCAGCGGGGGACGTTCCGGCTCGGTACGACCCATGACGGCATCCAGAAAGGCCTCGATGTTCGGCGACGGCCTGGCAAGGGGCACGCGGATATCGGGCATGGTTCGGCTCCCGGCTTGGGCTTCGTTCGGCAAGGCTAAGCAGGACGCGGGCAAAGGCAGCGCTCGCATCGCGGCTGGTCATCATAGCGGACAGGGGGACGCGGACAAGCCGTGGCGGGTCCGGCCACTGCCGGGGGCGTGCCGGTGTCGCTCGCTGGAGGTCAGGAGGGGTGTCTCAGCGCTTCGGGCGGGTCGCGCCCAGAGCGGCGATCTTGTCTTTCATGCTGAGGATGCGAATGACGCGAAGGCCGAAGTTCTCGCCGACCTTGACGGCCTGGCCCTGACCGATGACCTCGTTGTTGATCATCAGATCCAGCTCGGCGTCGGCGGCCTTGTCGAACTCGATGATGGAGCCCGTGGCGAACTTCATGACCTCTTTGACGGGCATGTTGCGGTGCGCCAACCTCACGATGACGGGCACTTCGAGACTGAGGATTCGCCGCACGTCGTCGCGGGTGATCACGACGTTCTTGGGTGCAGACGGGGGCGACTTGGGCAGCTTGTTGAGATAGCCGCGCTCGTCGTGCTCGACGGACGCCTCGGATGCCTGATCCTGCGCGGCGTCGGTGTGGTCCGGCTGAGGATCATGAGACATCCCTTCCGCGGCCGAGGCGCCTATTTCGCGCTCCGCTTCGGCGAGGATGGCGTCGATTTCCCCTTGGTTGGTCATGGCGACAGAACCCGGGCGCACGCCCTCCGGCGATAGGACGGAACGCTACCCCTGTTATCGGCCCGGTTTGGGGGCGACTTGAGATAGGCTAGGCGAAGCGTTTGGCGACGACGACCGCGTTGTGACCACCGAAGCCGAAGGCGTTATTGACGACGACATCGACGTTTACCTCGCGCGGCTTGAGCGGCACATAGTCGAGGTCGCAGTCGGGATCGGGGGTTTCGAGGTTTAAGGTGGGCGGCAAGACGCCTCGTTGCATGGCCAGGATCGCGACAATCATCTCGACGGCCGCTCCCGCCCCGAGCAGGTGTCCGATCGCGCTCTTGGTGGCCGTCACGGGGATCTGGTAGGCCCGCCGGCCGAAGACGCGCTTGATGGCCTTGGTCTCGGCGATGTCGCCGAGGGTGGTGCTGGTTCCGTGGGCACTGATCAGGTCGACGTCGTCGGGCCCGAGACCGGACATATCGAGGGCCATTTGCATGGCCCGTGCGGCCATCTCCCCCTCGGGGTGGGGCTGGACGATGTCGTAGCTGTCGGCGCTGGCCCCGTAGCCCACGAGCTCGGCGTGGATGTGGGCGCCGCGGCGTCTGGCGTGCTCGAGCTCTTCCAGGATGAGCACGCCGGCGCCTTCGCCCATCACGAAGCCGTCACGGTCGTTGTCGAAGGGTCGGCTGGCCCGCTCCGGCTCGTCGTTGCGACAGCTCAGGGCCTTCATCGCGGCGAAGGCCGTGATGCCCATCGAGCTGAGCGCGTTCTCGGTCCCGCCGGCGAAGGCGACGTCGGCGACGCCGCGCTGGATCATGTTGACCGCCTCGATCATCGCGTTGTTGCTGCTGGCGCAGGCGGTGGCGACGGACAGCACGGGCCCGCGGATATGGTGGTCCATGGAGATGTGCCCGCTGGCGGCGTTGAGCATGAGCCTGGCGGTGGTGAACGCCGAGACACGGCTGTAGCCCTTCTGGATGAGCCGGAGGTGCTGCTCCTCGATGGTGGAGATGCCGCCGATGCCGGACCCGAAAACGACGCAAGAGCGGTAAGGATCCATGGCGTCGAAGTCGATGCCGCTGTCTTCGGTGGCGATGTAGGCGGCGGCCAGGGCGAGCTGGGCGCAACGGTCCAGCCGCTTGAGCCGCCTGCCGTCGATGAAGGCCAACGGGTCGAAGTCGGAGCATTCGCCGCCGATCTGGGAGGGGTAGCCTTGCTCGACGAAGCGGTCGATCCTGCGGATCCCGCTGGCGCCCGCGAGGAGTCGCTCCCACACGGTATCGAGGGCATGGCCCAAGGGGGTGACAGCCCCCATGCCCGTGACCACAACTCGTCGGCCGGTCATTCGGCGAGATCCGCTTCTGGCTGGCTACTTCTGCAGCTTTGCCGCGTGGCTGGTGATATACGTAATGGCTTGGCCAACGGTCTGAATCTTCTCGGCCTCGTCGTCGGGTATGCTCATCTCGAACTCATCCTCGAGTTCCATGACCAGTTCGACGGTATCGAGACTGTCCGCGTTCAGATCGTTAATAAAGGAGGTCTCATCGCTGATCTCGGATTTCTCGATGTTCATCTGTTCGGCAATGATCGAGATCACCTTCTCTCTGATTTCTTGCTCGGTGAGCACGGGCTTCCTCCTTAGGACGCCGCCTGAACGTCCGGGCTCTTCAGCTTCCGGGCGGTACTATACCCGCCGGGGTCCCGGTCGTGCAAGGCCTGCTGTGTGTGTCTACTCGTGTGCTCGCGGTTTCGATCAGGCCATGATGCCGCGATGCGTTTGGCTGACATACGGACGACGCGCCCGTCTAACGTAACCCCTAGAGTATCCCCGACAACTGGCTGCGATCAATAGCCTGTCCGTCAATCCGGACGGCGCGGCCGCCACGGGACGCCCGGGCCGAACCACTCAGGTGTTCAGTCCGCCGTCGACGATAAGCACCTGACCGGTGATGTAGCTCGCACCTTCACTGACCAGGAAGGCGACCGCCGAGGCCACCTCCCGCGCCTCGCCGAAGCGCTGGAGGGCAATGAGCTGGGTGACCGACTTCTTCAGCTTGTCCGGCAGGACGTTGGTCATATCCGTGTCGATGAAGCCGGGCGCGACGGCGTTGACCGTGATGCCCCGCTTGCCGATCTCCCTGGCCAGGCTCTTGGTCAGGGCGATCACGCCGGCCTTGCTGGCCGCGTAGTTGGCCTGGCCCGGATTGCCCGTCATGCCTCCCACGCTGGCGATGTTGACGATGCGGCCCTTCCGGGCGGACAGCATGACCTTGGTCACGGCACGGGACATCAAGAAGACCGACCGCAGGTTGGTCTCGATGACGCGATCGAACTGCTCGTCCTTCATGCTGAGCAGCAGGGTGTCATCGGTGATGCCGGCGTTGTTGACGAGGATGTCGATCCGTTCGTGATCGGCCTGGATCTTCTCGACCAGCTCCCCGATCGCCTCGGCGTCGGTCACGTCGAGCGGTGTGGGGATCACGCTTCCCGGCAGGGACTCCCCCTCGGCGGCGACGTCCTTGAGCTTGTCCTCGCTTCGAGCGCAGCCGTAGATCGTGGCGCCCTGTCGAGCCAGCTCCAGACAGATCGCTCGACCGATGCCGCGACTCGCGCCCGTAACGATGCCGACTTGCTCAGCGAGACTCATGCTTCGTCCTTTGCCCGACGCATCGGCCGCCGTTGGGGCGGTGCCGTGATACGTTCGGCCTGTCAGACCTTCTCGAAATCACCGGGCCCGTCCACCACCGTCACCTTGATCGACCGATCGATCCGACGGATGATCGTGCGCTGGCTGGAGCCCGGGCCGATCGCCAGCATCCGCGAACATCCGTCGTCGCGAAGCCGCTGAATCGATCGCGCCCATTCGACCGGCTGAATCACCTGCTGGTGCAGCAAGGCCCGCACCTCGCTCGGGTCGCCATGATACTCCGCCGTCACGTTGCTGACTACGGGCAAAGCGGACGCGGTCAACTCGACGTCGGCCAGCACGCGCGCCAGCCCCTCGGCCGCCGAGGCCATGAGCGGCGAATGAAACGCCCCGGCCACGTCCAACCGGTTGACCCGAGCATCGCGTTGCTCGGCCAGCTCGCAACCACGCTCGACGGCCTCCCGCCGGCCCGAGATCACGATCAGATCGTCGGACAGGTGATTGGCCAGCACGAGCGTATCATCTTGGCGTGCCTCGGCGATGATCTGCTCCACCGCGGGCCGATCCATGCCGATGATCGTGGCCATGCTGCTCGCCTGAGCCTCGGAGGCCTCCTGCATGAGCCTGCCGCGCTGGTGAACCACGCGCAGCCCGTCGGCCAGCGACAAACTGCCCGCGACATACAGGGCCATGTATTCGCCTAGGCTGAGCCCCGCGGCGCCGTCCGGGCGGGCGAGCTCCGGCCTGGCGGCCTTCAACGCCTCCCAGATGGCGACGCTGGTGGCGAAGATGGCGGGCTGCTGGACGTCGGTGGCGCTGAGCCGATCGGCCGGTCCGTCGAAGCAGAGCGATCGCAGGTCGACGCCGAGGGCCTCGTTGGCCTGCTCATAGACCGCGGCGGCGGCCTCACTGGCCTCGGCCACGGCGCGTCCCATGCCGACCGTTTGGGCGCCCTGGCCGGGGAAGATGACGGCTAGCTTGTCCATGCGTCCTCGACGTCGCTCTTGCTTCGTGTTCCGTTCGAATCGGCGCCGTCCGTCGGTCGACGGGAAGCGCAACACCACCGCTCCGTCGCATGCTGGGCGGCCGGGCAACCGTTCTGGTTATGCAAGCACCTGGTTCGCTCGGGCGATTGCGTCCGAGATCAAGGCGTTGAGGTCTTCTTTGATGTACGTCGATGCGACACGGACGGCGTTTCGGATCGCCCGCGCCTCGCTCGAGCCGTGACAGATGATGCACACGCCGTTCACGCCGAGCAGCGGCGCGCCGCCGTGTTCGCTGTAGTCGTATCGCGCCCAGACATCTCGCACGATCGGCTCGAACCTTGCCAGCAGTTCGGGATCCTTCATCTTGACCTCGCGCCCGATCGTCTTGATCAAGCCTTCGGCCAGCCCCTCGGTCATCTTCAGGACCACGTTGCCCACGAACCCATCGGACACGATCACATCCGCCGCACCGCGGAACAGGTCGCGTCCTTCGACGTTGCCCACGAAATTGATCGCGGGGTCGTTCTTCAAGAGGGCGGCCGTTCCTTTGACGAGGTCGGTGCCCTTGATGCTCTCCTCACCGATGCTGATCAGGCCGACGCGGGGGTTCTGCTTGCCCAGGATGCGCTCACTGTAGACCGAGGCCATCACACCGTACTGGTAGAGATGGTCGGGCCTGGGCATGATGTTCGCGCCCACGTCGCACATGATCATGGGCCCATGGAAGCTCGGCAACACGACGGCGATGCCGCCCCGTTTGACGCCCGGCAGCTTCTTCATCTTGAGCTGGCATGCACCGGCACACGCACCGGTGTTGCCGGCCGAGATGCAACCCTGGATCTCGGCCGCGGCGGCCAGCTTGGCCATCTGGACGATCGAGGAATCCTTCTTGGTCCGAACGCCGTCGATGGGGGACTCGTCCATCGCGATGACTTCGCTGGCGTGCACGATGTCCGTGCGGTCGCGCCACGTGTCGGGATGGGGGATCTGGGCAAGTTCGGCTTCGATGGCCTCGCGTCGACCGATCAGGACCACCTCGGTGTCCTCGGTTACGCCGAGCGCTTCGACGGCGCCGCGCACAATCTGAGCCGGCGCGTTGTCGCCCCCCATGGCGTCAACGGCAATCCGAATGGTCAACTAGGCTTCCTCCTGTTTGGGAGGCAGCAACACCTTGGCGCTGACGTATCCGCAGTTGCCGCATGCGGCGTGGGGCAACCGAGGCATGGAGCACTTCGGGCAGGTCGCTCGACCGGGCCGGCGAAGCCAGTGATGCGACCGTCTCATGCGTTTCCGACTCTTGCTCGTCTTCTTTACCGGGACCATTCCCGCCACCTGTCACGTTAGCTGGGGCCTATTCGGTTGGAGCCGTGCCAATCGAGCCGACCGGCCCGCGCACCGGTCCGAGCGCGTGGTCACTCCCTTTGTCCTGCGGACCCACCCGCAAGAATCGCTCAGTGTAAGGTCCAGCGGCGTAGGGTGTCAACTCTTTATGAGCGCCAGCCCGCCCTTGCCGCGGCAGACACGCGGCTCCACCCTCCGGAGAAAGGCAAGACCCGCTGACCTATCATGGTATCACCGCACGGAGGATCTCGACCGCGGCCAGCGACCGCGCGTTCGGGCCGTCTTGTCGGAAACCGAACACGAACACGGGCGGCGCTGTGAGGGCCACACGCTGCCCCGGGCGCAGGGTCTCGTTGACGGCAAGCCGCATGTCCGAATGGAAGCCTCCCGACGGATTTCGCCAGTAGCTGCACGAATAACCTTTTCCGCTTAGGTACGTTACGCCGATTCCGAGCCCTGCCTCCGGGTCGACCCATCCCGCGCCGGCCACGTAGTAGTTCGGCACGTTCCGACCGGCCGCGACGTCGCCCTCAGGACTGCCGCCAAGCGTGGGCGCGATCCAATGGAAGACCTCGACGAGTTGGAACGGACGTTGGTCGACGTTCTCGACCCAGAGGCACTGGCTGGCCACGAAGGGCACGGCCACCGGACGCTTGGGCACAAGCAGGCGCCAACCGGCACGGTAAGCGCGTGGAGAGTCCGTGGCCGGGGCCCCCTGCTGGCCTGGCTGTCCGGAGGCGAACTCGATGTCGACGGCATGCACGTCCGGGTTCGAGCGGATACCCAGCACCTTGGCGCGGTCCGCGTGGGCCCAGACATCTCCCCTGCCCTGCTGATGGAGCATGCACCGCAGCGACCCGAGCGGCTTGGCGTCAAGCTCGAACCGGCAAATCGGTGTGTCTCCTTCGGCTGTGGGACGGAGCCGAACCGTCAGATCGCCGAGTTCCAAGACCGCGTCCGCCTGGGGCGTTTCGGCTCGACCGCTCGCGCGGGGCACGAGCCATCCCACGAGCTTCGGCGGGCTGGCGACGTTGACCTTGCCGGTTCGATGGAGGCGACATGCGCGAGGGTTCAGCGCCGCGCACGCCTGGGTGAGCAGCGTGTAGGGCTTGCCCTCGACATTGACCAGGCCGTAGTTGCTGTCCTCCGGGAACGTCTTGCTGATGCCGAGGGCGGGCTCGTCGGCCCACATGAAGTAGTTGCTGCCGATCATGAACGGCAGGCTGAACAGCAGTTTCTGATAGTGCCGGAAACAGGCGGTCTTCTGGGCTTGCGTGTCGACGCGCATGCCCGCGCCGTGTTTGCAGGGCAGGCCCGCGTCGAGCGCCGGGAAGCTCCATTCGGTGATCATCATCGGCCGGCCACACGTGGCGTGGCACTGCTTGAGGAACGCGACGAGACTCTCGGGCACGCCGCGATGGACGTCGATGCGGGGATAGGTGTTCAGTGAGACGACGTCGCAGTATTTGCCCGCGATGTCCCAGATGTCGGGCGCGTTGCCGGCGAAACGGCAGCCGAGCACGAGATGGTCCGGATCGTGCCGGCGGATGGCCTCGGACGCGATGCGGAAGTAGCGATCGGCGACCAACCGCAGGAAGCCGCGGGCGAGATCCTTGGCCTCGTCGCAGATCGGCCCGCCTGGCTGCGTGTGCGAAGCGAGGGCCTCGAAGCTCGGCGCGTTCACGCCCCACTGCCGGTTGAACGCAGCGATGTCCTTGACGTGCTGCTTGACGAACGCCAGCCATGCCTGCTTGGCCGAGTGGTCTGCCGGTTTCTTCCAGGCCTCGACGAACACGCCCCACTCGCGATGGATCTTGCCCCACCACTCGAGCTCGTTGTCGATGAAGTAGCCGATGAGCCACGGATCGCCCCGGTTGGGAGCGCACTGTGCGCGGGCTCGCTTCTCGCAGAACCGCTCCCATGTCGGGCTGAAGACGTTGGGCAGCCCCGTCCAGGTGGTCTTGGGCACGATGTCGTCGACCGGTGAGAAGGTCGACCCCCAGGCGAGGAACTCGATGTGGGCGAAGTGGCGGTACCGTAGATGCCGCGAATGGTTCGCCGGCAGGGTATTGAAGCCCCAGCGCTTGAGCCGATCGGCAGTCTCGTCGGCCCAGGCCTGCTCGCTGCCGTGCCGGGCCTGCATGTTCTTGTGGTACGGGGCGTATCCGAGCCTCTCGCACCAGTGGACGTAGTAGCTCGCGTGATCGGTGCCGACCATGTAGAACCCGCGTCCATGGGGGTCGACCATCCACCATCGCCCGTCGATCCGCTCGGGATGGAAGAAGCCGGTGGCCTTGCCGCGCATCGTGTCGAACCCGTCGAGCGTATAGGGCGGGATCTCGCGCTCGGGCTCGTTCGGGGCGGGCACGACGTCGTCGACCTTGGCGGTCACGTCGTCGAAGATCGCCTCGAAGCCGCCACCGTCGAGCGCAGGTTGTCCGGCCCTGACGGCCTTGGTCTGGCCGAAGGCGTAGGCGATGCGGGTTCGGACCGTACCGTCCAGCTCGGCCACCGTGCCCGCGACGCCCTCGGTCGTCATTTCGATGCGGAGGCGATACGGACGGCCGTATTGCCAGTCGAAGGTGTTGCCCTCGAATCGAACGGCCTCGAGCCGCGTCTCGGCATCGCCGAGGGCGGGCCAGCGACCGTCCACCATCTCCTGGAGTTCGACGACGTGACGGTGCCCGTGGGCGGCGGGTGTCTCGACGAGGGCGAGATGCCAGTGGTTCCTTGGATCGCGACGAATGGCCACGCCCGCAACGCCCCACTCCGTGCCGGTGCGTCTGGTCACGGTAAGGGTGGCTTCGATCTCGACGGACCGCCCATGGGGCGCCTTGATCAGCGTGAGAAAGCCCTTGGGCCCGCATTCGGCCAGCATCGCGCCGTCGCGGACCTCCCAACCGAGCGCCTCGGCGTACCAGGCCGGTTCGGCCTCCGCACCGTCGGGGTAGTCAAAGGGCTCTTGGAACTCCAAGCCACCTGCCATGAGCAGAAGGGTCGCCAGCCTCGCAAGCATGAGTGGGGTTCTCCTGATCGATGGATCGCCGCCTCGGGGCACGGCCCATGCCCTGGTGGCAGCATACCCAACTTGAAGGACGCCGACCATGCGACATGAGGCAATCCTGTGTCATCCTGCAACGATGATCGGGTGCATGGTTGTGGCCGGTTAGGGATGCCCCTATAATTACGGGTTCTCACACGACCTCGGCAAGGTTGCCCGCAGTCGGACGCAGGACTTGGCGGGCCCGATGGTCGCCACGAGCCGGTGGGAGGTTCGAGTCCTCTAGCGAAGGAGCTGTCTTGTGTTAGGTAACACCTTTGGCAGGATGTTCCGCATCACGACCTGCGGGGAGTCGTACGGTGGGGGCATGGCCGTGATCGTCGACGGCGTTCCCCCGGGCATCAAGCTGAACGTCGAGCATGTTCAGGCCGAGCTCGACAAGCGCAAGCCCGGTCAGAGCAAGCTCGACTCGCCTCGGCTGGAGACCGACCGCGTGGAGCTGTTCGCCGGGGTCGGTGTCCGCGACGGCGTGACCACGGGCGCCCCGGTCGGGATGGTCGTCTACAACGTCGATCGGCAGAAGATCCACGTCGACCAGTACCACGACGTGAAGGACCTGATCCGACCCGGCCACGCCGAATATACGTTCTTCATGAAATACGGCGACTGGGCCGACTGGTGCGGAGCGGGTCGTGGCAGCGGTCGTGAGACGGTCGGCCGGGTAGCCGGCGGCGCGGTGGCCAAGCAGGTTCTGGCCAAGGAAGGCATCGAGGTCCTGGGCCACATCGTCGAATCGCACGGGATCAAGGTGAAGCGAGACCTGACGTTCGATGAGGTGGCCGAGAACTATCGCAAGAACCACCTCAACTGCTGCGACCTCGAGATCGTCGAAGAGATGATCAAGGACATCCTCGAGACGCGCACGAAGGGCGACACGGTGGGCGGAACGATCGAGATCATCGTTCGCGGCCTGCCGGCAGGCCTGGGCGAGCCGGTGTTCGATAAGCTGCGGGCCCTGATCGCGCATGGCATCATGAGCATCGGCGCGACGACGGGCATCGAGTTCGGGTCCGGCTTCCGCGCTGCCGAGATGTATGGCAGCGAGTGGAACGACGAGCCGTACATCGACGATAAGGGCGTACGATTCCGCAGCAATCACGGCGGTGGGATGGCCGGCGGCATCAGCAACGGCGAGGAGCTCCGGTTCCGGTTCTGCTGCAAGCCGACGCCGACGATCAGCCTGAAGCAAGACTCGATCAACATGAAGACGATGGAGCCGGCAGAGCTGTCGGCCGTGACGCGCCGCGACATCACGATCTGCCCTCGGATCTTCCCGGTGGGCGAGGCGATGACGGCGTGCGCGATCCTGGATTGCCTCTTCATGGCCAAGGGGTACGAGTATTTCGCCCACGTCGACGAGCGGTACAAGTTCGCCGGCCAGCCGAAGGCCAAGAGCGACCCCGAGGAGATCATCCAGCGGGCGTTCCGCGTGCCCGAGGCCATCGCGGGCGACGAACTGACCGAGCAGGACCTTCGCGAGATGGGCAGCATCCACTAGCCGCCCGGGCATAGCCTCCTGCAATCCCAGGGCCGAGCCCCGCCGCAGGGAGCGGGGTTCGGCCTTTTGTATGGTGAGCGGATCGAGCGCCCGTCCGATAACCGGAAGCGGACACCTGGCCTGGGAACCCGAAGTCTGTCGAAGGCCAGCCCGTCGACCGTGGACAAGCAGGGCGCGGCTCGGACGATGCACCTGCCTCCGTCGAAAACCGTGCAGCTCCCCGGGGTGCCACCGGGCGGATGGTCACCCCCTCGCAACGCCGCACGAAATTATCGGCTGCTAAATAAACTGGTTCCGAGAATGTGCCGACCATGGGGATAGGCCCTCGGGCCGAAGAGAGCGAGCCTCCCTAGCTCCGCACCGGCTCCGGCGCGGGGCGAGGCACATTGCCTGTATCAAGAGGAGCCAGCCATGGCCGACACCGTATCGTCCTCCTCGAGACTCCACACGACGGATTCAGACCAGGACGTCGAGGCGATGTACAACCAGGCGACCGAGCTAGGCTACGAACAGGGCCAGGACGAGCCGGCAGCCGAACCTGAGACCGACGCGCCGACGCCGACCGATACGGACTCCGACGCGTCGCAGCGTTCGCATGGTCCGATCGGCCACACGACGGCCCGAGACAAGGCCGAGATCGCCCAGATGGGCGAGACGAGCATCACTCGGATCGAGCAGCTCCGCGCCGAGAACGTCGAGCACAAGGCCGAGACGCATCGGCTTCGGCAGGAGATCGCGAGCCTTCGGGAACGGAACCGCGCGCTGGAGCGTGCGAACTTCAAGCTTGACGAGAAGGTCAGCGAGCTGGCCACGGCCGAGAAGCGCATCGTCGAGCTGCAACACAGCGTGGATTACCATCGGACCGGCAGGAAGGCGATGTATCAGGAGGTCCGTCGTCTTCAGGACAACCTGGCCGAGTCGGAGAAACGGTTTGGACATACCGAGGCACAGCTTCGTGCCATCTGCCAGGAACGTTCGGATCGCATCACGGTGTTGAGCGAAGAGCTCCGCGCCGTGCAGCGGGCCAAGGCCGAGCTCGAGCAACAGGTGGAGACGTTGCTCGGGTACCGTCAGCGTGCGATGTCGTGCCTGCAACAGCTCACGGAGGAGCTGCAACGGCTTCGCAAGGAGAACCGCGAGAAGTCGCGACGGTTGAGCGAGTCGCGTGCGATCCTCCGCAGCATCGACCAGCGCCTGGCCCAGAGTATGAGTGAGCCGATCTAACCTCCTTCATCCGACAACCGCTGTACTTCCAGCCGAGCGGCCCTGTTCCCTGGGACAGGGCCGTTTCTTTGGCATCAGGCCTTTCACGGCGGCCCTTGAGGCGGTCTTTGCCGATTTCGCGAAACCTACGACGGTGGCACCGGCCCGGCCGGCGGTCCCTGCAACGCCCTACACCACAGCCTATTGGGGTCGGCGGGGGACAAACCACAAGATGAGCGGCCATTCGATGGGCTCAGCGTATTGTCTGCGCCGCCAGATCCTGGTATGGTACCACGGCGTGACCATGGATAAGGTGAACTTGGCCGTTCGAGCGAGCGCATGCCCCGACGCGACGACCTGAACAAGGTCCTGATCATTGGCTCCGGACCGATCATCATCGGCCAGGCCTGTGAGTTTGACTATTCCGGCACCCAAGCCTGCAAG
>CAZUQM010000012.1:0-169786 GCA_964622545.1 uncultured Planctomycetales bacterium | reverse complement strand
GATCTCTCAGGGCCTGTCTCGCCCCTTCAGGTCAGACCTAACCCAACGACGTGAACGAGGGCCCCGCCATCGCGGTCATGCACCCCTCGATGCCCTCGTTCGGGGGCCGGGCTTGGACATCCTCCTAGCGACGGATAGAATCGCTCGTATGAGCGCTCAACCAAGCTGGACGTGCATCGCGATCGCAACCGCATGGCTTCTCTCGGCAGGACTCGGCGGGCCGGCGACCGCGGCCGATCCTACGCCGAAGCTCCGCCCGCCCACCACCGCGCCGAAGCTCCTGAAGGGCCCGGTTGCCGACCTCCAGGCCATCCAGGACGCCTTCGAGAAGCTCGCCCGCATCGCCGCCCCGACCGTCGTGACGATCAAGTGCGCCCGCGAGCCCGGTTCGGCCACCCGCGCCGGCCTGAAAGGCACCCCCTCCCGACGCCGAACCTACGGTGCCGGCAGCGGTGTGATCATCCGGTCCGACGGCATGATCCTCACCAACGAGCACGTCATCCACGAGTCCGACGACATCACCGTCCACACGCATGACGGTCAGGAGTACGAGGCCTGGATCGTGCAGACCGACCCGCGTAGCGATCTGGCCGTCCTGCAGATCCCCGTTAAGAACCTCAAGCCCGCCGCCCTGGGCGACGTGTCCACCCTCCGGCAGGGCCATCTCGTCTTCGCCATGGGCAACCCGTTCGGCGTGGCCTCCGACGTCGGCCACGCCAGCATGAGCTGGGGCCTCGTCAGTGCACTCGGTCGCCCCTTGCCCTTGCTGGGCTACGCCGAGCAGCGGTACTACGGCAACCTCATCGAGACCACCGCTGCGATCAACCCGGGCAATTCGGGTGGGCCGCTCTTCGACATCTACGGTCGCGTGGTCGGCATCACCACGGCCATCAGCACCCGCACCGGGCGCAGCGAAGGCGTCGGGTTCGCCGTCCCCATCAGCCGCCGCACGCGGCACATCATCGCCGAGTTGCTGCGTGGCCACGAGGTCGAGTACGGCCTGCTCGGTGTGCTGGTGCACACGCCGGAACCCGTCGAGCGAGAGGCCGCGCGCGTGCCCAAGGAGCGGGGTGCGCTCGTCGACGCCGTCGATCCGGGTTCCCCCGGCGAGAAGGCCGGCATCAAGCCGGGCGACATGGTCATCCGCTTTGACGACAAGGAGATCCTCGATGCCGACCATCTCGTGCGGCTCGTCGGCAGCACCAGTCCCGGTCAGACCGTGGAGATCGTCGTCCATCGGCGCGGGGCGCCGATTACGGTCGAGGCCACCCTCACCCGCCTGCCGCGGCGCGGGGCCAGCGCGCTCGATCCGGTCCGCTGGCGGGGTGTGACGGTCGTGCCGCTCGATCCGCAGATCGCCCGGCGTCTGAGCCTCGATCTGGACACGATCGCCAAACCCCACGGGCTGGTCGTCAGCTACGTGCGACCGGAATCGCCCGGTCATCGGGCGGGGCTTCGGGCGGGCATGGTCCTTCGCCGACTCGGCGAGGACACCGTCGCGACCCTCTCGGGCCTGCGGGAGATGGCCCGCCGCTTGCGTGGCAAGCCGGCCAGGGTCACGGTGTACGGCGGCCGCCAGTACAACATCCAGCCGGATTGAGGACCGCTGCCTTGTCAGGCGACGCTCCATCCCATACAACCGTCTTGCCGGGTGACCGGCCGCTCCATGCTCACGACCCACGGTAGGCCATCCCGAGGAACCATCATGCGATCCCACGCCCAATCGTTCCTGTACGACCTGCTCGAGACGCCGTCGCCTTCGGGCTTTGAGCAGCCCGTCCAACGGATCATCCGCGAGCGGATGCACGACATCGCGGACGAGATCACGCTGGACGTCCACGGCAACACGATGTGCGCGCTGAACCCGGGCGCCTCGCCGCGCGTGATGCTCGCCGGTCACGTCGACCAGATCGGCTTCCTCGTCCGCCACATTACCGATGACGGCTACCTGTACTTCGGACCCGTCGGGGGCATCGATGCCACCGTGGTGCCCGGCCTGCGCCTGACCGTGCACGCCGAGAAGGGCACGGTCGAGGGCGTGGTCGGACGCAAGGCCATTCACCTGATGAAGCAGGAGGAGCGCAACAGCGGCAAGGTCGATCTCAACGCGCTCTGGCTCGACATCGGGGCGAAGGACCGGAAGGCCGCCGAGAAGCGCGTCGCCATCGGCGATCCGATCACCTACCGCCTCGGCGTGGCCGAGCTGGGCAACGACCTGATCGCCTCGCCGGGCTGCGACGACAAGGTCGGGGCCTTCGTCGTGATGGAGGCCCTGCGGCTCATCAAGGGGTCGAAGCGAAAGCTCCAGTGTGCGGTCTACGCGGTCAGCACGGTGCAAGAGGAACTGGGCCTGCGCGGCGCCCGCACGTCCAGCTTCGGCATCGACCCCCACGCCGGTATCGCCGTGGACGTCACCCACTCGGCCGACTACCCCGGCGCCGAGAAGAACGTCGTCGGCGACCTGGCCCTCGGCAAGGGCCCGATCCTGGCCATCGGGCCGAACATCAACCCGGTGCTCGGCCGGCTCATGATCGAGACCGCCCGCAAGAAGAAGATCCCGCACCAGATCGAGGGCGAACCTCGCGCGACCGGCACCGACGCCAACGCCATTCAGATCAACCGCTCCGGCGTGGCGGCCGGTCTGGTCAGCGTGCCGAACCGCTACATGCATACGCCGGTGGAGGTGGTCAGCAAGAAGGACCTCGACAACGTGGCTAAGCTCTTGGCCGAAACGTGCTTGTCGATGTCGCCGAAGACCGACTTCATCCCGAGCTAACACAAGCCAGATCGTATCCACACACAGCGGGGCTAGGCTCCGGCCCGTTCTCTCTGCCAAGGAGCCCCCGTGAACAGCTCGACGCTGCCGGCCTCGCCCCAGTCACCGTCTCGTCTGTCGCCCGAACACCGTCGTTGGCGGTGGATGATTCTCGGCTCGACGTACCTGAGCTACGTCGGCTATTACTTCTGCCGCAAGGCCTACGGTGTGCTCAAGGCCCCGATCGGGGACGATCTCGACCTCGGCCCGGAGGCCCTGGCCCACATCTGGACCGCGTTCCTGGCGGCCTACATGGTCGGCCAATTCGTCAACGGCGCGATCGGCCGGCGTACGGGCTCGCGGATCCTGCTGCTGGCGGGCATGGCGATCACGCTCGGCTGCAACATCGTCTTCGGCTTCACTCAGACGTACTGGACGTTCCTCGGCTTCATGGTGGTCAACGGTCTGGCCCAATCGAGTGGTTGGCCCGGCAACGTCGGCGCGGTGGCCCCGTGGCTCCGGTCGCACGAGCGCGGGACGTTCATGGGCGTGTGGTCCACCTGCTACGTCACCGGCAACCTCGGCGTGAAATGGATGGTGGCGTTCGTGCTGGCCAACCTCAAGGGCGTCTTCGTGGCCTACGCCGCGTGGCGGATATCCTTCTGGGCCTGCGCGCTGGTCATGCTGGGCATCTGGCTGATCTTCCTGATCTTCCAGCGCAACACGCCCGAGGATGTGGGCCTCGAGCCCATCCTCGATGACGCCGGCGAGCTGCAACAGCAGGCCGATTCGACCGAGCGCCGCCCCTCGAACACCCCGAGGCCGGGCACCTACTTCAAGGTGCTGTTCACGCCGACGGTCTTGATGATGGCGTTCGTCTTCTTCTTTCTGAAATTCCTGCGGTACGCCCTGGATAGCTGGACGGCCTACCTGCTCACGGAATCCCAGCTTGCCGTGGCCTCGAGCTCGGCCGCCTTCTACGCCTCGGTCTTCGACCTTGCGGGGGTAGCGGGCATGATCCTGACCGGCGTCCTGCTCGACCGCGTCTTCGGCGGCAACTGGCGGCTCCTCTGTCTCGTGATGTGCGTCGGCATGACGGGGGCGTTCGTGCTCGCCTCCGCGGTCGGGTCGCTGCATGAGCATTACCTCATCGCCGCCTACGGCCTGGTTGGTTTCATGATCTACGGCCCGGACAGCCTCCTGGTCGGCACGGCGGCCATCGACGTCGGCGGTCGACGCGAGACGATCACCGCCGTCGGTATCATCAACGGCCTGGGCAGCATCGGGCCGATCTTTCAGGAGGAGATCATCGGCTATCTGTTCGAGCAGCACCGCGATCTGACACAGATCAACATGCTCTTCACCGGGATCAGCGCCTTCGCCAGCCTCCTGCTGCTTGCCCTGTACATCCGAGGCAGGATGCGCGGCCTGACGAAGACCCACGCCTAGCCCCTCTGACCCCGCCCCCGGCAGGGCTTTACACGGGACCGCGTCGCGCAGACAATTCGGTGTTCGCGATCGCCACGGTCGCGACAGGGCCTGCCGTCTCGGGCCCATGGTGGGACGTGCGAGCCGGTTCGCCTCGTCCCTGGATTTCGTCGAGCTTCTACAACCCATACAGTGAGTCGATCATGAGTGCATCGAGCAGCGCAACGTACGTCTTCCCCGAAGACCAGCACAACGACCTTGTGACCCGGGTCTACATGTCCCGCGGCTACGACAAGGACGAATCGGAGGTCGCCGCCCATTATTGCGGCCTGGCCAGCAAGTACGGCATCAAGACCCACGCGGCCCTCAAGGCGTTGCACCTCGAGCACCTCTTCGGCACGGGATGTGGCCTGACCCAGCCCGGAGCGAAGGTCGAGGAGATCGACACCGGCATGCCCGCCGTGGCCAAGCTCGACGCCAACCTCAAGCTCGGCCAGCCCGTGGCCAAGCAGGCCATGCAGATGGCCATGGACCGAGCCGACACCTACGGCATCGGCATGGTCGTCGTGCACCGACCGTTCCACTACCTTTGGGGTGGGGCGTACGTCCTCGAGGCCGCGCAGCAGGGCTATATCGCCTACACCAACTGCACGGCAACGCTGGCGGAGGTGGTACCCTTCGGCGGCAGGTTCCCCACCATCGGGACCAACCCGCACACGTGGGCCTTCCCGACGCAGGACCTGGCCGGGCACGTCTGCCTGATCGACTGGGCCACCTCGGCCGTGGCGATGGGGCGCGTCCAACAGCTCAAGCGCGAAGGCCTGCCGCTGCCCGAGGGTTCGGCCGTGGACGAAAACGGCGAGTTCACCACCGACCCGGACAAGGTCTTCGGGCTGATGCCCTTCGGCGGCAAGCTCAGCGGCCACAAGGGCTATGGGCTCGGCCTGCTTGATGAGCTCTATGCGGCCTACATCGGTGGGTTCATGCCGACCATTCGCGGTCACAAGGACGAGTCGGGCGACGGCAAGAACCGCGCGAGCTGCTATGTCTTCCAGGCCATGAAGCCCGAAGCCATGGGCGCCGGCACGTTCGGCTCCCGCGCCGAGCAGGACGCCAACGTCAACGCCGTCCTTCAAGACATCTTCGGCCACGGCAACGAGAAGGCCGTGCTGCCGGGTTGGTTCGAGCATCAGGCCTACCTGCGGAGCGAGGAGCTCGGCGGGCTGCTCTTCACCGACGCGGAGATACGCGAGTTCACCGAGCTGTTCCAGGAGGCCGGCGTCAGCGGCTTCGACCCCGCCTCCCTCCAGATGGTGTAGCTCCGAGCCGCGGCCTCCGTCGGCGAAGGCATGGACGTGCAAACCAGGCCGTCGGCGCACGCGCGCCGGCGGTCTTTCCTTAGCACGCGAGCGCTTCATCATGTCGCCTTCCACCCGACAAGGCGCCCTCTATGCGTTGCTGACCGTCCTGCTCTGGTCGAGCCTCGGGGTCGGGCTGAAGCTGGCCGTGTCCCGCATCGGGGGCTACTCGGCGACGGTGTACATGATCTTCTGCTCGACGTTGGCTCTGCTGGCGTATCTTGGGCTGCGGCGTCGGCTGCACGTGGCCCTGGCCGAACTCCGCCGCCTGCCGATCTTCTTCGTCCAGGCCGGGGCGATCGGTCTGGGGCTGCACCAGATCCTCTACCTGACCGGCTACACGCTCCTGCCCGCCTCGCAGGTCGTGATCATCCATTACCTCTGGCCGCTGACCATGGTGGCCATCTCGGCGTTGCTGTTCCGCGAGCCGACGCGCCGCCTCTCGGTGGTGTTCGTCTGCCTGGGTTTCGTGGGGCTGTGCATCGCCATCCTCAGAGAATCGACGCTCCAGCTCGATCTCAGCGCGGGCGTGCTGATCACCTTCGCGGGCAGCTTCTGCTGGGCCCTGTTCAGCGTCATGATCAAGCACCGCAGCTTCGACATCGACACCGGCATGCTTCTCTTCCATGTCTTCGGGCTGCTCCTGTTGCTGGTCATGGTCCCCTTCTACGGCCTGCGGACCGATCTGCGTTGGTCCGAAGTGTTGGGCTTCCTGTACCTGGGCATCTTCCCGACCGCCATCTCCTATCTTCTGTGGAACCGGGCGCTGCGACTCGCACCCACCGCCCTGTGCTCGAACATCAGCTTGCTGATGCCGGTGCTGTCCTTGATCGCGATCCGTCTGATCCTGGACGAGCCGTTGCGTGCGAACCAACTCGCCGGTTTCGCGATCATCCTGCTGTCGGTCTTCCTCAACCTGCATCTCGTTCAGCGGCGGGAGGAGATCTCCGAACCGGCAGCGCGAGATCCCACCAATTGACACGCCCTGACGCATCGGGTACCTGTTGTCTGTCGGGCATCTGGTCCGGCGTGTACGCTCCACCGGCAGGGCCGCTAGCCATTCGGCGCGATACAGCATGCTTCGACCGTTTGCCAAGCTCGGCGAACTCTGCGTTACGACGCTCGCCGCCATAGGTGACTTCGGCGTCTTTACGTGGCGGACCATCCGTTGGCTCGTCTTCGGCGCGACCAACCCCCGTAACTATGCGCTCTTGCCGCCGCAGCTCTACGAGATCGGCAACCGCAGCGTACCCGTCATCCTCGTGACCGGGCTCTTCGTCGGCTTCGTCCTGGCCGCCGAGGCCATCCACCAGATGCGCCCGTTGGGCTTGGAGAGCCGCATCGGCTCGATGGTCAACCTGGCCGTCGTCCGCGAGCTGGGCCCGGTCCTGGCCGGCACGATGCTCGCCGGGCGGGTCGGCGGGGCCCTGGCCGCCGAGCTCGGCACGATGAACGTCACGGAGCAGATCGAGGCCCTCCGCAGCATGGGGTCGGACCCCATCCGATACCTCGTGGCGCCGCGGTTTCTCGCGTGCGTGCTGCTCATGCCCTTCCTGACGCTCTACTGTGACGTCATGGGCGCCCTGGGCGGCTGGCTCATCAGCGTCAAGGTCTTCAGCGTCAGCTCCGAGCTCTACTGGCACCACACCGAGCGGTCGCTCGAGCTGTGGGACGTCATGACGGGCATGGCCAAGAGCGTCTTCATCGGGGCGACGATCGGTTTGATAAGTTGCTACAAGGGATTCACGTGTGGTCACGGCGCCGAGGGCGTCGGCCGGGCCTGCACCGAGTCGTTCGTCATGAGCTTCATCTCGATCCTGCTCATCGACTTCTTCCTGATCCTAATCTTCCAGAGCATCTACCTGGTGACGTGGGGTCCCAGGCCGGTCTTCTGAGCCGCCGACGCAGGTTGACGACCATGGTCAGCGACCTTCCCATCCTGGAGCTTTGCGACGTGCACAAGCGGCTCGGCGTGCTCGACGTTTTGCGCGGGGTCGATCTGAAGCTTCAGCGGGGCCAGACCACCGTCATCATCGGCGAGTCGGGGGTCGGCAAGAGCGTCACGCTGAAGCACGTCATCGGGCTCATGCACCCCGACAAGGGCGACGTCTGGTTCCAGAGCGACACCGTCTTCGACGGGCGCAGGGTACGCGTGCCCGACCTGGGCACGGTCGAGCAGGTCCAGCTCCGCAAACGGTTCGGGTTCCTCTTCCAGATGGGCGCGCTGTTCGACTCGATGTCGGCCGGCGAGAACGTCGCCTTCCCCTTGCGCGAGCACACACGGCTCAGCGGCGGCGAGATCGATCGGCGGGTGGCCGAGAAGCTCTCGCTCGTCGGCCTCGACGGCATTCAGGACAAGCGGCCGGCCGAGCTGTCCGGCGGCCAGAAGAAGCGCGTGGCCCTGGCCCGGGCGATCGCGCTCGACCCCGAGGTGATCCTGTATGACGAACCGACGACGGGGCTCGATCCCGTTCGGGCCGATGTCATCAACGAGCTGATCCGGAGGCTGCAGCGCGAGCTGGCCGTGACCAGCATCGTGGTCACCCACGACATGCAGAGCGCCTACACCGTCGGCGACCGGATTGTCATGCTGCACGAAGGCAAGTTCATCGCGGACGGCTCCCCGGACGAGATTCGGGCCGCCGCGGACCCTCGCGTCCAGCGGTTCATCTTGGGTAAGGCGTCCGCGGCGGACCTAGAGTACGAGGTAACGTGAGACCATCATGAGCGAGTTCCAACGCAACGCACTGATCGGCGCCTTTCTGGTGGTCGGCCTGGGCGCGCTTACCTGGCTCATCATCGTCTTTGGTGAGGCCCCCACCTGGCTGATCGGCGGCAAGACCTATCCCGTTCCGGTCTACTTCACCGCCGTGGACACGGTGCGCGTCAACGACCACGTCCACATGCAGGGCGTCCAGATCGGGCTCATCTCGGAGATCCACTTTCGCGATCCGCAGCACCCCGAGGCGGGCGTCGAGGTCATCATGGACATCCAGGAGAAGTGGCGGATCCCCCGCTCATCCCGCGTTCGGGTGGAGCTGGCGACGATCGGCTTCGGACGACCCCTGGTCAAGATCATCCTGCCGACGACCCCGACCACCGACTATCTGCCCAAGGACGGCTCGGTGCCCATTCCCGGCGAGATGGTCAGCGCCTTCGATTCCCTCTTCCCGCAGGATCTGGCCAACGGGCTCGGCACGGCCACGCAGGAGCTCGGCAAGCTGGCCTCGGCCCTGACGCCCGTGGCCAAGGACTTGGATCACCTTCTCGAGCCCCGCACCATCCAGGAGGTCGACGCCCCGACGCCCGGCCTGCCTCGTAAGTCCGGCAACATTAGCACCGCCGTCAAGCGGATGGACGCGGCGTTGCGTCACTTCAACGAGGTCTTGGGTGACCCGAACAACAAGAGCAACATCCGCATCGCCCTGGAGAACGTGCGGGAGATGTCCGAGCAGGGCAAGGCCGTCATGGCCGACATCAAAAAGGTCGCCGAGCAGGCCCGCTTCGTCGCCGAGGACGCCAAGCAGCTCACCAGCAAGCTCAACACCTTCGCCGGCAAGGCCGACGCGAAGCTCGACGAGGTCTCCCGCGTCATCATCGATTCCACCGAGAAGCTGGGCCGCTTCTTCGACCACCTCAACAAGGTCGGGCGCACCATCGCCGACGGCAAAGGCACGGCCGGCAAATTCGTCAACGATCCCGAGCTCTACGATTCGATGGTCTTGACGATGAAGCGGCTGCAGCTCGCCATCGAGGACCTCAACGTCCTTGTCAAGCAGTGGCAGCGTGAGGGGCTCGACGTGAAGGGGATGGGCGTCTTCAAGTAGCTCGGCACAGGGGCGTGTTGGGCGTCTGTGCCTACCCGTTGAAGAACTGAAACGCCTTGCGGAGCTTGGCCATACGGGCCTGGGTGGCCGGGTCGCCGTTGCCGTTGCCATGGTCCCCGTAGCGCTCCGCGTCGATCGGGGCCTGGATCCGCGCCATCCGCTTCCAGCCCTTGTTCATGCCGTGGATGAACAGCGCGGTCGTCAGGCTCCGCGTTCGTAGCAGCGTCCGCAGCGTCCGCTTCCAGACCCACGGCTCCTCGGCGGCGGCCTTGCGAAGCTCGAAGACGGCCAGGTCCAGCTCCGCCGGCGTCATGTGGTCCGGCGTGTAGACCGTTTCGGTAAAGGTGTAGCGCTCCCAATCCTCGGGGTAGTTCTTGGCGAAGATCTTGCCCTCTTCCATGAGGCGGTCGTACAGCCGCGTGCCCGGCAACGGCGTGAGGTTCGTGATCTGAATGGTATCCACGCCGAGCCTCACGGATTGCAGGGCCGTCTCGGCCACGGTGTCCATGTCGTCGGCCGCCCCGCCGATCACGAACGCCCCGAACAGTGAGATCCCCGCCTTGTGATAGCCGTCCACCAGCCGCTGGTAGTCGTCGAGCCGCTTCCTGTTGAAGCGTTTCCCGTAGGCCTCGAGCGTCTCGGGGTTGAAGCTCTCGAAGCCGACCAGCATGCCGCGGCAGCCGGCCTTGTAGGTCAGCTTCAGGCCCTCCGGGTCGTCGCCCATGTTGATCGTCGTCTGGCTGAACCAGAGCCGCTTCTTGCCCTCGGCGATGAGCTTGCGGCACAGCTCCTTGGCCCACTCGGCGTGCTTGCTGTTCGTGCCGAAGAAGTTGTCGTCGACCACGAACACAAAGGGTTTGCGGATCTGGTTCCACTCGGCCACGATCTCGTCCATGGGCCGGCGACGAATCCGCGATCCGTTGAACAGCGTCACCCCACAGTAGTCGCAATTGAGCGGACAGCCGCGAGACGTCTGGATGGCCGCGACGTCGTACGTCCCGTTGATGGGCTGGACATCTTGGGCGGCGGCGCCGATCCCGCCTGTCAGCTCGATCAGGCCGCCCTCGTAGCGTGGAGCGAGCCGGCCCGCCTCGGCGTCGGCGACGATCTGGGGCCAGACCCCGTCGCACTCGCCCACCGCCACCGAGTCGCAGTACGCCGCGGCCTCGTCGGGGCACGCCCAGGCGTGCGGGCCTCCCATCACGGTGGGCAGGCCCCGCTCTCGGCACATCGTGGCGATCTCGTAGGCTCGCGAGGCGGAGCTGCTGTACGACGTGATGCCCACCAGGTCGTAGCGACCCGGCTGGAGGTTGGCCTCGGTCGCCTCGTTGCCGAAGATCTCATCGATGATGTCGACGTGGTGCTCGGGCGGGGTCAGCTTGGTCAGGACCAACAGGCCGAGGTGCGGGATCTTGCTGCCGATGGTGGCGTAGCCCTGCATCCTGCGGGCCAGGGGGTTCACGAGTGCGATGCGCATGTTGGGTATCCCCGGCGGCTCCTCCGTGCTACTGGCAATCCGATAAGTATAGCTCTGCCGGCCCTGCCGGTCAAAGAGCGGTCGGCGGCGCGCTGGGGCTCAACCGGCGGCTAGCAGCGCGCGGCAATCTTCGCCTGCTCCGATTGATCTTGGACAGGCGGATTATCGGCCCACGCCGCGGCGCCACGCACGCGCCGTCCGGGCGGGCCCCGCTTCCCGCCGCCCTTTGCCGAAGGCGAGCGGACCATAACTCCGGTCGTGCCCTCATCGGTTCGATACTACACGGGGAGGTTGTCGCCCCCGATGTGCTGACCCGTTTTCCCAGGAGTACCCGTGCCCATGAGCTCAACCGCCGAACCCATCGCGGAAGTCGTCGGCTGCAACGGCATCGTCGTCGAGGCCGCCATCACCCAGACCGGCATGACCGTCGAGCATGAGGGCAAGACCCGACGCCTCGGCCAGATCGGCACCTACGTCGCCATCCCGATCGACGACGTCCGGCTCATCGGCTACGTCACGGGTGTCGAGCGGCGCGACCCGGGAGACGCCGACCTGCCCGAGCAGAACATCATGAAGGTCCAGCTCCTCGGCACCCTGCGCGACGGGTGGTTCGACCGAGGCGTGGACAACTACCCCACCATCGGCGATGAGATCACCCTGGCCGGACACAGCGACTTCGAGGTCATCTTCGGGACCATGGATCAGCTCGCGGGCGGATCGACCTATCCCAAGTCGTTCCGCGTCGGGCGGTTCGCCATGAACACCGACTTCGACGTCCACGTGCTGGGCAAGGAGTTCTTCAGCAAGCACATCTGTGTCGTCGGCAACAGCGGCTCGGGCAAGAGCTGCACCACGGCCAAGATCATGCAGGAGATCACCGAGCTGCACGAGGCGCAGATCGTCATGTTCGACCTGCACGGCGAATACGCGGGCGCCTTCAGCGACGAAGAAGGCAGCATCGACGCCAACGTCACCTACCTCGGCGAGCAGGATCTCATCCTGCCTTACTGGCTGCTCCAGTACCAGGAGCTCGAGACCATGCTCGTCGACCACAACAACCCCGAGTACGTCACCAACCAGATCGCGTTCCTCAAGACGGCCCTGCAAGAGCTCAAGATGGAGACCGCCGAGGAGCTCGGCCTGACCGCCGAGGTCAGCCTCGACACTCCGATCTACTGGTCTCTGGACCGGCTCAAGCTCTATGCCGAGAACATGAACGAGGCCCGCTACGTGCTGAACTCCGAGCAGTTCGCCCTCAGCAAGCTGGCCCTGCGGTCGCTGCCGCCCGACGAGCAGCACAAGCTCATGACCACGCAGCGCGTCCACTTCAACAAGGGCGCCGCCGAGGGCGAGGTGCCCCACCCGCAGTTCTACGGTCAGCTCCAGGGCCTGCTCACGCGGCTGGATACGCGGCTCAACGACCGCCGCTACAACTTCATGCTGCGGCCGATCCAGCATGCCAAGCAGAGCAAGTACTTCAGCGACGCGCTCAAGTTCACGGCCACGCCCACCGAGCTGAGCCAGGCGATGTCGCATCTCATCCGCCTGCTGACCGGTCAGTGGCAGACGCGCAGCAACCTCACCATCGTCGATATGTCCGGCATCCCCTACGAGATCGTCGACATCGTCGTGGCCGTGCTGACGCGGACCCTCTTCGAGTACAACTTCTGGTGCCCGCTGGAGCAGCGTCATCCCATGCTGCTCGTCTACGAAGAGGCGCACAACTACATCTCCCGTCACCTCGACACCAAGAGCTTCGCCCGGCACATCGTCGAGCGCGTCGCCAAGGAGGGCCGCAAGTACGGCGTGTCCGCCATGGTCGTCAGTCAGCGTCCGAGCGAGCTCAGTGAGACCGTCGTCTCGCAGTGCAACAGCATGGTCGTCATGCGGCTGAACAACCCCGAGGACCAGCAGTACATCGCCCGGGTCGTCAGCGACCAGTTCGGCAGCCAGATGGCCATGCTGCCCGTGTTGCGTCCGGGCGAGGGCTTCGTCATCGGCGACGCGGTGCTCATGCCCATGCGCACGCTCGTCGAGCTGCCGCAGCGCACACCGCGGAGCGCCGACGTCGACTTCTTCAAGCACTGGTCGCTCGGCACCGAGGTCGGCGACATCGACGAGATCCTCCAGCACTGGTGGAGGCAGGATCGCGGCCTGCTGAACGCCAAGATGCACCTCGGGAGCGGCCAGCGCCCCTGGACCGAGGCCCAGGAGATCGCGACCGAGCCGGAACCCGCCGCGGCCTTCTTGGAAGAGGAGTGACGCCTCCACCGCCAGCGGCCGCTCCCCGGTCGCTGCGCACAGGCCCTCGCGCACGGGCGTTCCACGTTTCCCGGTCAACTGGATTGGAGGATAGGGCTACTTCGCGCCCGCCGGTGCGGTCGCCGCCGGCGGTGCATAGGAGCTGCGCGGACCGCGCTCCAGGGTGTACCGATCCACCAGCTTGCCCCCGATGGCGATCTGCCTCAGCTCGAGCCGCGTGCCCGTGGCTTCCACGGCGGTAAAGCTGTAGTCCTCGTCGAAAGCGACGGCGACATAGTTCGGCCGTTCGTCCTTGGCCTTCTCGCGGTAAAGGCCTCCTCCCCCTGCCCCGGTGACGATGTAGAGCACCCCCTCGCGCGGGTCCACGACCTTGCCGCCCTTGAGCGGCAGGCAGCGTTCGTAGAGGTGGTTGTGACCGCAGAAGACCACGTCGACGAGGGCACGTTCGAACACGGGCACGAGAATCCGCTGGATACGGACATCCGGCGGATGCTTCGTACAGCCCGTGTACGGCGGGTGATGGAAGAACACGAACCGCCATCGCGGGCCGGCGTCGGCGAAGACGGCCTCGAGCCACGGCGCGATCTTCTCGGCGAACTCCGACTCCTCAACCGTGCTGTCCAGGGCGACGAACCTGGCCCGGCCCCAGTCGAACCAGTAATGCCGTTCCGGGTCGGTGCCCTCGGGGCCGTTCTCGGGTAGCTCAAAGACGCGGAGCAGCGGAGCGGCCTCCTCGGTGTTGTCGTCGTGGTTACCTACGCTCGGCATGAACATCGCCGACGGCAAGAGGTCCGCGTAGGGCCGGAAGAAGTGGCCCACGTAGTCATCCCGCTCGCCGTCCGGGTAGACGAGGTCTCCGGTGTGGATCATCAACTCGGGCTTCTCCTTGGCGATCTCCTCGCCCAGGCGATACTGCCCGCCTCCACCCGTGCCGGAATCCCCGAACGCGATGAAACGGATGTCGCTCTCGCGGCCCGGCCTGGTCCGAGCGGTCCACGCCTCGTCGAAGACGAAGGTCGATCCCACCTGCTTCAGGGCGACGCGGTATCGGCACGTCTGGCCGGGCTTCAGGTCGTCGACCCGAGCGACGAACCGCCCGTGCTCGAACCGGGCAGGCACCTTCCGGACGACCGTCTCGCCCTCCAGCAGGTGCAGCTCGCCGCTGCCGGACTTGTTCACCTGCCAGACCACGGTGAAGCCGTCCTCGGTGACGGCCTGGAGCATGGGACCGGCCGTCCGCTGCGTCACCATGCGGTCCCGGACGACCCAGGCCACCGCCACCAGGGTCAGGCCGACCACGAGATAGATCGCGATGCGTTTCCTCATACCATACACCTAGCTGCTGGGCCCGCAGGTTGTCAACGTATCGCGGGCGGTCTCGTCGCCTTGCCCGCGGCCGCGGCATGGGATATAGTCTGGGTGTCACCCTCTGGTTTAAGGAACCGCCCTATGTCCGATGTCAACCCTGGGGACGTCCTGCAAGACCTGTCGGCCCGGATCGTAGCCATCCGGGACTCCCTTTGACCTGCCGACCAAGTCCAAGCGACTCGACGAACTGAACCGAAAGATGGCAGCGCCCGACTTCTGGGACGACCGCGCCGCCGCCGAATCGGTCGTGATGGAGCTCAAGGCCCTCAAGGCCACGGTGGATCCGATCCAGGAGCTCTCCGACCGTATCGAGGACATGCAGGTCCTCATGGACCTCGCCGGTGAGGAGGAGGACGCCTCGGCCGTCGAGGAGGTGGCTGCGGCTCTGCCGGATCTGGCCAAGCAGCTCGACCGCATCGAGCTGATGGCCCTGCTGTCGCGACCGCAGGACGCCGGGAACTGCTACTTCAAGATCCAGGCCGGCGCCGGAGGCACCGAAAGCCAGGACTGGGCCGAGATGCTCATGCGTATGTACCTCCGCTACTTTGAGCGAACCGGCTACACGCCCGAGGAGTTGACCCTCAAGGACGGCGAGGAGGCCGGCATTCAATCCGTCGAGTTCCTCGTCAAGGGGCCCTACGCCTACGGCTACCTCTCGTGCGAGATCGGGGTCCATCGGCTCATTCGGCTGAGCCCCTTCGACTCGAGCCATCGCCGCCACACGAGCTTCGCCGCCGTCGACGTCCTGCCGGAGCAAGCCGACATCCAGATCGACATCGACTGGGACGCCGACGTCCGCGAGGACACGTATCGCGCCAGCGGGGCGGGCGGGCAACACGTGAACAAGACGAGCTCGGCCATCCGGCTCACGCACGAGCCGAGCGGCATCGTCGTGCAGTGCCAGAACGAGCGCTCGCAGCACAAGAACCGCGCCCTGGCCCGCAAGATGCTCGTCTCGCGGCTCATCCGGCGTGAGGAGCAGCAGCGCGACGCCGCCCTGGCGGCCCTCTACGATGAGAAGGGCGAGATCGCCTTCGGGGGTCAGATCCGCACCTACTGGCTGCATCCGACGCAGCGCGTCAAGGACAACCGCACCGGCGTGGAGATGACCAACGCCGACCAGGTGCTCGACGGTGACCTCCAACCGTTCATCGAGGCCGAGCTCCGCCGCCGGGCCGCGGCCCGTGTCGGCTAGTAGACCGTTGGTCGCGCGGTCGGCTTGAACCGCCGCGTATCCGTTCCATAGAATTGCAGCCATGGGGTGTGCCGAGTGCCTCGCCCCAGCATGTGCCGGACGCAGCCGATCGACTTGATGACAAGGTGGGTCTTTTCGAGAACGTCCCGAACGCCGCAACCCGGACCGTACCCCACGGGGCCACCGCATCGCCCATGACGCATCGCACGCGCAATCGAGTCCTGATCTGGATCATCGCCCTCGGCGTGGCGAACTTCATCGCCTACGCCGTGGCGTACCATCTCATCGGGGGTGACGCCCACAACGGCGAGATCCGCGACGGGGTCTACTACGTGCGCGGGCACTTCCTCCACGGCACGACCGGCCTGGAGCGGCCCGTCAGCCGCGCGCTGTGGATCTACAGCTACATTCATTCGATCTCGATCTGGCCGTCGATCGCGGCCGTGCTCGTCTGCAACATGATCCTCGCGCGACCCTACATCATCGCCACCATGAAGGAGGGCCTCATCAGCGGCCACACCTTCGTGACCGTGCTCATTACCCTGATCACGTTTCTGACGTTCGTGGGGACGCTCTCGTTTACGTTGGACTTCATCCGGGCGTTGCGCCAGTAGGCCCGGTCCGCCTGCGACGCGTGACGCCCACGGTGCACTCAGATGGAAATCGCCGCACTGCTCAGCCCGGAAGGTGCCGTCGCCCGCCGTCTGGCCGGCTATGAGATCCGTCCGCAGCAGCTCGAGATGGCCTCGGCGACCGCCGACGCCTTCCAGACCGGGCATCATCTCCTCGTCGAGGCCGGCACCGGCGTGGGCAAGAGCTTCGCGTACCTGCTGCCCGCGATCGGGCAGGTCATCGACCAGCACCGCAAGGTCCTCATCAGCACCTTCACGATCGCCCTGCAAGAGCAGCTCATCGACAAGGACATCCCCTTCCTTAATGCCGTGCTGCCCGACGAGTTCACCTCGGTGCTCGTCAAGGGCCGCAACAACTACCTCTGCCTGCGGCGGCTGGAGCGCGTCAGCAAGCGGCAGGACGACATCTTCAGCGAGCAGGCCGACCTCGACGAGCTCTGGCGGATCGAGGACTGGGCCTACCGCACGACCGACGGCTCACTCAGCGACCTGCCCCAGCAGCCCAAGCCCGCCATCTGGGACCGCATCCGAAGCGAGCACGGCAACTGCAAAGGCCACCGCTGCGCCTATCACGAACGCTGCTTCTACCAGCGGGCCCGGCGACGCATGCTCCATGCCGACCTGCTCGTCGTGAACCACGCCCTCCTGCTCAGCGACTTGGCCCTGCGGCGCGACGGCGGCAGCGCCTCGATGCTGCCCGATTGCCGCCTCGTGATCATCGACGAGGCGCACACCTTCGAGGAGGCCGCGAGCACGCACTTCGGGCTCTCGCTGAGCGACACCCAGGTGCGTTTCCTGCTCAACGGCCTGTTCAACGAGCGGACCGGCAAGGGCCTGCTCCAGGCCGTCGGCACCAAGGCCTCCATCAAGGCCGCCAACGACACCCGTCGGCTCGCTGAGGGCTTCTTCGAGCAGCTTGCCGCCTGGCAGGAGGACCAAGGCTCGCCGAACGGCCGACTGCTCCGTGCCGAGCCGGTCCCCAACACGCTGACGCCGGGGCTGGTCAACCTGCAGAAGGCCCTGCGCAACGCGTGCGCCAAGGCCCACGACGAGGACGACCGGTTCGAGCTGCACAGCTACATGCAGAGGGTTGGCGCTCTGGCCGAGGCGCTCGGGCATCTCGTTGAGCAGACCTGGTCGGACCACGTGTACTGGCTCGAGACGTCCAAGGGCCGCCGCGCCTCGCGCACGCTCCGTGCGTGTCCGGTGCATGTCGGGCCGCACATTCGCGACACGCTGTTCGATCGCGTGGACAGCACCGTGTTGACCAGCGCGACCCTCTGCATCGGCACGGAGGACAGCTTCGACTTCACGCGTCAGCGCCTCGGCCTGACCGACGACGACGTCCGCACGCTCAAGCTCGGCTCACCGTTCAACTACCCCGAACAGGTCACCATCCACGTGGAGGCGGGCATGCCCGAGCCGAGTCAGACCGCCGCCTTCGAGTCCGCTGCGTGCCGGGCCATCGAGAGGTACATCCGCAAGACCGAGGGACGCGCGTTCGTGCTCTTTACCAGCTATCAGATGATGGATCGCGTGGGCGCCGAGCTCGAACCGGTGCTTCAGCGCCTGGGCATCGAGCTGATGATCCAGGGGCATGCGATGCCGCGCAACCTCATGCTCGAGCGTTTCCGCAAGCACGTCGGCAGCGTCATCTTCGGCACCGACAGCTTCTGGCAGGGCGTGGACGTCCCGGGCGAGGCCCTCAGCAACGTCATCATCGTCAAGCTCCCCTTCGCCGTGCCCGACCGACCCGTCATCCAGGCCAGGCTCGAGAAGATACGACAGGAAGGCGGCAATCCGTTCATGGACTACCAGGTGCCGCAGGCGATTCTCAAGTTCAAACAGGGGTTCGGCCGGCTCATCCGCACGCAGGAGGACCGCGGCATCGTCGTCGTCCTCGACCGCCGCGTCGTCACGAAGCCGTATGGACGGGCGTTCCTCGAGTCGCTGCCCGAGTGCAAGCTGATGCGACACGAGGACCCCGTCTAGAAGACCGCCGCCCGCTCGCCCCCATTCGTCACCAGCTAGCGATTCGCCTCGCGCAGCGCCAGGAGGCTCCTCGCACGCTCCCAGGCCGGCTGCCCGTCTACGGTCGCGACCAGCGCCTCCTGCAGCTCGTTGAGCGTCAGCGGTGTCGTGGGGATCTCGAGAGCGAGGGGGCCCCATGTCGCCTTGCGACGGTCGGGCGCCGGTGTGGCGATCGGGATGCTCGCGCCGGCGTCGCCCTGGCCGGTGACGGACACCGCAACCATCGCGAACGCCTCGTCCATCACCCGCACGTTGAACGTCCTTTCCGCACCGCGGTACAGCTCGACACCGAAGACCATGCGGCGTCGATTCTTGTGGAGAAAGCCTTGCGGCTCGATCCCGGCCAGGCCCCCGCCGAGCCACCGCACCTCGATACGACGCCCGCGATCCGTCAACACCAGCGGCACGCCGAGCGAGAACCGCCGAGGCGCTTCGACGTCCTTCAGCGCCCCGCCCACCTCGAACTCCACCGCAAGACGGCGGGTCTTGAACCGGCCGCCTCGGAGACGATCGAGATCGATGTAGCGGTTGCCATGGTCGGTTATCAACGTGACCCCCACCAACGCCCGGCCCTTGTCCTGCACACTGGCGAACATCGCCGAGCAGAACCCGTGCCCACCGTTGACGCAGCGCAGCGTCATGTATGTAGGGTCTTGGGACGTGCCCCAATGGGCCATCAGATTGCGGTGTTGCTCCCAGGAGTCGCAGAGGTTCACCGTCCCAAGGGCGAAGTCGGGATGCAGATACGTCGTGCCGACGATCGGCAGCCGCGTGAACCGGGAACTCCGATTGCCGAGCCCGTTGGGCATCATCTCGCCCTGTCGCAGGAAGACCTCCACCTCCTGCCGGGGCGCGGTCAGCGGGTGGAAGTACCCGGCCAGCCACGCCGGAGCCCGGTCGGGACAACGCCAGTCGGACACGTCGTCTTCGATGGGGTCGGTCGCGCCGAACGTCACGGTGTCGTCCAGGGCATGGCGGATCCGGTGCGTGAACCCACCGCGGCGGAGATCGCGATACGCGCGGCTGTGCGGTCCGGCCCACTGGCGGGTCGGTTCGTGGAACCGCCTGGCCATGTGCAGCCACAGCAGGTCGTTGAGCTCTTCAGCCTTGGCGCGAAGACCGTCGTCCTGGAAGTGTGCGAGCATCCGCGAGGTCATGCCCTGGGCGACCCGCGTGTACGTCGGGCTGTTGAACTCGGTGAAAGACCCCTGCCGCATCGTGTAGTCGTACCACTTGTTGAACAGGTGTCGTCCGTGCGCCAGGAGCTTCTCGTCTTCGAGCCGCTCGCCGGCCGTGACCAATGTGTAGCTGTTCATCGAGGCGATGTTGGTGTAGCCCATGTGCAGGGGGCGCCGTTTCATGCTCTCGCACGCGCGGCGGATGGCCCGCTTCAGCTGGTCCAGCACATCCGGCGGCAACTGCTCCTTCTGGTGGATGAGGATGAACAGCAATTCCTTGCCGATAAAGCCCGCCCAGTTGAAGTCGGCCATGAACATCTTGCCCAGCGGCTCTTCGGCATAGTACGGCCACACGCCGTAGGTCAGGGACCACTTGTCGTCATCCTGCAGGCTCAGCACCTTGCGGATGACCTCCACGGCGCGGCTGCGGTACGGCTCGGCGTTGGCCTCCAGCAGAAGGCGGGCATAGCCGATCGACGCACGGACGCTGTGGGCGCTTTGCCCGTCCAGCTTGGTGTAGTCGCTGGTCCCCACGCGACCCACGCGAAGCAGGCTCATCTCGGGGCTGAACCGTTCGGCGGTTGCGTTCAACCCGGAGATGAGGCGCTCGCGTGCCGGCCCCTGCGGGTAGGCCGATCGGCCACCGGTCGATTCGGTCCCAGCCACACCGTGGCTCATACCCAATACGACAACGACAACAACGCGATTCATGAACGACTCCATACGCCCTTGGAAGGTACGGTCCGTTATCCCCTGCGCCGTGGTACGCGTCCGCCCCGGCCCATCCGACAAGTATACACGCTTGCGATTGCTCTCCTGGTGTGGGGGACGTCAGAACTTGTAACCGAGTGCCGCCTCGTCTCCGTATGAGGCCCTCCGTTAGCGGACCCACTCACATCCATCTCGCGGACCGATAAACGCAAGGCCCTCTTCACTGGTGTTCTCGGTGAGGTACACACACCCGGCGTCGGGCACCTCGCCACGGAACTGCACCGGCCAGCTTTGCCCGTCGATAAGACACTAGGCCGGTGTCCTACCGCGGGTGGGCTCCGGTCGGGGCAACCCGGGGGACGCCACACCACGTTCGCTCACGCCACTCACGGAAGAGGCGCTCGGCCGGGCGATTAGCAGGGACCTGTATCATCCAGTTGAAGCGAGTGCCAACATGCCCGTCACACCCGAGCCGACCGGCCGGTCGTACCTAGGCCTGTTCCTGCTCACGTTGGCCACGTTGATGTACGAGATCCTGCTGACTAGGATCTTCAGCGTCACCATGTGGTACCACTTCGCCTTCATGGCCATCTCCCTCGCCATGTTCGGCATGACGGTCGGGGCGTTGATCGTCTATCTGAGGCCGGCGACCTTCACCCCGGAACGAACACCCAAGCTGCTCGCCCTGACGTCGCTGCTTTTCGGGGCTTCCGTCGTCGTCAGCTTCATGACGCACCTCTCCGTGCCCGTCCCCGCAGACAGCATGATCACGTCTGCCGTCGGCATCTGGGCGCTCTTCGTGACCTACGCCGTCATCGCCGTGCCTTTCGTGTGCAGCGGCATCGGCGTCTGTCTGGCGCTGACGAAGCTGGCGGCGCCGATCGGCAGGCTCTACGCGGCCGATCTGGCCGGGGCTGCCGTCGGATGCCTGGTCCTCGTGGCCACCCTCCGGTGGACCGACGGGCCCACCGCGGTGTTCGTCGTGGCGCTCTTGGCCTGTGCCGCCGGTGTCGCCTTCGCTTACGAGGCCGGCCAGACCCGCCTCCTACGAGCCGCCAAGGTCCTTACGGCCTTGCTCGCGGCCTTCTGCGTCGGCAACACGATCCTCGTGCATCACCAGTCGGGGCTGATCCGGCTGACGTGGGTCAAGGGCAAGATGGAGTATCCTCCGCGACACGAGTCGTGGAACTCGTTCTCGCGCGTGGCGGTCCGAGGCAACCCCGACGAGCCACGCAAGCCCTTCGGCTGGGGCCTGAGCGACAAGCTGCCCGAGCATCACAAGGTCCGGCAGCTCAACCTGAACATCGATGCCGGCGCCGGCACGGTGCTCACCGCCTTCGACGGCAGCTTCGACAACCTCCAGCACCTCCGTTATGACCTGACGAACCTTGCGCACTACATCCGGCAGGATGCCCGCGTCCTGGTCGTCGGGGCCGGCGGCGGGCGAGACGTCCTCTCCGCCCTGCTCTTCGATCAAGCCTCCGTCACCGGCGTGGAGATCAATCAGAACATCGTGGACGTCGTCACCGAGACCTTCGGCGACTTCACGGGACACCTCGGCGAGCATCCCAAGGTCACCATCGTCAACGACGAGGCACGCAGCTTCATCACGCGGCAGAAAGACCGCTACGACATCCTTCAGGTATCGCTCATCGACACGGCCGCGGCGACCGCCGCCGGCGCCTATGTCCTGACCGAGAGCACCCTCTACACGGTCGAGGCCTGGAGGACGTTCCTCGAGCACCTCGCCGATTCGGGCGTCATGACCGTGTCGCGATGGTACTTCCGCGACAGTCCCGCCGAGGTCTATCGTCTGCTGCGCCTAGCGACCGTCTCGCTCGGGGAGCTGGGCGTCGACCGCCCCCGGGACCATCTCATCCTGGTCCAGCAGCGACCCGACATGAAGTGGGGCCTGCCCGTCGGACTGGCCACGCTGCTGGTCTCGCGTCAGCCCTTCTCGCGGCAAGACATCGCGACGATCGGCGACGTCGCGGCGCGCATGGACTGGCCGGTGACTCTGACGCCCCAATCCGCCGCCGAGCCCGATCTGGCCACGGTCACGTCCTTTCAGCAGGCCGATCGCTTCGTGGCCGCGTATCCGCTGGACATCGAGGCACCCACCGACGACTGCCCCTTCTTCTTCCACATGCTCAAGCCCAAGAGCCTCCTGAGCAAGCTGGCCCTGACGCAGAGCACCTGGGACTATAACCTCACGGCCGCCTACGTCCTGGGCGGATGCCTGATCGTCGTGACCGTCATGACCTTGCTCTGTATCGTGCTGCCCCTGCGGTACGCCCGGCTCCGGGTCGATGTCCCGCGAGCCTTGCCGCTGGCGGTCTTCTTCGGCGGCATCGGGCTGGGGTTCCTGCTCATCGAGATCTCACAGATGCAGCGTCTGGTCGTCTTTCTCGGCCACCCCACCTACAGCCTGACCGTCGTCCTGCTGACCGTGCTGCTGGCCAGCGGACTCGGCAGCCTCTGGACGCAGCACCTGGTACGGTCGAACGTTTCGGCCTCCGCCTGCGTGCACATGGTGCTGCTTGTCGGCCTCCTGATCGGATTCGGCGCCGCGACACCTCAGCTCTTAGCCAACTTTGCCGCGGCGATCACGCCCGTGCGAATCCTTGTGGCGATCGGCGTCCTCGCCCCGCTGGGCTTCTTCATGGGCATGGCGTTCCCGATCGGCATGCGGCTGGCAAGTTCCTGGAACGCTGCCTTGACGCCCTGGCTATGGGGCATCAACGGAGCGACGTCGGTCTGCGCGTCGGTCTTGGCCATCACCATCGCCCTGTACGCTGGCATCGCAGCGGCCTATTGGACGGGCGTGGCCGCCTATGTCATCGCGCTGGCCGCGTACACCTGGGCCGTGTTTGCGGAGGCCGTTCTCGGATGGGTGCCCCGACAGGAGGTCGACTCGATGGACCGCGCCGTCGCTCAGCCGGTTCCCATCGCGAGCCGCTCCATCTTGCGACGGGCAGGACAGCATCCCCGCGCATAGACAAGCCGCGGCGGGTCGCCCCACCGCGGCTTTGGATCACAGCGTTTGGATGTGCTCAGCGGGCCTAGGCGAACAGACGACGCCGAAGCGTCGCGATCAACCCGAGGCCGACCACACCCATCACCATGGCTGCCGGAACCGGAACCGTGACATTCAGCTTCAGGTCACCGCCGGCGTGCTGACGGTTCTCCGAAAAGAACTCGTCCAGATCGGCCACGGAATCGATACCCAGCTCGAACAAGGCGATACCGCCAACGTCGAACAGCTCACGACCCGATGCCAGCGTGATCTCGCCGGCCGTGCCGTCCTCGTCGGGCGTGTCAAACGCTTCCTCGCCCACGAAGACCCACTCGTCCGGACCGACCTGGCGGTTGATCAGGATCGCGTCGTTCGGGAGCAGCGTGTTCAGCAGACCCGAGAACGAGAACAACGCCCCGGACGGGCCACCCTGCGACGAGTAGTTCACGTTCGTCGAGGAGAACTCGCCTTCATGCGAATTCGACGCCTGGTTCACATCGGTACCCTTGACCGTACCGACGATCTGGTAGTTGTTGGCACCCAACTTCTTCACGTCGGCCGAGAACTCAAGGCCCATGTCCTGCGGCCCGATGATCCTCGACGTATCGACGATGACGTCGTCACTGCTGAAGACGCCGTCCGCCCCGAGATCCCGCTTATCCACCTGGAGGATGTCCGGGCTCGAGACCGTGATCTCACCGACCACGTCCCCGATGGGGACCGCGTGGGCGGTGTAGCTGAAGTCCAGGTGCAGGTAGTCAAAGTGGAAGCCCGTGCCGGCCATCGCAGGCGATGCGATCACCGCGAGGCCCAAAACGGCTACTAGCTTCGTGAGGGTTGTCTTCTTCATCACAAGACTCCTTTCGTCTTCCTTCCTGATCGTTCTCGTCGACCAGATGCCTTCAAACGTTCGGACGCATGGTTACGCCGATCGCCTGAGCCATCCGATGAACGTCATCCCCATCAGCGCCAGGACCGCAGCACCCGGAGCGGGAACGGCCTTGACCTGCAGATTGTCAATGCCGATATCCCAGAGGCCGTGATCGCTGAAGACCAGCAACGTGACCGGTTCCGTGAACGTGATCCAGGGCGTGCTGAACCCGCCGACGCCACCGTTGTACGTTCCTTCGAACACCTCAGCCGCCGGATCGGGGTCGCCCCGAGTCCCACCGCTGTCGGTGTAGTCGGACGTGTACGCTCGAAGGACGAAGTCGGCGCCGCGCGTGGCGTCGAAGACATAACCATCGAACTTCACGGCCGTGATCGGTGTGTCGTCGAACGAGATCTCCAGGTCCCCTTCGACCGTTCCGTCGAACGTGTAAGCCGTCCAGACGTAAGTCGTCGGGTTGCCGATCCAGTCCGGATACAGGATGTTCGGGTTGCTCTCAGCACGGCCATCCGTCACGCTCACGTCCGACCCATACAGGGCCGTCATGTACGAGCTCAGACCCGTGCTTCCCGTACCGTCTGGAATACCGTTGTAGTCGAATACCACATCAGCATGGGCAACGCCCGCTGACATGATGAGGATAACACTGGTTGTCAGAATGCTTCGGTACGTCATCGTTACACCTCGCTTCTACCCCCACCCCTCTCCGGGTGGTTGGTCCCGTGTTTCGCACACTTCCAACGTGAAAGTCAACCGATGCGATCGCCTCCCCCCCGCGCGGCGCGGCCATACAGCTCAGCCTTGCCTCAACCTAGGCGCGGGACCGCGAAATCGCTCAGGACACAGTCGGAGGACCGCGAGGTGCCGTGACAGGAAGGGACCGATCCTCCGGCAGGAGCCACGACGGCTCCCAGTTGGGATGGAGGCGAAGGACCGGCGAACCAAGCTCGACCACCTGCTCTGTCGGACAGACAGGCAGATCGGTCGCATGGATATCATATGAGACCGCATGACCGACACGCAGAGGAGCACCGGCGTGGAACCACTCTGGCACGCTGCCGAGGTCCACGCGGCGCATCGATCGTGACACATGCCATAGACCGAACGTGCCGATCGCGCAGAGGTACAGCGACGCGCTGCCGGGAAGGGCCGGCACGCGTCCGAGCTCGTCCACCGCGACATCTTGATCACGGGTCACAGGCACGGGAGTGGATTCCACGTGGGCCAAAGACCCCGTTGGAATCAGGAGCTGGTGGTCGGTCAAACGGGAAGGGCTTTCCGGAAAGACGCTTTCCGCATGGCGTGCTTCGCCCGAGCGGTCACCCGTTGCCCGCAGCGGCTCCGGGGACATACCGGCCTGGAGCGCTCCGGTCAGGAGCGCCACCACGCATACAGAATGGCCAAGCGGCAATCGCATGAAGCGATGTCCTTGCAGCAACCCCAGAAAAGACCGAACTCTACTCACCTATTAGGATATCCCGCGGCCCAATTTTCTTCAAGCCTTTTCTACATTTTTCGCCCTAGGCTTCAGCCGCCGGAGGACGCTGGCCTAAGAGTCTGACCTCGACGAGCTCTCGCGCTAACAGGACCCCGAAAAGGGTATTGGTGACCAAATAGCGCCGCCACATCCGCCGTGGCTCCTGCACGATGCGATACAGCCATTCGATGCCCAAACGCTGCCAGGCCTTCGGAGCCCGCTTCACGCGACCCGCGTAGACGTCGAACGACCCCCCTACCCCATGGCACACAGGCACATCCATCACATCTGCCCACCGGGCCAGGAAGCGCTCTTTCTTGGGCGACGTCATGCCGACCAACAGGATGTCCGGGCGAGCCCTGCCAATCTCCTCGGCCACCTCCTGCTCTTGCTCTTCGCTGAAATACCCGTCGCGGACGCCCACGAGCTTCAGGCGGGGGTAGTCATGCTGGAGCCTTTCGCCTACGGCCCGGATCACCTCCTTCGTCGCGCCGAGGCAGAACACCCGGTATCCCCGGTTGTTTCCGGCGCGAAAGAGCTCCATCATCAGGTCGATCCCCGCCACGCGCTCGGGCAGCGGCTGGCCCAAGACCCGCGAGGCCCACACGACGGATTGCCCGTCGGCTACGACCACGTCGGAGGCCAGGACCGAGTCGCGTAGCATCGCGTCACGCTTCATGTTCACGATCTTGGCCGCGTTCACCACGCCGATCAGGAGCCGCCGCCGGGACACGATCGCCTCGTGGATCACGTCCAACGTGCCTGACATGGTCAGGGCATGGATCGGAACGCCCAGGACATGGCGTACCGCACCGGCGCAAGAAGGTACTTGAGCAGCATCAGCCATCAACAGAAACTCCCTGAAGGCTGTCGGACGTCCGCTTGGCTCGCGGTGACCCGGGCATGACATCCTCCTCATTGAGCTTGGTCGGTGACCAGGTCAGGATCGACGCGAAATCGGGCGAGTCCGCCAGCTTCCGGCGAGGGACCAACCAGTGCACGGGCAGGCTCCGTCGCGTCGCCAGCGACAGGAACGTGCCTGCCAGGATTTTCAGATCCAGCAGGGTCGACTGGTGCTTCACGTACAGCATGTCGTAGTAGATCCACTGGTGGAAGTCGCCGGCCGATCGCTCGTGGCGGCAGATCTGCCACAAGCCGGTGATCCCGGGCCGGACACTCAAACGCGACTTCCGCCACGGCACACAGATCTGATTCTCGCGGAACGGCGACGGACGGGGTCCGATCAGGCTCATCTCGCCCCGCAGGACGTTGATCAACTGCGGCAGCTCGTCGACGTTCGTTTCCCGCAGGATGGTCCCCAGGCGGGTTACCCGAGGGTCACGGTCGATCTTGAACTGCGGCCCATCCACCTGATTCTGCTGCTGGAGCTCCCGCTGCTTGTGGTCGGCGTCCTGGACCATCGTGCGGAACTTCAGGCAACGGATCGGCTCGCCATCCCGCCCTTCCCGCTGATCGCCGTACAGCACGGGACCGCGAGAGGTCAGCTTAATGAGCCCGGCCACAATCAGCAGCAGCGGACTCAGAAGCGCCAGACCCGCTGCCGAGACGACGCCATCCACGACGCGCTTGAGCACGAGCCCGGGCAGGGAGCGTTGCCTTGGCGTGACCACCATCGGACCGGAGGGGGAAGGCGTGAACCCCGCGCACCACCGTGGGGGTTCTGGACGGCTCCCTCGAGAGGGAGTGGGTTGCCTCCCGCGCGTCCAGAGACAGTGCCGGATCGTCGCACCGGCCTCGATGTCAGAGTCACGCATGACGACGCACTGGGCCACGACCGATCCGCGCCCGACGCGGCTGCCCGAACCGATCACGGACGGGCCGATGACCACGGCATCATCCTCGATCACCACCCCTTCCTGGAGGACGACGGGGCCCGACAGGCGCGCGGTCGCGCTGACGGCGCAGGACGCCGCTCGCGTGACCGTCGACGTGGACCCACGGCCGTTGCCATCGCCGCCTTGAGCAAGCAGGCGGCTCTCGACGAAGGTCAGCACCCCCTGATGGGTGCTCAAGTCGTAGGTCCCTCCGGTCGCAAAGAGGTCCAGACTCGCCACACCTCGACGGGTCAGGATCTGTCGGAGCTCGGCCAGTGAGGCGAAGGCTCCGGTTTCCGCATGCAGGGCGGCCGCGACCGAAACCAGCGAGCAGCTCACCCCCCGGATCTGGTTCCACGTGATGCCGTCGTAAAGGCGTCCGATCCGACACACCTGCCTCAATCCGTCCAGTTGAACGTACTCGCGCGTCACCTCATACGGTGAAGCGCGACTGACCAAGTGGACCGCGCCTGCCTGCTCGGACGTGAAGCGCAGCATTCCGCGCGATTCTCGAAGGTCGGCCGGCATGCGCTGGACGTCGATGATCAGCAGCCAATCGGAGGGCTCCAGGGTCTCGATGAGGTCGCCAAACAGCACCGGCGCGATCACGTCCATCGGCAGGTCGTCGCGCTGGCTGAGATGCCGTTCGTAGGTCAAGCGTGCTGGAAACAGGGGCAAGACGCGCGGGCGTCCAAGACCGCTCTTGCGCAGCTCGGCCTCGATTTCGTCGTACAGCGTTCCCGGTCCGATCGGCATTTGCAGCAGGGACAGGCCGCACCCCGTCCCCGCGAGGAATGACGGCTGCGTGTCGATCACGATCGGAAAGACGCCCATGACGAGCCTCATACCCCCGCTGCTTGCGGTTCACCTCACCTGGCTTGCTTGGCTCGACGTCTCCGTGGCGTAGTAGCCATAGTAGTCGGCGGGATAGCGCGACCGCGGGAGGGATCCGATGAAGATCGTCCCCAGGAGGGTCGTGCCCGCCGTAGCGAGATGCGCCAGGGCATCCACCACGTCGGCCCGACGGCAGTGCCCCTCCCTGACCACCATGACAGCCCCATCCACGTTCCTGGCCAGGATTCTGGCATCGGCGACCGGCAACACCGGCGGGCTGTCCAGAACGATGATATCATAGCACGATCGCCACCGTTCCATACATTGCGCGAAGGTGCCATTGGCCAGCAGCTCGGGCTCGCTCCCTCCGCGATGCCCACCACCAGGCAGCACGTTCAGCCGCTGGTTATCGGTCGCGATGATGCATTCCTCATCGGTCGACGTCCCGCGAAGCGCCCCAACGAGCCCCGGACCGCCCTGGATGCCGAGCCGGTACCCGACAGCAGGACGGCGCAGGTCTGCGTCCACCAGGAGGACACGCCGTCCACACTGGGCGAGGCTCTTGCTGAGCAACGTCGCAACCGTCGTCTTGCCCGACCCGGCCCCGGCGCTCGTGATGAGGATCGCTCGACCGCTCGCCCCGCCCAGTCGCTCGAGCAGGGCCGTGCGGGCCATACGGAGAAACTCGGCCTGTAGCGCGACCTCGTCGACGCCGTGACGATCGCCCTCGCCCAGAAGGGGTAGCTGGCCCAGGAACGGGGCTGAGACCGCCCGGGGGACATCCATGGCCGTCTGAATGGACTGGCTTGCCGCGGCCCGCAGAAAGGCCACGCCAACGCCCGAGCCCAGGCCGGCCATGATGGCGAAAACGCTGAGGAGGAGCCGACGGTCCTTGTAGGGTTCGCTCGGCGACATGGCCCGGCTCAACACGCTGATTGAGCCAGGGACGTTGCGCTCCATGGCCTTCTGCGACAACCTGGTCCGAACGGCCTCGTACATCTCGCGGTCGTGGGCGACTTTCTCCTGCTCCTTGGCCAGATCACCCGCCATGCTGAAGATCCGATTGAACTCTTCGCGTTCGGTGTTGAGGTTCGCCTCGAGCAGTTGCTCTTCCTGCTTGAGCAGACCCAGTCGCTGACGGGCGTCCTCCACGCGTGCGGCCAGCGACACGCTGCGACCGGGAGCGGATGGACCGATCGCTTCCTCGGGCGCCGTCAGGGCGGTCTCAAGTTGTTCCTCGCGCTCACGGAGGTTCCGCTTGGCCAGCTCCACCGCGCGACGCGCTTCCTCCATCTTGGGGTGTCGCGAGCCGAGGCGAAGTCCGTACACCTCGACCTCGTGCTCGGCGGCCTTGACCGCATTCGACAGCCTGCGCCATTCCGGGTCATCCTGGTAGCTCAGGGCCACCTCCGGCCGTTTCTCGGCAGGTTGGGTGGCCGGACGACGCCGGACTTCGAGCATCTCCTCGAGCTGTTGGAGCTGCCACTGCATCGAGACGATCTTGCGCCGATGCTCTCGTAGCTCCGCCTCGGCCGCGTCGAGCCGCACCCGCTTCTGCGTGATGAGCTCTTCCGGATCGCCGGTACCGAGCTGCTTGCGGTAGTCCTCGATGACGCGTTCGCCGCCGGCGATCTTGGTCTTGTAGGTGTTGTACTCGTTGGTCAGTTGCGTGAAGAGCCGATCGTCGCTTTGCTCGGCCTGCTCGTGGACGTACCGCACATATTCGTCGATCACCGCGTTGACGATGACGACGGCGTCGCGGGCGTTCCGGGACAGGACACTCACGTCGATCAGCTCGGTCCGCCCTCTGGGCGTGACCTCCAGCTCGTCACGGAGCACCTCCAAGTTCAGTTTGCCCGGCCCAAGCGGCGGGCTGGGATCGGTATACCATTCGGTCTTCTGCACGGCAGGTTGATCCAGGACGCGCTGAAGCACCGTCGGATTCCTGATGACGCTCACCTGCGTATTCAGATACGACTGGTACATGGGGATGAGCCCGCTATCCTCGGTGCGGAACACCAGGTGAGGAATGATCGGCTTGACACGGATTTCGGCCCGGGCCAGGTATTTGGGCTCAATCAAGGTCCAGATAGCGGCGATGAGGGCGACCATCACGGGCAGGGCCACCATCGTCATCGTCCACTTATAGCGGAGGACGTCCCAGACCGACATCCCCCTGTTGGCTGGTGCCGGCGCGGTAACGCTCAGTCCGGCGGGTTTCTGCTCAGGCTGGTCGAGGACAAAAGGAAAAGCGGACTGATCGCTGGGGACTAGGGCGCCAGATCCCCTGGAACTGGATGTACGTGATTGATCAGACGGGTTGGGCATCCAGGTCGCTCCTCACGTCGGATTCGCTGCTGAGCCGACTCCTGGGCTAGCTTTCGAGCGTTCTGCCGATTCCATCCGTCGGTAAGTGTCTCATCGACCCCGACCGACGAACGCTCGCTTTGGTGACGCCTCCGCAGGGATCCCCATACCTTCCTTATCGTCGACATCCTGCTGTGAGTTCGGTCCTTACGAGAACAGATCATCGTGCTGTGCACGCCGCTCTCGTCGGCCACAACGGCCTCGTTGCGTAAGATGCAGCGGTCGACCATGCTGGCTCGACCGACATGACACGAATCCCACATCACCGACCGGCAGACCACCGATCCCTCGGCAAGACAACAGCCGGCCCCTAAAGAGGTGGGTCCGACCACCGTCACACGGTCTTCGACGACCGTGTCAGCCCCGATGAGAACGGGCCCGATCAGACGCGCCGAAGGCGACACACATGCTGTCCGATGCACAAGGGATTCACCGAGTTCCACATATTCGCTCGACGCCGCCTTCTCACGGACCAGCCTCTCGATCCACCAGCCATTGACGGCGAGGTACGTCGAGGCGTCCGTGACGCGAGGGCATACGCCCTCGCTGCAATAGGTGAGAACGCGCTCGCCGCTTGCGTGAAGCTTCGGGATCAGGACCTCTTTCACGTCCTGATAACCCGCGCCTTGGACGTAGGCAAAGACGCGCCTGTGGAAGACATAGATGCCTGTCGGTACCCATCGCTCACCATGGGAATCGACCGCGTTCTCTCGATTCACCACGACGGTGACGGCCGCGTCCGAATCTCGATGGGCCGTCAGCAGCCGCTCGAGATCCACTTGGGGGATGATCGTGCCGTCGGCGACAACGAAGTGCTCGGCATCGCAGCGCTGCGCGGAATCCAGGGCGCAGCCGGCCGGTCCTCTCGGGATCAGGTCCTCGTAGTAATCCAGCTCCATGCCGTGGTGGGAGCCATCCCCAAGGTAACCGCGCACGAAGCGGGACGCCCCATTGGCACAGATGGTGCCCTTGTGCACGCCGCCTGCCTTGAGCCAGTTGACCACATATCCGATCAGGGGTTGGTGCGCGACGGGTACCATCGGACGGAGCAGCGGATCGCTGCCCGAGGGCTCATCCCATGGGTGCGCGCCGGCGAGGACAACGCCTCGAACGCAGCGGATGTAATCCAGCGCCATACGCTCTCTCCCCCCACAGGTGACAACGAATGCGATGCTTGCTCTTGTGCCACCTTAGAAAACGGTGGCTCGCCCTATAGCTAGTAGTAGGCGTGCTCCATCAGAAGAATCCAGATTGGGTTCGGGAAGAGCTTTGGGACTGGCTCCCCAACCGATGGCAGTTCGCCTGTGACTTTACTTCTCTGTATGATACTTTGCGCCCTATGCGGAGTCCACTTACAGGCCCTTCATTCTGCTCGATTGACGACCCCAACCAGGCTTCCTGGCTCGGTGAAGTCGCCTCCAGCGGCATGTCGGCCAATGGCTTCAACAAAGCGGACCTCAACACCACCGGTTGCCACACCGCCCGGAAAATTCTCGTGGGTCTCTAAGCGAAGATGGCCGCCATGAACGTTCAAGCTCCGCGAGCGCCCAGCTTGCCAACGCCACATCCTTCAGCCTTAGCTGCGAGGACGCCTTCTATCGGCATATAGACCCTGGCTACTCCATAGTGTAGGACGGAACCTCGACGGGGTCAACATCTTGTTATCGGACTAAGGTCTCGACAGCACCTTTACCGTGCCCGGCCTTCAGGGGTTGACGGTTGGAAATCGGACAGCATCGGCTGGCAGGTCGTCAGCCCAGCTTGTAGGATGATAAGCCGCTCGGTTCGGCGATCGCCCGGCCTGGAGCGGCCCTGCCGTCGCCGTGGAGGCAGGCCGTCAACCGTGTCGGACCGCACGCGTGCGAAGGACCACCAGGTGGCTCTGCTGAAGCCCAAGTCCGACCGGCTCCACTTCATCGACAACCTGCGCATCCTGTTATGTGTTCTGGTGATCGCCCATCACGCCGGGCAGGCTTACGGGCCCGGCGGGTGGTGGTACTTCACCGAGCCACGGGAGGATCGAGCCCGCGTGCTCGGGATGTTCTTCGTGGTCAATCGCTCGTTCTTCATGAGCCTCTTCTTCATGGTGTCGGGATACTTCATGCCGGCCTCGCTGGACCGCAAAGGTCCGTGGCGGTTCGTCAAGGACCGCGCCTGGCGGCTTGGTATCCCCCTGCTTGCGTTCTTCTTGGGGATCATCCCGTTCATGCTCTGGGTGTACTACCACCACTTCCGCCCGTACGGACCGATCTCGTTCGCCCGGTACTATAAGGACGTCTACTTCGGCATGGCGCCGAAACCGCCGGACTGGAGCGGGCCTAGCTGGCCTGACCTGCAATTCGGCCATCTCTGGTTCGTCGAGCATTTGCTGATCGCCGCTCTGGTCTACGCGGCATGGCGATGGTGGCTGAAAGGCCCCATCCTGAACCAGGAGCCGGAAGCCGCGCCCCCGAGCCACGGACTCATCTGGAAGGTCTCGGCCTTGGTCGCCCTGACGACCTTCCTGGTTCGCCTGGTCTTCCCGATCGACTACTGGATGGGCTTCCTGGTCATCATCCAGGTCATGTTCGCCGACGTGCCCCGCGACCTGACCTGGTTTTGCATCGGCGTGATCGCCTATCGACGGAACTGGCTCACCCGGCTGCCCGATACCATCGGGCGCGCCTGGCTCCGCATCGGCCTCGGGGCCGCGCTGTTCTGCTTCATCACGGCCCCGCTGGGCATCTTTCCCTTCGCGGGAGGGGGCATCGGCATCGGAGCGATCCTCGGGCCGATTTGGGAGAACCTGCTGTGTAGCGGCCTGTGCATCGGCCTGGTGTACCTCTTCCGCAAGCGGCTCAACCGCGCCGGTTGGCTATCCAAGGAGCTGGCCGCCTGCACGTACGCCGTCTATCTCTTTCACGTGCCAGTGATCGTCCCCATCCAGTACGCCCTCGGTCCGATCGGCTTGCCGGCCATCGTCAAGTTCCTGATCGTGACTGCCGCCGGCATACCGCTGACGTTCTTGGTCTCGATGATCCTTCGGCGGCTGCCCTTTGTGCGGACCATCCTTTAGCACCGGAGCGTTCGTGCGCGCCATCACTTCGGCCAAGCCAGTTATCGGTCGGGCCGGCTCCGATCACATGCTATCGGGGCTCGCCGGCTTTACATCATCCCCTGCTGGACCTACCTTGCTGCCTCGACCCAAGGAGCCGCCCCGTGAAGCTGCCGATCGTAGACCAAGTCATCATCGTTGGCTATCTGCTCGGTGTCATCGCGCTGGGTTTCCTGGTCCGTAAGGCGGCCGGCAAGAACCTCGATGCCTACTTCCTCGGCGATCGCCGCACGCCCTGGTGGGTGCTCGGGGCGTCCGGGAGCTCCAGCTACTTCGACATCACCGGCACGATGTGGATCGTCTCGCTGTTCATGGCCTACGGCCTCAAGGGCATGTGGGAGCAGTGGATCTGGGGCTTCACGTACGCGGCGTTCTTCATGACGTTCATGGGCAAGTGGATCCGCCGCTCGAACGTGCTGACCGGGGCCGAGTGGATGCAGACCCGCTTCGGCAACGGTGCGGCCGCCGAGATCGCCAGGCTCTCGTACGCCGCATTGGCGGTCGTGACCGTCATCGCCTTTCTTGCCTACGGTTGCGTGGGCATCGGCAAGTTCGGCGAGACGTACCTGCCCGGCCTGCGCGATGCGGCTGTGGCGACGCTCCAGCCGATAATCGGCGCCGACCTGGCGGCCTCTATCCCGTCCTCCCGCAACCTCTGTGCGCTCCTGATCCTCGGTGTGACCGCCGTCTACGTGATCCTCGGCGGGTTCGTCAGTGTCGTGCTGACCGATTTCATCCAGACGATCGTGCTCGGCACCGGCGTGATCGCCCTCAGCCTCTTCGCGTTCGTCAAAGCCAGCGCTTTGCCCGAGGTCCAGCGGCTGGCCGACGGGCCGTGGGGCGACATCACGCCCGTCTGGTCGATGCCCGACGTGCAGGGCTATGAGCTCTTCGGGTTGCTGCTGTGCATGTGGGTGGTCAAAGGGCTCATCCAGGAGTTCGGCGGGCCGCCCCAGATGTACGACTTTCAGCGCTTTCTGGCGGCCCGCGACAGCCGTGACGCGTGCAAGGTGGGCGCCCTGTGGGGCGTCATCCACACCCTTCGCTGGCCGATGGTCATGTCCATCGTCCTGCTCGCCCTGGCCGGAGTGGCCGGGACCGACGACCACGAGAAGGTCCTGCCGACGGTCTTGCGCGACATGGTGCCGATCGGCCTTCGGGGCTTCCTGTTGGCGGCCCTGCTGGCGGCGTTCATGTCCACGTTCGACTCGACGGTCAATGCCGGGGCGGCCTACGTCGTGCGCGACGTCTACCAGCGTTATCTGAGGCCGTCGGCCCGGAGCCGAGAGCTCGTGTGGGCCGGCTATGCCGCCTCGGCCCTGCTCGTCGGCGTGGGCATCGTGATCGGCTTCCGGGCCCGCTCGATCGCGGCGGTCTTTCAGTGGATCATGCTCGCTCTTGGGGCCGGGGTGATGGTGCCCTGCGTGCTGCGGTGGTATTGGTGGCGGTTCAACGGCTGGGGCTTCACGGCGGGTCTCGTCGCCGGGACCCTGGGCGCGCTGCTACAAGGAGCCGCCTTTCCCGACGCGCCCTTGTGGGTTGTCTTTCCCGCCCTGACAACCGTTGGCGTCGTGGGCTCGGTGGTCGCCACGCTCCTGACGCCGCCCACGGATCGCGACACTCTCGTGCGGTTCTACATGTCTGTCCATCCCGGCGGATGGTGGAGGCCCGTGGCCGATCACGTCAGGCACGCCCACCCGGACTTCCAGGTCGAGCCCTTCGCACGGGAACTGGTCAACACGGCCGTCGCCACCGTCGGGTTTGTGGCGCTCTATCTGATGCCGGTGTACGTCCTGCTGCGCTCGTGGAATGCGGCGCTGATCAGCGGAGTCGTCGCGATCGTCGCCGCCGGTGTGCTCTATGCGACCTGGTACCGTGCGCTGCCCGCCCCGGAGGGCTTCCCGTCCGAGGCTAACCCTCCGTCGTCGCCGTGACGGGTTCGTCGCTGGATTCCTCCCCTGCGTCCTCGGTGACCTGACCGGCGATCCAGCCGCCGACCTGCACCATGAACGGCTCCACCACGCCCTTTCGCGCGCCCGCATTCCGGAGGAGTGCGAGCACGGGGTAGGTGATCTCCTGTCCCTTCGGTACGAGGACGAGCCCGTCGTGACTGCAGATGTCCTGAGCGGCCACCATACCCGCTCCGAGGGCCTCGACCGTCGTGCTCATGACACGCTCCTCCTCCGACTTGTCGGTCTGGAGCGTCATCAGGGCATCCAGCACATCTGGGTTGTACATCCCCGAGCGAGTCATCATTTTCCGCCAGGCCTTCTGGAACGACATCCCGGAGGCCATCTGCTCATCGAGGTCCACGGCCACCTTGAGGATCTGCGCGCCGAGATCGACCGAGCCTGGAGCGTCGGTCGATTCCCGCTCCTCGTTGGCCGCCAGCGAGTACGGCTCCCTCTGCCGGCCGATCATCTCCGAGATGCCCTTGAGTCTCGGAATGTTCTCGAGGAGCTTCTGACCGACCTGGGGATGCGTGCCGAACAGCTCCTGCTCCTCGGGCGCCAGCACGCCGAAGTCGCACAGCTTTTGGAGCACGCTCGGCGGCAGCGCGACGCACCCGATCTGCGAGAGCATCCCGGCCAACTCGAACTCCCAGAGGTTGTCCAGTCCGAGCTGCTGGGCGATGTGCTTGACCGTGCGGCGGATCCGCGACGCGCGACCGAATGCGGCCGGGTTCACCAGGGCCACGATGTCCATCAGCACCTTGACGCTACCGGTCAACGTATCCCGCAGGAGGACCTTCTCGGCCATGACCAGGCGATACTGCTCGAGCCCGGCGTTCAGGGCGGCGGCCAGCGTTTCCGAGGAGCACGGCTTGGTGAGGAAGCGGAAGATGCTGCCCTCGTTGACGGCGTCGATGGCGGTCTGCAGGTCGGCGTTGCCGGTCAGCATCAGCCGGACCGTGTCAGGGCTTCGCTCGCGGGTCTCGGTGAGGAACTGAATGCCGTCCATACCCGGCATCCGCATATCCGAGACGACGACCGCGAAGGGGCCTTCCTTGGCCATCACCTCCAGGGCCTCCTCACCCCCGCCGGCCGTTTCAAGATGGAACCGTTTACGCAACTGACGCTTGTAGCCGGCCAGGATGTTCGCGTCGTCATCGACGCAGAGGATCTTCTCTCTCATAGGGCTACTTCCTCGGGCGCTACCGCCAAGCAGATATCCCGCCACTCCGAGAGTCGTGACGCCTTCCGTACTTCCGACAGGTACACCGGGTCGACCTGCATCTGCCCCAGGGGCAGGTCCGACGGATGGAGTTGGTGAGCCAGGACGTTGGCCACGTGGACCGCCGTCAGCACACCGAACTCCGTGCGGCCCGCCTCGCGCGGGCGATGATGGTAGGCCAGTGCCTCGATGATCTCCTCGGAGAACCCCCACAGCCCCAGCAGATACGCCCCGACCTCGCTGTGACTGGCGCCCACGATGTCGCGCTCGACCTCGTGCATCGGCCTGCCTTCGCTGCGCACTGCTGTGAGGACCTTGCGGAGATCCATCGGCAGCATCGCGGCAAACACCAGCTTGCCCACGTCGTGAAGGAGACCGGCCGTGAACGCCCGACCCACCACCTCACGCGGGCTCTGTTCGGCCAGGGTGATCCGCTTGGCCAGCACCGCCGCGGCGGTGCTGTGCTCCCACAGGGGATGGAGCTTGAATTCCTTCAGCGCCCGGTCCTCGAACACCGAGAAGACGCAGACGCTCAGGGCCAGGGCCTTGACCGTGTCCATGCCGAGCGCGGCCACCGCGGCATGGGGATTGGGGATGTGGTTCCTGGCTCCGAAGAACGCGGAGTTGGCGAGCTGAAGGACCTTGGCGCTCATGGCCATGTCCCGCGAGACGATCTGACCCACTTCCCGCAACGACCCGTCCGGCGACTCGAACTGCCGCATCAGATCGCGATAGAGCGACGGCAGGCTGGGCAGGCCTTCCAGCAGCGCCAGGACCGCTCGCAGCTTATCGACCGACAAGATGTTTCGCAGCGCAGCGATTCTGGAGAGGCTGAAGCGCAGCAGTTCCGGATCGCAAGGCTTGGGCAGATACTGATGGATCGGTCCGACGTAGTTCAGGACGCTTTCCTTTGCGCTCTCACCCGACAGGGCGATGCATACCGTTTCGGGATGGTGCTTGCGGACCTCCTTCAACAGCTCCACACCGTTCATGCCCGGCATCCGCATGTCGGACACAACCACGTCGAAGGGACGCACCGAGAGGATCGCCAGGGCCTCGTGCCCGTTGTTGGCGAAGGCCATCTCCCATTCCTTGCGCAGGGGGCGCATGATGCGTCGCAGCCCCGCCAGGATGTTCGGCTCGTCGTCGACGAACAAAATCCGTTTCTTGTCTGCCATCTCAGACCTCGTTGGCCTCCACGCCCTCGGTGAGCTTCCCCTTCAAGGGAAGCCGCAGCGTGAAGGTCGTGCCCTGCCCGATCTCGGTCTCGACGTCGATCGTCCCGCCGTGCTTGCCGACGACCACGTCGTGTGCCATGGACAACCCCTGCCCCGTCCCCCTGCCCACCTCCTTCGTCGTGAAGAACGGATCGAAGATCCTCTGACGGATAGGCGCCGGGATGCCCGCCCCGGTGTCCTGGACCTGCACCTCGGCCCACTCGTCGACACGCTTCGTCCTCACTGTGATGGTGCCCTTGCCCTCGACGCCGTCCCCGACGACGTCCTCGATCGCGTGCGCCGCGTTCACGATCAGGTTCAAGATCACCTGGTTGAACTCACCGGCCAGGCACGGAACCGACGGTAGCGACCCGTCGTACTCGGTCACCATGTCGGCCACGTATTTCCATTCGTTCCGGGCGACCGTGATGGTGCTCTGGATCGCGTTGTTGATGTCGACGTTCGTCATGCCCTCCACGCCGGGGTGGGAGAACTCCTTCATCGCCCGAACGATCTCCGACACCCGCTCGATCCCGTCGATCGCCTGCGAGATGGCCGAGGGGATCTCCTCGCGGAGGTAGTCCAGCTCGATCTCCTGGATCGCACGCTCGATCTCGGCCACCTTGGCGGCCCCGTCCGCCCCGCTCTTGACCGTCTCGACCAGCTCGTTGTACTTGCCGAGCAGCTCGGCCAGGTCCGTGAAGCCGTCCTTGAGGAAATGCGTGTTGTCGCCGATGTACTGCGTCGGCGTGTTGATCTCGTGGGCGATGCCCGCGGCGAGCTGCCCGATCGACTCGAGCTTCCTCGTCTGCAATACACGGCTCTCGAGCAGCTTGCGCTCGGTGATGTCGTTGACCATCAGCAGCATGCCGGCGATCAGGACCCGCTCGTCGATGATCGGCGTGGCCCGCACATCCGCGGGGAACCGGTGCCCCTCGCGGGAGACCATCTCCGCCTCCCCGCTCCAGCTATCGCCGGCCTCGATCGCCGCGAGGATCTCCTCACCGACCGACGTGTCGACCCAGATCGACCCGAACCCGTTCTCATTGATCATCTCCAGCGTGCATCGAAACAGGTCCGTGAACGACATGTTGATGTAGGTGATCGTCCGATCCGGCCGCATCACCAGGATCGCGTCGCCGGCGTCATCCAACGCCGTCTGGGTCCGCAGCAGCTCCTGCTCGATGTGCTTGCGCTCGGTGACGTCCGTGCTCATGCCGAGGATGCCGGTCAATTGACCGCTGCTGTCGCGCAGGGGCACGCGGCTGGTCAGCAGGATCGCCTCCCGGCCGTCGACCTGATGCTGGCTCTCCTCCAAGTCGAGGATGGCCTCGCCCGAACGCAGGACCATCTTGTCCACGTCGCGGTACGCCTCGCCCTCGGTGGGCCCCCACGGCAGGTCCGCATCGCTCTTGCCCACGATCTCCTCAGGGGAGCTCAGCCCCGCCACCCGAGCCAGCGCATGGTTGCAGCCCAGATAGCGCAGATCCTGGTCCTTCCAGAAGACCAGATGCGGGATGTTCGACAGGACGTTGCTGAGCAGCTCGGTCTGCTCGTTCAGCTCATCCTGCGCCTGACGACTTTCGGTGATGTCCTTGACGTGCTGGATGACGCCCATGATCCGGCCGTCGCCGTCCCGCAGCGGGAAGGCCGACACGTCGATCCAGGCCGCCTGGCCGCTGGGGTATACCACGCGCCGCACGCTTCGCTTGGACGCGCCTGTCTCCATCGCTTTGACGCAGACGCACTCGTCGCAGGGCGTGTCGCGATCCCAGTAGACCTCATGACAGATGTCGCCGGAGCCGTACTCGCGATCGGCCCAGCGCGACCGCATCCACGAGTTGATCCGGACGATCCTCATGTCCCGATCCAACACGCAGATCCCGTCGTTGATGGCATCGAAGACGTGCTGGAGCAGCCGCTTGCTCTCTCGCGTGGCCTCTTCGGCCTGCCGCCGCTCGGCGATTTCGTTTTGGAGCTCCTCGTTGGCCTTGGCCAGTTCGATCGTCCGCCCGCGCACCAGGTCTTCGAGTCGATCACGGTAGCCGGCCAACTCGGCCTCCGAGTGCCGGCGCTCCGTGACGTCGGTTGCGAACAGGATGTAGCCTTTGCACGTACCTCGCTCGTCGCGCATCGCCATGAGGACAACATGGATGCAGCGTCGGTTCCCAGGCGCGGCATCCACGTCATACTCGAACTCGTACTTGCCTTCCTCGTTCACGGCGGCCACAGCCTCGCGGAACCTATCCAGCCCCACGCCGGCCCTGGTGTGCATCTCGTGAACCGTCCGCCCGATGACCTCCTGGGCCTCGAAACCGAAGACGCGCTCGGCCGCGGGATTGAAGTGTAGGATGCGGAACTGGAGGTCCGTGGCCATGATGGCGAACTCGGTGGACGACGTCAGGATGCTGTTGAGCATCCCGGTGGTTCGCTCCAAAGCCTCCTCCGTGTACATGTGCTTGATGATCTCGCGCTGGAGCTCACGGTTGGCGCGATCCAGCTCCGCAGTCCGTTCGGCCACGCGATGCTCGAGGATGTGATTCATCCGACGGGCCTCTTCCTCGGCCTCCTTACGGCCGCTGATGTCCTGGATCATCAGCAGCATGCCGGTACACGAGTCGCCGCTGTCCCTGACCGGCGTGGCCCGGACCTCAGCGGGGAACCGTCGTCCCTCCCGCGTGACCATCTCCATCTCGCCGATCCAGACCTCACCGTCGAACACGCACGCGAGGTCCTCGACGGCCGCGTCTGGATTGGCGAACAGCGAGCCAAACCTCACCTCGCCCACGGCGTCCCTCGTGCATCGAAACAGGTCACCGAAGGCCATGTTGACGTAGCTGATGCCGCCGTCCCGCTCGACCACCAGCACCGCGTCGATCGCATCGTCAACCGCGTATTGGGCACGCAGGATCTCATGCTCGTGCTGCTTCGAGTCCGTGAGATCGAGGATGATGCCGTCGAGGTAGAGCAGCGCCCCGCTTCGGTCGCGAATCGCCTGCCCACGGTTGCAGACCCAGCGCTCTTGACCTTCCGGATCGAGGATGCGGAACTCCACACGGAAGGGCTCGTCGGCCTCTATCGCAGCAGCAAGGTTCTCCTCGAGGGCCATCGCATCGCCCGGATGGACGAGGCTCGCAAAGCTCCTGACCTTGTTGTTGATCAGCTCGCCGGCCGGGTAGCCGGTGATGTCCTCGATCGCATCCGTGACGAACCGCATCGTCAGGTGGGCGTCCCAATCACACCGGTAGACCGCGCCCGGCACGCACAAGCGCGAGCACCTGGGCCCACGCAGCCGCGCGAGGTAGTCCGACCGAATCTCTTTGTCGCTCAGGTGGTCCGACATGATCCCTGCCCACGTGCCGACCCCGTGCCCAGCCTGGCGGCCCTGCACGCCCCGTCGTGTGGCCAATCGGATGCATCAGCACGCCTGCCGCATGCTTCCGCTCCGAGAAGGCCAAACACTTCCGGCCACGGATTCCGTGCCGGAGGCCTATCGCTATGTCGGCACAATGTCGGCCGGCCTTCGTGGGCGTCTCTGCCAAAGATCCGCTGAGATGTGCCGACCATGAACGCTTTGGCACGAGGAGGTGAACCTCGCGGCTCGACCGATAACGTCCGCACGCTGTGACGTGCCCTAGCCTGTTGTCGACAGCCTCGAAGCTTAGAGGCGGGGAAATCCATTGCAGCGATACGCGACACCCATAGTCCGACTGCGGATAGCCCTCGCCCACAGGAACCAGCGTCCGATAGCGGAGCCACACTCCGACCGCCGCGACACGCGGTCCCCACGATCACGACAGGACCCACACAGACAGGCCGACCGCGCAGCTTACGGCGCTTCGGGCCGGTCCGAGCTTAGCGATGTCGGTCGGTCAAGATGTCTCGCAGCTTCGGAATCAGGCTCTTGGGCTGGTGTGGCTTCTGAATGAGACCGTCCAGACCTCGGCGGGCACCGTGGCGGTGGCGGCTGATCGACGGAGCTTCGCCCTGTCAGGGATCGTCACCTCGATGTCCGATCATGCGTCGCCCTCGGCGGACTCCCAGGCGGTCGCTCGTTCGAGCGCCTTGGCCCATCCGGCACGCAAGGCCAGGACTTCGTCGGCCGAGCGGGACGGCTCGAATCGGCTCTCCTCCGACCATTGCGCTCGCGTCTCCTGCGTGTCACGCCACGTCCCGACGGCCAGGCCAGCCAGGTAGGCCGCTCCCAGCGCGGTCGTCTCGGTTACCTTCGGTCGCACGATGGGCACGCCGAGGATGTCGGCCTGGAACTGGAGTAGTAGATCGTTGGCGGCGGCGCCTCCGTCGACGCGGAGCTCCTGGATGGCATGGCCGGAGTCCGACCGCATCACGTCCAGGACGTCCGCCACCTGATAGACGATGCCCTCCAGGGCCGCCCGGGCCAGATGGCCCGCCGTCACGCCGCGCGTCAGTCCGAGGATCGCCCCGCGGGCGTCTTGGTCCCAGTGCGGGGCCCCCAGACCAGAGAACGCCGGCACGAAGTAAACACCGCCGTTGTCGGGTACGCTGTTGGCCAGGGCCTCGATCTCGCTCGCGCTGCGGACCAGTCCGAGCCCGTCGCGCAGCCATTGGACCACCGCCCCGCCGATGAACACGCTGCCCTCCAGAGCATACGTCGTCGTGCCGTCCAGCCCCCACGCCACGGTCGTCAGGAGGTTCGCCTTGGAGTCGATCGCGTCGGTCCCCGTGTTCATCAGCATGAAGCAGCCGGTGCCGTAGGTGTTCTTGGCCAGGCCCGTCTCCACGCACATCTGCCCGAACAGGGCGGCCTGTTGGTCGCCGGCGATGCCCGCGATCGGCACGTTGCCCGACATGACCTCCGAGCACACCTGCCCGTAGACCTCACTGCTCTGGCGGACCTCCGGCAGCATCTCGCGCGGGATGTTCAGTAGCGAGAGCAACTCGTCGTCCCACGCGTGCGTGTGGATGTTGTACAGCATCGTGCGGCTGGCGTTCGAGGGATCGGTCAGGTGCACCTCGCCGCCGGTCAGGCGGTAGACGAGCCAGCTATCCACCGTCCCAAAGGCGAGCTCGCCGCGTTGGGCGCGCCCCCGGGCGTCGGCGACGTTGTCCAGGATCCACGCGACCTTGCTCCCGGAGAAATAGGCGTCGATGACCAGGCCCGTCTTCGAGCGGATCAGCTCCTCGTGCCCGTCGGCCCGGAGACGATCGCACATCCGCGACGTGCGCCGGTCCTGCCAGACGATGGCCGGGCAGATCGGCTTGCCGTTGGACCGGTCCCACACGATCGTCGTCTCGCGTTGGTTCGTGATGCCCACGGCGGCCAGGTCCTTCGGGCCGAGTCCGGCCCGGCTGAGCGCCTCGGTCATCACCCCCACCTGCGACGACCAGATCTCCATCGGGTCGTGCTCGACCCATCCCGCCCGAGGGAAGAACTGCTCGAACTCCTTCTGAGCTACCGCCAAGATCGCACCACCTTCGTCGAAGACGATCGCCCGTGAGCTGGTGGTGCCCTGGTCCAGAGAAAGGATCGCCGTCACCGGTCGTGTCCTCCACAGGGGGTCATGGAATCGTGATCAGGCAGGGAGTGTAGCAGACGCACGACGCGGTGGCGATGCGCCCGGGTGGATCCTTACCCGGGTCAGGCGGACTGCTTGCGGACGGTCATATCGAAGTTGCGGACCATCGCCCGGTAGATCGCCACGACGATCATCGCGTAGAAGCCCACCGCGAAGACCGAGCCGATCGGCAGCAGGGCTCGTGCCTGGGCCAGCTCGGACGGATGCCCCCGCGTCATGTCCAGCGTCCAGGCCGGGTTGACGATGAGCGAGACGGCCGTAAACGGCGTGAACGGCGCGATCAGTGCGCCGTAGGCCTTGCTGACCTCCAACAGGCCCCACCCGCACGCCCCCAGCGCGAACGACACCCCGATGATGATGCCGACGCTGCTCAGCACGGCCGGCACGGTCCGGCGGAATTGCAGCGACATCTGCAACCCCAGCACGCACGCGAACGACGCGTAGACCACCAGCAGCAGGCCCAGCTCGATCGCCGACTCGGGCCAGACCACCGGGACGATCGCGCCCGTGGCCAGGTCGTACAGGCCGAAAACCAGCAGGCTGATGACCGGAATCGCCAGCAGCGGCAGCAAGAAGCTCACCAGGCCCCGCAGCTTGCCCAGCACGATGTAGGCGCTCGTCAGCGGCGTGCTTAGCAGCAGGTCCATCGTGTTCGCCTCGCGCTCGCGGGTGATGGCGGTTGAGGCGCTGCTCGCGGCCATCAGCAGGATGAGCGCCACCTCGATGATAAACAGCGCCGTCAGCCAGAAGCGCAGCTCCTCCGGGCTGAACCAGCCCTTGCCCATCGCGTGCGAGTAGAAGAAGACGCCGACACACGCGAACCCGGCCAGCAAGATGACGTACCGCATCGCCCCGCGCCCGGCGAAGGACGCCCGGGTGACCGCCTCGCGCCACGCGACCGGGTTCCGCCAGACGCGTCGTGGCTTGCGTCGTCTCAGCCCGGTATGGCTGGGCAGGACCAGACGCTCACGGACCCACATCCATACCGAGCTTTCGCCCTCGCGGCTGCCGCGCCGCACCCAGAGCATGCTCAGCACGATCACGGCCACCGACGCGAGCATCGTGACCCACATGTAGCCGAAGTAGGGGTTCGTCAGGAGCGCGCTCAGCGGCCAACGATACCCGGCGGACGCCGGCGGGGCCTCGACGATGCCCAAGGCGACCTGGAGCGCCAGCAGCGGATGGAACGGCGCCAGCCAGCTCATGCGGTCGCCCGACGTGTTGGCCGGCGAGAGCCGGCAACCGAAGAACGTCGCCTCCTGCTCGTGACGGAGGCTGCTGACCCCGTCGGCCTGACGGAGCCGGTTCACCAGCTTCGAGTACTCCTCCTTATCCTTCACCGACCGCAGCAGGACCTCGCCGAGGTCCTCGGGCGCGGCCGTCAGAATCCGACCCGCCCGGGGGAGCTGCTTACCCTCGGCGATCCATTCGTCGATCACGGCCTTCCGCTCGAAGTAGCGCAACGCCGCCACGTCTCGACGGAACGACTGCGGATAGCCCAGCGTCCCCACGACGAGCAGATACAGCGCGATGACCAGGTAGAACGAGAAGATCGTCTTTCGCGTGCCGACCCGCATCACGCCCAGGGCGATCGCCACCGAGCCGGTCAGGATGGCCGTCGTGGCGGAGATACCGGTGCTGAGCATCACCTGGCGCATCGTCACGCCGCCGTAGAGCGTGGTGGCCGCGTAGATCGGCACGCTCGCCAGCAGCAGCACCAGCACGAAGAACAGCCGGCTCAGGAGCGAGCCCAGCACGATCTGCGCGTTGCTCAGCGGCGTGCTCAGCAGGATGTTGTAGGTCTGAGAGTCCTTCTCCTGCGTGATGGCCGCGCCCATGAAGATCGGCGCCAGGAAGCACACCATCCCCAACTGCGTGATGCTGACGAAGCGAAAGACCTGTGAGCTCGACTTGGCCAGGTCGTCCAGGCTGTTGCTGCCGCCGGACATCGCGCTCATGAGCGACAGGAACATGACGAAGAACAGGATGACCAGGAACCCCGCCCGGATGTACAGGTGCCGCACCCTCCGGCTGCCCCCGTACAGCACGCGCAGGAAGATCGGGTTGCCCGGCAGCAGCCGCCACAACCAGAGCGAGATGTCCTGCGATCGGATCGCCATCGCTATTGCACGATGCCCTTCGTCAGCCGCATGAAGGCCGTCTCGAGGTTGATCTGCTCCTCGCGGAGCTCGCGGATCCGCAGCCCGTTCCGGAGCAGCGCCTCGGCCAGCACGTTGTAGTCCTTCACCTCGTCGTCGAGCTCGACGACCAGCGCGCCGTTCTCGTCGGCGATCTCGCGCACGCCGGGGATCGCCGAGAGGACCTTCAGGGCCTTGTCCTTGTGGCTCACCACGCCCACGTGGATCCGCGTGCCCGACCGGGCCCGCCGGACCGCCTCCGCGATCGTCCCGTGGAACAGCAGCTCGCCGCGCTCGACGATGCCGACCGTGCTGCACAGCTCGGCCAGCTCGTGCAGGATGTGCGAGCTGATGATGATCGTCTTGCCCATCCGCTTGAGCTCCTTGAGCAGCTCGCGGATCTCGATGCGGGCGCGAGGATCCAGCCCGCTGGCCGGCTCGTCCAACAGCAGCACCTTCGGATCGTGCAGCAGCACCCGTGCGATGCTCAGCCGCTGCTGCATGCCGCGGCTCAGCGAGTCCACCAACGCGTCGGATCGGCTGGTCAGATCGGTCAGCTCCAGGACGTCGCCCACCACCCGCGTCCGCTTGCCGCCCGTGATGCTGTAGGCCGAGGCGAAAAACTCGAGGTACTCCTGCACGACCATGTCCTCGTACGCGCCGAAGAAGTCGGGCACGTAGCCGATCAGGGGGCGGATCTTCCGCGATTCGTAGCCGATCACCCGACCGCACACCCGGGCCTCGCCCCACGTCGGCTGCAACAGCGTGGCCAGGATCTTGATCGTCGTGGTCTTGCCCGCGCCGTTCGGACCGATGTAACCGAGGCATTCGCCCTCTTCAATCTGCAGGCACAGATTGTTCAGCGCGATCAGCTTCCCGTAGCGCTTCGTCAGGTTGATCGTTTCGACGATCACGGGGCGTCTCCTACGGTTCGGCCACCAGGCCGACGGGAATCGCGAATCGGAAGACCGTCTTGGCCCTATCCGGCTCGTCGACGGTGCGCCACGTCGGCCCGCCGGCCGATCGGAGCGCGAGCCTGGCCGGGCCGGGCACGTCGGCCTCGGCCACGAACAGCGCCGTCCCCTGCGTCAGGAGGTGCGACAGGTCCAGGTGCATCAGGTGCGTCCGCAGGATGATCGGCTTGCTCCAGCTCGCGTTGTCGTAGACATCGTACTCGTCGAGCGTCGTCAGCAGCGCGATCGCCGCGGCGAATCGGCTGAAGCTAAACGGGGGGTTCGCCTCGCGCCGCTTCGCACCGCCGATGCTGGCGAAGTACCGGACCCACCGGCTCTGCTCGTCCGACAGCTTCGGCCAGTTGACCGTGGACGACGTCTGGATCGCCATCCCCGGCTCGAGCAGGTTGATCTGCTCGCCGTCACGCATCGTGGCGGCCACCTCGAAGAGGTTGATCTGGGTGCCTCGGATCACCCCGCCCATCCGCGGCGTCTTGGGCAGCAGCAGGTAGCAGTCCTTGAGCGCGAAGCCCAGATCGTTCCGCACGAAGCACCGCTTCGAGAACCGCCCCCACCGGTCGGCCTCGAGCAGCGCAGAAAACGCGCCCTCCAAGCGTCCGAACCAGTGCCCCTGGAGACGCTTCAGCGTGGCCCGTATCGGTACGCCCTCCAGCGTCGCCTGGCTGGCCCGCACCGTGTAGCTCTCGGGCGCCACATACGTCTGGCTGACCTCGGCGCGGACCGCCGGCAGCGGCTTGAGCGAGCAGCGATGCCCGGCAAGCTGGGCCTCCTCGGCGTCGGCGATCCGCATGTCCAGGTAGGTGTGCGTGCTCGTCTTGACGCCGAAGAAGACGTCGGCATGGGCGTCGATGGGCGCCCCGGGCTGCGTCGGCAGCGACGCATCGACGATGCTCAACTGCCGCAAATCGGTCCCCACGCCTCGCACCGCCTGCACCGCGCCGACGCTCAACACGCTGAAGACGGCCGCCACCACCGCGAAAACCGTCCACGCGTGCTGCACCGAGTTCTGGTGCCGCAGCCAGCCCCACGTCGCGAACGACGCGATCAGGATGTAGCCCCCCACGAAGAACATCACGAAGATCAGAAACGCCCCGCCCAGGCCGAGGAACCCGATCGCCGCGTGCACCTCGTCGACCAGGTCCAGCTTCATACTCGGCGGCCGAGCGTCCTGGGTGCGGGCGCTGATGCCCAGCCCCAGCAGCTCGGGGAAGAGTCGCAGCGCGACGTCCAAGTGGTCCTCGGCCGGGCGCAGCAGGTCGTGCAGCTCCACCCCGAGGAACGTCACCACGCCCGTGCCGTAGCGCCGCCGCACGACGACGTCGGTTTGCAGCCGATCCTCGCGACACAGGACCTGGGCGTCGGGCCGGGCGGTGGCGCGCGCCACGGTCGCCGCGCGTTCGTAGAGCGGCACCAGCTCGCCCGTCTGCCTGCTGCCGAGCAGGTCGTCCCAGACCTTCTGCAGGACGTCGGTCTCGTCCGTGCCGCTGACTGCCACGGGCAGGATCTCGCCCAGCGCCGAGTCGGCCAGCGTCTGGGCCGTTCGCCCCGCCGACAGGGCCAACACGCCTCCGGCCTTGACGAAGCCCAGCAGCGCCTCGATCTGGTCGGGACTCAGGCGGTCTGGGTCCGGACGGTCCCACACGATGGCCTGCACCGATCGCAGGCAGTACCAGCGGTCGGGGAGCCGCTCGGGCTTGAGCCGGGTCACCGCGATCGGATACCGCATGGCGTCGTGCTGGTCGGCCAGGACATCCAGCCACGTGAGCGGCCGAGACGACAGGTCGAGCACGAGCATGAAATCCGAGGGTAGGCTTCGAACCGGCGGGGCCGGCAGGGCCTGGTGGACGTTGCCCTTTTTGTCCTGCACGGGCACGTGCCGGCCGTTCTCGTCATAGAGCGTCAGGAGGAACGAGCCGGTGCTGCCAGGCTCCTCGGCGATGAAGTCGATGCGGAAGGGACGCGCCGGGCCGCCGGCGACCAGGCCGACCACGCTTTCGGTGATCATCACGTCGCCGTCTTTGTCGCGCTGTTGCAGGACCAGCTTGCCGCTGAGGTGTTCGTCGCCGAGGTTCTGGAGCTCGACCAGGGCCGGGCACCATGCCCCGGGGCGGAAGAGGTCTTGGCTGCCGCACGGGAACCCGGTGTGGACGACCTCGCCGACGATCTTGACCTCGGCCCGGGCGGCGGCGCCGGCGACGGCGATCGCCAGCAGTGCCACGATCCAGGCCCTGCGCGGCGTGACTTCGCCGCTGGATTTCCGTTGGCCCGACCGCCCCATCGCGCAGTCCTTTGACGCGTGCGACTATCACCCCCAGCACGGGAATTCTATCAGGCGCAAGGGATCCCGCCAATGTCAGGAAAGCCTTCGGTTTGTACACGCTTGGTTCCGGGCCGGTTCGCGCGAAAACGGGGAAAGGGGATGAGACGCTTGTGCCTAGCCTTGCACCGAGCAACTGGACGCGGACGTCTCTGCCAGATCTCGGGGTAATCGATGATAGGGTGGAGCGTCCTCGGCGGTGTCAGACTTCGTCGCGGTGGGTCCGCAGACGGATCCGGCTACCGCGGTGGGATTTCCATCGAAACCGCGCGCGACGTGAGATTATCCGTGACGTCAGCTCCGGGCTGCGGCCCTCGCGAGATTGATTCGCAGCAGGTTGGCCAGCACCCGCTGATCGATCTCGGCGCGGCGGGCGGCGAGGGGGTGGTCGTCGGGTAGCCGTTGGCCCGCGCCGGTCTCGGTCCACACCTCGGCCCAGTCTTCGCTCCAGTCGCCGTCGGGGTCGACGTGGGCATACGCGGCCAGGACGGCGCGGTCGAGCTTCTCGTGGGCGATCCGCAGCCACGTCGGCCGCTCGTTGTAGAGGTTCGTCAGCGTTCGCTTCTTGAGCCGGGCGTCCTTGGCCGCCCGGGCCATGATGGCCGAATGGCGGATCAGCGGTCGGGCGTCGGCCGGCACGTCGGCGAAGTCGTCCTCGGCGTCGACCTGTTCGGCGATGGGGTCGATCCACTCCGGCGGGTTGAGCCACCGCTCGCGCTGCTCGTTCAACTCGCACGCGGCGTCGGAGATCCGCTGGTGGATCGCGGCGGCGGTTTGCGAGGTAGCTGCCTCATGTAGCACAGCCGCCCCCGGCTGATGTGGTACAGCCGCCCCCGGCTGTGTATCTTCATCCCCATCCGTCCCAGTCGAGGGCGACCGGGCTACACTTTCCCCAGTCGAGGGCGACTGGGCTACATCTTCTTGTGGTACAGCCGCCCCCGGCTGATGTGGCACAGCCGCCCCCGGCTGTGTAGCTTCATCCCCATCCGTCCCAGTCGAGGGCGACTGGGCTACATTGGGCTCGGCGCCCGGCGGCCAGGGCAGCGGGAACGTCTCGAAGCACGTCGTCGGCGTGTAGCGCGGACGGTCCTCAAGTTGCGTGCCCATCCGAAGCGCCCACAACTCGTGCACCGCGCTGTGTAGCACGCCGAAGAAGTAGTCGTCGGACCGGGCGAAGGCAATCACTTGGCAATCGGGAAGGGTTCGCTGGTCGTGCCAAGCAATCAGTCGGTATTTCGTAAGCCGCGGGGTAATGAGGAAGCGCGACAATGGCGCGATTCGTTGCCGCAGCTCTGGTCGTGGTTCAACATGCAACCACCACCGCTTCGCATAAGCAGCGCGTCGGTTGTCCTTGCGTGTCGGCCAGACATGCGTCTCGACATAGCCGAAGGGCACATCGTAACCGGCAGCTTCGTCCTTGGGCATGTCGCAGCCGAAGTCGATGATCCACATACTGCGAGCGCGTCGCGTGATGTCTAGCCCATTTACCCACGGACGAACGACTTCGGAGTTGAAGCTGCCGGTGGGGTTGGGTTGCGGCAGCATCGCCCGCGCCTCGTCCCACGTGATGTCGAACTTGCCGCCCTTCGTATCGCCCATGAAGGCGATACCCGTGTTCTCTGCCAAGGCGCTCGCCTTGCCCGTGTCGATGTCGCCGGTGAGTGAGGCGTTGATGTCGGAAACGGGCTTGCCGTCAAGCATACGCTCGTTTTCGGTGCCATTATCGAAACCGACGATCGACACGTGGACGTGAGCCCCATCCAGAACCCAGTTGCGATCCGACCAGGCCAGGAAGATGTCGCCGGTGTCCTCGATGCGTTCGAGGACCTTTCGGTTCGCTCCGCCGCGGATGCCTTGCGTGGCAAGCAGGCCGGCGCGGAGCAGTGGGTTCTTCTCCAGTTCCTGTCGCGCCCGCTCGAACCAGTAGCAGCACAGGTCGGACGTGTTGGGAATCTCATACGTGTCGAACATGGCCTGGATGTACTCGTCATCGAGACCCTGCTGTCGGAACAGCTTCGAGCCGAGAAACGGCGGGTTGCCGATGATGAAGTCGGCGTCGGGCCAGGGTGGGATAGTGGGCCTATGTGGCACAGCCGCCCCCGGCTGATGTGGCACAGCCGCCCCCGGCTGTTGTGGTACAGCCGCCCCCGGCTGTGTAGCTTCATCCCCATCCGTCCCAGTCGAGGGCGACTGGGCTACATGGCTTTCGCGCCACAACCAGGGATAGTCGTTCTCATCCTGGACGAGTCCCTTTCGCACGGGATTCTGGCAGATGTACTCCCCCTTCTCGAAGAGGTTCTCGTTCCGGCGGAGAATGTGATCAAAGGACTCATCCTGCCACACCCGTCCCTTACGCTTCAGTGCTTTGTTGATACTGTGCGCTGACGCGCCTTTGATCCCACTCATGATCTCAGCGAGTCCATACGGGTTTCCGTAGCTGTCGTGACCCGGGGTGAAGAGTAGGTGGACGTGGTCTGGCATGACGACGAGCGCGTGCATCTGCAGCTTCGAGTTATCGTCATGGAGACAGTGTGTGATGACCAGGTCTCGTACCGACTCAGGCAGCTCCCATCCCTTGTGTGTGCAGAAAGTGACGAAGACGGGACGCTGACCGGGTTGAATGTGAGGGAGATTGCGGCGGTAGCTTGCCGGGCCACCCTTGGCATCGGGGATCTCATGTGGCACAGCCGCCCCCGGCTGATGTGGTACAGCCGCCCCCGGCTGATGTGGCGTAGCTTCATCCCCATCCGTCCCAGTCGAGGGCGACTGGGCTACACTTCCCCCAGTCGAGGGCGACCGGGCTACATCTTCTTGTGGTACAGCCGCCCCCGGCTGTTGTGGTACAGCCGCCCCCGGCTGTGTAGCTTCATCCCCATCCGTCCCAGTCGAGGGCGACTGGGCTACACTTCCCCCAGTCGAGGGCGACCGGGCTACATCGAGGATCGCATCGCGGTTCTCGATGGTCTGGAGCGGTTCGAGCACCGGGTTGCTGGGGGCGGTGAAGCCGTTGTCGCGCATCCACTGCAAATATCCGATCCAGATGACCACCTGCGCCAGCTCGGCCGCATAGGGGTTGACCTCGATGCCGTGCAACTGCGTCGGGCGGACCTGGGGGAACAGGCCGAGGCCTATGTCGGGCCGGGCGGCGTACGTGATGACCTCTTTCTCCAGACCGAGCAACTGCTGAATGGCCACGTACAGGAAGTTGCCCGAGCCGCAGGCCGGGTCGAGGATGCGGACCGTCGCCAGCCGATGGATGAAACCGTCGAGCAGGTCAGCGATAGCGCGGTCGGCCTTGGTCCGCGTGGGTTTGGTCTTGGCCGCGGCCCGGCGCTCGAGTTGTTCGGCGACCTTGGCCTGGACGTCGGCCCACTCGCGCCGGAGCGGCGTCATCACGACGGGCTCGACCACGAGCAGGATGTCGTCCTTGCTGGTGTAGTGGGCGCCGATCTGGGCGCGGGTGTTCGGATCGAGCGATCGCTCGAACAGCGTGCCGAAGATGGCCGGCTCGACACTGCCCCAGTCTTGCCGGGCGGCCGTGAGCAGGACGTTGGCCTCGTCGTCGGTGAGCTCGAGCGCGGGGGCGTCATCGAACAGCCCGCCGTTGAAGAAGGCGATCTTGTCGACGCCGAACGCGCCGCCGGTCTGCATCTTGCTGAACAGCTCGGTGAGCACCTTGGTCAGCTCGGGGGGGTCGGACTTCCACTGGCCGACGAGCTTCTGGAACAGGTCGGCCGGTAGGAGCCGGATGTCCTCGGCGAAGAGGCAGAACATGGACTTCATGAGGAAGTGCGCGGTGTCGTGCGGGTCGTGGCCGCGGGCGCGGAGCTGAAGGGCGAGCTGGCCGATCTCCTTGGCGACGGCCTCGGTGACGTGCTCGGCGGTGACCTCGGGCTCGAACGAGAGCGGGTCGGTGAAGACGCGGCGGAGCAGGTCGAGCGAGGCGGGCTCGGCGAGGTCTTCGAGCAGGATGGTGTGGACCTGTTTCGCCCGGCCGGTGAAGTTGGTGTGGATCTCGGTTCGGGCGATGTCGCTGACGATGAGCAGCGGCGGGTTCTCGAGCGCCTCGCGGTATTGGCAGAGCTGGCGGTAGGCGGCGGTGAGGTCCTTGTGCTTGCCCTTGCGCTTGTACTCCCAGGCGAACTTGCCCTTCCACCAGACGTCGGCGAAGCCGTGGTCGCCCTTGGAGCCGGCGCTGGCGGCGTCGGTGACGGCGACGGACTTCTCGAAGGTGTATTCGGCGCCGGTGGCGTCGTGGTCGGCCGGCGTGGGTTGGCCGAGTAGGTGGCACAGGTCGATGAAGTGCTCTTGGCTGGCGGCGCGTTCGGACAGCGCCGTGCCCGACCATTTAGCGACGAAGGATGCTGGGGATAGCTGGGCTGACATGCCGGAGAGTCTTACGTATTTGCGGTGGGATGTCGAGCGTGACGGGAACGTCGTCCCGAGAATCGGACAAAGCGGTTGAACGCGTAAGGACCCTAGGGTGCGGTGCGTCATGGAGCACAGCCGCCCCCGGCTGATGTGGTACAGCCGCCCCCGGCTGTGTAGCTTCATCCCCATCCGTCCCAGTCGAGGGCGACCGGGCTACACTTCCCCCAGTCGAGGGCGACCGGGCTACACTTCCCCCAGTCGAGGGTGATTGGGCTAAGTATGGGGCGCAGTGCAAGCCTGGCTCGCTATGACCGAGGTGCCAGCGGAGATGCGGAAGAGACGACAGATGCCGGCCATCGGGCAGGACTGCGCCGCGCAGGATTCGAACCTGCAACCTTCGGTTCCGTAGACCGATGCTCTATCCAATTGAGCTAGCGGCGCGCCGATAGACTGAACACTTCCTTTTATCCACCGCCGCCGGTCGTGTCAAGACGCTCCGGCGGTTGGCCGAAGTCCCTGTCCGCCGCTATCATAGGCCGGCGGGAGACCAGACCACCGTCCGGGCGGTGCGGCGCGAGCGGCAACCGGCCCGACGCTCGACGACGCCCAGCAGGCAACGCCAGCCATGACCCTACGCAAGGCCGTCATCCCCATCGCAGGACGCGGGACGCGTCAGCTCCCGGCCACCTGGGCCATCCCCAAGGCCATGATGCCCCTCGTCGACCGCGACGGCCTGGCCAAGCCGCTCATCCACCTGCTGGCGGCCGAGGCCTTCTCGGCCGGCATCGAGCAGATCGCCCTGGTCGTCTCGCCCGGACAGGACGAGAGTGTTCGGCGCTACTTCCGCCCGTTCGAGCCCGACCTGCTGGCCGCCCTGGGCGACCGGACGAACCTCCTGGCCATCAGCAAGGAGCTCGACATCTGGGGCCGGCGGATCACGTGCATCGAGCAGCCCACGCCCGAGGGCTTCGGCCACGCCGTCTGGTGCGCTAAAGATTGGGTCGGCGACGAGCCGTTCGTGCTCATGCTGGGCGACTACCTCTTCACCAGCCGCCGCGGCCAGACCTGCACCCAGCAGCTCGTCGAGGTCTTCGAACGACACGCGCCGGCGGCCGTCAGCGGCATGTTCCTGTGCGAGGCCACAACGCTGCCGCGCGTGGGCGTGATGCGCGGCACGCCCCTGCCCTCGGCCGAGGGGCTTTACCTCGTGGAGAGCATCGTCGAGAAGCCGACGGTCGAGCACGCCCGCACCGGGCTCGTCAGCCCGGGCCTGCCCGACGACCGCTGGCTGGCGCATTTCGGCATTCACATCTTTGAGGCGGAGATCCTAGCTGTGCTCGACGAGATGGTGCGGCGCAACGAGCGCGACCGCGGCGAGATCCAGATGACGGCCGCGCAGGAACGGCTCCGCACCGCCTGCGACCGCTACCTGGCCTACGTCATCGACGGACGCGCCTACGACGCCGGCATCCCCGAGGGATGGGTTCAGGCGCAGGCCGCGCTGGTGGGCGGCGACGGCTAGTGCCGCGTTTCACAAATCGTGCGACGATGGACAGCGCGGCACACGCCACGGCTGCTGCTCGAGCCGCGAGATTCATGCCGCGCGGCCGCGCCGGATGAATCCGGCGGCTCGGACAGGTCGTCGCGATACGTCTGAAATGCAGCACTGGTAGTCCGACTCATTTGAATTTGTCGGTTCCCCCGCTTCGGGGTCAATGTCGGAGACGCTCCCACTTCGGGTCGATGCCGCGACGGAGATGCGACCGTGAGGGAGCGTTGCTGTTCCAGCGCTCCAACAACACAGCTCCCTCACGGTCGCGGCTCTGAGGGGCGTCTCGCCCTCGTGATCGGAACCCACCGAAACAAGTGTGGTCAGCACGCCCTACAGCTTGCCCTCGCGCGTCGCGGCCAGCAGGCCGCCGGCCGTCAGCATCATCCGCTGCCGGTCGCTCAGGTCGAGTTGCAGGGCGATGACCGCGTCCTTGCCCTCGACCGTCATCGTCACCAGCTCGTCGCCGTTTTCGACCGACGCGGCCAGGCCGTCGATCCGCACGATGTCCTCCTGGGCGAGCTTGTCGTAGTCGTTGTGGTTCTCGAACACGAGCGGCACGATGCCGAAGTTGATCAGGTTGGACTTGTGGATCCGCTCGATCGCCTTGGCCACGACGGCCCGCACGCCGAGGTACATCGGGCAGAGCGCCGCGTGCTCACGGCTGCTGCCCTGACCGTAGCTGTCGCCGGCCACGATCACGCCGTGGAGCCCGGCGTTCTTGGCCTCGATCGCCCGCTCGTGGAACTTCGCCTTGCCGGATTCGTTCAGCAGCAGGAAGACCGCCTTGGCATACTCCGGCACGTTCGATCGGTACTTCAGGAACGAGCCGGCCGGACTGATGTGATCGGTCGTGATCTTGTCGCCCACCTTGATCAGCACCGTGCCGTGCAGGTCGGTCGGCGGCGGCTCGGCCGACGGCGGGGTCACGATGGTTTCGCCGCGGACGACCTCGGCCTCGTCGGCCTTGTCCTCCGGGATGGGCGAAAGAATCATGCCGTCGTCGATGGGAAACGCCTCCGGGTTGGCCAGCTCCGGCGCCTGCATGCCGATGTCGTCGGTCAGGCTCCGTGGGTCGCGAAGCTTGCCTTCGATGGCCGTGGCGATCGCCGTCTGCGGCGAGACCAGATAGACGCGGTCGTTCTTCGTGCCGCTGCGGCCCTGGAAGTTCCGGTTGAAGGTCCGGACGCTGTTGACGCCCTCGGCGGGAGACTGGCCCTGTCCGATGCAGGGGCCGCAGCCGACCTCGAGAATCCGCGCCCCGCTGGCGATGAAGTCGGTGAGCTCACCGCCCTCGGAGATCATCCGCAGCACCTGACGCGAGCCCGGGTTGATGCCAAACTCGACGCCCGAGGCGACGTGGCGACCCTTCATCACGTTCGCGCAGAGCGACAGGTCCTGGTACGAGCTGTTCGTGCACGAGCCGATCAGCACCTGACCCGCGTCGATGCCCTCGATCTCTCGGACGGTCGTAATGTTGTCGGGACTGCCGGGCCCGGCCACCATCGGCTCGAGCTCGTCCAGGTCGATGACGATGCGGTCGAAACCCACGGTGACCATGCCGTCGTCGTCGGGGGGTGTCTCGTCGAAGCCGATGCAGTGCCGGCGCATGTTCTCGAGCGTCCGCGCGTCCCGCTCGACGTGGACCTTCTTGGTGATGTGGTCGTACTCGGCGTCGTCATCGGCCGCCATCGGGCGGTAGGCGTCCTCGCGCTGCTGGGCGGCCAGGTACTGCCGCGTGACCTCGTCGGCAGGAAAGATGCTCGTCGTGACGCCCAGCTCGGCGCCCATGTTCGTGCAGGTCGACCGAGCGGGCACGTTGAGCGTCTCCACGCCTTCGCCCGTGTACTCCACGATGCAGCCCACGTTGCCCTTGGTCGACAGGATGCTCAGCACCTTGAGGATCACGTCCTTGCTGGCGACCCACGGCTGGAGGCTGCCCTTCAGTTCGACGGCCACGACCTGAGGACACGTCAGGTAGAACGGCCCGCCGCCCATGGCCACGGCGACATCGAGGCCGCCGGCGCCGATGGCGATCATCCCCAGCCCGCCGCATGTTGGTGTGTGGCTGTCGCTGCCGAGGAGCGTGGCGCCCGGCCTGCCAAACCGCTCGAGGTGCACCTGATGGCAGATGCCGTTGCCGGGCCGCGAGTGGTACGCGCCGACCTTGGGCGCGATCGACTGCAGGTAGATGTGGTCGGCGTGGTTCTCCGGGCCGAACTGGGCCATGTTGTGGTCGACGTAGCTGACGGCCAGGTCGCAACGGATGCGCTTGAGGCCCATCGACTCGAACAGCAGAAAGGCCGTGGTTCCCGTGGCGTCCTGGGTGAGGCACTGGTCGATGCGGATGCCGATCTCGGCGCCGGGGCGGAGCTCACCCTCGAGGAGGTGCTCGCTCAGGATCTTCTGGACCAGGTTCTGTCCCATGATAGCTAACCTCAAGTCTGCGAGTATCTTTGTGTGCTGCCGCAAGCCGGGTTTCGCCGCATTTTAGCGGCAAGCGCCGGTCGACGCACGGATCGGACCGTTCGTGGCGGCAACGAGGCACTGTTTCTTAGATGATTGGGACGGGGCGCGTCGTCAGAATGCGCCGCCAGGACGCCGGCCGTCTCTCGGCCCGACATCCCCTGTGGGACGGACCCGGAGCGTGGTTCTCGGTGTGTCGTCTCGCCTTGGACGCGCGAGTGCGTCCATGCTTCGCGCTGGGCTAGCGATTGAGCTTGACCATGCGGACCTCGGTGCCCGAGTCGTTGAACGACACCTCGTCCATGTAGGCCCTCATGAGCATGAGCCCCCGGCCACTGGGCTTGTTGAGGTTCTCGTCCAGCGTGGGGTCAGGCACCATGGTCGGATCGAACCCGGCCCCGTCGTCGCGGACCCAGATCACGGCCTCGCGCGGTGTCACGCGAAAGCGTAATCGGACCGTCTTAGACGGATCGTCTCGGTTCCCGTGCTTGATGGCGTTGGTGATGGCCTCTTCGAGGGCGAGCTTGATGGCGAAGGAGCAGGTCTCGGGGAAGTCATGGGCCTCGATCTGCTCGATGATCTGAAGTTCGGCCTCCTTGGCGGCGCGAAACTCGCTGGCAACGACCAGTTCAGCGGCATTGGGGTCCTGATCCAGGGGAAGCCTGGCCATCGGGTCCTCACCAGCAGGATAACCGCTCGCACTCCACCACGTCGGGCCGTTCAGGCCGGCGGGCCCGGATCCGGCAGCCGTCGACTCCTCACGTCGCGTGGCGTCACCGTCGGAGGAGCTAGAAACTCTTCTTCGCGTCGGCGACCGAGTCGCGAATGTCGAACAACTCGTTCAGACGCGTGATCTTGAACACCTCGTAGATCTGCGGCTTGATGTTGGCCAGCTTGAGCTGGCCCTTCTGTTCAGCCACGCGCTTGTTCAGGTTGATCAGCATCGACAGGACAGCGCTGGACAGGTGCTCAACGTTCTCGAAATCAAGCAGGAGCTTGATGTTGTCTTCCGAATCAATCAGGGTCGTCAATTGCTCGCCGATCTCGGCAATAGGGATCTCCTCGAGGATCTTGCGATCGGCGAACCGCACCACCGTCACGCCACCCTCGCGACTGATCTCCACGTGTGCGTTCTGCTCCGCCATAGTCGACTCCCGGTCACCGAGGCCTCGAAAGCTGTGAGGAATGTAACCATCGCGCAACGATCGTGTCAACCCGAAGGCCGTGTGATTGGACGCGGTTGCGGCATCACCGAGTGGGACGACGTGGCGCCGAACCTCGGCCGGAAGTCGGCTTTGACACGCCGATCCACTCACAGCTACCATGGCGGCGTCAGGCCCACTGCAGTGCACTATCCTCGCAGAAAGGAAGGCTTTCATGATCGCCGATCCGCATCGCCGGTTCCTCGTCCTGGCCGCCCTGGTGCCCGCGGCCGTCGGCGCCGCTCAGCAGGAAGAGGCCCGAAAGCCCCTTCCTCGTAGCGAGTCCTTCTTCGGCCTGCACTTCGACCTCCATCCCAACGCCCAGGACACCGTGCTGGGCCGCGATGTGACCGAGCAGCGCCTCGAGGCCCTGATCCAACGTATCAGGCCCGACTACGTCCAATACGACTGCAAGGGCCATCGCGGCTACACCGGCTACCCGACCGAGGTCGGCACACCCTCGCCCGGCATCGTCAAGGACGCCCTCAAGGTCTGGCGGGCCGTGACCCGACGCCACGGCGTGGGCCTCTACATCCACTATTCCGGCGTCTGGGACAGCGTCGCCATCGAGAAGAACCCCGAGTGGGCCGTCATCAACGCCGACGGCAAGCCCGACAAGAACGCCACCAGCGTCTTCGGCCCCTATGTCGATGAGCTCCTCATCCCCCAGCTCAAGGAGGTCACCGACACCTACCAGCTCGACGGCATCTGGGCCGACGGCGAGTGCTGGGCCACGAAGCCCGACTACGGCCCCGCCGCCCTGAAGGCCTGGCAGGCCGAGACCGGGCACAAGACCGCGCCCACGAAGCGTTCCGACCCGCATTGGCAAGAGTGGAAGGACTTCCACCGCCGCGCGTTCGAGCGCTACCTCTGCCACTGGGTCGACGCCCTGCACGACCACAACCCCAAGCTGCAGATCACCAGCAACTGGATGTACACGACGCTCGCGCCCAAAGAGCCCGTGGCCAAGCTCGACTTCCTCTCCGGCGACTACTCGCCGGGCCTGTCGGTCGACCGCGCCCGCGTCGAGGCGCGTTATCTGGCCAGCACCGGTATGCCGTGGGATCTCATGGCCTGGGGGTTCGACAAGGGACCCAACCTGCGATGGAGCCTCAAGACGCCCGTGCACCTCCAGCAGGAGGCCTCGGTGGTCCTCATGCAGGGAGGCGGCTTCCAGATCTACAACACGCCCACGCGAGCCGGCTTCATCCACGACACGATCGTCGAGACCCTGGGGCAGGTGGCCGACTTCTGCCGCGCCCGTCAGGCCGTCAGCCACAAGAGCACCACCGTCCCTCAGGTGGCCCTGCTGCTCAGCTCGGCGACGCAGTTCCACCAGTCCGACCGCCTCTTCCACTACGCCGGTACGACGGAGCCGATGGAGGGCACCCTTCACGCCCTGCTCGAGCTGCACCACTCGGTCGACATCCTGGCCGAGCACCAGTTGCAGCCCCGGCTGGACGCGTTTCCGCTCGTGGTCATCCCCGACGCGTACCGCCTCGACGAGCCGTTCAAGAAGGCCCTGCTCCGGTACGTCGCCGACGGCGGGAGCTTGCTTCTGCTGGGTGAGAAGTGTGCCCGGCTCTTCGAGCCCCATCTGGGCGTCACGCTTCAGGGCAAACCGGCGCACGTCCGCGCCGAGCTGGCCACCGCCCTCGGCCCCGTCAACGCCAATGGAAACTGGCAAGCTGCTGAGCTCGACGGCGCGACGTCGATCCTCACCCGCCACCCAGACCGCAACACGTCTCGGGATCCCTCGGTCGCCGCCACCCTCGTGGGTCACGGCAAGGGCAAGGTCGCGGCGGTCTGGGGACCGGTCGGCCAGACGTTCTTCCGCAGCCACCATCCCTATCTGCGACGGTGCCTCGGTGACATCGTGGCCAAGCTCTTCCCGAACCCCGCCGTCGAGGTGGACGGCCCGCCGCGGCTCGACGTCGCGCTGCGACGCACCAAGGCCGGCCGACTCTGCGTTCACCTGCTGAATCTGGCGAATCGACCGACCTCCAGCCGCTACGGCATTATCGATCACATCCCGTCGGTCGGTCCGATCACCGTCCGGCTGAAGGTCAAGGCCAAGCCGCAGGACGTCGTCTGGATCCCCGCTGGTGCGCCCTTGCCGTGGAGGTGGCAGAACGGCGTCCTGCACACCACGATCCCCAGCCTCCACGTTCACGGTGTGCTGCTGGTCAAGGCATAACGGCGGCCCACGATGCCACCGGCCACGGGCCGAATCGCTCGCGAGCCGAGAAAGGACCCAACCCATGCGACGCTCGCTACGGAGCAGCACCCATCGTCTGATCGTCCTGAGCACGGCCCTCCTTGGCGCGCTCCCTTTCGGATCGGCCGTCCGCGCCGGCGACGGTCGCGTCGTCACGTTCGCCGCCGTCTGCCTGAACGACACGGACCAGGACAAGACCCGTCAGGCCGTCCTCGATGCCGTCCACCATGCCGCCAAGCTCGGCGACAACGACCTCGTCGTGCTGCCGTTCGCGCCGTTCCTGCGCTTCAGATCCGAACACGAGGCCTCCGATCTGGCCGACCTCCGCGCCGCCGCGCAAGGGCACAAGACGCACCTGGCCGTGGCGCTCGTCGAGCAGACACCGGACGACAAGACCTACCACACCGCCCTGCTCATCGGGCCCGACGGCAAGCTCATCGGCAAGGCCCGCAAGACCCACGCCTTGCCCGACGACGACGGCATCGCCCTCGGCGACGACCTGCCCGTGTTCAAGACCGCGTTCGGCACCGTCGGCATGATGGTCACCACCGACATCACCTTCCCCGAGGTCGCCAACGTACTGCGGCTCCAAGGCGCCGACGTGCTCGTCTGGCACCACTACCCCGAACGCTTCCGTGAGCACTGGCAATGGCCGCCGATCCTCAAGGCCCGTTGCCTCGACAGCCACGCCCACCTGATCACGGCCATGTACGCCGATCCGCGAACGTACCTTGCCAACCGCTACGCCCGCGGGATGCAGGGCGCGGCCTGGGGACGCAGCATGATCCTCAATCGCGTCGGCACGCCCATCGCCGACACCGGCTACGACGACGGCATCGCTCGAGCGACCGTCGATCTCGACGAGCGCAAGCGTAACGTCCATCTACCCTACATGCAGGAGGAAAACATCTTCTTCTGCAATTGCCTGGGCGATCGCACCGCGTTCCGCCCCATCGCCGAGCCGTGGTCGCCGCCTGAGCTTCCCGCGTTCAAGAAGCGGACCGCCCGCATCGCCGTGGGCTACTTCGATCCGGCGCACATCTGGCGCGACAACCAGATCCCCAAGGTCATGCTCGACGTGATCGATCAGGCCGCGGCCTTCAAGCCCGACCTGCTGCTGCTGAGCGAGATGTCGGCCGTGGTCGAGAACGAGACGGGCCGCAAGGCCATGGCCATGGTGGCCGAGCGGGCCAAGCGGATGAACTGCTACATCGTCATCGGAGGACTGCGCAAGCAGGACCGCCTCAGCCGTGCGATCGTCTGGGACCGCGCCGGCAAGCAGGTCTTCGTTGAGCCGATCTACTGGACCAAGGGCTTCGACGAGATCAAGGTGTTCGATACCGACTTCGCCCGCATCGGGATCCACATCTGCGGCGACCTGTACACCGGAGAGATCGACCGCGTCCTCGCGCTGAAGGGCGCCGAGCTGATTCTCGATCCGAGCCAGCACTGGGGCGCCGACGGCGACAACAACGAACGGATGCTCCGGGCCCGAGCGATCGACAACGGCTGTTGGGTCGCCTGTGCCCACTGGAACACGTCCGACCCGGGCCTGCGGTCGCTCATCATCGACCCGTACGGGTACGTGATGGCCGCGTCGCATTTTCAGCGGAACGGCGCGGTGTACGTCGACATCGACTTCGACGACAAGAAGGTCTACTACGCGGGCAAGCGGGCCCACCAACCGAAGCCCGGCAAGACCGGCATCCCCAGCTACTACACCGGCGACGTGCCCGAGCAGCGCCCGGGGTGGCGGCGAATGATCTTCGGCCGCCGCCGACCGGAGCTCTACGGCATCATCCCGGCCGAGAACGAGGTGACGCGGCGGTATCGACCGAAGTAAGCCGCAGAGGGCGAGGCTCCCGCCGAGCCGCGACTTTCGATGCAGTGGCGTGATACCGCGGCGCGCCAGGTCAACACGTCGACCAATCGACAACGCAATACGTGGATTCGGCAGCGAACAACACTGAACCCTTACGGTCGCGTCTCAGACGGTGCCCCTGCTCGGGGAGAGCGCTGGCGTGTGATGGGAAGGACCGGCCCAGCCGGCTCACTTCGTCGACGTGACGTCCTTGACGCGCCCGTCGGTCCAGCCCTTGACTCGGCCGTTATGCTTGGCGATGTACCGCCACGCGGCCGTGATGTTCGTGATCTCGAGGTTCTCGTAGGGCATCTTTTCGAACCGACCGGCCAGGAAGCACGTATCGCCGCGGCTCATCACCTGGCCTTCGCACACGACGGTGTAGGTCTTGTCCGGATCGATGTCGGTCTCCACGATTCGCTTGCCCTTGGGCCGCCTGCGATCGAAGGCATAGCGGCAGCCCGCGACCTGCAACAGGAACTCGGCGTCCTTCTTCTCGTTGCGAATGTTGTCCTCGAGGATCTTCAGCAGGCCGGCCCCGCTGATATCGAACATGCTCAGGCAGCGGTTGCACGGACGGATCCAGTTCAGCAGGTCGACAAGGTAGACGTCCTGGCCCTTTCGAAAGGGCACACCGCGGTCGTAGCGCCGGTTGTAGATCGCCACGTCCGCCTTCGTCGCATCGCGCATCATCTCGGCCATCCAGGTGCCCCTGGACGTCTCGGCGCGGCCCCTCTGGGTCGGCGGGACGATCACCTTGCCGATCTTGTGCGTTCGATAGGCCGTTGGCGGCCTCGGATTGCGGGGCACCACCGACGCCCGCCACGAGCCGCCGGACCGGCGGAGGCGAATCTCTTGCTGAGCCCCACATCGCCCCTCGAAGACCCGCTTGCCGCTAGCGACCACCCGAATCGGCTCGGACAGCTCGAGCAAAGCCGGCTCCGGTCGTAGGGCCACCTGTCGGGCGTTGCGAAGCCTCACCGCGATGGTGTTTCCGGGCTCGATCGTCGCATCGATCTCCGCGCACGGGCCGATCTCGTCGATCGCCTGGATCTCGATCCAGTATGCCCGGCCGTGAATGGGCAGATACGCCCGAAAGGTCACCCGCTTCGGATGCCGCACCAACCGCTGCTCCAGAGCCCAATCCAGCACCGGGCCGGTGCTGACGGTCATCGTGTTGTGCGGCTGATCGGGGATCGTCCACAACCGTCCCTCGTAACCCAGCTCCTGCATCCGCTTCGTGATGGGGATCGGCCCATCCTTGGCGTAGATCCGCCAGTCCTTGGCGCCCTGGACGTACAGCATCGGTACGTGCCGCAGGTTCACCACCAGCGCGATGTGTCCGTACGTCGAGGCCAGCGGCGCGCCGCCGGCGAAGCGATCCGGATAGCGGCAGCAGAGGTACGTGGTGCCCGTGCCGCCCATCGACTGACCGCTGCACACGATGCGATCCTCGTCGACCTTGAACCGCCGGCACACCTCCTCGATCACGGTCAGCACGTCGTTCTCGCCGATGCCGCGGTACTCGGTGGTGCCGCGTCCGTGCGGGCAGACCACGATGATGCCGCGCTTCTCGGCCTCGCGCTTGTAGATGCCTTGGCCGTAGGCGGCGTGGTCGAAGTACTTGTTCTGATCGCCGCCCGTGCCGTGCATGGCGATGAACAGCGGCAGTCGGCGCCTGCCGTCATATGCCGATGGCAGGTACAGGCGATAGGGCTGCTCGGTGTTGTCCACCTCCGACCGGTACGTCAGTGCCAGGTCGGCAGGCGCGGTGACCTCCTGACTAGGCCCTTGGGCACCCGCCGCAGCAAGTGCCGCCTGAAACGCCGCCACCATCACGACCATCGTCGCCTCCCATGATAGGTGGATGAAGCTCCTGTTAGGGCCGGTGACCCCGCCGCGTCATTCCGAGCGGGCCGTCACGATGCCGTGCTGCCCTCCGGTCGTTTGGCCGCCTCGACCATCTCCCAGAGGCGGTCCAGCACCGCTTCCAGCCCTTGACCCGTCGCCGAGCTGATTCGCAAGACCTCCCGCCCCAGTTCCTCCTCGAGCAGATCGGCGGCGTCCTCGGCATCGGTCAAGTCCATCTTGCTGGCCACGACCAGTTCGGGCTTCTCGGCCAAGACCCGAGAGTACTTCGTCAGCTCATGGCGAATACTGCGATAGTGCTCGACCGGGTCGCCCGGGGTACCCATCACGTCCACCAGGTGCACCAGGACGCGGGTGCGCTCGATATGCTTGAGGAACGTATCACCCAGCCCCTTGCCCTCGTGAGCACCCTCGATCAGACCGGGCAAATCGGCCATCACCATCCGCCGCCATCCGGGTAGCTCCACGATGCCCAGTTGAGGATCGAGCGTCGTGAACGGATAGTCGGCCACCTTCGGCCGGGCGCGGCTGAGGCGCGACAGCAGTGTGCTCTTGCCGGCGTTGGGAAGACCCACCAGCCCCACGTCGGCAATCAGCTTGAGCTCGAGCCGCAGCCAGCGCTCCTCGCCGGGCCGGCCGGGTTCGTGCTCACGCGGGGTCTGATGCGTCGAGGAGGCGAAGTGCTTGTTGCCCTTGCCGCCCTTGCCGCCGGCGGCGATACACACCGGTCGGTCGGCCTCGACCAGGTCCTTCAGGAGGATGCCCGTCTCCAGATCGTACACCAGCGTCCCGCGCGGCACCTCGATGACGACGTCCTTGCCGCGCCGGCCGTGCATGTTTTTGCCTTGCCCGTGACGCCCGCGCTCGGCCTCCCAGTGGCGGCGGCCCTTCAGGTCCATCAAGGTGTCCACGCCCTCGCGAGCGACCAGGTACACGCCGCCACCGTCTCCGCCGTCGCCGCCGTCCGGCCCGCCATGCGGCACGAACTTCTCGCGGCGGAAGCTGACGCAACCCGGCCCGCCGTCACCGCCCTTGACGTGGATGTCCGCCTCGTCAACGAACATGCTCTGTCACCCGACGAAAAAGGGGGTGGCCTCACGGGCCACCCCCGAACAGCCCACCTGGATGATTGCGCCTGTCAGTTCTGCGCCAGCGGGACGACGGACACCTTGCGCCCCTGAAACTCGACGCGCCCCTCGACCACCGAGAACAGCGTGTCGTCGCGGCCACGCCGGACATTCATCCCCGGCTTGAACGGCGTGCCGCACTGCCGCACGATGATCGAGCCCGACTTGACCGTCTGTCCGCCGAACGCCTTCACGCCGCGATATTGCGCATTGCTGTCGCGGCCGTTGCGACTCGAGCCTTGTCCCTTCTTATGTGCCATCGCTGCAACTCCACATCGCGGGCCTGTTGTGACCCGGCTACCTCATGATCCATTCCATCCCGAGACGCCCCGCATGCGCCGTGTCCCGTGTCTTCAGGTCGCCCGGCAGCAGATACCGCAGCGCCAGCGTCTTGCGGAGCGTGAAATACCGTAGGTTCACCGGCACCCGGACCGTCGCGCCGCTCGGCAACGTCTTGGTCTTGTACTCCGGCTGACCGGGCTTGTAGTCCGGATTCGGCAGCAGCTTCGCCTCGCCGCTCAGCCCGGCCACGTATACCGTGAACTGGTTCGCCTTGATGTCGAACTGCGGCCAGATGACCACGCTGCTCCGTGCGTTGTCCGCACCCTGCAACAGCCGCCCCATCATCTTGACCGGCTCGACCAACAGCGGGTGCGTCGGGCGATGCCGCTTCTGGATCGCCGCGAAGACCAACGGATGCACGCCAGGATCACCCGGCAGCACGCGCATCGTGTTCGTCATCAGCTCGAACCGCGGCAGAAACGGCACCTCGCGGCCGGTGTTGTTCGTAACCGTGTACAGCATGTACCAGAACGTCTGGGGCTTGTCGGCGCCCGGCAGCTTGACCGTGATCGTCTGCGGATCGACGAAGTCGAAGTCAAGCTGCCACGACCGCGCGCCCTGACCGGGGATATACGCCGCCGCGTCAGCCGCCGTCGCCGTCGCAAGCATCAACACGAGTGCTCTGGCCGTCGTTCGTAGGATCATGCCTTCGCTAGCCTCCATGCTGGTCCATCGTTATGATCGGCCGATCCGTGTCCGATTCTTCGGGCCTTGCGGCAAGGTATTGCGGCACCGTATAAGATGCCACAGCGCTTCACCCTCGCTTAGGGCGGTGCACGCCCGATCGAGCGAGACGGGCGAACGGTTTATTGTAACCATAACCGCTTCGATGTCAATACTTTGGGCTGGATTCTCGCCGGAACCTCTCCTCCAGGATCACCGACCCCATGCGACTCACGTGCCGCAGACAAGAACTCATTCTCCGACACACCTTTACGATCGCAAGGTCGAGCATCTCGGCCAAGCAGACCCTGGTGGTCGAACTCGAGCACGACGGACTCGTCGGCCTCGGCGAGGCGGTCCCGACCAGCTACTACGGGCAGACCCTCCAGTCGGCCGAGGCCGCCTTCGCCGGCATGACCGACCTGCTCGGCGACGACCCCTTCCAGATCGAGCCGATCCTCGCACGCTGCCTCGACCGCTTCGACGACCAGCGCTCGGCCGTAGCCGCTCTCGACGGGGCCCTCCACGATTGGGTCGGCAAGAAGCTCGGCGTCCCCGTGTGGAGGCTCCTCGGGCTCGACGCCGCCACGGCCCCGACATCCTCGTTCACCATCGGCATCGACGACCCCGCGACCATCGAGGCCAAGACCGCCGAGGCCGCCGAGTACCCCATCCTGAAGGTGAAGGTCGGTACGGACGCCGACGAGCAGATCCTCTCGGCGGTCCGCCGCGCGGCCCCGGGCAAGACGCTTCGTGTCGACGCCAACTGCGGCTGGTCGGTCGACGACGCCGTCGCTCGCATCCGCGGGCTGGAGCCCTTCGATGTGGAGTTCGTCGAGCAGCCCATCGCCCCAGGCGACAACGACACCCTCCGCGCCGTCCGCCAGGACAGCCCGCTGCCCATCGTGGCCGATGAGAGCAGCGTCCGCCCCGCCGATGTGGTAGGCCTGGCCGGTTGCGTCGACGGCATCAACATCAAGCTCTGCAAGTGCGGCGGCATTCGCCAGGCGCTTCGCATGATCCACCTAGCACGTGCGTGTGATCTGAAGATCATGCTCGGTTGTATGATCGAATCCAGCCTCGGCATCGCCCAGGCGGCTCACCTCGCCCCACTCGTCGACTGGATCGACCTCGATGGGCACCTGTTGATCGCGAACGACCCGTTCTCGGGCATCGGGGGTGAGGGCGGCCGGTTGACGCTCACCGATCGGCCGGGCTTGGGCGTGGTCGGGCAGGGCTAGCTCTCGAGCGAGATCGACCTTACGCGGACCGCTGGGCCTCGACCAGCGCCTCGCATTCGCCCAACAGGGCGTCGAGCATCTCGACCTCGCTCACGGTCCGCCGTTTCTGGCCGCGGACGTAGATGTCGGCCCGTCCCTTGCCCGCGCACAGGGCCACGTCGGCATCGTCGGCCTCGCCGGGGCCGTTCACGATGCAGCCCATGACGGCCACCTTGATGGGTGCCCGGATCCGCGACAACCGCTCGCGGACCTGCTGCACAAGCGGCAGGAGGTCGACCTCCAGACGGGCACACGTCGGGCACGCGATCAGCTCCGGCTCGGTCCGCTCCCGCAGGTGCAGCGACCACAGCAGTTCCTTGGCGTCCAGCACCTCCACCACCGGGTCGCACGCATAGCTGATGCGGAGGGTGTCGCCGATGCCGCGGCTCAACAGCGACGCCAGCGCCGCGATCGAGCGGATGCGCCCCGTCTCGGGAGGCCCGGCATGGGTCACCCCCAGGTGCAGGGGATAGTCGAACCCCTCGCTCAGGGCCTCGACCGCGTCGATGGTGAGCCGCGCGTCGTTGCTCTTGGCGGCCAGCACGAGGTCCTCGAAGCCGCGTTCCTCGAACAGGCGGATGTACTCGGCCAGCTTGCCGGTCATGAGCTCGACCAGATGCTTGCGGTAGTCGTCCTCGAGCAGCGACCGCTCGGCGTCTCGCCGCTGGGCATTACGCCGCTCGACGACACTGCCCTCGTTGACGCCGATACGGATCGCCACGCCGCGCTCCCGCGAGGCGTCGATGACCCGCAGCACCTCGTCCGGCTCGTTGATGTTGCCGGGGTTCAGCCGGATCTTCGCCACGCCCGCCTCAATCGCCTCGAGCGCGCGTTGATGCTGGAAGTGGACGTCCGCGATGATCGGCACGGGCGAGGCGGCGATGATCTCGGGCAGGGCCTCGGTGTCGCGGCGGCGAGGCACCGAGACGCGGACCAGCTCGGCCCCCGCCTCGGCCAATCGCCGGACCTGGGCTGCGGTGGCCTCCACGTCATGCGTCGGCGTGTTCGTCATCGACTGGATCGAGACCGGCGCGCCGCCGCCGATCCGCACCGATCCCACGCGGACCTGCCGGGTTGTCTTACCTGGAAAACCTTGTGCCATTCGTCCGTCCTGGTCGCCGGACCCGCCGGGGTCCCTGAGAGCGAGGCACCCCTCAGAGAGAACTCCTACGCTGGCGTCGCTACTTCGCCTTCAGCGGCTCGCGCTCCAGCACCTTGATCTTCGTCTTCCCGAGGAACGGCAGGATCCCGACGGCCAGGTCCGTCACACCGTCCTCGTTCATCTCGTTGACGGTCATGACGATGTGCGACGGATCGCAGTCGGTCTGCCGCAGCGCCGCGTCGATGTCCACCCACCGTCCTCCGATCCACACCTGGGTCCACATGTGAAAACCGAACAGGTTCTTGCGACCCACGAGCTCCGACACGTGCACGATGCCGCCCACGCACCGAGCCGGGATGCCCACCGCTCGCGCCAGCGCCGCCAGGAACACCGCATGCTCCGTGCAATCACCCTGCTTGCTCTCGGCGACCTCGCTGGCCGTGCCGAGGCCGACGCTGAAGTCCTTGATCTGGATGTAGTCCGTGGCGAACCGCCGGAGCTTGTCGGCCATCTTCGCCGGTTGTTTCTCGTCTCCGACCGCCTGCTTGGCCAGCGAGACGATGGCGGGGTCCTTCGCGTTGACGTACGTGCTGGCGGCCAGGCACGGCTTGACCTCATCCGGAATCGGGCCGGGCTCGGTGCGCTGGAGCTTCTCCCAGTCGACCCGCTCGACCTCGAGGACGATTCGGCCTTGTTTGCGGCTGATCACCCGCTGCATGCCCGTCTCGGGGAACATCTCTTCGTTGACTTGCGGGCTGTCCACGTCCAGTCGGTACTTGATCCGTCGGGCCGATCTGGCGTTGAACGGCTCGGTCAGCTCGATGAAGGTCTGCACGAACAGCTCCGGCGCCCGCCCGCCCTTCTGTCGGGCCAGGGCCTCGCTGCAGGCGACCAGCTCGGCCTTGATGATCCCGAGGTCCATCACCATCTTCACGTCCGTGCCGCTGTCGTCCACGTACGACACGCTCGTGATCGGCATGCCCACGTAGGTCGTCGTCTCGCAGCGGAAGGCCTCGACGGTGCGGTCGAGCAGCTTGACCTTCTCCTTGCCCTTGACCTTGATCACCGTGCGGACCGGGCCCGAGGCCTTGGCCATCGCGTCGTAAACCCAGAGGTCGAAGGTCTTGCCCGGCTTCATGGTTTCGTCCTTCAGCTCGAGCGTCACCGCCCAGGCCATCTTGGCCTTGGGGTTCCACTCGTACTGCGATGTCGTCGTCTTGCCGCCCTGCGTCGTGGTGATCGTCACCTTGCCGTCGTGGATGCGGCCCTTCTTCTTGATCGCCATCAGCGACATGCTCTGCTCGGCCTCGAAGCTGATGGGCTCGCCCTTGAGCGTCTCCCGTTGGACGCTCTTCATCGTCATCTCGATGGGCACCGGTCCGCGCTGGATCTTCAGCTCGATGAAGTTCAGTGATTCGATCTCGTTGCCCTTGCGGCGGTGCGCGATCCGACTGAAGCCCGCGCGCTGACCGTTGACCAGCACGGCGTACCACTGGTCCTCGAACACGCCCTGCGGCGGATCGTTCAGGTCCACCGACTTGGGGCGTTCACCCCGCGCCTGGGCGCCGCCCAAGAGAGCTACCGTCAGCACACAGGCCAGCGGCCTACCGAAACGACGACGTGAGGTTGTCATGGGTTTGGACCTATTCGTGGGTCTCGGCCGAGCAACGGGACCGAAACGGGTTACACCGGTTGGGCCGACGGCTCCCGGGGGACAGGACCGCCCTTTTCGTAGTACTGCAGCTTGTCCACCGGCATGACCACACTGCTCACGATGTTGCTCTGATGGGTCAGGATGCGCTTGAAGAAGCGATAAAGCAAGGCGTAGGCCACGGGCGAGTCGACCTCCGCGCCGCCCATCAGCTCGTCGATGACGGCGTCGCATTGCTTTTCCAGCCGGTAGTTCTGCTCCCACAACCCACGGGCGGCCTGGGCGTCGGACAGCTTGAAGACGTCGGCCACCCGCTTGAACGCGTCGGAGATCTCGTACGACACCTTGATGAGCTGGTCGTAATACAGACCCGGCTGCAGCGGCGGGACGCGCTCAAAGACCTGGAAGATGTTCTTGGCGAAGTCCCCAAGGCGCTCGGCATCGCGCGAGACCGCCATCAACACCAGGCACATCGGCACGTCCTGACCGGGCTGCACGCTCAGATGCACGACGATCTTCCGCCGGATCGACTGTTCGAGGCGGTTGATCTGTTGATCCTTGGCGTAGAAATCCTCGCGGATGTCGTCCAGCCTCGCCCCGCTCAGGCCGGCCGTGATCGCGGCATCGAACATCGACCCGCCCAGCTCGAGCATCTCCATAAACTCATCGAGCATCTGGCTGATCAAGTTCCTGCCTCGCCACAGTTGCATGATTCGGCCGAGCATTGCACAGACTCCTCCCACTGCATCCGGCGGGGGAGTGCCAGGTCAGCGCCGGGATGGAGTGGGGGTGCGGGACTCCCTGCCATTAGATGCCTTATCGGCCGGGAACCGCTTTTCCCTACAACCATGCTAGCAGAATCGGGATGAAATGCAGCGCGACGTAGAACGTCACCGACACCGCCATGTGGACCTTCGACTTGACCACGAAACGGCCGATCGCCAAGCTCATGTAGATTGGGACGGCCTTCAGCGGCCACCAGATCGCGATCCCCATGATGTTGAACAGGAGGTGCGCGAACGCCGCCGTGATCGCCACGTCGTTCTTGGTCGCCAGCGCCGCCAGGATCGCCGTCATCGTGGTCCCGATGTTGGCGCCCAGCACGTACGGAAAGATCTGCGTAATCGTCAACAGGCCCGCGCCGACCAGGGGTATCACCAGCGACGTCGTGATGGAGCTGCTCTGGACGCAGACCGTCAAGGCGACGCCCATGGCCATACTCGCGAAGGGATTGCCGAACAGGAACCCGCTCAGCACCGACTCCATCCGTCGGATCATCAACAGCCGCAGCATCCGCACCATGCCCGTGAGCGCCGCGAACAACAAGCCCAGCGACACGATCATCATGAAGACGTGCGGAACGGGAAGCATTTCGAAGCCGCTGTCGGCCACCTTGATGAGCGGTTTGATGATGTAGTCCAGCGGATTCAGGAGCTCCGTCGCCCCAACCCCCGCGAAGACCTTCTCGGCGCGCTCCACGATCCGCTCGATGATGTGAAAGTTGATCTCGATCGGGAACAGCACCAGCACCGCCAGCACGTTGAAGCAGTCGTGGACGATCGAGCCGGCGAAGGCCCGTTCGAATTCCTCCTTTCGCGTGACGTGGGCCAGCGACACGATCGTATTCGTGATCGTCGTGCCGATGTTCGCGCCCATGATGATGGGGATCGCGTTCGAGACGGTCAGCGTTCCGGCCGCCACCATCGCGATGACGATCGACGTCGTCGTCGACGAGCTCTGGATGAGGCTTGTCGCCACGATGCCCAGCATCAGACCCAGATACGGGTTGTTCGTGGTCTCGATCAGCGTCTTGGCGAAGTCCTTGCCCGCCAGCTTGAACGAGTGCCCCATCAGCTTGATGCTGAAGAAGAACAGGTACAAGGCGGCCATCAGCAGGATGATCCGAAAGATCGTCTGGGCCCACGTCGGCTCCGGCGAGCCGCTCGGTCCCCCCGAGCCGCTCGGCCTCGAAGCGTAGTCCACCTCCTGCTGGGCCACAGGTTCCCTAGCAAGCTCCGGCTCGACCAAGGCCATCTCGCTATCCTCCCAGCCACGCTCCACAGCGTGCGTCAGCCGGTCATTCCTCGTCCCTTGCCGTCGGCTCGCCCTCGGAGCTCAAAAGCCCCAACGCCCGAGCTCGACTGCTCTGCCACGTCACTCGTCGTCGCCATGACGACAGCCGACGGTCCATCGACCCACGACGCGCCCCTCCTCTACCGCCAGACCATGACTGTAGAGGTAAAAGGTCGTACACACGTGTCGTGGGGCCAACAGCACGACGTCGCCGATCGCGGGCCTGGGTCCGTCCCCGTCCCATTGGCAGGGCTGATGCTCTTCGTTCGCGTGCCCCAGCCTCAGGCCTTGCGTCCCGATGACCACAGGATCACCCGGGATGTCGCGACTCACGCCCTTCGATCCGGCGTCTAACGTAACGCCTTCTCGACAAGGCCGGCTCACCACGCGCGACGCCACCAGGGCTGCATACTCAAAGCGAGGACCGTCGATCTCGTTGTAGGTCACATCCCAGAACACCCACGTGCCGGGCGTCACCTCGTCGATCCCCTCGAAATCCTTAGCCACGATGAACGTCAGCGTGCCCGAGGTGCTCAACGTCGGCTGGCCCTCGACGAGGCCCGAATCGCGCAGCCGCCGCTTCATCTCAAGCGGACCGGTCATCGCGGCCTCCACCAGCGGGCGTCGGTCCTCCACGGCCCGTTCGCGGATGTGGCCGTCATAGGCGTGCAGGCCCCGTAGCCGCAAATGTGACATCTTGGCCACCGCCATCGCCAGCGCATCCGCCGCGGGTCCGGGCTCGATCCCCGTGCGGTGCATCCCCACGTCGAGGTCGATCAGCACATCCACAGGCCTGTCACGTCGGCGACAGGCCTCGTTCAGCATGCCGGCCGCGACGCCATCGTCCACCGTCACCGAGACGGTCGCATCCCGATGCTCGTCCAAGAGTGCAGCGAGCCGATCCACCCCCGGACCGATCAGAGGATAGGCCAATTGAATGTCACGCACACCGCATTCGATCAGCATCCGCACCTCAGCGATGGACGCACACTTGAATTTGTCGATGCCCCTGGCCATCAATAACGCGATGACCTCACGGCACTTGTGCGTCTTGATGTGTGGACGCAGCCGACGGAGCCCCCCCAGCAACTCGGCCATGCGATCGACATTGCGATGAATAACCGACGGAAACACCACCAGGCACGGCGTCTGGACGGAATCCATCGCCGGCAGAGCGTACACGTCCTTCATGGGTGGATTCCGTTGACAGCGACCGACCGGGCGTTGCCTAGGCGCCGCCGATAACCGCCCAGCCTACGAAGCGGCTGCAACCGCTATATGAGCGAAATGTTAAGGGTTTATTAAGCCGGGCAATTCTTACGCGGGCGTGCCCCCCTTTGCTGCCCGGTCGTCGGCCCGTACCTACTGCGCTCGCGTAGCTTACGTCTGCGAGTGACGGATGCGGCTTCCCCCTTTCCTCAGGCCCCGGCGATCAGTACTCCAGCCCCACGCGGTCGCAGATCCCTTTCAGGGCCGTCACCGCCGTCGAGAACAGCTCCGTGCCGGTCGAACCCTTGAACTGCCCGGCCTCGGCCAGGTGCGGCTCCAGGGCCAGGATGCCGTCGTAGCCCATGGTCTGGGCGTCGGCCAGGATCTTCTCGATGTCCCCGTCGCCCTCACCGGCCGGCACACACGGGCCGCTGGCGCCCCGGACCATGTCCTTGATGTGGAAATAGCCGACATACTGCTTGAGCCGCAGCCATGCGTTCTCGTAGACGGGCACGATGTCGCCGTGCACGAAGTTTGCCGGATCGAACGCCATCGTCAGCTTGTCGCTTCTGAGCGTGTCCATCAGGTCCGCAAGCTGAGCGGGCTTCTCCCCATAGAGCTTCGATTCGTTCTCCAGCACGAGCGTGACGGGCTTGTCGGCCACGTAGTCACACATCTGCTGCAAGTGCTCGATCACGGTATTGCGATGGTCCAAGATGCTGCCGCCTTCCGGCGGATAGTAGCTGAACAGTCGCACCCGACCCGACTCGAAGAACTCGGCCAGGTGACACGCGTGCTTGAAGTCCTCGAAGTGCGCGCTCAGGTCACTGTCGACGGTCACCTTTCCGATCGGCGATCCGATGCAGGCCACCTGGAAGCCCCGCTCGTCCAGCATCTGCTTGAGCTCCCTGCACTGATCGTCGTTGAGCTTCATCACGTTGATGTCCCAGGCCCCGCGCAGCTCAATCTGCTTGACGCCGTTGGCCTCCAGCGTGTCCATCTGGACCTTCGGGTCGGGGTCGATCTCATCGGCGAATGCACTGAACGTTACCATCGGTTCATCCTCGTCTTCGGGTTGCTGGTCAGCGCGGGCCCGCCTTGCGGCCCGCAGGATACGGTCTCCGTTTTGCGCCGAGCGCGCTCTACAACAGGGGCAGCTTGACGACCTGGCCCTCGGCCGCCGCCTTCTCCGCCGCGAACGTCAGCTCGTACGTCTTGCTCGCCCGGCGGATGCTCACGTGCGATTCGGTGTCGTCGGCCACGCAGCCGATGAAGTAGCCCACCTCCTCCGGGAAGGGGTGGTGGCTGACGTTCCAGTCGTCCGGGTACGTGGCGGGGATGCTCATGAACCCGTCCGCCCCCGGGAACATACTGGTCGAGTAGATGCCGTTGTTGCGGATGCACCCCTTCGACCCGTTCACCTGGAGGTGGAAGACATACGGCATGTTGCATTCGAGCGAGGTGCTCACCCGACCGATCGCTCCGCTCGCGAATTTGCAGATGAACGCCACCGTCGGGTCGTATTCAAACTCAGGCCTCCAGCTCGCCTTCTGGCTGAACGCCGCGACCTCGACCACCTCGTTGTCTTCGCCGATCATCCACCGGATCAAATCGACCGCGTGAATCCCGCCCATCGTCAACGCGCTGCCGCCGGTCTTCTGGGCCACCTTCCACGCCCCGTGGATGTCGTGCCAGTAGTCGGCCTCGACGTAGTACACGTCGCCGATGGCCCCGGCGTCCACGACGTTTTTCAGCCCCACGACGGCCGGGTACCACCGCACCACGTGGCCCACTTGCGTCTTGACGCCGTGCTGCTTCTCGGCGGCCAGCAGCTCACGCAGCTCGTCGAGGCTGAAGCACAGCGGCTTCTCGCACAAGACGTTCTTGCCCGCCTGGATGCACGCCAACGTCTGCTCATAGTGCATGTTGTTGATCGTGCAGACACTGGCGATCTGGATGTCGTCGCGCTTGAGGGCCTCGTCAAGGCTCTCGTAGTAGTCGGCCTGGAACCCGTGCTGGGCCATGTAGGTTTCCGCCCGGGCCTTGTCCTCGGGCACGCAACCCACGATCGCGCGGATCTCCGTCCGCGGATCCTGGCAGTACCCCTTGACGTGCTCCCCGGCGACCCAACCGGGACCGATAATCATCGCTCCGAAATCAGCCATCCTACAGCTCCCTGGAATCTGGCTTCTCCGATGTTCCGCGCCCAACGAGACCGCACAGTGTAGCCCGCCCTTGGCCCGATTGCCAGGGCGAAGCCCCCTGCGGTTTCGCACCTAAAGGCCTGACCCACACGCGTCGATATGCGCTGCGCGTATGGACTGGCAGCGAACCCTTACCGATCGTCTGATCTCCGCACGGCATGACTGCGGCGCCTGGGGATACCGTCCCGACGGCTCACCCTGCGCCGAGCCGACGGCCATGACCTGCATCGCCCTGTCCGCACAGAGTTTATATGACGACGTTCGCGTGGCCGGGCTCCGATGGCTCCGCCGCATTCAGCGCAAGGACGGCTCCGTCCCCTCGGCCACCGTCCGAGACGCGCCCGGCTGGCCCACCGGCCTGGCGGTCCTTGCCTGGACTGCCGACGCCGATGCTATCGGACCGGACACCGAGGGCAGCATCCGTCTGGCCCGGCACTGGCTGCTCGCCCAGTACGGTCAGGCCCTCGAACCCGCTCCCGACATCTACAGCCACGACGTCACGCTGCAGGGCTGGCCCTGGGTCGACGGGACGCATTCCTGGAACGAACCCACCGCTTATGCGATCCTTGGCCTGCGAGCCGCCGGCGACGGCGGCAACGAACGATTCCGCGAGGGTATCCGCCTCCTGCTCGACCGCATGATCCCGACGGGTGGGTGCAACTACGGCAATAGATCCGTCCTCGGGCACACGCTGAGGCCCTTTCCCGCGACGACGGGCATCGTCCTGGCCGCCCTGAGCGGTGAGCCCCGATGTGACCGTGTCGACCGCGCGATACGGTATCTCCGCTCCGCGCTGCCGAACGTCCGATCGCCCATGACCGTCGCTTGGGGCGTTCTGGGCTTGCGGGCGTGGTCCGCCGCCCCGGTGGAATCCGACGTGTGGCTGGCCGCTGCAGCCGAGCGGTTGTCGCAAGGTCAGCCTCACGTGCTCTACGACGCCCTGCTGTTAACCGCGGCCTCGGAGCCCTGTTCGCTCCTGAGGGCCCGGATGGAGTCCGCCCATGCCTGACTCCCTGGACGCCCCCGACGATCGCGAGTGCTCCCAAGAGGGTTGGCGACCGACCCGTCGCGAGATGCTGGGCGTGGGCGGCGTGGCCCTGGTCGGCGGGAGCCTCATGGCGGGGCTGACCCGCAGGAAGCAAGACGAACGCGGCCGGCGAGCGGATGTCTTCATCGCCAGGGCCGACCGTTACACCGCCGGCCTCGCTCAGACCATCGCGGAGGGTCTGACCGAGCTCGGTATCACCCGCGACGCCATCCGCGGCAAGCGGGTCCTGCTCAAGCCGAACCTTGTGGAGACCGCCCTGGGCAAGCAGCACATCAACACGCATCCCGCGGTGGTCGTGGCCGCGGCCGAGGTATTCCGCCGGCTCGACGCCGAGGATGTCTTCGTCGCCGAGGGCCAGGGTCACCGCCGCGATAGCTGGATCGTGCTCGACGAGTCGGGCATGGGCGAAGCGCTCGATGAGGCCGGCGTACGTTTTGTCGACCTCAACCACGACGATGTCGAGCCCATCGCCAACGGGGGAACCTGGACACGGCTCGACCGCCTCTATCTGCCCAAGACCCTGCTGGCCGCCGATGTCATCGTCTCGATGCCCAAGCTCAAGACGCACCATTGGGCGGGCGCCACGTGCGCCATGAAGAACCTCTTCGGCGTCATGCCCAGCGTGATCTACGGCTGGCCTAAGAACGTCCTCCATCACAGCGGCATCGACGAATCCATCCTCGACATCAACGCCACCGTCCGTGGCGACCTCGCCATCGTCGACGGCATCGTCGGCATGGAGGGTGACGGCCCCATCATGGGCACACCCAAAGAGGCCGGCTGCCTCATCATGGGCCGCGACCTGCCCGCCGTCGACGCCACCGCCGTCCGCATCATGGGCCTCAACCTCGATGCGGTCCGCTACCTCACGCAGGCCTCGGGCAGGCTCGGCACGATCCGAGAGCCCAACATCACCCAAGTCGGCGAGCCGGTCCGCGCAGTCGCGACCCGCTTCGCCGTCCACGACGTGCCACACCTCAAGCGATTCATCCCGGCCTCATAGCCTGCGTCGTCTGCCTCGGCGCTGCGCCGGACCAGAGTGTCGCTGTTGCGAATCGGTCGAATGATCGGCGCATCGGTCCGTACCGACCTTCTTAGCGGCTAACGCGCCTGCCTGCCCGCCAACCGCCCGCGGAACATCCCCGCCCCGCAGCGGGGTCCCGTAATTCAACACAATGGAATCGGTGGGTTGCTCAGCTTCGGAATCGCCGTCGGAGACGCTCCCACGTCGGATCGATGCCGCGCCGGAGACGCGACCGTCAGGGAGCGTTGCTGTTCAAGCGCTCCAACAACACAGCGCCCTCACGGCCGCTGCTCTGCGTGGCGTCTCGCCCTCCCGATGGGAGGCCACAAAGACACGTGTGGCGAAGCCCTCGTGCCTCACCATATTCGTTCTTGTAGGTTCGGATCGGCATGGTTGGTCACGATGGCAAACCGTTCCAGGTGCCACTGGTGGCTCGATCGCCCGTGTCCGCACGGGCAGGCAAGTGAGCCCATGGCACCCAGCGGACCGACACATTCAAATGAGTCGGACCACTAGTAGTCCAACACAATTGAATTTGTCGGTTCCACAACTTCGGGGTCGTCTCAGAGACGCGACTGTGAAGGAGCGTTGTCGTTCAGGCGCTCCAACAACACAGCTCCCTGACGGTCGCTGCTCTGAGTGGCGTATCGCTTACCTGATCGGAACCCACAAAAACAAGTGTGGTCGGGTACTAGGCATTTCCACTGAACCTTGCCACCGGTTCCCATAATCGCGGGGACCTTGGCCGTCTACCCCAGGGCGAGTTTGCCCGTCAAAGTATCCACTAGTCGGGTCAAAGATTTCACTAATGCCGCCGCCGCCTCGGCCGATCTATGTGGCATACCCCATCGGGGAAGCCCTCATGTGGTGAGGCGATTGCCCTGCCGTCGCCCTAAGCCGACAGCCAAACGCCGAGCCGCGGAAGACCGTCCCGCCTCTCCGGGCGGACCGAGACGGCAGTCAGAACCCACGGGGCATGCTACCAAGGTCAACGCACGGCCACGTTCAGGCCGGGCAACAACAGGTAGCCATCCGCTGGACCTTCACGAGCCTTGGCGGCGCCGAAGACACTCGCGGATGGCCGGGAGAACACCCATGTTCAAGCGTATCGCACTCGGAACGAAGATCGCCTTAGGCTTCGCTTGCATCCTCCTGCTGTTAGCGGTGGGCTCTCTCGTGTCGTGGCGGGCCCTCAGCACCGCCTCGGCCGGGTTCACCACCTACCGCAGCCTCGCACGCGACACCAACCTCTGCGGGCGGCTCCAGGCCAACATGCTCATGGTCCGCATGAACGTCAAGGACTTCATCATCACCGGCAGCGACAAGGACATCCAAGAGTACAACGACTACCATGACAAGATGTCGGGCTTCATGGCCGAGGCCCAGGAGAGCATTCAGAACACCGAGCGTGCCGCCCTCATCGACGCCGCCGACAAGGACGTGCGAGACTATCACCAGGGCTTCGAGAAGGTCTGTACCTTCATGGAGCGGCGCCATCACCTCGTCAATGACGTTCTCAACGTCCGCGGCCCGCAGATGGAGAAGGCCCTCACCGACCTGATGGCCTCGGCCGACAAGGACAAGGACACGGCCGCGGCCTACCGCGCCGGCTTGGCCATGCGGAACCTCCTGCTGGCGCGCCTCTACGTCGTCAAGTTCCTCGACGACAACTCGAAGGAGTCCGTCGACCGGGTCAACGCCGAATTCAAGGAGATGCAGGACCAGTTGTCGGCCCTCGGTAAGGAGCTCGACGACGCCGGACGCCGCAAGCTCCTCGACGACGTCGTGGCGACCCAGGCGATCTACACCAAGGCCTTCCAGGAGCTCGTCCAGGTCATCACCGACCGCAACGACGTCATCACCAACACGCTCGATAAGCTCGGTCCCGAGATCGCCGACGGCGTCGAAAGCGTGAAGCTCTCGGTGATGAAGGAGCAGGACGCCCTCGGCCCGGCCGTCCAGGCCTCGAACCAGCAAGCCGTCTGGATCGTGATGACGGTCGCCGGCATTGCCCTGGCCGTCGGTACGCTGCTGTCACTCTTCTTGGGCAGGTCGATCACGAAACCGATCAACCGGATCATCGCCGGGCTGACCGAGGGGGCCGACCAGGTCAACGAGGCCGCGACCCAGGTGTCGTCGTCGAGCCAGACTCTCTCTGAAGGGGCCAGCGAGCAGGCCAGCAGCCTCGAGGAGACCTCCAGCGCCCTGGAGGAGATGTCCGGCATGGCCCGCCAAAACGCCGACCACGCGGCTCAGGCCGATCAGTTCATGTCCGAGGCCAGCCGCCTGATCGACGAGGCGGGCACCGCCATGAAGGAGACCTCCGAGGGCATGCAGCAGATCTCCGAGGCCAGCGACCAGATCAGCAAGATCATCAAGGTGATCGAAGAGATCGCCTTCCAGACGAACCTGCTGGCCCTCAACGCCGCCGTCGAGGCCGCTCGCGCCGGTGAGCACGGCAAGGGGTTCGCCGTCGTCGCCGATGAGGTCCGCAACCTCGCCCAGCGCGCCGCCGAGGCCGCCCGCGAGACCGGCAGCCTGATCGAGCAGACCGTCAGCCGCGTCAAGCGCGGGGTCGAACTGAATCAGTCAACGACCGAGAGCTTCGGCAAGGTCGGTGAGTCGGCCGGTAAGGTGGCCGACCTCGTCGCCCAGATCACCCAGGCCTCGCAGGAGCAGGCCCAGGGCGTCGACCAGGTCAACACGGCCATGGCGCAGATGGATAAGGTCACCCAGGCCAACGCCGCCGGGGCCGAGGAATCCGCCAGCGCGGCCGAAGAGCTCAGCGCCCAGGCCGCGGCCACCGCTCGCCTGGTCGATGAATTGGCCACGCTCGTCAAGGGCGGCACGGCCGAGGACGGGGCCAGGACGCATGGCGGCACGGCCTCGCGCCGGAGCACCGCGGTCAAGCAGACGAGCACCGGACATCAGGCCTGGTCGCACGCGACGACCGACGCAAGCGACGATGACAAGACGACGCAACCCGCCCTCGCCGGCGACGACGAGGACGCGTTCAGCAGCTTCTAACCCCTCTCCCTTGTGCCAGGCGACTTCTGCGTCCCGGAGCGGTTCCTCACCGTTGCGGGACGCCCGCCTTTTTACGCCTGCGGCGCCTCTCGCGACACGCTCGCGCACCCGGCATCGTACCGGCTCCGCCTACTGCCGGGCGGGTGCCTCGACCTGGATCTCGTACACGTTCGACGTGGCCAGCAGATACACCGGTTTGGTGCCCGGACCGTTCGGCCGAAACACGTAGGGGCCGGCCGAGCAGGCGGAAACGTTCGGGATCCGCCCCAACCGCTTGCCCCGGTTGCTCACGATGAGCACGCCCAGCTCGCGCGGCTGGGTCAGGTCGCGCGAGTACCGCGAGAGGATCTCGGGCACGCCGTCGCCGGTGACGTCCGCGAAATCGCAGGCCCCGCCGCGTTCCTCGACGTCGTCGTAGACGTAGCACCACTGCTCCCGACCCTTCATGTCCAGCAGCAGGATCGACCCGGACCGTTTCTCACGAGGCGTCTCCTGCTCGGTGTTCGCCGCGATCGCCGGCCCACCGTCGGGATGCCCATTCGGGTGGTAGAGGGCCTCATAGCAATTGTTCCCGCCGCGACCGTTCGGCGTGACGTCGGCCGACCACATCACCCGCAGCCGATCCCCCTCCGGCGTCCACCGGACGTAGTGGACCTGCCCCGGGTTGCGTCCGGTGGCGACGATCAGCTCGTCGGTCCCGTCGCCGTCGTGGTCGCACGTATCGATCCGTTGAATCGTCTTGCGGATCGTCCGGTCGAGGGCGAGTCGCTTGCCGTGTCGATCGATCAGGTAGAGGCCCGTGCCGTCACCCCCGAAGCAGACCTCGCGACCCTCGTGCTTCGTGAAGTTGCCGACGGCCGTGCCGCGGAAATAGGCCTTCGTCCGCACGGTGGGCGTCTCGAGGAACGACCACAGCTTCTCCAGCTTGCGTGTCCTGCCGTTCCATCGAAAGGCGTGGAGACCCGAGGCGCCGCTCCGCGTGGTCAGGACGACCTCGTTGCGTCCGTCCCCGTCGAGATCGCCTGTCGTGGCGCACATGACCATGTCCCCGCCGGCGAAGGGCTCGCGCCATGCATCGACCAGCTCGAGCCGCGCGTTGTAGAAGCCCTCCGTGCAGTCGGTGTAGTCCGTCGCGAAGCTGCACGCGAAGCAGGGGCCGTCCTTGGGCATGCCCTCCAGCAGGTAGCTGTTGTTCCCGCCCTTGCCGTCCGGTCGGGGGTTCTCCAGCTTACGGACGTGCCGGATCGTGATCGTCGCCCCGCCGTCGCGCTGCCCGGCCGCTACCGCCGCCAAGGCCGCGCTGCCGACAACCGCGACCGCAACCATCATCGAATGCCGATTCATCGGACCTCCGCCTTTCGTGTCGTCCCGTCCGTGCCTGCAGCCTCGTGGGCTAGGCCGTCTACGCACCAGGTCAATCTGTGCGTGCGGACGCCGGCGGCACCGTGAAGCCCTTCACGTGCCCCTTCGTCGTACCGAACCACACAACGTCCCCTTCCGGACCGGCCACCACCGCGACCCTCTCGGCCCGCCCCTCGACCGTCCCGGCCAGCCTCGGCCGCCCCGACCCGTCGAGAGCGAGCACCGTTCCGTCCTCGCAGGCGACGACGACCCACCTGCCCTGGCCCGTCTTACGTCCGATCGAGCCGCCTGCGCCGACGGCTCCCGCCTTCGCGCGCCTTCGCACACACGCCAGCCGAAGCGGAGGGGCATCGAGCCGCCTCGCCCATACCTTCTTGCACTGGTGGTCTAGCGCGACGACCAACCCGCTCTCGATGCCCACCACGATCTCCTTCTTGGCGTCGCCGCAGAGGTCGGCGATGGCCACGTCGCGCATGTTCCGCACGTCGCGCGTGCTGCTGATCCGCTGACCCGGCCCGAAGCTCGCGTCATAGAGCGGCTTGCCCTGGGCGTCCCACACGGTCACACGGTTCCAGAAGCCGTTGATCTCGCTGACGACCTCCTTCGTACCGTCGCCGTTGAGGTCCTCGTAGAGGAGGTGGTAGCGATTCATGGCCGACCAGCCGCTCACGTACGTGCTGCCGGCCGGCACGCCGTGAAAGCCCCGCGGCCTGGGATCGAGCGTCTTGTTGTTGATGATCGCCACGCGGTTCGTCCCGTTGTACTTCCGCGAGGCGAGCAGGTTGAGAGACCCCCCAGGCCCGTGGACGATGGCGAAGTGCGACACCGTGCCCCAGAACTGCGGCAGCCGATGGAGCAGCTTCCCGCGGTCGTCCAGGATCTCCAGCGTGCACGCACTGCCCACGAAGCACTGGCTCTTGCCGTCGAGGAACACGCCCGTGTCTAGCCCGTGAATGCCTTCATGACCCGGAGCGGACTTGAACCAGTAGGTCTTGGCGGCCCGGAAGACGTCCGGGTGCATCGTCGACACGAACGTCCATCGCCGCCTGCCGTCGGCGCCGAAGGCGATCACCTTCTCATCCGCGCACCCCGCCAGCAGCAACCCGTGCTCCGGCCACCACCGCAGCATGCGGATCGGACCGTCGGTGGCCATCGTTCGCACCGCCTCGCCGGTGGGGGTGAGGGCGTGAATCGTCTTGCCCTCGGCAACGAAGATGAGCCGTCGGGCCTGCCCACCACCGGCCACGGTGACACCCGTCTTCAGATCCACGATGGCCCCTGGGACACGCGCGTCCAGCACGACCTTCAGCGCCTTCGTCGGCGTCGGCTCGCCGGCCGCGGCATGCTCTGCGGCCCGCTTGCGGCGGCGGATCGCACTGGCGAGTTGTCTCTTGAAGGCCGACACCCCGTGGTTTGTCGCGCCGGGCTCCGGCCTGGGGGTCAGCAGCTCGTGCCGACCTGGCGACAGCCGATGCGCTGTGCGCTCCTGGTCATGGCCCGTCCGTCGCATCGGCAGCGGTGTTGCGTTGCCGTCGAGCAGGGCCAGCTTGACCTGCGTATCTTCACGCACGTTGACGTGGAGGTTCCGGGCCTTCAGATCCCACAGGGCGTCCGCCGGCCCGTCGAAGACCACCTCGGCACATCGCTCCATCCGCGGCGCATCCATCAGCTTCAGCCGTCGAACATGATGACCGAAGCAGTGGTCACCGGACATCACGAGGACAGACCCCTTCTCGCCCTCGGCGGGCTCGACCATCGCGAACGCAGGCTCGGGCAGGGCCAGCAGCGCGCCCCGCTGCCCACTGCGGCAGCACGCCAGCGCATCCTCCCCAGCCGGGGCGGTCCTGCCGACCAGCGTGATGAAGACCTTGCGCTGCCCCTTGCGGACGGGGCCCGTCCACATCATCGTGGCGACCTTGCCGCGGCAACGTGTCCTCAACGGGTCGCAGCAGATCACATGCCCGGCGGACTTCCGTTCCGATCGGCCCATGGCGTCCACGGCCTCGAATCTCACGTGCCCGGGGCCGATCTTCCGCGGCCTGCCTGTCGTCTCGAACGTCAGCTCGACCTGCATCGTCTCGCTATCGGTGTGGAAGGTCAGGTCATCCACGATGAGCGCGTAGCGCCCCACGCGTTGGACCAGCGTCCGCTGCCACGAACAGTAGGAGGCATCCGGCACCTCGGCCCGACAGATCGCCGCCTCACCCACCGCGGCGGTGTCCTTCAGCGCCGCGTCCATCGCGATCTCGGACGCGACCATGCCGCTGTCACGCGTGATCACCTGATTGTGGTATCCCTTGAGCAGGGTGTGCCCGTCGAGCCGTAGCTCGGTGATCGCGAACGTGTGGTACGGGTTTCGGACCGCCCCGTTGTAGCCGTCGATAAGGACGAAGTCGCCCGTCCCGTCTGTCGTGCTGCGGAAGCTGCCGAACTGGAACGATTCCTCGAGCGGCAGCCCGCTGCTCCGCGCCGCCCACATCGCCTCGGGCAGGGGATGAACCGACCAGCGCCCGACCAGGTCGGTCGGCTCGGCCGGCTCGAGCTCCGGTCCTGGCCAGAACGACTGTCCGAGCCGGAACACGTCCAGGTCTACCCCGGTCCGATCCCGATAGGCTAGCCACCGACCGTCGCCCGTCAGAGACGTGGCCTTGTGCAGGAAGCCGATCGAGGCCGACTCCAGAGGCCAGTCCGGCCGTCCGCCTGTGGCCAGGATCTCCAACCCACGCAACAGATGCGGTACGCTTCCGCCGGCCATCGGCCTCCGATCGCCCGTGAGGGTCATGTACGTGAAGATCGGGGCCACGCCGGTAGCGTACCAGAAGAGGTTGTCGAACTCGCCGCGGACCCAGGCGTGCTCATAGAGCGGCGCGAAGTGCAGTTGGGCTCCGCGCATGGCCTGGGCCCAGATCGGGCTCGGGTAGTCCTTGTTGAAGTACCGCCCAAGGCAATACAGCGACACGGCCGACCACTGCCCGTGCCGCGTGCCGACGTAGGCGGGGGGCGTGGTCCGTCGGTAGATCCCCTCGCCCTTGCGGTGCTGGAGCTGACGCGAGAAGGCGTTCGTCACGCGGAGCCGCTGCTCGTCGGTGAAGACGGGACTCTCCTCGATCAAATCCCAGAACAGGATCATCATGTGAGCGTTGTAGTGATACGGCCCGGCCAGGGGGTCGTCTTTGTTCTCGATCCGCTCGCCATCGATCACGGCGATCTCGCGCTTGGCCTGGGCATCGGGGAACGCCAGCCGCATGAACTCGCGGGCGTGATGCTCCTCGCCCGTCATGTAATACATGGCCATTCGCTTGCTGATGCTGTTCCACCCGAAGTATCCCACCGACCGGTACATCGCGCTGGCTTCCCAGGTTCGGAAGGACTTGATGTCCGTCGGCACCGTGATGCCCTCACCCAGCTTGATCTCCGCCAGGCGTCCGATCTCGAGTCGGTCGGGGCCGCGCGCCGCCTCCTCGAGATGCTCAACGAACCATGCCGTTGCCGCCGCCACACCCTCATCGTCGCTACCGCCGAGCAGGACGGCGTTGCGGCCGTTGCCGAACGGATTGTGCACCGTTCGAACGATGTGACCTCCACGACCGGGATAGCGCAGGTCGAGCAGAGTGTAGAACCGGTCATAGAGGCCGCTCAGCGTGCGGTTGGTGCTCCGGTTGCCGAGCACGATCAGGTTCGCTTGCAGCGGCACGGAAGCGACCGGAGCGGCATCGCATACGATCGGCAGGGCGACGCCGCAGAGCCGGGCGATCGCGTCACGGATCTGTTCGGCTTGCTCGGTGTAGCGCCCCTCCAGCGGGGCGACGATCAACGCACGCGCCCGTCCCCCGGCCACGAGATTCGTCGTCAGGTGCCGATCCTTAAGCTGCGTATACACCGGGGATACCGGTTCCGGCGGAGGCGGAGGCGGCGGTGGCGGCGCGGGCACGCCCGAGACCAACCGCGCGTCTCGCAACACGATACGCGGCGTCGGTCCCCGATGCGTATAGATGTACAGGCGGATCCGCTTCGTGCCCTCCGGTGAGGTGGCTCGAACCGCCACCCGCTTGAACTCGGTTGACGAACGATTCCGGAAACTCACCTGCCGAAAGACGTTGGCCGGCAGGAAACGGAGCTGAAGATGGCCGCCGATGGTCGTGCCCCCTTCGACGGCGCGCACCTCGACACTCGCCTCGTAGGTCTCGCCGCCTCGGCCCGGAACGTCCTGCACCAGACCGATCTCAGCGGACCGATGGCCGTCGCTCAGCACGGCCGCGGGACCGTCCTTGGCGTCCGGCCCGATCCACGTCACCCGCCGATGCTCGCCCCGCCCGCCGTACAGGCCCCAACCGACGGGAACGCCCTGCTCGCTGAGCCCCTCGGCGAAGGAACCGTTCGTCAGCAGGTTCTTGGAGACCTCTGCCGCACACGGGCTTGCCAGCATGGCGGTCGCCACCAACAGCCAGCGACCGGGCACGAACGATGCGATGGGGCACATGGCGCTTCTCCCGGGCGCACGCGCTGACACCCGATTCCATGCCCGTTGAGGGTGGCTTACTCCTTGGCCCACCAGAACGAGTAGAGCTTCGCCTTCTTGAGGTGAAAGCGTATTCGAACCCCTTGGCCTTTGAGGGAGGCTACGCGACCGGTCGTCCATCGCAACCGCGCGTCGAGGCTATCCCCCGTAAACGCCCGGCAGGACGTGGTGGTGTACCCCTTGAGGGGCTTGGCCACCGCGTCGAGCAACTCGGCGCGGATCTCGCCTTCTCGCGCGTCGGCGTTGATGTGCAGAGAGGAACCGGCACATACCATCGGACGTGTCAGCAACGTACCGCCGTGCTCATCGGCATCCACCGAGACGTAGCCGTCGATACGAAGCCACGCCAGCCCGATGCCGTGCGTCGGTTTCCCCTCGCCCACCTGCCGCCCTGCATGGTCGGTGCTGTAGCCGCAGTAGTAGATCCAGATCTTCCCGTCGCGTCGGATCAACCCACTTGCGTTCGCGTAGAGTGACGCCGAGTCGAACGCCCCCGGCGGCCCGTTCGGAATGAATGCCTTCCGCTGGCGGTAACGCTTCCACTTCTTGCCGTCGCGGCTGAAGCAGAGCTGAGCGTTCACTCGCTCGGTGTCCGCCCGATACACCGAGATGGTCCCGATGCGCAGCCCCTCAACCATGGACGCCACATGCGAGTAGATGTGCGTCTCAGGCGGGTCCTTCTCGTCCGGCACGATCGCCCAAGTCGGCTTCGTCCACGTGGCGAAATCGTCACTGAACGCGATGAGCCGAGCACGCCGCTTCTGCGGTTTGCCTTGGCTGTCTTTGAAGACCCACCGTCGTTTGAGCAGGGCCACATACTTGCCCAGGTCGGTGTCGACGTACAGGCTCACCACGTCCCCGGTGTCGTGCTCCTTGGGGTTGATCGGACCCGACCAGTGGATGCCGTCCGGTGAGATCATGGCCGCGAAACGCCGACCGCCGTTGTACGTCAACATCTTGTACCGTCTCTTCGGGTCCGCATCGTTGGGCTCGTGAATCACGGCGAACCCGTCCAGATAGAACTTCGGCTTGGCGCACCCCAACACGATGTTGTTGGCCTTGCTACCCTTGTGCGTCTTGACGTTCAGGATGGGCTTGCGCCAGTGGATTCCGTCCTTGCTCGTTGCGTAGCAGGCGTAGCAGGTGTCGTCGATCGCGCGGTACCACATCTTGAAGCATGCGTCACGGTCGTCGTAGAGGACCGTCCCGTAGATGGCCACCGAGCGGGATTCCCACGGATGCTCCGCCTGCAGGACGGGGTTCTGCTTGCACTTGACCGGCTGATGTAGGGTCAGCTTGACGCCAGATCGCTCCGCGATGACGTGGTCGTCGATGAAGAGTTGGTGATGATGACCGACCTGAAGCGGCGCCTCCGGCGTTCCGGCTGCGACCCCACACCCTACCCATGCAGCAAGCACCGATGCCACTGAATGCATCACGTCGTGTGCCTCCTCGTGGTTTTGGCCGACGCTTCGACTCGCCCGATCCGTCTGCCGTGCATACCACAGCCTAACCCTGCGTGAGCTCGTCGCAAGTGGAAGGACCACCGCCCGGGACGACGCGTGCTCCTATGACTCGACACCAGACTCGGCACTTCGGGGTACATCTTCGGTGGGTCGTGGTGGATCTCAGTGTGTTCAAGGGGCCAACGGCGGCGGCGCGCAACTCCAAGCCGACACGCACGATAGCCCCGTCCATAGCCGCCATTCTGAATTGAGGGCGCTGGGACTCGAACCCAGGACCCACGGCTTAAAAGGCCGTTGCTCTACCAACTGAGCTACGCCCCCGAGGCCCATGGTGCGCGTCGTTCGCGACTCAGGCCCGGTCATCGCAGCCTAGCCGCTGGTAAGCCTAGAATCAAGATTCGCCCCCTCGGCGCATAAGGAAACGGCGCCCGTCGCTCGGACGGGCGCCGCGCGCGTCTCCTCTCCCGGGAGCTCGCTAGCCAAAGATCACGACTCTAGAACTCATCCAGCGAATCGTCGTCGCTCGACTCGTTCGCCGCCGTCGCATGCCAGTCATGCAGCCCGCCGTCGCTCGAGCTGGTCGTCGATTGGCCCGTTGCGGCCTTTGCAGGCTTGGCCTTCTTCGCGCTGACGGAGTGCGTCGTCGCACCCTGCCCGCCCACCATCGCCAAGAGCTCCTGCACCATGCCGCGGACGTTCTCGGCCTGGGCCGACATCTCTTCCGAGGCGCTGGCCGACTCCTCGGCACCGGCGGCGTTCGACTGCGTCACCTTGTCCATCTGCGACACGGCCGTGTTGACCTGCTCGACGCCCTGGGCCTGTTCGTTCGAGGCCTGGGCGATCTGACCGATCAGGTCGGCCACCTTCGTCGACGCCTCGCCGATCCGCGTGAAGCTCTCGGTCGTCGACTGGTTGAGGTCTACGCCGCGCTTCACGCGATTAACGGTCTGCTCGATCAAGCCGCCCGTCTCGCGGGCCGCCTCGGCAGCTCGCTGGGCCAGGTTCCGGACCTCGTCGGCGACCACCGCGAAGCCCTTGCCGTGCTCCCCTGCTCGAGCGGCCTCAACGGCGGCGTTCAGGGCCAACAGGTTCGTCTGGAAGGCGATCTCTTCGATCACCTTGATGATCTTGCTGATCTGGTCGCTGGCCTCGGAAATCTCGCCCATGGCCGTGGACGTGTCCTTCATGGCCCCGTCCGCCTCACCGATGATCTGCGTCGCCTCGGACATATACTCGTTGGCCTTGCCGGCGTTCTCAGCGTTCTGGCGGGCCATCGCGGCCATCTCCTCCAGCGCGCTGCTGGTCTCTTCGAGGCTGCTGGCCTGCTCGCTGGAGCCCTCGGCGAGCTGCTGGCTCGATATCGAGACCTGTCCGGCCGCATCGTTCACCTGGTCGGCACCCTCGGTGAGCCCCGCGATGATACGGTTCAGCGGACCCGTGATGCCCACGGTGATTACGTACGCCAGTAGGAAACCGATCACCGTGGCCACACCGAGTCCGATCAGCATGACGCTCGATGCCGTGGACAGCGACGACGATGCCGATTGAGCCACGGCGTCGGTACCCTCGATACCGCCCTTGGCCGTGGCCTGCGCCGCGGCGAGCACGTTGTCGGCAGCAGCGCCTCGCTGCTTGCTGACGTCTTGCAGAGTCAGCCAGTCCTTCAGTAGCTCATTCATGGCGGTCTTGTAGTGATTGGCCGCCTCCTGAGTGCCGTCGATCCGAGCGAGATCCTCTTTCAGTCGGGTGATCTTGCGAAGCGCAGCGAACTTCTTCGCCATGACTTCGAAGTTGTCGTTCGCTTCCTGGATGAGCCGAGGCTCGCGTAGAGCCTGCGACTTAAAGCACGCGATCCGTGTGGCGTTACCCACGTCGATGATGTCGTTGCAGATGGTCAGCTTCGCGTGACGCTCGGTCATGTCCTGGGTCAGCGCCGCCTGCTGCTTGGCCAGGAACTCCGTGCAGCTCTTGACGTAGATGCCCGCGTTCCTATCCATCGCCTCGCGGCACTTGGTCAACTTGCCCTTGTCGGCCTTGTCGCCTTTCTTGAATTCCGCCAGGTACGTCCTCATCGCCTCGCTGTAGCCCGCCGCGGCCTTCTCGGTGTCGTCGATGCGCTGGATGTCCTCGGCGTCACGCGTGATCTTCCGTAGGTCGGTCGTCAGGGCCTCTAAGCCCTTCAGCTCCTTGATGGCCTGCTCCATGTACTCGGTGTTGCTCGTCGCCTGCGATTTGAAGTTCAGCACCCGGGCGGCCGTGCCCACGTCACCGATCGCCGAGACCAGCCGGATCTTCTCCTGCCGCTCGGACAGATCTCGCTTGAAGGCCTCATTCTGCCCGGCGAGGAAATCCGCGCAGTTCTTCATGTAGGCCTGAGCGGCCGCATCCAACTGGTTGCGACACTCCGCCAGCTTCGCGTTCGTCTCGACGGTCTTGCCCACCAGGGCCTCGTATCGAGCGACGTTCTCCTTCGCCGGGCCGACCTGCTGCTTGAGCTTGACCAGGTTCTCCGACCGGTCGGCCAGCGCCTGACACTTGTCCAACCAGTTCTTGGCCTCGGCGAGGTGCTCTTGCCCCCGCTTCAGATAGGCCTCGTCCTCGGTCAGGCCGTACCCTCGCATCTCGTACATGGTGAGCAGCGAGTAGCGCTCGACGTTGTTGGCCAGCTCGACTTCCGGGACATACTCCTTGGCCAGCATGTCCGACTGCGTCTGAACGTCCCGCATGCTCCAGACCGCAAGACCGCCCAACGCGATCGCGATCAAGACCAACGTCGTGAACCCGCCCGCGATCTTCGTACCCAGCTTCATGTTCTTGAACATAAGTTCGTCTCCGATCCTCGTGGCCTGACGACAGCAACCCTTGTTGCACCGTGTCCTGCCCAAGGGCTCCGTGCCGAAGAGGTCGACCGAGTACAGAACGAAGCACTTCCCCTTGGGTGACTAGCTCATCGTCCCTGGCCACCCCGGTGTTGACGGGAAATCTCCCTTTCACACACCGAGAGCTACCTATCCTCCAAGGTGGCTTTGCCCGACCTGGTGTCATCACCAGTCCACGGGATACCGCCTAAGGGATTTCTCCTCCAACCGTAGTCCAAGGACACCTCGATCCGTCCCGATCGCCGCGTTCGTAAGAAACCGTGCCTACGACCACGTCCGCTAATCAAGAGCTAGCCCTGACCCCTAGGATCAGCCAGGCGCGACCCCGCGACACGCCCGGCCCCGCGCGATCTGCGGGCACGGTCGTTCCGCGGGCTTCGACGCGACGGCCACGCCAACGGCGAGACGCAGCCCCCTTCACCGCCTGTGCCTTGCGCTAGGAAGATCCCGGCAGGAAACCGGGACGCGTGCCCTACAGCGTGCCCTTCGTGCTGGGCACACCCCTGCGACGCGGATCGCGAGAGATCGCCATCGCCAGGGCCTTGCCGAGGGCCTTGAAGATGGCCTCGGCGATGTGGTGGTTGTTCGTGCCGTATGGCACGTTGACATGCAGATTCATCCGGGCATTGTTCGTCAGCGAGCGCAGGAACTCCTCGATCAGCTCGACGTCGAACGCGCCGATCTTCTCCCCCGGATAGCTCACGTTGTAGACGAGTGCCGCCCGGCCCGAGAGATCGACGGCAACCTCCGCCAACGTCTCCTCCATCGGCACCGCGAAGTGCCCGTACCGGAAGATGCCCGCCTTGTCGCCGAGCGCGCGATCGATGGCCTGTCCCAGGCAGATGGCCACGTCCTCGACGGTATGGTGCGCGTCGACATGCAGATCCCCTTCGGCCTGGATGTTCAGGTCCATCAGTCCGTGCCGCCCGAGGTGATCGAGCATGTGGTCGAGAAACCCGACACCCGTCCGCGCCGACACCTCACCGTCGCCGTCGAGATCGATCGACAGCGAAATGCGTGTCTCCTTCGTCGTGCGTTCGATGTCGGCCTTGCGTTCCGCCATGATCGGACCGGATGCTCCGCTGTGGGTCGCCACGCTATCTTCCCGCACCGCACTCGACGCGCTCGTTTCGGCCTCGCGGACTCCTCAGACCAGGTCGCGAAGCGCCGCCAGAAGGGCGTCGTTCTGATCGGGCGTACCCACCGTGATGCGCAGTGAATTCTCCAAGCGCGGCTGCTTGAAGTATCGGACCAGGATCTGACGCGCCTTGAGCGATTCGTAGAGCCCCTCGGCCGACGGGTCCTCGATCGCGGCCAACAGGAAGTTCGACTGCGACGGCAAGACGTCGAAGCCCAGCTCGCCCAGTGCCGCGCTCAGCCTGTCCCGCTCGCTCCTGACACGCTCCCAATTCGCCCGCGCGTAGTCCTGATCGCGGATCGCCGCCGACGCGGCCGCGATGCTAATCGCGTCGACGTTGTAGCTGTCCTTGACCTTCATGAGGCCGCCAATCAGGTCGGCGTGGCCAACGGCGTAGCCGAACCGGACCCCGGCCAGACTGTAGCCCTTGCTCAGCGTGCGCATCACCAGCAGATTGGGGTGATCGTGCACGAGCTGCATGCAGTTCTCGTCGGCGAAATCCCCGTAGGCCTCGTCAACGGCCAGCACGCCGCGGAGCCGCCCGGCCAGCTCGGCGATTTGATCGACCGGCACCCACGTCCCCGACGGCGAGTTGGGATTGCAGATGAAGGTGACGCGTCCGCCGCCCGCTATCAGCTCCTCCAAGGGCAGCTCGTAGCGAGGTCCAAACGGCACCTCGGTCACGATGGAGGCCTCGATCGCGGCCAACACCTCGTACAAGGTGTACGTGGGCGTGGGATACACCAGGCGCGCGTCAGGGCCGCTCAGCGCACGTACGACGATATTCAAGACGTCGTCCATGCCGTTACCGCAGAGGATCATCTCGGGCGAAACGCCGTGAACCTCCCCCGCGGCCTCGCGGAACGTCTGACCCAGTGGATGCGGGTACCTTCGCAACTGCTCGCCCGTAATGCGATGGATGGCCTCGAAGACCCTCGGCGAGGGCGGGTACGGGTTTTCGTTGGTGTTAAGCTTGACGACGTCGGTCTCGGCCGGCTGCTCACCGGGTACATAGCCGTCCAGGGCGTCGATGTGCTCTCGGAAGTATCCCATGATGGCCCTCTCGCAGTCCCCTTGCGCCTGCGCCACGATCTGTAACACAACCGCTTCCGCGCGACAACCCAGCCGGACATGCAGGCAACGGGAACGGGCCTTGGCCCCTCGGGCTTGCCGCGTCACGCGACCCGCAAGCTCCCCCAGGCCCCGAGGCGGTCACAGACGACCGCCGCCGACACGCTTCAGAACGACCTTCCAGATGGACAGAGGGGGAGATTCAGCCGACGGCACTCAGTGCGGGAGCGGGTGGGGCCATGGGACGCCCGAACGGACTCAGCCCGAGCGACTGCCGAATCGGAATCGCCTCGGCCGCGAGCGAACCGGATTCGCTCACGTAGTAGAATTCACCACATTGACGACACATGCGCCCTCGGTTCGCCCGCTGTCGCGATACGACCGTCGGATGCAGGCAGTGAGGACAAATCACATAGATGGCCACGTCTGGACCCTCCACTCGCTCGAAACCTGACGCATTATCGGTTCACCGGCGCCGGTTTCTTGCGTGAACTTTACGCTATAGACCCTCGTGGCCCAATCAGGTTTCACCTGGGCACACGAAAAAGCCGCTGGGTCAAACGGTCGTCTCCCGCTCAGATTGCGTCAGCTGGGTACAATCAGGACCACGATGGCGTACCCTATTGACCGCAAGACTGTTACGGCCTCCACGATGCGCACACCCGCCCATGACAAGACCTCCACCTCGATCGGTGTCAGGCATCAGAAACTGTCATCCCGCCACAACGGAGACCACCAGGCCCGATTCCTATCCTGGGTCGGACGCCTGCCGAACCGCGATCCAGCCGTGCCGCGATCCAGCTTCGTCCGATAATGGCTCACCCCTGGCCTGGCAAACAGCGCTTTCACGCCTTCGACGCCTCTGCCCAATCCTCAACCGGGCCATCCATCCAAGCCGAGGGCGACTTGACCCTTCTGCCAAACTTCGCTACACCCCCTAAGACGTAAAGGGTCCGCGCGGCTCACGTACCAGGGCTTTCTCGTCACGTCCCCGTTGCCCCGGATCCGCTGGACGCCGCCGGATCTATGCACATAACGTACTCATAGGCAAAAGGTAACATTTTCGGAGGTCCCAACGTGAACATCCGACTCCCTCGAGGCCTCGCCCCGAGACGCCTCTGCCCGACGGTGTCTTTCCTTCTCCTGGCCGGCATCGCCGCCACCGGTCACGCCGCACCTGATCTCGGAGATACCCAGGCCGTGAGCCCCGAAGCCAAGAAGATCCTTCAACGCGAGATCCAGCGCACGAAGCCGGACTACGTCGTCTACTGCCCCCGCAGCGTCGACGGCTCGACCTTCGACACCGGGAACGAGCACTTCCTGGTCTTCGACGGACCTGACGGATCGCTCATGACCGTCTGGACGCAGAGCAGCTTCGAGGGCAAGGGCGACCATCGCATCATGTTCAGCCGGTCGATCGACGACGGGAAGACCTGGTCCAAGCCGCTCCGCATCGTCGGGCCCGATCGCCCGGGCGCGGGTCACATGGCCAGTTGGGGCTTCCCGATGGTCAACGCCAAGGGGCGCATCTACGTCATCTGGAACCAATACCAGGGCATCGACGACGTCGTGCACCAACACACCGGCACGATGGACGGTTGCTATAGCGACGACAACGGCAAGACGTGGTCTAAGCCGCAGACCATCCCGATGAAGCGCAGCATCTACGATCACACCGACCCCAACGTGCCGAGCTGCTGGATCGTCTGGCAGAAGCCCATCAAGGATCTCCGGGGACGATGGTTCACGGGCTTCAGCCGCTGGGTCAGCAAGGCCGTCCGGACCAAACCGCATGTCAATAGTTGGACCGCCTGGGAGACCGTCATCGAGTTCATGCGCTTCATGAACCTCGACGACAACCCCGAGCCGAAGGACATCCGGATCGCATGGTCCGACGGCAAGCACGCCCTCCGCGTACCGCACTACACGAACCCGCTGCTGAGCATCGCGCAGGAGCCGAGCCTCGTTCGCCTGCCCGACCAGCGGCTCTTCTGCACGATGCGAACCATGACGGGCATGATCTGGTACAGCGTCAGCGACGATGACGGAGCGACCTGGTGCAGCCCGAGACCCTTGCTCCGCCGCGACCATGGCCTGCCGATCCTCGAGCCGCTCTGCTGCTGTCCGATCTATGCGTATGCGCCCGGCAAGTACGTGCTGCTGCACCACAACAACGACGGGCGGTTCCAGGGCTGCAAGCCCGAGGAGACGAGCAAGAACCGTCGGCCGGCCTTCATCGCCCTCGGCGAGTTCCGACCCGACGCCGATCAGCCGATCTGGTTCAGCCGGTCCAAGATGATCTTCGACAACGGCGGCCACGGCATCGGCCCGCTCAAGCGGATCGACTGCGGCGTCTATCCGAGCGTGACGAAGCGAAACGGCGAGTTCGTCCTGTGGCACCCGGACCGCAAGTTCTTCCTGCTCGGCAAGCGGATCACGGACGAGTGGTTGAGCGACTTGCGTGTGCCGGGGAGGTAGGTGCAAGATTCCTCACGGCCTGAACCGTTTGACGGTCAACTCCCTGATCGGCTTGTAGTGCTTGTCGTTGCCGGTAAGGAGCGTGTCCTCTGTCTCGATCACGGTGGCGGCGATGAGCGCGTCGGCCATACTCATCGACATGGACAGGCCATACTCCTCCATGTAGATCGACGCTCGGTGGCCGATGTTCTCCGTCAACGGCAACGTCTCGAACGACAGGTCGGATAGAAAGGACTTGATCGTCCCCACCTCTCGCTTGTCTCGAGCGCCCTGCAACAACTCCATGTAGGTCACGACGGAGATCGACCGTGACTCCCCGGCCGCGATCACTTTGGCTGCACGGGCGTTCCCTCGCAGCGCCCAGATAAGCACGTCCGTATCAAACACCATCGAATCGGCCCTTGCGGAGCTTGCGAACGTGCGATGCGACATCCTCCAAGTCGTCCCGATCAGCCCACATGCCGAAGGCGGGATGATCCTCCGGACGCATCGAGACCTCGTCTGGTTCATGCCCGACCGGGTGCATGACGGCCACGGGCTCGCCACGATAGAAAACGGTCACGCGCTCCTTGCGCCGCAGGGCGCGGATGATCTCCGCAGACCTCTTTCTGAAATCGACAAACGATGCCTCCATGATAGGGCCTCCTAGTGTACACTCGTAGTATACACTACTTATGCGGTTTCGGCAACGTGCTTCCGTAGAGCCTACTCGAGTTCTGTCACTTCTTGACGGGTCGGCCGCCGGTTTACGGGCCACGAACGCCAACATCGACGTGCGCCACCCATCGACGAACTCACGTTCACCGACTACGCTTACCTTGTCTCCGAATGGCTGCGCCGCTATGGCGACGGCAGTCGCTGAGCCACGCAACGTATCCATTGAGATCCGGAACGCGTCCAGAAAGGACACTTCTTCATGATCCGCACCTCCCGCCTCGCGTTGGCCATCATCCCTATCTTGCTGGGGGCTGCCGCGTGTCGCGCACAAACCCAAGCCACGTTTCAGACGAAAGACCTCGAGCTCAAGGTCGATCAGGCGGGCCGCGTCTGCGGCCTCGTTGACCGTCGGGTCGGCTCCGACTACCTGGCCGCCGATCAGGATCGCCCCTTGCTCCAGCTCCGCGTGGGGGGCACGTTCACGCCTCCGTCCGAGATGGTCTGGCATGCCGATGCGTCGCGCATGCAGCTCACGTTCGCGCCCGCCGGAATCACGGCGGCCATCTCCGTCACACCCAAGCCAACGTCCGTCGTTTTCGAGCTGAAGGCCGTCACGCCCGCCGACAAGGCCGACGCCCTTCAATGGGGTCCGATCCCCACGACGATCAAGCAGACCGTCGGTAACGTCGTCGGCGTGGTACGAAACGACCGCTTCGCGATTGGCATCCAGGGACTGAACGTCAAGACGCTCGGCGGGCCTCTGCCCAACGATGAAGGCGTCGAGAGTTCGCGCGGTCGCACCGCAATCGCAACACCCTGGGGCAGCAGGCTCCAGGCCTACACGCTCGACCGCTCGCGTCCCCGCAAGATCACTGTCTGGGGAGGCCACTTCCGCAACATGCCCGTGCCCCCAATCCCCGGCGAGACCCTGGTTGGTTCAAAAATCGCCCTCTTCGGATGCCCGGCCAACGAAGCCCTCAACCGGATCGGACAGATCGAACAGGCCGAGGGCCTGCCCCGCCCCATCTTCGACGGCACCTGGGTCAAGCAGGCTCGCGAGGCCGGCCGGCCCTATCTGATCGCCGGTTTCGGCGAACGGAACATCGACGAGATGCTCGCCTTCACAAAGCGAGCCAACCTGGCCTCACTCTACCACCCAGGACCGTTCACGACCTGGGGCCACTACGAGCTGAACCGCGGCCACTTCCCGAACGGCACGAAGGGGATGAAGCAGTGCGTAGCCAAGGCCGACAAGCTCGGCATCCGGCTCGGCGTCCACACGCTGACCAACTTCATCAACACCAACGACCCCTATGTTACGCCGGTCCCCGACAAGCGCCTCGCCAAGACCGGCAGCACCGCGCTGGCGGCCGACATCGACGCCGAGGCCACGGTCATGCCGGTCGCCTCGACAGAGTACGTCGACAACGACAAGGCCAACTGGCTTCGGACGGTCATGATCGGTCAAGAGCTCATCCGCTACGGCAAAGTCACCCGCGGCCAACCGCCGACGCTCACCCAATGCCAACGCGGGGCGTTCGGCACGAAGGCCTCGACCCATGTCTCCGGCGCCGAGGTCGCCAAGCTGCTCGACCATCCCTACAAGGTCTTCTTCCCCAATTACGAGATGCAGCACGAGATCGCCATCCGTCTGGCTAAGCTCTTCAACGAGACGGGCCTGATGCACCTCGACTTCGACGGGCACGAAGGCTGCTGGGCCAGCGGCCAAGGCGACTTCGCCGTCAACATGTTCGCGAAGGTCTTCTGGGACCACCTCGACCGCCCCGTTTACAACGGCAGTAGCATCATCCGGCCCTTCTACTGGCGGATCAACACGGCCGTGAACTGGGGCGAGCCGTGGTACGGCGGCTTTCGCAGCAGCATGTCGCAGTACCGGTTCAACAACCAACCCCTCTTGAGGCGCAACTACATGCCCGGCATGCTCGGGTGGTTCTCGATGCAGCCGCACACCACCCTGGCCGACATCGAATGGATGCTCGCCCGGTGCGCGGGCTACGACGCGGGGTTTGCCCTGGCAACCAACCACAGCACGCTCAAGCACAACCCACAGACCGGCGCCATCCTCGACGCGATACGCGAGTGGGACGCCGCACGCCAGGCGCGGGCCTTCTCCGACGTTCAGCGAGCCGCCCTTCGCAACCCGGACAACGAATACCACCTCGAGCCGGCCGGCCCGACGCGATGGAAGCTCTACCCCTATCATCAGACCAAACCGTACGTCTATGAGCGCCGCGTCCTCCAACCCGGACAACCGACGGATGTGGTCTGGCAGGTCACCAACCCCGACGGAGCCCAGCCACTTCGCTTCCGCATGAGCGTCGATGGCGAGCGAGGGTCGGTCGCCAATCCCACGCTCGAGATCGACCGCCGCGCAACCGTTCGCGTCCCCGTTGAGATCAAGCCTGGTCAGACGCTCGTCTGCGACGAACCGAACCTGACACGCCTCTACGACGACAAGGGTAGGCAGATCAAAGCGATTCCAGTCCCGCAACCCACCCCCGAAATCGCCAGAGGCAAGTACGAGGTCAACATGTCGGCCGATTTCAGCGGCGAACCGGCACCGAAAGTGACCGTCCGATTTAAGACGCGCGGCACGGCAGAGCTGATCGAGGCCAAGTGAACCGAAAGGAGCGTTACTATGCGACCTCTGACCGTTGCGATAGCACTCATCGTCCTACTCACCACTGCCGGCCCCCTCCTTGCCGGCGAGCCCAACAGCGTGCCCATCATCTACACCACGGACCTCTACCACCCGCACGACGATCCGGACGACCACTTCGACCTGGCTACGCTGTTCGCCATCCCTGAGTTCGACATCCGCGCCGTCATCATCGACACCGGCAAGCGTGGTAAGGACCGACCGGGCCTCTTGCCCGTGCGACAGATGATGCACATCACCGGCCGGACCGTGCCCGTGGCGACCGGTCTCGTCGGCAACCTCGCGCACCACGCCGACCAAGCCCTCGACCGTCCAGCAGCGCGTCAAGCCGCCGTCGAGCTGGTCCTCAAGATCCTTCGCGAGGCCAAGAAGCCCGTGACGATCTTCACGACCGGCAGCCTCCGCGACGTGGCCGCGGCCTACAACCGCGACCCCGAGGTCTTCCGCAAGATGGTCTGGCGAATCTACATCAACGTCGGACACGCCACCGGCGGCAAGGAACACAACGTTCGGATCGACCCGCTGGCGTACGTTCGGATCCTCACCAGCGGCCTGCCGGTCTATTGGGTGCCCTGCTTCGGCGGCGACGGCTATCAGTCGCTGTGGGCGTTCACGCAGGCCGACGTGCTCGACGCCTGTCCGCGACCGGTGCAAAACTTCTTCGTGTATTGCCTCACGCGAGCCGACGCCAAGCAGCGCGACCCGATCGCATCACTCAACGACCCTATCGCACCCGACGCCAAACAGAAGATATGGCCCGGCCGACGGAACATGTGGTGCACCGGCGCGTTCCTCCACGCGGCCGGCCGATCCGACCCGACGTTCAGCTTCAAGAACGTATGGGTCCACGTCGACAACGACGGATCGACGCGCATCACGCGCGAAGGCGACGGCCTGAAAATCCTGACGTTCCACCACGCCGACCCGGCGGCCTACGCCAAGGCGATGACCAAGACGCTGCGCGAGCTGCTGAGCGGGATGGGGAAACGATAGGGTTCAGGGATCCGGGTTTCGGGTTCCGTGCGCGGCGATCGGGAAGGAAAGACCCAGCAATAGGCGTCTTCCCAATATTCGCCATCGAGGAATCGTTCCATGCGTACGAAATGTCGCGCGCCAATCACATCCGCACTCGCGCTGCTCCTGGCGGCGGCAAGCACATCCCTTGCCGCTGGTGTCGATCACTCCAAGGCCAAGGGGCAGAAGGTCGATAGGCCCTCGCTGCCCGACTTCGCCTACGCCAAGGGCTACGAGAGCGGGATCACACACGTCCTCCGCCATGGCGGCATCTACTGGTCGGTCCTGGGCGAACGAACCCATCCCCACAAACGTGATACCGAGGGCGATATCGTCCAACTCGGCGACGACTCGCTGCTGATGGCCTGGAGCGACTTCTACACCAAGAACTGGCACGACGGAGCCCCGAGCCGCATCTCGATGCGACGCTCTGCCGACGGAGGCCGAACCTGGGGACCACTACGCGTCCTCCAAGAACAGATCGGCACGAACGTGATGTCCGTCAGCCTGCTCCGCACGAACAAGGGCACGATCCTGCTCACGTTCCTCGTCAAAAACGCGCCGGAGGGCCCGGCCGTCCACTACGTCCGCAGATCCACGGACGGCGGCAAGACGTTCGGCAAGCCCATCCCGGCCCATGCCGGTCATCTCCAGCGAATCGCCAACAACGATCGCTTCCTCGAGCTCCGCGACGATGCCGGTCGATACGACGATCGTGGACGCATCCTGCTGGTCTGCCGAGACTACCCCGGCCGGCTCGGTGCGGTCGTGTATTCCGATGACGGCGGCCTGACCTGGCGCGCCGGCAAGAACGTCCCGCGGCGTCAGGACTGGGGCTCGCAGAACTTCAACGAGCCCGGCGTGGTCGAGCTGTCCGACGGCCGGCTGTGGATGTACGGCCGCACGACGATGGGCTTTCACGCACAGAGCTTCTCGACCGATCGCGGCCTGACGTGGTCGCGACCCGAGCCGACGACGCTGCGCGGGCCGTGCTCGCCGTTGACCGCCGAGCGGATCCCCGCGACGCCCTACACCAGGAAGAAAGGCTACGCCGGCCACATCTTGATGACGTTCCCGAATCACGACTTCAAGCGATACCCGCGCAAGTACACGTACACCGCGCGCACGCCGCTCGATGCGGCCATCTCGACCGACGGAGCCAAGACGTGGCGGCACGTGCGGACGATCGAGGAAGATCCGTGCATGCAGTACGGCTACACGAGCATGACATTCGTAGATGATCGCGAGGTTGGCATGCGCGTTCTGCTGACGACGCACAGCCAGCCGATCCCCGGCCACAAGCTCCGGCCGCACACGCTCAAGTTCATCTCGATCCCGCTGGCATGGTTCTACGAGGACACGTCGGAACCGAGCCGCGGCATCGACTTCGGCGATGAAGCGAAGCACCTGACGTGGCCTGAGCAGGCCACCGCACGTTGACTCGGGCGCGAGATCGCGCACCACGACATGCGTCATGTGTGCTGCGGAGGCCCACACTCCGATGCGACGTAGGCGACGCCGGTCCAGGTTGCGCACGATTGCCAAGTGGCTCGGCACGCTGTTGGCGTTAGCGCTTGTCTGTGCCTACCCGTTGAGCTTCTTCCAAAGCGTTTCGGGGATGGCCAACACGCCACCGCGAGGCGGCTCTCAAGCCAGTCTGGGTCTGTCCGTTCTCCAAGGCCGGCTATGGCTAACATGCCTTCGGGCCCGTCACCCGTCCAACGCCGCAGTCATCAACCCTGGGATGCATGTGCATACTCGGGAAGTTAGCCGGCATGCCGACTATGCAATCCGTGAGTCGCTGTGCGGCTTCCAGTATGCCTCATTCAACAACTTAGGTGCCCCGAACGGCGGGAGCGTCTCGGGAACTGAACTTGCCCTACCCTTCTGGCTGCCCTACCTCCTCGTCGCTCTGCCAACCGGCCTGCTCTGGTACATCGACCGTCGCCGCCCACCGCCTGGCCACTGCGGGCGCTGCGGCTACAATCTCACCGGCAACACGAGCGGAGTCTGTCCGGAGTGCGGGACCGCCGTCGGAGACACGGCGAACCAGTCGGAGGCCTGACATTCCTCGTCCTCGCCATATCCTGAACTGGCTCATCCGCTGGCCAGGTTTGGCCTTGGCGGGTCTGGCGATCGCCGTCTTTGTCGCAAGCTTGCTGTACACCGTGACCTGGTCGGGCCCGGTCGGCCATGACCGCGCGTGGCTCGTCTCGGCCACCGTCGAGGCCGGCAGCCTGACGCTCTCGGCCAACTGGGCCACCGAGGAGTTCCGCCGCGCCAGCAGCTTCTACGATCGGGGCGCGATGGGCCTTCGTTGGGCACCACTTAATCCGAGCAGGCGCAGCTATCACCTCAGCCAGGCCTGGCGGTTCGGCTTCGACCGCCACCGGACGGAGCACATCCACCGCACCACCGTGTCCGTGCCGGGTTGGCTCCTCGTCGTCCTCGCGCTGGTCCCGCCGACCTGGGCGTGGATCGCGCATCGGCGCCGGTAGTAGCATCGCCTTTCCCGCGATGTAGAAGCCGCCTCCGAGAGAGATTCGACCTGATCGGCATTTGCGTGGAGGACCACGCTACGGCCGGCTCGGAGCCGTGCCCGTCAGGAAGCGTTGCTGTTGAACCGAGCCCCAGCGGGGTCCTGAGCGTCACGCCGACGACCGCCGTGAGGACACGGCGGCTCGGGTCGCCTGTCCCGTCTGCAAGCCACTTCTTCCCACCGCCTGCCTTCTGTATGCTGTCGCCTTCAACGCCCTCTCGCACTCACCCTTCGGCTCCGCTAGCATGCCACGTGAAGGCCAACAGACTCGATACCCGCTTGAGGAGCTCCCGATGCACACCCTATCATGCAAGCGTACGACTCTACCTACACCGGTCGCAGGGCTGATTCTCGTCGTCATGCTCACCGGCGCCGCCCACGCCGCTCCGCCAGGCGACCGCAGGCCCAACATCATCTTCTTCCTCGTCGACGACATGGGCTGGATGGACAGCACCGTCTACGGCAGCCGCTACTACGAGACGCCCAACATGGAACGCCTCGCCAGCCGCGGCATGATGTTCACCGACGCCTACGCGGCCAACCCGCTGTGCTCGCCCACCCGCGCGAGCATCTTGACGGGCAAGTGGCCCGCCCGGCTCCGCATCACGACGCCCGCGTGTCACCTCCCGCCGCTGCCCGATCAGCCGCTGCTACCCGAGAAGGCCGCTCCGCACGTCAAGACGATCTTCCCACGTAGCAAGCGCTTTCTGCCGCCCGAGGAGCTGACCATCGCCGAGGTCCTGAAGCGACGAGGCTACCGCACGGCCCACATCGGCAAGTGGCATCTCGGCATCAACGAGGAGCACTGGCCGGACAAACAGGGCTTCGACGTGACGCGTCACGGCACGCCCGACCCCGGCCCGCCGAGCTATCACAGCCCCTACGGCTTTCCGCGGGGCACGCTCAAGGACGGCCCGCCCGGCGAGTACATCACCGACCGCCTCACCGACGAGGCCCTGGCCTTCATCGAGGCCAACAAGAAGGGCCCCTTCCTGCTGCACCTCTGGCACTACGGCGTGCACGGTCCGTGGGGCCACAAGGAGGCGATCACAAAACGCTTCGCCGACACGAAGGACCCCCGCGGCAAGCAGGGCAACCCCATCATGGCCAGCATGCTCAAGAGCGTCGACGAAAGCCTCGGCCGCGTGATGGACAAGCTCGACGCCCTCGGCATCGCGGACGACACGATCATCCTCTTCTTCTCCGACAACGGGGGGAACGTCCACAGCAACACCGCCTCCGACCGCAGGCGAAAAGCCCCGAAGGGTTCACGGCGCTGGAAGCTGCTGCAAGACTGGCGCAAGTGGGCCGACCACCTCCCGCCCACCAACAACGCCCCGCTCCGCGGCGGCAAAGCCACCATCTTCGAGGGCGGCTACCGCGAGCCGATGCTCGTCTGCTGGCCCGGCGTGGTGAAACCGGGGTCGACATGCAGCGAGCCGGTCGTCAGCGTCGACTTCTACCCGACGCTGCTCGAGATCGTCGGGGCCCAACCGCAACCAGGCCAGGTGCTCGACGGCGTAAGCCTTGTGCCACTGCTTAAGCAGACGGGCAGCCTGAACCGCGAGGCCATCTTCTGCCACTTCCCGCACAGCTTCGGCAATCGCTCGCCGGCCGCGACCGCCGTCCGTAAGGGCGACTGGAAGCTCATCCGCGTCCATGACACCAACCGCACCTATCCCGATCGCACCATGCTCTGCAACCTCGCCGAGGACATCGGCGAGACGACCAACCTGGCCGGCAAGCTGCCGGAGAAGGTCAAGGAGCTGGATGCGCTGATCGACGGCTTCCTGAAAGAGACGGGGGCGCTCGTGCCCAAGCCGAACCCCGCCTATCGCGTCTGGGGTCCGTCCAAGGAGACCAAGGCCGTCGAGACGGCGGGCGTGTTGCGGATATCAAGCGACGTCCGGCCCTTCGTGCAGACACGCGAGGTGCCGCCCCTCAAGGGCCCGTTTGCTGTTTGTTTCCGTCTGCGGATGGCCGAGGGCACCACGAGCGGCAGGGTCTATTGGGCCACCGAATCCAAGCCGGGCTATGCCCGTGAGCGTTTCGAGGCCTTCAAGCCGAGCCACGACGGACAGTGGAAGGACTACACCGTCAAGCTGAGCGTCCCGGACCCGCTCATCGGCATCCGCATCGACCCGAGTCTCCGCGCCGCCCGGGCCGAGTTCGACTGGATCAAGATCGCCGCCCCGGACGGCAAGGTTCTCCGCACCTGGGACTTCGCCGGTCCGCCGGCGCCATGAGCCCCTCTGAAATGAGAACGCCCGCCGTCGAGCCTGAGAACCCAATCGGCGGGCGTTTTCCACTTGCTGGGTTGGTGCATCGCCCTCGGAACCTGCCAGATGCGTCGCACGACGCGCTGCTCATCCGTGGGCGACTATACGCTACATCCTACGCATGGAACCGTCAAGAAAGCCCTCGAGCTTGCGGGCTCGCACCGGATGCTGGAGCTTGCGGATGGCCTTGGCCTCCACCTGCCGAACGCGTTCCCGCGTGACCTTAAAGATCCGCCCGACCTCCTCCAGCGTATACGTGTATCCGTCGCCGATGCCGTACCGCAGCTTGATGATCTCGCGCTCGCGGTACGTCAGCGTCTTGAGCACCTGCTCGATGCGGTCCTTGAGCATCTCCTGCGTGGCCGAGCTGACCGGACTCTCGACGGTCTCGTCCTCGATGAAGTCGCCGAAGTACGAGTCCTCGCTCTCGCCGACGGGCCGATCCAGGCTGATGGGGTGCCGGCTGATCTTCAGCACGCGTCGTGCCTCGGCCACGGGCATCTTCGCGCGGCGGGCGATCTCGCCGATGTCCGGCTCGCGGCCGAACTCCTGGAGCAACTGCTTGCTGATGTTCCGCAGCTTGCTCATCGTCTCGATCATGTGCACCGGGATGCGGATCGTCCGGGCATGGTCGGCGATAGCGCGCGTGATCGCCTGGCGAATCCACCATGTCGCGTACGTGCTGAACTTGTAACCGCGGCGGTACTCATACTTATCGACCGCGCGCATCAGGCCCGTGTTGCCCTCCTGGATGATGTCCAGGAAGCTCAGCCCGCGATTGCGATACTTCTTGGCGATCGAGACGACCAGCCGCAGGTTACCGCCCGACAGCTTCCGCTTGGCGTCCTCATACTCGCCGAAGACGCGTCGCGTCTGCTCCACCCGCTTGGTCAACTCGTCGGGCCGCTCGAGCACCAGCCCACACATGCCCTCGAGCTCTTCCTTCATGTCCTCGAGGTCTTCCTCGGGAACCGTCAGCCGCTTCTCCTGGCGCTTGATCTCACGTTCCAGTTCGCGCAGCTTCTTGCCGATGTGGTCGATCCGTTTGAACATCGGCTGGATCCGCGCCGTGCGGAGGCTCAGCTCCTCGAGCAGCTTGCTCGCCTTGCGCCGCCGCATGTTGATCCGCTTCTTGATCTGCTGGCGGGTCGCCGCCGCCACACGCGGCGCGCAGAGCTTCTCCCAGTCTTCCATGTTCAGGGCTATCAGCTTCCGCACCGTCGCGATGTTGCCGGGCAGACGCTTCGTGATCGTCTGCTTGGCCATGTTCTCGCTGGTGCTGATCTTCATCGTCCGGTCGAACGGGAGCTGCCCTTCGTGGACCTGCTGGAGGATCTCGACGGCCTGCCCGATGCAGTAGTCGCTCTCGAGCACCTTGCGGCGGAAGGCCGTGCGCGTCAGCTCGATCTTCTTGGCCAGCGCGATCTCCTGGGCCCGGGTCAGCAGCGGAATCTCGCCCATCTGCGTCAGGTACATCCGCACCGGGTCGTCGATTCGGCGGCTCGTCGCCTCGGCCAGCTCCTCCTCGAGGTTGATGTCCTCGAGGTCGTCGGCCTCCTGGCGCGCCAGCTTGGCCCGGCCCTGCTCGTCCTCGGCGAAGGCCACCTTGTCAGCCTCGGCCTCGTCGATCATCTCGATCTTGTTGTCCTCGAGCTGCGTCAGGACGCCCTCGAGCCGGTCCGGCGAGATGGCCTCGTCCGGCAGTGTCTCGTTGAGCTCCTCCCACGTCAGCCAGCCGCGGGCCTTGCCCCGCTTGATCAGCTCGTACACGACGGCATCGACCGGATCGAGCGGCGCCGATGGATCCTCGGCAGGCTTCTCGGGCGGCTCGGCCACGGCCGTCGCCTGGGCCTTCTGATCCTTCGGTGAAGTGTCCTCAGCCCCAGCGGTGCCCTTCTTCCGCTTCGACCGGCTGGGCCGCTTCCGTGTGGCGTTGTTCGATTTCTTACTGGTCTGTTGCTTCCCCATTGCCTTCAATTCACTCTCTGACTCTACCGAACGAATCATGACCTACCCGTTCTCGCGCCTTTGTCTCTCGGTCCGCGACCCTCCTGGTCGAACGGACCGGACGAGATCAGCCTTGGCCGTAGGTCCGCCGCAGCGGGAGGGGCCCCTTCCTGGCCTTTGCCCCGGCCGCCACGGCCCTCAGCAGTGTTTCCTCAGTCTCCTCCGACAACGTGCCTCGCTGGTGGAGAAGTTGCGCTGCCGCCTCGCGCGACGCTCGCTCAGCCCGAACCTCTTCGATGCGCCGCCGGGCCGATTCGATCGTCTGCTCGTAATTCGAACGACTCTCACCGGCAACCTGAAGATCGGTGATCAGCCGTGCGTAGCGCGCGTCCTCCATACGAACGATCAATTCACCTGCGTCGAACTCACCGTACTCCTCGGCCATCCGTTTGGCCGCAACCGCTACCGAGCGTAAGTCCGTGTCTTCCAGACTGAGCGGATCGAACCACTCGCTCACCCGGTCGAAGTAGCCCGGCTCGGCCATCAACACTTCAAGGACCTCTCGCAGGGCCAATTGTTCGGCTCGGGCCCTGCGTTGTGCCGCCGCCCCATCCGCATCCGCCACCGATGTCGCGCCCTCCACACCGTTGGTCACGCGAGCTCGTACACGTTTGCCCAGACGGGCCAACTGACGATGCAGTTCCTCGGCCGGTATGGCCAGTAGCTTGCTGACCTCGTTCAGCACCAGTCCACGTTGAATCGGATCGATTGAGCCGAATACCGCAGAGGTGGCGACGACCGACAAGAACTCCTGGATGGCTTCATGTCGCTCGGGACCGGCCTGGGCCTGCCCGTAACGGCGGTGCACCTGTCTCCATTTGAATTCTAGCGCGCTCGACGCGCCGTTCAACAACTCCCTAAAGGCTTCTCGGCCCTGAGCTAGCAGAAAATCGCACGGGTCCTTGCCCTCGGGAACCTGCACCAGCCGCACCTCCATCTGCTGGGTCAGGAAGACCTCGAGCCCCCTATCGGCTGCCCGCGTGCCGGCCTCATCCGAATCGAAGACCAGATAGGCCGTGTCCGCGTAACGCTTGAGCAGGCGAACCTGGTCCACCGTCAGCGCGGTTCCGAGCGTGGCCACACACTCCTCGAAGCCGTGCTGGTGGGCCATCATGCAGTCGGTATACCCTTCGACCACGATGACCCGACCCCGCTCGCCGATCGCCCGCCGGGCGAGGTCCACCCCGTACAGGCCTCGCCCCTTGTCGAAGACCATCGTCTCCGGGGTGTTCAGGTACTTCGCCCGATCGTCACCCAGCGTCCTTCCGCCGAACCCCAAGACCTGCCCGGTCGGGTCACAGATCGGGAACATCAGGCGATTGTGAAACGTATCTCGCAGCCCCGTGCCGCTGCTCCTGGACCGAACGAGTCCGGACGCATGGAGCAGCCCGACCTCGATGCCCGCCGCTCGGGCCGCGCCCTCGATGGCCCCCCACTCGCCCGGGGCCAAACCCAGCCCAAACCGTTCGACGACCGACGGTTCCAACTGCCGACGGGCGAGATAATCCCTGGCCACCTGGCCCTTCTGGCTATCCTCCAGCCACGATCGGAACTGCCCCCGAGCCCACGCGTTCACACGGTACAGCTCATCACGCGATGGACCACTCCCGCCCCTGCCGCGGCGCTCCTCGAGGGTAATGCCGGCACGCGCGGCGAGTAGCCGCCTGGCCTCAACGAACTCGACTTTCTCGCGGAGCTGCACGAAAGTGAACACATCACCACCGACCCCACACCCAAAGCATTTGAAGCTTTGACGGTCAGGACTGACATTGAACGAGGGGGTCTTCTCTTGGTGAAAGGGGCAGAGCCCGATAAAGTTCCTTCCGCGTCTCTTGAGGGTTACGTGCTCCCCGACGTAATCGACAATATCGTTGGCGGCTTTGATCTTACGGGTAACAGCCTCTACGCTCCGTCTGTCCACTCGCGCTCCCTGCGAAGCTGATGCTTCGCCGAACTCGCCCAACGTGGAGTGTCGTTCGCTGTACTGGGCCGCAGCGTCCTGCTGGGTAGTCCCTTGCCCTCGCTTGAATTAGGCAAGTATACATCGGGTTAGTGGACCCGTCAAATCTCAGCACGCTTCTTGTTAGTCACGACTTGCACGACCGCGCGATGACGCCTAGACATCCTAAATGTACCGCCATAAAGGCGCCGGACGGCAACCCTGGCCAGCACCATTGACCGAAACACCTACCGCATCTTCCAAAGCGACATGACTAAAGATGTGCGCCTCAATCACCCCAGCCAACCGATCTGCTCGGCCGGCAACGGCCGATTTTGTCCGTCTACCCGGACCAGACCACCTCACCCGCCCGGATCACGCCTCGGCAAACGAGGCGGTTCTCGGCCCGGCGGGTCCGGCCAAGGACGTCGCGGAGCTCGCTCGCACGCTCCTCATAGCAGAGCAACGTCACGTCCGCACAGAGACCCGGACGAATGCGACCTATCTCGTGGTCCAGCCCGATCACCTCGGCCGGCCGGCTCGTCGTGGCGGCAAGCACCGCCTCCATCGGCATACCCAAGACCAGCAGCTTGTCCATCGTCGTCAGCGTGTCATAGACCGGCCCGGCCACGTTCATCGTGTACAGGTCCGAGCTGATCGTATCGGGCGCCAACCCCTGTTCGAGACACCGCTCGGCCACGTCGAAGCTGAAGGCACCCCTGCCGTGGGCGAGATCGAAGACCACACCGAAGTCTTTCGCCTCCTTGTAGATGCTCATAAGCGTGCCGTACCGGTCAAGCGGCCCGCCCACCCAGGGATGATAGATGTGCGACAGGATGTCGCCCGGGCGGAGCCGACCCAGGATCACCTCTTCCGGCAGGCTGCTGCCCGGGTAGTGCACCATGAGCGGCAGCCCCGTTCGGTCCGCGACATGGCGCGCCGCCCACAAGCCGGCCCGTTCCTTGTCCTCGCTGTGAGCGAGGAACTCGCTCGTGCGGACCTTGATCCCCACGATGTGCTCCGGGTGTGCCAGCACCGTCTGATAGGCGGCCTCGCCCCGGATGAGGCGGAACTCTTCCAACTCGCCCATGTCGGCCGGAGACTCATTCATGAGCGCCAGCCCCACGCAACTGACGTGCAGGAAGGATTTCACCCGACACCGGCTCCCGCCCACGATGAATTTCTCGAAGGCGACATACGTGTTCGCGCCGGCCGATCCGGCGTCACACACCGTCGTGACGCCCTTTTCCAGGAAGTTGCTGTCGGCGTTGATGCCCACCGTCACGCCCTCGAAGACATGGGCGTGCATGTCGATCAAGCCGGGAACCACCATGCAGCCGGCGACGTCCATCGTCTCGATCTCTCCGGTCAGCGCCTCGGCCTCCACGAAACGCCCGTCGCGAATGCAGACATCGCTAGTCCCTTCGAGGAACCGTTCGCCGTCGAACACCTTCCCGCCGGTCAGCCTGATTGCCGTCATAGTCCACTCCCCGATGTGCGCGCCGTCGCGTTGCGGAACGATTGTGCCACGCGGCCGCCCCTTCGTCGAGTCTTGCTCGCGACGGTTGAAGGTAGTCGCGCGTGCGTCCTGGCAGTATAGTGCCTTCCTGGCAGCGCACGAGGCCTTGCCCACGAGCGCGTTACCCAGGAACCGTTTGCATGGCCGACCTCCCCGACCGGCAAGCCGATCTCGTCTCCATCGTGGTGCCCACCTATCACGAGGTCGAGAACATCCCCCTGCTCGTGCCGCGCGTCCATCAGGCCATGACCGCCGCCGATCTCGCTCACGAGATGATCCTGGTCGACGATAACAGTCGCGACGGCAGCGTCGAGGCGGTGGCCGAGCTCGCGGCCCAAGGCCTGCCCGTCCGCATGATCGTCCGCGAGAAGGAACGGGGGCTGAGCACGGCGGTCCTCCGCGGCTTCGACGAGGCGACCGGCGCGTTCGTCGTCTGCATGGACGCCGACCTGAGCCACCCACCTGAGGCCATCCCCGAGATGATCGCCCTGCTCCGCGACGGCCGGGCCGATTTCGTCCTCGGCAGCCGCTTCTGCCCTGGCGGGAGCACGGATGCCGAATGGGGGCTGTTCCGCTGGCTCAATTCGCAGGTTGCCAAGGCCCTGGCCTGGCCGCTGTCGCGGCTGACCGATCCGATGTCGGGCTTCTTCGCCCTGTCGGCCGAGACCTACCGCGGTGCCCGTCGACTCGACCCCATCGGCTACAAGATCGCCCTCGAGCTGATCATCAAGTGCGACTGCCACACCATCCGCGAAGTGCCCATCCACTTCGCCGACCGCACCCGCGGCAAAAGCAAGCTCAACGTTACCGAGCAGCTCAACTACCTCCGACACCTCGGACGGCTCTACCGCTATCGCACGCTGGGGAGGTAGTTGATCGGTGCACATCAGCTCCATCGACACCGCCATCGTCATCGTCTACCTGCTGCTCGTCTTCGGCGTGGGCGCCTACATGGAACGTCGCGCCGGCAAGAACATGGAGAGCTACTTCCTCGCCGGCCGCCAGATGCCCTGGTGGATCCTCGGCATGAGCGGCTCCAGCACCTTCTTCGATATCACCGGCACGATGTGGATGGTCTCGGTGTTCTACCTCTTCGGCATGAAGGGCATGTGGGAGCACTGGTTCTGGTGCTTCCCGTTCGCCGGGTTCGTGCTGGCCTATAAGGCCAAGTGGGCCTATCGCAGCGGCGTCCTGACCGGACTCGAATGGCTGGTCTTCCGCTACGGCAAGGGCCCCGCCGGCAGCGCGGCCCGATTCGTCAGCCTGATCATCGTCCTGACCGCTCTCGTGGTCGGCCTTGGCTACGCCGGCACCGGCGTGGGCAAGTTCGTCGAGGAGATCTTCGGCATCGACAAGGGCGTCGCCATTCCGCTGCTGTTCGCCTTCACGGGGCTGTACGTCGTCCTCGGCGGCTTCTTCAGCGTCGTCTACAGCGACTTCTTCCAGACCGTCCTGCTGAGCTTCGCGGCCGTCTACATCGCGGTAACCGCGTTCATCGAAATCGACCCGGTGGCGTTCCGTCAGGCCGTCGGCGACGACTGGTTCAGCCTCATGCCCGTCTGGAGGATTGACGATCCCTCACCCGAGTACCTCGAGAAGTACAAGGACGCCTTCGGCGCCCTCGTGATCCTCTGGGTGACCCGTGGCGTGATCCTCCTCTTCACGTCCGCCGGTGGCGCGGCCGATTTCCAGCGCTTCCGCGCCGCCCGCAACGAGGCCGAGGCCAGCAAGATCGGCCTGGCCTGGGGACTGGTCATCAGCGTCCGCTGGGGCCTCGTCATGGGATGCACCGCGTACGGCCTCAGCATCCTCGGCGCCGGCAACCAGGCCGTCGACAGTGAACGCGTCCTGCCGATGATGCTCAACCAGGTGCTGCCGGTCGGCGTCAAGGGCCTCGTGCTGGCCGGGCTCTTCGCGGCCTTCATGTCGTCGTTCGATTCGGCCCTGAACGTGGCCGCCTCCTTCATCGTCAACGACCTCATCAAGCCGATCTGGACGACCGCCACCCAGCGCACGCTCATCATCCTGAGCTACGTCGCCACGCTCGTCGTGGTCGCCCTCGGCATCGTCATCAGCCTGAAGACCGACAGCATCGCCTCGATCTGGAACCCGATCAACTTCGCGCTCGGCTCGGCCCTGATTGCCCCAAGCCTCCTGGCCGCCTATTGGTGGCGACTCAACGGCTGGGCCGTCTGCGCCAGCGGAGCGTGCACCGTGCCCGTCGGTCTTTACGTCTACTTCTGGACCGACATGACGCGGCTCCAGTACTTCCCGCTGCTCTCGGGCATCAGCCTGGCCGCCACCGTCGCGGCCGCTTACCTGCTGCCGGCCACGCCGGCCGACGACCTGAAGAGCTTCTACCGCAAGGTGCGTCCCTTCGGGGCCTGGGGGCCCGTCCGGCGCCTGCTCGCCGACGCCGGCGAGGATCCCAACCGGCCTGAACAGGACCGCTACGCCCTGACCGTCGCGATCGTCGGCACGATCTTCTTTGTCTTGCTGTATGTGCTCATGATGGACATCGTCCTGCACAACTGGCCGCGAGCGATCGTCCTCATGCTCCTGTGCCTGCTCGGGGCCCTCTTCCTGTACCTCGTATGGTGGCGGCGCCTGCCGCTGTCGGAGGGATGCGTCACCGAGACCTCATCCACCACCTCCACCTGATTGGCCGGCCAGCTCGGGCGTGTCGACCTTGACACCGCCTCGACGAACGCCCACGCTGTGAGTCCGACGCGCGCATGCCGGCTCCGTTGCCCTTGGCGGCTTGTCCGCCCGTGTGGAAGGATGACGCCGCTACAGAGACGGAATTGGGGAACGCATACATGAATCGCTTCGATCTGACCGGTAAGGTCGCCCTCGTCACAGGAGGCTCGCGCGGCATCGGCTCGGCCATCAGCCTTGCCTTCGCCGAGGCCGGGGCCGACCTCGCCATCCTCTTTCGCAGCCGCCGCGACGAGGCCGAATCGCTCGCCGCCAAGGTCCGCGATATGGGCCCCCGCTGCGCGTTGATCCAGCAAGACCTGGCCGACCTCGACGCGCTGGCGCGTGTGGTCGACGACGTGGTCTCCAAGCTCGGCCGGCTCGACATCCTCGTCAACAACGCCGGCATCGCCCACTTGTTGCCGTTCGACAAGGTCGACCGTGACGTGATGGACCTGACCTTCCGCGTGAACGTGATGGCGCCGTTCTTCCTGGCTCAGGCCGCGGCCAGGCACATGATCGCCGCCGGCACGGGCGGACGCATCATCAACATCGGCAGCACGAACGGGTTGGTCGCCGAGGCCCTGCTCGCCCCTTACAACGCCAGCAAGGGCGCACTCGAGCTGCTCACCAAGTCGCTGGCCATCGAGCTCGCCCCGCACGCCATCACCGTCAACAACGTCAACCCAGGGCTGATCCAGACGGAGATCGGCGAGGACTTCGACCTCGACCCGGCCTTCGAGCGTTACGCCATCGAGCACATCCCGCTGGGCCGGCAAGGCACCCCCGACGAGTGCGCCGGCGCGGTCGTCTACCTCGCCAGCGAGGCGGGTCGCTATACCACCGGCCAGAGCCTCGTCATCGACGGCGGCCTGCTGGCCGATCAGTTTCCGAGGTTGCAGTTTTTTGGGAGTGAGGAGGCAAGCTGATAACCCCAGCCTTGATTCGAGTCGTGTTGGGTGTGTCCTTTAGGCCTGATTTCATGCAAGACCTTGCCCGGGACGTCCCGGGGCTCGACCCTACGGCGACCGCATGCCTACCCCCACCTTGAGCCACGACCGCGCTCGCACTAGACTGCCGACCGTGAACGAACATGGCCGCAGACCAACCACAGCGAGGGATCCCTTGAACGACGCACTCGACCTCCAAGGCCACGCTATCACCGCCGCAGACACGCCCGCACTACTGCTCGATCTCGACGCGGCCGAGGCGAACCTGCGTCGCATGGCCGACTACTTCGCCGACAAGCCCTGCAAGCTCCGGCCGCACTTCAAGAGCCACAAATGCACCACGCTGGCACGGAAGCAGGTCGAGCTCGGTGCCGTCGGTATCACGTGCGCCAAGCTCGGCGAGGCCGAGGTGCTCGCTCGCGCCGGCATCGCCGACATCCTGGTCGCCAACCAGGTCGTCGGGCCGAGCAAGATGAGGCGGCTCGTCGAGGTCGCGCGGATCTGCACGCTGCGTGTGGCCGTCGATAGTGCGATCAACGTCCGCGAGCTGTCCGATGCGTGCTCGGCCGCGGGCGTCGAGGTCGGCCTGCTCGTCGAGGTCGAGATCGGCATGCATCGCTGCGGCGTCGCGCCGGGCGAGGCCGCTCTCGAACTGGCCAGGCTCATCGGAACCCTGCCGGGCGTTCGCTTCGACGGCATCCAGGCCTACGAGGGCCACGTCGTCTGTCGTCCCGATCCGGACGAACGCGCCGAGCTGACGCGCCGCGACATGCAGCTCGCCATCGACACCCGCCGACTCATCGAGCAGGCCGGTATCGACGTGGCCATCCTTTCCGGTGGCGGGACGGGCACGTACGACATCACCGGCCCGCTGGACGGCGTGGACGAGCTCCAGAGCGGCAGCTACGCCCTGATGGATTGCAGCTACAAGACGATCCGGCTCGAGTTTGAAAACGCGATGACCGTGCTGGCCACCGTGATCTCCAAGCCCGAGCCCGGCCGCGTCGTGCTCGACGTCGGACTCAAGGGTCTGGCCAATGAGTTCGGTCCGCCGACGCTCTACGACCGGCCAGGCGATGAGATCCCCTTCCTCGGATCGGAAGAGCACCTTGGCATCAACCTCGGCGGCGAGCATCCGGCCGAGATCGGTGATAAGATCCGCCTCGTGCCCTCACATGGCTGCACGACGTGCAACCTCTATCGCGAGTACGTCGTCCATCGCGACGGCACGATCGTCGACGTCTGGCCCATCGACGGCGCGGGGATGCTAAAGTAGGCCTCCGAGAAAGGGGCGCCGAGAGAAAGCGGACGTAGCAGGAGAAAGCGGACGTGGCCCTAGTACTCCAACACAACTGAATCTGTCGGTTCCCCAGCTTCGAGGCCGCCGTCGGACGCGACTGTCAAGGAGCGTTGTTGCTCAAGCGCTCCAACAACACAGCTCCCTGACGGTCGCTGCTCTGATAAGCGTCTCGCCCTCCTGATCGGAACCCACAGAAACAAGTGTGGCCGGGTACTAGTACTCCAACACAACTGAATCTGTCGGTTCCCCAGCTTCGAGGCCGCCGTCGGACGCGACTGTCAAGGAGCGTTGTTGCTCAAGCGCTCCAACAACACAGCTCCCTGACGGTCGCTGCTCTGCGTGGCGTCGCGCCCATCTGATGGGAGCCCACAGAAACAGGGGTGGTCGGGCACTCGTCAAGCCTGCGGCTTGGTACGCCGCTTGCGATATCGCTTCCAGCCGCACGAGGACCTGAGCCGAAGAACGGCTGCGCTGCGTTTCTCACGTCCAACGAAAGCGACACGAACTATGCCACCACACGGACACGACAGCAAGGGGCTACCACCCATGACCATGCCGACCATCAAGGAACTCTTCGACCTCAGTGGACGCGTCGCGCTCGTCACCGGCGGTGCGGGCTGGCTCGGGACCGCCATGTCCGAGGCGCTCGCCGAGGCCGGCGCCCATGTCGTCATCGCCTCCCGCGGCGTCGACGCCTGCCGGCAGCTCGCCGACCGCCTCAGCAAGCTCGGCCCCGAATGCGCCGCCCTCAAGCTCGACGTCAACGACGAGCAGCAGGTCCGCGACGTGGTCGATCAGACGGCCGATCGGTTCGGTCGGTTCGACGTGCTCGTCAACAATGCGTATTGCGGCCCGGCGCGCGACCGCAACGACGTCATGACCGTCGACACCGTTTCGGGCGAGGACATGATGGCCAGCTTCCGGGGCAACCCCACGCAGTATTTCGTCGCTGGCCAGCAGGCCGTCACCCACATGCGCCACGTCGGCGGCGGATCCGTCATCAACATCGCCAGCATGTACGGCGTGGTCGCCAGCTATCCGGACGCCTACGAGGACCTGCCCGTCAACAGCCCCGTGGATTACCATGCGTGCAAGGGCGCGGTCGTGCACCTGACGCGTCACATGGCCGCCTACTGGGCCCGAGACAACATCCGTGTCAACGCCATCAGTCCCGGCCCGTTCCCCAAGGACGAGATGAAGACCAAGCTGCCCGAGTTCATCGAGCGTCTCGAGAAGAAGACCCCGCTCGGGCGGATGGGCCTGCCGCACGAACTGAAGGGCCTGACGGTGCTCCTGGCCAGCGATGCGGGCAGCTACATCACGGGTCAGAATATCCTGGTCGATGGCGGCTGGACGGCCTGGTAATGCTCGGGATATCCCTAATTCCCCCCTAGTCTCCATACGACGCATCTGCGAGCATCATAGTCCATTACCCGTTGCCGCATATGTATTTTGCGCTTGACCTGGCCCCATCTTCGGGGCATACTGGAATCAGGAGTGGGAGGAGTAGGGATGGGAGAGGCAGCACATATCCTACTCGCCTCCTGAGTCACATCTGCAAGATTGGGGAAAAGCGAATCGGAGTGGCTATCATGGCTGCTGTCAATGAGATGGTCGCATCTCAGAAACGGCGGCTCGCCGTTCTCCTGGCGGGCTATGCGCTGTTCACGACCACGCTCGTCGTCCTCCTTATCACGTCTTGAGGACGCGTTGCGGGACAACCACTATGCCTTAGGCGTCGCGAAGGCATCGACGCATCACGGGTCGGGTCGGGGTTTGCGCGCATAAGTCGAGGCGCGCCGCTTCCATGCTGGACGCGCCTCGGGTGGTGTCGGACACTCTCTCCGTGCGGGCCCTAAGGACCCTCACGTGCCCTACGCCATATTCGCCGCCTGCTCCAGCAGCGGCGGACGACGTCGTCGTCGACGTTTCTTCTTCGGTGCTCCGGGTACACGCACCTCTGCCTCGCGCGGGTGCGCCACGTTGGCCACTTCCAAGGCCTCCTGGGCCGAGCGCGCGAACAAGTCCGTCTGGATCTCTTCCCACAGCCCCTCTGCTCGGTTGAACACGCCGCCCGAGACCATGACGTTCATCGTCGGGTTGACGCCCATCTCCCGGATCGTCTCGATCAACGCCCGAACGCCCGGGACGCCGCTCGGCTGCGTCCCGAAGATCAGCAGGAGGTCCGGACGGAGCTGTCCGGCCATGGCCAGGATCTCGTCACGCGGCACGCCCCCGCCGACGAAGTAGACCTCCCACCCGTCCGACTCGAACAGGTCCGCCGTCATCTGCGCCCCGAGCTCCTCCGGCTCGTTGTCGGCACAGATCACCAGCACCTTCTTGCCGTTCGGCTCTTCGCGCGGCAACCGGCTTTGCACCTGGTCGGCCAACACACGGTTGATTCGCGTGGCCATGTGCTCCACGGCCGTGTTGATCGAATCGACGCGGTACATCTCATCCACACGGTCCATCGCCGGCCACAACACCTTCTCATAGATCAGCCGCGGGTCCACGCCCAGCCGGAGGACTCCGGTGATGACCTCCTTGCATTGATGACGGTCGCCACGTAACAGCGGCTCCAGGTAACGATCGAGGACATTGTCGAGCTGCATCAGGTAACCCTTCGCTCAGCCTGCGCGAACCGGGCGCCAAAACCCCTCAGCCGACATCCAGCTCCTCTGCATGCCGACCGTCGACAGGCCATCATCGACTTCGCATCGCCGGTCGCTCCTCGCCGGCAACCTCACCAATTCAGGATGGTCTGACTTGACAACAACGTGATCGCCCTTGCCGCCCCCGCCGTGCGTTAAGATAGGCAGTTTAGATCGACTGGGCAACACATGTATCGGCCGGGCCCTCAGAAATTCTTTAAGATGAGAAGACTTCCTCCGAGGGTTTGGGGAAATTGATGACCAGGCGCCCATCGAACCGTGGTGCACCTCCTATTCGGTAACAACCTATTTGCTGCCAATGGCCTACGAATCAGCTCTGCCGGGTTCGCCCACCGATCGCTCCCATCGAACTCCCGTTGCATTGGCAAATCTTCCAGACCGGCGTAGAATGTGGCTTGAATTTGGGTGAGCCTCCCGCTCACGAGAGAGGTCGACGCGATGAGCAACCCCACCGCCATACCCGTACCCAACGAGCTGGGTCGCTACGGTGCTCACGGCGGACAGTACGTCCCCGAGACACTCATGGGCGCCGTCCACCAGCTCCAGCAAGAGTACGCCCGAGCCCAAGCGGATGAATCCTTCTGGCACGAGCTGAACGGCTACCTCACGCAGTACGCCGGGCGGCCGAGCCCGCTCTACTTCGCCCAGCGACTCACCGAGGAATTGGGCGGGGCCAAGATCTACCTCAAACGTGAGGACCTCAATCACACCGGCGCCCACAAGATCAACAACACCCTCGGCCAGGCCCTGCTCGCCAGACGCATGGGGAAACGACGCGTCATTGCCGAGACCGGCGCCGGTCAGCACGGCGTGGCCACCGCGACCGCCGCGGCCGTGTTCGGGCTCGAGTGCAAGGTCTACATGGGCGCCGAGGACATCCGCCGCCAGCGCCTCAACGTCTTCCGAATGGAGTTGCTCGGTGCGGAGGTCCAGTCGGTCACGACCGGCCAGCAGACGCTCAAGGACGCCATCAACGAGGCCTTTCGCGACTGGATGGGCAGCGTCGACCACACGCACTACATCATCGGTAGCGTCATGGGCGGGCACCCCTTCCCCATGATCGTTCGCGATTTCCAGTCGGTCATCGGCCGCGAGACGCGAAGGCAAATCCTGGACCTGGAAGGCCGCTTGCCGGACTACTGCGTCGCCTGCGTCGGAGGCGGCAGCAACGCCGCCGGCATGTTCGCACCCTTCATCGACGATAAGGACGTGCGACTGCTCGGCGTCGAGGCCGGCGGTGAGGACCTCAAGCCAGGTCGACACGCCGCCACCCTACTGAAGGGACAGCCCGGCATCATCCACGGCATGCAGACGTACGTCCTCCAGGACGACGACGGCCAGACGTCGGAGGTTCACTCGGTCTCGGCCGGGCTGGATTACCCCGGCGTCGGCCCGGAGCACTCCCACTGGAAGGATAGCGAGCGGGCCGAGTACGTCGCGGTCACCGACAGCGAGGCCCTCGAGGCCTTCCAGACCCTGTGTCGGACCGAGGGCATCATCCCCGCGCTCGAGTCCGCACACGCCGTCGCCGAAGTCATCAAGCAGGCCCCAAGGCTGCCCTCGGATACGTTGCTAGTCGTCTGCCTGTCCGGTCGAGGCGACAAGGATTGTGTCGAGGTGGCCCGCTTGCTCGGACGCGACATCGGGTAGGGCGTACCTGGCCCGCCACAGCATTCGGGCACACTGTCTGAGCCGCATCAGCGCGGTCCCTACAGCTCGCTCGACGGGGTTGGATCACATTCCAGACCCTCTGTCACCGGCATGCCATTTCTAGCCACCTAAGTGGCATTCTTATGAAAACGTCTCGTGCAGTCCCACTGCAATAGCTAACGTCCCACTCTTATCGGACTCCTGGGGCGCCGAATCGGCCACAAATCTCACGGCTAGTGAAGGTTAATGCTTTGCATCGTCGCTGTCTGGTGCTATGTTAACCTACGTCGTGAAGTAGGAGCGGGTTCAGTGAACCTTCGTCGGGGCGAAGGGCTGCCACGTGACGACTGCCACCCACAAGCCGGTGCCCACCGCCCCCCCCAGGCAGAACCCAACGATCCTCATCGTGGATGATGAATCCATCGTGCTCGATGTCCAGCGGCGGATCGTCGAACGCGCGGGCTACACGTGCGTGACGGCCGGCAGCGGCACCGAAGCCGTCGAGGAGCTTCGCAACCATCCTGAGGTCGAGTTGATCGTCCTCGACGCGATCCTACCCGACAGGTCCGGCGCGACCCTCTTCCATGAGCTCAAGGCGATTCGCCCGGACATGCCGATCATCGGCTGCAGCGGCATGCGCGACGAAGGTCCGGCCCAGGCGATCGTCGAGGCCGGCGCCGACGACTTCCTGGCCAAGCCCTTCACCGCGTCCGACCTCCTGGAGCGCGTGGGCCTCCTTCTTCGATCCGGCTAGCTGCCTCTCGTCGGACCCTGGTACCGCGTTTCACAGATTCTGCGCTTGCTTGCGCGAGCCTTTGGCGGCGACGTCCATCAATCGGCGACATTCCTATCGCACGGCAATCCTAGTGGTCCAACACAATTGAATCTGTCGGTTGCCCAGCTTCGGGGCCAACGTGGGAGACGCTCCCACGTCCGATCGATGCCGCGCCGGAGACGCGACCGTCAGGGAGCGTTGCTGTTCAAACGCTCCAACAACACAGCTCCCTCACGGTCGCTGCTCTGAGTGGCGTCTCGCCCTCCTCATCGGAGCCCACAAAGACAAGTGTGGTCAGGCACTCGTGCCGTGTTTCACACGTGGTGGGCCTATGACCGTGTCCCTGCGTGATACGGCTCCTGCCCGAGCCGACGGATTCATCCGGCGCGGCCGCGCGGCACGAATGCCGCGGCTCGAGCAGGTAGTCGCGATATACCTGAAACGCAGTGCTAGGCCGCACGGGATGGGTGCCCCGGCTCAGGACCGAACCCGCTCTCCGCTGACGCCACCGCCCTACGACCTGCCGGCGGCCTGCTTCAGGGCATCGATCACGCCACCCTTCGACAGCAGCTCCGGCAGCACGATCGGGTCGTCGTGGTTCTTCGGACCGTACACCAGGTTCAGCGGCACACCCGGCCGATCGAACCGTTCGAGATCCTTGGCAAGCTGCGGGTCCTTGCGGGTGTAGTCGGCCTTGATCGGCACGACGTCGAGGCGCTTCATCAAAGACCGGATCTCATCGGTCTCCAGAACGACCTGCTTGTTCGTCTGACAGGTCGCGCACCAACGGGCGGTGTAGTCCACGAAGACGACCTTCCCCTCGGCCGCGAGCTTCTCGGCCAGGCCCTGCTCGTACGGCTGCCACGGGATACCCTGGTCATAGTCCAACCGTTCGCCACCGCCATCGCCGAACGGTGCCAGCTGCGAACCGGTCGACGCCGAGGCTTCCTGCTCAGGAAGATGCTCGAGCTGGTAGTGAAAGCCATAGGACCCGGCGATCACGATCACCACGGCCATCGCCGTCGTACGGATCGAACGCCACTTGCCGGCGGTCGCGGGGACACGGCCTATCATCCACAGGGCCAGGGCGACCACGGTTAAGAACGCCAGCATCCAGATCAGCCCCGTCGGCCCGACGTGCCCCTCGAGCACCCAGAGCAGCCATAGTGCTGTGGCGATCAGCACGAAGCCCATGAACTGTTTGAACCCGTCCATCCACGGGCCGGGCTTGGGCAGCAGCTTCATCCAATCGGGCTTCGCCGACAGCAGGATATAGGGGCATGCCATCCCGAACCCCATGACCAGGAACAGGATCAAACGGACCGGCGGCGAGGCGGCCAGCGCCGCCGACCACGCCGTCGAGATGAACGGCGCCGTGCAGCTCGTGCCAAGGATCGTCGCGAAGAAGCCCTTGGCGAATGCCCCACCCGGTCCCTCTTTGCTGGCGGCCGATGCCAGGTTCGACGAGGCGCTGCCCGGGAGCTGGATCTCGAACACACCGAAGAGGCTCAGCGCGAAGGCGAAGATCACCGTGGTAATGATCACCACGCCGAGCGTGCTTTGCAGGACCCAACCCGGCCCGATCCGAACCGCCATCGCCAGCAGCCCCAGCAGCAGGAAGAACGCCAACATCCCGACCGCGAACGACATGCCCAGAAGGAACACGCGTTTGTTGTCCTCACCCGCCTGCTCGACGAAGCTCATGATCTTGATGCTAATCACCGGCAGGACGCACGGCATGACGTTGAGGATCAGACCGCCCAGGAAGGCAAAGACCAGCATCAGCAACAGGCCGGGGTCGGCCGTGGCCGTATCACCGGCTTGCGCCTCGCCCGACTGATCCATGCCCTGCTGACCCGCCTGAGCCGTTGCGGCGGGGGAGGCATCCGGCGCCTCGGCTGAGGGAACCCTCGTCGTCGTAGCCGGAGTCCCCTTGAAGATCGCCGCGTTGGCCGGTTTGACCGCCGTGCCCTCCTTCGCGGCACGGATCGGGATCTCGATCTTGGCGCTCATCGGCGGAAGGCACACACCGTTGTCTTTGCACACCTGATAGATCAACACGGCCTCGGCCGTCAGCGTTCCGGGCTTCACGTCGGCCGTCGCCCGCACAGGGACCTTGACCACGACCGTGCCGGCGTACTCGCTGAGCTTCATGCCCGAGACCTCGCGGATCTTGCCCTCCGGGAACTCCGGCAGCTTCAGCGCGAGGGTGTCGGGCGCGCCGATGAAGAGGTCCGTCGCGATGAACGCCTCGTCCAGCGGCTTGTGCGACTGAATGTGCATGCCCGAGGCGAGGTCGAGACGCACGCCGATGGTGAACTCGTCGCCAGGCCGGACGCGATCGACGTCGGCCCCAGCCCGGATGTCCAGGTGCTTGGCCTGATCGGCCGGCACGGGAAGATTCGCGACGGCCTCGTCGAATCGGTCCGTGTTGGCGGCCTTGGCCGCTGCTCCTTCCCCTGCCACCGGCAACTCGATCGACAGGTCCGCGCTGCCGAGCACACAGAGCGTTTTGCAGGCGAGCCACTCGGCCGAGGCCTTCAGCGTGACCTTCTTGCCGGCCGGCAGATCCTTTGGCGGGGTGATCTCGGCCAACAGCAACGCGCTGTCCTCATAGCCGTACGAGACGATGCCCGCCTTGTCGACGAACTTGCGCGGTGTGGGATACTGCAGGTCAGCAGCCTGGAACCCGTCGGGAAGTTGCCACGCAATCATCGTGGCCTGGCCAGTCTGGCCGGGATGCTTCCAGTAGATATGCCACGTCTTGTCGATCGTGAACTCGACGCCTAGCCTGAACGGCTTACCCGGCGAGATCGCGGAGGTGTCGGCTAGGAGCCGCGCCTTGACGCGAGGCTTCTCCTCAGCCAGCACGGGCTGGGCCATCACGGCCACCAGGGCCACAATGAGAGAAAGGCCCTTCCTCTCGCGCCTTCGAGGTCTCGACCCCCAGCGACGAAGACATCTGATCATCATCCGGCAACTCCATGATCTACCTTGGGCCGCACTTCAGCCTGTGTATTCCGCAGGTCGTCCAGCGTCGCGGACCGATGAACAGCTCCTGGCATGCCTCACGACGCTACGAGCTACCCCCTTAGATGCGCGGGCACTATGCTAGCATGGAGTTAGGTCGACCGACATCTTGCACAGACGACACAAGCGACCGTCGCTGACGCTTTGGCATCCGAGCCTGCTGTCTGAGCGACAATCCCAGCCAGCGCGGGCTTGATTCGGTCAGTACAGAGTTTATACTCTAGTTCTCGGGCTTGTGTGCCCGAAGATAGACACTCAAAAGTCAAGGCCAGTATGGAGGTTAGTACGCCTGATCGGTATAGCCTTCGCCTGGCCGTGCTTGAGAGGAGATTCGTTCAAGTTCCGTCTCACGCGGAGTCGACGCGTCGAGGCTCCTGGGTTGCGATTTTCACCCCGTGCCTTGGCCCGTCGCGTCACCGACAAGCATGTGGCCCGCGTTAGGATTTTGCTTTCGACATCCGAAGGAACGCTCGACAATCGATCGAGGGCCTTGTGCCCAGTTGCCTCATGATGCCCATGCAGGAACGATTCGACATGCCCGAAAAGCCGCTGCTCTATTCGTTGGATGTCTACACCGCCAGAGCAGGTGCCCTACGGCCGACCGAATCGACCAAGGACGATCTAGCTTACTTCCCATTGCGGAGTTGCGAGCACTGGTCCTGATCTCCGTTCGATCGCGAGCACGATTCTCCCCTCCTGACAGAACGTAAACCTGTCGCCGGCGCGGCGCGCACCTTCCTGCTTCATGGTGTTGCAGAGCGCATCGCCGCCGGGGGTGGCATGTTGCTAACGTGTGGCTCTTATGCCCTATGGGAGAAACCAACGAGATGGGACCGCTACTCACTTTGGCGGCCTCCGACTCGCTGGCCAGTGGCTACCTCTGGGTGGTGGCCATCATCGCCGTGGCAGCCGGCATCGCGGGCACGCTTGTCGTCCAAGCCCTGCTCGTTCGACAGCGGCGACTGGCCATTCGGCGAGAATCGGAACGTATAGTGTCCGAGGCACAGCGGGAGGCCGAACGAATCGTGCAGAAGGCCGAGGTGGACGCCAAGGCCGAGTTCATCAAGAAGCAGGAACAGTTCGAGGCGGAGACCGCCGATACCCGAAACGAGATTAAGGAGGCCGAACGCCGGCTCGACAAGCGCGAGGACACCCTGGAACGCAAGCTCGACACCCTCAACACCAAGGAGCGGGCCGTCGAGACCGCCGAGACCAAACTCCATCAGCGTGAGAAGACCATCGTCGACAAGGAGAAGGAGCTCGCCGAGGCCCTCGCCGAGCAACGTTCGCAGCTCTTGCGCATCAGCGGCATGAGCGTCGACGAGGCCAAGGAGCTCCTCCTCCGCCGCCTCGGCGACGAGGTCGAGCACGAGGCCAGCGAGCTGATCGACCGCGTCGTCTCCGAGGCGAAGGAATCCGCCGAGCTCCGCGCCAGGGACATCACGCTGACCGCCATCCAGCGCTACGCCGCGGAGCATACGTGTGACAGCACGGTCAGCACGATCGACATCCAGTCCGACGACATGAAGGGCCGCGTCATCGGCCGCGAGGGCCGCAACATCCGCGCCTTCGAGAAGGCCACGGGCGTCGACGTCATCGTCGACGACACGCCCGGCGTCGTCGTCGTCAGCGCCTTCGACCCAGTCCGACGCGAGGTCGCCCGGCGCTCGATGGAATCGCTCATCCAGGACGGGCGTATCCACCCGGCGCGCATCGAGGAGGTCGTCGACGAGACCCGCAAGCGCGTGGACAAGGAGATCCTCGAGATCGGCAAGAAGGCCGCGATGGAGGTCAACGTCATGGGCCTCAATCGCCGTCAGCTCGACCTGCTAGGGCGATTGCACTACCGCACCAGCTACGGCCAGAACGTCCTCCGCCACAGCGTCGAGGTCGCCTTCCTCTGCCAGGTGATGGCCGACGAGCTCGGCCTCGACGGCTCGCTGGCCCGCCGCTGCGGGTTGCTGCACGATATCGGCAAGGCCGTCGACCACGAGGTCGAGGGCGCGCACCCGCAGATCGGCAGCGACATCTGCAAGAAGTTCAAGGAGAAGCCCGAGGTGCTCAACGCGATCGCGGGCCACCACGGCGATCTGCCCGCCTTGAGCCCGTTCACGCCCCTGGTCGGGGCGGCCGACGCGATCAGCGCCTCGCGTCCCGGCAGCCGCCGCGAGTCGCTCGAGAGGTACATCCGCCGCCTCGAGCAGCTCGAAGAGCTGGCCCATCAGTTCCAGGGCGTCAAGCAGGCCTACGCCATCCAGGCCGGCCGGGAGGTCCGCGTCATCGTCGACGCCGAGAAGGTCGACGACAAGTCGGCCATCCGCGTGGCCAGGGAGATCGCCAAGAAGATCGAGGAGGAGATGACCTACCCCGGCGAGGTGAAGGTCACGCTCCTGCGAGAGGTGCGGGCCGTCGAATACGCGCGCTAGTCCGTTCCTCGGATGCCGCGCTCCACCCGTGAGCCGGTCGCGCTAGAAAGTAGGCGTGCATGCCTGTCCGCGTGCTCTGTGTGGGCGATGTCGTGGGTCGGCCCGGTCGACAGCTCCTGGCCGATCACTTGCACAAGCTCACCAGACAGCATGAGATCGATTGCGTCATCGCCAACGCCGAGAACATGGCCGGGGGCAGCGGTCTGACCTCGCAGCTTCATCAGAAGCTCAAACGGTACGGCGTGAACCTCGTCACGCTCGGCGATCACACTTACCGCCGCCGCGACGCGCTCGACGTCCTTCGCCAGAACGACGACGTCGTCCGCCCGGCCAACTTCCCCCAGGAGTCCGTCGGCAACGACTACGCCATCCATGAGACCGACACCGGCGTGAGGATCGCCGTGTTCTCCCTCCTCGGTCGCATGTTCATCCGGCCGGCCGTCGATTGCCCGTTCAAGGCCGCCAACCGTGTGCTCAAGGCCCTGACCGACGCCGCCGACGTGATCTTCCTCGACATGCACGCCGAGGCCACCAGCGAGAAGATCGCCATGGGGTGGCACCTGAACGGCCGCGTTACTTGCGTCTTCGGCACCCACACGCACGTGCAGACCTCCGACGACGAGATCCTCTCGGACGGCACGGCCTACATCACCGACCTCGGGATGACCGGACCGCACGACTCCGTCTTGGGACGGCGCAAGGACAACGTGCTCAAGTCGCTCATCACCGGGATGAACTACCCCTACGACGTGGCGATCGGCGATCCGCGCCTGCACGGCGTTATCGTCACGGCCGACGAATCAAGCGGCAAGGCCACGGCCATCGAACGGATTCGCGTCGTCGGCACCGGCGGCGACGGCGACACATGAGAACGTTCCTGCCGACGGGGACCTTCGCTTGCTCCCGCGTGTGCCCTAGCGGTACACTAGCTGCATGCACGGGGTGTCCGACTCCGGCGCAAGCTCGGACACCCGAGCGGTCCGGTTCGATCCGATCAGGCCTAGTCAGGACGACGGCTATGAGATCTCAGAGCCTATCACGATGCCGGTGGCTCGTGGCGGCGGCCGTGTTGGGCACGGCGTGCTCAGGCGGCTGCATCCAAGACAACTGGATCCTGACGTGGACGGCCGACTTCCTGACCTACCTCGTCGTCGGCACGGTATCGAGTGCCCTCTAGCCGTCCGCACGGACCGCGCGAGAACGACCGCCGAACCGCCGGGAGATGTCCACATGACTCACCGACAACGCATGGCTCACAGGCTCGTTCGCTGTCTGGCCCTCGTCGCCACCGGTGGCGCCGTTTTCCAGACCGGAGGCTGCGCTGCCGACCTACTGACCGTCACGCTGCAGAACACCTTCCTGACCTACCTGGCCGACGCGGTCCAGATCTTCTTCTACAACGTTTTCAACCTGTAAACGCGCCCTGGGTCGTAGCGCTCTCGCATTCGCCCTCCTGCCCTTGCAGCCGGGCCTCAAGCCCTCCGCCGACCGATTCGCTCAACGGATCGCGCCGCCCCAGCCGATAAGCGTCCCTAGACGAGCGAGGGGCGGTGCGCGCCCTACCCGACGAAATCGGAGGTGTCGTATGCGTACGTGGCGTTACTACGGTTGCGTGATGGTCCTCGTGGGATCCATGAGCGTGCTGTTCGGCGGTCTGGGGAGCTGCACGGCCGATCTGCTCCGCGACGTGGCCGACGATCTCGAGGACGCCGCCGGTCAGATCGACGACGAGCCGCAGTCCTTCGGCGACTGGTGGGACGACCTCTGGGACTGAGCCCCGCGTGAGACCGACGGCGACCCCCACCGGACCGCAGCGCATTCGGCCGACGGGGCCGTGCCCCTGCAGCCGCGCATGTGGACCCACCGGATTACAGGTTCCACGCCCTGGCGAAGGCGGCGAAGCTTCGATCGTACGTCTTTTCGGCCTCTGGCGGGAAGCAGCACCCGGGCAGTTGCTTACTGGCCAGGTGCTTCTTGATGCAGTCACAGCACAGCCCGCGCGTGTCGCAGGCGGTATAGGTGCAGGTGCAGTGCTCCAGGTTCTTTTCCTTCTTGCATTCCATCGAACGTCCTCTCCTTCTCAGCCGGGCGTCGTGCCTCGCCGTCGGCTCGCCACACGCCTATCGAGCGTGCCAGTATAGCCGAGCCTCGGGGCAAGACGAAATCGTCCTTCGCCTGACGCCGACAGACGGCGCTCCATCACTCGTCCGATTGGCTTTCGGCCGGCGCGCCGTAGTACACGCGATCCCCCTGCTCGATGGGGCGGATGCGTCCCTCGGCCACCAAGACCTCGATGTGCTTGATCACCTCGTTCCGGTGCGCGTTCAGCCCGGCGGCGATGTCATCGACCGTGCACGGCCTGCGGTGCACCATCTCGACAAGGTCGTCCGATCGCCGCAGCTCACCGCCGGTCAGATGCCTGGATGTGAAGTCCGCGATGACCTCGGCACGCTCCCCGAAGAGGGCGGCGATCTCGTCCATCCGCTCGGGCGTGACCGCCCGGGCGTCGGCGTCGGCCGGAGGGCGAATCACCGTGTTGAGCTGCACCCGGTCCGGGCCGATCCGATTCACGTGCGACACCATCGCCGCGAGCTCGTCCTCGGTATCGTTCATGCCCGCGACGATCATCATCTCCAGCCAGAGCTGGCCGGTGTACTCCCGGCGAAACGCCTCGAGGCCCTCAACATGCCCGGATAGCGTGAGGCCCTGCGCCGGCCGGTTGATTCGCTGGAACGCCTCTTCCGTTCCGGCGTCGAGGCTCGGCACGACGCGGTCGGCCCCGGCGCACGCCTGACGGACCTCGGCCAGGCAGAACAACGACCCGTTCGTCAGGATCGTCACCGGCACGTCCGTGAGATCCTTGATGGCCGCGATGATCTCGCCGATCTGCGTGTGGAGCGTCGGCTCGCCCGACCCGGCCAGCGTGATCGAGTCGGGACGATCCCCCGAGGCCAGGACCTCCCGGACCTGGTCGATGACCGCCTCGGCCAGGGCGAAGTTCGCCCGGATGCCTGTGTTGTTCGTCGTCCGGCCCAGTTGACAGTAGACGCAGTCGTGGCTGCACGTCTTGAACGGCACAAGGTCCACGCCCAGGGACCGTCCGAGGCGTCGCGACGGCACCGGTCCGAACACATACTGCGGAGAGGTCATCCCACCCTCCGGCGAGGTGCTAGTTCCCCGCCGCCTTCTTCTTGGCCTTGGCCACCACGTCGCTGATCTTCACCTCGGTGTAGCCCTGCCGCTTCGACTCGTCGGCCCCTTCCATGAAGGCGAACAGGTTGATCGTCTCTTTCGCGGGCACCGGCGGCTTGCCCGTCTCGAAGAAGATCGCCACCTTCTCCAGCAGGTATTCGTAGTAGCCGCCGCCCTTGCCCGATTCGAACGTTCCGTCGGCCGTCTCGACGATCACGCCGTAGTTGCGGCCCTTCTTCTTCTTGAGCGTCGGGTCGAACACGCCGATGCGGCCGTCGGCCCAGGTGCCCGTCACCTTGTCGGTGCCCTCCTCGCGGATCACACTCACACAGCCTGGTCCCATCACCGAGAACAGGATCTCGCATCCGTGCACCCCGTACCAGAAGAGATCCGGGTGATGCGGCTCGAGGTTCAGCGGCCCCCAGCTCGTCGCCCGCTTGACCTTCTTGCTCTGGATCTGGTCCTTGACCTTCATCACCGGAGGCCAATACCGAAGGGATGAGCTGCTCCAGACCGGCACGCCCGCCTTCTGGCAGAGGCGGAAGATCTCGATCACGTCCGCGAGGCTGCCCGCCATCGGCTTGTCGATGAACATCGGCAGGCCGGCCTCGATCACCGGCTTGGCCTGGCGCAGATGCGGTCGCCCGTCCACGCTCTCCAGCAGAATGCCGTCGACCTTCTTGCACAGGGCCTCGATCGACGGGCAGATCTCGACCTGGTACTGCTCCTTCAACGTCTTGGTGAACTTATCCACGCGGTCGGCGCTGGTCGGGATGTCGGGGCTCCCCCCCTTGAAGGCCGCCACCACGCGGAACTTCGCCAGCCGGCTCGGCGGCTTGGCCCCGTTGATGATCTTCGTGAACGCCACGACGTGCGACGTGTCCAGCCCGATCATGCCCAGCTTGAACGGCTTGTCGGCCGACGGCTCCGCGGCCGGGGCGGCCGCCACCAGGACCAGACCGACCAGCAGCGCCATCACGGTAAGGGTTCGGCTCCGATACATTGTGTGCCTCCTCATGCTGTAAGCGGTGTTCGTCTCGCGGATCGTGCGATCCGACACGGCATTATACCCGTCGCCGACAAGCTCGCCACCGACCTCGACGTGGACACATCGGCCCCAAGCCGGGTATCATGCCCGATCGATCGTCGCCGGAAGGTGCCACCCATGCTCAGCGTGAACGAATCCGAGAACCGCCAAGCCCGCCTTCGCCGCATCATGGCCGATCGTCGTATCGACCTGGCCGTGGTCACCGATCCGCGCCACGTCATGTACCTGACCGGCCGCACGACCACCCCCGATCAGCCGGCCGTGCTGCTCTTGCCCGCCGAGGGTGAGCGCATCCTGATTGGCCCGCACTCGAGCCAGCCGGCGGCCTGTGATCGCGATCTGACGTACCTGACGTTCTCGATCACCGTGCTCGTGGACGACCTCGTGGCCGACGCGGCCGTTCTGCTCGACCAGGCCATCTGCGACGTCGCGCCACCCCTCCGCGTCTTCGTCGAGCCCTCGGCCATGCCCGCCCGCATCGCTGATGTCCTCCGCTCACACGTGGCCCAATCGACCTGGATCGACCTCCGACCGACCCTGCTCGAGCTCCGCAGGCGCAAGGACGCCGACGAGGTCGACAGCATCCGCAGAAGCATCCGCGTGGCCGAGGCCGGCTACGCGGCCGCGCACCGGACCATCGCCACCGGCCGCACCGAACTCGACGTCCACGCCGCCATGTACGACGCCATGGTCCACGAACTCCAGAGCAGCTTCGTGCTCGACGGCGATTTTGCCACCGGTCAGCGAGCCGACCGCGGGGGCGGTCCGCCCACCCGTCGCGCCATCGAGCCGGGCGACCTGTACATCCTCGACATCTTTCCGCGCATCGACGGCTACGCCTGCGACCTGTGTCGGACCTTCGCCGTCGACGAGCCGACGCCCGCTCAGCGCGAGGCCTGGCAGCTCGTCCACGGCACACTCGAGGAGGTCGTCCGCCTGATCCGCCCCGGCGTGGCGGGCGGCGAGATTCGCGCCGAGATGGAGCGACGCCTTCACCGCAGCGAGCTCGCCCGCGACAGCTTCTTCCACCACGCCGGACACGGCATCGGCCTGCAACCGCACGAGAGTCCGCGAATGATCATCGACTGCGACCACACTTTCGAGCTTGGCAACGTCTTCACGCTCGAGCCCGGCATCTATGGGCCTCACTTGCAGGGCGGCCTGCGTCTCGAGCACAACTACCTGCTCGGCCCCGATGGGCCCGAGCAGCTCGACAGCTTTCCGATGGACCTGAGGTAAGGAACCCGCGTTTGAAGGTGAGATGGTACGCCCTGACCCTGACGGCCGCACTCCTCGGCGCCGCCGGCTGCGCCCAACCGACCACGGAGCCCGCCGCGCCGGACGACCAGGCGGCGTGGTCCGACGTTCGGCAGCGCGAGTTTCGCGCGGCCTTGAAGGCGGCTCGCCGCCAGCTCATGGGACGGTTGCTCCAGGTCCGCGTGGCGCCCGACACACGGCTCGCCGACCTGGCCGCCGGCAAGACGCTCTCCTTTGAGGAGGTCTACAACCTCGTCCGCCGCGCCCGCGTCACCGACCTGGAATGGCTGAGCGACGGCCGCTGCCGCCTCCGCCTGACGCTCTCGCTCTCGGTCCTCGTCGGCATCATGGAGTCCTGGGACCGCGACCGCGACTATGTGCCGCACAACCGCATCTACCGTCTGAACGATTCACCCAGTGTGTCGGTCCGCGCGACCTCGCCCCAGGATCGGCCGCGCGTCGCCACCGACTGAAGGCTTCATGAGAGGAGAACCATGTCACTGCTCGTTACCGGTAGCATTGCGATCGACGACGTCGTCTCGCCGCACGGCAAGGCCGACGGCGTGCTCGGCGGCTCGTGCGTCTACTTTTCGTTCGCCGCCAGCTTGTTCACGCCCGTCCGCCTCGTCGGCGTCGTCGGCGACGACTTCCCCGACGCGTTCCGCGAGATCCTCATCCAGCGCGGCCTCGATCTGACAGGCCTCGAGATCCGCCCCGGCAGCAAGACCTTCCGCTGGCAGGGCAGCTACGAAGGCGCCATGAACGAGGCCGTCACCCTGCGGACCGATCTCAACGTCTTGGGCGAACGCGGCCCCAACATCCCCGAGGCCTATCGCGACAGCAAGTTCGTCTTCCTGGCCAACACGCACCCCGCCCTCCAGCAGGAGTTCATCAAGCAGCTCGAGGCCCCCGAGCTGATCGTCTGCGACACGATGAACCTCTGGATCGATACCGAGCGCGACCTGCTCATCAAGACGCTCTCGCTGGTCCACGGCGTGGTCATCAACGACGCCGAGGCCCGTTCGCTCGCCGGCGAGTCGAACCTCGTCCTGGCCGGCCGGAGGATCCTCGAGTTCGGGCCCAAGTTCATCGTCATCAAGAAGGGCGAGCACGGATCGCTGCTGGTCACCCCCGAGGGGGCCGCGAGCTTCCCGGCCTATCTGACCACGACCGTGGCGGATCCGACCGGCGCGGGCGACAGCTTCGCCGGCGGCATGATGGGCTACCTGGCCTCTCAGGGTCGATGCGACGAGCCCACGCTGCGCGCGTCCTTGGCGCGCGGCACGATGTGCGCATCGTTCGCGATCGAGGGCTTCAGCCTCGAAGGGATCAGCGCATGTGCCGACTCCAACGATGTCGAGCGCAGGCTGGAGATCTACCGCCGCACGCTGCAGTTCGACTAGCACGCCCGGCGGAACTTGGAACAGCCCGGCACCCCCGCCTGGCCAGGCTGGCTACGGGGCTACCTGATCACCTGCGTCGTTGACGACGATGATGGCCTCGACCGGGCACGCCTTAGCGGCCTCGATGATGGTGTCTTCCTCGTCGCCGGCCGCGTCCTTCACCTCAGCGATGTTGTCGTCGTTCACCTCGAAGGTGTTCGGCGCCGTCTCTGCGCACTCGCCGCAACCGATGCATTCGTCCTCGTCCACAGTGATCTTCAGAGCCATGAGACTCCTCCTCGGACTCGCACGTATCCCGACCGGGCGGACGTCCCAGTCCGCCCCGTCACCCCTTCGGCATTAGCGGATTCCCGCCTTCGTGGCAAGGGCCACAACCCCGAATTTCGCCGCCTACGGCGGAAACCGCCGCGCCGTCAGCACGTCGTTCATGTCCCAGCTCAACCACCCCAAGGCCACGCCCAGCAGCGTGGCCGTCACCGTGGCCCCTGCGTGAATGAGCCCCTGTTGCCACAGGTCGGCAAACCGACCGGCATCGGCCCAGAAAACCTCCTGCGACTCATTCGGGTCCGTCGGATCGCCGACGTGCTCCGGATCCGGCGCGTGCATCACGTGACAGACCACGTTGCAGCGCCCCGCCAGCGGGTGGTAGCTCGCCCCCTCGCTCAGCTCCTCGGCGGCGTAGCCCGTCTCCTCCATCAACTCGCGCCGCGCGGCCTCGGCGAGCGTCTCCCCATCGTCAATGCCGCCCGCCGGCACCTCAAAGCTGTCCCGCCGCACCGCGGGACGGTACTGCCGGATCATCAACAGCTCGTCACAACCGCGCGTCGGCACGATCACCACGAAGTTCCGCGGCATGTACATGATGTCGTAGCTCGCGCGGGAGCCGTTGTGACGGATCACCTCGTCGCGGTGGATCTCCAGGTGAGGCGTGATCAGCAGCTTCTCCGAGCTCAGACGTTGCCACCCCGCATCTTGTCGCTCGTCGGACACACGCGGCTCCTTCCTCGTCAGCGACCCGCTCGCTTGCGGCAGCCGCTCCGGAATCCTCTTCCCGCTGACCCACGCGATCGTCGTGTCGTCGTGCGGCTAGACGATGGCATCCCCCGGATCGTCTCCGGCCAGAAGGCCCATCGCCTGGCGATACTGGCGGATTTCCCGAATCGCGTCAAGGTCGACCTCCGCCCGCAGAACCCCCTGCCTGCCGTCTTCGAGGCGCAGCTGCATCCGCGCCACGTCGGGCCGCCTGGCCGGATCGTTGATGCTCGACGCACCCGCGGTCATGCCCATCTCGTGCTCGGACTGGCACCAATCCGCCACCACCACCGGCATGGCGTTCTCGGCCGAGCGCGTCATCGCCATCGACCACCACAGCGTGCGTGCGTAGCTCACATGCTCGGCACCCGCGACGATCGTCTTGGCCGGCACGCACAGCACGTCGATCCATCCGCTCAGCTCCCGGGCCAGCTCCGGGAACCACAGATCGGCGCAGATCAGCACCCCGATCCGAACCCCCTCGACCTCGACGATGGCCGCGGCCTCGCCCGGCGTCCGGCTGTCGAGCTCCGTGGCGAAGAGCATCCGCTTGGCGTACTCGCCGACCAGCTTGCCCTGCCGATCGGCGATCAGGCAGACGTTGTGCAGGGCCCCTGCCGAGGACCGTCGGGCCACGCTGCCACCGACGACGATCGCCCCCGCCTTGGCCGCCAGGTCTGCCACGAACGACCAGCACGACCCGGCCACGGCCTCGTCCAGGTCGGCATCGGACGACGGCGTCGAGCCGTCGAACACCTCCGGCAGGACGATGAGGTCCACCTCGCCCGCGCTCAGCGTTGCGTCGACCAGTCGCCGAATCGCCAGGACGTTCGTCTCGGGCGCGAGCCCTTGCAGGTTCGGCTGGAGTGCCAATACGTTGATCCGCGTCATGGAATGTGTGCCTCGCTCGCAGCGGACGCGTCGTGTCGGTCACCGGCCGCCACGTCGCGTCCTGAATCCCCCGGCTACAGTTTACGAAGCCCTTTCGAGCCCTGCACACCGTTTCCCGGCCGGCGGCGACCCGTCATAATGGTTGGCGTCTTCGACCTCGGTTTCCCCCTGCTCGGCGAGCGACCATGCCGACCCAACGCCAACAGCTCCGACGCTCGAGCAGACTGGCCCGTCGCGTCCTGACGATCGCGCTGGCGGGGTTGCTGGGACTCGGTGCGGCTGCCTTGCTCGCCCCCACGCTTCGGCGGCACCTCGTGGTTGCCCGCCTCGACGCCGCCGATCCGACCACCCGAGCCCGCGCGCTCGAGGCCGCCCTGCCGCTGGCACGGGTCCACGCTCATGTCCGATACGCCTTGCTGGATGCGCTCGTCGGCCTGGTCGATTCCGGCGACGACCTCTCGCACCTTCAGGCCCGTGTCGCGGCCGGCTGGCTACTCCGCAACGCCGACCCCTTTCGCGAACTCATCGAGCACCGCCTCGATTCCGCCGACCCCGAGCGCTTCGTCACACTGGCCACGCTGCTCCACATGACCGGCTTCTGGGACGTCCCGGCCAGGACCCCTGACGACCGCCTCCGCTGGCTCACGCACCGCTATGACACGGATCCCGATCGCGCCGCTACCATCCGCGCTCTGGCCAGGCTCGGCCGGTACGTCGATCCTCGCGCCGAGCAGCTCATCGAACGCGCCGCCACCGATGTCGCTCCTTCCGTCCGTCGGGCCGCCGTGGAGCACGCCCCGGTTGTCCTGGGCGAGGCGGCGCTGAGCGTGCTGGGTCGCTGCCTCCAGGACGACGACCCCGCCGTGCGCGCCCGCGCCTGCCTGATGCTCTCGCCGCTGCAGCCGAGCCCCAAGCCTCAAGCTGCGGTCCGCTCCCTCCTCGCAGACCCGGTTGCCGCCCCGCGGCGAGCCGCCCTCTGGACGCTGGGCCGGTGGCCTGATCCAGATCCCCACCGTGTGGCCCCCCGCGCCGCCGAGCTCCTAGCGAGCGATCCCAGCGCCACGGTTCGCGCCGCGGCGGCTCGGCTTGCCCGGGACAACGACGCCCTCCTCGCCGCCTTTGCCGCGACCGATGACGTGATGGTTCGTGCAAGGTGCCTGCGGTCGCTCCGCCCGCCCTATGACGATCGTATTACACGGGTCCTCCGGGACGTTCTACGAAACGAACGCAAATACTGGGTCGTCATGGCCGCGGCCACCGCCGCCCGCCCCCTCTCCGCCCAGCTTCAGGAAGCGTTGCTCCGCCGGCTGGAAGCGTGCCTGGCCGCCGGCGAGAACGATCTTGCCGCCATCTGCGCGACGGCGTGGGCCGCCTCGCGGGATGCCGCCCTTCTCCCCTTGATGCGGGATCTCGTCACGCGATACCGTTCGCGGCCCTGGCTCGCGGTCGCGGGCGCTCACGCTGCCTATCGCATCGACCGCGACGTCGGCCGCGAGCTGCTGCTGGACCTTCTCACCCTCGACCATGCCGCGGCACGCGACCGCGCCGTGGCCGAACTGGCCTTTTCCGGAGACGATCCCTCACTGCCCGAGCGGCTCCGCGAACGCCTGCGCTCGTCCGACAGCCGCCTCCGCGGCGCTGCAGCCCTGGCCCTGGCGATCCACCTTCACACGCATCGTCGTACCGACGCGCAGCTTCTCGAATACCTCCGTGATCGCACCGATCCGGACGACCCTCGCTTCGAGTCGCGCGCGCCCCTTCGGGGCTACTACCTTGCCGCGCGCCTCGTCTTGACCTGGCCAGCCGCACCACCCGATTCGATCGCCCGCACACCCGCCGTCGCCGCGCCATCCGAGAACGCGCTTTCACCAGCGGACCACCCGGCCCGATCGCAGCCATCCAAGCATCGGCTACACGAATCGAGCCCGGCTCGCGGCCGGCTCGTCCCGCGTCTGGTCGACATGATGACCGCCGGCGCCGTCCCGCCCACGACGGCCTCTTTGGCGCTGACCGTGGTCGGCCACCCTGCAGGCCTCAACACGATCCTGGTGGATGCCTCCCGCATGCCGCCTGGCTTCGATGCCCGCACGTTCCTATGCGACGATCGCTTCGCGGAGATTCTGGCCGAGCTCGTGCCCGGAGCCCCCCTGCCATCCCGGACCGACGACCCCGAGCTGCAATCCTGGCTTGTCGATCGCCTTCGTGATTGGTGGCGCGTGAAGCGGTGCGAAACCGTTTTCAGCATTCGGCCCCACTCGGGTACCACGTGGGACCGCTATCGATTCGGATCCGGTGGTCCCGGCGAAGCCAACCATGAAGTACCGTCAGAGACAACTGGCAGCCTAAGCTGATTCGGCGTTTTCGGGCACGGGGCCCAGCCGTGTGACGTGGATCAGTGAGCACATGGCGACGTCCTGAGCGATGCGTTCGTTCTCGCCGCCGTCGCGGATGCCGATGTGCAGCGAGCGTGGCGTTACAATCACCTGGTCCGGATGGACCACGGCATAACTTGCGCCGTCGGACAAGTAGATGCCGAACGGTTCGAACGGCTGTCTGGTCAACATGGCAACGATCTCTTCCGGTCGCATACCACAATTCTAGCCGACGTTTCCGGGAGGCCTCCAGTCCTTTTCTCGCAAACGCACCGTTTACCGCTAGCCCTTCTTCTTCTGCTGTTTCGCCCACGTATCGCGCAGCGCGACGGTGCGGTTGAATACCAACTTGTCTGGCTGGCTGTCCGTGTCGACACAGAAGTAGCCCAGCCGCTCGAACTGGAAGCGATCCCCCGGCTGGGCCTGGCCCAGGCTCGGCTCGACCTGGCAATTGGTCAACACCTTGATGCTGTCGGGGTTGTAGACTTCTTGATAGGTGTCGGCCGCGTCGATCGCCTTCGGGTCGGCCTTGGTGAAGAGGTAGTCGTAGAGCCGAACCTCGGCGGGCAGCGCGTGCTCGGCCGAGACCCAGTGCAGCGTGGCCTTGACGCGTCGACCGTCCGGCGCATCGCCGCCGCGCGTGGCCGGATCGTACGTGCATCGTAGCTCGACGACGTTGCCGTCGTCGTCCTTGATCACGTCGGTGCAGGTGACGAAGTACGCATAACGCAGCCGCACCTCGCGACCGGGCGCGAGCCGGAAGAACTTCTTGGGCGGGTCCTCCATGAAGTCCTCGCGCTCGATGTAGAGCACCTTCGAGAACGGGACCTGTCGTGTGCCGGCCGATCCGTCCTCGGGGTTGTTGATGGCTTCGAGCTGCTCGGCCTGGCCGTCGGGGTAGTTCTCGATGACCACCTTGATCGGGTCGATCACGGCCATGACGCGCGGCGAGGTCTTGTTCAGATCCTGCCGCACGAAGTGTTCGAGAAGCTGCACATCCACCGTGCTGACGAACTTGGCCACGCCGATGTGGGCCATGAACGCGCGGATCGCCTCGGGCGTGAAGCCGCGCCGTCGCAGGCCACGCAGCGTCGGCAGCCGTGGGTCGTCCCAGCCGCTGACGATCCCCTCCTTGATCAGCGGCAACAGCTTGCGCTTGCTCACGACCGTGTACGTCATCTCGAGCCGCGCGAACTCGATCTGCTGAGGGTGGTGGATCGGCTCGTCGCGGCCTTCGTTGATCGCGTCGATGAACCAATCATAGAGCGGCCGATGGTTTTCAAACTCCAACGAGCACAGGGAGTGCGTGACCCCCTCGATGCTGTCCTCGAGCCCGTGGGCCCAGTCGTACATCGGATAAAGGCACCACGCGTCGCCGCGGTGAGGGTGCTTGGCGTGCAGGATGCGGTACATCACCGGGTCGCGGAGGTTCAGGTTCGGCGAGGCCATATCGATCTTCGCCCGCAGCACGCGTGACCCGTCGGGGAACTCGCCCGCCTTCATCCGCTGGAACAGGTCGAGGTTCTCTTCGATGGGCCGATCGCGGTACGGACTGTTCGCGCCTGGCTCGGTCAGCGTCCCGCGCGACTCGCGGATCTGCTCAGCCGTCTGGTCGTCCACGTAGGCCTTGCCCTTCTGGACCAGCTCGAGGGCGTACGCGTAGAGGTGCTCGAAGTAGTCGCTGGCGAAGTAGAGGTGCTCGCCCCAGTCCCAGCCCAGCCAGCGAACGTCCTCCTGGATGGCCTGGACGTACTCGGCTTCCTCCTTGATGGGATTGGTATCGTCGAAGCGGAGGTGGCAACGGCCGCCGAACTCGGCCGCGATACCGAAGTCGATGCAGATCGCCTTGGCGTGCCCGATGTGCAGGTACCCGTTGGGTTCGGGCGGGAAGCGCGTCACGACCTGCCCGCCCCACTTGCCGGTCTTGCAGTCCTCGGCCACGATCTCGCGGATGAAGTCCAACTTCCGCGAGGTTTCGCTGCCCTCGCCGGGATCGCCTGCCTCGCCGCCGGCGCCACCGCGTGGATCGGCGTGGCCGTTCGGGGCCTTCGGCTTGTTGTCAGGGTTCTTGGGTGTCGTCATGGGCCCTGCCTTGTCTGGGTGATCTTCGTGCCGCGGACGCTTGGGTTCGGCTCGGGATCGCTGGCCGAGTCGGTTACAGTCCGCGCGCCTGCGTGACGATCATACCCGTAAGGCGCAGGGTCCTCAATCTAAGCTTGAGTCGGAGATGGAGGCGACCTTGACACCACCGGCTCGATTCGATTGAATGAACGATCAGACTGGCCCGTAGTTCAATTGGCAGAACGCCTGACTCTGGATCAGGAGGTTTCAGGTTCGATTCCTGACGGGCCAGGTCCCACGCCCCGTTGTCACGCGATGACGGCGGGTCGTTGTCGTTGGGACGGCAGCCCACCTGTCCCAAAGCCGCGTGGCAACCTTCCGTGGTTACCGACGCCTTCGCGCCAGCGCGCCCAAGGCCAACACGATCAGGCCGCACGTCGCCGGCTCGGGGATCAGGACCGCCGTGAACGCCACGCCCTGGCCCATGCCGACCGATCCGCCAAGGTCGTGGATCGGCACGTCGTACGTGAAGCCGCCTTCCACCGTCACGCCAACCGGCACGCCGCCGACGATGTCGAACGCCAGGCTCCACGTCTCCGGCTGCTCGCTCCACGTCGCGTCCCAGGTCCACCCCGTCCAGAAGGATGAGTCGACGAAGACGATGCCCCCGCCGTACACATCCGTCACGGTCGTGCCCGCCCCGAGCGCGTCGATCTGACCGGGGGAGATGGACGAGAAGTCCGAGATGAACAGGTACCCCGCCGGCGCGGTCACCGTTCCCGTCGCGAAAACCAGGTCGGCCACGGCCTCCTCGGCGTTAAACAGATCCGCGTCGGCAAGTTCGAACGTGTCGCCCTCGCCGACGCTGCCGCCAACGTCGTCGATCGTCACCGAGAAGGTCCCGCCCAGCGGAATCACCACCGGATCCGGTGTGATGATGTAGTCCGGCTCGACGTCCAGACTCACCGTCCCCTCCGTGACTTGATAGACGTACGTCGTGGGATCTCCCACGGCCGGTACGACGACCGCGCACAGGACACCGACAACCATCGCGGCTCGCATACCCCTTCCTCCATTCCTGTCACGCCTGTGGGAGCGTGCCGACCCAAGGCAATCGCTCGCTCCTCGAATGTGTTTCAGAGAGATCTGACCCCGGCTGCCCACTAGACATGCGAAGCCCGGCCGCTGGGCTCCCCGCATCCCCAGCCGCCGGGCCGTCGACCAGGTTGTCAACTACTACAGGAATGATACATCAGGTTGTCGTTAGCGTCCACGAACTCGTGGTAGAAACACCGTTGTCCTGGTAGGGCGATCCTCCGCGGATGGGGCCCGCAGACGGGAGGATCAAGGCGCATCAGCCGCCCTCGGCGGGCGTTGGCGGGCGTTGGCTTGAGCTCGGCCCGTGCTCGCCCTCTACTGCTCCGACGCCATCAACTCACCCATCCTGAAGTGCCAGTAGCCGGTGTCGGGCGCATTGGTCCACTCGCCGGACTCGTCCTGGTGTTCGTAGGCCACCCAGAACTCGCCGTCGGTCGGGGCGTAGACCACGCTCATGACGTTCCAGTCGTTCTCGGGCAGCTTCTCCACGTTGTGGGCCACGGTCGCGGCGATGGTGAGCATCTCTTCGGGACCGATCTTCCGCGGCTTGCCGGCCTCGATCACCTGTGTGTCGCGAACCGGAAACGTGTACGCCTCGCCACGCTCGTACGCCAGCAGCATATCGTGCATCGGCTTGTGGCACCGGACGTACGAACTCCCCTCGACGGTGGGATCACCGTTCTGCCCCGGCTCGCCCGGACCGTTGTCGGCCGCCTGGAGCTCCCGCGACCGTTCGCCGAAAGCCGTGTCCGCCCGCAGGATCGCCTCGGTCAGCGGTAGGCCGTAGTGCGTGGCCTTGCCCCCTGCGTCCGACCAGCTCGCCGCGGCCTCCTGCGGGTCGTTTTCGCCGAAGACCTCACAGCACTCATAGTTGGTCTCGAGGGCGGCGGCCCGCGGGTTGAACTCGGACGTTCCGAAGCGCGCCGGATCGCCGTCGGCCACGAGGTAGTTATATCCCAGCGTGTGATGGGCGTCGCGAAGGATCTGGACACCGTCCTCCAACCGGTCGGACTCGGCCAGTACGCGGCGAGCCGTCAGGGCCCAGGGCGTGCCGTCCAACTCCTCGCGAACCGAAAACGCCCCCACCTCCGATAGCGTGATGCCCGCATCGTTCATGCCCGCCAGCGCCCCGATGACGCCCGCGTACCCCATGGTCACGAACGCATGGTTGCCTTCCGGCCGATAGACCGTCAGCAGCCGGCGCTGGTGCATGCCCGTCTGACTGATCCAGTCGAGGTTGCGGTGGCTGAAGAGCTTGCCGTCGACCGTGCGCGAGCCCCACACCGCCAGCATCGTACACGAGAGGGCCGGGGGCCCTTCCGCGGGCCCCAGCAGCTCGCCCGGCTCATCGGCAAGAAGCTCGCCCAGCCGCTCCTCGCGCTTGTACATGTCGAAGTTGGTCGCCGCCGTCAGCAACGGCATCGCAAGCGGGTCGAGGTCGACGCCCACCTCCTGCGCGCCGCGGCGTATGGCGTCCATCTCGACGACGCACGGCTCCGGCACGTAGGGTTCGAATCGCTCCCAGGCCTTGGCCAGCAGGCCCCGTCCGAACGAGGCGTCCATCCCCGGCGGATTGAACAGGCCCAGCACATCGCGGACGTTCGCTTCGATCGGCCCGGCCAGCAGCGCGCCGTACTGCATCCCGATCTCCTCCGGCGTGCCCTGGACGTGTGCGACCAGGATCTCGCCCAGCTCGGATCGGTACCGCTCCAGACGGCCCTGGCCGTAACGCGCAACGACCTCCTTCTCCTGCGGATCGGTCCATCGGACGGTCATGGCTCTGGCCCTCCTCATGAGCTACTCCGGATCCTCGCCCATCTTACGCAACCCGACCCGACGTCCGCCAGCCTATAGCCACGACGCTGCCCACAACGTATCGTATGCCGCTGGCGCAGGGCTCCCAGCGTGCGCCCTGTCCTGCCGGAATCCCTTCCGGCACCGTGCGAGCCGTCGCCCGTCACCGTAGCGACTCACGGCGAACGAGGATGCAGCCCTATGTCTGACCGCCCCGACAAGGAGTTCTCCACCCTCGAGGCCGTCGCCTTCCTCGGTGCCATGATCGCCGTGCAGCTCTCCAGCGAACTCTTCGCCCAGTGGGGCACCTACTTCTACAGCCCCAGCGTCGGCACGGGACGCATCGTCTACGTCTCCATGGCCGCGGTCTGGATCATCTTCACCATCGGGCGGGTCTTCGACATCATCACCGACCCGCTCATCGGCGTCTGGAGCGACCGGACGCGACCCGTTGGCGGCCGACGCTTGGTCGGCATCCGCGGCCGCCGCCGCCCGTTCATCTTCTGGGGCTCGCTGCTGATGACCGTCTCGGCCATCAGCTTCTGGTACCCACCGGTGCCGGACGAAAGCTGGGCCAATCTCCTCTACGGCGCGATCGTCATGTCGGCCCACTGGGGCTTCTACACCGTGGCCTACGTGCCGCTGCTGGCCCTGGCCCCGGAGATCGCCCGCTCGAAGCAGGCCCGCGTCAAGCTCGGCACCTGGATCGCAGTCGGCATGACGCTCGGCCTGGCCATGGCCGTGGTGCTGCCCGGCGTCCTCATCACGATCCTCGACCCCGCGCGTCAGGTGGCCTCGCAACAGGCCGAGCCCCGCTACTCGCCGGCCGGCTATCAGCGTGTGGCCATCCTCTTCGCCTTCGTCTCGCTGGCCCTGTTTCAATTCCACGTCTGGACGGTGAAGGAGCGGACGACGAGCGAGCAGCCCGAGCGGACCGCCACGCCCTTCGGCGAGATGCTCCAGGGCATGCGCAACCCGGTCTTCCGGCTCTACTTCTTCATCCTGGCCCTATTCTATGTGGGGTATCTGTCGGTCCAGCGGGCCTTGCCCTATTGGGCCGAGCTGGGCCTCGGCGGCGACGAGGGCACCGTGACCGTCCTGGCGATCCCATTCATGCTCACGTGTCTCGGGTCTGCCCTGATCACGCCCTGGCTCACTCGTCGCGTCGAGCTGAAGTGGCTGCTCGTGTTCTGCCTGCTGCTGATTACCCTCGACCTGCCGTTCATGTACGTCATCGGTCGCCTCGATGTGGCGCCCGAGGTTCGGATCCGGCTCGGGATGATCCTGTTCGGGCTCGCCGGCGTGGGTCAGGGACTGGTCTACGTGCTCATCACGCCTCTACTGGGTGAGATCATCGACCTCGACGCCGCTCGCACCGGCCGGCGTCGCGAGGCGCTCTACAACGGCCTTCACGGCGTGATGGTCAAGGTCGCGCTCGTGCTGGCCATCGTCATCGCCACGCAGACCATGCAAAACCTGGGCAACTCCAAGGACGACCCGACCGGCGTGCTCATCATCGGTCCGATCGGCGGGGCCTTCGCCCTATTCGGGCTGCTCCTGGCCCTGCGCTATCCCGTGCTCAACCCGATCCGCCGCAAACAAGAGGACGTCGACATGGCCGAGTCGGCACGATCGGACCACGCGAGGCCTTGACCGTCACGTCGTCAACCGGGATAGGAGATCGTCTCCGTGGCGCTTTCGGATCCACGGCGACGTTGCTCCTGCATGACCTTACCGCTTCCCTTGCCGTAGCAACCAGTGGTTCAGCTTCCTGCCCTGCGAGTCGACCAGGCTCACCTGGACCCCTCCCTTGGCATCGACCGATGCGTTCAGGCTGTCAAGCTGGACCCACTCGCCGGCACTGATCCGCTTGTCGAAGATGGCCTCGCCCTTCACGGACGGCCTGACGATCAACCGAACGTCCTGGAACACCGCGATGCCACCGGCGAGGCCGCCCGAGGGCGTCAACCTGATGCCCCCCGCGCATTCGGCCCAGCCCGAGCCGACGTGAGACACCGGCCCAGCACCGCGAGCCACGTGGATCTGCGACGAGAAGGCGTAGCGCTGCCCGGGCGCGAGCTTGGCGAAGGGCGAGAGCACCTCGCTCTCGATGAGCAGCGGCTCGTCCGGCGACATCTGCACCGTCTTGCCGCCGAAGACGATCTCGCCCCTCCCGCTGGCCCAGAACTCGACCGACGCACCGTCCGGCTGATCGCTGCCCGGATCGGGCGTGAAGGTGTGCGCGAACAGATGCTTCGACGTCTCATGCGTCACCGCGAGCCAGCCTGCGACGTTGTCGAGCCCAACCTTGCCGACCTGATACGCATAGTCGAGGCAGAACAGCTCGGCCCGCCGTCCTCCGCCCACCGCCTTGATGCGACGGAACTGCGGGTTGTCCTTGGCCCCGAACATGATCTTGTAGCCGCCGCCGTAGGCGCTGTCCGCGCTGATCGGCGACCAGCCCCTCACGTCGGTCCGCCCGCGATCCCACTCGATGGGCCGACCTCGACGCCCGATGTGCCCCCCGTGCTGCGTCACCTGCCAGATGCCCCACCGCACGGGCCGATCCACCGCGTTGATCATCGTCGCCTCGAGCGACACCGTCGTGCGGGCCGGGTGCAGCTCGATCCGACGCTCGAACCGGATGCCCGCGTATCGATCGCGCGGGCTGGTCAGCTTCACAGCCGCCTTGTCCGGCCCCGAGGCGACGACGTCGCACGACCACGACCCGTTGTCGACCGTCCCGCCCTTGCTGACCGGGTCGGGCGGGCCCGGCCACTCGTCAGGACCGTCCGTGCCCTGCGGCGCCGGCCAGAGCTTATCGCCGCCGTAGTTGGCCCACTGGACCGGCTTGGCCATGCTCGGGTCGTCCGCAACCTTCCCCGTGACGTAGCGGACCACCTTCCCGGTAAGCTTTGGGTTGACCCAGAGGTACTCCGCCTCGCCGAGTCGGAGCTGGATGATTCGGCCGCCCAGTTCCGGGGCGACCACGACGTCGATCAGGCCGTTGGTGATCTCGACGCATTGCCAACCGCGGTAGGTCGTGTCCTTGACGGTGCAGACGCCTTTGTCCGTAGATTCGGCCGAGGCACTGCCAATGCCGACACCCACTGCCAAGAGCCACACTAGTATCTCAACACATTTGAACTTGCCGGTTCGCCAGCTTCGGGGTTGCCGTCGGAGACGCGACTGTGAAGGAGCGTTGCTGTTAAAGTGTTTCAACAACACAGCTCCCTGACGGTCGCTGCTCTGACAGGTGTCTCGCCCTTTTGGTGGGAGCCCACAGAAACGAATTGGGGCAGGTACTAGTCCGCCTTGAATCGCCGATGCCACGTTGATCATCATGCACCCTCGCTTAGATGTCGGGCTTCCCGCATCAGCCATCCACAAGACAGCTGCGTTGCCGACCATACAGGAGTGTACCTGACGGTGTCAGTAGGGTCGCGCCGTCCGGGCCGGGCCTTCGGCCTCGTTTAGTTTTGCCGCCCGACGCGCGTTTGTACAGTGACCGTCTCTGGATGGACGCAAGGCCTTCGCCTTGTGTAGCCGCTCAGAAGGGACCTGCACAGGAGCACACCAACCTGTTATCATCCTCACCGAAAGATCAGCAAGGCTCTTGCTGCCGAGATAATCGGGCGCTCGACCGAGTGACCCATCGCTTCAGCGGTGAGGGCACGAATTCCGTGGCCAGACTCGGAGCCACTTCTCGGTTTTCGTAACACCGTGGTGTTCGTGGCACCACGCATGTCTGGTGAGACCATGAGCGTGCCGCCTGGGGCACGCTGACGTCGACGGACGAGACCAGAACCGATCAACGGAGCCACCATGCTCGAATGGCTTGCCAAGTACGTCGGCGCGAAGGTCCTTGTCATCCTCTGTCTGGCGGGATGCGCCCTGGCCGGCATCTGGTTCTGGCAGCATCCCGACCAGTTGCAGGCGTTGTGGCATGTCATCCGGCTGGTGCTGGCATGGTTGGGCTTCGTGCTCGTCCTGCCGTGGGCCCTGTTCTTCGTGCCGCCGCTTGTGGTCCGGACCGAGTCGAACCTCTACAGCGGTCTCATGCTCGCCGGCTACCTGCTGGCCGACGCGCTCGTGGCGTTCTGGCTGGCGGGCTGGGGGTTCACCGGCGCGCTGACCTGGGTGGTCGTGTTCGTGGGCTTCCTAGCCGCGGGCGTCTACAACTTCATCATCTGCGAGTCGATCGCCATCCGGGCCGAGGGACGGGTGTAGCGATGCACAAGCCCCCTCAATGCGTCCCCGTATGCCCGAACCCGCCGTCGCCGCGCGTGCTCTCCGGCAGGGCCTCGACGACCTCCAGCTTCGCTCGAGTCACCGGCGCTACCACCATCTGAGCAATCCGCATCCCACGACTCACCGTGAACGGCTCCTGACCCAGGTTCACGACCAGCACCTTCAGCTCGCCGCGGTAGTCCGCGTCGATCGTCCCCGGACTGTTGGCCAGCGTGATCCCATGCTTGAGCGCCAAACCGCTGCGCGGACGGATCTGCGCCTCGTAACCCATCGGGATCGCCAGGTACAGACCCGTCGGGACCGCCTCGCGACCCCCGGGTTCGAGGGTCAGCGGCTCCTCGACGGCGGCGCACACGTCCATCCCCGCGGCGTGCTCGGTCTGGTATCGCGGCAGGGGAACGTCGTCCATCCCCGGCCGGCGACTGATCTGGATGATGACATCGGACAAGGCACTTCCTCCGTTCGGTTCGCCTGGTCGCCAGACGGTGCGGGCGCAGGCGCCGTCGCGGATTCGCCCGACCGCACGGACGTGCGGTCTAGTCGATCACGCCGGCGGCGATCAGCATCTGATGGAGTCGGTAAGCCTGCTCGGAAAGATTGGGCCGGAATTGCGGGTCCGATTGCGGGTCGAGCTGCACGCACCCGTCGGACATCTGACACCGGACGCGAAGCTTCTGAAGCATCGCCATGAGCGCGTCCCACTGCTCGGCCGAGATGTCGGTGATCTCCGGGGAGCCCGCCAGGCAGACGCGAACGGCACGTGAGCCGAACTGGTCTTGGTCGCCCTGCTGCTCCGACCAAGTGTTCAGCGTGTGAATGCGCCCGTCGGCCTTGATGACGAAATGGTACGGGATACGATGCCCCGGCACGGCCAGGGTGACCGCCGGATCGCCCGGCACCCGATCGCGGTACGAGATCACGATCCCGTCCCACATGCTCGGATCGACCGGTTGCTCGGTCTTCAAGGCCTCCACGATGGGATCGCCATGGGGAGCCAGCGTCGGAACATCGCCCGGAGGCGCCACCAGGTGCTCCATCCACAGCAGCAGCCCCGTGGCGACTGACATCGACGCCACCAAATACATCAAGACCTTGGCTGAACGAGAATATGGAGACATGATGCGTTGACCGCTTTGGAGAACCGCGCCACTTGCCTGAGGCTAAGCTTTAATCCTCACTCTACTTAGCCTATCGGACGAATGCAAGACTCTGCTACATATTTTCTTAGTCGGTTTGATCGGTCCCTTTGGCCAGTTCTGGACACGCCTCGACCCACGGGCCCGATCGCACCTCCACCCCTTAGACAGGGACATCGAACAGACGTTAGCGGTCACTACAAGATTTTCTCAAGCCGCCGTCTCCAAGCCCATCCCCGGTCGCCTCGCCCCGACGGGGCTCGACCGGGCGGAGGGCCCCGGATCGGGCCTGCCCCGGCTACATCGGCAGCTTCACGGTCCTGCCCTCCTCGGCCGACATCGTCGCGGCCAGGCAGATCTCATGCGTCTCGTAGGCGTCGGCGATGTTGACGTGCGATTCCGTGTCGGTCTGGATGCACTCCACGAGGTGGTCGATCTCGCCCTGGAACGGATGGTGGCTCACGTCGCCGCTGTCCGGCAGGATCGTCGGCCACTCGACCCAGTCGTACTGCCCCTGGCCGATCTCCGGATGCCCGTAGGTGCCCCGACACTTCTGGCCATAGTACTTGTTGTCGCGGATCGTGCCCTTCGTGCCCATCAGCATGATGTCGAACATGTACGGGCAGTTGCACTCGAAGCACGTGGCGATCTTGGTCACGGCCCCGTGGTCCCACTTGCAGAGGGCCACGATCGTCGGATCGTACTCGAACTCGTCGAAGGGCTTATAGTCGCCGCGTGTCGAGTAGGCGGTCACCTCCGTCACCTTGCCGCCGATGAAGTACCGCATCGCGTCGATCGCGTGCGAGCCGCCGCACAGCATCGCGTTGCCCGTGCCCGCGCGGTTCTTGTAGTGCGGCCAACCCGGATACCACGGCCCGATCGCATGGAAGTACGCGAACTCGCCGTACAGCACCTTGCCGATGGCGTCGTCGGCGAGTTGCTCCTTGATGATGTTGAAAAGCGGGTTCCACCGCAGCACGAAGCTCACGACCGACTTGACCCCCGCCTTGGCCACCGCGTCGCGGAGGGCCCTGCCCCCTTCCAGGTCGATGCACATCGGCTTTTCCATCAGCACGTGCTTGCCGGCCTCGGCGGCCTTAACGCCCTGTTCCACATGGACGCCGCCGGGACTGCACACGCTCACGATGTCCACCCCCGAATGGGCCAGCAGCTTGTCCAGGTCGTCGTAGCAGGCGCAGTCCAGACCGAACTCCGCGGCCTTGGCCCGAGCCGACTCCAGCCGACGGCTGCCGATCGCCACCACCTCCACGTCGAGGTTGTTCTGATAGGCCCGGATATGCTCACCCGCGACCCAGCCTGCTCCGATAACTGCCGCGCCCAGCTTGTCACCCATGGTCGTATCCCTTCTGCCTCGTTAAGCCGCACCTTCCGCCTTGCCGATACTGATATCGTCATGGACGGTCCCGACTACATCCTCGACATCGCCAGCCTGCAGGACGCGCCCTCGGCCGCCGAGCAACAAGCCGGCGACCAAGATACCGCCCGACGCTGGCTCGGCATCCAGTTCGAGTGCTGTGGTGTCTACGCCCGCATCTACCGGAATCGCCACGGCTCAGCCTACACCGGCTACTGCCCTCGCTGCGGACGCGCCGTCCGTATCAAGATCGGAGCCGGTGGGACCTCACACCGCTTCTTCCGCGCCACCTGAGCCCGACGCCCGTCGACATCACCGAACCCCTACGCCGGCGGCAGCGCCTCGGCCTTCTCGAAGAGCCTCTCCAGCGTCTGACCGGCCAGCTCGATCTCCGCCTCAGCGTCCTCGCCACCGGCGAGCTTGCCCATCGCCTCGCGGCTCTGCTCGTCGAAACGCTCATTCCCCTGCTTGATGTCGCTAAGAAGCTCCTTGGTCTCGGCCGAATCCGACTTCTCCGCCGCGGCCGCCCGCTTCTGGAACTCCTCCGACTCGTTCATGCTCCGCCAATGGTGAATCAGGTCGGTCAGCTCGAGCATCTGCAGGTAGCGCACACCCTCGCTGGAATCGGCCTGAACCTGCGTACCGGCCTGCTGGGGCGGCACACGAGCCTCCTGCCCCGGCACGGACGATTCGACGACCGTGTAGCTCGTTCCGCCGACGTAGTACGGATAGCCCGTCACGGGATAGACTCGCGTGGTGCCACGGTAGACGTACGTCGGGTGCCAGTAGTACTTCTTACCCTTGCGATAGAGCGGCTTCCGCGGCTTGTACGTGTACGGTTTGGGCTTGACCTGACCGTAGCGCGGCCTCGGCTTACGCCCGCTCGGGCCGGGTCGGGGACCGTGCGGCTTGCCTGCCGGACCCGGACGTGCCTTGGGGCCAGCCGGCGGTCGCGCCGGCTTGCCGGCCTTCGGCTTCTTCGGAGCCCGCCGGGCGCCACCGGGCGGCGCCGAGAAGGCCTGCGCGGCCAGAAGCCCCCCCAGTACGGCCAGGCCGACCACACCCAGACCACGGGATCGCTGTAACGTCGTCCTTGTCATCACGCGTCCTCCGTATGCCCCCGGGTTGCCCAATGGGTCGTCCGCATCCCCACCGACGGCGACCACGGTCCTCGCCGTGGCCTAGATCTTGCCCATCTTCTTGAGGTTCTCGAAGCTCAGTCGCGCGCTCTCGATGCTGGGCCGGCGGCACTGATCCTGCTCCACGATGTACCACTGCGTGCCGCCCACGGTCTCGCACGCCTCGAAGATGCTCGGCCAATCCAGAACGCCCTCGCCCACCTCGGCGAAGAAGCACTCCTCGCCGGGTTCCATGTCCTTGGCATGCACCGTCAGACACGCACCCGCGTGCTTACGGATGAACTCGGCCGGATCGTAGCCCGCGTACTGGACCCAGTACACGTCGGTCTGACTCTTGAGCAGTTCGTGCCCGGCCGTATCGAACAGGATCTCGATGCCCGGCTTGCCGTCGTACTCGGTGAACTCAGCGGCGTGGTTGTGGAACGATACGGTGATGCTGTCCTGTTTGGCCCGCTCGCCGGCCTTGGCCAGGTTCTCCCCCCAGGCCTTCCACACGTCGCCCGAATCGTTCACGCCGCTCAGCGCCAGGTTGACGGCCCCGATCGTCTTGGCGTAGGCGATGCTCGCCTCCAGCTTGGCCGGACCGGTCAGATCCTCGTACGCCACGTGCATGCTGACCGCCCGCAGGCCCAGATCGTCCAGCGCCTTGCGGAGATCGTCCGCCGAGACGCCCCACGTGCCCGCGAACTCCAGCGCGGTGTAGCCGATGTCGGCCACGCCCTTAAGCGTGCCCGCCCAGTCCTTCTCCGCATCGTCGCGGACGGTGTACATTTGTAACGCCACGGGAATGTTCGCCACGGGGTTGCCCTTTCGCGTAAGACGTGTCGTCGGTGACCGAGCCCTGCCGGTGCCGTGACGAGATCGTAACCCACGCCCGATGCGTCCGCAACGCAACGCGTCCCACCCCCCGCCGCGGCTGGGCGGGCGCCCGCGTCGATGCTATACTCATCGGATGTTGCGCTCACGGGACGACTCACCACCCGCGGGCGCCGACGTTCCTGCATAGCACGAGGCTAGGAGTGCACTGGATGATCCCCACCCCCTTGCGACCCTCCCACGCCGCCGTGGTGCTGACCGGCCTCGCCTTAACGCTGGCCACGCTTGCCGAACCGGCAACCACCCGCGCCGCCGAAGCCGAGCCCACCCAGCTCCAGCGCGCCATCGACCGGGCCGTCGCGAAGGTCTATCCCTCGCTCGTCCGCATCCACGTCGTCCGCATGGAGCCCTCGTCCGGCCGCATGCAGAAGTTCCAGAGCGGCGGCAGCGGTGTCATCATCTCCAAGCAGGGCCACGTCATCACCAACCACCATGTGGCCGGCAAGGCCAGCCGCCTCGTCTGCCGCATGCCCGACGGCGAGGAGATTGAGGCCGACCTCGTCGGCACCGACCCGCTGGCGGACATCGCCGTCATCCGGCTCGATCTGGCCTCGCGCAAGACGGACAGCTCGCCCATCCCCGTCGCCAAGTTCGGGGACTCCACCACGCTGCAGGTCGGCGACACCGTCCTGGCCATGGGTTCCCCCGCGGCGCTCTCGCAATCGGTCACCAAGGGCATCGTCAGCAACACGGCCATGATCGTGCCCAAGATGTACGGGCCCGACGCCTTCAAGCTCGACGGCGAGGACGTCGGCTCGCTCGTCCGCTGGATCGGCCACGACGCCTCCATCTACCACGGCAATAGCGGCGGACCGCTCGTGAACCTCCGCGGCCAGATCATCGGCATCAACGAGGTCGGCATGGCCCTGGGCGGCGCGATCCCCGGCGATCTGGCCCAATCGGTCGCCAAACAGCTTATCGAGACGGGCCAGGTCAAACGGAGCTGGACCGGCCTGGAATGCCAGCCCCGGCTCAAGCACCAACCCGCCAAGAAGGGGGTTCTCGTCGGCGGCGTCATCGACGCCTCGCCCGCCGACAAGGCCGGCCTCGAGCCGGGCGACGTCATCACGCAGTACGACAACGCGCCCGTCGACTGCCGCATCCGTGAGGACCTGCCGCTGTTCAACCGGCTGGTCCTCTCCACGCCGATCGGCAAGACCGTCACCATCCTCGCCCTTCGCGACGGCAAGCCCCGGACCTTCGAGCTGACCACCGCGGCCCGGGAGCCCGCCCGCGGCAAGGACGTCGAGCTCCGCCCCTGGGGCATGACCTGCCGCGATTTCACGCTCATGTCCGCCCTCGAGCGCAAGCGCCCCGACAAGAACGGCGTGCTGGTCCAGACACTGCAATCCGGCGGGCCGTGCACCGAGGCCAAGCCGCCGCTGCGCGGGGGCGACGTCATCCGCGACGTCGACGGTCAGGCCACCGACGACGTGGCCGCCCTCGAGAAGATCACGCAACAGGCCGTCGAAGGCCAGGACGACCGCGTCCCCGTGTTGGTCGGGTTCGAGCGCGAGGGCCGCAAGCTGCTCACGGTCGTCAAGATCGGCAAGGAGCCCCAGCAGGACGAACCTTTCACCGCCAAGAAGGCCTGGCTCCCGGCGGCCACCCAGGTGCTCACCAAGGACCTCGCCGAGGCGTTGAAGCTCAAGGGCAAAACCGGCGTCCGCGTCACGCAGGTCTACAAAGGCCATGCCGCCGACAAGGCCGGCATGAAGGTCGGCGACGTCTTGCTCAAGCTCGACGGCGACGTCATCGAGGCCACCGAGCCCGAGGACGAGGACGTCCTGCCCAACATGGTCCAGCAGTACAAGATCGGCAGCGAGGTCACGTTCGACGCCGTCCGCGACGGCAAGCCCATGAAGCTGACCCTCAAGCTCGAGACGCCCCCGACGCCGCCCTCGGAGCTCGACCGCTACAAGAACGAGGACTTCGAGCTCACCGTCCGCGAGATGTCCTTCGACGACCGCGTCACGCGCGAGATCGACGAGGACCTACGCGGCGTTCTCGTCGAGCAGGTCCAGAGCGCGGGCTGGGCCTCGCTGGCCCACCTCCGCAAGGGGGACATCCTGCTCGAGATCGGCGGCAAGCCGACGCCGGACGTCGACACGGTCGAGCAGCTTCTCACCGCCGCGTCCGAGGCCAAGGTCGACCGCGTGGTCTTCTTCGTCCGGCGCGGCATTCACACGATGTATCTGGAACTCGAACCGAGTTGGGACGGGGCTCGCCCCTAGCGGGTCCGCAGCAAAAGGATGGTCGCATGAAGATGCTGAACTGGGTGCTGGTCCTTACGCTCGCCGGCACGACGACAACCGCGCTCCATGCCGAGCAGGACCAGGCCGTCAAGGCCGCCAAGGAGGTCTACGACCACTACCAGGGCGCCGTCATTTGGGTCAGCGCTGTGCTGAAGGTCGAGATGGCCGGCCGCAGCCAAGAGAAGAAGATGGAGGCCTTCGGCACCATCATCACCAAGGACGGGCTGACGGTCGTCAGCTACGCCATGCTCGACCCGATCAGCCTCTACGCCAGCTTCGCTACCGCCAAGCAGCGCAAGTCGCTGCCCAAGTCGCAGTTCTCCGACGTCAAGATGCGCCTGGCCGACGGGACCGAGGTCCCCGCGCGGCTGCTGCTCAAGGACCCGGACCTCGACCTGGGTTTCCTCGCTCCCGACCCCGACGCCGAGAACGCCCCCAAGACCTTCCCCCACGTCACACTCGACAAGACGACCAAGGCCCAGATCCTCGATCCTCTGATCGTGCTGACGCGCCTGGGCAAGTCGTTCGATGAGGAGGCCTGCGTCGACTTCACGCGGGTCTCGGCCATCGTCAAGAAGCCCAGGCTCTTCTACGTCGACCGCCCGCACGCCTCCGGCGGCGGCATCGGCACGCCGGTCTTCACGACCGACGGCAAGGTCCTCGGCATCAGCCTCATGCGCAAGGGACGCAAGAAGCGCAGCCTCTCGAGCATGCTCGGCGGTGACTTCTCGACGGTCATCCTGCCCTGCGAGGACGTGCTCGATATCGCCCAGCAGGCCAAGAAGGCCGCCAGCACGCAGAAGGCCAAGACGTGACAGCGTGTGGCTCGGTCGCCCTCGGCCGAGACCCGGCACTCCACCCAGCCGAGGCGGCTGGGCCACATAGGACCCCACAGCATGAGACTCACCGACAAGGTCGCCATCGTCACCGGAGGAGGCACGGGCATCGGCCGCGCATCGGCCGTCCGCTTTGCCGCCGAGGGGGCCAAGGTCGCCGTCGCCGGACGACGGCTCGACCCGCTCCAGGAGGTCGCCGCTGAGATCGAGCTGTCCGGCGGGCAGGCCCTGGCCGTCCAGGCCGACGTCGCCGACCCCGACGACTGCAAGCGCCTCATCGACGAGGTCGTCGCGCACTTCGGCACTTTGCACGTGCTCTTCAACAACGCCGCCCAGACCCACCTCCAGAAGAGCCTCGACGAGATGACCGTCGAGGAGTGGGACCAGTGCTTCAACGCCACCCTCCGCAGCGTCTTCCTGCTCAGCAAGTACGCCGCCCCCGTGATGCAGGCCGCCGGGGGCGGATCGATCATCAACTGCGGTTCGGTCGGGGCGATCATGCCCTGGCGCGGCGGCGGGGCCTACTGCTCGGCCAAGAGCGGCGTCAACGCCCTGTCGAAGGCGTTGGCCATCGAGTACGGCCCGTGGAACATCCGCGTCAACACGCTCAGCCCCGGCGCGATCCTGACGCCCAACCTCCAGGCCGCGATCGAACGCAACGACCACGAGCGAAAGCTGCTCGACAAGAGCGTCATGCACCGTATCGGCGAGCCCGAGGAGATCGCTGCGGCCGCGGTCTTCCTGGCCAGTGACGAGGCCTCCTTCGTCTCGACCAGCAACCTCATCGTCGACGGCGGCTACCTGACGATGTAGCCCACCGCCGCGGCCCCTCGCCCGGGAGACGCATTCACGATGACCGCCGGGGCACCCCTTCTCATCGTCGCCAGTCTCGCGGTCGCCCCTGCCGGCACCGTCGCTGCCGACACCACCACCGCACCGGCCCGGACAGCCGCCCACGATCTCGACCTGCCGCCGCCGCAGTGCCGGCCCCTCATCCGTGGGGTGCTCTGGTGGATCCATCCCAAGGTCGATGGTCCGAAGCTGACGGAGACGCTCGACGCCATGGGCGCCGTGGGCATGAACCTCCTCTGGCTGCTCGGCACGATGCCCCTGGTCGACGATCCGGACGACACGCTGCTCGAACGCATCTACACCGAGGCCGACCGCCGCGGATGGCGCGTGCTCATCGAGACCTCGTGGGTGCCTGAGTGGTACGGCCCGTGGGACATCCCGAAACTCAAGGCCCTCGAATCGCGCCGCATCCCGCTCATCGCCCGGCGGTACGCCCACCACCGCTCGTTCTTCGGTTGGTACATCAACTACGAGATCTACATGGAGTGGGGCGAGACCTCGCGCAAGATCCGCGACCTCTACGGCCACATCGGCCGGCTCGTCCGCGCCGCCACGCCGAAGGCCAAGCTGTCGATCTCGCCCTTCTTCCTGGCCGACAAGGACCACGTCCGCGCCGACTTTCGCTACGCCACGCCCGACGCATACGGCGCCTGGTGGGCCGAGACGCTCCGCGGGGCTGGCATCGACATCGTGATGCTGCAGGACTCCGGCGCGGTCCATGCCGAATGTGTGACCCCCCGCACCCGCGCCGCCTTCTTCGCCGCCATGCAGCGGGCCTGTCGCGCCGCCGGAGCCGAGCTCTGGGGCAACGTCGAGATGGTCGAGCACCGGGCCGACGACTGGGCCGACTACGGCCGGAAGCTGCGAGCCTACCACGCCGCCGGCACACCCTACCCGTGGTCGTTTGACATGGCCCGCAACGCGGCTAAGCTCGACCTGGCCTCGCGTTTCACCACGAACATCGTCAGTTGGGGCTGGGAGTTCTGGAACCCCGTCAACCCGCGGCACGAGGTGTCCAACAGTGCGGCCAACTACAGGACCTATCAGCGGTACGTCGAAGCCCTCCGGCATCGATCAACGACACGGCCATAGCGGCCTCTTCCTTTCGGTCTGCGTGCTCCTTATGCCGACGCCGTCGCTGCTCAGCGCGGCCGCACCCACTGGAGAACCGGCGATCCCCTGCCGGGTCGAGGTCGACTCGGTCCTTCATGCGGGCCGCTTCCAACCGGCCAAGCTACTCGACGGGGATCGCACCGACCCCGAAAGCCGCTGGGCCTCGTCACGATCCTCCGGCGGCCACTGGGTCGTCCTTCGTTTCGCCCGGCACGTCACCCTCGACCGCGTCGTCGTCTGGGGCCACGACCGACCGGACCTCGCCTTGTGCAGCGCCGAGCTTGACGTCCGGCATGAGGGCCACTGGCACACCCGTGCCCGCGTCATCGACAACACACACGCCAAGGTGACCTTGGACCTCCCAACGACCACCACACGGGCCGTTCGCTTGCTGTTGACCCGACCTTGCCGAAGAGACCACACCGCCCGGCTGTTCGAGATCTCGATCTTTCGCGAAGGCCGCCCCCTCTCCCTTCGGCTCGCCGGCGTGGCGATCGAACGTCCTCCCGTCAGCCGCACCGCGCGCCGGGTCAACACGCCGAACCCGCCGCCCCTTGACCGCCACGCCCTGCTGGCCGCCGCGCGACCGTTTCCCCGGCCGTCCCTTGCGAGGACGCATGCCCCGCCTGCGTCACGCAAGCTCATGCGGGCCTACTACGCATCACTCCGCGACTGGGGCCGAATCCTACGCGAGCGTTTTCGGCCCGTGCCCGATCGTCCGGGTTGGGGCTTCTACGGCCGACGCGGCCACCAGGAGAACGACGTCCGACCCATTGCCTACGCCGCGCTGGTCAACGCCTTCCTCGCCGTGGCCGAACCTCAGGGCCATGCGCCAAGCGCGGCGCAGCGCGAGGTGCACCGACAACACGCCGTGGCCTGCCTCCGCTACCTCACGCATGCGCACGTCACAGGCGACGGCACGTGCCTTGACGGTAAGGCCTGGGGCGATCAGTGGCAGTCGGCGATGTGGGCACGATCGGCCGGTTTGGCCGGATGGATGCTGTGGGGCAAGCTCGATGCCGACCTTCGCCTGCCGATCGCTCGCCTGATCGAGCACGAAGCCGACCGTTTCATCCACACCGCCCCCAAGAGCAGCGAGCACAACGATACCGGCGCCGAGGAGAACGCCTGGAACGCGCTCGCGCTCTCCCTGGCGACCAACATGTTGCCCGCGCACCCACGCGCCGACGCATGGGACCGCGCCGCCAAGACCTATCTCTACAACAGCCTCTCCGTCGCGGCCGACCGCCGCGATGCTTCGCTCGGAGATGACGGGCGTCCCGTCCGCGAGTGGGTCACCACGGTCAATGCCCATCCCGACTACACCGTCGAGAACCATGGCCTGGTCCACGTCGGCTACCTTAAGACATCGCTCGGGCTGCAGCTCGAAAACGCAGTGCACTACCTGTGCGTCGGCCGCCCCGTGCCGGACGCCTGCTTGCACCACGCCGCTGACGCGTTTGGCGTCTTGAAGGACTGCATGTCGTGGGACGGCGCGGCCATCTACTTCGGCGGAAACGATTGGAAGACCGTCCACACCCAGTGTACCGATGTCGTGATTTACACCATGTTGGCCGGTCTCGCCCACGATCGCGTCGCCGCAAGGCTGGAGCGCATCGCCCTCGACACCCTTCGCCGAATCCAGCGCGTCCAGGGCGGTTACTACAACGTGCGTCGCGATCTCGAGTTCGGCGGCCTGTGCGCGTCACGCCTCATGGCGTGCTACATCGCCCACGCATCCGCGCAAGTCACCGTCGAACCCCTGCCCGCCGACCGCCTCCAGCGGCAGCTCAGCGCTGTCCGCCATCTCCGCTTCGCCAAGGCGATCCTCCATCGCACGCCCACCAAGTTCGCCTCGCTCGCCTGGGGCCCCAAGCGCCTGGCCCTGAGCCTGCCGCGTGACGGGAGCTGGGTCGTCTGGCCGCATACCGCCTCGTACCTCGGTCTGATCGACGGGCAAGACGCCTCGGCCAAGAACGCCGTCATCACACACGTCCACCACGACATCGGCCAGGATCGCTTCGCCGCGTGGGGCTCGTTGGATCGGCTCGGCGGGAAGGTGCGACAGACCTTCGCGTTCGTCTCGCCTCCGACCGACCAGACCATCTACCTCGAGCGCCTTCGCTTCGCTGAGGGCTATCGGCCGCGCGACCGACAGACCGGCATCGTCGGCCATGAGTACCCCTTCGGTGCCAACGAACGTCTCCTCCACACGGATCAAGGACCACTACGCCTGATCGGGATCGGCGACACCGAGCGCGTCATCCCGATCCGCACGCGGTGGTTGAACGTCGCTGACCGCGTCGGCTACGTCGTCTGCCGCCTGCCCGACCGACACAATGTTGTGCGCTACCACGACAAGAAGTCCGGCTCGGGTCGCGTACCCAAGCTCCAGGAATGGTTCAGCCTGATCGGTAATCCCGGCGACACGACCTATGCTGACGAAGGCCTGGCCTGCGTCGTCACCCTGCTCAACGCCTCCGCCAAGCATACGGCCGAACTCGCCCGCCGGATCGGCCTGCGCGTGACGGACGCGACGGTCTCGTGTACGGTGGCTGACAGGCGATACACCTTCGATTTCACGACGCTTCGCCCCTTACGAGAGGAACCCTGATCATGACAACGATGAACCCTCCTCGAACCCGGCAACGCGCACCGCGACAGTTCGCTGGCCGCGCGGTACGCCTTGCCCTCGCTTTCGTGCTGGCACCCACCCTCATCGCGGTCGGCGCGGACAAGACGGATCCCGACAAACGCAAGCCGCCGCCCGACCACGTCAACGCCAAGGTCATGCCGGCCTTCCAGGCCCTGGCCGATGCGACCGAGCAACGGCTCGCCTGGGACGCCTCGACCCCGCAGGAGCATGAGGCCTGGCGCGAGGCGTTCCGCGCCAAGGTGCTGGCCAGCCTCGGCCGCATGCCCGAGCGCGTCCCGCTGAAGGTCCACTGGCATGCGCGGCGCGAGTTCCCCAAGCTCGTCCGGCATACGATCTACGTCCGCACCACCGCCCGCTACTGGAGCCCGGCCTACTACTTCGTGCCCAAGGATCTCAAGGGCAAGACCCCCGCCATCGTCTGCCTGCACGGGCACAGCGGGATCTACCCGTACATCCGCGAAGGCACCGACAAGCAGCTCGCCAAGTGCCGCGCCCATGAGCTCGACTACGCCGTCTACCTGGCCGAGCACGGCTACATCACCATCGCCCCGGTCGTCCGCGGCTGGGACGAGACCGCCGCCGACCAGGACCGCGGCGCCGGTAACCGCCGTAGCTGTCAGCGCGTCTCCATGAACGCCCTGATGATGGGCATGACCGCCATCGGCCTGCGGTGCTGGGACGCCTCGCGACTCGTCGACTTCCTGCTGACCCAGCCCGAGGTCGACCCCGACCGCATCGGCGCGGCAGGGCTCTCCGGCGGTGGCACGCTGACGACGTATCTGCCGATCCTCGACCAGCGGATCAAGCTGGCGATGATCGCGGGGGCGTTCTCGACCTATCGCGCCTCGATCTATTCGATCTACCACTGCGTGTGCAATTACTTGCCCGACATCATGCTCTGGGGCGAGATGAGCGACGTGGTGGCCCTGCACGCCCCCCGGCCGGTCCTGCTGATCAACGGTACCAAGGACCGCATCTTCCCCGTCGGACCCGCCCGCGAGGGCTTCGCCAAGCTTCAGAAGGTCTACGCCCTGCTCGGCGTGGCCGACCGGATCGACGCCGACTTCTTTGACGGCCCCCATAGCTGGAGCAACAACAAGACGCTACCCTTCCTCGAGAAACACTTCGGGCAGTAACAGAAAAGGTGGTAGGAACCTTTGCCGCATCACTTGGAGGACAACCTCATGGCCCTACGATGCTATTCCGCGAGCTTCATCCTTGCCGCTTGCGGCCTCGCAGTCGCCTTCGCTCAGCCGCTGCTGGCCGCTCCACGGACCGGCACGATCATGGTCGGCTGGGCCACCACCGACATCACCCCCGACAAGCCCGTGGCCCTCTCCGGCCAGGCCCATACCCGCATCTCGAAGGAACATAAGGACCGCGTCACCGCCACCGCCCTGGCGGTCGAAACCGTCCATGACTCCGGCACGATCGACCACGCCGTGCTCGTCTCGGTCGACGTGGTCGCCATCCGCGGCGGCGTCATGACCAAGACCCGCGAGAAGCTCAAGGCCGCCGACAAGACGCCCGGGCTTGACGTGAGCAAGGTCGTCTTCTGCGCCACGCACACGCACACCGGCCCGGTCGTGACGAACCTCCGGCGCCCGCCCCTCGGTGAGCCCAACGCCAAGCCCAAGATCAAGTACGCCATCCCCAAAGAGGGCGTGACCCAGGTCGACGCCTACGTCGACTGGATGACCGATCGGCTCGCCGAGATCGTCGCGAAGGCCTGGACGCAGCGCCAGCCCGGCGGCGTCTCGTGGATCCTCAGCCACGCCGTCGTCGGCTACAACCGCCGCGTCGTCTACAAGGACGGCGAAGCCAAGATGTACGGCAAGGTTCGCACGCCCGACTTCCTCCGCATCGAGGGCCCCGTCGACCACGACGTCGACGTGCTCTACTTCTGGGACGCCGCCAGCAGGCTCACCGGCGTGGCCGTCAACGTCTACTGCCCGTCGCAGGCCATCGAGGGCAAGCGGAACCTCTCGGCCGATTTCTGGCACGACGCGCGGGTCCAGTTGCGCGACGTCTACGGGCCGGACCTGTTCGTCCTGCCGCTCTGCGGGGCCTCGGGCGACATCTCGCCGCACCCGCTGGTCCGCAAGCGGTCCGAGGCCGCTCAGTGGCAGCGCGCCGGCGTGACCCAGGTGCAGGAGCTCGGACGACGCATCACCGCCGCGGTCGTGGCCATGCACGATGCCGCCAAGGCTGACGTCCACAAGCAGGTCCCGCTCGGCCACCTCGTCGAGACGATCGAGCTCCCGGCCCGCAAGGTGACCGAGGCCGAGGCCGAGCGTTCGAAGGCCCGCATCAAGGCCATCACGAAGGGCAAGCCGGTGAGCGAGCTGCCCGAGGGTCGGCGCGAGAAGGTCCGTCGCGAGCAGCACGCCATCACGATGTTCGAGCACCCCTACGACGGCACCATCCCGATCGAGGCCCACGTCCTCCGCCTCGGCGACGTGGCGATCGCGACCAACCCCTTCGAGCTGTTCACCGAGTTCGGCCTGGCGATCAAGGCCCGCAGCCCGGCCGAGCAGACGCTCGCGGTGCAGCTCTCCTGCGGCAGTGGCTACTACCTGCCGACCAAGCGAGCCGTCGCCGGCGGCGGCTACAGCGCCGAACCGGCTCAGAACATCGTCGGCCCCGACGGCGGTCATGTGCTGGTCGACCGCACCGTCGAGCTGATCAGCGGCTTCTGGAAGAAGGGGAAGTAGCGGCTCGTCTCCATGTCGACCAATCGACGTGTCAACCCGCCGACATGCCGTGGCGGCTGCGTCTCAACGTTTCGACATGTCGCGCCGGACCCGCAGCCGCGGGACGGCGCTACTGATACACCCCCGCCGGCTCGGGCAGCTCCCGCTCGATCTCGTCCAGCCGGTAGCCGAAGCCCGGGCCCTGCAGCGTCGACAGATCGACGATGCCGTGGCGGCGCTTGTACAACCCCGGATGCACCGCCTCCTCCGCCTTCGACGCGTCCGGGTAGAACTGCATCGCGTTGGTCTCGACGCCCATGATCGTGTCGGCGTGGGCGGCCAGCAGGCAGTGCGGGATCTGTGCCAGCATCGGGTTGGTCAGGTCCTGGACCATGAGCGTCATGCCGTGTGCCTTGGCCCAGCACAGGCTCAGCAGCGCGCCGGTCTGCGTCTTGCACGTCTTGAGCGCCACGCCCGTCCACCCGAGCTGCCGGCCGAGCTTGATCAGGTGCCAGTCGTGCGCGCTCTCGTCGAGGAACAACGGCTTGCGGCCCGAGACGCTGTGTACGTCGATGGGGTTGGCCTCGAGGTCGTACGGGAACGGCTGCTCGACGTACAGGATCATGCCGTAGATCATCGGATGCTCGCCGACCAGGCGATCCAGGATGTCGCACACGTACGCCGGGTCGGTCACCGTGCAGTTGAAGTCGCTCGTCAGCCAGCGGACGCCGCCTTCGATGCCGATCTGGCCGACCTTGACGAGCCGATCGTAGTCCCAGGCCGCGTCGTCGCCCCGCAACTTGACCTTCAGGCACGTCAGCCCGTCGCGCTCGATCCAATCGGCTAGCAGCACGGGGTACCCGTCGTCCGGCTCGTCGCCCGTCAGCTCCGACGGGTCGATCACGTCCTTGCCGCCGACCAGGTGCCAGGCCGGCATGCGGTCCTCGCGCTGCTCGAGGAGATAGTCGGCCGCGTACGTGCCCTCGAACGACACGTCCGCGCCGTCGGCCGGCGTGAGAAACGCCGACAGGTCGTGGCTCATCCAGTCCTTGTTGTAGGTCTCGTAGATCGGCACCTTATGCACGATGCCATACGCGTCGTGCAGGGCGATGTCGAACGGGCTGCAACAGACCAGCGCCGCCAGCCAGGGCATGGGCTCGGTCCCGCCGCGCTCGGCGTTGAAGGCATCGAGCTGCTTGGGCAGCTCCTCGTTGATGAACGCGTGGCCGACCTCGATCGGATGACCGACCGCCTCGAAGCCCGCCCACGCCCGGCCGAGCCTGAGCGTGAACGCCTTGAGGGCCTCGTGCCGCTCCTCATAGCTCAGTCCGCTCGGCCAGACCCACTGGACGCTGAGCGGTGTCTCGCCCCAGCCCTCGGCCAGCCGGCCCGATCCGTCGGACACGTGCAGGCACACGCGGGCACACGTCACGTGCGTTAGCGTCTCGGGTCCGAACTTCAGCGGCACGCGGGTCTCGACCGGCAGGAAGGTCACCGACACGGCCTGGGGGCGAACATCCGTTCGTTTGCTCATCAACGGCTCTCCAAGGTTGTCGTCAGAGGGCGAACCTCGTGGTGCGCCGACAGAGGCACGACCGTGAGGGAGCGTTGCCGTTCCCACGCGTCAACAGCACAGCTCCCTGACGGTCGCTGCTCCGACCAGGGCCTTTGCTCTCCGACAGCCGGCCCTTACCCCCGCGCCTCTTTCAGCAGCGCCAGCAGGTTCTTGCCCTCGATCCGCTCCCGCGGGCCCTGGTCGAGGAACGGCATCTTCTCGAAGAGCCCGTACGTCTGCGGGAAGGTCAGGTGATCCAGGCTGGGGCTGAAGTCCGATCCCCACACGAGCCGCTCCACGCCGAACGCCTCCATCAACACCTGCACGTAGCGCCACGCCTTCTCGTGGGGGTAGTCCCACCGCGGCTCCGTCGCGGCGTAGAACCCGCTCAGCTTGACGCGAGGACCTGGGAACTCAGCCAACTTGACCACGTGTGCCAGCTTACGGCGGGCGTTGTCCGCCGTCAGCGGCTGCTTGACCGCCCCCGGCAGGCCCAGGTGCGACATCACCACCCGCAGCTCCGGGTGACGTCTCAAGACGCCCGGCCAACAGCCCCAGTCCTTGCCCCGAGAGTTCACGCTGATCAGCCAACGATGCTCGGAGAGCCAGGCCCAGATCTCGTCGGCGATCTTGCCGACCGCCGCCACCTTCGCCTCCCCGAAGATGTAGAAGCTCAGGCCCACGAAACCCTGCCGGCGCCGCTCCTCCAGGCCCGCGACCGTCAGCTTGTCCGTCGGCTCGACGTAGGCGGTCGGGTACACCCACTTGTGCTGACCGATCACGCGAGCGAGGAACGCATTGTTGCCCGCCGCCCATGGCGCATCGGCCCAGCCGACGACCAGCGCGGCCTTGACCCCGTGGTCCTTCATCAGCGACTGATAGAGTGCGACCTCGTCGATATCCACGCCCGGCCTGGCTGTGAACGATCCCAGCTTGAAACTCGTCTCGAACAGATGGATGTGCGCGTCCGCGCGATCGGGCATCGGAAGATCCTTTTCAAGTCCCAGACGCATCGAGCCGGTCCCCGGAACCGGCTTCCCGGAAACCGAATCCCCACGAGCAACACCCTTGCTTCGCCGCCCGTGCTAGGACCGGCTCTACGGCGAATCCTACACCCGGCTGCGCATGATCGCCAGGTAGACCTCGCATCCCCGCCGCAACTGGTCCAGGTCGAGCCACTCGTCTTTCGTGTGGGCCTGCGCCACGTCGCCCGGACCGAGCACCACCGCCGGGAAACCCGCCTGCCCGAACGTGCTCGCCTCCGTGCCGTATTTCGCGCCCATCGGCTCCTCCGGCAGGTCAAGCGACCTGAGCACGCCGGACACATGCTGCGACCATCTCTCGTTCGTCGCCGGGTCCAAGGCCGGCACGATGTACGGCTCGGTCTGCCGGACGACCAGATCGGGGTCCGCCCCGCGCAGCTCGTCGAGCACGCGCTCGACCCCCGGCAGGACCTCCTCGCCCCGCTCGCCCGGCACGGTGCGGCGGTCGACCTCGACCTCGCAATGCTCCGGGATGATGTTCACCTGCGAGCCGCCGCGGATGACGTTGATGCTGCACTGGGCCCGGCCCGTCAGCTCGTGACTCGCGCTCAACGTCCCGATGTAGTGTCGCTCGACGGCCCGCACGACCTCGACCATCATGCTGATCGCCGACTTGCCCCCCTGCGGCTCCGACGAGTGCGCGCTGACGCCCTCGGTCACGATCGTCCACCGCACCACGCCGTTGTGAGCCCGCACCGGCCGAAGCCCCGTCGGCTCGCCGACGATCACGCCAGCGGGGCGCCTGGCCAGCTCCGGCATCTGATCCTCGACGAAGGCCACCGCCCCCGTCATGCCGAACTCCTCGTCGACCGTGTACAGCACCGCCACGTTGTTCGGCCGCTCCCCCTGCCTGGCGTAGTTCATCAGCGACCACAGCGCCGCGGCCCCACTGCCCTTGGTGTCGCACGAGCCGCGCCCGTGGATGCGACCCTCGCGGATCTCGCCACCGAACGGGTCAATCGTCATCCCTCGCGCCGCCACCGTGTCCAAGTGGCTCACAAACAGCACCCAGGGCTTCTCGATGTGCTCCTCGTGCCAGACCAGCAGGTTGTCGGGCTCGCCTGGGATCGGCAGCCGCCGAGCCGCCAGCCCACCATGCCCGGCCACCCCCTCGAGATAATCCGCGAGCGCCCCTTCCCGGCCGGCCACACCGTCGGGCCGGTCGTTGACCGTGTCGATGGTGATCATCCGTTGCAGCAGGCTCTCAACGCTCTCGGGCTTGGCCTGTGTCATCGGCTCATCCACGTCCTTTGGTCTCTCGCCAATCGCCGAGCGCCCGGGCCTGTGCCCCGCCCGGCGACGTCATCCGCCGCGCAAGGCATGCTTGATCCGAATCGCCCGCACGGCCACACGCCTGACGACACACCGACCCCTACCGGCGACCACCCACAACACCTCATCCGAACTCGTCTCCCGGGCCGAGCACGCCACCCCCAGATACCGCCCGCCCGCATAGGCCTCGACGTACTTGCCGACGACCGTGAACGACAGTGTGCCTGCCTCCTCGCTGGGCGTCCGCCAACGCTGGTCGGTCTTGACGCCCTGCGTCGTCGCCCGCACCCGACCATCGCGGTGGACCGAGATCTCCACGGCGCCTTGGCCGTCGCGCGGATCGAGCAGCAGCCCCAGCGTCGCCTCACCGCTCAGCTTCACATCCATCTCGATCGTCCGAGGGCCGTGTCCGGGCAGCCTCAGCGCTCGCCGCCGACCATCTGGCTCGGCGATCAGACCGCCCCCGGCCTTCTGCCAGCCCGCCGGCACATCGAGCTCGGAAAGACGCACACGATCCGCCGCCGTTGCTCGCAGGTCGTCCCGCATGCTCAGATACAACCCCTCCTCCAACGACCCGGCCAGCCGCTTCGGCAGCGCCAGCCGCCCCCGCACCAACCGTGCCCCGCTCCATTCATACACCATGTGGATCACGTCGAACCCGCCGTTGCGCCGCACCAGCCACGACGAGTACTCCATCGCACGACCCTTGCCGTTGACCTGGCTGCCGAGCAGGAGCCGGCCGTCGTCGCTGTCATCGAATCGCAGCGCGTCGCGGCCGACCACGTACTTCATCTGCGTATATCCGCCGCGCTTCGACCCAAAAAACAGCACATAGCGCCCGTCCGGCCACGGCACCATCTGCGGCACCTCGTGGCAGATCTCCGCCTTCGGCGCGTAGCACGGCGGCAGGCACTGCCAACTCACCCTATCGGCCGACCGAGCCACGGCGATGCAGCCCCGCCTCGGACCCGGTCCGTGGTTCACCCGCGCCGTGATGTAGGCATAGAACCGCCCGTCCTTCGGGTTCCGCCAGATCGCCGGATCACGCCAGGCCACGTTCCCGTAGTTCGGCGCAGCCGTGTAGTCGTTCTCGTACCACCGCGCGGCCGGCAGCAGAACCGGGTTGTCCGGATGCTTGACGAACCGATCACCGTCCGACGACGTGGCCAGCCCGATCCGCTGATAGCGGCCCCTCTCGCCGCCGGCGTCGGTGCGGCCTGTATACAGACTGTGGAACGTCCCGTCCCACCAGAAGAAGCCGGACGTGCAGATGTCCTTGCCGTCCCAGGCCTCCTCCGGTCCCGTACCGATGCCTCCCGGCAGGTCCCGCCACGAGACCAGGTCGGTCGAGACCGCATGACCGATCACGCGCGGGGGCTTCTGGTAATAGAGATGATGCGTTCCGCCGACCGTCACCACGCGCGGGTCGTTGAGCCACGCATCGTCGGCGGGCTTGAACAGCTCTGACGTACCGTCGGCCCGCGCCGCCGCGCACAACGCCACCGCCAAGCAGCCCGCCAAGCGCCTCGTTCCGACATGCTGCTTCGTGCTCACGGCCTCGCCTACCGCTCAAGAAGTCTCAGGAAGGGACCGCCCTAACCCGCCGCCGGGGCGATCTTGGGGAAGTAGATCCACAGGTGCCCGAGGTCGTCGTCCTCACCGAAGAAGACCTGGCCGTCACGCCCGCACGTCGCCGCGCCGAACACGTACCCGTAGCGCCGCCGCTCGATCGTCGAGACCGCCACGCCGATGTCCGACACCCTTTGCCGCTCGGGGTCGAAGCAGAACATCCGCGCCATCTCCTCGCCACAGAACCCGAACACCCGTCCGTCCAGCGTGCTCGTCATCGGTCCGACCGGCGCGAGGCGCGTCTTGCCCAACGGATCGCTGAACCCCTTGCCGCCCTCGAAGGCGAAGATCTGGCCCTCCGCGTCGGCCGTGAAGATCGCGCCGTGGTTCGTGCTGCTCGCCCAACGCGGCTCGATGCCGTCCCAGGTCGTCCTGGGCAGCTTGACGGCCTTGCCCTTGAACGTACCGCCCTTCGGGTCCACCCGCCAGAGGGCCCCTTCCTCGGCGAACCCGCACACCCCCCCCTTCGGGCCGACGCCCAGCTCGCCGACCGTCCTGGCCTCGCCCAGGACCTTCGTCTCGTTCTTCTCGAAGTCGTACAGGAACACGTGGTTCGTCGTCGCCCCGACAACCCGATTCCGCCCACGGCTGGCCACCAGCGAGACGATCCGCTCGCCCTTGACGGCCTGGCCCAAGTCCTCGTAGCCTGGCCGGGAGAACCCCCACTCCTGAAGCAGGTCGAACGGCAGCGGCTGGAACTTGTGCCGAAGCAGCCGCCCGCCCTTCTGCCCGTTCACCCCCGCGACGAAGTGCGCCTTGCCGCAGGCCACGCCCATCGTCTGCGTCGCCCCCTCGACGACGCCCAGGTCGAACACGCACCCCGTCACGCCGTGGAACATGGCCACGAACAGATGGGACGCGCGGCCGCTGGTGCCGCCGTAGACCATGCCGTCCGGCGCGGTGTCCAGCGCGGTGATGTGGCTCTCGTCGGCGACGATCGGCACCGTCACGCCCGGAAAGCACATCGGAAACGCGACCATCGTCCCTTCCTTCATGAACGTGCCGTGGACGATCTCGTCGATCAGCGCCCGCGCCTCCGGCGCGTTCTTGTCGTATCGCTTGCGTTTGGACTTCTTCTCGGTGGTCATCACCTATCCCCACATACGAATGGGCAGATGTGCGTCGGGCTTCTTGCGATCCGCGGGCAGCTCGAGCTTGAAGAGGCCGACCGGCTTGGGCCCCACGTGTCCGAAGAACAGGTCGCCGTTGTGATCGATCGCCCCGCGCGAGACATACTGCGCGTTCTGATCGGGCCGCTCCAGCACCGCCACCTCCGTCCGCTCCAGCGTCTCCGGGTCCATGCGCCAGATCACCCCCTCAACCTCCTTCCGCGCGTCCGGCATGGGGTTGTAGGGCTCGTCGCGCCACCGTGAGGCCCCGTAGTAGAGCTGCCCGTCGGCGGCAAACACCAATCCCCCGCAGTGATCGAGGAACGTGTTGATCGGCAGCGTCAGGTCCCGCTTCTGCGTGGTCGGACCCAGATCCTCCACGTAACCCCATTCGCCCACGTCCGGCCAGATCCGCATCAGGTACGGGTTGGCGATCCATGTCCCCGCGTAGACGCAGTCCCCGCCCGGCCAGGCCACGACGTCGTAGAACACGCTGTGCCAGCCGGTCTGATACGCCTCGTTGTGCGGCAGGATGTAGGGCGACGTCTCGAGCCGATCCTTTTCCGGGTCGTACCGGACGAGTCGGCCGTAGTCGCTCGTCGTCCACACCCGGTGCTTCTTGTCCAAGAACAAGGCCTGGGCGTTGACCGAGCCGATCCGGCCCACGACGCGCCGCGTCCGTTTCTTGATGTCATAGATGATGAAGTGGTCGCGCGGATAGCTCAGGGCGTACAGCAGGCCGCGGTCCTCGTCGTGCAGCAGGCACCGGCAGCCCTCCTTGGGGATCAGCGTGTCCCACCACAGGACCTCGTCTTTCTTCGTGTCGAACGCCAGCAGGGCCGAACCGCGGAAGCATCGCTCCGCGTCGTGCCACGAATGCCACGGTGAATACGCGGGCTGATCGATCGGCGGGCCCGATAGGTGCGTGGCCATGAACATCACGCCGTCCGACATCGACGGCGCGAAGCTGTAGTGGATCTTGCACTGCGTCGCCCGGCCGGAGTCGAACGGGTCGTCGACCATCTCGTCGAGGCTGAAGAGGTAGTCGAGCGCGTCGGTCTTCTCGTTGTAGCGAACGACCTTGACCACGCCGCCGGGCACGCCCTCGGCGCACGCGGCCGCGTAGATCCGACCGTCCGGTCCGGTCGACAGCGACCAGCACGACTCGGACTCCGGGTGCTCGCTGAACGGATACCACGTGACCTTGTAGCCTTCGAGAGCTTGAGGCTTCATGCGTGCTTCCTTGAATCGTCGACCCGCCGCACCGGGTCTTGCCGAGATGCACCGCGCGTATGCTAGATCAGCGGGCCAAGCCGCTCAAGAGGTATTGGCGACGATCGGTGGCCACGGGTGCAGGCGGGTTCTGTCACCTGTCAGGGCGCGTAGAATGTCCTCCCGGGGTT
>CAZUQM010000011.1:31362-172008 GCA_964622545.1 uncultured Planctomycetales bacterium | reverse complement strand
TTCGAGGATTTCGTGAAGGTCGACCTGCGGACGGCCAAGGTGCTCGAGGTCCGCGAGCATCCCAACGCCGACAAGCTGATCTGTCTCAAGATCGACGTCGGCGAGCTCGGCGAGCGGCAGATCGTCGCCGGCCTCAAGCCCTTCATGGAGGACATCCAGTCCCTGGTCGGCAAGACGATCGTGATCGTGGCCAACCTCGCACCGCGAGCGATGCGGGGCGAGACGAGCCAGGGCATGCTGCTGGCGGCCTCCAGCGGCGACCGCACCAAGGTCATCCCGCTGACCACGATGGATGACATGGCCCCGGGCTGCAAGATCTCCTGACCGCGCCGACGGTGGAGCGCGGCGTCACGCGCCACGGACGGGCATGAACGATGCTGCGTGAACTGCACATCACCAACCTGGCCATCATCGAAGACGTCCACGTCGAGTTCGACGACGGGCTCACCGTCTTCACCGGCACGACCGGGGCGGGCAAAAGCCTCGTCGTCGGTGCCCTGCAACTGCTGCTCGGGATGCGTTCGGCCAAGCAGCTCGTGCGGTCCGGCGCGAAAGAGGGCCGCATCAGCGGGCTCTTCGACGCCCGCCACAAGAAACTTCGGCAAGAGCTGGCCTGCCTGATCGACATGGAGATCGAAGGCGACGAGGTCCTCATCACGCGGCGAATCCTCGCCAGCGGACGCGGCTCCTGCACCGTCAACGGTCAACCCGTCACCGTCGGCATGCTCGAGCAGCTTGGCGAACGACTCGTCGACCTGCACGGCCAGCGCGACCATCAGTACCTCCTAAGGCCCGCCAACCAGGTGCTCGTGATCGATACCTACGCCGGAAACGAGACATTGCGTGAGACGCTGGCCGAGGCCTACGCGCAATGGCACGAGCACCTCGATCAGCGGCAGACCCTGGCCGAAAACGCCGACCTCCGCCGCCAACAGCTCGAGCTGTACGCGTTCCAGGCCAAGGAGATCGACGAGGCGGCCGTCCGCGAGGGCGAGCTCGTCGAGATCGAAGCCCGCCATCGCCGCCTGGCCAACATCGACCGCATCCGACAGGCGGCCTCGACGGCCTACGCCGCCCTGACCGACGACGAAGGCCTGCTCGACGGCGTGCGGTCCGTCGTGGCCGATCTGCGCAACCTCGTCGACTACGACCCCGAGCTAAGCCGGGTGGTCGAGCCCTGCGAGGGTGCGTCGCTCGCGCTCGACGAGGCCGCCAGCGATCTCCGACGCTACGTCGAATCCCTCGAGTTCGACCCGGCCGAGCTCGACGAGGTCGAGGCCCGGCTCAACCTCCTCCGCCGACTCTGCGACAAATACGGCGGCCGCGAGGAGGCGCTGCTGGCTCATCGCGAGCAGATCGAGCGCGCCTCGGCCGAGCTGCGACAGCAACAGGACGACTTCGAGCGCGTGGACGAGGCCATCGCGGCCGCGCGGCGGCGCTACGACGAGGCGGCCTCGCAGATCGCCAAGAAGCGCGCCACCGCCGCCCGCAAGCTGGCCCGACTGATCAACCAGCAGCTCGGCGAGCTCGGCATGGACAAGGCGCGGCTCGAGATCGAGATCACCGAGGTCGAGCCCGGCCCCACCGGCCGCGACACCGTCGAGATGATGGTGCGAACGAACCCGGGCCAACCGGTGAGGCCCCTGCGCGAGATCGCCTCCGGCGGCGAGCTGAGCCGTGTCATGCTCGCCATCAAGTCGGCCCTCGTGAACACCGACCGCATCAGCGTGCTCGTCTTCGACGAGGTCGACGCCCACGTCGGAGGCCGGCTCGGCTCGGTCATCGGCGAGAAGCTCCGCGCCCTGGCGAGCAAGAATCAGGTGATCTGCATCACGCACCTGCCCCAGATCGCCGCCTACGCCACCCGCCACCTCAAGGTGCAGAAGGTCACCAAGGGCGGCCAGACGCGAACCTCGGTGCAGGCCGTCGAGGGCGATGATCGGGTGGATGAGCTGGCCGAGATGATCGCCGGCGCCGACACCTCCGCCACCAGCCGCCGCCAGGCCCAAGAGCTGCTCGAACGCGCCTGCGGGTGAGATCGGACCGCCAGATATGGATCGCTACGGCACGGCCGGGCCCACCGTGTCCAGAAGCAACGTCGGTGCGTCCTGCCAGCCGAAGGGAAAGACCTCGTCGTAGAGGATGCTCAGCTTGAACTGCTGGTCGACCAGGATGGTGTCCGCCGTGCCCGCCGAATCCATCAGCCCGGTCACGTCGGCCGTGTGCTCCAGGCCCAGCAGATGACCCATCTCATGAGCGGCCACGTTGCCGAGACTGGTGAAGAGGTCGTTGACCGTCGGCAGGTGTGAAAACGCGTTGGCCCAGCCGTCCGTGAAGATGATCGCCTCGTCCACGGGGTTCTGGTTGTAGTGATCCACCGACTGGGCCAGCCCGAACGTCGAGAAGCTCTGCCCGCCGAAGACCAGTCGCGCATAGGTCCCGTCGTCGACCAAGCCGGGATCGCTCGTGGTGTAGAAGTCCACCCCGTAGCCGTCGAACCGGTCCTCGAGTTCGTTCTGAACGCTCAGGATCAGCTCGTCGTCGCGACCGGCCAGCCGAGAATCCACGCGCGAGGCGTCGAACGCCCCGATGGTGTACGTCCGATCTCCCGGTATCGACACCGTCGCCCCGTCGAAATCGAGGAGCACCTTCTGGGCCACCGGCTCGGGCACATCACCGCCTCGCGTCACGCTCAAGGTCACCGTGTAGCTGCCCGAGGTCGGGGCATACCCGCTGCTGGTGATGCCCAGGTAGCAGTGGTTCGTCGCATGCCGAACGATGTGATCGACGAAGCTGTCGTATTGCCCGTTGGGGTAGTCCTCGTCGTCGTTGTAGTGGATCAGATCGAGCACTTCGTTGAACAGGGCCGCCACCGGATCGAGTCGGGAACCCGAGGGAGCCCGCACCGACACGACGATGCGATCGCCCTCCTGAACGGGACCGAGATCGTACACGTCCACGTCGGTGCTCGTCCCCATGCTGCCTGAGAACTCGATCTCCGCGGCGGCATCGACGTCGATGACCACCGCGTCGTCCGTGTCGTTGTTCGGCTCGATGTCCTTGGCGTTGGGCAACGGCCCGGTCGGGCCAGGATCCGCGGGGATGCAACCGGACAGGACGAGGGCGCAGACGGTCAGCAGCCTGATCGCGAGGCTAGGGACTCCCTTCACGGTAAACTCCTCACTCTCGCCGCCCGATGGACCGGTGAACGTCTGTCCTGTTAGACAGCCATCCACTTAGGATTGTTAGCCCGGCAGGTGACCCGAGTCAATTCGACAGCCCGCACCCGGAGGACCTTCCGAGCCACCGGCAGGCAGCAAGCCGCGCAGAACGTCTTTTCCAAAGGCACGTTACGTCTCGATATGGATCGCCTTGGCCGTCTCACCCCCGCCGTCGCCCCCGTCACCGTCGTCGGGGCTGCTCGAGCGAATCGTCAGGAAACGCGAGACCGTCACGCCCTCTCGGATCGTCGTCAGGCTCACGCCGTTGACCGCCGGTGTCCGATCGAGGGCGGCATCGAGCACCTCGTAGAACTCCTGCGTCGTCGCCACGGCCTGACCGTCGGCGGCCGTGATGATGTCGTCGACCTCCAGAGCCGCGCTCTCGCCCGCACTGCCGCTGGCGATCTCCACGACCTCCAAGCCGCCGACCGTCGGCACCAGCCCCAGTCCCACGTTCAGGGCGTAGTTGGTGCCCGACACCGAGCCCCGCAAGGTCACCGTCGCCGTCAGGATGTCCCCGCCCCGCTCGTAGCCGACCTCCACCGTGCCCGAGCCGCCGCGGTTTCTGACGGCCGTGACCATCTCGCTGACCGTCTCGATCTGCTGGCCGTCGTACAGGAAGATGATGTCGCGCGGCATGATCCCCGCATCGAACGCCGGTCCGTCAATGAGCGACGATATCACCATCACACCGCCCAGCGCCGGATAGCCCAACGATTCGGCCAGGTCGCTCGAGAGATCCTGAACCGACATGCCGACCAACGGCAGCCGGCTCACGACGTCGAAGCGTATCGTCACCTCCGTCGTCTCGCCCGTCGTGCCGCCCCGTGTGAACGTCACGGTCACGTTGTCGTTCTGACTGGTCGTAGCCAGGGCCTTGCGGAACTGATCCACGTTGGCGATCGCCGTGTTGCCGAACTTGGTGATGATGTCGCCGACGAGCAGGCCCGCCTCATCCGCCGCCGAGTCGTCCGTCACCGAGACGACCTCCGCTCCGGCCGACCCGGCCGACGTCTTGATCTGAATGCCCAACGACGTCGGTACGTTGTCGGCGTCGCTCAGCAGCGTCACATCGTAGGATTCCACCTGGTTCGTGCTGCCCCGAAAGACCCGAACCGTCACCGTGCTGCCCAGTGCGAGGGCGGCCAGGTCCGACCGAAGCTTGCTTACCGAGTTGATGCCGCTCTCGTCGAAGCTCACCACCACGTCGTTCGCAGCCAGACCGGCCGTTGCCGCCGGCCCGCCCGCGTCGACCTCGCTGACCAGCACCGCGCTGCGGGTCTCACTGCCGGCCGCCTCGATCTGGATACCCAGATAGGCCGTATCCTGACAGCCGGCCGTCACAACACCGGCAACGACCACAAGCGCCGGCAGCACTGCCGGACGCGGCATAGGACGTCCGTCCATGGATAGATACCCCTTGTCGAACCCGATCAACCGGTGACGAAGCTCCGCCTCGCGCCACGACCGTCACCGTAGGAACCTGCACCGATCAAGTCAAGCAGGCATGCACGACGGCGACCACCGCATATCCTCCGCCAACGCCGCACCCCTTTGACTTCCGAGCCGATCGGCGTTCTCTTAGTGAGATCCAACTCTGGGAGACCATGCTATGACCACGAACCTCAATCGTCGCACGTTCATGCTTCACCTGGTGGCGCTGGCCGCAACCGGACTGCTCGGCCAGAGCCGTCTCAGCCATGCCGCCCAGCCGACGAAGCGCCTGAACGTCCTGTTCATCGCCGTCGACGACCTCCGGCCCCAGCTCGGCTGCTATGGCGAGAAGCTCGTCAAGTCGCCCCACATCGACCGGCTCGCCTCCGAGGGAACCGTCTTCCTCCGCGCCTACTGCCAGCAGGCCGTGTGCAGCCCGTCCAGAACCTCCCTGCTGACCGGCCGACGCCCCGACACCACCAAGGTCTATGACCTGAACACGCACTTCCGCAAGTATCTGCCCGACGTCGTCACGCTGCCGCAGCACTTCAAGCAGCATGGCTACCACACCCAGTCGTTCAGCAAGATCTACCACGGCGGTCTCGACGACCCCCAATCGTGGTCGGTCAAGTCGTGGTTCCCCACCAAGCCCAACTACGGCAAGCCCGAGAACATCGAGCTGATGAACCGTTACCGGGCCGAAGCCCGCGAGAAGAACCAGAAGCTCAAGGGCGGCTATATCCTCGAGAAGGACAAGAAGACCGGCACCAGGCTGAAGATCAACCCCCGTCGCGTCAGGCCCCAGCGCGGCCCGAGCTGGGAAGACCCCGACGTCGCCGACGCGGACCTGCGGGACGGCCAGACCACGGACGTCGTCATCCAGACGCTCGGCAAGCTCAAAGGCCAGGACAAACCCTTCTTCATCGCCGCCGGCTTCTACAAACCGCACCTGCCCTTCGTCGCACCGAAGCGGTATTTCGACCTGTACAAGCATGTCGATCTCCCGCTGGCGCCCAATCCCTTCGCCCCCAAAGGAGCCCCACCCTTCGCCCTGACCAGCTTCGGCGAGCTGCGGAACTACTCGGACATCCCCCGAAAAGGCCCCGTCACCCAGGCCAAGGCCCAGGAGCTCGTCCTGGCCTATCACGCCTGCGTCAGCTACGTCGACGCGCAGATCGGCAAGCTGCTCGATGAGCTCGATCGCCTCGACCTCGCCGACAACACGGTCGTCATCCTGTGGGGCGATCACGGATGGCAGCTCGGCGAGCACGGCATCTGGTGCAAGCACACCAACTTCGAGACCTCCACCCACTCGCCGCTGATCATCCGCGTGCCGGGTCAGAAGGCCGCCGGCGCCAGGTGCAACGCCCTGGTCGAATTCGTGGACATCTATCCTTCGCTCTGCGAGGCCTGCGGCCTGCCCCTGCCGGACGGACTTGAGGGCACGAGCTTCCGCCCCCTCCTCGACCACCCCGATAGGACGTGGAAGAAGGCCGCCTTCAGCCAGTATCCCCGCGGGGCCAAGGGGGTCGGACCGATCATGGGCTACTCGGCCCGGACCGACCGGTGGCGGTGCACCCTGTGGCTGCCCCGGGCCAAGGCCCGAAAGAAGGACTGGCGCCGCGTCGAGCTCTACGACCATCGCAACGACCCGATGGAGAACGTCAACGTCGCCGGAAAGAACGAGAACGCCGCCGTCGTCGAGGAGCTGACCCGTCTGATCCAGGCCGGATGGCGGGCCGCGCTGCCCCGGTAGCGAGGCGTCGTCATCGGCACCCGCTGAGCCATAGGACGGACCCCACCCGACGCCCGCGCATCGCGGAGATCCGTTGCCGCATCACCGCTCGCTTCAAGCGGCATGGGTTGCAGCCAACTCAAAGCCACCACTATGATGGTGTGTTCTGAAGCACCCCAGCGAATCGAATAGGGCGAGGGTGCGCCTTTCGTGAGGATCCGTCGCCGATGGACATCAGTCAACTCAGCCCACCGAAGATCCCGGGCTATGACATCCTCTCGCAACTCGGCCAGGGCGGCGGCAGCATCATCTACCACGTCATCGAGACCAAGACCGGGCAGGCCCAGGCCCTCAAGTTCGTCAGCCGCGAGATGGGCAAGGGCAGCCGCTTCTTCGAGCAGGTCGAGGCCGAACACCGACTGGGTCAGAAGGTCACCCACCCGAACCTGCGAAAGACGTTCAAGCTGCGCAAGAAGGGCCTCTTGGCGACCCAGGAGCTGTACCTCTGGATGGAGCTGGTCGAGGGCCGGCCCCTCAGCCGGCGTGGCGACGATTTCAGCCGCCCCCTGCTGGCGCTGCTGAAGGCGGCCGACGGCCTGCGAGCCATCCACCGCATGCGATTCATCCATGCCGACTTCAACCCGAAGAACGTCATGATCGCCGACGACGGCACGGTCAAGCTCATCGACTACGGTCAGAGCTGCCCCGTCGGCACCGTCAAGAAGCGTGTTCAGGGCACTCTCGAATTCCTCGCGCCCGAGCAAGCGACCAAGGGTGTGCTCGACCGGCGGACCGACGTGTTCAACTTCGGCGCCACGCTCTACTGGGCCCTGACCGGTCAGACCATCGGTCTACCCCTTGCCGAGGCCCACGGCAAACGCCGCCCCGGCTCCAGAAACATCCCCAAGCCCAGCCTGCTCAACAAGAGGATCGGGCAGGACCTGGAGGATATCCTCATGAGGTGTCTGGCCGAGAACCCGAGCGATCGGCCCGACGCCATGGACGACATCTTGGGCGACCTCCACGTCGAGCTGCGCGAGTGCCTGCTCACCGGCGCCTAAGCGCCCATGCCCCATGACGGCACGCTCGGAAACCGTTAAGTTGGAGACATCATGGCTGAGCCTTGCACCACCGTCGCGATCTTCCCCGGAACCTTCGACCCCATCACCCACGGCCATCTCGATATCATCCGACGAGGCCGTCGCCTCTTCGGCAAGCTCATCGTCGGCGTCGGCATCAACCCCGAGAAGAAGCACCTCTTCACGCCCGACGAGCGCGTGGCCATGATCCGCCCGCTCGTGTCCGACATGGACAACGTCGAGGTCCAGGCCTACGGCAAGCTGACGGTCGACTTCGCACGCGAGGTCGGCGCCGAGTTCATCCTCAGGGGCATCCGCGACATGGTCGACCTCCGCAACGAGCTCCAACAGGCCAACACCAACATCATCGTCGGCAACATCGAGACCGTCTTCGTCCTGACCGCCCACGAGCACGCCCTGACCAGCAGCACGCTCATCAAGCAAATCGTCGAGCTCGGAGGCGAGGAGCAGGCCCGCCTGCAGCACATCGTCCCCGAGAGCGTGCTCCGCCAGGTCCACAGCAAGATCCACAGCAAGACCGGCGGGTAACCTGCCGTCCACCGGTACCGGATTCCTGCCGGAACGCCGCCGGGGTGTTGACGAACGGGCCCACAAAGCGAACACTGCGCCGTGGAAGGGGGCAGGCGGGTGCTCGGGCGCTCGGTCCCTCCAGAGGGCTCCGTCTCGCGGAGCGGCACACGGCGCGCTAGGACCATGACCCAAAGCGAAACCTACGAGTCGTATACCTACTCGGTCTACTACGCCGGCCGACACCAGAAGAGGCTGGGGCAGCGCCTGGCCGCTTGGCGCGAGCGCCGCATCATCGCGGCCGCCTTCCGAAGCCTCGGACCGATCACCACCGTCCTGGACATCCCCAGCGGCGCGGGCAGATGCCTGCCGATCCTGGCCTCGTTTCGCTTTCGCGTCATCCCCGCCGACGTCTCGCCCCAGTTGCTGGATCAAGGACGCCTGCACTATCCGCGGTTCGTGCACACGCCCGCACCGGTCGTCGCCGAGCTCAACAGGATCGCGCTGGCCGATGAGTCCGTCGACGCGGTCCTGTGCTCACGCCTCCTGCGGAACCTGCACCTGCCGGACGACCGCATCGCCCTGATGACCGAATTGGCTCGGGTCGCCCGTGTCGGCTGCGTGGCCACCTTCTTCGACGCCGCCTCCTTGAAGTACCGCCGACGGCTCCGACGCCGACTCCGAAAGAGCCGCACCGGCTTTCGCCACGCCGTGACCCGGCAGCAGTTCGCCTCGGAGGCCGAGCGGGCGGGCCTTCGTTGCGTGTCCATGCACGCCATGCTCCGATACCACAGTGAGCTCACCGCCGCGGCCCTGCTCAAGCAAGACGCCTGAGGGGGTCCGCCGCCAGGTCGCCCCCGGCAAGCAGGCCCTGGTCGTCCCTAAGGTTCGACACGCCCTAAGCCCGCCAAGAGCTTGCGCTTAAGTATCGGCTCCGACATCTCTTAGGCCGGAACGACGCTTCGCGAATCCCGCCCGATGACGCCCTGCGGCCCGGCATCGCCTCCAGGCACGGCCCGGCTCGACCGGCGTCTGGATCCCACGCCAACAAATTCAAGATCAGACTGGGGCTTGGTCGATGTGACGTCCGATATTGTCAACAAGAGCGAGGGCGCATTACGCCCATCACATGCTGTCTCAGCGGCGGACACACGTCTCTGCCCGAAAGCGTCGCGATCCGATCGGTGCCCAACCTCCGGCTGTCGGCGGGATCGGGCCACGACGAACGCCTTCGGCGTGCGACGAAATGCCTCACACGGATCCGCCGCCGTGATGAACGGAATGACAGGGCTCGGTCGACGCACCGGAACGCGGCCAACGCGTCTCGCGGCAGACGCCGACCGTTTCAGAAGGAGCCCAGACATGCGACAAGGAACGGCTCTGCTGATGGGGCTGACGTTGATGGCGGCGGCCGTGGGATGCGGTGGACCCGCCGAGCGGCTGAACGCCCCGCCCCAAGGCAGCACAAACTACCCCAGTCCGGTCCAAGACAGCTTCGTCTACATGGTCGACAACGCCATGCTCGAAGACCTGTCGATGGCCGACATCCACTTCATACCCCATTCGACCGAACTGAACGGGCTGGGCGCACGCCGGCTCGAACGGTACGCCAAGCTGCTGACGGTCTATGGGGGCTCGATACGCTACAGCACGAACAGCTCGGACAAAGAGCTCGTCGACGGCCGGATGGTCAGCCTTCGCGACTACTTGGGAACGACCCAGATCGCCGCGGACCGCATCAAGGTCGTCCATGGCATGCCGGGCGGCCAGGGCGTCACGGCGCGCGAGGCGATTACCGTCAAGGCCGAAACGATCCCAGGCTCACCGCAGGCACAGACCGGCGGCGCAGGGTCGGGCGCTCCCGCGGGCGGCGCGGCACCTGCCGGCGGACTGTCCTCCATGTTCGGTGCGCTCCTGGGCGGAGGTAAGTGATGAACAAGCGGCGGCTGATGGTGTGCTGCGGCGGCACGCTGCTCCTGCTGTTGGGGTGCCAGGAAGCCTGGACCAGCGGCATGGCGGGCAAGCAAGACCACAAGGCCAACAAGGGGCTCGAGCCCGATCCCTCGCAGGTCGAACCCGAGCCCGAACCCATGATCCTGCCCAACACCTACGTCGCGGCGGGACAGCTCGCCGAAGGGCGGGGCGACATGGCCATGGCCGTCACCATGTACCGGAAGGCCGTCGCCGTCGGAAAGGACTACGTCGACGCCTACAACAGGCTGGGCCTGGCCCTGACCAAGGTCGGGCACCACCAGCAGGCCGTGGACGTCTTCAGGTCCGCCATACAGGTCGCACCGGACAAACCCCTCTTGCACAACAACCTCGCCTACTCCTACATCTCCCTGCGGCAATGGGACAAGGCTGAGGCTTCGCTCAACACCGCCCTCGATCTGCAGCCCGATTTCAACCGCGCTCGCGTGAATCTCGGCCTCGTCCTGGCCAGGACCGGACGATACGACCAGGCCATGAAGCAGTTCCTCCTGGTGCTCCCGCCGGCCAGCGCCCACTACAACCTCGGGCTCATGTACGAGATGAATCGCCGGTATGAGTTGGCATGCGAGTCCTTCTCGCAGGCCCTGGCCCTGGACCCCAACCTCGGTCCCGCCAAGGCCGCCCTCAAGCGCACCGAACAGGCCATCACCATGCAGATCTTCGAGGAGCCCCATACCGCCCTCGTGCGCGACGACGCCAAAGGCGAGACCACGTCCCCCGACAGCGCGGCCGAATCCGAGCCCACCTTGGCCGATGGCGCGACGCAAGCCGAGCCCACGCCGATCGAAGCCGACCTCCAAGCGGCCCTGCCCGAGGCCGAAACGGCCAGCACGGTCGTTACCGAGGCCGCGGCCAAGCAGCAGACCAGAGACGAGCTCATCATGATCGAGCCCGATGTGGACAAGAACCTCGCCGAGGGCGACGCCGACCCGGACCTCGCGGTCCCCGAGCGCGTCCTGCCCGCCGCCAAGGCCGGCTCCGGCGAGATCCGCCTGCCTGAAGCAACCTCCGAGGCCAGACCGGTCGTCAGCGATGTCCACGTCGTCGAGCCCGCGGAGTCGGCGTCGCCCGCCAAGCAGCCAGAGATCCCGAACGAGATCCCCCAATCGGCTGACGTCCGGCATCCGACGCCCGACCCCGAAAAGGCACAGAAGGCCGCGGCTGAAACGCTTGCCTATGTCGTCTCCGAAGTCATGAAGTGGTGGCATGCCCCGCCGGTGGAGTCCGCGTGGCAACGCCTCGGGCGCCACTTCGAGCCGCCTACGGGCGATCTGGCCAGCGTCGACGCACCTCAAGCCGACGCGGCCGTCCTCCTCGATCCCGAGTCGAACCGCTAGAACCGCCCCTCTGGCGGCGCAGAGTGCCGGCGCTCGGGCGCCCTTCCGATGAAGATAGTCAAGGAATACGGTCGGCGCCCCGATCTGGCGCCGCGTCACGCCAATCGGTCGCACGCAAACATGCGGACCGTGCCCTGCACCCAAGCGCGGTCCTAAACGTACCACGCCGAGACGAGGACACAGTGCGTCCGTCGTCAGATGCGCAAGCCTCTACAGCTTCGACTCACAAGTACCTGTCTCACGACGCCACGATGGACCGGTGACGCTCGGGCGGGCCACTTACTGCAACCAAGGCCCGAGAGAATCACCGAGGCACATCGCTCTGTCCGTCAAACCATGTCTGTTCCTTACCAAGGCCCTAGGCGTACACATCCAGCGCCTGACCCGAGGACAAAACAGGATCACCGCGTGTCTGCTGGCGATCCTCTTCTGGGTCAGGCCGGGATGGTGGCTTCTGCTCCGGCTCGGAAGCCTTCTCCACGGCTGTCTCTAAGAGACGAGCCGCATCACGAGCGGCGGACATAACCCGCCAGTCGTACGTGCTGCTCGCAGCACTGAAGGCTTGCCGAATCTGGAGAGGAAGCGCGCCTGGAACCCCGGCCACGGATGATAGGCCGGTCATGGCTTCTTCCCCACTCCACGGCGAAGACCTAAGTTACCACTACGATATGCGCACGGGGCCCGTCAAATCGCAGGCCCGGATTTCTCGCTACTTCCCCAAATTCCGGGCTGCGGGTGGGCAACACAGAGGGCGAAGTTCGTCGCCGGGCTTCACCACGCCGTTCGGGTTATCGGAAGGCATTCGGTTGGTGAGTCGAGCCGCGGATGGTCGCCTAGGCGATCACGTCCACCGCGTGCGGCTGGGCCGGCACCGTGGTCGATGGCGTCATCGACCGCTGGAGCTCGGCGGCTTGAGCGATGCCCTGGACGGCCATTTGACCTTGCAGCTTCTCCATCTGCATCTGTTTGGCCAGCACCGCTATCGAGACCGCGTCGTGTACGCCACCTGTGCTCATGGGGTCTCCCCTTACCAGATCCATCGTCAACTCGGCGGAACCAGTTTGGGAAACCTTACGATATCATGATCCGACGTCCACGGCTTCATCGGACTTTTCCGGCACCAACCCGGGCCCCCGAGCGATCAAGACACGACAATCCGGCGCAACCTTCCGGCCGTCCGAAGCTTGATGCCCCCCAGCTCCGAACGATGCCCTAGAGATCCGACAGCAGTTTCCCGGGATTCATGACGCGCTCCGGATCGAGCGCCGTCTTCAACGTGCGCAACGCCTCGACCGCCAACGGCCCGTGCTCGGCGCTGAGAGGAAGATGCTCATAGCCGATGCCGTGATGATGGCTGAGCGTCCCACCGCCGGCCACGATGGCACGTGTCGCCGCCCGCTTCACGGCCAGCCATTGCTCCAGCTCCTGGCCCGCCCGCTGAGGGGCGATAAACGTGTAGTAGAGCGACGCCCCCGTCGGGTAGGCGTGTGAGACGTGCACCATCACCGCTGCCCGCTGGGCCATCTCGCCGAGCCCGTCGCGGATCGCCCCGCGGACCTCGGCCTCCAAGCGGTGAAGGTTCTCCCACGTGGTCGCCGTCTCCAGCGTGTCGACCAGGATGCCTCGCGACATCAGCTCATCGCGGAGATACGGCAGCTTGTAGCGGTCGCGCTCCCACGACTGACCGGGGCTGCCGCCCAGGCCGATCGCCCGGTAACGCTTGGCTACGCCGCCGGCCTCCTGCACCGCGCAGCTCACCTGCCCGACCGACCCCTCGAAACTCAGCAGGCACAGGCACACCTGCTCGAGGTCGAAGCCGCGACGCTTCATCAGCCATTGGATGGCCTGCTTGCCGAGGCTCCGCACCAGCGTCTGCGGCTGGCTCGACGTCTTGAGCAGCCAGCGGGTCTCCTCCGCGTCGGATAGCCGTACCACCGAGGGCTCCACATCGGCCTGAAGCAGGTCACGAACCAACGCACAACCCGTACGGAAATCCGGTACGAAGTACGCCCGATACTCCCGGGCCGCCGGATGAGGCCGCACCCGGACCGTCGCCGAGGTGATCACCCCCAACGTGCCCTCGCTGCCGACGATCTGCTCGGCCAGACCCGGACCGGCCGCGCTGGCCGGGACGTTCCGAGTCGCGATCACGCCCTTCGGCGCCGCCAGCCGTAACGCCTGCACGAGCTCCTCGATCTTGCCGTAGCGCGTCGACTGCTGACCCGCGCCGCGCGTCGCGACCCACCCGCCCAGCGAGCTGAACTCGAACGACTGCGGCAGGTGCCCCAGCGTGAAGCCCGCGGCGCCCAGCCGGGCCTCGATATCCGGCCCGAACGCGCCCGCGCCGATCTCGGCCAGGTGACTCTCCTGGTCCAGCGCCACGCCGTTCAGCCGAACCAGGTCCACCGTGATGACGGCACGAGACCCGTCCCCGCGAGGCTCGACACCCCCCACGACGCTCGTGCCCCCGCCGAACGGCACCACCGCCCAACCCTGCTCCGAGGCCACCGCCAAGACCGACACAACCTCGTCCTCGCTGCCCGGATACACCACGGCATCCGTCACGTGGTCGAAACGCCCCGACCTGGCCGCCAGCATGTCGCGGTAGCTCTTGCCGAGCGAGTGGACGACCCGCTCGTCGTGTTCCGTGCTCACACCGTCCCCCCCCACGAGCTCGATCAAGCGGGCCAGGTCGTGCTCGTTCAGACGCGACGCCGGCACGGACACCTCGCCGACGGCGACGGCCGGCTTGGACTCGGCCAGCGAACCGAGTTGGTCTCGGAGGAAGGCGACGAGCTTGGGCCGGTCATCGAGCCGCATGGCCTGGTCGGCTCGTCCCCAGGCGGCCCAGTCGCTGATTCGATCGTTGCGCATCTATGCGGGCGTTGCCTTGAGCTGGAGGTTCTCGAGGATGCCGACGGCTTCGTCCAGACAGCGGTTTCGATTGCACAGCCCGACGTTCAGTCCCGTCCGACGGCCGACGTCGTCGGGCGTCAGCGCCATCTCGTACCGCGCGCCGTAGACGACCTCGGCGGCCAGCACCGGTCGAACGTCCCCGTTCGATCGGCTGCACCGACAGACGTTGCGCTTCAGGTCGGCATCGTCCACCGTCAGGTTCAGCACGTCCTCGTAGCGTGTCCCGTATCGCTTGACCAGCGCGGCCACCGCCTCCGGCGTGACCCCGTACTTCTCCCTCGCCGACGCCGCGGCGTCGGCGATGTACTCTGCGACGGGCTTGTCGGGCCCGCCCGGCAGCACGTACTCGCTCTGCGGCTCGTACTCGAACTCCAGCACCTTGGCCAGCTTCGACAGCAGGTCCTCGGCCATCCAGGTGTGCGTGGCGAGCTTGCCGCCGTAAATGCTCCACAACCCCGGCGCGCCGTTCTCGGCGTGGTCGACGATGCAGTGGTCGCGGCTGAGCTTGTCCTCGATCTGGCCGTAGGCGAAGGCCGTCGGGCGAACGCCCCACTTGGTGTCGATCACGTCGTCACGCGACACGGTCGGCACGAACTGCTGCGTGCCCTGAAGCAGGTAGCCGAACTCGTCGTGGGTCACATAGGCGTGGTCGAGCGGGCCGTAATAGTCGTCGTCGGTCGTGCCGATCAGCGTGTAATCGCCACGCGGGATCATGACCCCGAACCGGTCGTCGATGAATTGCAGCACCAGCCCGGTGTCGCAGACCTTCGGCAGAATCAGATGGACGCCCTTGGTGGGTCGGATGTGCGGCCCGCCGCCGGCGCCGATCATCGCGCACAGCTTGTCGGTCCACGGTCCGGTCGCGTTGACGATCGCCCGGCCCCGAAGCCGCAACGACTCGCCCGTCCGCTCGTCGTCGACCACCACGACCGCGACCCGGTCGTCCTCGTCCCGTTCCACGCCGACCACGGTGGCGTGGTTGCGGATGAAGGCCCCGTTCTCGGCCGCCCACATCGCATTGGCCAGGCACATCCGCGGGGCGTCGATACCCCACTCGTAGTAGACCGTCCCGCCCCCCAGCCCCTCTTGCCGGATGCCGGGGATCCGCTCGACGATCTCCTCCCTGCTGAGCGGCTTGCCCGGCGGAGCGTGCTTGTACCGGCTGTTGTAGCGTTCGTACGTTCGCAGCAGCATCCGCAGCGCCCGCGACGAAACCGTCCCCCCCTGGTAGTACGGAAAGATGATCGGAATCGGCTCGACCAGGTGCCGCGCCGATTTCACGATCCGCCCGGCGTACTGGTTCGACTTGCGGACGATGCTGAACTGCATCTTCGCCAGGTACTGAAGCCCGCCGTGGATCATCTCCGACGACGCCCCGCTCGTCTTCGAGCCGAAGTCGTCCTTCTCCACCAGCGCCACCGACAGGCCCAGATGGGCCGCGAGCATCGCGATCGCCGTGCCCACGCACCCGCCGCCGATCACCACCACATCGAACTCGTGCGATTCCACGCGATCCATCGTCTTCATACCGAGACGTGCCCTCCCAGTGTCCGGCGACACCCGCCCGCAGAAGCGGTATCCGCCATCGACCGTTGTCTCTGCCCATTCTAGCAGGGCGCGAACACATTTCGAGGCATCCCGCTGCACGACCCGTCGCCCGGACGGATCGACCACGTACCAACCCGCGGACCTGCCTGAACCGAAACTAGGCCAGAGCCGTTAGAATTCCGTTAGCGAACTGGCCAAAGCCCCATCCCGTCAGTGCCACGAGGCCATCCAAGCGCCGCCTTGGGGCATCTAATGGGATGCTGCCCAACACCGAGCTGGTACCCGCGCCGGACCAACGGACAGGAGCATCCACCTATGAAGATCGCGCTGACAGGGGCAACCGGTTTCCTCGGCCGATACGTCGTCCGACAGCTCGCCCAAGACGGCCACGAACTCAGAGCCTGGTTTCGCAGCCAGGAGAAACGCGATCGCGTTCCCGAAAAGGTCGAGTGGCTGCAAGGGAACCTGCGCGACGAGGCCGCCCACCGCCAGCTCCTCGTCGGTGTCGACGCGGTGGTCCATGCGGCCCTGTCCTGGCCGGCCGGCAGACGCGGCGACGATCGTGACGACTTCCTCGACTTCGTCGAGACCAACCTGCTCGGATCGCTCAAGCTGATGCACGCCGCCTACAAGGCCCAGATCAAACGCTTCGTCTTCATCAGCACCTGCGCCGTCCACGACGTCATCCTCAGCGACCGTCGGCTCGACGAGGCCCATCCCCTTTGGCCCAAAAGCCACTACGGCGCCCACAAGGCCGCCATCGAGACGTTCGTCCACAGCTTCGGCCTGGGCCACGACTGGTGCGTCACCTCGCTCCGGCCGACGGGCATCTACGGCCTGGACGACCCGCCGTCCGAATCCCGCTGGTACGGCACCATCCAGAAGGTCCTCCGCCGCGAACCGATCGAGTCGTCAAAGGGCGGCAAAGAGGTCCACGTCTCGGACGTCGCCAAGGCCGTCGCGCTGCTGCTCGCCACCGACACCGACACCGTCAAAGGCCAGGCGTACAACTGCTATGACATGTACGTGTCCGAACAGCGGGTGGCCGAGATCGCGCGCGACGTCGCCGGCGTCGACTGCACCATCGCCGACCTCAACGCCGGACCCAAGAACCAGATCCAAACCGACAAGCTCCGCTCCCTCGGCATGACCTTCGGCGGCGAGGACCTCCTGGAACAGACCATCCGCGAGATGGTCGAGATCGCTCAGCGCGGCTGACCGCCCAGCTTCGCGCGATGCATGGGCGTGTGCTCGGCCCCCTCCTTCTTCAGACGCGACTCGAACAGGATCAGCTCATCCACGTCGACCACGCCCGCGTCGAAGCCCTCCACCGACGGCAGCAGGTCTCGCAACGGCGCCGCACGACGCGGGTCCTTCGACCGTCCCAGCGTCAAGTGCGGCGAAAAGGCACGCCCCTCGACCGGGAAGCCCAGCTCGAACATCACCTCCTGACACGTAGCATGGAGATCGGCCAGGACGCCCGTGGGCTCCTCGACCCCCGCCCAGACGACCCGCACCCCGCCCCGTGCCGGAAAACACCCTGCCGATCGCACCGCTAACTCGAACGGACGGCACCAGTCCGCGGCCATCGACACCGCGTCGCACACCGCCGGCAGATGCTTGTCCGGCACCTCGCCAAGGAACTTGACCGTCAGGTGCATCGCCTCGGGCTTCATCCAGCGCACCCCCCCGCCCGGGGCGCCCAGCTCGGCCTGAAGCTCTGCGAGCCGCTCCTTTACCTCCTCCGGCAACTCGATCGCAACGAAGCAACGCATAGCCGCTGGCTCCTTACCGCGGGGTCGTCGGTCGCGTGCTCGCCGTCGTCTCCGCGTCGATCCCGGCCCCGAGCCACGCCGAGGTGTGATAGGTCTCCAGGATCTCCGTCACCACCGCCGCATCGCCGAAGAGGTCTTCGATCTCGGCCTTCGAGGCGTGCTCCATCGTGTAGCCCCGTCCCTCCTCGACGCGAAGCAACCGGCCGGTACGATCGAACAGATACCGCGACAGTGTCGGTTCGCAGTCCAGACGCGCTGTCGCGCCGTAGACCGGCCCGCCCCGCCCGTCCTCGTCCTCCTCGAGCCGACCCAGCGAGCGACACACCCGACGGTGCAGCATCCGCTCGCTCGAGCCGACCATGCTGAAACCCGCCGCCGTGCCGGCCGACCGCTGAGACAGCAGAAACAGCCCGAGCTGGTACACCGGATCCGGCAGAAACGTCTCCGGCGTCTCCAACGCGCCCTGATACCGCTGCTCACCGGCGCGGATGTAGTGGCTCAGCCGCGGATCCCCGGCGACACGCTGATCCGTAAGGCGGATCGCACGATCCTCCTCGTCGATGGCTGGCAGCCACTGGTTGAACCGGAAGCCCTCCGCCCCGTCGTCGATCCACCAGCGGTAAAGGTTGTCCTGGTGGCGCAGCTTCCCCAAGAGGTCGAAGCGAATGCGGTTCAGCCCGCCGCCCTGAAAGCCCTTCTCGCGCCTGCCCGCCTCTTGCCGGCGCTGCCGATGGGACCAGCCGAACCCCTGGCGCCCCGCCGTTCGGATCGCGTACCACGTCGTAACCTCCGCCTCGGTCCACCAGTGACTCAGGCCCTTGTCGCCGATCTCTCGAACGATCGCCGCCGCGTTCCGATCAAGCTCCTCCGCCGTCGGCACGAGCCCCGTCTTGCTTAACCGCAGCGATCGCGCGAGCGACTCGCATCGTTTGCGAAGCTCGGCGTGCCGGGCGCCGGGCGACCGCCCCACGATCATGGCCGCGTCGCCTGCACGATGCCGGACCGCCCAGACCTCCAGCGCCTCCTGCAAATCCGCCGGCCAGCGCTCGGGTACCCGCGCCCCGGACCGCCAGGCCGTGTTCACGCCGGCGTCGACACGCTCGACGGGCTCGTCCAGGAAGAGGTCATGAAGCTGCTCGGCCCGGTACGCCGTGACGAGCGATTCCAGGTCGTCGCCGTCACGCGCCCACGTGCGAAACACCGTGACGTGCCAATCGCTGCCCGAGACCTCGTCCCCGCTCCCCGACCACGTCGGCACGAGATCCATCCTCGCCACGGACGGCGCTTCACGGCCGAACACCCCGGCACCCGAAGGCACGTCAAGACGGATGCCGACCCGCTCGCCCGCGGCCCCCAGATCCTCGCTCAGTCTCACCTCCGGCAGCTCGATCCCGTCGGCGAACCGCTCGAAGAAGGCCCGGTCAGGCCCCTTCAATGGAACCGGCGCCAGATGGGCAATGAGGAACACCCGCCCCGGCGGCGCCCAGGCGACGCGCACAACCGCCGCCTCCCGGCTACGCTTGTCGACCCACAGCCCCTCGCTCTGCCAGCCCACGAGCGGCCCGAGACGACGCGGTTCCGGATCAGCCGTCGCGTGCAACGCCCCCAACCCGGCTTCCACGAAGTCCAGCTTCCAGCTCCGGTCCAACCGCCGATGTGGCACGTACTCCGAAGGCCAACGGGCCAGCAGCAGCCTCCGCGTCGACACCTCACCGGGCTCGGTGACCTCGACGAAGCTGATGCCCTGCAAAGTCTTGGTGATCCGGCCCCAATCGACGGGCAACGCCACGCGAACACCCAGCGTCTCGAGCACCTGCGGCTCGCCGAGCTCGATCGCCGGGGCCGACACCTTGCCGCGAATCACCACCCAACCCGTCAGCAAGGAAGCCACCAGCACGACGGCCGTCGCGACGACGGCCCGCCAGGCGGGAACGCTCGGTCGTGAGTCCGTGGGCCAGATCATTCGCGACAGTCTACGAGCGACCCGGCATGCGTTCAATCGAGCCCCGCCGACTGAACCCGCCGCAAACCCGTCTCCGACACGGTAGCCCGCTTCCAGAAACGGCTGGAAAGCTGTAGGGATTCGCCAGGGTGGCCCCGCCGCACTCGGCTGGCAGCGTCGGTCCTTCGCGGCCGGGAAAGGCCGTGCCACGCCGGACACCCTCCTCCGCAAGCCGTTTCGATTCCCGTCGCGCGTGTCTTCCCGTATCATCCGTGCAGCCAGCTTCGGCCCCGTCGTAGGCAACCACAAGGAACGCTGCCATGATCGCCACCAGCTACCAACTGCGGACCCTCATCTACCTCCTTTCGGCCCTCATCACCCCGGCCTGCCTCGCCGCCGAACAGCCCGTCGCAAGACTGACCGGCAACGACTTCCAGGGCGGCGCCAAAACCCTCTACGGAGGATCCCTCCACGGCCAGACCGGCGTGAACTACGTCTACGCGGCATCGCACCCGAAATACGCCATCATGCAAGCGCAGTTCACCCTCGCCGGGCGACCCGCCGACGATCGCCACCTTTACCTGCTCGCCATGGACGACGACGCAGAAAGCGCCTGCCCCGTCGAGATCGTCCTCAACGGCAAAACGATACACACCGGCCCGAGCGGACTGCCCAACGCCACGTGGGCGTGGAAGAAGCTCTCCGTCCCACCCGGCACGCTCAAGCAGGGCGCCAACGTCCTCGTCATCCGCAATCGGGCCAGCAAGGGCGAGCTCGGCATGCCGCCCTGGTTCATGGTCGCGCGATGCCTGATCGGCCCGGCCCACCTCGACGTCAAGGCCCCGCCCAGCATCGTCAGCGAGTTCCGCGTCACGCTGCCCAAGACCAAACGTCCGCTACCCCAACCCCGGCCGGCCGGCAAGAAGCCGAGCTTCCAATGGCGCGGCACGAAGGGCTGGATGTGGACGCCCGACCAGTACCTCGCCGAGATCCCCACGCTCGCCGAATACAAGCTCAACTTCCTGATGAACTGCTACGGCTCGATGTGCGACATCGAAAACCACCCCTGGGGCTCGCCCGACTGCAACCGCTGGTGGGAGCCCCTGCCCGAGCCCAAGCGCAAGGCCTACGAGCGGGTTGTCAGGGCATGCAAGGACCACGGCATCGCGTTCTGCTTCAGCATGAACCCGAACCTCTTCGCACGCCGCATCCTCCGCTACGACAAGCCCGAGGATATCGACACGCTCTGGCAGCACTACCGCTGGATGCAGGGCCTGGGCGTGCGGTGGTTCAGCATCTGCCTCGACGACATCCGCGCCGGCATCGACGCCAAGGGCCAGGCCAAGGTCGTCAACGCCATCTGCGGACGACTTCGCGCGAACGATCCGAACGCCCAGATGATCTTCTGTCCGACCGCGTATTGGGGCACGGGCACGAGCAAGCGCGACAGGGCCTACCTCACCACGCTCGCCACGGACATGCACAAGGACGTGTACGTCTTCTGGACCGGCCCGCGCGTCGTCACGCCAACCATCTCCAAGGCCGAGGCCGAGCAGTATAAGCAGGTCGTCGGCCACCGACTGTTTATCTGGGACAACTATCCCGTCAACGACGATCACCCGACGATGCACCTGGGCCCCGTCACGGGCCGCGATCCCGGTCTGGCCGACGTGGTCGACGGCTACATGGCCAACCCGCTCTGCAAGCAGAACGAGATCAACCGATTGCCGCTGCTGACGATGGCCGATTTCATGTTCAACGCCGACGCCTACGACCCCGCGCGATCCATCGGCCAGGCCATCCTGCACCTCGGCGAGACCCCACAGCAGCACCGCACCCTCGCCGACCTCGTCGAGCTTTATCCGGGCATGCTGATCTTCAACAAGGGCACAAACTTCAACCCCCTCCTCACGCGCTTCGCCGAGATCACAGGCAAACCCCACAACCACTGGCTGGCCGAGCTGATGTTGCGACATGCCGGCGACGTTCACGGCCGCATGAAGCAAGCGTTCCCCGATCGCTTCGCGCCCGCCCGAAAGACGCTCGAGGCCGACGTGGCGAAGATGCGGGAGCGCTATGAGCAGACGTATGGGGAGTAGAAAGGAGGCAGGAGGCGGGAGACAGAAGTCAGGAGACAGGAGGCAGGAAGAGGAGGCGGGAGACAGAAGTCAGGAGACAGGAGGCAGGAGTCGGGAGTCGGAAGTCAGGAGGCAGGAGTCGGGAGTCAGGAGACAGGAGACAGGAGACAGGAGTCGGTAGACAGAAGTCAGAAGTCAGGGGACACGAGACAGGAGTCAGAAGTCAGGAGACGGAAGAACAGGGGCGTGCCATGAGGGCGAATCATAGACCGCCGGCAAGATCGTTTCAGGATCTTGTCGTGTGGCAAAAGGCGCATGAGTTCACCCTAGGCGTCTACCGGCTGACGAAAAGCTTCCCTAAGCAGGAGCTATACGGATTGACGTCCCAGTTTCGTCGTGCGGCCGTTTCGATCCCAGCCAACATCGCGGAAGGGTTCAGGAGACGTCACCGCCCGGACAAGGCAAGGTTCATGAATGTCGCGCAAGGCTCGCTCTAGGAGTGCCGCTACTACCTCATACTCGCCAGCGACCTCAACTATTGTGATACTGTAGAGATACTCTGCCAAATCGACGAAGTCGGCCGACTCCTGGACGCTTACGCTCGTTCGATTCTGACTTCCGACTCCTGACTCAAGCCAAGGATCCGCCTGAGCAGAAGTCCATTCACAGCCCCAGAACAGTCGTTTTCAGCACGAGCGACGCAACGTCGCCGCGCGTTCGCACCTCCACGCACGCGTGCATGTGGTCTTCCTTCGGCGCGAGCGTCGCGTCAGGCATCATCCGCTGCGTCACCGTGATCGGCGCATCGGCCTCGAAACGGATCTCCGCGCCGGGCCAGGTCACCGTCGCGACGTTGGCTTGGACGCCGACCGACGCCCCGCCGGACGGCACCTTGATCGACACGGCTTCGCCGCTGCCCGTGTGCCAGCGGAACAGGATGACGTCCGACGTGCCCGGCTTGAGCGAGACGCGATCCTCGACAACCGTCCGCCCCGCCGACCAGCTCACCCGCCGACCCCACGACGCCACGTCAGGATACCCGCCACGAATCGCCACCGTCACCGCGCCGCCCTTGGCGTCCAATCGCTGCACGTCGATCGGCGCGATGGAGCCCCGCCGCTGCCAGCCCTCGAACAGACCGGCCTTCTGCACCGGATAGGGCTTCGGCGGGAAGAACGTGCCCACCTGCAGGACGTTGTGCCCCGCGCCCGATGCATACTCGACCCCCATTACGGGATTCGAGTACGACGGCGTGCCCGCCTCGATCAGAAGCGCCCGCCCCTTGTGGATCACGTTCACATGCCCTCGATCCTGATGGTCGTGCTGGTCCAGCTTGTGCCCGCCCCGCACCCACACCCCGCTCGCCTCGTCGCGCCAGCTATCGCGCCACACCACCATCGTCGCCCGCTCGTACGCCGCAAACAGCGGCGGAACCTTCCGGCCGACCCTCCCGCTCGCCGCCGAGGCCACCAGGCCGATCAGGTCGTCCGTCGGCCCGACGAACGGCTCGTGCAACGCCCAGTTCGCCACCTCGCTGCCCAAGGTGAAGACCAACAGCGACAGTAGCGACCGCCAGTTGACGTTGTCGCGCGTCACGATCGCGTTGCCCGCGTCGAAGCAGTTCACCGTCATCCGCCCCGGCTGGATGTGCAACACCGCCCACGTCGGGAAGTTCGCCAGGAACGGATGCTCGATCGCCCGCCGATCGCCCGCCGCCGCCATCGCCCGAGCCGCATGGACCAGCGACGTCACCGTGAAGCTCGCGTAGCCGATCCCCTCCTCGAACTCGCCGTCCGTCCCGTGCGAATCGAGCGCCGCAAGCAGGTTCTTCACGCCCAGCTCATAGGCCTCCCGATGCGTGTCGCGTCCCAAATGCACGCACGCCGTCACCAGCCCCTCGGTCGGCAGGACCCACTGGTTCGTGATCGGGTTGTCGGTCCGCACGAACCACGGGCGCTTCGTCCGCCAGTCGTCCACCACGCCGGCGATCTCGGCCGCGAGAAGGTCATCCAGCTTGCCCCGCAGACCGGCCGGCACGTCCTTGCCCATGATGTCGAGCGTCGTGACGATCGCGCGGACGCCGCACCCGGTCGCCAGCCAGTTGCCGTCCTGGCCGTCGGCAGGCAGGCGATGCCCCGGTGCGTAGAGCGTCCACCCCGGTCTCTGGAGCGGCCGCCATGTCGCCATCTCATCGAGCTGCTCGACCACGCGACGCTGGAACCGCTCATCGCCCGACAGCCGCCACGCCGCCGCCAGCAGGGGCAGCTCGACGGCCAGGGTGTTGCAGGCCGCGAAGTCGCTCATCGCCAGGGCGAACGTCTCCTTGATCTCGGGCTCGAGCGCCTCCGCCCGCCCGTCGAGCCACGTCCGGCGCTTGCCGACGTCGGCGAGCTTGCGGGCGCGGCGGACGGGCTCCTTCGCGACCGCCTTGCCCGCCCCTTCGAGGAACGCCTTCCTGTTCGGCGCCAGGGCCGGCTCACCTCGGACCGCCTCGAGCGCCGCCCGCCACGTCATCACCCGAGCCGCGCCTCCATCGGCCGCCTGAGCTGCGGTGCCCCACGACAAAACCCAGCCCAGCAGCAGAAGGTCGCATCCCACCGCCTTTCGCATCACACGCGCTCCAATCAAGTCGTGCCGACCCGGCTCCTATCTTCTGAATCCTGACTCCTGACTCCTTCGTGCAGTATAATCCGCTCGGCCGGCTTGCGCGACACCGCGTCAAGTCCAGGAGCCAACCACCTGTCCCCCGCACATCGGAGCCACACCCATGAAACGCTACGGCATGGTCCTACGCGTCAAGCCCGGCAAGCTCGAGGAGTACAAACGACTACACGCGGCCGTCTGGCCCGACGTGCTCGACATGATCGCCCAGTGCAACATCGACAACTACTCGATCTTCCACAAGGACGGCTGGCTCTTCAGCTACTTCGAGTACCACGGCGACGACTTCGAGGCCGACATGGCCAGGATGGCCGCCGACCCAACCACCCAGAAGTGGTGGGAGCTCTGCCAGCCCTGCCAGGAGCCGCTCGAGACCCGCGGCGAGGGCGAGTGGTGGGCGACCATGGAAGAGGTTTTCCATTGTGATTGAGGGACCAGAAAGCGGCACGGCTCCCTAGCTGGGCCTCAACAGATCGAGCCTGATGAAGCCAATCGGAGTCATCGTCGGATGGATCCGCTCCTGAATGACATACGCTCACAAGCCGCCAACGGTCAGATCCGACTGACGCAACGCGCCCATCGGAGGATGGTCGAGCAGGGGATCACGTTGGACGCCGCGCTGGAGGCGATCGCGAATGCGCAAGTCCTCGAAGGCTAGCCGAATCATCGACGCGGAAGCTGTCGCTTGTTCCATGGCCAGACGAGCGAGGAACGCCATCTTCACATCGTCAGCACGACCAGCCTGTCCCTTCTGGCTATAATCACAGTGTACGACCCGAAGCCACCAAAGTGGCCGAGCCCGACACAGCCGAGGCAGGACACATGAAGTGTACCGTCGCTGGATGCCCTGGTAACTGCGAGGATCGACTGATCGCACACACCGCCACAAAGGACGACCAGGTTGTGGTCATCGATCGCGTTCCGGCGGAAGTCTGCAGCCTCTGCGGAGACGTGCTACTCGCACCGGACACCGTACGCCGCCTCGAGCAGATCCTCAGTAACCCCGACCAACCCGCCAGGACCGTTCCCCTCTAGGAGTATGCCTAGAGGGAACGCCCAACGACCGATTCCTGATCGCCCAATGGCCTCCTGTCGCGCAGCGGTGCTCTGACTCATCTTGGGGTAGCTTGGCGGGCTCGCGTTGCTCGACGAACCAGCTCGCATTACGATTGGGCACGTGCCAAGCCTACTTGATAGAATACAGTCAGCCGTGGCCGACGATCGCCTACTGGTTTCGTGGCACGCTGACGAGCAGTGTGAGACCAGGGGGGTGGCCACATGGCAAGTCGTGGGGGGGGCTACAAGAGGCAACCCTCTTGCGCGAGAGGCCGAGCAGCCGACCGAATCCCTCGGTCGTCGTCCGGCAGATGCTGGCGGACGGTGCCGAGGTCGAAGCCGTATGGGCATGGTTGCCCAAGACGAATCGAGCCAAGCTAGTGACCGTGTTCTTTCGAGACTGAAAACCATGGGAGACCGACGGGAGAAACGGAAGCGATGGGTGCAGCGGGGCCGCTACGCGGTGGAAGTAGAGGTCGAGGTTGTCTATCCAGTCGACGACCCATTGGAAGCATGCCTCGAGCCCGAAACGCTTCGTTGGCTGGACGAGATTGGGCAACGTGCCGAAGAAGGTGACCTGGACTACCTCCGTACGGTTGGACGGGTTTTCGAGGCGCTTGCGCCCTAAGCCGTTTGCAGCAATGGCTGGACGTTCGAGCCACTCGGGCTCATGTGGCCCAGCCGCTCTCGGCTGGGTTCTTCTGCGGCCCACGGCCGGGGGCGGCCGTGCTACACTGTTCAACCTTTGTTGCTGGCAGCTTAGCCTCGCGTCCGTAGGATGGACCCACGTTCGCCCGATCCCTGGAGACCGCCTGCAGCGTCCTATCTCAACGACAGCCCTGAGGATGAATCCGTGCCCAACAACACCATGACCTCTCGCCAGCGCGTCCTAACGGCCGTCAACCACACCGAGCCCGACCGCGTGCCCATCGACCTGGGCGGCAACCAGACCGGCATCCACAAGTTCGCCTACCAGGAGCTGATCGACCACCTCGACCTGTCCGAGGAGATCGAGATCATGGACCCCGTCCAGCAGCTCGCCAGGCCCAGCGAGGACGTCCTCCAGCGGCTCCGGGTCGATACCCGCTACATCGCCGCCGGCCCGCCCGCCGACTGGAACGGAGGCATCGAGGTCAACGAGCGCGACGGCCGCATCTGGCACGACCTCAAGGACGAGTTCGGTGTGGTCTGGTCCATGCCCGACGACCAGAAGCTCTACATGGACATCTCACACCATCCGCTCGCCGACGCCACCATCGATGACCTCGCCGACCACCCCTGGCCCAAGGGCGACGACCCGACCCGCTTTGCGGGCCTCCGCGACCGTGCCCTGGCCATCCGCAACGACTCCCCCTACGCCGTCGTCAGCGGCATCAGCGGCGTGATGTACGAGTTCTGCTGGTACATGCGCGGACTGGAGAACTGGTTCATCGACCTGCTCACCCAACCGGAGTTCTGCGAGGCCTTGATCGACCGCGTGGCCGCGTACTGGATGAGCTGGTTCCCGCCGTTCCTGGATGAGGTCGGCGACGTGGTCGACGTGATCATGGTCGGCGACGACCTGGCCGGCCAGGAAGGTCCCCTCTTCGAGCCCAAGATCTACCGCGAACTCGTCAAGCCGCACCACAAGAGGCTGCTCGAGCTCATCCGCTCCCGGACCGACGCCAAGATCTGGTATCACACCTGCGGGGCCTGCGCCGAGTACATCCCCGACCTGATCGACAACGGCGTGGACATCCTCAACCCCGTCCAGATCAGCGCCGCCGGCATGGACCCGGCCGAGCTGAAGAAACGCTTCGGCAATCGGATCGTCTTCTGGGGTGGCGCCATCGACGCCCAGCACGTCCTGCCCAACGCCGACGCGGCCACCGTGCAGGAGCACGTCCGCCGCAACGTCGAGACCTTCAAGCCAGGCGGCGGCTACGTCTTCAACAACGTCCACAACATCCAGGCCGGCGTGCCCGCCGAGAACGTCCTGGCCATGTACGACACCGCTTACGAGGCGGGCGTGTATGCATAGCCACAGGTGGCAAGACCCGTCTCCGACCGCGATATCCTGTGGCACGGCCGCCCCCGGCTGTGCGGGAGAGAGAGAGGCCCCCGTTGAGCCGCGTTTTCAGAGGTGCAGCGGTTTGACGCCGCGGTGCGACACGTTGACGTGTCGATTTGCCGACGTGTCCGCGCTTCCGACGTTATGGGTTCTCACGACCGCGACGTAACCGCCCGGCCGGTCATTGGCGCCGCCTACTTCAATCGCTTGATCTTCAATCCCTTCCACTCGATCTGCGCGCCGCGGCGGTGCATCTGCAACGAGATCCGCCCCGACCGGACGAACTCGGTCCGCTCGTCGCTGTAGACGCCGTCCACGCCGTCCACCCGCGTGAAGATCCGCTTGCCCTTGACGAAGATCTGCATGGGGAACCACTCGCCGCCCGGATCGACGTGCAGGTTGGGGTTGCGAACGTACGAGTAGATGCTGCCCGTCGGGTTGTTGCCCTCCGGGTTGCTCATGATCTGGATCTCGTACGCGCGGTCCTTCGTGTCCAGCCCCTTCCAACGGAAGAACATCCCGCCGTTGGCCAGCGGCGTGGTGCGAACGTACGTGAACAGCTCGAAGTCTTCCCACTCCTCGTCCGTGATCAGATAGCCGTCGCCCGTGGCCTTGAGCACGCCGTCACGCACCCACCACGACGCCCCGCGCAGGATGTTCCACCCGCCCAGGTCCTTGCCCTTCTCCAGCGGCACCCATCTGTCCTTGTTGTCGATGCCCGGAATCGTATCCAGCAGGTACGTCCACTCCTCCTTCGACGGCAACTCCTTGATACGAAGGTTTCGCAGCGAGAACGGCGCGCCCATCGCCGTGAACGCGATGTAGCCGTTCCGCAGCCGCCAGCGAAGCTTCTCGTGCTTCTCGCAGTCGACCTCCTGCACGACCACGCCGTTCAGCGTGACCCGCAGCATCGGCCAATCCATGTGGACCTCCATCGGGTACCACGTGCTGTGCTTCTTGGCCACGAACGCCTTCTCGCGCATCACGTGAAGGATCGACCCGGTCTTCTGCGTCTTGGCGCCCCGCGCGGTGTCCTCGGTCAGCACGATCTTCATGCCCACGTCCGCCCGCCGGCCATGCAGCGGCGCATGGATGCACAGTCCCGATTCGCAGTAGTACGGGATGCTGTACTCGAACCGCAGGATGAAGTTCTCATACTCCCTGACGGTCCGCAGCCAGGCCGGGTAGTTCGCCCGCGGCGCGCCCATGACGCGGTTGCACTGGATCTCACGCTTGACGACACGAAACGCGCCCTTCGGACCGTGCTCGTACACCCACCCGCCCAGATCCTTGCCGTTGAACAACGGGACGAACCCGTCCTTGCGCTCCTCTTCACTGAGACCAAAGACCGGCCCCGCCAGCGCCAACACGATGCTGCCTACGCACAGTGCCTGCTTCATCGCTTCTGTCTCCATGGATTGCTCTGACGAATCATGTGGTCGAACGGTCGGGCATGATAGCACATTCCACCGGACGCGGCGAACGGCCACGAGATGAGCCGGACGCCCCCTCTCGATGCGCCCCTACGAAGGCAGCGCCAGCATCCGGCGGATATACTCGTGCAGGAACGACCGGAACGCCGCCACCTGCTGCGGATCGAACGGATCGGCCAACGCGTTCTCCCAGTCCAGCGGACCGCGCGTGAAGTAGCCGTACACCAGCCACGTGAAGCTCATCAGCACCATGCGGAGGTCGAGCCCCTCGATACGAACCGCGCCCGCCGCCTCGGCCCGCTCCAGGAACTGCCGCAACACCTGAAACAACGGCACCGAGTACTCGGCCTCGAAGTTGTCGTTCACCCCCCGGGGCTCCAACCAGCGCCGCACCCATAACCGCGCGATCTCCGGCTCATCCAGCAGCAGATCGATCGCCGCATCGGCCAGTCGCTCCAGGAAGAGACCGAGCGCCCGCGGATCGCCCAGAATCTCATCCGTCGCGCTGCGAACCAGCTCCGTGATCAGCCGATGCTCCCGCTCGTGCAGCCGCCGGAACACCTCGCGATACAGGTCCCGCTTCGTCCCGACGTGGTAGTTCACCGTGGAGATGTTCAAGTCGACCGCCTTGGCGATCTCGCGCGTGGACACGCCGTCGAAGCCGTGCTCGGCGAAGAGCCGTGTCGCGGCCCGGATGATCCGCTCCGTGCTGTCGGACGCCTCCGCGGACGATCCCATCGCAAGATCCTCGCACGTGCCGCAGGGTGGGTCGTTTCCACCTACTACATGACGAGTGAGATGTCTAGGCGAACAACCGTCGAGCCGCCAGGGGAGCGCGAAGCTTCACCCGAGCCGCAGCGTCGAAGACGCGTCCGTCAGGGAGCGTTGCTGTTCAACAGTCGCTGCTGCCAGGGCCTACTCGCCCGGTCCCTATGCCCTAGTCCCTCTCCCCTAAGCCCTGGCACCCGCCATCACCGCTTCGCCGCCTTCTGACGCGCCCGCAGCCACCGCAGCACGATGTCCTCGGCCGGAGCATCCTGGCCGAGGGGTCGATCGATCACACCGATGTCTTGGCCCAGAACGACCCTCCGGACGATCCGATCGTTCGGCTGATCGGCCGCCGTCAGACCCGGGCGGGCCACACCCGGCAACACTGCGATCGTATCCCAGGTCGCCCGGCCGAACGGCACGGCGAGGTTCAGCACCCACGAATACGAACGAAGGAGCGCCTCGCGGCTCTCCTCGCCCCGGGGCAGCGCCTCATGCGGCACGGCCACCACGACCAGATCGGGCTTGCGGTCACGAACCGACTTGCCCCACGCCGCGATCTCCGCCAGCGTCTTGCCCTTCGCCGGCCACGTCGTCACGCTCACCTTGCACTTGGGGTTCATCCGACTCAGCACGCGGGGCATGATCTGATCGAACGGCTCCATCGCGACCAGCTTGATCGGCTTGCCCTTGGCCAGCAGCCGCAACCCATGCGGCACGCACGGCTCGGCCGCCCGAACGTCGTCCAGCGACACGTCGCGGCCGCTGATGACCCGGGCGATCACCTCGGCGAACAGCTTGTGCCCGTGCATGTTCGGGTGGATCGTCTCGCTCATCAGCAGCTTCCACGCCAGCGGATCCTTCGCACGGACGTCCTCGTACGCCTTCCAGCAATCCGCCAGCGGCACGGCCATGTCCTTGGCGACCCGACGAACGGTCTCGGCATAGGCCGCCAGCTTCGCCACGGGCCGACCCCGGTCCTCGGGGTAGATCGAGTTCGGCGTGCACAGAATCACCTCGGCCCCCACGCCGCGACACTGGGCCACGATCGTCCGCAGGTTCCGCTCGTAAACGGCCTGCGGCACGCGCGTCACATCGTTCATGCCGAACATCACCACGACCAGATGCGGCTTCTTAGCCAGCACGTCGCCGCGAATCCGCTTGAGCGCGTTGACCGTTGTATGCCCGCTGATGCCCGCGTTGACCATCTCGAGCTTGGCCTTCGGATAAACGCGCTGCAGCGCAATGCCGAGCATGTCGCACCACGCCCGTCGTCCCCCCGTGTGATAGTAGATGCCCGTGATGCTGTCGCCGAAGCAAACGATGCGACACGGCCCCGTGCCCGTTGGCAGCAGCTCCGCCGTCTTCGCCGGGCCCGACGCCTCGGCCGAGAAGGCCGATTCGGCCGCCAGCAAGAGACTGCACACCGCCATCGCCATCCGCTGTCTCGTCAAGTTCTCGCCTCCACAGAGCAGGTCCACCTTTGGGCCAACCTTCCGAGGCCTACACCACCGCGTCGTCCCCCTCGCGCGCCTCGCCCGTGTCGCCGACCTCGGCCCGAATCCGCGTCAGCTCCTCCGACAGGTTCAGCGTCGCCGCCCGAAGATCCGTGCTGTGGACGATCAGGTTCATCCCCGCTCGAATCCAGTCGACCTCACGCTCCGCATCCTTCCAGAAGACGTGCACCCCCGCACCGACGCCCGCCTCTCGAGCCAGGCCGATGATGTGCCGGATCGTCGCGTCGAACGCCGCATCGTCATACTGCTCCGGCTTGCCCAGGTTCACCGACAGATCGTGCGGCCCGACCAGGACGCCGTCCAGCCCCGGCACGCCCACAAGGTCCGGCAGGATCTCCACCGCAGGCAGGCTCTCGATGTTGATGATCGCCACGCCGCCGGCATTGCGCCGCTGGAGGTACTCCAGACATCCCTGCGACGGGGGCCGCCCCTGCTCGAGCAACTCCCTGAGCCGGCGCCCCTTCAGCGGACGGTACCGCACCGCCCCGACCAGATCGCGGACCTGCTCAACCGTCTCGACGTAAGGGAAGATCACGCCCGTCGCCCCGCCGTCCAGCGCCATCGTCGCCAGATAGGGATTCGGCTCGGGCACGCGGACGATCGGCGCAAGGCCCAGCCCGTCGTAGGTCTGGCACATCCAGGCGAGCTTCTCGCGGTCGATCGCGATGTGTTCGGTGTCGATGAAGACCAGGTCGATCGGCAGGCCGCGAACCACCCCCGGCCACTTCGGCGAGGTCGAGCTGATCAGCGTACCGTAGACGTTTCGGCCCTCGTGCAGGGCCTGGCGCACCTCTTCTCCGTTCATGATGACCTCCACGTGCGGCGGCTCATCGTCGTGCCATCACACGCGGAGGTCAAGACGGGTCGTGAGGCGTCGGGGCGGGCGCACCTTCTCGGGCATGAGCTTCATGACAGCCGCAGGACGGCGCGGGCTCGCCATGGTCGGCGTGTTCGCCCCCTGGCGATCTGCCTCGGAGGAGCCGTCCGATCCGCTTACGGAGGGCCAGAACCATCGCCGCAATCGCTCCGAGAACCCCCGCGCCCGCGAGCCCCCCGCCGCACCCCGCCTGACCGCAAAACGGACACGTCGCGGCCGGGCCGAGAATCGCAACGATCCCCGCCCACCAGCCCACGAACTGCACAAAGGGCCAGGCGATGCGCTCACGCCACGTCCGGCTCGGCCTCTTCGATGTGGAGGTTACCTGCTTCGGGATGGTTGTCACCCTCCTCGTGTCGCGTCACGACGGTTCCTTCGAATCGCAGACCCGAGTCGCCCGAGCCGCACCGGCTCCCCCGGCGTAGCCTTGGCGAAGGCGGGTCCTCGGTACGGTCCTCCACGCCCCACGCAGGACCCCGCTGAGAAGAGCGAGGCTCGGGTGCATCGACCGCGCTTCGAGGCGCCAAGCCGAAGGATCGACAGTGATCTCGTGCTACGATCCTCGTCGCCTGTCACGCGCGGTGACCATGCCGGCAAATCCGATCAGGGTCAGGGCAAGGGGCAACATACCAACTCCGCTGCCGCACGTGAACACGGCCTGAACCTCTGTGTCTTGCTCCATGACCAACGTCAGCGCCATGTTGCTGTCGATCGTTGCGTAGTTGACGTCGCCGGGGTAGTTCGGATCGAACACCCGCCATTCCTTGAAGCCCCTGCCCTCAACCGGCTTGGCGACGAGCGTCACCGGCATTCCGTGCGGATAGGCCGGCGGGTCGTTAGGTTCGGCGTTCGGATCGTAGTGTCCGCCCATGGCAACCGGCAAGGGCGCCTCCGGACTGATCTCCACTGAACCATAGTCCTCGTTGCCGATCCGGGCCTCCAACGCATAGTAGTTCGGCTCGGTCCCGAAGTGGACGACCCAAGGCCGTGAGGGCGCGTAGCCGCCGGCGTTGGGGTCGTTGGGATCAAAGAAGTCGTCGACATAACGGAACATGACATAACGCGGTTCCGTGGGCTCATCAGCCACCATGAACCGCAGATGGAAGTGGAACTCCGGATACGTGCTCGTACACACGGCGTCGCCGTCGCTTCCGAGGATCGGCGTGAGGTTCTCGTAGATGCCCAACTCCGGCGACGCATACACGCGTTGAAGCATGATGCGATAGTCGACGTTGGGCGTGCCCGGGAAATGGTAGTTGGCGTCCTCGACATATCCGGGCCCGGGCTCGGTACGGTTGTACGTGCCCATGATCGTCTGAATCCACTCGTAATACGGCTGCGCGTACGGGTCCGGGTTGCTGCCGTAGTCGCTGTTCCAGTGCCGGTAGAACTGCCAGGTGTCGCAGATGAGTCGGCCGTCGTGCTGGCCCACGCGAAAATGGTCCAACGGACAGTCCGCGCGGGCGGTGCCGGCAACGATGGACAACGCAAGACAGCTCGCGAGCAGGATCGTCAATCGCATGCTCTTCCTCCTTTTCTCGTCTTCTCCCAAGCCGCGGCAGAGCGGCTTCGTTGGTCCTCTCGTGTCAACCCGGCAGATCCATTCCCAAGTGCCACCAGGCCGGGGCGTGCTTGGGATGCCACAGGTTCACGACGTTCGGCTCCCACGTCTTGATCAGCTTCATGGGCTCGACATGGCTGTCGACGAACAGGTAGTTCGACCTGCCCGAGTGCCGATCGTGAGCGATGTCGTTGTTGGGGTCGGCGCCCCAACCGTAGTTCTCCGGATGGACGTGGATCGAGCCGGCCACGTCTTCCGGCGTCTCCAGCACCCAGATGACCTGCGCGGGCCTGCCGACCTTGCTCGGGCTGTTGTAGTTCGGATCGTCCAGAAGACCGTTCGTCGCGAAGCTCGACCAACGCAACTCGTCGGCTCGCTCCACATCGCACGGATCGCTCCAGTTCAGGAAGTTCTTGCTCCGGTCGCACGGACAACGATACAGCAGCTTCGCCTTTGAGTACGGTAGCAGCGAGTGCAGCCACCACGACTCCTCAGGACTGTCGGCAAACGGGCAGTCACTCGGCGGGATCTGCTCGTTGTAGTCCATACCGTAGAGCTGCAGGGCGATGCCCATCTGCCGGAGGTTGCTGAGGCAAACGGCGGCCTTGGCCTTCTCGCGAGCCCCCTGAAGTGCCGGCACCAAAATCGAAATCAGCAGGGCGATGATGGCCACGACCACCAGCAACTCGATGAGTGTGAAGCAGCGGCGTTTCATGGCGGGACTCCCTGGTGTCGCTTCGATCCGCCTCCGCCTGACAAGACCGGCCCCGGGACCCCGGCGCGTGGTCGGGGTCCGCGAGGCCCGATCATCTGTCGCGTGATCAGCCCAGCCGTTCAGCGCGACGCCGACCGACCAGGGCTAATGCACCGAACCCCAGCACGACCAACGTGGCCGGCTCCGGGACGGTGATGAACGTCATCGTGTACGCGTCGGAGTCGGCATACCCGGCCGTGCCGACGTCGATCGCCTTGAACGTGGCATCGAAGGTCTCTCCTTCGGAGGCTGTCGGGCCAACGGCAAAGAGCATGTGGACGTGAAAGCCCCACGCGCCCAGCGTGCCGTCCTCGTTGTACTTGTCACCCATCCAGAGGTGGCTGAACGTGACCGTGTCGCCGTCGTTCACGAGCACCGGCCCCAGCGTGTCTTCATCGAGCGTGTAGAAGCCTTCGTCGAACGACACCCGCTCGAGGGCGATCTGCCAATCCGGTGTGACGTTTGGATCCATTCCGCCAAGCTGCCAGTTACCGTGTGGCGGATGTCCGGAGTGCCAGCATTCGAGCGTCTCACACACATACCAGCCGTCGAGCAGACCGCCCTCTTGTTTGACGAGTTCCAGCGGCTCACCCCATGCGGGCCAACCGGGCGTGCCCGGCATGGCGAAGAACCACAGTTTGTCGTCGTCGGCCGTGCCCCAGGATGCGTCCTCGTTGCGGCCTACGTGCGTGTGGGCGTGTCCGAACGCCACAGCCGGAAGAGCAACAGCAACGAGTAAGACGCCAAGCGTCATCATTCTCATCTGAATCTCTCCTCTCCCACCATGATGGGGAAGCTCGTTTCGTCTTCGTCCTCGTCTTGTCGGTCTCGACGACCCCCTTCGAGTCGCCGAGCCTACTCGTGTTCGTTTCGCATCAACCGCACACGGATGGCACGTTGACGACCAGCCGCAAGCGTCGCGCGAACGATGTCACAACGGAGATAGCCACTGCAATGGGCCGCCGACCTTGATGGTCGGCACCTAGCGCCATGAACGTGATTCGAATCGCTAACTGATCGGTGGAGGAGGACTGCGAGGAGAGGCCGTGCTCAGCAGGACCTCACAAACCGGTTCGAACACCGGACGCAACGCGTCACACACGACGCCGTCCGACAGAGCCGGCAGTGACCGCGGAACGTCGACCAAAGCCGATCGATTAAGGGACAGCTCCTGACACACCCGACACGTCTTCGGGTCGTGCTTGGGTGCGGCGTCGTCATCGACCGGTGCTGGTTCGTGGTGGCTGCGGCAACATGCCGAGGCAGGCTCCGCATGGTTCGCCAGGACCAGGTGAAACTGCGCGGGCAGACCCGAAGTGGCCGCCAGCAGCGCGCCCGCCGCCAGCACGGCCGTCCTCCGCAGGGATGTCTCCGCCGTCGACATCACGCGTCCCCTGGCCCCGCTGCATGCACTATAAACCATCGGCTCCAACAAGGCAAGACTTCATGCAAATCAATTGCAGGAATGCAAGGTGCCGCCGATCCGTCCAGGCAAGCCGGTTCATGGCCGCGCGAGTCCCCTGGCCTTGGCCATCAAGCGGCGCACCCGTCGGCCAGAACCGTCTCTCCCGGAGACCCAGGCCCCAAGGAACCACCGGATCGCACCGACGAGTGCAAACCCGCCCTCGCATGGAGCCGCACCCTGAACTCCGTGGGCCTAAACGACCAGCGCACCACGAAGACGACGCAAGGCCAAACCGACGGCTGGCGGCGCCTTGATGCCAATAGCTTGCGATTACAGCGATGTGGCCACCTGGAGGAAAGGAAACGCCCCGCTACCGAGCCTTCTCCAGCGTCTCGGTCTCCATCAGCTTGACCGCCTCCCGGATCTTCCGCTTCCGCCATGCGTTCAGCGCCGGCGACAGATCGGCCTCGCGGATGAAGAAGTCCACTTGGAACATCCCGCTCTTGATCGGCACGCTGATCTGGCCCACGATCGGATTGTCCGACCGGATCACCGTCGCCGGCTGCGTCGCGCTGGCCAAACTCGTCTTCGTGTGCTTGATGATGATCTCCTTCGGGGTCACCTCGTACGCCAACCCCGTCGCCCCGCTGATCATCTCCAGCGCCGTCCGGATCGTCGCCTGTTGCATCATCAGGCTGAAGTTCTGCCGCGTCTGGACCGGCAGCCCCTTCAGCACGCCCGGCTCCATCCGAAGCCGCAACCCCGCCTGCTTGGCGATGTCCGCCAGCACGTCACCGAGCGCCGCATGGCTGTACCGCAGCGACACCGGCTTGTCGACGTACCGCTCGGCCTGCTCTTCCTTGGTCAGCACCACCAGCCAATCCCCGCTGGGGTACCACGTCCAGCCGAGCTGGTCGGTCGCGGCCTCGAGCACATCGGCCATCGTGCCCGCGCCGATCTTCGAGGCCTGCTCGAGCAGCAGCGCCTTGGCGTCCTGGCTGGTCTTGATCTGGAAGTAGAACGGCAGCTTCTCGAAGGCCTCGCGCGAGTAAGGCGTCGTCGTCAGCTTGTGCAGCATCGCCAGCTCGCCCCACGTCACGCTACGACAGACGCGCCGCAACGGGTCGATCGGCTCGATCGCCACGTCGCGCTCCCTCACGTGCAGCGTCATGCCCAGGTGGCTCAGCATCTGGCTCAACCCCTCGCGCAGCGAGATGTTCTTGATCTCGGCGCTGACCAGCGTCTGCTTGCCGTAGGGCAGCAGGTCGACGACCTGCGGGCTGATCGTCAACGTCACGCCCGTCTCCTCGCCGATCAGCTCGAACGCCGAGGCCAGCGGCTGCTTCTCGATCGCGATGTTCACCGGCTGGTCGAGCGCCTTCTCAAGGATCGTGCGCATCGTCTCCTGCTGCGCCGCCCGGACCGCTCCCGCCCCGGCCGACAGCAGCGCGCAAACCAACGCCGGCAGCAGGGCCGGCGCCTTCGTCCTAAACCGATTCGTCCTCATGCTTGGCCTCGCAGGCTGGTGGAGTTCATCCTCGCGGCTAGAAGACCATCTCGCCCTGCGGCTGGGCGCCTTGCTCGTCCTGTCTCTCGAACCCGCCGATCGAAATCACCACGCCCGTCGTCCCCTCCGCACGGGCCACGCTCTGGATCGGTGCGTCCGACGCGATCCCGAAGCTCACCTTCACCACCGCCTTCTCCTTCGAGGCGATCTTCGGAGGCCCCGCCAGGGCAACCTGCACCTGCGGCTGCGCCTGCAAGGGTGAGGGGCCCGGAACCGCGGTGTCGGCATCCGGCTGCGACCACCACAACCCCGCGACGATCAACAACGACGCGGCCGCCGCCAGCGGCGCGCCCAGACGAATGACCCACCGCGTCCAACGCCCGGCGCCCCCGCCGGCCTCCAGATGGATCGTCTCGCAGAGACGCTCGTACAGCAGGTCGTGGTCCACGGGCGGCTCGATCGCACCCCACGCACGGAGCACCGTCTCCAACCGCCGGTATGCGTAATCGCGCAGACCCAGGCCTGGGTCTTGCTCGGCGTAGCGAGCGTAATCGGCCTCGGCCGCCTCCTCGCCGTCGATCATCCGGCTGATGGCGAACGCCGGCTCGTCCCGGATCTGCTCGCCGAGCCGCCGGCCGAGATCCGTCTCCCCGGCCGCCGATGTCTGCTGACCCCAAGCGCCGAGCAGATCGTTCAGCTTTCGCATCCGCTCGAACTCGGCCCGATCCTCGGGATGGTCCGCCAGATACCGTTCGAGCTCCTCGGCCTGGTCCGCCGGCAGGTCGCCGTCGATGGCCTGGCTCATCATGAACTCAAGTTGTTCGCGTTCCATAGCCATGTCACGACTCGCACGCTTTCCTCAAACCGCTTGGGGCTCGCTCAGGCGCCGGCCCGCTCGAGCCCGGCATCCCGGCGGCTACAGGTAGTCGCCGAGCTTGTCCTTCAACTTCTTTCGGGCCTGAAAGACGTGCCACTTGACCGCCTCAACGCTGCAGTCGAGCACGTCGGCCACGTCCTTCTGGGCCATGCCCTCTATCGCGAACAGCACCAGCGCCAGCCGCTGCTTCTCCGGCAGCTCGTTCAGCGCCTCGGAGATGGCCTGTCCGAGTTCCGAGCCCAGAGCTTCGTCCGACGGCAGGCCCGTCCCGGCCATCCAGTCACTCCCCACAGCGTCCTCGCTGCCGGGCAACAGGCAATCGTCCACGGGGATGGGGCTGCTCTTCCGACGCGACCGCCGGAAATTGAGCGAGAGGTTGCTGACCGTCCGCATCAGCCACGGGCCGAACCGCTCCGGGTCCTGCAACGAGTCCAGGGCCCGATACGCCCGCAAAAACGCCTCTTGGCAGACCTCCATCGCATCGTGGCCGTTGCCGAGCAGCCGATAGGCCACCGACACGGCCCGGCGCTGGTACCGGTTGATCAGCTCGTCGAAGCCCGTGGTGTCGCCGTCAAGCGAACGGCGCACCAGGTCGGCATCGATCTGACGCTCATCAACGTGCTGGCTACTCGCCTGCATCCTAATAGACACCTAAGACGCGATGAGGTTAGGCCCGCTCAGACGGTAACTTCTTGGAAAAGCGTAGGCAATAACTCCCACAATGGCAAGGGCTTATTGGAAGCAGCCGTCCCGGGCCCTCCCCGGCGGCCCCACCGACCCGCCGCCCCCGGCCGCTTGAACCCGCCCAAACGAACAGGGACAATAGAGGGGCGCCGTGCTTGGAACGGTCTCGTGTGCCACCGCTCTGTGAGCAGGGCAACCAGACACCGCGACCGCTGCCCAGAAAACGCCTCGCAGAAGCCGTCTCCGACGGCGTCCTAGCCCCGTTTGGGGCGGTGGAATGTAGCCCCGGGTGGAGCGAAGCGGAACCCGGGGTTCGCTCCCCACAAGGGCAAAAGCCCCAGCGGGGCGACCGAACGACTGATGGCATGACCGTCCCACATTCGGAATAGACCCTATGGCCAAACGCGGCAAAGGTAAGGGTAAGGGCAAGGGCAAGAAGGTCCGTGTCCACTTCAAGACCAACCGGCTCACGCCGCGCCGCGACAAGGGCTGGACGCAGTGGTACCGCGAAGGCCGCTTCGAGCGCGAGGATGAGGAGACCAAGCAGAGCCTCAACCGCAAAGGCGACCTCAGCCGCAAACGCACCATCATCGTCGACGACGACGACCAACCCGCCGCCGCGGCGCAGGAGGAACAGCGCGAGGGCGTCGTCGTCGCCATGCGCGGCGCCATCGCCGACGTCGACGACGGAGAGCAGACCTGGCCCTGCTCCATCCGGCGGGTCCTACGCACCCGACTCATCGACGAGCGCCATCCGGTCGCCGTCGGTGACGTCGTTTGGTTCTCCGTCGTGGCCGACGCCGAGGGCCTCGAGCGCGAAGGCGTCATCGAGTCCGTCGCCGAGCGCAAGAGCCGGCTCATCCGTCGCTACGGCGACCGCGAACATACCATCGCCGCCAACGTCGATCAGGTCGTCATCGTTTCATCCATCATGATGCCCATCATCAAGCCGCATCTGATCGATCGCTATCTCGTCGCCGCCTCCCTCGGAGGCCTCCACCCCATCCTCTGCGTCAACAAGATCGATCTCGATACCGAGGGCATCGCCGGAGAGATCCTCGAGCGCTTCGACGGCCTCGACCTGGACATCCTCCTGACCAGCGCCACCGAGGGCACCAACGTCGACGCCCTCGCCGAGAGGCTCCAGGATCGCATCACCGTCCTCGCCGGTCAGAGCGGCACGGGCAAGAGCTCGCTCATCAACGCCATCCAGCCCGATCTGGAACTCCGCGTGGGCGACGTCAGCGACGACAACTTCAAAGGCCGGCACACCACCACGACCGCCCAATTGCTCAGGCTCGAGATCGGCGGCTACGTGGTCGACACGCCCGGCATCCGCCAGTTCGAGATGGCCGGCCTCGAGCCGGGCGAGCTGGAGGCCCACTTCCCAGACTTCGAGCCGTACCTGACGCAGTGCAAGTACCCCGACTGCGCCCACACCAACGAGACCGAGGCCGACTGCGGCGTCAAGCGGGCCGTCGCCGAGGGCTTGATCCACCCCGAGCGCTACGAGAGCTACCGCTATATGCTCGACGAGCTCATCGAGCTCGACTCCGCCCGCCAACTCGGGCAGATTCGAACCCTCGACAACGACTAAGCGATCTCGCCCCGGAGCTCGTGGGGGGCGTCTTGACGCACCTGACTTTAGGAAGGCGGCGGCTGGGCTTGCCGCGGCGCAGCCGCAGGCAAAGCCGAGACGCCGCATCGGAACGGCGAGGCTCCCGCCGAGCCGTCCATGCCGAGACCTTTCCACCTTCGACAGGCATGTCACGCAGGAATGCCAGCCCCCTCCCGACATGCATCACGCGACTCAAGACCCCATCCCCACCGGAGGCAACGCATGCCTAGTCGCGCGGATGCTTCGGCCGCGTGCCGGTTGGCCTTTTTCGGCCTGTCGACGTGTCGACGTTTCGACGTTTTGACGCGTCACGCGGCCGGCTCGACGTCGCCTCCTCGATCGCCTCGCGCATCGCACGCGGATCGAAGATCACCGCCTTGACGTACGGCATGCGCTCGAGCGTCTGGCCGATCTTGCCCTGATGCCGCTTGTGCAGCACCGCCCTGCCGACCTTGCCGGCCAGCTCGACGAAGAACATCTGCGCGATCTGACCCGTGATCGTGCGATCGTCCAGCAGCGTGAAGCGGTACGTCGTCATGCGGTTCGGGTACTTCTTGCCCGTGTAGACCTTGACGTCCGAGCCGCCCTCCTTCCACCGCCAGTCGTCCTCCATCCGCGCCCACGCCACCAGCCCGTCGATCCGCTTGACCACGTCGAACGGGATGTCGCGAAACTGCTTGCTCGTCAGCTCGTAGACGCGGAACGCCTTGCCCGAGGGCGTCCAGAGGTACCCGGGCAGCTTCGTACCGTTGCTGTAGATCACCACGCCCGGCAAAGCGTAGTCGGGCCGGGTGGGTGTCTTGCCGAACGGGTTGGACGCATCGCCGCGCTGCGTCGTCGGTCGCGACGTCGACCGGCTCGTCGGAAGCGACGCGGCCTCCTGGCCCAACACCTCCATCGCCGATCGCGCCTTCGCCCGCCGATACCGCTCCGGCGCCTCGGCCAGGACCGGCGACCCGGCCAGCACCAACGCCAGAATGGCTAACCCCAATCGAACCATCGATAGGAACACATCAAACGCAAAGCAGAAGAGGGAACGATGCAACAAGGGAACGCAGCTCCGCCGCTCGTTCGGTGACCCCTCACCTGCGAACCCAGGATTCCCAAAAGGAAGAAGCGCTACATCCCCCTTCCAATCCCTCCCGCGCGAAAAAGTCCCGCAGGAGCACGGCAACCGTCCTGCTGCCAAGACAAACGGGTGGGTGGCCCGCTGCTTCACTTGTACCGCCTCCGATCCTGAGGCTCAGACCCGAAGGGAGCTTGTCGCGCTAGCGCTGGTGGACACCTCCCGGCTTTCGTAACACCGCCGTGTTCGAAAGACCATGGATTCCCGGCGCGAGAACCCCTCTCGCCCTGCGTAGCCTTTAGGCAAAGGAAGGTCTCGCATCCACCCCTGCAGGATGGCCATCCTGCCACCCTTTCGGGAAGGGATGCCCACCCAACCAAGCCGACCGTGTCGACTCGTCGACGGTTCGACGGTTTGACGTGTCCTACGGCCTGCTCGCGATCGCGTGTGCCAGCGGGTTGACGATCAGGGGCACGACGTGGTCCGTCGCCAGATGTCCCGCGTGCTCGGCCAGCGCATCGTACGTCGCCAGCAGATCGCGATCCCGACCCGACGGCCAGTACTGACGCAGGATCAGCGACACCGTCAGCGGCCGCGAGTCGAACTGACCCCGGCTGGCCTCGTACGTCGTGCTTCGACTGCGAAGCTCCACGTACGCCTGCTGCTCGCAGGTCGGCGACAGCGAGATGCCGATGCACGGCTGGCACTCGATCACGTGAAAGGCCTGGTCCGCGTTGGCCAGCGCCGCCAGCGGATGGTCGGCATACAGCGTCTCGGCCACCAGTTGGTCGTGGTTGCCGACGAAGTCCAAATCAAAGCTGTACACCTGCTCCATCCGATCGATGTCCAGGTGCGACAGGCTCAGATGGTGGGGAGCGTTGTCGAAGACGGTCTCGGCCAGCCGACGCTGCGTCGCCACGTCCGGCGGGTTCGAATGGCCGAACCGCAGGCTCGCACCGTCCAGCCGGATCCACATCCGACTCGCCTCCTCGGGATCGCTCTCCAGAACCAGCCCGCCGCTACCGCGCCGCCGCAACCGATCCATCGACGGAAACTCCCGCGCGATCCGATCGAAGAAATGCAGCAGCGTCTCCCGATTGTCCGGCAGGCCCAATTTCATATGCAGGCGCGTCGTCACGAGGAACTCGTCACACATCGCGCCAAAGGTCGTGTTCATTCATTCCGCTCCGTTTCGTGGTCCGAGACGACACCACCCCGATTATGCCGATCACGACGAGCCGCTTCAACCCGACGCGGCGCCCCGCATACGGCATCGACCGGGACGAGCTTGACCTTGACCCAGCGCTAGCGATCCATGCCGCCTCCTTCCGTTAGATGCCAACACCACGCCCCGTGAAGCCGGAGCTATCCCACGACCGCGAAGTAATGCTCGAAGAACCGCTCAGGACTCACGCCTAAGGCGATGCGGTGCGGCTTCTCGGCCGTCTCCGTCAGCCACCGCGTCATCCCCAGCACCGGCGGGCTCGTCAGCTCCACCTCGACCTGGCCCGCCGCGTACGTGCACAGATCCGGCTCGAACAGCAGCGCCGCGGCCAGCGGATCGTGAAACGTGATCCGGTCGGCCCGGCGAAACCACACCTGCGCCATCTCGAGCACCACATTCAGCGGCGGACGCTCGAACCGACGGGGCACCTCGTCCGTGGCCAGCCAGCATTGCATCGTCACGTCCAAGCCCACCGACAGATGATCGGCCGCCCGAGCCGCGTACACGATCGCGGTCGCGTGCGGGTCCCCCCAGGCGTTCCATTCCCGATACGGCAGGTGCGGGATCTGCGTCGTGAACACCCCGCACATCAGCACCAAACGCCGCAGCAGGCTCGGGATCTCCGGGTCGACCGCAAACAGCAGCCCCACGTTCGTCATCGGCCCGATCGCCAGCAGCGTCACCTCGCCCGGATGCGCGCGGATCGTCCGACGCAGGAAGTCCACGGCGGAGTTCGGCTCGAAATCGGTTCGATGCGACCAGTTCCGCAGGGCCTCGGCCTGCTCGGCCCGCGGCGAATGCGTCGGCACGATCAACGGCTTGCCCGTCCCCGGGTGGATCGGCACGTCGTCGCGGCCGGCCTCCGTGCAGATCGCGCTGGCCAGGCCGGCCCGCTTCTCCGGCTCGCCCCCAACCGTCGTGATGCCCAACAGCTCGCAACGCGGCTGCCCAAGCAGGTAGGTCAGCGCCACCGCGTCGTCGATATCCGTGCCGATGTCCGTATCCAGCACGACCTTCACCGTCTCTGGCATCGCGATGCGCCTCCGTGGTCGCCGCGCGGCATGGCGTGTGCTGCTACTGGAAGCCCCCCTCGGCGATCTCCACGGCCTTCAGCAAGGCCTTGGACTTGTTGATCGATTCCTCGTACTCGTTGGCGGGCACGCTGTCGGCCACAATGCCCCCGCCCGCCTGGATGTAGATGCGGTGCCGCTTGGCCGGCGTGTCCACGAACCGCCGGTTGTCCATGACCACCATCGTCCGCAGCGCGATGCAGGTGTCCATGTTGCCCGCGAAATCGACGTAGCCCACCGCCCCCGCGTACGGCCCGCGGCGCGTCGGCTCGAACTCGTCGATGATCTCCATCGCGCGAACCTTCGGCGCCCCGCTCACCGTCCCTACGGGCAGCGACGTCTTCAGCGCGTCGAAGGCCGACTTGTCCGCCGCCAGCTTCCCCTGCACCTCGCTCGAGATGTGCATCACGTGGCTGTATCGCTCGACGGCCATCACCTCGTTCAGCATCACGCTGCCCAACTCGGCCACGCGCCCCACGTCGTTGCGGCCCAGGTCGACCAGCATGATGTGCTCGGCCCGCTCCTTCGGGTCGGCCAGCAACTCGGCCTCGAGCGCCTTGTCCTCGGCCTCGTCGCGACCCCGCCGGCGCGTCCCCGCCAGCGGGCGGTTCGTCACCACCCCGTCCTCCACGCGGCACATGATCTCCGGGCTCGCGCCCACCAGCGTGCAGGCCGGGCCCTTCAGGAAGAACATGAACGGCGACGGGTTCACCACCCGCAGCGCCCGGTAGATGTTGTACGGCTCGGCGTCGGTCTCCACGCACAGCCGTTGCGACAGCACCACCTGGAAGATGTCGCCGGCCCGGATGTACTCCTTGCTGGCCTCGACCGCCCGCTCGAAGTCCCCCCGCGCGAAGTTGCTCGTGAACGCCAGGCCCGGTTGACCCTCCGTGACGATTTGCCCCACCTGCGTCATCTTCGGCTGCGACAGGGCCGACACCGTCTCCTCGATCCGTCCGCAGGCGTCGTCGTACGAGGCCTCCAACCCGTCGCGACCGACGTGCGCCAGCCCGACCACCTTGATCGTCTTGTGCACGTGATCGAACAGGACCATCGTGTCGTACAGGCCGAAGCTCAGGTCCGGCAACTGCCGATCGTCCTCCGGGGCGTCCGGCAGGTCCTCGTAGTAGCGAATGATGTCGTACCCGGCATAGCCCACCGCCCCGCCGCAAAACCGCGGCAGGTCCGGCGTGTGCACCGAGCGATGCCGCCGCACGTGCTCCTCAAGCACCGCCAGCGGATCCTCCGCCTCCAGCTCCTGGCTCGACCCGTCCGCCATGGACGTCACCACAACGCGATTCCTCGTGGCCTCGAACGTCTTGAAGGGCCTGGCGCCGATGAAGCTGTACCGCGCGATCTTCTCCCCCCCGACGATGCTCTCCAGCAAAAACGCGTGCTCGCTCTCGCTGGAAACACGGGCGAACGCCGTCACCGGCGTGAGGTTGTCGCTCAGCAATTGGCAGTAGACGGGAACCGTGTTGCCCTGCTCGGCAAGCTTGGCAAACTCGGCCTTGGACGGAAGCACCCGACGCATCGGCGGCATCCTAGTACCGCACCCCAACACGGTCAACCCGACCCCGACCACCGCCCTCGAATCGTCACAGGACCGATCACCAGGGCCCCGGGCCCGCCCCTCCAGATGCCAAACCATGCCGCCTGGCCCCGGCTGTCTTCTGCCCGTTGAGACCCGGACGAAACCGGGGTATACTGTAGTGTCTGAGAGCGGGGATCCCCCCTGACTGAGAAGGTCCAACCCAGTGATGTCCTACCCAGGAGTACGACGGAATGGCCAAAGTGGAGTCCTTGGATAAACTATTGCTGGCCATGGAGAAGTACGGAGCCAGCGACCTGCATCTGAAAGTCGGCTACCCCCCCTTCTTCCGCGTCGCCGGCTCGCTGCGCAAGCCCGATGTCGACCCCATCACGACGAACGACGAGATGCTCGATATCGTCAGGCCCATCCTCCCTGAAGGCCGTGAAGACGTGCTCCATGAAAAGGGCGGCATCGACTTCAGCTACAGAGGACAGGGCTCCGACCGCTTCCGTGTCAACGTCTTCCACGCCATGGGCGAGACCCACGCGGCCTTCCGCCGTGTCCAGAGCCACGTACCCAACTTCGAAGAGCTGCACCTGCCCCCCATCTACGAGAAGACCGTCACCCGGACCCACGAGGGCCTCATCCTCGTCGCGGGCGTAACCGGCAGTGGTAAGAGCTCCACCCTGGCCGCCATGGTCAACCTCGTCAACCAGACCCGGCCCTGCCACATCATCACCATCGAGGACCCCATCGAGTACTCGTTCAAGCCCGTCAAGGCCATCATCTCGCAACGCGAGATCGGCATCGACGTGACCGACTTCCCCCGGGCCCTCAAGCAGGTCGTCCGCCAAGACCCCGACGTCATCTTCGTCGGCGAGCTCCGCGACAGTCAGACGATGCTCGCCGGCATCCAGGCCGCCGAGACCGGCCACCTCGTCTTCGGAACCATCCACTGCGCCGACGCCCCCCAGTCGCTCAGCCGCATCCTCGAGTTCTTCCCCAAGAACCAGCACGAGTTCATCCGCTCGTCCCTGGCCAACAGCCTCAAGGCCATCTTCGCCCAGCGACTGCTGCCCGCCATCGACGAACAGATATCCCGCGTGCCCGCCACCGAGGTCCTGCTCGTCAACCCGACCGTCCGCGAGAAGATCCGACGCGGCGAGGACGACGACCTGGGCGACATCATCTCGTCCTCGGTCGAGGACGGCATGCGCAACTTCACCGTCTCGCTGACCGAGCTCGTCAACGAAGAGTTCGTCACCCGAGACGTGGCCATGCAGTTCGCGCCCAACGCCGACGCCCTGGCCTCGAGCCTCCGCGGCATCGTCAGCCGTGCCTCGGGCCTGGTCGGCAAGCGGTAGTCAGACTGGCGATCGGAATGGGTACATCGTAGCCGGCGCAGGGATGCGATAGGGACATCCAGTCTCGCACCGCCCCCGGCAGCGCACACTCCGCCCCCGAGCATAGGCGCAGCACGATGCGCGCTCTCGCCCGCAGTCCGTGATGCGCGTCGCTCTGGACCCGGCACTCGGGCCCGACAACCCGGACCCCCTACTCCACGTAACCCAGGTCCTTGAGCCGCTGCTCGACCTCCGCCTCGCCGTCGCCGAGTCCGGAATCGCCCGCTCCGCCGCCCTCACCGTCCTTAGCCGGCTTCTCCTTCGGCGGCCAGAACGTCAGCAGCAAGATCACGGCCGTAATCAGCGCCCAGATCGTCGGCACCATGAACAGACCCCGGAAGTCGATCACGCCCGTCTGCGGATCCTTGTAGACGTCGCCCAGGTAACCCCAGATCAGGCTCGATACGAACGGCCCGATGCCCAGAATCACCAGGTTGAACAGCATCTGAGCGCTGGCCCGAACGTCCTTCGGGCTGAACTCCTCGGCGAAGACGTACACCACCGCCAGGAAGAACGTGTACGCCGCTCCGTGCACCACGTTACTGGCGATCACCAGCCACGCCAGCTCCGGCTTGCCGGCCGCGTAGCTGTAGATCGCGAAACGGATCACGTGAGCCAACACACCCAGCGACAGCATCTTCCGCCAGCCCAGCTTCCGAAGGAACCATCCCATGGCAGCCATGGTGAACACTTCGGCCACCTGCGCGATGCTCATCGCGGGCATGATCCACTGATCCGGTACCTCCAGCGTGGCCATGAACGCGCTCGTCCACACGAAGTAGCACTGATGCACCGACGCGTCACTCAGCGTCAGGATGAACAGCACGAGGAAAGCCGGAATCTTCAGCAGCTTGAGCGCCTTGAACGGCGCGAACTCCTGGGCCGCGTCCTTCTTGGGTGGCGTGTGCGGCAGGCTCAACGAGAAGAACGCCAGGAACAGCGAAGCCCCGCCCGCCAAATAGAACGTCCACTTGAGCCCCATCTTGAGGGCCTCGCCCTCCAGGTCCTGCAGGATGAAGAACAGCGGCCAGCTCGCCGCGACCCACCCGATCGTGCCCCAGACGCGAATCCCACCGAAGTCCCGCTGGGCGTCCGGCATGTGCTCGAAGCTGATCGAGTTCGCCAGCGACAACGTCGGTAGATAGAAGATCGCGTAGAACAGCATCAGGAAGAAAAACGGCCAGAACTGCTCGACGGCCGCCACAAAGAACATCAGAATGCCCGCGACGAGATGGCTCACGAACATGAACCGCTCGGACGAGAACCACCGGTCGGCCACCTGGGCGCTGCCGAACATGGCCGTCACCGAGGCGATCGCCATCGTCGCGAAGACCCAACCGAGCTGCGCACCGCTAAAGCCCAAAAAGTCGGTCAGATACCGGCCCAGCATCGGCAGCCAGGCACCCCAGATCACGTAGGTGCAGAACATCATCACGCTGAGGCGAATACGCAGGCTTAGGGACATTCACGCTCCTCCTTCGGTGTGGTTACGCGTCGCGTCGTGTAGGGTCAAGGTGCGGGGCATTCTAGCGGCGCGGGGCCCTCCAGGCAAAGCGCGGATTTCGCGCCGCCCCAGGTAAGGGGACGCCTCGTGAACGACGACGGACCGCCGCCGGGAGAACGAAAAGGCCTCGCAACCCCCTGGGGCACCCCTGGTCGTCCCGCTTCCGCCCTACGGCTCGATCCCCTCGCCCAGGTCGTACCGGAACTCGCCCTGCTGGTAGCGGTAGTCCACGTGCGGGTCGAGGTTCGGGTCCTCGAATCCGAGCCCGTTCCAGTACCGGTTGTCGATGTAGACGTCCTTGGGAAAAATCTTCTCCCCGTGACCGTCGGCGAAGCACGCGTTCGCCCCGCCCTCGTGACGGTCCGAGATGTATGTGCGGTAGTCGTGCCACGCGTACGGCTCCAATGCCCCGCCGCTGTACGTCTCCACACTGAAGTCGGGGATGTACGTCGGATCGAGCGTGTACCCGTGGTTGCCGAACATGTCGACGTCCTTGACCCCGTTCTGGTGCGGCTTCTTCCAGCCCGTCCCGTCGCAGCATGCGAAGGCAATCGTCATCCCCGGCGCGCGAACGTACTTCACCGGAAACCGCTCATACGGCTTGGTCGGACTGATCGCGTTGTCCCGTGCGCTGCCGAGATACTTGTAGTTGTATCCGTACGAGTTGTTCCGCCCCACCTCCCAGTCCGGCACCGACGGGCACGCCTGCACGTCGTATCCGCCCAACATCCCCGCCATCGCCGTGAACCACCGGATCCGCGTGTCGTCCGCGTCGTTCAGCCGCCACTGATGCGCCGGAAACGTGTCGTACTCGTTCAGGTACATCGTCATCCCCACGCCGAGTTGCTTGATGAACGCCCGGCACCGAACCTCTTTCGCCCGCTTGCGGGCCTTCGACAGCGACGGCACCAGAATCGAGATCAACAGCGCCATGATCGCCACCACCACCAACAGCTCAATCAAGGTGAACCCGCGCCGACAGACCCGCATGATGCAGCCTCCGTCCAGTGGAGCCCGGCCGAGCCGCCGGCCCCGGTGACCCCCAACACCACAACCCCTTAACAGCAGAAGAGAAAACGCCCGCCGCGCCGCAGACGCCTCAACGCGCCGGGCCTCACGGCAACACGATATCGACGTAGTTGACCACGCTCTCCGGCCCGTCGGCCATCGTGATGCGCAGCTCGTTGACCCCGTCCGTGACCATGCTACGCGGGCACCGGAAGCAAGAGTACTGGTCTTCTTGCCCTAATCCCCCTTCATACGGATGGTCGATCGGCTTGGCCACGAACCCCGTCGGCTCGAGCCGCTCCCCGTTCAGCTCGACCTCCCACGAGCACCCCGCCGACGACGTCTGCGTCATCACCCGAAGCAGCCCGTCCTGGCGCTGGTGCTGCGTCGGAGCCATATCCACGTCGAATCGCTCGCTATGCCCCTTTCGAAATCGCTTCGGCAAAGGAGCAGGCCCCGGCACGCGTCGATCCAGCCACGCCTTGGCCAGCACGTACCACTGTGGCTGCCGCGCCAGCCAATCCGGCTGCCCCAGCCGCTTGAGGACATGGAACGGCGGCTCGTTGAACGGCCCACGCCCCGGCGTGCCGTGCTCGCGATAGTAAACGAAGTTGAACAGGCTCGCCCCGTCGGCGCCCCGAGCGTACGCCAGATGCGCCCCCGTGTAGAACTGGTGCGGCGTCGTCCGTCGGAACACGAAGCTGTCGTAACCGCCACGACTCGGCCCGTTCGTGGTGCTGTGCGTCATCTCCAGGTACACCGACGCCGACGGGATCTGCTGGCGGATCTCGGCCAGGTCCGTCTGCTGCATCGTGAAGTAGTAGCTCGACAGGTTCGCCATCTCGAGCCCGGACGACACCATCCGCGGCAGGTCGAGTCCCAGCACATCGTGCATGCTCGTCACCGACGGCACGCGAGCGCACAACCAGCGATGCCGGCCCGCGCCGGCCGTCCGATCGAGCAGCTTGCGGACCCTGGCCACGAAGTCGGTCATGATCCGGCACCGCTGCTCGCGCGTCGTCTTGCCCGGCTGGAAGTAGCTCACGTGCCGCATGAAGTCGAGCTCGAACCCGTCGATGTCGTAGTTCTCACAGATCTCGCGGATGAACCCGAACTTGTGCTCGCGGACCTCCGGGATCGCCCAGTTCAGCACGTGCTGGTTCCAGTCGCGGACGTCCTTGCCGATGCGGTACTCCGGATGCTCGACGTAGAACCGGCTGCACCAGCAGCTCCGCCGATCCTTGGTGTTGACGTTCTCCAGGTGGTGCCCGTCGTTCAGCCGCAAAGACACGAACGGCGCCTGCCCCTTCCGGCGGCACCGATCGACGAACACCTTCACCATGTCGCCGCCGTCCAGCATGTACCGCCCGAACGGATCCGGCTTGTGCCCCGTCCGCTCGGCGAACCAGCGGTAGTGCTCGTCGGCCGGGTACAGCTTGCTCTTCCACCACGGGATCCAACCCACGCCCGGCTGCAGCAGATGAGCGTCCACGCCCGCGACCTCATCCACCGTCGCCTGGAGCATCTCGGTCGTGAACGGATCGCCCTTCTTGTGATACGGGCTGACGCAGCTCAGGATGTTCGTCGTGTCGTTGCTGAAGATCACCTTGTACGGACACGGGCCCGCCGACGAATCGCCCTTCGACGCGGCCCGCGCCCCGACCGACCGCGACAATCCCGCAGCCACGGTCGTCGCGCCCGCAGCCGTGTGGAGGAACTCCCTGCGGTTCATCATCCACTCCCTCTCAACCTGCAACCCACCAGACCCCCTCTAGGAGCCGTCCCCGGCCCGGTCCTTACTTCCTTCCCAGTCGCCTCGTCCATGCCGCAAAGAACACCAGACCCGGAGGGCCGACCGATCGTACCCACGGGGCCAGTGAGCCGACAGGCCAACGGAACCCGTGGTCACCCTGCCCACAAACCCAATGAGCCCCGGCAGGGGCGACGGAAGCCCCTGTCGACTCCTGGATGGTCCCTCTCGACAACTCGACGTCTCCTTTGCCCCGGGTCCGATCCACGCTCGGCACCCACAGACGAACCCGAACGCCAACCTACCTCGCCACGAACGCACTCTGCAGCAGGTCCCGATCAAACTGCTCGGGCACCTCGCCGTCCGTGGCGTAGAGGTAAATCGCACCGATCACGATCGCGTTGAGGGCCGTCGAAATCAGCGAGATCAGCAGGATCCACAGCACGCCCAGCCCGATGCCCAGGGCCATCAACGCCGGCTCACCCGAGCTGACGCCCAACCCGATCGGCACGATCGCCAGCAGACCCGCCAGCATCGTGATCAGCCCGATGCTCCAGTTGGCGATCAACGACTCGCCCCACGATTCCTTCAAGATGCCGAACGACCGCTTCAGCGCCCCGCCCGGGCCGAGCCCCTCCACCACGATCACCGGCACCACGAAGTAGCTCACCGCGGTCCAGGCCATCCCCACCAGCCCGGCGATGATCTGACCCGCCCGCTCCGAGCTCTGCTCGATGATCCGCAGGATCAGCCCCACCGTCGCCGCCACCAACGCCCAACCCACGATCTGCGGCAGCCGGCTCGTCGCCGTGCGGAACCCGTCGGACACCGTCGGATCACCGCCGCGAAAGCGTATGATCGCGCACCCGATCAGCGCCGTGTTGAAGTACGTGATCACGAAGTAGTTCGCGAAGTAGAACGCGAACGCGATCACGATCAGCAACGGGTCCACCTGCTCCTGATGCCCCTGCTCGAGCTCGCGCACCATGTCGCTGCCCATCATGGGCAGCGCGAAGCTGGCCATCACCAGCAGACACGCCAGACCGCTCAGCACCGGAAACAGCAGCAGCTCCTTATCCAGCTTCAGGACCTGCCAGCTCTCCTTGGCCAACTCCCAACCGTTCTGGATCCGCGTGAAGAACATACGGGCCTCCCATCTGACCGGTGACGCTGCCTGCGGCGTTGGCGTGACGATCCACGCCACACCGCCTGACACCCCGGGGTGCCCCCAACCGCTGGTCCGGTAGTCTACCAGATTCCATAAACATGTCAGACCGGAACCGGCGTGTGGACCGCCCGTGCCGGGATGGCATGTCCCCCGCTTGCCCCCACATCACCCCCTGAGGTACGCTCTGCCGCGGACCATGCATACGCCCCGCAAAGTCAGCTTCGTCATCGCCACACGCAACCGACGCGACGTGCTGCTCGACACGATCGCCCAGGTCTACCAATGCGGCCTGACCTGCCACGAGATGGAGGTCCTCGTCGTCGACAACGCCTCGACCGACGGAACCGCCGCCGCCCTGGCAGAGAGACACCCGGACGTCGCCGTCCTGGCCCTGACCGACAACCGGGGACCCTGCGCCAAGGCCCTCGCCCTGCCGAACGTGACGTTCCCCTACGTCGTCTACCTCGACGACGACTCCTGGCCCATCGGCGACTCGATCTCGCGCATGCTCGACCGCTTCGAACGCTCGCCCAGCCTGGCCGCCGCTGGCTTCGTCGCCCACCTGCCCGACGGTCGCAGGGAGTGCAGCGCCCTGCCCGGCGTCTTCATCGGATGCGGCGTGGGATTCCGTACCGACGCCCTCCGCGAGATCCAAGGCGGCGACGCCTCCCTCTTCATGGCCGCCGAGGAATACGACATCGCCTTCCGACTCGTCGCGGACGGCTACCAGGTCGAGACCTTCGACGACCTCCACGTCCGCCACCTCAAGTCGCCCCAGTCCCGCTACCCCGGCCACCTGGCCTACTACGACACGCGGAACAACCTCGTCATCGCCTGCCGCTTCCTGCCCCGGCCGTGGGTGACGATCTACCTGGCCGACTGGGTCCGGCGCTACGCCTGGCTGAGCGCCGGCGCCGGTCACGCCTCCTCATTCGCCCGAGGCGTCGCCGCAGGGTTCGCCCGAGCCGCGGCCGACCTCCTTGCCGGCCGGCGCTCGCCGCTGCCGCCCCAGGCGTTTCAGCGCTTCTTCTGCCTGGACGAGATCGAGCACCACCTGCACGAGCTCCGCGCCGGTGGCGTCCGCCGTATCCTCATGGCCGACCTGGGCAAGAACGTCTACGCCTTCTGGCGAGCCGCCCGTGCGGCGGGTATCGACATCGCCGCCGTCGCCGCCGACGCCTTCGCCGGACGGACGTACCGCGATACGCCCATCGTCAGCAACGACGACGCCCCCGCCGACGTCGACGCCGTCGTCATCGCCAACACCTCCTACGTCCACGCCCACGCCGCCGCCGAGCGCTGGCGCGCCCGCACCGACCGCCCCGTCTTCGACTGGTTCGGCCGCCGACCGATTCCCCCGGCCAAGAACGCCACATCAGAACCGTAGCAGACGTCTCCGGCGGCGATGAAGAGGGAGGCCAAGACTTCTGCAGGCAGGGCCAGGCTCCCGCCTTGCCGAAACGCCTGGAAGGGCGAGGCCCCCGCCGAGCCGCGACGTTGGAGATGCGGCGGCATGGTTCACCGCAGCCTAACCGCGAGTGCCGGGCCACGCTGGTTCCCGCGGCGTAGCCATGGCGAAGCCGGGGCCTCAGCGGGGTCGCTTGCCCGAGAGGGCAAGCACATGGCGTGCGTCTTGAACCACCTTTCGCTGCCCGGAAAACCGACCTCCTGGTACCGGCGTCTGGCCCGTGCTTCCAGGGAAAAATGACCATGCCGCGGTCCCTGTAACCCGCAGTCTGTAGCCTGAGGTCTGTAGCCTGAAGCCTGAAGTCTGAAGCCCGAAGCCTGAGGTCTGTGGTCTGGAGCCTAGCAACAGCGAACCCTACCGCTGTCCTCTCGCTCCTGACTCCTGCTGGTCGACGTGTCGGTTTGTGGGTGTGTCGCCCGAGCGGACGCCCCGGGCCGGATCAGCTCGACAACCGAGGCAGGTTCATCTCGTCCGAGAGCTCGACCATGCGGTCGTACACCGCGTCCATCGCCTGCGGGATCACGCGGACATCGCCCAGAACGGTCATGAAGTTCGTATCCCCCGCCCATCGCGGCACGACGTGCATGTGCAGATGCCCAGGTAGCCCCGCCCCCGCGCAATGGCCGAAGTTCATCCCCACGTTCGCACCCTGGGCGTGCACCGCCCGACCGAGCAACGCGTGGATGTCACGCGTCAACCACATCATCTCCAGCAGCTCGGCCTCGGTCAGATCCTCCAGGTCGCCCTTGTGAGCGGCCGGGCAGACCAGCGCATGCCCGTTCGTGTAGGGGTACAGATTCAACACCACGTAACACCGCTCCGTCCGCCACACGACGTGGTTCTCGCGATCCCTCTCAGGCTCGTTCCAATACTGGCACAGAAAGCACCCCTCGGCTCGGCGCTCCTCGATCGTCGAGACGTACTCCAGCCGCCACGGCGCCCACAGACTGTTGCGAAACTCGGTCATGAACCCTGAACCCTGATGACAAGCCACGGCCTCCCGACGACGCGCGCTACGCCGCGGAAGCCGCGAGTCTAAACCCGCCCCCACATCCGATCAAGCAAGGCTTAATCCCCAGGTCCCGCTGTTCGCCGCCTACCCAGGTGCGCCATCACCACCGCCGTCGTCAACACGAGCTGCACGCCGCCCACGAGGAAGCACCACGTGGCCACCGCCCCCTTGCCGAAGGCGTAGCTGTGCAGCCCGATGCCCAGGATGTAGTTCACGCCCACGTACGTCATCACCACCAGCCAGAACACTAGCGTGCTCGCCAGCGCCGTGCCGAACGCCCGGAGCCAGCCCGTCGCCCGCGCGTGCAGGATCGCCAGATACCCCAGCATCGCGATCAGCGACCAGACTTCCTTCGGGTCCCAGCCCCAATACCGACCCCACGACGCCGAGCCCCACATCGATCCCGTGATGATCCCGATCGTCAGCAGCAGCGCGCCCACCTGGATGAACCGGTAGTGCAAATGGTCCGCCGCATCGATCAGCTCCACACGATGCGGGGCCAGCGCGAACATCCCCAACAGCGCCAGCCCGAATCCCATCGCGATCAGCAGCACCGAGTAACTCACCATGATCACCGGCACGTGGATCGCCATCCACGCCGTGTCCAACAGCACGGGCGCCACCGGCCGGATCACCGGATCGATCGACAGCACATCCGCCAGCATCAACGACAGCGCGGCCAGCAGCGACGACAGGAACGTCACCAGCCGATGCCGCACCGTCACCAACCCCGTCAGCGTCGCCAGACACAGCCCCCACCCCATGAACAGCATCGACTCGTACATGTTCGCCGCCGGAATCCGATCCGCCAGCTCCCATCGCACCCCCAAACCGTACGTCACCAGCCCGAACGTCACCGCCGCCATGAGCCACACCACCACGTCCATCGCGCGACGCTGCACCACCATCGCCGCCAGTGCCAGGGCAGCGCACACCCACGCCAACACCCATCCCCTGCCGAACGGGTCCAGCCGATTCTGCCGCAGCTCCAGCGCGATCTCCTCGGCCTGCGGACGATACGCCGCCTCGAGCTCGCCCAACCCGTCGGTCAGCGACCGTGCCGCGCTGATCAGGGCCTCGCCGCGCCCCTCCACGTAGGCCAGGCCCACCGCCACCCAAGCCTTCTGGACCGTCGCGACCCGCGCAGGCTCGACCTGCCACGCCTCCGAGATCGACAACCAACGCCCACGCTCGTCCTTGGCGTCCGGAATGGGCCGGATCACCCGATCGTTCAGCACCGACACCAGCGTCGACATCCGATCGCCGATGTCCTCCACCTTGCCGTCGAGCGCGTCCACCGGCTGGCGCTGCCGCCGCTTCTGCATGACCGCTCGGATCCGCTCGTTGAACCCCGCGTGCGATTGCAGGAAGTCCAGACTGAACCGCTCTCGCTCCGCCGGAAGGCCGATCAGCTTCCGAACCTCGCCGCTCGAAACGGCGATCACCCGCTCCTGACTCGCCGCCTCGTGGCGGAACGTCCAGTCGATCAGCGTGAGCATCGCATCCCGTCCGCGCCATCGCGAGTGGCCCGTCACCTGCCGCACCATGTCCCGCGCGACCGTATCCGCCGGACACCAGCGCCCCTCGTGCTGCACCGGTATCGCGCGCAGAATCCGCAGCGCCTCCCGTCCCTTCGCCGGCTCGATCGACGGTGCAGCATCCGAAGCTTCGCCCCGGCCGGGCGTCGCGCCGTCATCCGCCGACGCGGCCTGGGCCGATCGCACAGGCGCCCCACCCAGCAGCACCGCACACACACAAATCAGAGCACGCATACAGGACCTTCCTCTTCGGCCACGCGAGCCTCCTATCCTAGACGCTCGCCAACCCAACTGCGAGCGCCCCGCCCCGCACGGCCCGAACAAACAAGCATCCCTGTGGCACGATCGCCCTCGACCGTGTGTCCTGAATGTGGCACGGCCGCCCTCAACTGCGTTGCGAGGCAAGGCTCGTGCCGAGCCCCGCTGGCTCCCGCGCCGTCGCCTCCGGCGAAGGAGGAGCCTCCCAGGCCCCCTTCGCCCCCAACCAAGCCACCTCACCAAACCGATCGAGGACCTTTCGACGTCGCGACGTTCCCCCCTTTCCCTAAACCTGCCCTCCAACCATCAAAGCCCCGCTGAACGGGCTGAGATTCTTTATCGCCACCATCATCCCTCCGATCGCTCGGCCTCTCCGGCGATCCGCGCGTCCGCCAACCACATAGGTCTACGCACCCATCAGAGCCCTTCGGAGATCCGATAACCCAAGCCTTTGCCCCACAGCACTACTGCTTCTCCCAGGGGCAGCCGCGGAGAATCCTGCTCAAGAACTCCCTCCAATCCAAAGGCCCCGGACCACCCCTGCCGATATAGGTCTTTGTAGGGTGTTGCCGCTCTGCTGTGGTTTCCTGTCAAGATTGAACCACAACCAGCAGGCATCTGTATCAAGGATTGGGCGTGGCCGAACACAACGGATGGACGCACCGCTCCGTAACGAGGTGAACCCGGTGACCAACACAGATGCCCCGACAACCGAACACGAAGCCGTCGTATCGGCCATCCGAGCCCTCGACCGTCATCGGCTCGTGCACGAGCTGCTGAACTTCAAGGGCGCGCTGCGTCTCGACTTCACCGAGGAGTTCCTCAACCGGCTCAGCGACGAGAAGCTGCGACACATCCTCCTCGCCGCCCACATGTACGGACGACCCTATCGTCCGCCAGGCCAAACCGACTAGCATCCCACCCCAGCATCAACCAACGTCGCCCGAAAGCCAGCACAAGCCTTGACCCATCAGAAAGGCCTGTCCCAGTACCATCCAAGGGCGCTGTCCTGACCCTGTCGAAGGGCGCTGTCCTGAGCCCGGTGAAGGTTGAAACCGGAACCCTCCATCCCCGCCGCTACTCCATGCGGTTCCCGATCCCCGAATCCCCCACGGTTGAGCCCCCATCGCTCACACCGCTATACTGCATGCAAACCATGCCCAAGCCGCGGAACAAGACGTTGGACGTCACCCTCTACCTGGCCCTCCGTCTGTTCTACGCCATCGTCCACATGTTCCCCATCGACATGAACCTCCGCACCGCTCGCTGGCTCGGCTTCCTCTGGTACCGCTTCAGCAAGCGCCACCGCGAGCGTGCCCTCGACAACCTCCGCCGCTCACTCGGTCCAGACGTCCCCCAGGACCAGCTCCATCGCATGGTCCGACGCAGCATGCAGCAGATCACCATGATGGCCATGGAGGTCCTCTTCGAGCCGCGCCTCATCAACGAATGGACCTGGCCACGCTACATCACGCTCAAAGGTCTCAACGAAGCCCTCCGACTGCTCCTCGAGCGCCGCGGCGTCATCATGCTCACCGGCCACTACGGCAACTGGGAACTCGTCGGCTTCACGCTCGCCGCCCTAGGCTTCGACATGGTCGCCGTCATGCGGCCGCTCGATAACCCCTACCTCAACGACTGGCTCGTCAAGATCCGCGAGGACCGCGGCCTCAAGCTGCTCACCAAGAAGACCGTCGCCCGATCGGCCGACGACGTGCTCGAGGCCGGATCGGCCCTGTGCTTCATCGCCGACCAGAACGCCGGCAAGAAGGGCCTGTTCGTGGATTTCTTCGGTCGGCTCGCCTCGACCTACAAGAGCATCGGCCTCCTGGCGATGCGCCACCAGGCCCCCATCGTCGTGGGCTGCGCCCGACGGCTCAGCAAGCGATTCGAGTACGAGATCGAGGTCAACCGCATCATCTACCCTGAAGAGTGGGCCGACAAGGACGACGAGCTGCGATGGATCACCCAGGAGTACACCAAGGCCATCGAGGACTTCGTCCGCGTCGACCCAAGCCAGTACCTGTGGGTCCACCGCCGCTGGAAGACACGGCCCAAATGGGAACAGGCCGATGCCCAACCGAAGACCGTAGAAGCCGGCCCCGACGGCGAATCGGCCCCGGCCGTCGGAGCAACGTAACAGGCCCGCAACCTGCCGGGCCGCAGCCAACGCGTGCGAGAACGTATGTCTGATCCCCACGAAAGCCGTACCGAGCAGACGCCACCCCAAGGCCCCGAGCCGACGCTCCCGCCCGCCGGGGACCTCGCCGACGGGCAAACCCCACCCGAGAAGGACGCGTCTGAACCGCATGGGGAAGCCGAGGCTCCCGCCGAGACGCAAACCGACGACGCGACCGTGCGGGCCCACCAAGCCGGCGAGCCGGAAGCAGCCCGCGCCGGCGGAGAAGCGCCGACCGCCGAGCAGCCCTCCGCCGTCATCGGCGCCGCACCCTTCGATCTGGCCCTCGGCGTGCAGATCGGAACGACCCTCGGCCTGGCCCTGTTCGCAGGGCTCTACAGCCTCTGGGTCGACGTGATCCGCATGCCGGCAATCCTCTTCCTGGCCGGCATCACCTTCGCCGTCGCCGGCGGACTGCTGTCCGCCCTCGCGCGAGACGTCCACCTCCTCCACCTCGCCCACAAGCGCGAACCGACCGAGACGCCGTCCCACTCGGTGGCCGTGCTGCTGTGGGACGGCCTGTCGCTCGCGCTGGGCATCTTGCTGGGCGTGTTGCCGCTGGCGCTGGTCGCCTCCATCATGCGCGGCTTGCAGCCCATGCCGGTCTTCGTGCACCTGGTCGGAGCCGGCCTTCTCGTGGCGGTCGGCGTGGTCCGATCCCCGTCGCTCCGCGCGCTGCCGGCGACGGTGGCCTATGCGTTGCTGCCGGCGGCGGCGGCCGTCTTCGCCGGTCACTTCCTTGGCGACCGACTCTGCCAGAACATGGACTGGCTCTAAGCGCCGATTGCCCCCGAACGCCGACCGGCTCGGAGTCCCGGGCGGGCCTGAGCGATGGCCGACTCTGGATGCCGATCGCGCCTGAGCGGCGATTGGCTGGGTGGCGGAGGCGTGATTCTCGGATCCTCCGGCCATGCAAGAAACGGGCGACGAGCCTACCTCGATGTAGGATTTTGCCGTCGCTCAGGCCCAGAACCTACCCAAAGGTATGGCCCTCTCGGGCCTTCCGCCCAGCAGCGTGCGGAACCCTTGAGGGATCAAGCACTAACGGTCGCAGGCGACCCCGGCACACAACGTGCAGCGCAACTCCTTGCCTTGTAAGCAGTTATACATGATTACCTCTAAGGGGATACCAGTAGGCTTCCCGGCTCTGGGCTTCGAATCGGTAGGCGATAAGGGTCGTTTTGCCGAACAAGCGCCGCCCCGGCCGGACCGGAGAGAATCGGAGGAACATCGATGTCACTGAGTCGCGTCAATGCCAGTGCCGTGACGGGCACACGTAACCGGGTTCAACCGCACGACGTCGTGCCGTTCAGCGGGCTCTGCACCGAGTGTCTGGACGGCTGCATGAGTGGTTGCGAGGTCTGGAAGTCGTCGTTCCGAGGGCGCGAGGTCCTGTACCCCTCCCAGTTCGGCAAGGTCACGGCCGGCTGCAACAAAGACTACCCGGTCGACTACAGCCACCTGAACATCCAGGGCACGGCGATGGGCGCGTGGGGCGTTCGCCCGGACTCGGACTGGGCGACGTTCCCGGCCGTCGACGTGAGCACCGAGATCGGCTACATGCACAAGGTCAAGATGAAGGTGCCGATCTTCACGGGCGCGTTGGGTTCGACGGATATCGCCCGCGTGAACTGGGACGGCATGGCGATCGGCGCGGCGCTGAGCGGCATCATCATCGTGATCGGCGAGAACGTCTGCGGGATGGACCCTGACGCGGAGATCGTCAACGGTCGGATCAAGCGTTCGCCGGAGCTCGAGCGGCGGGTGAATCGGTTCAACGAGTTCTATGACGGCTGGGGCGATACGATCGTCCAGCACAACGTCGAGGACAGCCGGTTGGGCGTGCCGGAGTACGCCGTTCAGGAACTGGGCGTCAAGACGATCGAGATCAAGTGGGGCCAGGGCGCCAAGGACATCGGCGGCGAGGTCAAGCTGATGACGATCGAGCGGGCCAAGCAGCTCGCCGACCGCGGGTACATCGTCCTGCCCGACCCGGGTGAGAAGACGTCGGTGGGCGCGTACGAGTCGGGGGCGATCAAGGAATTCGAGCGTCACAGCCGTCTGGGCATGGTCAACGAGGACGAGTTCTACAAGCGGGTCGAGTACCTGCGGAACGTGGGGGCCGAGCGTGTCACGCTGAAGACGGGTGCCTACCGGCCGGCCGATTTGGCCCGGGCGATCAAGTTCTGCTCCGAGGCGAAGATCGACCTGCTGACGATCGACGGGGCCGGCGGCGGTACGGGCATGAGCCCGTGGCGGATGATGAACGAGTGGGGCATCCCGACGATTTACCTGCAGGCGCTGGCCTACGAGATGGCCATGAAGCTCGAGAACCAGGGCCGGTTCGTGCCCGACCTGGCGATCGCGGGCGGATTCAGCCTGGAGGATCACGTCTTCAAGGCGATCGCGCTGGGTCATCCGTTCGTCAAGGCGGTGTGCATGGGCCGCGCAACGATGATCCCCGGGTTCATCGGCAAGAACATCGAGAACGCGATCAAGGAAGACAACCTGCCGAAGAACCTGGCCAACTTCGGCACGACGGCCGATCAGATCTTCGTCCTGTACGACGAGCTGAAGGAGCGGGTCGGCGCGGACACGATCAAGAAGCTGCCGCTGGGCGCGTTGGCGATGTACACGTTCTGCGATCGCATCGCGGTCGGCCTGCGTCAGCTCATGGCGGGCGAGCGGAAGTTTGCGATCAAGTACCTCACGCGTGACGACCTGGTGAGCCTGACGGAGGAGTGCACGAAGGTGACGGGTATTCCGTACGTGATGGACTGCGACCAGGAGGAGATCGCGAAGATTCTCGATTAGGGTTCGCGGACGAGTGCGTTACCTGGAGTGGACCCCCCTGTGGCGTGGGGGTCCACTTCTCATTTGGGCAAGAGCTGAAACGGCGAGACCGTGAAACGTCGAAAGGTCGAAACAACAGCAGTTCTCGACACGTCAACGCGTCGACAAGTCGAGTCGTCGACACGTCGGTGAGCAGGAGTCAGGAGCCAGAAGACAGGAGGACCGCGACAGGGCTGATGGTCGAGTCGCTGGTCGTGGACTTCAGACCACAGACCTCAGGCTTCAGGCTTCAGACTTCGGGCTTCAGACCTCAGGCTTCAGGCTGCAGACCTCAGGCAACAGTTACACACCTTCGCCCGTTCGGGGTGGGTGTGGTGGCCGGGAAGCATTCCGGCGGGGGCGGGTCGGCGCCCAGGCGGCGGCTCGGGGGGAGCCTCGCCCTTCCGGGCAGCCGGGGGCGGCTGGTGCACCTTTAGGACAGCAGCTTTGACATGTCGGCGATGAAGACCCGGCGGGTGCCCTCGGGGCAGGCGTTGATGGCGAAGCGAGTGTAGGTGCGGTCCCAGGCCGGGTGGGGGTCGACGCGCATGGCGTAGACGGGGCCCGAGTACGGCGGGCGCGAGCCGATGCGGATGAGCTGCTGCTCGGTGCCCTTGGCGATGTCGATCCAGCGGATGGGTATGGTGCCGTCGCCGAAGTCGACGTACTCCCGCTGGTAGGTGTCGGTGAGGATGTGCTTGCCGTCGGGGTGGACGGTGGGATGGCCGGTGCCCATGGCGGTGGTCATGGCCGCCAGGCCCTGGCCGTCGTAGCGCATGCGGACCAGCTTGTAGCGTTTGCTGCCGCCGAGCTTGAAGTTCATGCTGATGTGCTCGCCGTCGGGGCACCAGCAGGGGTGGTTGCCGAGGCGGTTCCAGACGCGTGCGGGCAGGGGCACCTGGATGTCGGTGCCGTCGGGCTTGAGCGTAACCAGGCTGATGTCGATGGAACGCTTCTGGTCGGTGCGGGGCTCGGGGTAGTTCCAGACCATGCAGAGCATGAGGCGCGTGCCCTGGGGGTTCCATGAGATCTGGTGGCCGTGGAAGCCACCGCCGCGGTCGGGCTCGAGGGGCGCGACCTTGTCGCCGGCGGCGTCGGCGATGTCCTTGTACGAGGCGACGAGTCGGCACCGGCCGGTGGCGGCGTCGGTGAGGTAGACGCCGTCGTCGTCGGCGGCGCCGATGTTCCAGGGCATGACCTCGGCGGGCACGACGACGCCGTAGCCGCGCTGGGTCAGGCCGCCGCGGAGGAGGCAGATGCCGGCGACGTCGCGGCCGTTCTGGGCGACCTCGAAGAGAGGGCCTTCGAGGTTGTTGCGCTCGCCGGTGAGCGGGTCGATGCGGACGCCGAAGCCGTGCCAGGTCTTCATCTCGAGGTCGGTGAAGAAGAGCTCGTGGTCGGTGGCGCCCCACTGGGCCTGGGCGCCGAGTTGGGTGTCGAAGCCGAGGGTCTCGGCCAGGACGCGGTGCTTGCCGGTCTTGAGGTCGACCAGGATGATCTCGGCCTTTTCGCCGGGGGCGTTGAGGCGGTCCTCGGCGAGCAATCGGGTGAGGGCCAGATAGCGACCCGACGGGCTGATGGGCGAGGTGTTGAAGAAGCGATGGAAGCAGCCGGTGAGCCCCGGCGTGACGCAGTAGACGGGGACCTTGGGGTCGAACTGGGTGTAGCGGGGGAAGGACTTGGACAGGTCGATCGTCTCGGGTTGCTCGCCGGCGGCGGCGTGGCGCGGCGCGAGGGACCAGGCGGCGGCGCCGGCGGCGAATCGGGTGCTGCTGGCTAGGAACTGGCGGCGGTTGGTGGGGTTGTTCATGTGGTGATCCTCGGTGTTGGGGGTGTCGAACCGATCGTTTCTTTGTCCGGCATCGGGGCGGGTAAGTCAAGTTTCGGGGGTGTCGTGGTGAGGGGGTACGGGAGGGGGCAGATCAGTGTGGCTTGGACGTGGGTGACTGTCCCTGGTTTGTGGGGACGCCGCGTCAAGACGCATCCATCCAGGTTTCGTTTGCGCGGACAGACCGCGCCCTGTCGCTGGGGTCACTGCCTCGAGGATGGCTGCGTGAGCTGCTTCTGCTTGTCTCGCCAGTACTCCAGGAAATGGGCGACGGCCTGCATGTGCGGTTGGGTGCTGGCCCGGTGCTCGGCGATGGTGCGTCCGAAGTAGTGGGCGATCCAGCCGTCGACGCGAGGCGAGGCCGCGTCGATGAACGTGTCGAGCTCGTCGATGGAGCAGCGCAGGGGGAACGTCTCCTCGATGACCAGCGGCTTGCCCAGGTCGTAGACGGCGAGGGCCTTCAGCTCCTGGTCGAGGCGGCCGGGCTTGGGATAGACGTGGATGCTGACGACGTCCAGATGCCTGAGGGCCTGGGGGCTGTAGAAGACGGGCTTGGCGTCGGGCCAGACGAACGCCCAGGGGATGACGCCGACGGTCGTGAGGGCCTCCTTGTCGTGTCGACGGATGGCGCCGACGAGCAGTTTCACCCACGCCGCGGCGATGGCCTTGCTGTCGCGGCCGTCGCGGCCGTGACTGATCCTCTGGACGAAGTGAAAGCCCCCGAGCTCGCCGGTGACCCAAGGGTGGTCGCCCTCCTTTGGCTTGGTGACGACCGGCTCGTTCATGAGGTCATAGCAGAAGAGGACGGCATCGCCGGCGCAGGTCTTGGCCACGGCGTCCCAGAAGACGGCCTGGGCTTTCCAGCGATCGACCTGGGAGAGGGCGTCGTACCAGGGTGGGATACGTTTGAGGCGGAAGCAGTTCAGGCCGGTGAGGTTGAGGTAGAGGCCGGTCGAGCGGGCCAGCTTGAGCAGGCGTTTCAGGCGTGCGAGCTGCTCGGCGTCCGGTCGGTCTGGGGCCTGCATGAAGGTCTCGAATTGGAGGTGCCATCGGACGACGTTGACGCCGAGTTTGCGCATCTCGCGGAAGTCGGTCTCGATGCGGCGCCAGCCGGCCGGTGTGTGCCAGTCGTCCTCGGCGAGACGGCCATGCTGACCGAGATAGTTGAACCCCCAGGGGACGAAGCCTCGGTCGGTTCCTGCCAAGACGAATCCCTTGCCGCCGTCTGCGGCGCGGATGCGCGGCATGGTGCGCGGGGGCGGTTCGCCGGCAGCGGCGCTGCAGGCAACCAGCGGCAATACCATCCTGATCGCGAGCACGAAGCACATCCAAGAACGTCTTGACCGAAGCATCATCCTAGTCGGGCATCTCAACGTACGGCCTTTCGGTACAGTCCAGTTCGAGCTAGTGGCACAGTCCGTTCGGCAGCTTGAGCACGCCCAGACACACCGCCCGCCAATACACAGCCTGCGTATAGTAGAGGCCGTACGTGATGGCCTTCGAGTAGTCGACCTGGACGATCATCTGCTTGATGGCCGCAAGCTGCTCCGGCGTGAGGCGAGGCTTCGGAAGCAGGAGCTGCACCAACGCCGCCTCGGCGGGATTGCGAACCGTTCCATTCTCCTGCAACCAGATCCCCGGCATCTTCGGCACCCGGTAGCCGCCGGAATCGATGACAGGCCAAGTCCGCCAGTCCATGTTGACCTTCGCCTTCTCCAAGTCCAGCACGCGATATCCGCGACCAAGCAGGCATCCGGGTTCGGCCCGGCCGGCATTCAAACGCATACACTCCAACCACTGCGCCTTGACTTGCGGCGACTGCTCCAACTCGTAGAGCGCCCGAAGCGAGACCTGGTGTTGGAGCATGGCGTAGAGAATCGTCGTGGACTTTTTAGCCGACTGGGTGGCTGCTTCGGGAACGAGCTTTCTGGCGGCATCGTGCCAGCGGCGCTCTCCGGTCACGTCCGCACCGATCGCGTAGATCATCGGGAGCCGCGCGATCTCGTGAGCCTTGTTGTTCCACATCGTGTCGACAAGGCCGTCGAACGTGCCGTCTTCCTTGCCGATGTGATAATCGTTCTTGGCGACGACATTCCGAGCCATGCGGTTGCAGATCGCGGTCATGATCTCCCGCATCGTGGTCTTTTCGGCCGCCGTGGAAAGCGGCGAGCGGTAGTAGCGCCACAGCCCATAGACGTACCAGGTGTACTGATCGCGCGAGCTCTCGCAGTAATGCGATCGGCCGTCGGTCGGACACACGCCGCGAATCACGAAGCCTTCGGACGGGCTGAGCGTTCCCAGCAGCACCAGCCCGGCGAAGACCTTCTCGGCGGCGGGGCGAAGCCCGCGATCGCCCGTGGCCTCGAAGCGGTCGCAGATCATCGAGAGGATCACGCCCGTGCTGATCGCGCAGTCTTCCATACCCGTTCCCCAGCCGTTGGGGTTCGGATAGTGCCGGCGAGCTTCGTCGGGGGTGGGCAGGTAGGCCAGACGTTTGGCGGGGTCGTAGCTGCAAACGCGGTCGTAGAACAGGTGCGTGCGCTCATCGTAGAAGCGATTCCAGGTCTCGCGCCACGCTTCTTCCGCTTGGGCGTGGAGTTGCTCGTCCGTGATGTCGGCCGGCACCCGCTCTGCGGCCAACGCCGACACGCCGACCGGCAGCAATGCCACCACGGGCATAACGCGAATCGCCAGGACGAGCGCCGCCGAGGCTGACCGAGAGATGATCTTGCGATTCATGTGGCTAGCCTGCCTCCTATCGTTCGGGGAAGTCGGGCTATGTTCGATCACTATTGGGAGCAGACTCCGGTCGCCTTCTCGCTCGCTACGGGAAAGGCGGTCCTCCTGCGACCGACCAGCGCTGGTTGGGCATCCTGGAGTTCGGGAGCATTCCTGATCCCCAGCTACTTGACAAACCGGTAAATCGAGCCGGTACTTATAGTGCGGGTTCGGCCGAGGTACTGCTACGGTGGTTCCGAGGGCATTACCCGCTTTTTTTGCGCCCCGCCTACCGTGCTTCGTACAAGAGAGTAGGGTGGGCCCTCCGGACCCACCACCAATGTGCCTTTCAGGAAGGTGGGTCGAGACGATTCACACGACACAACGCTGGGGCCCGAACCCCGAAACCCGGAACCCGTTTTCCAACCGAACACCATCGTCCACAGTTGAACGATGTTCGATCGACTTCGCTACCCCAACCCCCACCCCGTCGGCTGGATGTCGAGGTTGAGGTGCACCGACTTCCACCGCATGTACGACTCGAGGGCGCACCAGCCGTTCTCTCGGCCGAAGCCGCTTTTCTTGTAGCCGCCGTGGGGCATGGACGGGTCGAGCGGCATGGCGCAGTTGACCCAGATGTTGCCGGCCTTGAGGCCGCGGGCGACCTTCATCACGGTGACAATGTCGCGGCTCCAGACGGCGGCGGCCAGGCCGTACTCGGTGTTGTTGCCGATGGCGACGGCCTCCTCGATGGAGTCGACGCGCTGGACGGACAGGACGGGGCCGAAGATCTCCTCCTGGGCGATCCGCATGTCGGGCTTGACGTCGGTGAAGACGGTGGGCTTGTAGAAGAAGCCGTGGTCGCCGCTGCCGATCCGCTCGCCGCCGCAGGCGAGGGTGGCGCCCTCCTGCCGGCCGACCTGGACGTACTGATCGACCTTCTCGAACTGCTCCTTCGAGACGATGCTGCCGAGCTTGTTGCCTTCGTCCATCGGGTCGCCGACGGGCACGTCCTTGGCGGTGCCGACGAGCTTGTCGACGAACTTGTCGTGGACGTCCTTGTGGACGACGAGCCGCGTGCTGGCCACGCAGACCTGACCCTGGTTGATGAAGCAGCCGAACATCGCGCCGTCGACGGCGGCCTCGAAGTCGGCGTCGGGGAAGACGAGGAACGGGGTCTTGCCGCCGAGCTCGAGCGTGACGGGCTTGAGGCCCGCGGCTGCGGCGACCATGACCTTGCCGCCGACCTCGGTGCTGCCGGTGAAGGAGACCTTCTGGATGCTCGGGTGGCGGACGAGGGCCTCGCCGGTCTCGCCGAATCCGGTGACGACGTTGAAGACGCCCTCGGGCAGGCCGGCCTCGGCGGCGAGCTTGGCGAGCTCGAGCGCCGACAGCGGCGTCTGCTCGGCGGGCTTCATGACGACGGTGTTGCCGGCGGCCAGGGCCGGGGCGATCTTGATGATGACGTTGGCGGTGGGGAAGTTCCAGGCGGTGATCTGACCGACGGGGCCGTAGGGCTCGCGGAGGATCAGGCCCATGCGGTCGGCGCCGAGGTCGGCGATGCGGCCCTCGATCTTGTCGGCCAGGCCCGCGTACCAGTTGAGGATCATCACGGAGATGGGGATGTCGCCGTTGCGGGTGTCGCTGATGGGCTTACCGCAGTCGAGGGTGTCGAGCTCGGCGAGTCGGTCGCGGTTCTTTTCGATCAGCTCGGCGAAGCGGCGTAGCAGCTGGGCCCGCTCGTAGGGATGGGTCTTGCGCCAGGGCCCCTCCTCGAAGGCCTTCTCGGCGGCGCGGGCGGCGCGGTCGACGTCCTCGGGGCCTGCCTCGGCCACGTTGGCGAGGAGCTCGCCGGTGGCGGGGTTTCTGCTTTCGAAGGTCTTGCCCGATGCGGCGGGGACCTCCTGATTACCGATGAACAGCCCGTAGGTGTCTTTGATATCGATCATGATGGTCTCCTCGTTGTGACGATTCGTTCGCGGTGCACGCGGCGATGACCTGGGTTACCTGCAAGCATGCTTGGACGGTAAGCTAAGCTTGGGTGGCCGCCTCTTGCGAGGTGGCCGGCACGACTTTGACCGAAGATTCGCGTCGCCCACCGCTGAAGCCATGGACCACCCAGATACAGCTCCTTTCCGAGGCGCTGGTCAACCTTCCTTGAAAGCAGCTTAGGTTACGGTACGCTGGCTCGGCTCGGTCATCAAGCGCCCGGTGTGCCGGCGGGTTTTCGGGGCGACGATCAGGACCGGTCGAGAGCGCATGACAACAACGCTCGCTGGAAACGAGCGCCTGCTCGCAGGCTTCCTAGGCCTACCTGGGTTGGTCTTCTTGGAATCGGTTGCGGTGCTACTCGGGGTTGGGAGCAGAGAGGTCGGCAGACGGGTTGGAGGTGGGCAGCGGCGATCCGGCCTCATGGGCCTGCCCGATCAACATCTCCATCGCCAGGGCCACCTCCTGACCGGCCTGCTGAAGGCATTTCTTGATGCTTGCATCGGCGGTTCCACCCCGGGACAGAATGCGCTGCATCTCCTCGTATTTGCGTTCGACCTCGACGAAGAGGCCGCTCGGGGAGATGTCCATTTGGTCTCCGTATCCCTTCCTTGAGAAGAACCTCTCGAACTTCGTGCCTTCCCAGATGCGTTCGTTCGCCGTGTGAGGGAGCAAGGCCGCGAACTCGAGGCTCTTGGCCAGCGGGTCTTCCGACATCGCGCATCGAAGATCGGCGCCGCCGTGGTGTGTCTCGGTGGCTACCGTGTAGAGGGTGGGCAGGCCGAGGTGTTCCAGGAGGGCCGCTCCGAATACCCCGTGGGTGGCTCCATAGAGGAGCGCTTCCTTGCCCTTGGCCCCTCCCTGAGGACTCTCCGACTCGATCAGATCCGTTCCGGTGAGCCAGTTGGATGGCGCGGCGGCATAGATGACTGGCAGGGCGATGTCCTGGATCATTCCGCAGACGAAGGCCTCCTCGACGTACTTGCTGCCCAGGTGCCGGGCGTACTCCCGAGCGGCCACCCCCTTGAGGATCGCCACCTCCCAGAAGCCTTGCTTGATCTTGGCAGAGAGGTTGAGGCTGTCCTGGATGCCGGAGAATGCGGTGGCCAGAACCAAGGAGACGGTCTTCTTCAGGCCGATCATACCTATGGCCTCGGAGACCTTCGTAATGGGCTTGGCGGGACGAAACCAGGCCGAATTGGCGAAGGCCAGCAATTTGGTACAGAGACTGGGATCCGCCTTCAAGGTCTCGGCGTAGTGTCCGTTGTTGGCCGCGGGCACGCGCTGGAGTTCGAGGATACGAAGGGGGATGCTGGCCGTGGTCGGCATCACGACGATGCCTTCGATCAAGGACATGATCTTGGACTGTAAGTAGTCGGCTTCGTCTTTGGCTCTGGTCATCGTGCGTGTCACCTCTTGCGTAACGGCTCCGCCCCACCTGTGGGACTGATGTCGCCGGCCGGAGCTGACGCGGCCCGCTGTTCGGCAAAGCTGTTTCTGAAGTATACGGCCTACGTGGGCCGCCGAATGCCTCGTCACTCAAGTATCGGCGATCGACCGGTCCAGTTTGCCATTTGACTTAGGTGAAGTAACCTAGCGAGCCTGACAACAACCCGAATTCAGCCGGACTCACCGCATCGGATGGAACTTGTAACCCTTTGTGAGCATAATGGCTTGTGCCATTGGAGGACCACCCACGGTGTTGACTGCGGTGGGGGTGCTCCCGGGGAAAATACGGGGGGTCGGAGATGCAGCTAAAGAGCTTCATGACCGCCAAACTCACGGCGACAAAGTGGGCTTCGGTCCTATTAGCGTCGCCCTGAGCCCTGAGTGACGCGATGGGCTCGAGGGGTTCATCCGTCTACAGGTTTGGGGCGGGTTATTAGCGCCTCGGTGCGGACACGTGGTACAATGATCGTGGCGGAGTGGCTGAGGCGACCGCTCGTCGGGCCAGCGCGCGTTGTCCCGGCGGGAGGAAAGTCCGAACTGGATAGGGCACGGTGGTCGCTAACGGCGACCCGGGGTGACCCGAGGGAAAGTGCCACAGAAAACAGACCGCCTACGTCGGACTCGGTCCGGCCGGTAAGGGTGAAACGGTGCGGTAAGAGCGCACCGCGCGTCCGGGCGACCGGCGCGGCACGGCAAACCCCACCGCCAGCAAGCCCACATAGGCAGCGAGGTCGATTCGGTTCACGTGGCCGAATCGACCCCGGATCGGCCCGGTCCGGTCGAGCTGCGGGTAGGGTGCTCGAGCCTCCGGGCAACCGGTGGGCCCAGATAAATGGTCGCCGCCCCGGCGGGTCCGCCCGACGGGGTAACAGAATTCGGCTTACTCGGCCGCTCCGCCGTCTCTTTCCTCGAGGATTCCACGGCCCATGGTGGCGTCGTTGCGTCGATGCGCGGCTGGTGCGCTCGACGGAAGGGGGAACAAGACGTCGACACGAGCACCAATCAACAAGTCGACAGGGGCATCTTCGGTAGACAAGCACGACGTGCGGTGCTGGCCTGGGCTTCGTCCGGCGGCCACGCGAACAGCTTACCGGCCGCTACGCTTGGCCCCCGACTATTCTCGTGCTGCGTTTCACACATCGTGCGACTATGGACAGGGGGGCACACGCCACGGCTGCTGCTCGAGCCGCGGCATTCATGCCGCGCGGCCGCGCCGGATGACTCCGGGGGCTCGGACAGGTCGTCGCGATACCTCTGAAAGGCAGCACTAGTACCCGACCACACTTGTTTCTGTGGGTTCCGATCAGGAGGGCGAGACGCCGCTCAGAGCAGCGACCGTTAGGGAGCTGTGCTGTTGGAGCGCTTGAACGGCAACGCTCCCTCACGGTCGCGTCTCCGGCGCGGCATCGATCCGAAGTGGGAGCGTCTCCGACGACGACCCCGAAGTTGGGGAACCGACAGATTCAAATGAGTCGGACTACTAGGCTGCCCTCTCGGGGCAAAGGACCCCGCTGAGGACCCGGCTTCGCCATGGCTACGCCACGTGAGCCGGCGGGGGTCGGTTGCTTTTCGCTCGCAAGCGCCCCCCGCCCAAACCGTCATGCGTACGGGACCTACGGGTCGGGTCGCGGTGGGTTGATGTGGAGCCTGGCTTGGTTACGCTGGTTCACCCGTGGCATGGGGGTGGGAGGTGTCGTTCGAATGATGATGCGTGCTGGATCGGTGTGTCTGTGGATGCTGTCCGCGGTCGTTGTCGGCTTGTCTTGGGGCTCGCCCGTAGCGCGGGCGGCGGCGGGCGTTGCCCTGCCCGCGGCCGAGTCGGCCACGGACGCTCCTTACTCGGTGAGCGTGAATGGACACCCGATCCCCGTGGAGCCGGGGACGCGTCTGGAAAGGACCTACGTCGCACGATTCCGGTCGACGGGGTCCTCGCCGGCGACGGTGCGCGTCTCCGCGAAGGGCGGCGGATCCCTGAGCCTCCGGCCGGATCGCGCCGGCGCCGAGGCCACGGTCGAGGCCGGGGCGCTCACGTTTCGGGTGGCAGACACGACGCCGCGAATCGTGAGGGCCGAAGGGCACGGCTATCTGTTTCTCTTTCCGGAGCCTCCGGGACCCAGGCCGGATGAGTCCGCCGCCGGCGTCGTCGCGATCGCTCCGGCCGACGGTGCGGTCGCCGAGCACACGCAGCGGATTCAGGAGGCCATCGACCGCGTCTCCGCCGCCGGGGGCGGGACGGTCTATCTGCGGCCCGGCGTGCATCGCTGCCGATCGATCCGCCTCCGGTCTCACGTGACGCTACACGTGGCGGCCGGGGCGATGCTCCAGGGGACCGGTCGTCCTGAGGACTACCAGGCCGCTCGCGGGGGTCGCTGCCTGGTTCTGGTCGATCGCGCCGAGGGCGCGGCGATCTGCGGGCTTGGCATCCTGGACGGGGCCGGGCACGTCCTCCAGAAGCGGCACGGCGTGAAGGCGCGTCTCATCGTCGCCCTCTCGTGTCGGCGCCTGACGATCAGGGACGTCGTCCTGCGCGATCCCGGCGCGTGGACGGTGCATCTGATCGGGTGTCACGACGTGTCCGTAGCGCGGGTCAAGGTCCTCGGCGACTGGGGGCTTGCCAACACGGACGGCATCAATCCGGACATGTCAGACGACGTCGTGATCGAGGATTGCTTCATCTACAGCGGCGACGACGCCATTGCCGTGAAGACCACCGGCAGCTTCGGGATCGGACGGGCCTCGCACCATATCACGGCGAGAGACTGCATCATCATGACGCGGAAGACTTCGTGCAAGATCGGCACCGAGAGCCGGTACGACATTCATGACGTCCTCTTCGAGGACATCGAGATCGTGGACTCCTCGCGGGGCTGCGCCCTGTGGATGCGGGACGGGGCGACCTACTCGAACATCACCTACCGGGACATTCGGATGAACCTGATGCGGCTTCCCGGAGAGCAGTGGAGCGGGGAGGCGTATCGGATCATCATGCAGGAGCGGCACGGACAGGGGAAGGTGAACGGGATCCTCTTCGATCGCATCCAGGCCGCGTCGCCGCAGCGTTCGATTCTGTCCAGCAAGATCGGCCATCCTGTGTGTGGGGTCACGTTCAAGGGCTGCATCTGGCATGCCGACGCGACGGGGTGCACTGCCCATGTCGAGGTTGATCATGCCAAGGACATCACGTTCGTCGGCTGCTTCGTCGAGCGGGACGGCCGCCGCCGGCCGTTCACCAAGCGGCTGATCCAAGGGCCGTCACGCGACGCCGTTCGGGTCAAGGGAAGGTGACGGCGGCTGGTCGTGATGGGCTCGTCGATGCGGGGCATGGGCTCTCAGCGGACGAACTCGTTGAGGAGGATCAGCGAGGTCGTATCGAAGAGGGCGTGAGCGACGACGGGGGCGACAAGGCTTCGCCGCCAGATGAACCAGAGCCCGAGCAGGAAACTGAGCCCGACGATGACCAGCACACTGAACCATCCTTGCGGGGCGTGCAGGACGGCGAAGATCGCAGAGGTGGCCACCAGGGCGATCGGCCATGAGCCCGTCAGCGCGCGGAGGCGCGTCAGCAGGAAGCCTCGAAAGAAGACCTCCTCGCTGATGCCGACCATCAGCGAGAACGCAACGGCACTGGCGATCGACATCTCGGGAAGCCGCTCGAGGTTGCGCTGCTGGGTCTTCTGCATGACGTTGACGACGTCGGGCCAGACGCTGGTGACGACGACCATGACGCCGATCAGGTAGGCGACGATGGACGCATAGGTTGCCAGACCCCAGAAGAGCTCGATCCGGCCCCGCTCGGAGGTCCAACCGATGCTCCGTAGCGACTGGTCGTTCTTTCTGAGGACGCCGACGAGCACGGCCACGGTGACGGCGGACAAGGCGGCCCGTTGGAGGACCATCCACCAGGCGTTGGGCGGGGCGTCGTCCGGTCCGGCGCCGGCCAGGGCCATCAGCACGAACTCCAGACCGATGAGGACGCCGAAGAAGACGAGGCTGGTCAGGGCCATATCGCCCAGCAGCGACCAGGCGCCCTGGCCTACGACGAGGGGATCGTCGGGCGGGACGGTCGGGGCGTCGGGGCGGGGCTCGTGCTCGTCGACGAGCTGCACCATGGGCGCCCGGGCCACGGGTCTGGCCTGAGGTAGAGGTCTGTCTGCATCGGATTCGTTCACGCGTCCCTCACGGATGGGGTCGGGTTGGGACCGAGCTTGGCGCCGGCGGCGACGAGGTGTCCCGGATCGTTGCGCCGGCGGCCGGGCGGCCAGTCGCGATCCGGGTCGTACCAGGTCTGGAGGAACGCCTCCCAGGCGGCCGGTGTGCCGACATCGAGCACGGCCTGCTTGACCTCTTTTCGGAACGGGTGCGACTCGGCGTACTTGATGCCGAACTTGCGCATGAAGCGGCTTCCTCTTGCGTCGCCGAACTCCTGACGGCACCAGGTCAGATGTCGTCGGATCACGTCGCCTTGCTCGGGGACGGTCGGCGGCGGGGGCAAGGGTCGGCCGCTCAACACGGCCAGGCAATCGCGGAACATCCATGGGTTGCCGATGGCCCCGCGGGCCAGGGTGACGCCGTCGACGCCGGTCTGGCGGATCATCCGAACGACGTCGTCGGGGCTGAAGAGGTCACCGCTGCCGAGGAGGATTCGATCGCCGGTGCGGCGTTTGGCGCGGGCCAGGAAGTCCCAGTCGCTTCGGCCACGATAGCGTTGCATCACGGTGCGCGGATGGATTGTGGCCGCGTCGATGCCGGTCTCGAAGGCGCCGTCGAGGATGGCCAGGACGTTGGCCTCGTCGGCGGGCTCATCGTCGAAGGCTCGTCTGAGCTTGATCGTCAGCGGGGTGCGGTCTCCGACGGCCCGGCGGACGGCTCGGACGATGGCCAGTGCAACCTCAGGCTGGGTCAGCAGATAGCCGCCACGGTGCCGATGAAGGACCTTCTTGACGGGGCAGGCGAGGTTGAGGTCGATGCCGTCGTAGCCGCCTTCGACGAGGGTGGCGGCAGCCTGGGCCATCTCGTCCGGGCTGTGTCCCATGATCTGGGCGCCGATGGGGTGGTCATCGGGTGCGATGTCGAGGATGCGCTTGCGGAACTTCTTGGAGTTGAGGACGGCCTGGTCGAGGGTGACCTCGGTGAAGGCCATGGCCGCGCCCTGCTCTCTGGCGAGGCGGCGCATGGCGAGGGTGCTGTAGCCCGCGAGCGGGGCCTGGAGGACGTTCGAGCTGAGGACCAATGGTCCGATCTTCATGGCGGGATACCGTCATGTTCGCGACCGGATGGGCCGGATGTCGACCGTCGCCGGCCATCGTCGCACAGACCTTGGTGGGTCAGTGTACCCTAAGAGGCCGTCGGCACCGACCCGCTCGGAGGTGAGGCGAGGAGGCATCGGCTCGGAAACGGGCTATTCGGTGACTGGCCCGGCAGCCGTGGTGGTGGGAGACTGCAGCGGGGCGCCCATTTCGCGTAAGGCCTCCTTGGCCTGGGCCCGGTCAGGGTCGATCTTGAGGATGGCCTGGTAGGCCCCTATGGCGGTCTCGCTATCTCCGACCAACCTGGCGAGCCTTCCGACGGCCAGGAGGAGGTCGGCGTTCTTGGGAAAGGCCTCGACGGCGCCGGTCAGCAACTCGAGGGCGTGCAGCTCGTGGCGGATCTGCTTGATGGCGCCTTGGGCCTCGATGACGGAGGCCAGCTCGAGATGGAGCGAGGGGTTCTGTCTGCCAGTGGGAGTGTTCATCACCTTATTGAGCAGTTGCGAATGGAGGTCGAGACCTCTCTCCATATCGTTGAGTAGTCCGAGGTCCTTGGGGTATCGCTTCAGTTGGTCACGGAGGGCGGCGTTCGACCGCCGGCAGGCTTCGAGGCCCTTGTCGAATTCGCCGGCATCGTTGTAGATGTGTGACAACCAGTAGCGATACTGCGGGTTTCGCTTATCCTCGGGCTGCTGATCATCGATGGCGACGGCCCGTTCGCCGGTCTTGACGGCGTCCTTCCATTTCCGGCATTGCCACTGGGCTCGGGCCAAGGCCATCAGGGCCTCGGCGTTGTTGGGCGCGATCTGCGTGGCCCGCTTGAGGTGGTAGAGGGCGGTGCTGTTCTGGCCCAGGGAGAGGCACACCAAGCCCAAGCCCAGGTGGGCGCGCTCGTCTTGGGGCCGTTCGGTCGCGGGGACCTTGAGGTAGTCGCCGTAGAGTCGGAAGGCCTCCCACGACTGACCCGTCAGACGGGCTACTTCGGCCAGACCGAGGATGGGTTCGCTCAAATCGCTTCGCACGGACCTGGCCTGGCTATAGCAGTGGGCAGCGGTCTGGTAGTCACCGGCCTCTTTGGCCGCGCTGGCGACCTGCAGGAGCGACTGCACCGCTGTGGCGAAGAGGGTCATCTTGGAGGAATCGACGCGGGCCTGCCTCAAAGACTGGGTAACCGCGGCGATGGCTGCTCGTCCTGCCTCGGGGTAGTCGGCCTGCTGCAGGGCCTTCTCGACCTGGTCGATCTTGCCGGGGACGGTGTCCGGGAGTTGCGCGGGCAGGCCCTGTGGGAGTGTGGCCGGCGATGGGGCCTGCTCGGCGAGGGTGACCTTGGAGGTCATGACCAGGCCCGCCAAGCACACCGCCAGGGCTCCGGTGTGACGGCGGCGGGAGCCATTTCGGGCCGCCCAGCGGGCAGAATCAGCCATAAGCCTGGCTAAGAAAGTTAGTTGTATCATCCGGCATGCTCCCTTGGCGTTGCGTTGAGGCACCCTCTCCGGCAAGCAACATGAAGTCCTACTACTTACGATCGTCAATTCGGGCAGTTCATCAGGAGTTGCATACGGCAAGATTTCGCGGCGAGTGCCCGTAAAGGGCCGGACCGATCAGCCCTCGACGCTGAAGGACTCGACGTGCTCAGGCGGCTGCGAGGCGGCCTCACTCTGCGATGAGGGGGCCTGGCCGTTACCCTCGTTGAGCTTCTTGATCAGCATGGCCCAGGTTTCGCGCTGATACTGGAGAATGTCGAGCGCCTCATCGATGGCCTTGGTGTCCCGATTGACGCTGCCGTCGACGAGTCGGCGGTAGATGAAGTTGTAGAGACCGGACATGCGGCTGCACAGATCGGGATTCACCTCCGGCCGCAGGCCGTTGATCATCTCTAAGACGATGCGCTGGGACCGGGTAAGGTGGTTGAAGGACTGTTCGATGTCGTTGTCGAGGATGGCCTGCCTTCCGAGTCGCGCATAGCGAATGGCGCCGTCGTAGAGCATCATCTGGAGCTGCTCTTGCGAGGCGGTCAGGACCTGATTTCGGAGGTATTCGTTCGATCCGCCGGCACCCATGCCGACCTCCCCCTGGTTAGCTGGCCTCGGTCATCCGTGCGGGTCGGTGTCGCCACGCCACCGGCCGCGCCTCCCGGCTTGTATCGGATAGGCCCGGGGACCGATTGAGCAAAAACAGAGTGAGCGTTCATCCTAAGCTTACGCCCTATAAGCACTTGGGATATCGGACCTGTCCAAGCGGCTATCCGAGGGCGCTGGCGGCACTGCTGCTGAACTGGCTGGCGAGCGCCGACAGGCCGGACAGGCTCGATTGGATCCCGTTGAGCTGGGCCAGGGCCTGCTCCATCTGGTAGAAGTCACGGTACAGACGCTCTTCCTTCGAGTCGAGCAGGTTTTGGAGCTGCTCGATGCGTTGGTTGAGCAGCTCTTCCTGATCGGTCAAGGCGTTGCTTCGCCGGTCGATGAGACCGGTCTCGGATTCGGTGATGGAGGCCATGGCGTCGCTAACGACGGCTCCGAGTCCTTCCTCTTCGAGGGTGAACAGCTCGACGACGTCGTCCGGGTTGGCGGCGAAGGCCTGACGGAACGTGTCCTCGTCGAATTGGAGCTTGGCCCCGTTGCCCAGGGTCATGCCGATGTCGGAGAACCTGGCGAAGGCGCCGTCGGTATCGACGGTGGCTCGGAACATGCTGTAGAGGCGGCTGCGAATGCGCTGGATGGTGCTGTCGCCGAAGAGGACGCCCTTCTCGAAGGTCTCCTCGTTGAACTTGGTCTGGTCCTCGATCTTATCGATCACCTTGTTGAAGGTGTTGACGAAGGTCTTCATGTCCGTCACGAGCGAGTCGACGTCGCGGGTGACGGTGAGCTCGACGGGCTGACTGCTGGTGGCCAACAGATCGATCTTGACGTTGGGGACGACACCGTCGAGGGTGTTCGTGCTGCTGGTGAGGGTCAGGCTGGTGGGGGTGCCCGGCTCCCCGATGAAGACGACGGCGTCACGAGCCTCGACGAGCGTCGAGAACGAGAGCGGACCGTCTCCGGCGTCGATGACCATCTCCCCTTTTCGCCCGCTCGATTCACTCTGGAGGACCAACCGATAGGGCGCGACGGACGAGCCGTCGTTGAGGACCGAGGCGCTCAGGCCCGAGCCGGAGGCGTTGACCTTGTTCATGACGTCGACAAGCGTGTCGTCGGCGTCGATCTCGATGGCGGTCTCGAAGGAGCCGTCGAGGGTGGTCTCGCCTTCGTCGGCTTGACCGAGGATGCCCAGGTCGGCGGCGGTGGTGCCGCCCTCTTCGGCGACGGTGAGCCTGCCGGCACCGCCGGCTGAGTCGGTCAGCAGCAGGCCGTCGCCCTTGTCGTTGATGGAGGCCGTCACCTCGATGCCGGGGTGGTTGTTGATCTCGCGGATGACGTCGGCCAGGACGTTCTCGTTGCCCTGGGTCAGGTCGATGGTGGCGGTACCGCCGGAGGTGTCGGTGATGGTGAAGCGGCCACGCGCGACGCCCTGACCGCCGTTGAGCTTGTTGAGCTCCGTCGCCTCGCTGACGTACTGGCGTTGGAGGTTGCCGCTGCCGACCTGGTCGACGGCCTGGTCGACGAGCAGGTTGAGGTCCTCGGCCGCCGAGCCGCTGAGGTCCTCGACGACGAGGTTGCCGCCTCCGCCGCTGAGATCGCTGAGCACGATGCCGTTACCGGCCGAGTTGGTTGCTGCGGTGATGTGGCTGGTCTGGCTGGTGGCGTTGATGGCCTCGAGGACCTCGCCGAGCGTGGCGGCATCGGTCAGGTCGATCTGGGTGACGGTGCCGTCCTTGGCGGTGACCTGGATCGTGCCGGTCTCGACGCCGCTGCCGCCGTTGAGCGACCTGAGGAGCACGGTGTCGAGGCCGGCGAGCAAGGCTCGCGACTCGATCGTGCCGGTGGACGAGGAGGTGAGGATGCCGAGATCCTCGGCCGCCTTGCTGAAGGTGCCCGTACCGTTGTCGAGGGCCTCGACGACCAGATCGCCGCTGCCGGCGGAGGCGTCGGTGAGCACGATGCCCTTGCCGTCGCTGCTGAGCGAGGCGACCAGATCGCCGGTGTTCTCGTTGTCGAAGTTGATCGCCCGTATGACGTCGCCGATCGTCTGGACGCCGTAGATGTCGGCGCCGGTCAGTGAGGTCGCGTCGCTCTCGGCGGCGATACCGAGATCGCGCGCCGCGTGGCCGGAGACGTCCTCGATGGACAGGGTGCCGTCGCCGCCGGAGCTGTCGTTGATGAGCAAGTGGCTGTCGACCAGCGTGGACGAAATCCCGATGCTGCTGCCGGCGGCGTTGATGGCCGACTGGACCTCGGAGATGGTCTGCTCGGCGGAGAGGGTGACCTCGGCCGAAGCACCCGCGCGGTTGGTGATCCGAAAGGTGCCCATCTCGACGCCGGCGCCGCCGTTGAGGGCCTCGAGTCGGGTGCTCGACTTGAGCTTGCTGGAGAGGCTGACGTTGAAGGACGAGCCGTCGCGGAGGGTGATGCTGAAGTCGTCGAGGCTTCCTTCGCGGCGGACGCCGTTGCCGTCGTTGAGCAGGCTCAGACTGGTGCGATCGGTGAGATAGATCACGTCCTGGCCGGTCAAGACGTCGTCGGAGACCGCGCCCAGGATGCCGAGATCGGTGGCGGTGCGGGTCATGCCGACGTTGGTGACGCTGAGGTGGCCTGTGGTCTGGCCCGTCTGATCGGTGAGGACGATGTGTCCGCCGGAGACGCCGGCCGTGACGTTGACGTCGGTCTGGTTGTTGATCGCGTCGAGGACGTCGTCGACGGTCAGGGCGGCGGCCAGGTCGATCTCGGCGGTGGCGCCGCTTCGGTCGGTAATCCGGATCTTGCCGCGCTGGACGCCCTGGCCGCCGTTGAACAGGTCGAGAGAGGTCTCGGGATTGACCTTGGCGGCGATGCCTTCGAGGGTGAGGGTGGTCGGGCCGACGCGTGTGGCATCGGGCGTGGCGAAGCCGGAGGAGATGAGCTGATGGCTGCTGACGAGGGAATGGACCTGAAAGGCGTAGTTGCCGGGCAGGGCCCCCTCGGAGGCGGTGGCCTGGAGGACGTTCTCGTTGCTGCTGACGGCCTTGGACTTGTCGAAGAAGTCGGCCTCGCTGAATCCGGAGCCGGCGCTCTTCATGGCCAGGATCAGCGCGTTGAGCTCAAGGTAGGCGGTCCGCTGTTGGACGAGGCCGGCCACGCGGTTTTCGAGCTGCTTCTGGGGCCGCTTCTCGATCGCCATGAGGGCATTGACGGTGCCCTCGATGTCCATGCCGGACATCAGGCCTACGCCGGAAGAGATGGTTCCCATGGTCTTGGTCCGTTCGGTTGTCTTCGTCGTCTTCGGCGGCGAGGTCAGTCGCGTGGGCCACTTTGCCCCCGGACCTCTATCCGCGCGTAGCATCCCTGCGGGGTCTCCGCCCTGGAGGTAGTATCGGTCGTGCGGAAGGGCGGCTTCAGTGTCCTATAAGGGGATTGGGCCGGAGGTCGTCCCTGTGGACACGAGCGACGTTTCCCCCATGACTTGCCCGGCGCACCTAGTGGAAAAGGCCTACTCAATGGTGAGTTCCCCCAGACCGATGTAGGGAGGGAAACCTTGCTCCCTCGCGTCGTTGATCACACTGACGGCCGGGTTGCCTTTTCTGTGCGGTCTCATCAGGCGATGCGTCGCACCGAGCACGGCTTCCCGCAGCCGCTGTCTCGGGAAGGTTCCCGCTGCGATCGTGCCGTCGATCGGTGCCGTCCTTCGGGGCCCCGGCGCGAGACCGTCAACCGGCCACGTTGCCCATCGGACCACCCGGCGTGGCCGAACCCTTGGTGAGGACCAGTCAGGCATGAGCCAAGAAGCCATGCGCACGGCAACCGGAGTTGGGCGTGTCTGGCGGTCTCTCCGGATGATGGGCATTTTGTGCGCGGCAGGTGCGGTCTCGGCCCTGCTGGGCTGGGGAGGATACCAAGCCCTTCATGAACTGGCCGTGGAGAACCGCACGGCGGTCCAGAAGGTGCGGACGTCTCGGTTGGCCGATGAGATCGAGGACGTGGTTATCGGTCGCCTCCGGGGGGTCACGCGAGAACTTGCCTCGGTGGGTGAGATCATCTCGGTGGCCCGTGGGGACTTCGATCCGGACGACCCCTCGACGCTGGTGGCCCTGAACACGACGCGCCAGACGTTCGACACGTCGCTGGCTTACGTGCTGGATACGTCCGGTACCGTGGTGGCTTGCACGCCGTACGGGGCGGCCGAGACGCTGACGGGGAAGAGCTACGCGTTTCGGCCGTACTTCAAACAGGCGCTGGCGGGTGAGGATGCGGTGTATCTGGCGGTCGGGGTCACGACCGGTCAGCGGGGGATCTACTTCGCCTCACCCATCCTCGATCAGGATCAGACCAACGTCATCGGGGTGGTGGTCATCAAGGAGGATTTCAACGGCATCGACCGGATGCTCGAGGCGTTCAGTCTGCCGGCGGCGTTGGTCTCGCCGGACGGCGTGGTGATGGCCAGCAACCGCGAGGAGTGGCTCTTCCGAGCGGCGTATCCCATGTCTCCGCAGCGACTTGAGGCCATCCGGGACAGCAAGCAATTCGCCGAGCACGGGCTGGAGCCCTTGGACCCATCGCTTCAGTCGAAGACGGTGGCGTATCAGGGCCATCTGCACGGGGTGACGCGGCTTGCCGTGTCGGTACCCGGTTGGCAGCTCGTGACGTTGGACTGCGTACAGCCGGGTCTGGCCTTGACGTCGTCACAGAAGCAGATGCTGGCCTACGCCTTCGGCTCGGTCGGGTTTCTGCTGGGTATCATCGGGCTGCTGGTGCTCAATACGGCAAAGCTGCGTCGCGCCGAGGAGGCCGTTCGGCTGGCGAACGAGACGCTGGAATCGCGGGTCGAGGCCCGGACCGAGCAGTACGAGCGCGCCAATTGGGAGCTGAAGGAGGAGATCGCCGAACGCCAACGGATCAGCGACCGGCTTCGCAGCTCGGAGCGGCGGCTCAGCGATATCATCGAGTCGCTTCCGGACCCGACGTTCGTCATCGACCGTGAGGGGCGAGTGACCGCCTGGAACCGGGCGATGCAGGCGATGACGCGGATTCCCGCCAAGGAGATTCTCGGACAGGACAACTACCCGTACGCGGTGCCGTTCTACGGCGAGCGGCGTCCCGTTCTGATCGACTGCGTCCTCAACTCGGACGAGGAGATCGAGCGTCGCTACCCGAGCATCGAGAAGCGGGGCGACACGTTTGTGACGGAGGTGGAGGTGTTCCTGCCGGGTCGCTCGCACACGATCGTGTGGGCGGTGGCGACGCGGCTGCGGGACGAGCAGGGGAAGATCGTCGGGGCGATCGAGTCGGTGCGGGACATCACCGACCGGAAGGACACGGAGGAGGCGCTGCGCGCCAGCGAGGCGAAGTACCGGGAGCTGATCGAGAGCGTCAACAGCATCATCCTTCGGATGGATGCACAGGGGCAGATCCTCTACGTCAACCCGTTCGCGGAGCGGTTCTTCGGCTTCGCCCGGCACGAGATCATCGGTCGGAACGTGATCGGCACGATCGTGCCGAAGTCGGACTCGGCGGGCAACGACCTCGAGCGGATGATCCTGGATATCGGGCGGCATCCGGAGCATTACGCTGCCAACGAGAACGAGAACATCCGCAAGTCGGGCGAGCGGGTCTGGATCGCCTGGACGAACCGCCCCATCCTGGACGCGGAGGGGCGGGTGCTCGAGATCCTGTGCGTGGGCAACGACGTGACGGAGCGCAAGCGGGCCGAGCGTGCGCTGCGGGAGAGCGAGCACCGACTTCGGGTGAAGCTGGATTTCATCCTCTCGCCGGAGCACGAGGCGCTGGACTTCACGTTGTCGGACCTGATCGCGATCGAGGACCTGCAGCGGATCCAGGACGCGTTCGCCGAGACGAACGGGGTGGCGTCGATCATCACCGAGATCGACGGCGAACCGATCACCGAACCGAGCAACTTCAGCGACGTGTGCACGCTCATCCGGTCGACGGAGGAGGGGCGGCGGCGTTGTTTGCTGTCGGACAAGGAGCTCGGCGAGAAGGCCCGCCAGGTGATGAAGCCGACGTACGAGGAATGCCATAGTTGCGGCTTCGTGGACGCCAGCGCGCCGATCATCGTCGGCGGCAAGCACATCGCGAATTGGCTGATCGGTCAGAGCAACGTCCTGGACGTCGACGAGGAGCGGATACGCACGTTCGCCGAGGAGATCGGCGCCGATGTCGAGGCGATGTTGGACGCGTTCGGGAGCATGACAAACTCCTCGCTGGAGGGCTTCGACAGGACGCTGAACCTGCTATGGATCCTGGCTCAGGAGCTGTCGGCGCTCGGCTACAACAACCTGCTTCTGGCGAAGGACAACCTGAAGCGTCGCCAGGCCGAGGAGCAGCTCAAGGAGCACACCATGCTCCTCAAGGCCAAGAACGTCGAGCTGGAGGCGCATCGGCAGCAGCTCAAGGCCCAGCAGATGGAGCTGGTGGCGGCCAACCACGAGATGGAAGAGGCCAAGGGGGCGGCCGAGAAGGCCAACCGGGTCAAGAGCGAGTTCCTGGCGAACATGAGTCACGAGATCCGGACGCCGCTGACGGCCATCCTGGGTTACACGGAGATCTTGTTGGATCCGGAGCTGCTGGACGAGCTGACGCGGCGCGGCCTGCCGATGGGCGTGTCCACCAACAAGCCGCACGCCTTCGCCGTGAAAATCATCGAGACGATCTACGCGCGGTGGTCCTTCGCGGCCGTCGAGGGCTACAAGGACGACGTGCCTCGCAAGCCGGATGCGACATCGGCGCTGACCGTGGCCGGGGCGATGGGCGTGCCGCCGGCCGAGATCGCCTTCGTGGGCGACAGCGAGGTCGACGTGGCCACGGCTCGCAACGCGGGGATGCTGCCGATCGGCGTGTCATGGGGCTTCCGCGGCCCGGCCGAGCTGGACGGGGCCGAGCGGATCATCGACCATCCGATGGAGCTGATCGCGGTGTTGTGAGGGGGTCCTTGGGGAGGGCGATCTCCTGCCGCATGATCTCCATTTTGCAGCACGCTTCGTCGTAGTTTCCTCGCCACCCGGTTATCGGCCCACAAGACCTCATCCGAACAGCCTCGTCGCGCGAACCGACGGAAAATCAAACCCCTGAGCCCGATTCGACTGGCAAATCCCCCAGCCAAATTGGATGTCTACATCGGGGACGCCGCAGCTACCGCGCGGGTCCACCTCGAGTAGCCCTACTCCGATAACCAGCAGTCAAGGGGGACATCCTCATGCGCTCCACCATCATCATCGTTGTCACGTGCCTCGTCGCCATGCTCCTGCCCGCCGATGCGGCCGGCTCGATCATCGTCCGTGACACCGACGGCGTCTTCGTCTCCGGCACCAAGGGCACCATCAAGGCCGGCGTCGACGGCGGCGGTTGGAAGAGTATCCTGGCCGGAACATTCGACCTCGAGGCCGACTATGGCGACGGCTACGTACCGCTGCTGACCTACTGCATCGACCTCGACCAGTACCTTGGCGCCAGGGCCTCGGGCCGTGAGTACGAGCTCGAGCCCCTCACCACGCCCGGCCTGGGTATCAACGAGATCGAGGCCGAGCTGATGGAGACGCTCTGGTTCAACGCCTTCGACCTGTCCATGACCGACAAGGTCCATGCCGGCGCGTTCCAGGTCATCCTGTGGGAGCTCACCCGCGACGACGACCTCGACCTGCTCGCCGGCGACTTCCGGCTCAACATCGGCCACGGCCATACGAACAACGTCTACGACCTGGCCAGTGACTGGCTCGGCTATATCGAGGACGACACCTGGACGCTCAGCATGGATCTGGCGGCCCTGACCAGTCCCAGCCATCAGGATCTCGTGACGCACCTGCCTGAGCCCACCACCTGGGCCATGCTGGGTGTGGGTGGAGTCCTGATGCTCGTCCGTCGCCGGCGGTAGCCGTCCGCGCGAGCCGTCATTCGATCGATTCACGACGAGGCCGTCCGATCATCGGGCGGCCTCGTTGCACGTGGCGCCCTCGACGGCAGGCCGCCGCGTCGCGCTAATCTTCGAACGTCAACGTCAGCCCGTCGTACGCCAGGGCCATCCCGGCGGGCAGGTCCCGCTCGACCGGTTCGTGCATCAGTTGATGGGCGATATGCGTGAAGTACGTCTGTCGAGCCCCGATCTCGGCGGCGCACGCGATGGCCTGCTCGAGGTTGAAATGCGTCGGGTGCGGCCTGATCCGCAGCGCATCGAGCACCAGCACGTCGAGACCCGTCAGGAGGGCCCGAGCCTCGTCCGGCACCGCGCTGCAATCGGTGCAGTAGGCGAGGTCGCCGAATCGGAACCCCAAGATCGGCATCTGTCCGTGCAACAGCGGCACCGGGATCACGCGATGACCGCCCAGATCCAGATCCCCGTCCACCACCTTGCCGATCAGGTGCGGCTTGGCGCTGGGGTACGTCGGGTCGTCGATGAACGCGTAGTCGAACATGTGCTTCAGGCGCTCGATCGTCTCGACCGGCCCGTAGCACTCCAGCGGCCGGCCGAGGATCCAGTTGAACCGACGCAGGTCGTCGAGCCCCATGATGTGGTCCGCATGGTGGTGCGTGAACAGCACCACGTCGCACCGGCTGATCTCCTGGGCCAGGCATTGGATCCTTAGCTCGGGCGTCGTGTCCACCAGCACCGTGTAGCCGTCGTCGTACTCCACGGCCAGGCTGCAGCGCAGCCGCGTGTCGCGCGGGTCGGTCGACCGACATACCTCGCAATCGCAGCCGATCATCGGAATGCCGTGGGACGTGCCCGTCCCGAGGAAGGTTACCTTCACGTCTTCATGCCCCCACAGAGTCGGTGGGGCTGCGCGAGCCCGAAGAGGGTCCCGGATGCCGCTCGCCTCGCGCGCCGCCTTCAGTGTAACCGCACCCCGTTCCCGCGGCCACGTCCTCTGCGCGGCGCGAGCGCCGAAAAGGGACAGCAGCAGAAGAGCCGCGTCCCTTCTTCGTCTCCAATTTCAGGATCGGCCCCCGCCTCGTCGAATCGACCGCCGCGGCCTACGACCCGCCGCCGTTGCTGCCGTTGGGCTGGCCGATCAACTCAGCCGGCAGGGGCTTGGCGTTCTTGCATTTCGGGTAGGTGCTGCAACTGAGGAACTCACCGCTGCGACCGGTGCGGATCACCATCTTCGCCCCGCACTGATCGCACGCGATGTCGGTCGGTTTGGGCTTGGGCTTGGGCGGCGCGGGCGGCAGCTCCTGCTCGGCCTGCTCCTTAGCCTTCTTGTTGAGCCGGCCCGTCATCCGGCACTTCGGATAGCCCGTGCACGACAGAAACGGGCCCCACGGACCGCGCTTGAGCGACATCTCCGACCCGCACGCCGGGCAGCTTACCGGCTGGTCGAGGTTGTCGACGGCCAGCTTGCCGCTCTTGGTCAACCGGACGCCCATGTTGCCGTCGTTGTTGGGTACCGCGCCGGCCTCGACCGGTCCGCTCAACTGGTCGGGGTCGCGTTTGGCCGGCTGCTTGGACCCGCCGCGGCGCACCTCGGGTCGACGGGCCGCCACGGCCAGGTCCGCGTCTCCTTCAGCCGGCTCCGGCAAGGCCTGTCCGTTCTCGGCGGCCGCCGCGCGAAGCTCCTCGAGCTTCTCGACCGGCTTGCTGTTGCGGCACCGCGGAAAGCCGCTGCATGCGATGAACTTCCCTCGGCGCCCGGTGCGGATCACCATCGCGCTGCCGCACTTCTCGCACGCGAACCCGGCCGGCTCCGGCGGCTCCTTCGGCGGAGGCTCGACGTACACGCCCTCCGGCATCGGACGCGTGTTCTTGCACGACGGATAGCCCGTGCAGCCCAGGAACGCCCGACGACCTCGCCACTTCACCGCCATCGGCTCGCCGCACTTGTCGCACGCTTCCTTGATATCGCTGGCTTCGACCCGCTGCAGCGGCTGACCGCTCTCGTCGCACGGCACGGTGTGATCGCACTCCGGATACTTGCTGCATCCGAGAAACGTGCCGCCGCGAGCCCGACGCAACACCATCTCGGCCCCGCACTTCTCGCACGTCGCGTCGCTGCCCTGGAGCTGGATCGGCTTGCCCTCGGCGTCCACGTCCTGCGTCTTCTTGCACTCCGGATACGCCGAGCACGACAGGAACCGCCCGTTCTTGCTCCAGCGATACACCATCTGGCTGCCGCACGACGGACAGGTGTACTCGCTCGGCTCGGCCTTGGCCGGCTCCATCTCATCCCCGGCCTTGGCCAGGTCGCGGCTGAACGGATCGTAGAACTCCTTCAGCACCTCCACCCAGTCCATCTCGCTCTCGGCGATCTTGTCCAGGTCGTCCTCCAGGTGGCTCGTGAACTTCACGTCCAGGATGTCGGGGAAGTGCTCCACCAGCTTGTCCGTGACGACCATGCCCAGCGACGTCGCATAGAACTTGCGATCGCGCTGCTCGACGTAGCCGCGATCCTGGATGGTCTGGATGATCGCCGCGTACGTGCTCGGTCGTCCGATCCCTTCGGCCTCCAGCGTCTTGACCAGCGAAGCCTCGGTGTACCGCGGCGGCGGCGACGTGAAGCACTGCACCGGCTCGATGCCGACCGGCGGCGTGGTCTGACCCTCGCTCAGCTCCGGCAAGGTCTGCTCGTTGCTCGACGAGGGGATGCCCGCGATCTTTAGGAAGCCGTCGAAGATGAGTCGCCGACCCGTGGCCTTGAACCGCGCCGGTCCCTCGCTCGTGTCCGCCTCGATGTGGACCGCCGTGCTGTCCCATTGGGCCGGTGGCATCTGGCAGGCCATGAACCGCCGCCAGATCAAGTCGTAAAGCCGATGTTGCTCGCTGCTGAGCCGCCCCCTCAGATCCTCCGGCGTGAGCCTCGGCTCGGACGGCCGGATAGCCTCGTGGGCCTCCTGGGCACGCTGCGCGCTGCCGTAGCGATTCGGTTTGTCGGGCACGTAGTCGTCGCCGAGCTCGTCTCGCAGCCACGACCGCGCCGCGCTGACCGAGTCGGCCGACAGGTTCGTCGAGTCGGTACGCATGTACGTGATCAGACCGACCGTGCCCTCGTCGCCGCCGATGTCCACACCCTCGTACAGCTGCTGCGCGACCCGCATCGTCCGCGACGCGCTGAACCGCAACCGATTCGATGCCGCCTGTTGCAGCGACGCCGTCGTAAACGGTCCCGGCGGCTTCGTCGTCGTGCGCTTCGTCGTGACCGAGGCGATTCGATGAGCGGGTGCCCGTTCGGGGTCGACGCGTCCATCCAGTCGGCACTGCTTCAGGTCGAGATGGGCATAGTCCGCCCACTCCGTTTCGTGCACGCCGGAAACGGCGTAGCCGAGCGCCTCGGCCACCCGCCGGGCCTCGTTGACGTCCTGTGGCTTGAACTCCTTGCCGTCGAACTCGACCAGCTCGGCCCGGAGACACCCGTTCTCGCTGGCCCAGGCGAGCTTGTCCTTCTCCGTCCGCTCGTCGTCTTCGGCCAGGAACGAGCTCCACGCCTCGCCCAGGGACGCCGCCCGACTCGGATCGAGCGCGAAACACCCCATCAAACGCCAGTATTCCTCGGGCTTGAAGGCCCGGATCTCACGTTCGCGCTCGACGATGATCCGCACGGCCACCGACTGCACGCGCCCGGCCGACAGGCCCTTGGCGATCTTCCGCCACAACAGCGGGCTGAGCTGATACCCCATGATCCGGTCGAGAAGCCGCCGGGCCTGCTGGGCGTTGACCCGGTCCATGTTGATCCCGTGCGGATCGTCGAATGCCTGCTGGATCGCCGATTTCGTGATCTCGTTGAACACGACCCGCCGGACCTTATCCTGCGGCAGTTCGAGCGCCTCGACGAGGTGCCACGCGATCGCCTCGCCCTCGCGGTCGAGGTCCGTAGCCAGGTAGACCGCCTCGGCCCCCTTGCTCAGTTTGCTCAGCTCGCCCATGACCTTGCCGCGGGAGTTCAGCGTTTCGTAGACGGGTGTGAAGCCGTTGGTCAAATCGATGCCGAGGTCCTTCTTGGGCAGGTCGCGCACATGCCCCATCGAGGCGCGCACGACGTAGTCCGAGCCGAGGTACTTGTTGATCGTTTTGGCCTTGGCGGGCGACTCAACGATCACTAAGGACTTGCCGGCCATGCTTTTCGGAGCCGACCGGGCTCGGGACGACTTGCCAGCTTGCTTCGCCATGGAGGCTTATTCCAAGTAGTTCTTAACCCTTATTATCCCATGCACCACGTTGCTTTAGGGCATATCGGCCCGGCATGGGCCCCCACTTCACGTCTATTCTGCGGCGCGCCAGGACGGCATTCCGCCGGTGACTGTGTACCCCAGCCCGGGCCTGGAGGCCCACAAGGTGCGGAAGGCTACTCACGCTCTCACGGGAATGTCAAGTGGCCGTAGGCAAGTTCGTGGCGGCGACAGAAGAATTGCAGTCTTGTAAGTTATTTTTTTAAAGCGATTTATGCGAAGACCTCTGCGCGGGCCAAGCGGGGTAGGAAATCTATCTACCTTCGACCCGGTTTTCGCCCCTGGCCCTCCAGGGGGACAAACGACGGGTCATCGCGTCATCCGCTCGGCCAGGTGCTTCATGTAGGCCGTCTCGTTCAGACCTTACGCCCGCCGCAGGTCGCGTATGGCTTACCCGTAACGCCGGTTGAAGTCAGCGCTCTTCTCTTGGTTTCGAGGCAGGGCCTTCGGATTGACGAGCTGCCGGAATTGGGCCCATCCCAGGTGGACATCATCGCTCGGCCACCACAGGTAGCTCTCACAGGGATCAGTCTCGAAGACGCGCCAGATGCAGGCGGCTCAGGGGCCGTCCGTCCAACGTCGGCAACAGCCCTGCAACGGACTCCACGGGCGTATCGTCGTGAAAGAGCAAGGAGCGTTTCTGACCGGGCACGGGCTTTGAAGCCGTGTCTCGACGCCCCGACCTCTCGTCATGCCGCCATCTCACCGTTTCGACGTTTCGACGTTACGGCCTCTCCAGCCGCGCCGCGCAGGCCTTGTACTCGCCCGTCCAGGCGATGTTGTCGAACGCGTCGTTGGTCAGCACGTTCGTCGAAGACTCGGCAAAGTGGAACGGCATCCAGATCGTGCCCGGCTTGACCACGTCCGCCACGTCGGCCTTGACTTTCAACTCGCCCCGACGCGTGATCACCCGGACGTCCTCCCCCTTGGCCACGCCGATCCGCGCCGCATCGTCGACGTGGATCATCACGAAGTTTTCCGGCTGCTTGTCGTTCGAGACCTCCGACTTTCGTGTCATGTTGCCCACGTTGTAGTGATACAGCGTTCGGCCGGTGCTGAGAATCAACGGATAGTCCTCGTCGGGCTGCTCGGCCGGCGGACGGAATTCGATGCCCGCGAACTCGCCCAAGCCGCGCGTGAACGTGCCCTGGTGCAGGAACTTCGTCCCCGGATGGTCGCGGTCGGGGCACGGCCATTGCAGCCCCACCTTGTCGATCCGGTCGTAGCGGATGCCGTTGAAGATCGGCGCCAGGTCGGCCAGCTCGTCCCAGACCTCCTTCGGCGACGGGTAGCTCATCGCATAGCCCAGCGCCGTCGACACGTCGCAGAGGATCTGCCAGTCGGCCCGCGCCTCGCCCGGCGGCTCGACCGCCTTGCGGACGCGCTGAACCCGACGCTCGCTGTTGGTGAACGTCCCGTCCTTTTCGGCCCAGCACGCCGCCGGCAGCACCACGTCGGCCTGCTTGCACGTCTCGGAGAAGAAGATCTCCTGCACGACCAGGAAGTCGAGCTTGTCGAGGCACTTGATGATGTGGTCGCGGTTCGGCTCGCTCATCACCACGTCCTCGCCCATGATGTACATGCCCTTGACCTTGTCTTCGTTGGCCCGGATGAAGAACTGCGAGATCCGCCCGCCCTCGTCCTCGGGGATGGGCACTCCCCAGTGTTTGCTGAACTTCTCGACCACCGACGGGTCACTCAGCTTCTGATAGCCCTGGAACACGACCGGCATGGCGCCCATGTCGCACCCGCCCTGGACGTTGTTCTGACCCCGCAGCGGATTCACGCCCGTCGACTCGAACCCCATGTGCCCCGTCAGCATCGCCAGGTTGGCCAGGTTCCGAACGTTCTCCGTGCCGCACGTGTGCTCCGTGATGCCCAGCGTGTAGAAGATGCCGGCGTGCTTGACGCTCGCGTACAGCCGGGCCGCCCGCTTGATGTCCTCGGCCTCGACGCCGACCGTCTCGGCCACCGTCTCGGGCGGATACTTCATGACCATCTCTTTGAGCTCGTCGTACTTCTCGGTCCGCGTCTCGACGAACGCCTTGTCCTCCAGCCCCTCGGTGATGATCGTGTGCATCATCGCGTTGATCAGCATGTTGTCCGTGCCGTTGCGGAGCTGCAGATGGATGTCCGCATGCTGCGCCATCCACGTCCGACGCGGGTCGCCCACGATCAGCTTGGCGCCCTTCTTCAACGCCTTCTTCATCTCGAAGCCCATCACCGGGTGCGCCTCGGTCGGGTTCGAGCCGATCACGAACATCAGGTCGCAGTTCTGGATCTCCTCGATGCTGTTGGTCATCGCCCCGCTGCCGAACGACAGCGCCAGACCCGCGACGGTCGGACCGTGGCACGTCGTGGCGCACTGGTCGACATTGTTCGTGCCCAGCGCGCACCGCGTCAGCTTCTGCATCAGGTAGTTCTCTTCGTTCGTGCATCGGCAGGAGCTGATCGTCGCCAGGGCGGTCGGACCGTACTTGGCCTTCACGCCGTTGAGCCCCTCGGCCACGGCCTTGAGGGCGGTGTCCCAGTCGGTCTCCACCAGCTCGCCGTTCTGTCGGATCAGCGGCCTGGTCAGCCGATCGTCGCTGTGCACGTAGTGATAGCCGAACTTGCCCTTGACGCAGAGATTGCCCTCGTTCGGCACGCAGCCGATCTCGCTGGTCACCCGGACGATCTCGTTCGTCTTCGGGTTGACGTTGAGGTCCATCTGGCATCCTACGCCGCAGTACGGGCACGTCGTGCGGACCTTGACCAGGTCCTTGACCATGCCCTTGCCGATGGCCGCCCTGTCGTACATCGCTCCGGTCGGGCACGTGCTGATGCACTGACCGCAGTTCTCGCACGTGCTCTCGTTCAGCGGCATGTCGAACGCCGTGCTGACCTCCACGCTCGCCGCCCGGCTCTTGAGCGTCAGCGCATGGGCCATCACCACCTCGCTGCAGATCCGAACGCACCGTTGACACCGGATGCACTTGTGCGGATCGTACGCCACCCCCTTGTGCCCCGTGGTGTAGTTGGGCTGCGCCGGCGGCGGCTGGAACACGCCGAACTTGGCCTCGTCCGCCCCGTACTCGTAGGCGTACTCCATCAGCATGCACTCACCCGTCTTGTCGCAGGTCGTGCAACTGACGTTGTGCTCGGCCAGGAGGAACTCCAGGATGTCCTTGCGGATCTGCCGGATCTGCTCCGTGTTCGTCCGCACGACCATGTCCGGCTGCACCTTCGTCGTGCACGCCGTCGGCAGGCCCCGCATGCCCTCGACCTCCACGATGCACATGCGGCACGCGCCGATCGGCTCGATCCGTGGATCGTGACACAAGTTGGGGATCGCGATGCCGACCGCCTGGGCCGCCTCGAGGATCGTCCGGTCCGACTCGGCCTCGACCGCCACACCGTCGATGGTCAGGGTGACCTTCTGTGCCACTGCCATAGATCATGCCTCCTTGGCTCGGTCTGAATCTTCGTGCGAATGTGAACTGCATCAGACAATCGAACGGGTCGGTGCGTCAAGACGCACCGTGCGACACCCCTTTGGAGTGCGCCGGCTTGACGCCGCTCCGCATGGCAGCGCCGCGCCAAGCGTTCTCAACACGTCTACCTCTCGGATCCCGGAATCCGGGTCCCGATGCTTCCGCCGGAGACGCGACCGTCAGGGGCGCTCCGGCTCGCCGTTCTCCCGACGTGTCGACGTGTCGACTGGTTGAGCAACCCCGACGTATCACGGATGGCATGGCCGCGCTGCTGTTCGCGGGCCATGGGCGAGCGCTACCCCGTCGCCTTCGCCGCCTCCACGCCCTCCGATTCCTTCACCACCGCGCTGACCGGGCACACCGAGTAGCAGCTCCCGCACTGGATGCAGACGACCTGGTCGATCGTGTGCGCCTCCTTCTTCTCGCCGGAGATTGCATCCACCGGGCAGGCCTTGGCGCAGCTCTGACATCCGATGCAGAGGGCCTCGTCGATGTGATAGCCCGTGATGAGCGCCTCGCACACACACGCCGGGCAACGCTTCTCGTTGACGTGCGCCTCGTACTCGTCCCGGAAGAACCGGACCGTCGACAACACCGGGTTCGGCGCCGTGAGCCCCAGCCCGCACATCCCCGACCGCAGGATCGTGTTCCCGATCCGCTCGAGCTCCTCCACGTCGCCCGGCTCGCCGTCGCCGGCGCAGATCCGGTTCAGGATCTCCAGCATCTTCTGCGTGCCCACGCGACAGGGCGAGCACTTGCCGCAGCTCTCCTGCTGGACGAACGTCAGAAAGTACCGCGCGATGTCGACCATGCACGTCCGGTCGTCCATCACGATCAACCCGCCCGAGCCCATGATCGCCCCGATCTCGCGCAGGCTCTCGTAGTCGATCGGCATGTCCAGGTGATCGGCCGGGACGCACCCGCCGCTCGGCCCGCCCGTCTGGGCCGCCTTGAACGTCCGTCCCTCCGGCACGCCGCCGCCGATGTCCTCGACGATCTCACGCAGCGTCGTGCCCATCTGCACCTCCACCAGACCGGTGTTGCGCACCTTGCCGGCCAGGGCGAAGATCTTCGTGCCCTTCGACTTCTCCGTGCCGCGCGCGGCATACGCCGCCACGCCGTCCTGGATGATCAGCGGCACGTTGGCGAACGTCTCGACGTTGTTGATGTTCGTCGGCTCACCGTGGTACCCGCTCTCGGCCGGGAACGGCGGCCGCGGCGTCGGCATCCCGCGCAGCCCCTCGAGCGACCGGATCAGCGCCGTCTCCTCACCGCAGACGAACGCCCCGGCCCCCTCGCGGACCTCGATGTCGAACGAGAAGCCCGTGCCCAGAATGTTCTCGCCCAGCAGCCCCGCCTCCCGGGCTACCTCGAGCGCCGCCCGCGTGTTCTTCACCGCCAGGGGATACTCGGCCCGGACGTAGATGAGACCGTGCGTGGCCCCGATCGCATACCCCGCGATCAGCATGCCCTCCAGGATCGCGTGCGGCGTGCCCTCCAGCAGGCTCCGGTCCATGAACGCGCCGGGATCGCCCTCGTCGGCGTTGCAGACCAAATACTTGTTCTTGGCCTCGAAGCCCCGACTGATCTTCCACTTCACGCCCGTCGGGAAGCCCGCGCCCCCGCGACCGCGCAACCCCGCCTCGGTCACCATCTCGATGACCTGCTCGGGCTGGTACGCCTCCAGCGTCTTGGCCAGCGCGGCGTAGCCGTCCCGCGAGACGTAATCGTCGAGCTCCACCGGGTCGATCCGCCCGTTGTTGCGAAACACGTCCCGATGTTGCTTGGCGTAGAACGGAATGTCGTGCTCGTAGACGCACTTGTTGCCGCTGACCGGGTCGACGTATTGCAGCCGCTCGATCGACTCCCCGCCCAGCACCGACGTCTCGAGAATCTCGGGCACGTCCTTCGGCTTGACGCCCGGATAGAACAACTGCGAAGGCAGGATCACCATCACCGGGCCCTTCTCGCAGAACCCGTGACACCCCGTCATCTTCAGCCGCACCCGGTCGGAAAGCCCCTGCTCGGCGATCGCCTTCTCGAACGCGTCATAGACCTCCTTCGATCCCTGCGCGATGCAGCCCGTCCCGCCGCAGATCATCACCATCGGCAGCTCGGAATCGAGCGCGTCCTTCGTCTTCTGGCTGTAGGCCTTGAAGTCGGAAAGGCTAGTCAACCTCACCATCACTCGGCCTCCTTTCCGTTCTCGGCTTGCCTGATCTTGTCGATGAGCGTCTTGATCTTCCGCGGATTCATCTTGCCGTGGTACTTCTCGCCGATCACGACCACCGGCGCCAGCGCGCACGCGCCCAGGCAGGCCACCGTCTCGAGCGTGAACAGCATGTCCTCGGTCGTCTCGCCGTCGTTCACGCCCAGGTGCTCGGTGATGGTCTCGATCACCTCATGACCGTTCCGCACGTGGCAGGCCGTGCCCCGACAGCACCGCACGGTGTACTTGCCCCGCGGCTCCAGGTGGAACTGCTCGTAGAACGTCGCCACCCCGTACATCTGGCTCACGGGTATCCCCGTCCGACGACCGACTTCCTCGAGCACCGGCTCGGGCAGGTAGCCGTAGGCGTTCTGAATGCGTTGCAGCAGGGGGATGAGGTCGTCCGAGCGAATCGTACCGATGTCTTGCAGGATCGCTTCGGCCGCGCCGAAGTCGATGACCTGTTCGGATGTGGTTGCCGCCATGCATGTCTCCTCTGGCTCGAGGCTAGGGACGTGACACCGCCATTCTAGTCTCACCGGGGCTCGCGTCAAAGGGCCTCGCGCCCCGTGTCGTTCGCTTCATGCAGGACCGGTTCGAACGACCGCCCGGCGATCGCCCCGGCGAACAGCACGGACAGACAGTGCGGCAACCGCCGCCACATCGGAAGCCGCGCGGATTGACGCCAGATTGCCACCGCCTCGGCCTGCATCGCCCGTACCGAGGCCATCGATTCGGCAAGCCGTTGCTGCCGACGAGACCGACGCAGCGCCCGCTCGATGACATAGCCCACCAGCGGCCGGACGAGGAACACCACCACCGCCACCGCCGCGGCAACTCGGACGATGGCGATCGCGATTCGCAGATACCACGGTCCCTGCCCCGCCGCAAGCACCGCGGGCATCGCGAGCACGAACACCGCCACGATCACGATCCCCGCACGCGCCCAGCGCACCCACCTGGGACGACGAGCGGGTTGCTCCACGCCGGGGCCGTCCGTTTCCGAGGACCGGGACGAGGCCAACCGTTCGTGCCGGGACAGGATGCGGTCGCCCACACGAGGCAGCCTCCACGCCACCCATCCCGCCAGGATCCCGAACGCCGCATGGACGCCGATCAGCAGGAGGATCACCCACCTCGCCGGGTCCTCCACCACCACGCGGTCCAAGAGCTGGAGCTGCGTCCGCTCGAGCAGCCGGCTCACCTCGGCCCAGAAGTCCGTGCTGCCCAGAGCCACGTTGCCCAGCACCGTCGTCCAGATCAGCGGGTGCAGGCTCGTCTCGATCAGACACAACGCGCCCGTCAGCACGCAGCCGATCAGGCCCGGCCCGAGCAGCACCATGCAGGCCGTGCCCAGCAGAGCCTGATTCAGCACCGCCAGGTGGGCCGTACCCAACGAATGCGGCGCCAGGACGGCCTTGACCGCCAGCACCACGATCGCCGCCCGCAAGGGCTCGGTCCGCCGACGACTCGACCGCGCGATCAGACAGATCGAGATCGCCGCGATGCACGCCAGGATCACCCCACGAAACGGCAGACGCGTCGCGTGCAAGATTCCGCCCAGGCCACCCTCGCTCAGCGCCCACAGCGCCGTGAGCTGGGCCGTCGCCAGCGGCGTGGATGGACCGGTCTGCTCGGACACTTGGGGCTCGTCGTGCGTCACGCGGGGATCACCTCGGCTGATCGCCTCGACGTCCATCATCGCCCCGCCCGGCCCGACGGTCAAACGACCCCTTGCCCTCGGCGCCCGATTCGCTACAACAGACGCCATGAGCACGAAACGACAACCCAACCTGCTGTTCGTCTTCGCCGATCAGATGCGGGCCCGCAGCGCCGGCTACGCCGGCTGCGACGACGTCGACACGCCCTGGCTCGATCGGCTCGCCGGCGAGGGCACGGTCTTCACCAACGCCATCTCGTCCATGCCCGTCTGCACGCCCTATCGCGCGTCGCTGCTGACCGGGCGTTGGCCGCTCAGCACGGGGATGTTCCTCAACGACCTGATGCTGGACCCCAACGAGACGACCATCGCCGACGTGCTCAAGGCCCGCGGCTATCAGACCGGCTACGTCGGCAAGTGGCACCTCGACGGCGTGCACCGTCGCTACCCGACACCACCCGGCCCGCGACGCCAGGGCTTCGACTTCTGGGCCGTCGGCAACTGCACCCACGACTACTTCCGATCGATCTACTACCACGGCGACCCGAAGCCCAAGTACTGGCCCGGCTACGATGCCACCGCCCAGACCGACACGGCCATCGACTACATCCGCAACGCCCGCAGAACCCAACCCGACAAGCCGTTCTGCCTGTTCCTCTCGTGGGGACCGCCGCACAACCCCTATCGCATGGTGCCCGACGATCTGCTCGCACGCTACGACGCGCGAGACCTCGAGCTGCCCAAAAACGTCCGCGACCCGGACGTCAAGGCACTGGCCGGCTACTACGCCCACATCACCGCCATCGACCGCGAGATAGGCCGGCTGCTCACCGTCCTCGACCACGAAGGTATCGCCGAAGACACGTTGATGGTCTTCTCGTCCGACCATGGCGACCTGCTCCGCTCGCATGGCCTGAACCGCAAACAATGGCCCTACGAAGAGAGCATCCGCATCCCGCTGCTCATGCGCGGCCCGAACCTACCCCGCGCCGGCTACCAGAGCGACGTGCTCATCAGCAACGTCGACGTCATGCCCACGCTGCTCAGCCTGATGGGCGTGCCGATCCCCAAAACGGTCGAGGGCGTCGACGTGTCGAAGCATCTGAACGGCGGCGGGCAGGAGTCGGTCCTCATCCACGCGATCTGCCCGTTCGGCGAGTGCCCGGAGATGCCCGAATACCGCGGCGTGCGGACCAAGCGCCACACGTACGTCCGCAAGCTCGACGGGCCCTGGATGCTCTTCGACAACCAGACCGACCCGGACCAGATGAACAACCTCGTCGCCGATCCGAAGGCCGCCAAGCTCCGCGAGCGGCTCGACAAACAGCTCAAGATGTGGCTCGACCGGACCAAAGACCCCTTCAAGCCGCGCCAGTATTATGCCGACAAATTCGGCTACACGATCGACAAGCGCTGCCAGATCCCCTACGAGAACGATCTGCCCTCGGGCGAATCGTGGGAAGGATGACAGCCGGGGCAAGGGTTCGGATTTCAGGGTCTGAAGGCGGCTCCGGACAAGCGACCCCACGAAGCCCCGCCGTCCTCAGCGGGGTCAAGCACCTGAGCGACACGGGGGCGGACCGCGACCATGACACACCACGCCATTGACGCACGCCCTCACGCGCGACGATCCGTCGCCCACGTCACAACCGCGACGCTCGCGCTGGGCCTCGCCAGCATGCCCGCCCCCGCCGCCGACAAACCCTTCGCCCGTGTGCGCGCCGTCCCCTTGCCGCACCTGCACCAGGTCGCCTTCGAGCACGACGGCCGCGAACGCGTCCGCTACCACTACGCCCCGACGCAGGAGCGCCCCTTCTGGTTCCCGCTCATCGGTCCGTCCGGCCGGCGCGTCACACGCATGGCCCACCCCCACGATCCCGAGGGCCACCGCCACCACACGTCCGTCTGGGTCTCGCATCAGAAGGTCAGCGGCGTGAACTTCTGGGAGGACCCCGGCCCGGCCAAGATCGTTCACCAGCGGATCGAACGCTTCGACGACGGCCCGCTCCAGGCAGCCCTCCAGACCCGCAACGCCTGGCTCGGCCCCGACGGCAAGGCGATCCTCAACGAGCGTCGCCGCATGACCGTCCGCCCCCTGGACAAGGGCGAGTGGATGCTGATCGTCGAGCTGCACCTCACCCCGGCCGTGAGCGACGTCACGTTCGGCAAGACCTCGTTCGGCCTGTTCGCCGCCCGCGTGGCCAAGACCATGAGCGTCGCCGACGGCGGGGGCACGATCACCAACAGCGAAGGCGGCGTCAACGAGAAGGCCGTCTTCTGGAAGCCCGCCCGCTGGATGGACTACTCCGGCCGCGTCACGCCCGACCGCATCCACGGCGTGACCGTGATGGACCACCCGAGCAACGCCAACCACCCGACGCTCTGGCACGTCCGCAACGACGGCTGGATGGGTGCCTCCTTCAGCCTCAAGGGCCCGGTCACGCTGGCCAAGGACAAGGCACTCCGCCTGCTCTACGCGGTCCTCGTCCACGACGGGGCGTGCGAGCCGCCCGCCCTTGAGCGCCACTACGCGTCGTTCGCGAGGCGTCAGCACGAGATCAAGTAGGCCCCGTCTCCGACGACGACGCAGGCCCGCAGGGCCGTCAGGATCGTAGCCCGAAGGGGCGGCCGTCGGGCCGATGAAACCCGGCGTCATGGCCTCCCGATAGCGATGTGCCCCCGAACAGGGGCGATGGGCTGTGGCCGAGCGCGACGGACCGCACTACAACGGCACCTGAACCCTGACCTCCGTCGGACCGCGCTGGGCGAAGATGTGTCCCCCGACCCAATCCAGGAAGGTGGCGAAGAGCTGAAACTGATTCCCCTCAATCGTACGGTCGGGCAGTGGATCGGACACGAGCTCGACGTGACCATCGTAGAAGGCCGCGTTGCAGCGCTGGATCTGCGGCAGCAGTTCACGGAGCTCCGCGGCCGTGCTCAACGGATACATCGGCGCGCCGTGGTACTGGCCGTACTCGTCGCCGATCAGACCACACAGCGGATCGGCCGCCATCCACGATCCCTCGATCAGCCCGTTGAGAAGGCCGCCGCCGCATGGCGTGGGCGGCGTAAAACCCTCCGGGCCCGCCCCGCAGTGCTTGTCCCACCGTTCGTCGATCAGCATGTGCAGCCTGGCGGGGGCGAAGATCTGGTCGACCTTCATCACCGGCCCCGGCGCCCCGGCCCAGTTGTCGAAGAACCACGGCGACCCGTCGCGCCCCTCCGGATCGTTGTAGTGATACCACTTCCGCCCCAGCAGCGTCCGCGTGTAGTTGAACTGCCGCTGCGCGCCCGCCGGCGCGGGCACACGAGCGAACTCCGGACAGCGGTAGATCCGCTCGAACCGCACGTAATCGAACAGGGTCCCCGTCCGAACGCTCGCCCCCTCGGGCCACTCCTCCACGGGCTCGGTCCAGAAGTCCGGCATGTCCGCCATCAGCCAGTCCTCGGCGTACTTCCAATCGAGCACCGTCATCGTATTGCCCGACGTCTTGGGCCAGATCATCGGGTCCTGCCAGGTGTCGATCGCGTTCTCCCAGCCCCGCCCCACGAAGGGAAGCCCGCCGTCGTAATCGTTCGCGTACAGCAGCAGCGCCTGGCAAAGCTGGCTGATCCGCGACCCGCATAGCGTCGACCGCGCCTGGGCCCGAGCCTTGCTCAACGACGGCAGCAGGATCGAGATCAGCAGCGCGATGATCGCCACCACCACCAGAAGCTCGATCAGCGTGAACCCCGAGTGATCTCCGCCGGCTCGAGGCCGCGCCGTCCTCAGACCTGTTCTGCGAACGCTCATGGCCCGGCAACCTTCCGTATGGAGTGGTGCCTGCGATCTGTCCGCGGGCGTGGCCGGATGCGAGGACCCCGCGACCGACCAAACCCGATATGTATCAAGGTCTACACCGTCGATTATACGGCATCCTCGCCCGTTCGCCAGGCTGGACGCGCACTTTCCGCCCCAGTCCCAACGCCGCCAACGGATCCGACGGGCACTTGATCTGCCCCAGACACGCTGCTATACACGATCCGGAGGCCGGGCCCACGCCCGCTGCACCCTTCGCCCACGAGTTGAGAACCATGACACTCGACGATCTCAGACAGCGCATCGACGAGCTCGACAAGCAAATCGTTGAGCTGCTGAACCAGCGCGCCGAGGTCGTCATCGACGTCGGCAAGCTCAAGGCACGCGAGGGCACGCCCATCTACGCGCCCGACCGCGAAAAGGCCGTTCTCGATCGCATCCGCAAGACCAGCCGAGGCGCCATCCCCGACCGCGCCCTCGTCGCCATCTGGCGCGAGCTCATGAGCGCCTCCTTCGCCCTCGAAAAGCCCCTCCGCATCGCCTACCTCGGACCCCAAGGCAGCAACTCCCACCTGGCCGCCACCGGCAAGTTCGGCGCCTCCGTCGAGTACATGCCCGTCAGCAACATCCGAGGCGTCTTCGAAGAGGTCGGCCGAGAGCACGCCGACTTCGGCGTCGTACCCATCGAAAACAGCACCGGAGGCGGCATCACCGACACCATCGACGCCTTCGTCGAGTCCCAGGTCCGCGTCAACGCCGAGATCAGCCGGGCCATCCACCACAATGTCCTGGCCAACTGCGGTCTCGAGGACGTCGACAAGGTCTATAGCAAGCCCGAGGTCTTCAGCCAGTGTCAGCACTGGCTCAGCGAGACCGGCCTGGCCAGCAAGTGCATCGCCGTGGCCAGCAGCAGCAAGGCCGCCGAGATGGCCGCCAAGGAAGACCACTCCGCCGCCATCGGCAGCACCCTGGCCGCCGAGCTCTACGGCCTCAAGATCATCTGCGACAACGTCGAGGACAACCCCAACAACGCCACCCGTTTCTTCGTCATCGGTCGCGGCGAGACCGGACCCACCGGCTTGGACAAGACCGCCCTGACCTTCACCACCGCCCACGCCCCCGGCGCCCTGGCCGACGTCCTCCAGGCCTTCAAGGAGTGCGGCACCAACCTGACCTTCATCGAATCACGACCCAGCCGCCAGCGGAACTGGGAGTACTTCTTCTTCGCCGAGGCCGAGGGCCACATCGACGACCCTCAGCTTCGCTACGCCTTCGAGCGCGCCCGGCAGTATTGCCTCGGCCTGCACGTCCTCGGCAGCTACCCCAAGGCCTCGCACGAAGGCTAGTGCACCGTCTTGTCTGATGTGAAGGGTTGAAGCAGGCTGGATGAAAGGGCGAAGCCCCGGGTGAGCCGGACGTTCGCCAGGACATTGCGGCTCAGCAGACCCCCGCCTCGCCCGTCTCACACGCGATCGCCTGACTCGGTCGCAACGCCATCAACCGCAGGCTCGCCCAAGCCAGCTCCGGACGTTGAAGCTGCCGTCGCGACCACCCCCGCATCGTCTGATCGAACAGCCGGCCCTGGTTGGACAAGTGAAACTCCACCGCCCGCAGGGCCCGGCTGACCACCGATCCGTCCAGACAGCTCGTCCCCCGATCGAATGCCTCGGCGCGGGCCAGGAACACGACCGCGCTGAAATCCAGGATGTGCTGATGCACGCCGGCCAGGATGCTCAAACGTGTGCCCGCCGGGAAACGCTGCCATAACCGCGACCGGACGTACCGGCTCAGCAGCCGTGTTGAGGCCTCGTCCAGCTCATCGTTCACCTCGTGCGCCAAGACCTTCTCAACCGATACGTTGCGACCCAACAGACGGGACGCGTACGTGCCCTTCAGCGTCGCCAGCGCCATCAGCTTGGGTACCAGCATCAACCGACGAAACAGACCGAGCGACGTGGCCGCATCGGCAGGCACCGTATCTGGATAGAGCGTCGCGGCCAGCAGGAACCTTGCCTGCGCCGGCGCCTGATCGGGCGACGGGAACCCTCGGATCTCAGGCACCTCGGGCGTATCCGGAAGCCGCTCGCCCGAGCGCAGCAGATCCACCAGCTCACCGCCGTCGGTCGGCACCGAAGCGGACGCCTTGGCCGCCTTGACGCCGACGAGCAACGCAAGCAGCTCCGCGAACCGAGCCCACACGTCGCCGGCGGCGCCGTCGTCCTCGAACAGCGTGATCGCCCGTTCGAACACCGCATCGGTCTCGGGCTGGCTCAGGCTCGTCGAGCTGTCCAGCGGGACGGCCGCCTCGGGGTTGGCCTGGCGCTGCGTCCGCGGCACCCGCGCGGCGATCTCGTCAAGCTGATCGCACAGCCGCGAGCCGTGCAGCGTCTGCACCGCCGGGCAGCCGTAGTTCACCGAGACGCGGTCCTCGGTCCACGTCCGAGCCACCATGAACGGGAACTGAAGGCACATATCCGGCTTGGCCTCGGCGCCGAGCTCCTTGTGGATGATGCACAGCCCGTCGTCGTCCAGATAGAGACATGCCGTGCCGTCCCGTTTCGGAATGCGATAGAGCCCCGCCTGGTTCGTGGTCGAGGCATCGTACAGCGACCGGCCCGCCAGGTGCGGGTAGCCGCTGAAATCATGGGCCGCCAAGCGCTGGGCCTTCTCGGGCTCGATGTGCGTGTTCCAAGGCTGATCGCAACAGAGCGTGCAGCACGAGCACGCGAACCGGGCCTCCGGGTCCGTCGTCTGCGGGTACATGGTATCCCCCTGCGGATCGCGACACATGGAAAGAGCGGCTCGGCTCGCCGAAAGGCGAGACCCCGTCCGCGGCAACGGCGTCGCCCTGTTGGTAGTGTCGGTCGGTAGTCATCGGCCCTTGATCGGCCGAGGTGTGAAATGTCGAACGCTTGGAAAGGTCCGAGAATAGAGGCGAACGATACCCATGGATCGCCTTCAGAGGCGACGCCCTCGGCGGTATCGCCACGCCACGGAGACGCGACCGTCAGGGAGCGTTGCCGTTCAAGCCCACGACGAATGCGTCACGCCACGGAGACGCGACCGTCAGGGAGCGTTGCCGTTCAAGCCCACGACGAATGCGTCACACCACGGAGACGCGACCGTCAGGGAGCGTTGCCGTTCAAGCCCACGACGGAGCCTCGACCTCCCCGGCACGGGCGGACAAGACGCCCATGGCACACGACGTTAAGGGGGCCACCGCACGCGCGGGGGTCGGTTCCCACGGTGCCGGAGGAAACAGGAGGCCTCAGCGGCCCGCGTAATCCGCACCGTTCACGCTGCGGATGACCGACGCCTGCCACGCCTCGAGCCCGGCCTTCATCCGCTTAGCCCGATCCGGATGCTCATCCAGAACGTTCTTCTTCTCCGTCGGATCCTTGGATAGGTCGTACAGCTCGTACGAGACCTTGTCGCCCTTGCGAGGGAAACGGTGCAGCTTGAAATCCCCGTCCAACCAGGCGGCGTGTCCCGGACGCTCGTCCGTCGGATAGTGTTCGGTGATCTTCGCTGCATCCAGGTCGGCGTCCTCGATCGGAGCCGGCGGGCCGCCTCGCTGCTCGGCCGCGATCGCCTTGAGCAGCTCGTGGCTCCTACGAGGGCGCCCCTTGGTGGGGAACTCCCAGAAGCCCAGCGGCTTCCGCTGCGGCATCGCCTTGCCCTCGATCACCGGCCGCAGACTCACCCCGTCCAGCGGATGCGACTTGGCCACCTTCAACCCGAGCATGTCCATCACCGTCGGGTACATGTCCACCGTCCCGCAAGGCGTGGAAACGCGACGAGGGGCCTTGATCGTCGCAGGCCACTCGATGATCGCCGGCACCCGCAACCCGCCTTCCCACAGCGAACCTTTCTGGCCGCGCAGCCCGCCGGTCGATCCCGGCTTCCGAGCACCGTTGTCGCTCGTGTACCACAGCAGCGTGTTGTCGGCCACGCCGATCTTGCGCAGCTCGCGCCGCAGCAGCCCCATCGCGCGATCGATGCCCGTGATCTCACCCAGGTAGTTCTGAAGCTTCTCGGGCAGATGCTTGTACGGGGCCTTGTTCCGCTCGGTCGCGATGTGCGGCGTGTGCGGCGAGCCGAACCAGATCACCGCCAGAAACGGCTTGTCGTCGCGGACCGCATCCCGGATGAACTTCAACGCCGCCCGAACCGGCACCTCCGAACTCTCACCCTGTGTCTGGACCACCTTGCCGTTGAGACTCATCAGCGGATCGTTCTCGTAGAAGTTCGGGGCCGACAGCCAGCGGTCGAATCCGCTCCCGCCCGGCGAGACGGGGCTGTCGGCGCGGACCGAGCCCAGGTGCCACTTGCCGAAGTGACCGGTCGTGTATCCCGTCCGCTTCAGCGCCTCGGCCAGCGTGACCTCTTGCGGACGCAGTGTGTGACCCCACGCGAAGCAGCCGAAACGGTTCGGATGTCGGCCCGTTAGGACGCTCCCGCGCGTCGGCGAGCACACCGGGGCCGCCGCGTAGAACCGATCGAACCGCAGGCACGACACGGCCATCGCATCCAGCGTCGGCGTCTTGATCTCCGGGTGGCCGTTGTAGCCCACGTCCCCCCAGCCCTGGTCGTCCGCCATGCAGAGGATCACGTTCGGACGGTCGGCCGCCCAGGCCGCCCCGCACAGCACCAGCACCAGAAGCAGACCGACCGAGCCGGGCCTTGCAAGCGGCTCGCGGATCACACGATGTCGTCTCGATGGGATGAACATGGTCATGGTCCCTCCGACCTGATGGGGTGTTCGTGGGGCGCACGCTCGACGAACCGAAGCCCGGCAGCGGCGTCTCACCGCGCCGGCCCGTGTATCGCCGGGCCAGTCTACAGGGTCAGCCGTCAGAGGAACAGTCGAAGGCGGACAACCGATCCGCGATGACATGCGCGACAGTCTGGGCGGGGTCGTCCGAGCGCGGGAGGCAACCGAGCCCCGCTGGTTCCTGCGGCGTAGCCATGGCGAAGCCGGGTCCTCAGCGGGGTCCGTTGCCCGAAAGGGCAACGAATCACCCGAGTCGCAGGATTCATGCGGCACGGCTACCTCGGCCGCGCGGGATCGATCCCGAGGCTCGCCCGCCGCAGGAAGAGTCGGTAGCGGCGATAGCCGCCGAGAGCTCAGGCCACAGGCCTCAGACTACAGACCTGAGGCCACAGGCCCCAGGCGACAGACCTCAGGCTACCGGTGTGGCAAGGCTCGCCGACGAGGGTGCGTGCGATTGCGAACCCTGAAGCCCGTAGTCGGAGGCCTGTAGCCCGAGGTCCCTGACACAATGCTCGACCGCCGGCCAGCCATGCCGAGGTCCTGCTGACGCCTGCTGTTCAGTCAGCGACGCGCCTTCGCTCGCTCGCAGAGGTCGATCAGCTCGTCGATCTGGTCGGCCACGTCTCCCAAGTCCGCCCCCTCGCGAAGGGCCTCCTGCAACTCGGCGGCCACCTCCGAGATCCGGCCGAATCCGTAGCCGCCCGCCGAGCCCTTGAGGTTGTGCACCAGTTCACCCAGGGCCTCCACGTCGGAGCGGTCCACGGCCTCGCGGACGGCCTCGACGCGCCCGGGCAGTTGATCCACGTACGCCGAGACGATCTCGACCATCTCCGCATCGTCGGCGAGGTCGCTCACGTACGGCCCCTCGTCGACGGGGACGGCATCGGGCATATCCTCCTCTCGCGCGACCGGCTTGCACGCCGGACCGCTCCCACCGGTCAGCCCGATCAGGGTCTTCAGTAACCTCTCCCGCTCGATCGGCTTGCTCGCGAAGTCGTCGCACCCGGCCGCCAGACAACGCCGCCGGTCCTCCTGCATGGCGTACGCCGTCAGAGCGACGATGGGCGTGTCCACGCCGCGATCCCGAAGCTCCTGCGTCGCCGCGAACCCGTCCAGGATCGGCATGTGCATGTCCATCAGGATCAGCGAGAACCCCGGGCCTTCCTCCCGCGCCGCCAGCGCCATGTCAACGCCGATACGCCCGTTCTCGGCCACGCTGACCTCCGCGCCCCAGCCCCGCAGCAGATAGCTGATCAGCCGCTGGTTGTCCGGGCCGTCCTCGACCAGCAAGATCCGCCTGCCTGCAAGGGGATCCTCTGCAGCGTCGCCCAGCGGTGCCTCGGATGAGCGAGAGACCGTCAGGAGGGTCGGATCGTCGATCATCTCCACGCCCTCGAGCGACCCCGTCTCGACGACCACCGTGAACGTGCTGCCCACATCGGGACTGCTGTCCACATAGATCTCCCCGCCGAGCATCTCGGCCAGACGCTTGCAGATCGTCAGGCCCAGCCCCGTGCCGCCGAAACGGCGCGTCGTGCTGTTGTCGGCCTGCACGAACGGCTTGAACAACCGGCTTATCTGATCCTTCGTCATCCCGATGCCCGTGTCCATGACCTCGAAGGCCATCCGCGAGGTCCCGTCACGAGGCTCACGCAACGACGCCGTCACACGAACGCCACCGCACTCGGTGAACTTGATGGCGTTGCCGATCAGGTTGATGAGGATCTGCCGCAGCCGCGTCGGGTCCGTCACGATCGTCGCCGGGATCGGCGGCGTGTACAGCACCTCGAAGAAGAGGTTCTTGCCCTCGGCCCGCTTGCGCAGCAGCGACGAGACCTCCTCCAACAGCTCGATCGGGCTGGTCGCGATGCGTTCCAGGCTCAGGCGACCCGCTTCCACCTTCGACAGGTCCAGCACGTCGTTCAGAATCGACAGAAGGTGCTTGCCGTTCTGGTGAATCGTCTGGATGCAGTCGTTCTGCTCGTCCAGCAGCTCCGGCATGCCGGGGTACGGATACGACCGCTCCCTGGGGAACTTGTAGTACTCGGCCACGGCCACCTCGAGCATCCGCTCGAACCGCTCGCCCTCGTCCTCGCCGAGTGCGGCCTTGCAGAGGTTCTTGAGGCCCCAGCCGACCCATTCGGCATAGTCGTCCACGGGGTGGGTCGGGGCGTCGACGGACTCGAGGGCGATGTTCGCCGCATAGGCGATATCGCCCAGCGTGTTGCAGAGCGTGCCGTCCAAGTCGAATATCACGCCGCGGATCGGTCGGTCGTCGGGCATCGGGTCGTCCTACTTCGGGGTCTCAGCGGGGGCGGTGGTCGGCCGGCGCGGGTGCTCGGCGAGCCAACGGATGTTCTCGCGGACGGCCTCGGGCGACCAGCTAAGGATGAGGTAGCCGTGGGCGACGGCCACGGCGGGCCGGACCAGGCCGGCCTGGATATACCACATGCCGTCCGGCTCGCGACCGATGGGGAAGCGGAACCAGTCCTCGGTCTCGCCGCGTGGCTGCGTGTCGGTCGGTGAGGTCGTCGTGCGGCGTTCGGTCGCGCGGCGCTGGAGGTCCTTCCACGCGCCCATGACCACGTCGACGGCGTCCTGGACCATGACCTCGTCGTCGATCTCGACCATGAGCGTGAAGGTCATCGGCAGATCGAGCGGATGCCGCGGCCAGGTGTGCACGATCAGGTGATCGCCCAGCCGGTCGAAGAAGTGCGTCTTGAAGCGGATGTTGTTGCGCTCCTCGAGGTCGGCGAACGCGCCGCGCCACATCTCGGCCTGGCTGGGGATCATGCTGGCCAGGTACGCGTCGCGCATCCGGCCGATCCATCCGGCCAGCTCGAGCTTGACGATGGCGCAACGCGCGTCGGCGGGCACGTCCGAAAGCCGCTCGGCCGGCAGGTTGCTGGGGTCGCTCAGCACGCGGAAGTAGTCCTTGCCCTCGAAGCGGTTGACCATACGGACGATCAGGAAGCGGTCGTCCATGCGGAGCGTGGCAAAGCCGCGCTGGATGTCGCCCCCGGCCAGGGCGCGGATGACGTTCTCGGGTCGGCCCTTGACGACGGGCTCGAGCCGCCTGCGGATGGCCTCGTAGTTGACGACCAACTCGATCATCGCCCTCGGGCCCTGGCAGCGGTTGCGGGCCTGGGCGAACCAGTCGTCGGCCTGGATGCTTCGGTCGGCGTCTTGCCACGCGGCCCAGACCTTCTCGAACGCCTTCGGGCCGATGCCGATCACGTAGCAGTCGCCGACCGGACCCCAGTGCCACGTGGCCCAACCAGGCAGGCGGGCGTCGGCCAGCCGGTAGCTCTTGGTGCCGTCGCGGTCGATGACCTCGATCGTGCCGAACTGCCGGTCGGTGTAGTTCGAGAGCAGCCGCCGGATGCGGTTGACGACCGGCTCGTTGTCACCGCCGGTGCGTAGGATGATGGCCACCTCGAGCATCGCCAGCCGCGACCCGCCGCCGGGCAGGGCCTTGCTCGAGACGTCCAGCAGCGCCACCGCGTGGTCGTACTTGCCCAGCAGGGGCAGCGTGCCGGCGATGTCGCTGATCGTGCGGTAGGGCTTGGGGATCAGCTTGAGCTGGCGGGCCAGCTCGACCCACCGGAGCATGCGAACGACCGTCTGGTTCGCCACGGCCATGCCCGCGCCGTAGCGACCCCAGTAGACGGTTAGCGCATCCTTCGGCACGAGCCGCGCGAGTTCGGTCCTGTCCGGTTGCGTCGGCGTCGACTCGGCCCGCGCGAGACCGTTTGACGTCGCGACGACGACGGCGCAGAGACCGCCGACGACGATCCGACCGCGAAAGGCTCCGCCGCCTCGACCTCCACCTGCTCCTGGATGTGCACCCCAAGACATCACTGACTCGATCCTGCCTGCTTGGTTGCGGCCGGCTTGGCGTGCTGGGCGGTGGCCTCCAGCGCGGCCTTCAGCTCGCTCGGCGATTGCCATTCACAACGACCGGGCACCAGGAGCACGCGGACGCGGTTCGCGCCACCCTCGAGCGCCGCCCTGTCGTAGGCCAAGACCGACGTCGGCGGCGCGTTGGTGGTGAGCCCCTTCACGTAAGCGTACGTGGTCAGGGCGGGCTTGCCGAGCGTGAGCAGCTCCTGCTCGACGAGCGTATCGAGCGACGGGGGGAAAGCCCCATCGTGCCGCGCGGCATAGACGTGACAGGCCTTGGCCATCATGGATAGCTCGGCGAACTCGGCCTGCTCGGCCTGGCTTTGCGTCATGAATCTCGCGGCGAGGATGCCGCCGGCCAGGGCGAGCGTCTGTGACGACGGCGTCGGGGCCGGCAGCGGTGCGTAGGAGGCCATCAGGACGCCCTTCTCGTCGGCCGAGATGCCCATGACCATCCCGTGCAGGTGCTTCTCGATCGTCTCGGGCGAGGGCAGCTTGGCCGCATCGAGCTTGAGCCCCAACTCGGCCAAACCGGGGAGCTGCTTCTTCAGCTCGGGCAGGAGCATGCGATACAGCCCGCCCAGCACGTACTTGGCGTCGAGGTAGCCGACGCCGTTGGAGCCCTCGGGGATGAGCCGCCTTCGGGAGGCGAAGTCTTCGCGCTTCGCGACGCTGGTCGCGGTCAGGTCGCCGCCGCTGAGCCGGTCGATCGCGGCGCTGGTGATCTGCTTGTCCCATCCGATGACGAGGTACTTGCCGGCCACGCCCCAGGCCGGTGAAAGCGGGCCGACCGGATCGGGCATGTCGGCCTCGACGAAGCGGTACGGCTTGCCGCTGTCGGTCTTGGCGTCGGTGATCGTGGCCTCGGCGCCGCCGATATGCTCGACGATCGACTGGGCCAGGGCCGTCACGGTCTTCTCGGCATGGGCGGCGCTGCTGGTCTCGATGACGAGGGCCAGGCCCGTATCGAGCAGGCTGCCCGGACTCGGCGCGGCGTACAGGGCCCACCCGTCGTCGAGGGGCGCGAGCACGTCGTCGATCAGCTTGACGTCCACGACGCGTTCGCCCTCGGCGATCAGGTCGACCCAGGCCTGGTGCATGTTCGGGTCGATCTCCTTCAGCGCCGACATCATGCCCTGGTAGAAGCCATGGAAGTCGAAGTTGGTCGTGTAGAAGCCGATGGCCTCCTGGGGTACGACGGCCAGGTCGGCCTCACTGACGGGCGGCTGATGGAAGAACCGCATGAACCCGCCCTTGGCATTGGGGGCGTTTAGGAACCACGCCAGGCGGAAATCCCTGCCGTGCATGCTGACGGCCCCGCCGACCGACTTGATCTTCTTCAGCTCGAGCGCGTCGATGGCCTTGCGGAACAGAATGCTCAGCGGCGGACGGTCGGGCTTCTGGCCCGTCGCCTGGCGCTGCTGGATGTCGAGGACCGCCCCCACCAGCGGCATCCGCAGCAGGATCTGGCTGACGCTCAGGTAGCCGTCGACGGCGACCGTGCCGTCCTTGAGCGCCAGCCCCGCGCGCGTCGCGGCGAAGTCGTCGTCCTGGATCAGCGCCGGGCGGTCGGACGTACCCTGCAGGCTGGTGACCACCTTCTGGGCCGTGCCCTTCCCGAAGGACACGATGAAGTACTCGCCCACGCGGCCCCACGCGAAGTTGGGAATCGGCGCGCCCAGCGACAGGCCCTTGAGCGTCACATCGCCGACGGGCACCTCCATGGGCGGCATGGCCAGCATCGGGGCGGTCACCTGATCGAACAGCTTGACGAACGTCTCGATGTCCTCGCCCAGGTGCCACGCGATGACGGCCTGGATCACCGGGCCCTTCGTGGACAGCGACAGCTTCATCAGGTTCGCCGCGCCCGGGTGCTTCCAGAGCAGGCCGGCGAGCTGTTGGATGGGTTCGCTCAGCTCCCCCACGCCCTCTTGCGTCAGCGCCGACGTCAACGTTTCGGTCAGTTGCGGCGAGATCGCATCGCAGAGGGACGTGAGTTCGGGCTCGGCGAGGAGCTCGCCCAGCGCCGTGGCGTCGAATGCCGGACCGGCCGAGGCGGCGCCGTGCCACCCGAGGTACAGCACCGACGGGCCCGGCAGGACCTTGGCCAGGTCCGACTCGGCATGGGCCACGCCGCAGGCCGACACGAGCATCCCCCACGCCATCACGGCCTGGACCATCGCACGTCGTCGTCGCATAGCATCGTCCTTTCTCGATCAGGTGTCGGCCGATCGCGTTGGCCGTTGTGGTGGATCGGGCTCGTCGTTTCCCCATCTCCGAACCGGTATGGTAGGCCGCCCCGCCGGCGCCATCAACTCGCGCCGGCGCCCGCGCCGCATTGGGGTGATGCCCGTCGCGCCGGTAAGATGGTCGGGGCCGGACCCTCGCCTCGAGCGAACCTCGGCCGGATGCACTCGGAGACGCTTGACCCGACGCCCAGGCCCCCGACGGATCTCATGACGACCGCGAGCAAGCACACCGCCCTTCTCAAGCGCCTCGCCCTCGAGGCGGGCTTCGACGGCGCGGGCGTCGCACCGGCTTGGCCGCCGCCCCACGCCGCGGCCTTTCGCCGCTGGCTCGAGCGAGGCTTCGCCGCGCAGATGGGCTTTCTGAGCCGGCACGTCGACGTGCGGCTCGATCCGCGTCGGCTCCTGCCCGGCGCCCGCAGCGTCGCCTGCCTGGCGGTGACCTACCACGGCCGGTGGGACGAAACGAAGCCGGCCGGGTCCACAGCGAAGCCGGTCGGCCGCGTCGCACGTTACGCCCGCGGGCTCGACTATCACCGCGTCTTACGGCGACGACTCGACGACCTGGCCGCCCGACTTCGGGACGATATCGACGCGTCCTTCGAGGTGCGTCCCTTCGTCGACACGGCCCCGATCCTCGAGCGCGACCTGGCCGCGGCCGCAGGCCTCGGATGGATCGGCAAGAACAGCATGCTCATCGTGCCGCGGCTCGGGTCGTACACCTATCTGGCCGGTCTGGTCACGACGCTCGAGCTCGATCCGGATGCGCCGCTGCCCGATCGTTGCGGCCGGTGCCGGCGCTGCATCGACGCCTGCCCGACCGGGGCGATCGTCGAGCCGTATGTCGTCGACGCGCGGCGGTGCCTGTCGTATCTGACCATCGAGCATCGCGACGCGATCCCCGAGGAATTCCGTCCGGCCCTGGGCGACCGCGTCTTCGGCTGCGACGCCTGCCAGGCCGTCTGTCCCCATAATCGACGCGCGCCGGTGACGGACGACGCCGACTGGCAGGCGACCGGCGATGCCGCCACGCCCGACCTGGCGGGGATGGTCAACGGCTCCCGCGAGGCCTACCTTGCCCTGACGCGCGGCCGGGCCACGCGACGGGCGAAGCACTGGATGCTCCGACGCAACGCGGCCGTGGCGCTGGGCAACGTCGGATCGGCCGACCATGCCGACGTCCTCCGCCTCGCGACCGCCGACGACGACCCGAACGTCGCCGAGCACGCGGCCTGGGCGCTGGAGCGAATCCGGCATCGCCCAGGAGGATCCTGAGCGGCTGATCGCAGGCGGGTCTGTTGAGGAGTCGTGCCTGAGCAGCAACGCTTCCTGACCGGCGCATCTCGGTCATGGGCACCAGCGGCCGCGCCGCACGGAATGACCCCGCGGCTCGGGCGGCAAAGCGTGCATGGCTTCCGGCGGGGCTTTTGCCGAACCGCCCTGGCTGCCGCGGCGCTGCCTTAGCGAAGCCGGTTCCCCAGGGCGTCCAGCGTCGCCGTCGCATGCGCTGCCGACCGACTCATGCAGTGGTACCGAGGCGAGAAGAGGCAACACCGCTGACGGTCCACGGGACCCCGTTGAGGACAGCGGGGCCGGTTGCGTTCCGCGCTCGCTTGAAACCCGCCACCCTGCCACGCACCCCGACAAACACGCGGGCTGTGCCGGCTTTGATATCACACCCGTTTGCTCTAGAGTAGTTAGGTTTATGGGACGCTCTGCAGGCCAAACCGACCACCAGGCCCAGCCAGGCCCGGCGTTCGCGCTCAGCGAGCGGGTCCATCGGACCCAGCCTCAGCCCGTCGCCGCCCTGCTGGCCGCCGCCCTCGACCGCCCGGAGGTCATCAGCCTCGCCGTCGGGTTCGTCGATGATCAGTCGCTGCCGACCGAGGCCGTGACCGAGGCCGTGCGCGACGTCCTGGCCGACCCGGACCGGGGTCGAGCGGCCCTGCAATACGGCACCACGCCCGGACTGCCCGCGCTGCGCCGGCGTGTCGTCGACCACGTGGCCGGCCTGGAGGAACGCCGCGCAGACGACCTCCGCCTGACGCCCGATCGCGTCGTCATCACCACCGGATCGCAACAGGCCCTGCATATCGTCGCCGACGTCTTGCTGGACCCAGGCGACATCGTGCTGGTGGCCGCGCCGTCCTACTTCGTCTACACCGCCGCGCTGACCTCCTTCGGCGTCGAGATGATCGGCGTGCCGATGGACGGCGACGGCATGCGGATCGATGCGCTGGAGAAGACCCTCGCCGACCTGGCAGCCGCGGGTCGACTCGACCGGGTGAAGATGGTCTACGTCATGACGTACTTCCAGAACCCGACGGGGCTGTGCCTGTCGGTCGAGCGGCGGCGCGCGGTGCTTGAGGTCGTCGGCAAGCAGCCGTGCCGGCACCGCATCCTCGTCCTCGAGGACGCCGCCTACCGGGAGCTCCGCTTCGACGGGCCCGAGACGCCGTCCGTCCGGTCCTTCGACACGACCGGCGAGACCGTCGCGATGGCCGTGACGTTCAGCAAGTCGCTGTGTCCCGGCATGCGTCTGGGCGCCTTGCTGCTGCCGACCGAGCTGGTCGCCCCGGTGTTGGGCCAGAAGGGTCACCGTGACTTCGGCTCACCGAACCTGCTGCAGCACGCGCTCGTCGAGATGCTGGCATCCGGGGCCTATGGCAAGCACGTGGCTCAGCTCCGCGACCGATACCGGCGGAAGCGCGACACCCTGCTCGAGGCCCTACGGAGCGAGCTGGCCGACCTGCCCGACGTCCGGTGGACCGAGCCCGAGGGCGGGCTTTACGTCTGGCTCACCCTGCCCGAGGACGTGGCGGCCGGTCCGGGCAGTCCGCTGTTGGAACGGGCCTTGAGCGAAGGCGTCCTCTACGTGCCCGGCGAATACTGCTTCGTCGCCTCGGCCGGCGGGACGTGCCTCAAGAACAGCTTGCGGTTAAGCTATGGCCTACCGAGCGAGACCGCCATCGCCGAGGGGGTGCGACGACTCGGCCGGGCGCTGCGTGCGGTCGTCGAGCCGGTTGCCGGCCAGGCGCGAACATCAACGAGGTCGACGTCCTGATCATGTGGATCTTGCAGTGGTACATCTTCCGCGACCTGATCAAGGCCATGGTGCTGACCACCATCGGCATGACGCTCGTCTTCACCTTGGGCGGCGGCGTGGCCAACATGATCAAGGGCGTGTCCGTCACGTCCCTCGAGCTCATGGAGCTGCTGGGCTACTTCCTGCCCGTGGCCACGACGCTCACCCTGCCGGTGGCGGGCCTGCTGAGCACGACGAACGTCTACGGCCGACTCAGCGCCAGCAATGAGTTCGTGGCCTGTCGCGCCAGCGGCATCAACATCCATCGGCTGCTCCTGTCGGCGTTCCTCGTGGCCATCGCGGTCGGGGCGTTCACGTTCTACTTCTCGAACTTCGTGATCCCCGACTTCATCATGCGGATCGACGCCAAGGCGCGTCGCAGCATCGAACAGCTCGTCTACCGAGAGCTGCGCATGAACAAGCATATGAAGTACTCCGACTTCGCCTTCCACGCCGACGGCATCAAGCTCATCCACGGCAAGGACGAAGACCCGAAGGACTACCTGCGCATCCAGGGCGCGGCCTTCATCGAGCTCGACAGCGACGACGCGGTGCAGTTCGGCACCGCGCCCGAGGCCGTCATCGAGTTCGACAAGGCCGGGCGGCTGCCCCTGGTCCGCGCCGTCATGCACGACGTCACCGTCTTCGACCGCGTCCGGCTGCGTTACCAGCAGCTTCAGAGGCAGGCCTTCGGGCCGATGGAGGCGGCCGTTCCTCTGCCCATGAAGGCCAAGTGGCTCAACCTGCCCGACCTGCTCCACTACCGGAACCACCCCGAGGAGCTGCCCGAGATCACCAACAGCGTCAAGGGCATCATGCGAATTATCACGGCGCGGGTCTGCTACGACGAGGCGATCCGCGCCATCCGAGAGGGACGCGACTGGGTCATCGGCGACGACAAGGGGCGATTCATCGTCAAGCCCGATTGCCAGTACCGCCGCACCAAGGAGGAGGGCTACCCGGAGCTGAAGGATGTCACCGTGATCGAGGAGGCCCCGGAGGGCCGGCGCAAGCTGGTGGCCGAGCGGGGCATCATTCGAGCCGACCGGAGCTTCGGGGCCTCGCTGCCGTACGTGAACATCTCGCTCCAGAACCTGACGATCGAGCGTCCCGGCGAGAACCTGATCGAACGGGTCAAGCTCGAGCTCCGCGCCGTGCCCGTGCCCCGGGCCTACGCCGACAAGGCCGAGGCCTACGCCCAACAGATCGTGCGGAACCCGGACGTCGCGCTGGGCCTGGGCCAACGCATCGACGATGCCCGCGTCCGCGTGCAGCGCGAGCTCGGCGAACAGACCCGCAAGATCATCGGCATCATCCATTCGCGAGCGGCCTTCAGCGCGAGCTGCATCGTGCTGATCATCCTCGGCGCGGTGCTGGGCACTGTCTTCCGCGGCGGGCAGGCCCTGGTCTCTTTCGGCCTGAGCTGCATCCCCTTCGCCGTGGTGACCGTCACGATCATCATGGGCAGGCAGCTTGCCCAGAACCAGGGGATGGTCGAGATCGGTCTGGTGGTGTTGTGGTCGGGCATCGGCATCATGCTGATCGTCGATTTCCTGATGCTGTTCCGATGGCTGCGGCGGTAAGCGGAGGGCGGCGGCGCCCATGCTGAGCATTCTCGACAGATACGTCATCCGGTCCTTCGTGATCAACTATGCGGTCAGCCTGACCGTCTTGATCGGACTGTACGTCATCGTCGACCTCTTCGTGAACCTCGACGAGTTCACCGAGAAGCAGCTGCCGGCCCTCGACGTCGTGCTCAACATCTGCAGCTACTACGGCTACAACCTCTTCCTCTACTTCGCCCAGCTGTCGGGCGTGATCACGCTCGTGGCCGCGTCGTTCACGCTGGCCCGCATGCAGCAGTCCAACGAGCTGACGGCCATCCTCGCCAGCGGCACGAGCCTGCACCGCGTGGCCGTGCCCGTCATCGCCTGCGGCCTGACGCTCAACATGCTCTGGGTGGTCGACCAGGAGCTCATCATTCCCAAGATCGCGCACAAGCTCGCCAGACCGCACGACGACATCGAGGGGCGGGAGACCTACGGCATCTGGTTCGTCAACGACCGGAACAACACCCTCGTCTCGGCCGTCAAGTTCCTCCCGCGGGCCAAGAAGATGAAGCGGCCCATCATCATGAACCGCGACCGGAACAACCGGGTCACCGACATCATCATGGCCGATACGGCTATCTGGGACGAAGAGCGTAAGGTCTGGCAATTGGAGCGCGGCAAGCTCATCGACGCCAGCGAGGACCTCGACCGCACGTTCGGCCTCGACATCAGCCTCGAAAGCGAGCTCGTGACGACCTACGAGAGCGACCTGACGCCGAAGGAGCTCATGCTGCGACAGGTCGCCCAATGGGTCGACTTCATGAGCATCCGCCAGCTCAACGCCCTCGAAGAGCGCGACACCTCCCGTCGATGGGTCATCGCCCAGACCAAGCACACCCGCTTTACGTTGCCCTTTGCCAATATGGTCCTGCTGCTGATCGGCATCCCCTTCTTCCTGAACCGCGAGCCTCGCAACGTCCTGATCAACGCGGCCCTGTCGCTCGGCGTCTGCAGCTCCTGCTTCGTCCTCAACTTCGTCGCGCAGAACCTCGTCAGCGCCACCATCCACCCCGCCCTGCCGGCCTGGGTCCCGATCATCCTCTTCGGCCCCGTGGCCGTCGTCCTGATCGACCGCATCAAGACCTAGCGCCGCGTCTCGGGTGCCCGCGCCCCTCCAAGGCAGTGCCCCGCCCCCAATGCGGTCGAGGCGAAAACGCCCAAGGGCGCCTTGACATCGCCGCGGCTATGATCTATATATCCGAATACAGTGATACAAGCACAGCCAGCCCGCGTCGCCCTCTTCAAGGCCCTGGGAGATCCCACGCGCCATCTGATCGTACAAGTTCTTTCTCACCAAGAGCTTGCCGTCTACGAGCTCGTGGATGTGCTCGGAGCGCCGCAGTCGACCATTTCGCGGCACCTCCGTGTGCTCCGGGAGGCCGGCGCCCTGATCGATCGACGCGAGGGCCAGACCGTCTACTGCCGGGCGAGCCTCGATCCACCGAGCGACGACGCGGTCATGCATGGGCTATGGCGTGGTTTCCGCGACGAGCCGCTGCCCGAGCAGATCCGCTCCCGCATCGACGCGGTCCTGACCGCGCGGCGTCGGCGCAGCAGTGATTTCTTCCACCACCGCGCCGAGCAGTGGGACGACCTGCGAACGGCCCTGTTCGGGCGCGACTTCCCGCTCGAGGCCCTGCTGGGGCTGCTGCCCGACGCCTGGACCGTCATCGACCTCGGCACCGGCACGGGCTATCTCTTGCCCGCACTGGGACGCACCTTCCGTCGCGTCATCGCCGTGGACCACGAACGGGCCATGCTCAGCCGCGCCGAGTCCCGCGCGATGGTGTGCGGCCTGACCAACGTCGAGTTCTGCCTGGCCCAGCTTGAGGCCCTGCCCATCGCCGACGACACGTGCCACCTGGCCGTGGCCATGCTCGTGCTCCACCACGTCGGCGAGCCGTCGCGCGCGGTAGCCGAGGTGGCGCGGATCCTCGAGCCGGGCGGGATGCTGCTCGTCGTCGAGCTGAACGAGCACCACGACGAGGAGCTGCGACAGACCATGGGCGATTTGTGGATGGGGTTCGATCCGCAGCGCCTCACCCACATGGCCGAGCGGGCCGGCCTGACGACGCGCCGCACGCTGGCGCTGACCGGTTCCGGGCCGCAGCGAGACGACCAGGCCGAGCCCGGGCTCTTCGCCTGCGTGTTCGCCAAGCAGGAGGATGGACGACCGATCTGACGTACCGATAGGAATCCGCCGAAGACGAGTCGAACGACTATCTCAAGAAGGTTGCATCGACCAAGGTGCGATAAGCCAGACACCAACAGCCGAAAGGAGAGCAGCACGATGGCGAAGAAGACACATGACGTAACCGATATGAAGCTCGCCGGCATGGGCAAAAAGCGAATCCTCTGGGCGGACAACAACATGCCCGTCCTCCAGCTCGTCCGCGAGCGGTTCGCCAAGGACAAGGTCCTCAAGGGTCTCCGCATGGCCTGCTGCCTGCACGTCACGGCCGAGACGGCCAACCTGTGCCGCACCCTCAAGGCCGGCGGGGCCGACGTGCGGTTGTGTGCGTCCAACCCGCTCAGCACGCAGGACGACGTGGCCGCGAGTCTCGTCAAGGACTTCGGCATTCCCACCTTCGCCCGGCGTGGCGAGAATGTGACGACGTTCTACCAACACCTCAACGCCACCATCGACATCAAGCCGAACGTGACCATGGACGACGGCGCCGACCTGGTGAACCTGCTGCACACCAAGCGGTCCAAGGACGCCGACAGCGTGGTCGCCTCGATGGAGGAGACGACCACCGGCGTGATCCGGCTCCGGGCGATGGAGGCCGACGGCATCCTCAAGTTCCCCGTCATCGCCGTCAACGACGCCACCACCAAGCACCTGTTCGACAACCGCTACGGGACGGGCCAGAGCACGATGGACGGCATCATCCGCGCGACCGACCTGCTCGTGGCCGGTAAGAAGGTCGTGGTCTCCGGCTACGGGTGGTGCGGCCGTGGCGTCTCCGAGCGAGCCCGCGGTCTGGGCGCGCACGTGACGGTGACCGAGGTCGACCCGCTGCGGGCCCTGCAGGCCGTCATGGACGGCTTCAACGTCGCCCCGATGGCCGAGGCCGCCGCGTTCGGCGACGTCTTCGTCAGCGTCACCGGCGACAAGCACGTGCTCCGCGGCGAGCACTTCAAGAAGATGAAGGACGGGGCGATCGTCTGCAACAGCGGGCACTTCGACGTCGAGCTCGACATCCCCGCGCTGAAGAAGCTCTCCAAGAAGGTCAACAAGGACGTCCGCCACTGCGTCGACGAGTACCAGCTCAAGAGCGGGCGGCGAATCTTTTTGCTGGCCGAGGGCCGGTTGGTGAACCTCTCGGCCGCCGAGGGGCACCCCGCCAGCGTGATGGACATGAGCTTCGCCACGCAGGCCCTGGCCACCGAGTACGCCAAGAAGCAGGGCAGCAAGCTCGGTGTCGGCGTGCACCCCGTGCCGACCAAGATCGAGGAGTGGGTGGCCAAGCTCAAGCTCAAGGCCATGGGCATTAAGATCGACACGCTCACGGCCGAACAGAAGAAGTACCTCGCCAGCAGCGGCGAAGGGACATAGGCCGGCGACTCGAGAGGACGGCCGGGTCAGCACGAGATCGGCCGTCCGACCACCATCGTTTCGTCACAGCCAGGGGAGCCCCCGCGCGGGCTCCCCTTTCCTATGCGCATCGAGGGCGTGTGCTTACGATGGGGCACGCTTTACGCGGTCTTCAGAGGGGCCAGCCACGGCTTGCGCGGCCTTCTGACGGAGCGCCTCGGCCCTGCTCCGGTGATGGGCGGCCTTGACGGCGTCGCCGGTCATTTGGGCGTGACACCTGGCCAGGCAATCATGGGCGGGAAGGCAATCCGGATCGAGCTCAAGCGCCACATGGAACGCGCGCAGGGCCCAGTCGAGCTGCCGCGCGTCGACCAGGGCCATGCCGAGATGGACGTGCGTCATCGGCCGATTGTGCAGCAGGCTTACCGAACACATATGATGGAACACCGCGTCGTCCGGCCGACCGAGGTTCCGCAGGGCCAGGCCCAGCGTGTCGTGCGCGGCCGGGCTGTCGCCGTCGATGTCCAGGGCCCGACGGCAGGCGCGCTCGGCATCCTCCCAGCGCCGCTGGCGGGCGTAGACCAGGCCGAGACGCTCATGCAGATGCGGGAGCTTCGGATCGGCCTGTTCGGCCTTGGCCAGATGCTCCAGGGCCGTCTCGACCTCGCCGGACTCGAGATGCAGCGAGCCTAGCAGGAGGTTCGCCGGCGGCGAGTTGGGTCGCTCGGCGATGACCTCTTGCAGCATCGCTTTGGCTTCGTCGACCTCGCCAAGCCGCGTCAGGCACCGGGCCGCGCGCAGCTTGAACATCGCGTTGTCGTGCCGGCTCATCAGGTCGCGATAGATCGCCAGCGCCTTGCTCACCCGCCCGGCGCTGAAGTGGACGATCGCCAGGTTGGCCTTGCGATCGTCGACGGCCCGGCGGACGTTGGCGGCCTCGTCCTCGCCCGGAGGATCCACGTATCCCAGCTCGACGAGGTGTTGGAGCATCTGCTGTGCCGCCCATGGATCTTCCGCTTCCACGTCGGCGCGCCGTCCGTCGTCCGGATGAGGCCCTTCGTAGCTGTCGATGCGGGCGGGCTCGATCGGCGGGTCGAAGATCTGCGTCAGGACCTTGCCGTCCATGTCGTCCGGCACGGGCAGCCCGAGCATGCCGAGGATCGTGGGCGCCACATCCAAGAGCGTGGCGCCGTAGACGCGTTCGTCGCGTCGGATCCCCGGTCCGCACGCCATGACGACGCCGTAGTTGCGATGGTGCGAGACGGGGTCGTCGCCCACGACCGGCCCGCGGCGTCCCGGCGCGAAGGGGTCGTCCAGCGGGCGCAGGTGATCGCTATGAAAACCATGGTCCGACACCAGCATGATGGTCGTCTCCGGCCCGACCAGATGCATGAGCCTCCCGAGCATCATGTCATGGAACCGATAGGCGGCGTCCACCACCCCGCGGTACATCTCGAAGTCGGCGTCGCTGATGTGCGGCAGTTTCGGCGGGTGGTAACGCATGAAGCCGTGGCAGAAGTGGTCGATCGCGTCGTAGTAGACGGCCAGCAGGTCCCACGTTTCATGCTCGGCGAGCCACGTGGCCGCGTGATGAATGGTCGAGCATTCGGCCAAGGTCTTGGCCAGGCCCAGGAGGCGGCGGTCGGACTTCTGGTCGATCTTGGCCGCGTTCGGGACGAAGGGCAGGAGCTGCTCCGGCGTCAGGTCCGTCGGACGGACGCGGAGCTCGGCCATCGTATCCTGCAGCTCGGTCGGGTGAACGGTGCCCGGCGGCAGGGCGCCGTCACCGGCACGCGGGCCGATGGTGTGCTCGTAATGGTCGGTGACGACGCAGCCGTTGATCGGCTCGGGCGGGTGCGTGGCGAACCATCCGACAACGGCGCTGGCCAGGCCCGACTGGCTCAGGATGTTCCACAGGGCCTTGCAGGCGCGCGACGTGCTGGTGACCGGGCGGAGCTTCCCACCGGACTCGTCGGGCTCGACGAAGCCCAGAATGCCGTGCTTGTCGGCCCGCTTGCCCGTGGCGATGGACGTCCAGAGGATGGGGGACAGCACGGGTTGCAGCGTGGCCAGGTTGCCCATCACCCCGCCGTTGACGAGCCGCTCAAGATAAGGCATCTTGCCCGCCTCGAGCAGCGGCGTGATGACCTTCCAGTCGGCCGCGTCCCACCCGATCAGCAGGACGCGCCTTGCGACGCGTTGAGTCACCCCGGTTCTCCCCTCAGACAGGACACGGACCGGCCTAGGAGTGTAAGGTCGGTCCGCGATCGGCTCCAAGATGTGTGACGGCTTCAGGCGGACGTCCTACGGCGGCGGCCCAACACGCCGGCGGCACCGAAGGCCAGGGCCATCAGCGTGCCCGGCTCGGGGACGTCGCCCGCGGCGATCGGGGTATAGGGTTCGGTCTCGAAACCGAAGCCCCAGATCTCCAGGGCCCCGACGTAGTCGAGGTAATTGCGATGGTTAATCGAGACGTCGAGCCACCCGTAGTAGTCGTCGCCGTAGATGTCCTCGAACTTGAAGCCGAGGAAGCCTCGGTTGTTCTCGAACTGGCCGAACTCCTCCCGCTCGTAGACCTCGTTCCAGCTGTAGAGCCAGTTGAAGACGCGGTAGAAGTAGTAGTACCCGAGCCAGGTCTCAGTAGCGGCCGGGCTGACGGTCCCGCCTGGCCCGATCAGGTCGCCGGCGTTGAAGCGCCGCGTCTCGTCACCTCCGGAGGAGGTCACAAGGACCTGGGCGCCGTTTTCGCCGTCGACCCAACCGCCCCAGGTCCTGTAGGTGACTTCCCACCAGTCAACCTCGTAGTAATCACTGTAGCCGTAGTAACCCACGAACAGGTCATCTCGACCATCCCAGTTGATGTCTATGAGCTCGGGGAGATCGTCGGAGGTGTAGACGACCGGCTCATCGAAGTAGAGCCCCGCGGGCAGGGCGTAGGCCTGTGTGCCCATGGCCATTGCGGCCCCTCCCGCCAGGCCTCCTGCTATGAACTTATGGACTGGACTTGACTTAGAAGATGCGTCGACCCGCCTCGGTGCCATCCCTCTCTCCTTGATCCTACCGCGCAGCCTGACTTGTCGTTCCCGCACAAGAGGCAACCCGAGCCCATTGTGCCCCAACGCCACGTCGTGATAGGCGGCTTGCATCCTGAAATTCAAGAGGGATTTTGGGTTGCGGGTCAGTTTCTCTTTGTGTGCCGGCAGGGGACGGTTTCGCCGTCATACCGCGTGGGATCCCGGACGGGCCGTGGACTCCCAGCCCAAGCGAGTCGACGACCCGTTAGGACCGTCCGAGATGGCCGCGCCCGTGGGCGAGCCACAGGTCAGGGCGGGATTGATGGGAGCCGGTCGAAGAATTCGGCATGAGACCAGGGTAGGTCAGCCGCCCGGCTGCTGGGCCGTGGGAGCGGGTTTCAGCAGCTGGGCCCGCTCCAGCGAGGTGGCGATCCGGTCGAGGTGACTTGCGACCTGGCGGAGGCTCTCGTTGATGTCCTGCATCTCCTTGTTGAACTGGGCCGTCCTGCGATAGGACATGTAGAAGAAGGCGACGGCTAGGATCACCATCGCCACGATCGTCATACCCTTGATCTTGTCCATGCCCGCCACACTCCGGCCCTTGTGGTCCCCAATCGGCAGGCCGCGCCGGAAGGCGGGCAACGCCCGTCGCCCGATCGCGATGTGCCGACATCTCTCCTTTGCGTCCCGGTCAGGCCAGCTTATCCAAGCGGGTCGATAGGTCAAGCGAGCCCTGGCCATCGAGATCAACCCCAATAGGCTTCAACCAGCGAAGATCGGACCGTCGAGTAACTCAGCCGAGGGCGGCTGAGCCACACCAAGGAACGAGTAACTCAGCCGAGGGCGGCTGAGCCACACCAAGGAACGCTGCCCGACTGTTCAGGCTGTGGTGCACTCGGCTCAGATCCAGCCGATCTCGCGGAAGGCCTGGATCGTATCGCGGAGCCCCTCCCGGACGTCCGGGTAGCGATAGGTGAAGCCCCACGCCTTCGTCTTGGCGTTGCTGATCCAGTAGCTCGAGCCCAGATAGACGACGGAGCCCACCTCGACCACGCGGACGCGCGGGACGTTCCACCTCCGTTCCAGCCACCGCCAAGCCCTGGCCGCACCCAGGGCGCAGCTCGTGAGGGGCCATGACAGCCGGACCAGGGGCACCTCCCACATGCGGCGACCCACGAGCAGGGCGATGTACCGGAGGAACTCGCTGTAGCTGACGACACTGTCGTCGACCACGTTGAAGTCCTCGCCGATGGCCTCATCCCGCTGAGCGATGAACTCGGCGAACCGCGCGACGTCCGCGACGTGGACCGAGGTCGTGATGAAGTTGCGGGCGTCACGCGGGATCATCGGCACGTAACCGCCGTGGATCGCCAGGACGATGCCCCCGTGTCCGTAGTCGCTGCCGGGGCCGTACATGGGCGCGGGCCGGATCACCGTCAGCGGCAGGCCCTTCTCGCGGTACGCTCGCCAGGCGAGCTGCTCCTGTCTCCACTTGCTCACGCCGTAGTCGTTGACGAGGTAGGTCCCCGTGGGGTGCTCGGCGCCGAAGGGCTCGGTCTTGGGCGACGGCGAGCCCTCGGTGAAGGGAATATTGCCCTTGCCCTTCTGCGACAGGCGATAGGGATGGCCGAAGACGCCGCACGTGCTCCAGTGGATGAACCGCTCGAGCTCGTGGGATTCCAGGGCGGCCAGGAGGTTCTCGAAGCCCTCGACGTTGGCTCGTGTCAGCGCCTCCATGCCCGCCGAGTAGTCGTAGAGCGAGGCGGTGTGAAACACGTGGGTGATCGGATGCTCGCAGACCTTCGCGAGCGTCTCGGGCTGGGTCAGGTCGGAAGGGACGATCGTGAGGTTGTCGTGACGGAGGTCCAGGCCGATGTGCGACACGATGCGCTGCGTCTTGTCCCTCTCGAAGGCGCCCGGCAGATCGGTCGCGATGACCCGCAGGCCGGCCTCGAGCAGGTGCTTGACGAGGTACGAGCCCGAGAATCCGCAGGCGCCCGTCACCAGGTTGAGCCGTTGGGCCATCGTCGCTCCTTGCGTTCGTCCGAGGCCTACCCTGTGCGGATCGTCACCCGAATTCCCGCTACCGGCCCGCCATGCACATCAGGCGACCGTCGACCATCGACAGGAACAACCGCCCGCGTGCCGCGGCCATGCCGTCGAAGACGGGGATCGAGTCGAGCTTGTATTCCGCCAGCCGTTCGCCATCACCGGCCGAGACCGACCACAGCAGCCCGCCCTTCTCGCCGCGAAAGGCCCCGCTCTGATCGGCGAGCTTCTGCCGCGTCTCGGCGTCGCTCAGCTTGACGATGGCCTCGGCCTGGTCGACCACGTCGGGCGGACCGGCGATGAACAGACGCTTGCCGCTCGCGCCGCCTTCGCCACCCGCCGGTGCGAGCACGAGCGCCCGGGCGTGCAGCGGCACGGGCTTCGACCAGGCGTACTCGGGTTCGGTCAGGAAGACCAGCCCGTAGGACCCACGCCGCCGCGGCTTCTCTTTCGGGTTGACCTTCTTGAACTCCGGCGCCTTGCCGCACGAGAAGAGATGATGCACCACCGGCGTGCCGAGCAGCTTCCGCGACGCCCGGCCGAAGCCGTAGACCCGGTCTTCGTCGAACGCCAGGATCCGCCCGGTCGGCGCGCGATACCCGGCCAGGTACCACCCACCCGCCGCCGAGATCGGATTCTTGCCGTAGATCCAGTACGTGCGGTGCCACCAGGTGTCGTCGAGGAAGCCCGTCGGGCAAAACAGGTGCGCCGTGGCGCCCTGCTGGTCGGTGTAGTCCCTGGGCGTGAGGACCTCCGTCCGCTTGCCCGACAGGTCGAACGGCTGCGACCGCATGTAGATCCGCTTGCCGTCACAGCTCAGCACGTCGGGCAGGGCGACGGGCAGGTTGGGCCACTTGGCCTTGGCCTGGAGCCGCTCGCCGGTATCGGGCGTTCGGTCGTCGAGCACCCATTCGCTTAACGTCTCACCGGTTTCGAGATCGAGCCGCAGCAGCCGCAGCCCGCCGTCGAGGAACATCGACCGACCGGCCACGCACGTCACGACGTCCCGCGAGCCGTCTTGCCTGATGAGCACGCTGCCGTGCACGGGCCAGACCGACTCGAGCCGGTCGTACGACACGATCCGCCGATCGACCGGCGCGGCCCGGAACCGCCAGACCAGCTCGCCGTCGGCGGCGCGGAGGCACGTCACCCAACCGTCCGCCGAACCGAAGACGCAGTAGCCGCGATGGATCGTCGGCGGCGAATCGACGCGCCCGCCCGCGACGGTGCTCCAGCGCTGCCGGCCGGTCTCGGCGTCCAGGGCATAGACCGTGTGAGCGTCGATCGACGCGACGAAGACCAGGGTGCCGGCCACGACCGGGCTCGACAGCTTGCCGCCGAGTTTGGTCGTCCACGCCGGTCGGAGCTTGGCCGGTACAGTGGTCCGGGCCATGCCGGATCGCGCCTCATCGCAACGGTATGTCGGCCAGTCGCCGTCGTGCGACGCGCCCGCCGCGGTCACCTCGCCGTAGGCGGGGCCGCGCTCGAGTCGAGCCTCGTCGGAGGCCGGCTCGGGCAGGGGCCGCCGCGCCGCCGGGGTCGCCAGGGCGTTCATGCCGTTGAGCTTGGCCACGATGTAGCACGCGCAGGAATGCGGCGGGGCGTACGTCAGGCCGTTGGCGGGCATGATGCCGTAGAGGCACGCGCCGCGGACCCAGTAGTCCCGCGTCCACTCGCCGCTGGTCACGTCGACGCACTCGATGCCGGTCCGCGAGGCCAGGATGAAGCGCTCGGTGGCCTTGGCGCGGTGGCAGCGATGGTGCGGCATGCGGTTGCCGGCGTCGGGCGGGTACTGCCGCTTGACCTCGCCCGTTTGGGGGTCGCGCCCGACGAACACGCCCTGGTCGCGGACGTTGGTGATGTCGGCCGTCCAGACCAGCCCGTCGGCGACCAGCACGTCCTCGGGCGAATCGTAGCCCGACGGCGGGTGCGGGGCCGTCCAGAGCACCTGGCCGGTCTCGACCGACAACGCGTGCATGGTGTCCCGCCCGCCGCGGTGACGCTTCATCTTCTCGGCCCCGGCGAACAGGACGACGTCGCCATAGACCACGAGCGTCGGGGCGAAGAACGAGAAGATCGCCTTCGGGCTCGGCAGCTCCGGCGACCGCCAGAGCTCCTTGTGCGTCTTGCGATCGACGCAGATGACCTGCCGCCCGTTGTGCACGAAGATGCGACCGCTCCCCACGGCCAGCGTCAGCGGTGCGATGATGTAGTCCCTCTGCCAGACGACCTCGCCCGTCTCGGCGCTGACGGCCAGCAGCGTGCTCGGGGCCCTTTCCCATGGCTTCCTCTGGGCCTCGCGGATCAGCGCCTGCATGCTGGGGTAGTCGCCGCGGCCCCAGCCGCGCTTGTCGGGCCGCTTGTTGACGACCAGGTAGAGCACGCCGTCGGCATGGACGATCTCCTCGGTGCCGCGGCTGGCCTTGCACGTCCAGAGCGTCTGGCCCGTGGACGCCTCGAGGGCGCTGACCGGTGCGTCTTGACCGAGCGTGATGAAGACGCGGTCGCCCACGGCCACCAGACGACGCGGAAGCTGGGCGGGCCCGTTCTTGAGCGGCCAGAGCTGGGGATGCCACGTCGGGATGTCGCGCTTCCAGAGCAGCTTACCGTTGAAGGCGTCGCGGGCGACCAGCCGCCACTCCGACGGCAGCACGACCGACGCACGAGGCCCCTCGTCGACGACGTAGAAGACGCGGCCGCCGGCCGAGACCATCGCACTGAAGCTCGACATCCGATCGTGATGCCGCGTCCACGTCGGGCTGGAGACCCACTGGATGTGCCTCGGCGGGCCGATCGCCGCGTCCTTCGAGACGGCGTTGTTCGTGGCGTCATAGAGATAGTGCGTCCAGTCGTCGATGGCTTCGGGGCGCGGCTTGACGGTCTTCGTCCACTCATCCCCCTGCCGCACGCACAGCACGCCGTTCGGGGTGAGCACACGCATCACTTCGGCCCGTGTCACGCCGCCCAGTTCGTCGGCCACGATCAGGTTGACCGAGTTGTCCACGTACGGCAGGTGCGCGCCGTCGAACCGGTCGATCGAGACGGGGCCGTAGGCGTCCAGCGATCGGGCATGCTCGCGGGCCGCGGCCACGTGGTCGGCACGGGTGTCCAGGCCGTGGACGAGGTAGCGATCGTTGGCGCGGAGGCCGACCGTCAGCGTGCCGTCGCCGCAACCGACGTGCACGACGAGCCCGCCCTGGACGCCCGACACCTCGATCACCTCGCCGGCGGATGCCTCCGCAGCCGACGCCGAAGACGCACCACAGTCCAGGATGGGGGACACCAAAACGGTTGCGAGGATATGCATGGAGAAACGCATGAACGGGGGCTCCTGTGCCGGAACGCGGAGATGTCAATTGGGTGCATGTTAACGCAGCCGCGATTGAGCGGACAGGCGTCGCGGGGAAGCCGTCCTTTCAGAGACGCGAGCGTCAGGGAGCGTTGCTGTTCGAACGCTCCTTCCAGGACACGCTATCCCATCCAAACGATTCCCTCCTGTCTCCTGAATTCTGTCTTCTGTATTCAGCTGTTGGCAGGAGCCGTCTCTGACGGCGACCCGAGCCCGGAGGGCCGTAACAGCCGATCCGCAAGGGCTCCTCCGGCGCAGCCTTGGCCAAGCTGGGTCCCCGGCGGGGTCCGTTGCCCAAAAGGGCAACGCGCAAGTGGGCATAAGGCCCGTCAGGGCCGGCAGGATCGTAGCCCCGGGTGGAGTGAGCCGTCAGGCGAACGGAACCCGGCGTCACGCCCCCCAAGCAACGGAGCCCCCGAAGGGGGCGACAGGAACCTTGCCGCCTGCCGGACCCCGAATACAATACCTGATAGATAGTCTGGCCTCGAAACATCCCTAGGCCGCGCAAGCACTCCACCGCCCTTGCCCCCGGGAGGACAACGACATGATCCAGTCCATCACCACGCATGTCTATGTTGGCGTCGTCGCGGTGACCCTCGCCCTGGCCGCTAGCACCGACAAGACCGACCACGAGAAACGGCTCCGCAGTCTGCTCGAACAGAAGAGGGATGTCCGCGTCGAGCAGCTCAAGGCTGCCGCGGTCCGCTACGAGCGGGGACTCATCGGCTACGACCAGCTCGCCGAGGCCAAGGTCGCGCTGAGCCGAGCCTTGCTAGCGCTTTGCCAGACAACGCATCAGCGGCTTGCCGTCCACGGGCGATTGATCGCTGAGCTTAAGAAGCTCGTCGATCAGCGCGAGGCCCTTGTCAAGCAGGGCAGGGTCACCGATGCCTCGCTCCGTGAGCTCCGAATCAAGCTCCTCGACGCCCAGATCGCGATGCAACGGGAACTCGTCGAACACGGCGGCGAGAACAAACGCGTCCGTTAGCGGCGCAAGACCAGATGCCTCCACGCGGCCTCCAGCCCCGCCTCCTTGTAGGCCCGCGTGCCCTTAGCCTTAGCCGGCTCGATGCCGATGTGGTTGTCGGCCCACGTGTGATCCTCCCGCTTGCACTGGTTGAAGCGGACGGGCTTGCCCGACGTGCTGTGGATCACGTTCCCGACGATGCGAAACGCCTTGCTGCCCTGGTCGAAGAAGATGCCGTTGTTCGGCGCGGCGTGGGCGAAGTCCGATCGATGCACCTCGTAAAGCAGGTTGTAGCTGACCACCGTGCCCGGCTGAAAGCCCAGCGAGTACAGCGCCCCTCCGTCGGACACCTCGTTCATCACATCGAACACCCGGTTGCGGTCGATGAGGTACTCGCGCGCGACGGTCGGATTGGCGTTCCATTGCCATCCGAAGCTGATACCCGTGTACGGCAGGTGACACACCAGGTTGTGCGCCACCGTCGTCTCCTGCGCAAAGCCCACCCAGATCCCGCACGCGCCGTAGTAGACCGCCCCGCAGTGATGCACGACGTTGTTGGCGATGCGGTTCTTCGTGGGCACCCGCGCCGGATCGTTCCTCCCGCCCAGGCCGATGCCATTGCCGGCCACGTCCCACACCTCACAGCCCTCGATGCGGTTGCGATGGCAGCGATCGTACAGATCGACCCCGCCGCTGCCGATGTGGGCAATCCGACAACCGACCATGCTGCTGTGCGTCACGGCGCGCCACTCGATGGCCGATGGCATGCGCCCCGTGAAGTTGTCCCCGCCATATCGAAACGCCGCCTGGCGGCCGTGATGACCCTCCGGCGGCAAGGGCAGGCCCGCGTGCTCGAACGACAGGCCGCGGAAGTGCAGGTTCCGCACGGGTGCGTCTTCGGTCCCCGTCACCGCCACGAGCCGCTCGAGCCGCGGGGCGATGACGTCCGCCCTCGTCATGTCCTCACCCTCGCGGGGCCTGTAGTGCAGCGTGGCCGCCTGGGTATCGAGGAACCACTCGCCCGGCGCGTCGAGCAGGACCCGGGCGTTCTCGAGGAAGCACGCGCAGCCCTTGCGGGGCCGGTTGCCGGAGAAGTACTTCACGTGGGGCGGGGCCAGCGTGACCACGCCTGTCGCGCGGTCGATACCTTCGATGCGCTTGTGGAGCGTCGCCCAGTTCTTCAGCACGACGATCTCGAGCCCGTCGGCGGCGGGGATCTTGGCGAGCTGCTCGGGCTTGAGCGTGACGGTATGCCGCTTCAGGTCCTTCGTGAGCTCACCGCCCAGGAGCCGCCAGTACCGCTTCTCGGTCTCGGCGTTCGGCGTGCGGGCCCGGATCGCGCGGCGGCCGTCGACGAAGAGCTGGCGAAACGCCCAGCCTGCGGGCACCTTCGCGGTCCACACGCCGTCATGGCCCCGGGTCCATCCGGTGATCCGCCGCCCGCCGCTGATGACGACCTTCTGGTCCTTGGCCGCGGCGTAGGTCACACCGAACCGCTCGCTCCCACCGTCGGCCGGGCCGAACCTCAGCGGCTCGGTGAGTTCGTACCGACCGGCCCGGATGACCACGCGAAGGTCGGCGTCGAGGCCCTGGGCGATGCGGTCCCGAGCCACCTGCTGGGCCCGGATGATCGTCTGAAACGGCCTGTCCGCCGTCCCGGGGTTCGCGTCGTCGCCCTCCGGCGCGACGACGATGTCGGCGGCGGATACGCCTCGGCCCGGTCCCATGACGCACGCAGCCGCCATGACTAGAACACCTGATCTCAACAAACGTCCGTCTCGCATGGATAAGCCTTTCTCAAAACGGGCGGCGATCACCCGCGTGTGGCGCCGCCGTTTTCGGCTAGCTCATTCGCACATCACGGTGGCAACGACCGTGCGATCCGATCACCGTGACATCGATTCCGCCATCATCGCCATGACCGCGATGTCCCATCGCGGTCGGCCCCCGTGAGGACACGGTGGCTTGGGGGCACAACGCCATCGCGACCTATCCCCTGACCAGGAACGGTGCTCCTATCACGCCGAAATCGCCCGCACTTCGGACGCTACGCCCCGAGGTCCCCCACCCCCGGCAACGCATCCGCCAGGCGGTCCAGCTTGCTCAGGGGCAGCAGGCCAAAGAAGTACTCGCGATAGTCGGCCACCGCGTTGTGGGCCAGCTCGCGCTCGATACGACGGACCTCCTCGGCCATCCGATCGGCCAGGCCCGGATCGAGGCTCAGCAGCTCGGCGTTGAGACGGCGGATCTCATGGAAGACCTCGCGGCGGACCTCGTGGTTGTCGGGATCGTCGGCACGCAGACGGTCCGACTCGGCGATCGCGTCCGCACGCCTCTTCAGCCGCTCGCTCACGCCGTCGTCGGCTGCGCTCAGGTAGCGCTGCGGGTTGTAGTGCACGTCGCGGACCTTGCGCCGCGCCGCGATCAGATCGTCCGTATCTACGGGGAATCGCTCCATCGGCATCCGCACCGTGGCCGAGGCGCAGGCCATCTCCGGCGGATCGATATCGAGGTACCGCCGCATGAGCTGGTCCGTGATGCGGTCGTACTTGGCCCCGCCGATGCCGTGAATGAACAGGTCACCCAGCAGCAGCCGCGCCCAAAACGTCAGCGTCAGCGCGCGGGGTCGAAACCGCCAACCCAACACGGCCCCGAGCCGGCTCATCGCATCACCCTCGGTCAGGTCGCCGGCACGGACCGAGCCGATGTCGTCGTCGTCGGCATAAAACGTGAGCGTGTCGTCGTCGCGCCGCACGAACAGCCGCCGTCGCGGCCGGCTGTGCCGATAGACCCACACGGGCAGCTCGAATCGCCCCTGCCGCTCGACGAGGTCGGGCACGGGGCGCTCGGTGCCCCTCAGCCCCAGTTCCTTGCGGAAGTCGGCCAGCGCCCCGTTGTAGCACGCGAAGAAACGCTCGGCGTTCAGCAGCATGTCGAGCAGGACCGGTCCGGCCCAGACCTGGCTCACGCGGCGCTCGATCAACTCGAGCCCGAAGCGCCTTTCGACGGCCTTTCTTGCCGCCGTCACCTGATCGACCAGGTCCTGGGCGTGCGTGTCGTCGGTGAGGGCATCGGCCATGAGCGGCATCGCCGAGTCGCGGTAGGCCTGCTCTCCGAGGGCCCGGCGGATCTCGCCGACCAGTCGCACGCCCGCCGCCGGATCCAGGGCGTGGTACTGCTCGAACGCCAGGCCGACGCGATACTCGGCGAAGGGCACGTCCTGGGCGCTAAGCATCCCATCGCGATGGTGCGGCACGACGAGCGTTGTCTTCTTCGGGGCGTCGTTGTCGACGATCAGGTTCACCGCCGCACCGCCCAGGGCCTGCGCCAACCGCGCCGCGACGATGTTCTTGGCCCAGACGCCGGCGTGATAGAACGACGGTTGATGACCGGTCACGACGACGACCCCGTCACCGCGCTGTCCGGCCAGCATCGAGCGCGTCACCGCGCGGAGATCGCTCAGGGGCCGGCCGTGGATCCGGCGATCGCCGATCTCCGCGAGCCGTCGCCGGTTCTGCTCGACAAGGCCGCCGAGCTCCTCGGCGGGCGGCTCGATGAGCGTCTCACCGTCGCCCTGAGGCGTGCTGAGCGATTGGAACGTTAGCATGGACGTTTACAGTAACAGCGGGGTGTGGGGGTCGCAATCTCGACCTTCTGGCAGGTCGTGCCCTCGTCGAAGCAGTCGCACGAGAATCCGCCCATCTCCTTCCTGATGGTGCTGACGTAGTGCATCAAGCGGACGTAGTCGTCGTCGAGCATGCCCCCGAAGTGGCGGTTGGGATCGTTGTAGATCAGCCGCACCGGGATCTCGCGGATCCGCAGCCCCGCGCGCACCGCTTGGACCCAGAGCTGGAGCGGCATGGCGTAGCCCGGCTCAGTGATGTTCAACCGCTCCAGGGCCGAGACACGATAGGCCTTGAACCCGCAGAAGGCGTCCGTCAGCTCGAGCTCGAGCTGGCAATACAGCACCTCCGTGATGGCCTTGTTGATCGCGCGGCGATGCGCCGGCGGGGTATCGTCGCCGTCCAGCTCGGTCAGGAACCGCGAGCCGCTGATGATGTCGGCGTCGTCCCGCCGGGCGGCGTCGAGGAAGTCCGAGATGTGCTCCGGGGCGTGCTGCTCGTCACAATCCATCGTCACGACCCAGTCGTAGCCCTGCTCGATGGCGAAGTCGAAGGCGTCGATCAGGCTCTGGCCGTACCCCATGTTCGTCTCGTGGCGGATGGTCCGGATGCCGGGGTGGCGCGCGATGATCTCGGGCGTGGCGTCGGTCGAGCCGTCATCCATGACCAGCACGTCATCGATGTACCGCCGCACGCCGGCCAGGACGGTTGGCAGATACTCGGCTTCGTTGTAAGCTGGCATGGCCAGTAGGGCCCGCATGGCCTTCCTCCCCGGGGTGGGGCCCGCCAAAAAGATTGGACGATCAGCGCGTCAAGGGACGATTTGATAATAGATTACCGGCGGATGAAGTCAACCGCCGGACGAGCGAGGACCGCGTAATCCCGGCCAAACTGAAGGCTTATCGACCGAACCGATCGTCAGGATCGACGCGGTTCGCTTCGGTGTCGGACCGGTTGCAACGGGGGTGGGGGCGTTATGGCGCGGATGCGGCGAGCAGTCAGACTGAACTGGATCGGGACCGCGATGGCGGTCTTGGCTTTCGGCGTGGGCGCCGGCTGCGACGGGCAGTTCTACACCGTCCAGCCGTTCGATCACATCCAGACCGGGCAGGCTCACCTGGCCTCCCATGACCTCGACCTGGCCCTGGCCGAGTTCCAACAGGCCATCCGGCTCGATCCGACGCTGGCCTCGGCCCACCACGCCGTCGGCAAGATCCACCGCCGACGCGGCGAGTTCGACAAGGCCGTCCCGCCGTTCAAGGAGGCCGTCAAGCTCGAGCCCGACAACTTCGAGTACGTCTACGACCTGGCCCAGATGTACCGGATCCTCGGCCGGCACACCGAGGCCGTCCGCGCCTATCTCCACGCGTGCGACCTGCGTCCCGACAGCTTCGAGGCCCACATGGACCTCGGCGTCTGCTACCACCAGCTCCATCGCATGCCCGAGGCGATGACCTACTATCGCAAGGCGGTCCAGCTCAATCCCGACCACGCCGGCGTACACTCCAACCTAGGGGCCGTGGCCGACAGCCAGGGCAAGTACTACGAGGCCATCCGATCGTACAAGGCCAGCCTCGAACGCGACGCCACGCAGCCCATCGTCCTGGTCAACCTGGCCACGACGTACATCAAGCAGGGCCGCTATCGGCTGGCCGAGCTCGCGCTGACCAAGACCATACAGATGGACCCGCATCTGTCGGCCGCCTACGAGCGGCTGGGCCACGCCCAGTTCCGCCAGGAAAAATATGCCGAGGCCGTCGAGACCTACAACAAGGCGATCCTGCTCAACCCGCACGACTCGCTCGCCCACGCCGGCCTCGGCGTGGTCTGTATGAGCCAGTTCCTGCTCGATCCCTCGCAGGTGCACCTGAGGACCCGGGCCGTCGAGTGCTGGCATCGCTCGCTCGAGCACAACCCGGACCAGCCCCGCATCCGCAAGCTGCTGGCCAAGTACCAGCCCGCCACCGTGGCCAGGGCGACCCCCCTCCCGTGAGCTCACAAGCCCGGGTGCGTGACGAATCCGGCCGGGACCATCGAACCAGCACGAGCCGGTCCAGGATCGACGCGTACGTGGCCATCACCCCGAACGAGTCCAGGTCTGTAGCTAGGGGCGTGAGCCCCGGGGGACCGTGCCCAAGCGCACGAAGAGCCCCAGCGGGGCGGCCGATGCTGTCACCCCTGTCGCCTCCAATGCTTGCAGGTCTTGAGCCTTGGACGCGGCTCCTGCCACCATGGCCACACCCCTGAGGCCCTTCGGGCCTGCACGCCCCCTCTGGCACACACCTCGTAAGCTCGGCCTAACCGCCGCAACCTCGCATCGGGGCCTCCGCGACGTTACACTAACCTCATTGGCGTGGTTCGGCCCGGACGAGACCGCACCGCCTCGAGCCTCGGCCATCTTGATGCGATCGGAGCCTCGCGTGCCTCCCGTCGAGAGCCCAAGCCGATCGGACAGGAAGTCCGGAGGACCCCTTTTCCGGCTGGCCCTTGGCTTCACTTGTCCCGAGCTCCGTCGAGGGAGCCGCGGCGGAGGCGCATTGCCGCTCGGAAGCGGTTCGGCCCTCTGCTTGGCTCCGTCAGCACGTCGCACGACGAGTCTGCTCACCGCAGTGATCGTCGTCGGTCTCACGGGCTGTTCCAGCACGATCGCGACATGGAATCCGAGCGGCGATTCGACGAGCCATCACGATCTCGACCGCGCCCTCGTACTCGCCCGGCAGCGCAACCTCACCGACATGCAGGCCACCGACCGGCCCGACAACTCCGCCAACGCCCACGACGCAGTCGCCTTCCGCGCCGCCTCGGTCCGGCGAATCCGACAGGCCCACTACCTCGTCCGCGAAGGCGACGTCCTGCTGGCCGCGGCCGACCCGCTGAGCCTGCCCCGATCAGACGGTCACACGCGACCCGACCGCCTCGCCGTCGACGTCAGTGCACGGCTGGCCGAGATCCGCAGCAGTTACGCATCCCGTCGGCCCGCTGCGGCGTTCGATGCGATCGACCGTCACCGGGCCTCATCGGACCCGACCGACATGGCCTACCTGACGCTGAGCGACCTGGGCGATGTGACCGGCCCCGCAACGCAGCCGAGCGATGCCGATGCCCGGACGGCCGACGACGACGGGGTCCGCGGCCCGCGGCCCGGCTTCGGCGAGACGGTCTGGCGCGACGTCAGGCGGATCCATCGCGACCTGTGGGACGACACCAAGCGGGTCTACACCAACCCGACCAACCTGGTCATCCTCTTGACGGCCGGCGGGACGGCCCTGGCGCTCAGGCCCGAGGTCGACGACGAGATCGAGGATCACTACGACCGCCACCACACCCTGAGCGAGGGGTGGCGCGAGGCCTTCGGCGTGGCCGGCAACCCCGCCTTCCACTTCGCCCTGGCCGGCGGATGGTACCTCGTCGGACAACAGATGCAGGACATTAGGACCTACGAGGTCGGTAAGACGCTCTTCAGCGCGCTGATCATCAACGGTGTCAGCACGGCCACGCTGAAGCTCTGCGCCTGTACCGACGGGCCAAACGGGGAATCCTTCGCCTGGCCGTCGGGTCACACCTCCAGCGCGTTTACCTTCGCGGCCGTCATGCACCAGTCGTACGGACATTGGGCGGGCATTCCCCTCTACGGCCTGGCGGGCATGGTCGGTCTGGCGCGGCTGGACGACCGCGAGCATCATTTCTCTGACGTGGTCTTCGGGGCGGCCATGGGCCTGGTCATCGGGCACACCGTCGCCGGCGGACGCCGTCCGCAACTCTTTGGCGGCGATTTCATTCCCTACGCTGATCCCTCACGAGGCGCCGGCGGGATTGCCTGGTTTAGGTCGATCAAGTAATCGCAGGTTTGCCGCAACTAACTTCGAATTCTCGTCGGTCACACGGGCATCCAATGCACATAAAGCAGGAACGGTGAAATTCCATGGCGAATCCAGCGTTCGAGTGAATGCATCACCTGAGTGGCGGAACCGCCGTATGCTACTGCTATCAGGTGTTTTATCGGACGGGTCGACCGTGGGGTACCGGCATTGATGTAGGTGCTGAGAATTGTTGGTGTTACGAGGCTTGACCTGCCGATTTCCGGACCATAGGATGGTGATGATCCGAGGGCGTGGAAGGCAGTCAACATTGTGCGTTGCTCCTTGCCGTTGGAGGCTGGCAGGGCGGGCTCCTGAATCCAGGGTACCCACCTCATCGCCCTCGATGGACTAAGAGGGAAAGTAGGAAAGAAGCCAACGGGGAGTTGGATAACCACCCTCTTACAACCAAGGTTGGATGGATCCGACCGTCGCCATGGTCTTGTCGCCCGCTCAAGCGGGAGGAGATCATGAACGGGGCAACACCGGCTTTCCATCAGAATAACCAACCCCGCGGTCCCGCGGCGGGACGGTCAGAGTCCGCCCACGTGGGTCAGGGCGATCTGACGGACCGATTCGTCTCGGCCGACCCCGTCAGTCGCGCGCTCAACGTCGAGATCGCCGCCCTGGCCGCGCGGAACACGACCGCCCTGATCCTGGGCGAGTCGGGCGTGGGCAAGGAGCGGATCGCCAGGGAGATCCACGATCGGTCGTCGCGCAAGGACGGGCCGTTCGTGGCCGTCGATTGCTCCAGCTTTCCCGAAGCCCTCATCGAGAGTCAGCTCTTCGGCCACGTCCGAGGGGCGTTTACCGGCGCCGATTTCGATCACCCGGGCTACATTCGGAGCGCCCACGGCGGCACGCTGTTTCTCGACGAGGTCGGCGATATGCCGCTCTCTCTGCAGACCCGGCTGCTCCGCGTCCTGCAAGAGCGCTACGTCGTGCCCGTCGGGCAGACCAAGCCCGTCGCCGTCGACGTCCGCGTGGTGGCCGCGACCAACCATGATCTGCCCGAGCTGGTCCGCCAGGGCCGGTTCCGCGAGGACCTCTTCTACCGATTGAGCGCCTACCGCATGGTCGTCCCGCCGCTGCGAGAGCGGGTCGGTGACATCCTGCCCCTGGCCGACTACTTCCTCGACCTTCAGGCGACCATCTACGAAGAGCCGCGCCGCTCGCTGAGCGACCAGGCCAAGCGATGGCTGAAGGAGCAGCCCTGGCGCGGCAATGTCCGTGAGCTCGCCAACGCGATCGAGTATGCCCTGGTGACCTCGAATCGGCCCGAGCTCCTGCCTGAGGACTTCCCGGAGCCCATGCTCGATGCGGTCAGGTCGGTCGGGATCGAGACGCCCGTGCCCATCAAGCCGCAGAGCCCGGACGACGTGCCGACCATGCGCGAGGCCGAGTGGCAGGCCCTGATGGCCGCCCTGCACGCCACGGCCGGCGACAAGACGCGAGCCGCAAGACTGCTCGGCATCTCCCGCTCGCGGCTCTACTCGATGATGGCCCGCGAGGACGTCGACCCCGCCCAGCACGCCAGCCGCTCGGCGTCGTAGCCGCCGTTCGCCCGAGCCGCAACGTCCTCAGTGCGGTCAGGAGATGGGCGCGTCAAGCACGGACGACCACCTCAACCCTACTTGCCAGGCGTTGGGATCCACACCACCGGTACACCATGACCCGCTGAGGAGAGCGGGGCTCGGCTGGGGCCCGCAACGCGTCGGCCTCTTCAAACAAGCATGGCACCCTTGCGTCATCCGTAGGACCTGTCATCATGGCAGGGTAAGAAGCGACTGAGGATTCGCGATGCAGACCGGCCGAGCGGGTCCTCGTCCAGCCATGTCCCGACAAGGAGGCTCCATCGTGACACGCCCATCGACCCTCACGCGACGACGATTCCTCAAGACCTCGGCCGCGGCCGCGGGCAGTGCGTTTGCCTGTCCGACCATCGTGCCGGCCTCGGCGCTCGGTAAGGACGGCCACGTCGCGCCCAGCAACCGGATCGGCATCGGCATGATCGGCCTGGGCCGCATCGTCGTCTGCTCGAACATGAAGGCCTTCCTCAAGGCGCCCGACTGCCAGATCGTCGCCCTCTGCGACGTCGACCGGTGGCGGCTCGCGTTGGAAAGCGAACGCACGTCCATATGGGGCGGCCAGGTCAAGCCTGAGCAGGTCAAGGACATCTGGCGGACCACCGACTATCGCGAGGTCCTCGCCCGTAAGGACGTCGACGCCGTGATGATCTCGACGCCCGATCAGTGGCACGTGCCCCAGGCCGTCGCGGCCGTGCGGGCCGGCAAGGACGTCTGCCTCGAGAAGCCCTGCACCCGCACCATCGCCGAGGGACGCCTGCTGGCCGACGAGGTGGCCAAACACAAGCGCGTCTTCCGCATGGACAGCGAGTTTCGGTCGAAGAAGAACTTCCACCGCGCGTGCGAGCTCGTGCTCAACGGCCGGATCGGCAAGCTGCACACGATCCGCACCGGCGTGCCGATCGACAAGTTTAAGCAGCCGGCCATCAAGACCGAGCCCGTTCCCGAGGAACTCGACTACGACATGTGGCTCGGGCCGGCCCCGAAGAAGCCGTACCAGGTCGACCGCGTCCACGCCCCGCACGCCTACAGCCGGGCCGGCTGGATGCGCAACCTCGACACTTGCGACGGCATGGTCACCAACTGGGGCACGCACCTGAACGACATCGCCCAGTGGGGCAACAACACCGAACGGACCGGGCCGGTCGAGGTCGAGGGCAAGGGCACGATGCCGTCGCGCGACCTGCTGTGGAACGTCCTGCGCGAGTTCGAGGTGACCTACCGATTCGCCAACGGCGTGACCATGATCTACGAGACCAAGATGCCCTACGTGAAGTTCGAGGGCACCGAGGGGTGGATCTTCACCAAGTTCAACGGCCCGCTCGTGGCCGAGCCGAAGTCGCTGCTCACCGAGAAGATCGGTCCGGACGAGACGCATCTGCCCCTGAAGTCCGAGAAGCGGGATTTCATCGACTGCGTGAAGAGCCGCGGTCGCACGCTTGAGGACGAAGAGGTCGCCCATCGCACGACGTCGCTCTGCCATCTGGCTCACATCGCCGTCCAGGTCGGCGGCAAACTGAAGTGGGACCCCGACAAGGAACGTTTCACCAACAGCGACGACGCGAATAAGCTGCTGAGCGCCCCTCCCGGCCGCAAGCCGTGGGCGCTGTGAGGGAAGGGCGAAGCTTCCGCCGAGCCGAGAAGCTGTCTTGCGTCTTGACGCGCCACACCTGGGATGCGCGGTCCGTAGGGTGCATCTTGATGCACCACGCCGGCGGCTCCGGCGCTGACCCAACCGATGCGTCAAGACGCCCGTAGCATCATCTGGCACACGACGGTTGTCGCGAACACGAAACACGGCCCCGGCCTTTTCCTTCTGTCTCCTGCGGCTCGGCTCAGCCGTCTCTGACGACCGCTTCACCACCCACTACCGCCCACCCCGCCGAGCCGATATGATACGCCCAAACCCGTCAGCGGCCGGCGCGCGTCCGCGAGGTCGCCCCGTCGCCGCCAACGCAACCGAACACGAGGTGCTCGATGAGATCCTTCTGCCATGCCGTCGTCTTCACCGTCGCGATGCTGGTGCCCGTTCTGGCTGCCGACAACCCCGCCCAGGCCGCCGGAGCGTCCAAGAAGCCCAACCCGGCCAAGCTCACGCGCGTCCTGGTCATCACCGGCCGCGACGTGCCCGTTCACCCATGGCGGGAGACGACGGCCGTCCTCCGCGAGCACCTCGAGAAGACCGGTAAGTTCGAGGTCGTCGTCAGCGAGGAGCCCCTCGTGCTCGAATCCTCCGCGGCCCTGGCCACGTACGACGTCCTCCTGCTCAACTACTACAACTGGAAGCGGCCCGGCATCACCGACCAGGCCCGCAAGAACCTGCTCGACTTCGTCCGCGGCGGCAAGGGGCTCGTCTCGTTCCACTTCTCGGTCAACGCCTTCAGCGACTGGCCCGAGTACCGCAACCTCATCGGGCGGATCTGGACCAAGGGCTCGGGCCACGGCCCCCGCAGCACGTTCACGGCCAAGGTCGTCAAGCCCGATCACCCCATCACGGCCGGCGTGCCTGGCACGTTCGCGTGCGACGACGAGCTCTACGCCAAGCTGGTCGGCGACGCGCCCATCAACGTACTCGTCACGGCCGACTCCGACTGGAGCAAGCGAACCGAGCCGCTCGCCTGGACGCTGACCTACGGCAAGGGCCGCGTGTTCAACATCGTGCTCGGCCACGACGCCAAGGCCTGCCGAAACCCGGCCTTCGCCAAGCTCCTCAAGCAGGGCACGGAGTGGGTCGCGCCGAAGTAAGCGGCGGCACGGCCTCCCGACAACGTCGCATCGGTCGACAGCGGGCCCGCGCTCTGGCACCCGATCCAACGCGCGACCGCGCGAGAACGGCCCGAGGGGGGGGCGATCGGGTCAGCGCCGAATCGGAGAAACTATGAAGTAAGCCAACCCCCGGCTCCGATACGCTTTGCGTTGTATGCGAGGTCGTCACGGGGACGCCTCAAAAGCGGTACCGACTAGCACGGGAGACGCGCCCGTCAGGAAGCGTTGCTGTTGTCGGAGACGCGCCCGTCAGGAAGCGTTGCTGTTGTCGGAGACGCGCCCGTCAGGAAGCGTTGCTGT
>CAZUQM010000011.1:0-31262 GCA_964622545.1 uncultured Planctomycetales bacterium | reverse complement strand
CCGTCAGGAAGCGTTGCTGTTGTCGGAGACGCGCCCGTCAGGAAGCGTTGCTGTTCAAACGCCGGCATCAGACGAATCCTTCGCGAGCCCATCCCGTCAGGAAGCGTTGCTGTTGTCGGAGACGCGCCCGTCAGGAAGCGTTGCTGTTCAAACGCCGGCATCAGACGAATCCTTCGCGAGCCCATCCCGTCAGGAAGCGTTGCTGTTGTCGGAGACGCGCCCGTCAGGAAGCGTTGCTGTTCAAACGCCGGCATCAGACGAATCCTTCGCGAGCCCATCCCGTCAGGAAGCCCTTGAACAACACAGCTCCCTTACGGTCGCTGCTCTGACGCTGGACCGCATGGCACGGCCCCTATACGATCGCCGCTACGATGAAGCATCGGTTGAAGCGTTCAACGACGCATCGAAGTCGCTGCTCTGAAGGGCCGGTCCTCGAAACGGCGAATCGTCCAGCGGCCTCGCCAGCAACGCTGTGCTACACTGTCTAGCGGCGACACCAGAGAAGCATCATGCCCCGACCGCCCGTCATCGCGTTCGTCTCGCTCGGCTGCGCCAAGAACCTCGTCGACAGCGAGGTCATGCTCGCGCGGCTCGCCGAGGCCGGCTGCGCGCCGACGTCCGACCTCGAAGACGCCGACGTCATCGTCGTCAACACCTGCGGCTTCCTCGACGAGGCCCGGCAAGAGGCCCTCGAGGTCATCGAAGAGGCTGCCGCGTGCAAAACCCGCGGCCGGTGCCGCCGGCTCGTCGTCGTCGGCTGCCTGGTCCAGCGCGACCGCGACGAGCTTCGACAGGCGGTGCCCGAGATCGACGTTTTGCTGGGCGTCCACGAGCGCGAGCGTGTTGTCCAGGCCGTCCTTGACGATCGGCCGGACCCGATCGTCGCATCCGACGCCCCGCACGAGGCCGCGATGCCGGCCGACACGGCCCGGCTCCGCATCACGCCGCGCACCTACGCCTACCTCCGCATCGCCGAGGGCTGCGACCAACACTGCACGTTCTGCACGATCCCGATGATCCGCGGGCCGATGCGCTCCAAGCCGATCAACGTCGTGCTGGACGAGGCCGTGGAACTCCGCGACGACGGCGTGGTCGAACTGAACGTCATCGCCCAGGACACGACCGCCTACGGCATGGACATCCCGGGCAGCCCGCGCTTGCACGAGTTGCTCCGCGGGCTCGACGCCATCGAGGGGATCGGTTGGGTCCGCCTCATGTACGCCTATCCCCGACACTTCGACGACGAGCTGATCGACGCCATCGCCGAGGCCGACCACGTCGTGCCCTACGTCGACCTACCGCTCCAGCACATCAGCGATCGCGTGCTCCGGCGCATGGGCCGCCGCGTAACCCGCCTCGAGATCGAGACGCTTCTGGACAAGCTGCGCGACCGCGTCCCGAGCATCCACATCCGCACGACACTGATGGTGGGCTTTCCCGGCGAGACCGATGACGACTTCGCCGAGCTCCTACGCTTCGTCGAAGACCGGCGCTTCGACGCGCTCGGCGTCTTCGCCTACTCCCACGAGCCCGAAACGCCCGCGGCGCGGCTCGACGACCCGGTCGACAACCACGCGAAACAAGAGCGGCTCGACGCGATCATGACCGCCCAGCAGGCCATCGCCTTCGCCAAGACCGACGGCCTGATCGGCCGACGATTCCCCGTCCTCATCGAGGGCGTCGACCCTGAGAAACGCCTCACCGCCCGACACGCCGGGCAGGCCCCCGAGGTCGACAGCGTCGTCCTGCTCACCGACGCCCCAAGCGACGACGCACCTTGGATCGAGGTCGCGTGCGTCGCCCGCCAGGGCTATGATTTGATTGCGCGGCCCGCCAGAGGTATCCTCTCGCCTCTGGAGTGAGCGTTTCAGGCCCGGCCCGGGCCCGGAGCCAGGGTGGATGCGAATCAACTTGCCCAACCAGATCACGCTCGGTCGGCTCGTGCTGACGGCCATTCTGTTCGCGCTGCTCGGTGGACTGGGTCACTCGCCTCAGGGCGCCGACCTGTGGATCGCCCATGTCTGCTTCTGGCTCTACATCGTGGCCGCGCTGAGCGACGTCCTCGACGGTTACCTGGCCCGCAAGTACCAACAGATCACCAGCCTGGGCCGTATCCTCGACCCGTTCGCCGACAAGATCCTCATCTGCGGCGCGTTCATCATGCTCTGCGGGCACAGCTTCTACGACCCCGACGCCGGTCGCTACGTCACCGACGTGCAGCCGTGGATGGTCGTCGTCATCGTCGGACGTGAGTTGCTCGTCAGCAGCCTGAGGGGATTCAGCGAAGGCCAGGGCGCCAGCTTCGCCGCCAGCGTCCACGGCAAGGTCAAGATGCTCGTCCAGGCCTTCGCCGTCGGGACGATCCTGGCCGGTCTGGCCGGGGTGCAACGTATCGTGGGGACGTCGCTGCATGCCTGGGTGCAGGTCGTCCTGGTCTGGGGGGCCGTCATCATCACCGCGTTGTCGATGATCAGCTACCTCAAGCGAGCCCGCAACTTCCTGGTGCAGACCACCCAACCCGACCCCAAGCCCTGGGTGAAGCCCGACCAGGGATCCGACGAAACCAAGTAGGAGCTAGCTGTGGAGATCTGGCAGGCCGTCGTGCTCGGTGTCATCCAGGGCCTCACCGAGTTCCTTCCCGTCAGCAGTTCCGGCCACCTCGCGCTCGTCCAGCACTGGATGCGCCTGCCGGCCGAGTCAACCGAGATGCTGCTCTTCGACGTCGCAACCCACCTGGGCACGCTGCTGGCGGTGGTCGTCGTCTTCGCCCGGACCTTCCTGGCCTACTTCGCTCGTCTAATCCGCGAGCTCCGATCGGACGGCCCCCCGCCGAACCCTCGGTCGCGGCGTTCGTGGTTCGTGCGCAAGGCCGCGTGGCGCGTGGCCATCCTCGGGATGATCGCGTGCGTGCCGACCGGCGTCATCGGGCTGGGCTTTCAGGACCAGTTCAAGGCCGCCTTCGGCAGCCCGACCGCCATCGGCATCGCCCTGCTCGTCACGGGCGTGCTGCTGTTCGCGTCGAGCAAGGTGCCCCGGCCACGGAAGAGCTGGCGGCAGTTCGGCGTGCTCGGCGCCCTGGCCGTGGGCGTGGCCCAAGGGCTGGCCATCACGCCGGGCATCTCCCGCAGCGGCGCGACGATCTGCACCGCCTTGCTGTGCGGGCTGAAGCGTCAATGGGCGGCGGAGTTCAGCTTCCTGATCGCCTTCCCGGCCATCTGTGCCGCGGCCGCCAAGGAGTTCAAGGACGTGCTCGAGCTGCCGGCCGATCAGCTCGCCGGCATACCGGCCCTGCCGATCGCGGTGGGCAGCCTCGTGGCCACCGTGGTGGGGTACTTCGCGTTGAAGGGATTGTTGGCTGCGGTCCGCGGCGCGAAGCTCGTCTACTTCAGCTACTACGTCTGGGCCTTGGGGGTGCTGGTGATCGTTCTCGGCCAGACCGGCCGACTGGGCGTGTAAGCTGCCTGCGTCCTACGGTTCGTCCGCTGAAAGCTCGCTTGCGATATCGTTGTGAATCGCCGGACCGGTCGCGTCGGCCTCGGCCGCCAATCGCACCACGTTCTCCTCGAGCACGCCGCCGGCCGATCGAGCCCGCACCGCCCAGGCGACACGCGTGCCGTCGGCGAACGGCTCGCTCGTCCAAGAATACAGAACGCCACCGGGCTCGAATGGCACGCTGTCGACGCTCGTCGCGTAATCGACCGTGCCCGGCGAGGCCGCATCGTTGTAGACCTCGAAGACCGACGGTGGCGCCTCCTGACCGGCCGGGTCGTACGACCAGCTCAGCCCGAAGCGACCGTCGAAAAGGCAGTTGATACGCAAACGCTCCGGCGGATTCGGCCGCTGGCCCAGATAGGCGCCCGAGGCGTCGAAGGATACGCGTCGTAACTGGTGCGTCGTCGTCTCCTCGACCCCGCCCGGACCGACCGTCCGGAGCAGATACCAGTAGGTGGTGTCGGCCTCGTGCGTGATCCATGGAAACGTCTTCACCGTCGTCGCACGGGCCGCGGCGGTCCCGACGATGCGATCCGTCTGCACCGGCTCGGCGTTGCCCGACCAGCGATACAAGTTGTGCCCGCCCCGATGCCGCACCCAGAACACGCCGAGCGACAGGCCGATGGCGTTGGCGTGTCCGTCGGCGGTGAAGCCCAGGTGCAGCGGATGCCACACGGCGAACCATTTGTCACGAATCGAATCGTCCATGCGTGATTCCGTTCGGCCGATTCACTCATCGCAGGCGAAGCGCGCAGCCCCGATGCCTACGCTAGGTATCACTCAGCGTCAGAACGCCTTGTTCCTCGTCGGGGGTCAGCGTCGCGAGCACGGTCGAGCCGTCGGTGTCGTAGACGCGGATCACGCCCGTGGCCAAGGTCTGATCCCGCTTGCCGGCCACGGCACTGCGAATCAAGTTGATCGCCTCGGCGAGGCTCCCGCCGGTGCCCTTGTGATCGCCGACCGACTCGCCCAAGACCGCATCGGCGATACCTCCGCCAGCGGAATCCGGCGTCTCCGTCGGCAGGTAGAAGGCCTCATCGGTTTGGGCGCAGCCACCGGCCGTCGCCTTGAGCACGAGCGCGTCGGCGTCGGTTTCCCCGGCCGTCAGGTCCACCTTGTACCAGCCGTCCGACAGCTCGCTCGGCGCGTTCGTGGCCGGGACGAAGGCGGCCCCGTCGGCGCTGACCTCCACCGACGGCGACTTGCCCGTCTGCGGCGTGGCGAAGTCCGCCTCATCCACCAACTTGAACAGCCACGTCCAGGCCGCGTTCCTCTTGAGCTCCGCCATCAGGTCGCCCTCCGCATGGTGGCCCGCTTCACTCCCGGCGCCACGTTCATCGTCGGCCGGCTGTTCAGGGTCGCACGACCGCCGCCGACCTGGTGCACGCCGCCTCCCGGCCAGTGCAGCGGCGGATCGCGGTGGTACGCGGGTGGATTGCCGAGGGCATTGATAGAATTCGGCCCGACCGTGTCGCGCAGGCCCATGTCGCCGACGGCGGCCGTTCCCGTGATGCCTTCCAACGACAGGTGCCACACCGGGTCGAGATGGTTCGCCCGCAACCGTCCGTGGACGATCAAGCGGACCTCCTCGTCACTCAGCCAGCGGTCGAAGATGGCCGGGTCGGCCATCTTGCCGTCCAGGGGCAAAAGGCCCAGGGCCGCCGCCGCACCCACCATCAGGGGACCGTCGTCCGGCAACTGCGCCCCTTCCGGAGATATCGCCGCCGGGCTTCGCACCACGCCGTCCACGACCAGGCCGGGTCGACCGTTGTTGTGAGATGCGTCCCACCGTCCGCAGACGTGATGCCACTGCCCGACGGAGGGCGGCACATCGCTGGCCAGGGCATCCCGTGTAGCGTGCCGGACCGCCATCTGGAGGTAGGCGGAGGAGGTGGTGTACAGGCCGATGACCTTCTGGTAGATGCCCGTGGATCCGTTGATCGACAGGAACCCCTGGTGGCCCTCGTTGCTGTCCAGCTTGAGCCACGCCATCATGGTAATCGCCGTGAGGCCGCGCAGCGCACCGCTCGGCAGCGTCACCTGCATCGTCGTGTTGTCGAAATCCGCCGCCATCAGCCCACCGTGTAGGTCAGGGAGACCGCGACCACGCAGGCGTCGCCGGTCATGGTGTCGTCCATCCCGTCGTCGGCATCCCGCCGCAGGCCAAGGATCACGTAGTCGCCCGCCGCGGCGCCGTCCGTGTTGCCGGACATATCGAGGCCGACCTCGTACAGCCTGCCCGCCGTGGCCGTCGCTTGCGTGCCGAGATCGAGCGGGCCGGCCACCCAACCGCCGCCGTCGCCGGTCAGGTCGAGCGCCGTCAGATCGTCATCGTCGCCGCCGCCACCCGCGCTCCGGGGCGTGATCGGCCCCAGCGCCGCCTCGAAGTCGACCTTCGCATTGTCGGCCGTCTGATCGTCTGCCAGGTAGAACTGCACGTTCAGCTTCGGACGCCCGGCCGCCTGGGCGGCCTTGAAGTTGTCCGGCAGGCGGAACTGCCAGAAGAGATGCTCGGTCGTCGTCGCATCGAATCGCGCTACGAGCTGGACGACCCGAGGTGCGTCGCCGTCCGTCGTCACTTCGCGGACGAGCCGCGCCATCGCCGATCCCGCCGAATCGTCCGGCAACGTGGCCGACCGGACCGGTAACATGATCTCTGCTTGTGCCATGGTGATCCCCCGCGTGTCGTCGAATCCGTGTGCATCGGCAGCGTGCGAACGCCAACGCGTCCTGACCAGCGCGTCTCCACCTCAGAACGTGCTCCTTCACAAGAGCTCGGGATCTGGCGTCAAGACGCGGCTTACGGACCCCACGCTGATGCTTCGACGAACCCCCTACGTGAACACGATCGGCCCGGAGGCCACGACCCGCCCGTCCAGCTCGGCCATCAGGTAGAACGTCCGTGCCGTCGTCTCCTCGATGTCGAACACCACCCTACCGCTGGCGTTGCTGATGGCCAGGATGTGCCGGTTCGTCGTGACCTCCTTCACCTTGGTGCCGGTCTGGACGGTGAAATCGGTGTTGGGCGGGACGCTGATCTCGCCGCCGTGCTCGGTGTCGCTGACCCAGCCGCGAATGAGCACGCGCTCGTTGAGGTTGTTGCCCGCCGCGTCCTTGGCCTGCACGGTCACCCAGATCGAGTTCGTGTACTCCTCGCCGACGGAGACCTCCAGCGTCGGCACGTGATCGGCCAGGGCCTCCGACAGGTCCGTTCCTTCGATGGCCTGCGTGAACTCCGGCACGGCCTGAGCCGTCCACATCCGGCGGTCCTCGATCGCCAATCCGCCGCCGCTGCTGGTTACGTTCGCCAGCGGCACATACGTCGTCAGATCGTCCGGAAAGCCTTCCTGGATCTGGAGGTCGTTGGCCTCGTCCACATAGACGACCTTCGTGCTGTAATCGGCCACCGGCTGGCCGGTCGCACCGGGGAAGTGCTTGCGCTGACCGCCCAAGGTGTAATCGAGCGGGTAGACGCCGATGACCAGACCGCCCTCGTCGACGACCTGCCCCTGCCGCCACGGGGCGAGCAGTCGATTCTGCCGCTGCTCGCGCCGCTGGTACTGCACCTGATAGCTCGGCTCGCTGCTCGGATTCGTGCCCTTGGCGATGTAAGGCAGTCCGGTCGCCGCGTCCGTCGTCCCGTCGAGCGCCTCGGCGACGGCAGGGCTCGGCCAGGCCTCATGGGGGTACGTGTCCGTCATCACTCATGCTCCCGAAAGACCTACAGCCCGCTGCAATCGGGCGAGGGTCTGAATCCAAACGTGACCTGATCGTCCCCGTCGTCATAGCCGGTCACGGTGAGGTCCGACGCGGGGCGCGGACTGGCATTGATGGTGTAGGCCGCCGCTTCCGGCGCCGTTGCCAGGGCGTTGCCGCCGGCATCCATCGTCCGCACCGCTATACGAAAATGGCCAAGCAGCAGCGGCTGCGAGACGAACCGAAGGACGGCCGCCGGCTGCAGGTGTCCGTGCTCGAGATGGCGACCCACGAGATGGCCGTCTTGCACGGCCTGATCCACATGTCCGCCGCACAAATGCGGCTCGTGCAGGTGCCCGTCGTGTGCGCGGCTGCCCGGCCAGAACGGGGCATCCCCCAGGAGCGGCCGCTCGGCGCCGTCGATCTCGCCGTGACCCCCGTTCCAGCAGACGCGGTAGCGGTCGCCCGCGCGATAGCACCGAAGCCGCGGTATCCGAAGCGTGATCCGCTGCATCAGCTCAACCCCTCCACGGCGTACGTCTGCGCGAAGACCAGCAGGCGATCGTCATCCACCAGGGGTGCCTCGACCTCGAAGATCAACCGCGCCGCGCACGGCAGCTCCGCGCCGTCCAGCGATTGCCTCAGCAGGTCCAACAGCGCCTGCATGCCCACGACGCCGTCGCCGCCGCGTCGAGCCTCCCCCGCCGAACGCAGACCCTCGCACGCCACCACCAGCGTGATCGCATGCTCGTGGCCGGTCTTGCCTCGCCGCATGCCGTCCTGTCGGATCAGCACGGCCGGCTTCGGCAGATCGCGAACGTGCTCCATGACGCGATCGACCTTCTTGGCCATCACACCGTCGAGGCCCCTGGCCGCCGCGGCCGTCCCGACCCGCATCAGGCTGATCCGGTGCAGCACCTCGCGCTCGATGTCCGCCAGTGTCGTCGTCATCGGTTGTCCCCCGTCCGGCTCGCGCCGCCCGCTCAGAGCGCATCCAGCTCGTCGTCCGTCAGGATCCGCCGACGCCCCAGCGCCTCGGGCTGAAGGCTCTGCGTCTGGCTGGTCGGCAGCTCCGACTCGGCCGGCAGCTTCGCCCTGCCCCCGGCCACGTCACGGAGCCAGACCATCGCCGCGTCGCGCTTGCGCATCACCTCGGCCGCCACCGGCGGCCGGCGGCACTGGAGCCGAAACTCGACCAGGTCGAGCGTGATGCTCTTGAGCAGCCCCGCCAGTTCAGGATGGACGCCGACGTCGATGGGGACCGCATAGCGCGAGGCCAGGTAGCTGTCGACCTCGCCTTCGGCGCCGAGCCGGGCCTCGTCCACCTTGTCCGCGTCCGCCTGGCCCGTTCCGGCGTCGTCGGTCAGCCCGACATACGCCTGCGTGCCGAGCCGCTCCTCGATGTCCATGTTGGCCACGTAGCTCATCGGTGTGTTCCATGAAGGTAAGAAACGACGACGGGGCAGGGATCGCCTCCCCCGCCGTCGCCGCCGAGCCCGCCTAGGTGAAGTCCGTCCGGACCGCGTACTGCCAGTAGCCGTAGCTCATGGCGTAGCGGGCTCGGACCCCGTAGAGGAACCTCTCGCGCTTGAAGCCCTCCTCGCTCTCCTCGGCCAACGACCCGAACTCCACCGGCTCGCGATCCTGGAAGATGAACGGTCGGATCACGCCGTCGGTCTTGAGCAGGTACCACTTGCTGGCGTCCGTCAGCCACGGCAGCGAGGTCACCCGCGAGGCACCCTCGAGCAGGTTCGTGGTGCTGTCGATGAGTGAGGCGTTGATCGCCTCCAGCGCGGTGAAGTACATCGTCGGCGGCACGACGCACACCAGCCCGGTGGCCGCCGTCATCATCGGCTCGCCCTGGTCGTCCTTGAACGCCAGCATCGTGGCGATCGCCTGCTTCAGGGCGGCCTTGAACTCCGCCGAGGTCGGGTTGTCCGCATCGGCCGCGTCGCAGGTCAGCTTGTTGTCCTGCGCACCCGAATCGCCCGAGGCGTGGGCGTCGTTGAAGAACGTCACGCCGTCGTAGCTGTGGAAGCCCGCCGTCTCGCCCGAGGTCAGCAACTGGGCGATCAGCAGGTCCTTGTGCGTGGCCGCCCGCTGGGCGAGCTCGGCGATCCGCACGCGGATCTGGCCGGTCTGATCGTCCGCGATCTCGTCGCGGTCGACCTCGATCGTCGCCTCGTACTTCTGGTTCTCGACCGAGTAGCTCTCGGTGCGAAGCCCGCGCGCCAGCCGTCCCGTGCCCCACGCCCGCATCGTGGGCACCGTACCCAGCCAGCGGTACGTCTCCGCATCGCCCTTCGAGACGATCCGCGTCGACAGGTCCTGGTAGGTCGTCGGCGTGTTCTCGAAGCGATTGAAGAACTCGCTTCGCAGGCCCTTGGTCAGCAGTCCCGTGTTGATCACCGCCATCGTCTTCGGCTCCTTCGCATCGCGAGCGGGCCGGGTGGGGCCGCCCGCGCTGGTCCTCTCGTTTCTCTGAACGGCCTCCGCCGACCGGCTAGGAGGCCGCCGCGTTCCACGGGTTCAGTCGCAGCACGATGGTGTTCGCCTTCGGCAGCCCGACGCACACGCCCACGAAGCTGTTGTCCGTCGAGGTGAACGTCACGGTGTCGTCGGCCGAGGCGTACACCGGATCGCCGATGTTGGTAACCGCCGCGCCCGTCAGCGCGTGCTGGAAATCACCCTGCGTGAAGACGCGAACGCTCACATCGCCGGCCGAGCCCGACGTGTTGTCGGCCTCCTCGTAGGCGATGCCCACGCACACGTCACCCGCCTGCAGGGCACGGGCGTAGCCGCTGCTCAGCCCCACGAACGAGCCCTTGCGGATGTGGCTGCCCGCGGCCACCGCGAAGCTCCTCACGTCCTGGTCGACGTACCGATCCACGTCACGATTCGCCGTCAATGCCATCTCGGTCTCTCCATGAATGCGCTTGCCGCTTCCGACCTACTCGATGCCCGCCTCCCGGAGCGCGTCGGCCACGAAGGCCTCTTCGCTCGTCAGCGCCGCCAGCAGCTCGTTGTCGCGATACGCCTGCTTGGCGCAAACGATCACCGACGCCCGCCGGCGGTCACCCGCCTCCCCCGACGACGGCGGCACCACTCGGCCCAGAGGCACCACCACCGGGGCCTCGCTCAACCACAGATCGAAGGTCTCCGGGTCGCGGAGGATCAGCTCCGTCGCCCAGCCCTTCTGAGCCGACGTGAGCTTGCCCGCTTTCATGGCCGCCGTGACCTTCTCCTTTGCCTCGCGCTGCCGCCGGTCGGCCCGCAGCGCCGCCAGCCGCTCCGACGCGGCCACCAGCACGTCCTCGCCCTCGACCGAGGCATCCAACCCCAACTCCTCGCGGAGTCCATCCAACGCCGATCCCATCAACCCGTCCTCCTCGTGTGTCTCGGCCTCGCCGTCGGCGAGATCGTCACCGCCGACGCTCGCACGGTTCACGATCGGACTCATGCCGTGGATCGCCGGCTTGTTCGTCAGCGCCGCCGAATGCAGCGCCACCAGCCGCCGGTCGTCCTTGCGAACGATCACGACCGGCGACAGATATCGGTACTCCCGCCCGGCGATCAGGGCCCGTGCCCGATCCGTCCACGTCACTTCCGCCACCAGGCCCTCGCCCTCCACCGCCTCGAGTCGGCGGACCCAGCCTGCCGCCGGCGCCTGACCGCTCGGCGAGGCGTAGCGTCCGCCCAGCGTCTGGTGCTCGTAGTCGATCGGCAGCTCATTGGCCTGCGCGGCGAAGGCCTCCACCGCCGCCCGGGCCGACTCGGCATCCACGATAAAGTCGCCGCTGGCGCTGCGAACCTCGCCCCACGGCACGATCACCACGCGATGCGTCCCGTCCGACGCCACCGCCTGCGGCTCGGCGTTGACGAGCGTCTCGCCCGCGCCGTCCACTCCGTCCTGCTTGCCATGCTCATCCACTGTTCAGGCCTCCCGCTGAGTCGCGGACACCCGTCCGTCCGCTCAGCCTTACATGGGGGACCGCGTCCCTCGCGCGGCAGCGTCGGTCAACACACCTCCGTTGCCGTCACGAACACCCACGTGGTGCCCACCCGTCGCGCAGCGAAACGGGCCGACCCGGCGATCCTCGCAATCGCCCGATCGGCCCGCCGATTCGGCACGCCCCGACATGTCCGGCTCAGCCCTTCAACCTGCCCGAGAGGATGGCCTCGGTCTCATCGGCCAACGGGATCTCCAACGCGCCGTGCGCCCATTCGGCCGGGATCCTCGCCCCGAGCTGGTTCACCGCAATCGACATCACCCGCGCCAGATCCAGCACGTTGCGATCCTCGCGCGGCACACGACGGAAATACGGGACCGGCGCGCCGTCGCCGAAGGCCACGCGAACCATCGGCCCGAGCACGTCCCGCCGGATCGTCCGCGCCTCGTTGCGCATGTCGTCGAACAGGATGTCGCGCCGCACCCGCTCGTGGATCACCGCCGCCGAATGCGTCCCGGTCTGCTGCGACGTGTCCGTCGTCAGCGTCTGACCCAGCCAGGCCTTGCTCAACTCACGGTTGAAGAACCCGCAGATCGATTCGTACGGCGAGGTGCCCAGCGCGCCGAGCTGCGCCTGCCGGATCTCCAGCTCCACCGCCTTGCTGAAGATGCCCACCGCGGCGCTGCCGAGCTCTTGCAGCATCGTCACCAGCTCCCGCTTCTCTTCCGGCGAGGCCGACGGATCGTACCGCGCGATGCGGATCGGCATGCCGAACAGCTCCGAATAGACCATCCAGTCCTTTACCGCATAGTGCTTGGCCAGGTACGCGATCGCGCTGACCCGGAGCAGCCCGCCGCGCATCGGATGTCCCGATAGGGACTGCGGCATGTGCATCACGAACTTGTTCGGCGGCGGGAGGACCCCCTCGACGGGCTCGTCCTCGGTCAAGATCCGGACGCCGTCCAGCTCGTCCGTCGTCAACCGGGCGAAGTCCACCGGCGTGATGTCTGCGATCCGATGCTCGCCGCCGACCGACTCCCACACCAGCTCGGCCACCGCCACGTTGCGACCGACCGCCAAGGACAGGTGACGCAGCGCGTCCTCGAAGCAATCCAGTCGGCTGAGCTGCTCGCCGCAGTAGGCGGCCACCTCCTCGGACAAAACCTTGTCGCGCACCGAATGCCTGTCGGCCGCCGGGATGATCCGCCACTCCAGGCCCGTCAAGGCCAGGCGTCGCGTCTGGGCGACGCTGAAGAGGTGCGCGTCCTTCTCCTCCATCTGCTCGTACAGGTGCAGTGCCGAGTCGACATCGCCGGCGTCGGCCGCTTTCAGGATCATGGCCAGGCGCGTCGGCGTCAGGCCGTCCGCCGGATACTCGCGCCAGGTGTCCTCCTTCTGCGGGACGACGATCCGGCCGGGCCTCGGCGCCGCCGACCGCGACCCGCCCCGTATCGAATGCACCAGCCGACCCAGCCAACCGCTTTGCCGATCACGCATCACCACGCTCCCTTTCGTGCGAAGTCCAGCCGACCCCGATACGCATACTCCGCCGGGCCCGCCATCTGATGAGAGGCCCGCACCGCCAGCGCCGCCGCCCAAAACCGATCCGCGTGCCCGGTCACGCTGCGGTCGGCCTCGAAGCGAACCTGACCGCCCGAGCCGATCGATCGCTTCACCGCGTGCCAATCGTTGCGGATGTCCGCCTCGGCGGGGATCCGCACGCGTCGCGATTCCACCAGCATCCGCAGCCGACCGGCCAGGTCGGTCTTCACCGCGCTCGAGAACGTGACCGGCTCGACGCGTGACGCGCCGAAGCGCTCCGTCGTCGCCTCGGCCAGGTGCATGCCCAACCCTGTCGCGTCGATACAGCATCGCCGGACCGCGCGACATGACAGCACCTCGGCGATCCGATCCGCCTGGACCTGGAACGGCGCCGTGCGGAGCTCGATCAGCCCCAGCGTCACCAGCGTCTCCTCCTCGCGGCGCACCACCCAGATCACGGTCAGATCCCGCTTGCGACCCACGTCCACGCCCGCACAGCAAGGCCCCGTTTCCTTCTCCAACTGCGCCATGTCGAGATCGCGCGGCAGGGAGCCGTCCTCGCACTGAGCGATCTGCTCGTACGTCAACAACGAGGTCGACTCGTCCAGGAACTGACAGCAGAACTCCTGGAGGAAGAGCTGCTCGTCGCCCATGGCCGCCTTCAGCGCGTCGACGTCCACCTCGAGACCCTGCTCGACCGCCTCGAAGATCGTCACGGTGGATCGCTCGAACCGCTCGTTGTCCGCCAGCTCGGCGAACAGGTTGCCCGGGCCCTTCGGCGTGCTGGCCACGTCCAGCTCGCCCCGGCCCCGCAGGATCGTGGGGAAGATCGCCGCCCAGATCGCTCGATCGTCGCGGTGCATCGCGAACTCATCGAGGAAGACGTCGCCCGTAAAGCCCCGGACGGTCTGCGGATTCGCGGGCAGGCCGATCACGCGAACGTCGTTCGGCAGCCTCATCTCCAAACCGCCTCGCCCCGGCCCGCCCCAACTCGCCGCCGACGAGCCCGTCGCGATCCGCAGGGCCTGGCAGTGCTGCCGGACCTTCTGCATCAGCTCGCGACTCTGGCGCTCGCTGGCCGAAAGCAGCAGTTGCGACCGGCGGCGCAACAGCCCGCGGACGATCCGCCGCAGCGAAAACGCGAAGCTCTTGCCGACCTGACGCGACCAGTTGCCCCACGTGAACCGCGCGGACGATTCCACCAACGCCCGCTGATACGGCAGCAACGGCACGATCGGCTTGGTCTCGGCCGCTTGCCCTTGACGCTTCCGTGATGGCGACGCCATGCCGCGTCTCCCCCAATCGCACCGACCGACGCGGTGCCTCACACCTGAAAACGCCGCGGGCGCACCCCGTCCTCCGCACCCGGTGCGCACAAGCCGCGCTTGCAAGGGCATCGCCCACAGGATAGAAAGACGCTCATGACGACGCTCAAGGCTCGCCTTGTCATGCTGACGTGCTGTCTGGTCCTGGCCGGTGCGGCACGCGCGGAGGAGTCCGCTAGCCCGCAATCGGCCCCGTCGATCCGCCCGGCCGAGAAGTGGATCGTCGACGTCGCCCGAGACTATGCTCTCGGACTCCGAGGCCGTCCGAGCGAGCAGGACGCCAGCGTCCTCATCACGCTCATGAAGGCCGGGGCGAGGCTCGCTCCAAAGGCCGCTGAGCCCTACCGGTGGATCGCCGAGATCCATGATTCGTTCGGCAGCAGCGAGGCCGCCTACGATGCGCTCGAGGCCTTCATCGAGCGCGACGAGGACCACATCCTGGCACGGTTGAAGTGGATCGGACTCGCCCTCCAACGGCGCCAAACCGTTGAGAAGCGGGAGGAGTTCGTCGAGCAGCAGATCGCGAAGGCATCCCAGTATCCCGCCATCGCCTCGGACGGTTTCCAACGGCTCGCCGAGATCGCCCTGACGCGCGGTGACACGGCCTCGGCCCGTCAGCACATCGAGACCGCCCTGGAGCTCATGCCGTTGAATGTCCAGGCCAACCGGCTCGCCTACCAACTCGCCGAGGGCAAGGACCAGCAGATCACGCGGGTTCGGGTCGCCCTGCGCCTCATCACCGCCAATCCGATGCAGGTCAATCTCGTCTGGCAGCTCGCCAACCTGCTGGCCGAGCTATCGCTCCATAAGCAAGCCGAGGGGTGGTACACCTACGCCCTCGACGTGCACCAGGCGGCCAACCCCGAGGATCCGCCGCCGCCCGAGGTCCTGTACGACCTCGCCCACAACCGCTTCTGCGCCGGCGAGCTCGAGGCCGCCCTGCAAACCTGCTCCCAAACCGTCGAGCTCCGGCCCGACTACGTGAGTGCTCGCCTGCTCATGGTGCACATCCTCCGGAGGCTCCGCCGGGGCGAGCTGGCCATGGGACAGATCCGGGCCCTGTCCGACTACTTCGCCAAGCAATCCGCCGAGGTCGTCAAGACCAAGGACCGGGACATGGCCGCCCAGATGGCCTGGTTCTACGCCCTCTACGATCGCAAGCCCGACGAGGCGATGCGCTTCGCCAAGATCGCCATCGACGGACCCGACCCCACACCGGCCGCCCTCCGCGCCTACGGCTTCGCCGCCCTGGCCAAGGGCGACCACAAAGAGGCCGAGCGCGTCCTCAAGGACCTCGCCCCGACCGACCAGATGGCCGCGGTCGGCCTGGCGCGCGTCTACCTGGCCACCAAACGGGCCCATCGCGCCGTGCCCGTCCTTCAAGACGCCGCTCGGCTTCGCGGCACCGGCATCGCCCGCGAAGAGATCAACCAGATGCTCGACGCCAACGGGCTGTCCGTGCCGCCCGTGCCCGATCATCCCGACGTCCGCGAGCTGCTGGCCGGTTTCGACCGCAAGCCGCTCGACTACTACAAGCAACCCGAGAAGTACCTCCGCTTCACCGCGGCCCTGGCCCGACCGGAGATCGCGCCCGGTCAGCCCTGGTACGTTGTCTTCACGCTGGAGAACATCGGACCGTTCAGCGTCACGATCGGCTCTGAGATGATGATCAGCGGCCAGGCGGTCGTCTCGGTCACGACCTCGGGCGACAAGGACCGTCAGTTCCCCGGCGTGGCCTTCGTCGACCTCGCCAGGAAACCCGTGCTCGCGCCCGGCGAGTCGATCCGGCACGTCCAGACGGTCGACATCGGGCCCGTTCGCTACGCCATGCGGACCACACCGCGCCGGAAGCATCAGATCGTGCTCGGCGCAATCCTCGAGCCCGTCCAGTCACCGAGCGGGCAATGGACCCACCGGCTCGGCGGGCTGAGCGCGCCCCCGGCCAAGGCCACCCGTTCGGCCCTGTCGCCCACGTCGGCCAGGATCGACGAACTCCTGACGGATCTGGCCTCACCCGATAGCGAGCGGGCCACCCGCGCCGCCGACGTGCTGGCGTGTCTACTCCGCGCCCACCACGGCCGGAAACGCGGCGCGGCCGAGAAAGACCCCCTCGACCCCGCCCCGTTGCAGCGCGCCCTGCTCGTGGCGGCCACGCGGACGACCTCGGCGGCCGACGACGCCGCCCGACGCGCGCGGATCATCGAGCACTTCAGACACTTGCCCCTGACCAACGACGTGGTCAAGTCGCTCGCCCCCGGGCTGTCCGACAAGGAGTGGCTCGTCCGCTTGACGACGACGTGGCTCTTCGCGTCCAAGCAGGGCGCCAAGTTCACCCGCGTGGCCAAGCGCACCGCTGACAGCGATCCCGATCCGCTCGTGCGCGAGCTGGCCGGGGCCTTCGCCCAAACAGACAAGGTCGATCAGAAATAGGACATGGGGGGAGGCCGGACCGGCTACATCTCCTCCTCGGGGGCGTACCGCGCGCGGAGCCGCGCCATCTCGCGAGCGTCGTCCTTCAGCTCCTCGTCGCGCTGGCGGAGGTCCTCGATGAACGGCTTCATCCGCACGCGGTCCTTCGGCTTGGTCTTGGAGATGAGGAGCTTGACCGCCCCGTCGGTGTCGGTGGGTAGCCCGTCGGCCCAGCTCTTGTCGAACAACGGTTTGGTCTGGGCGGGAGCGGCCGCCGCGCCTCGCCGGGCCCTGCGACCGCCGCCGCGTCGCCCGTTCAGGTAGTCGCGGAGGTGATACACACCCGCCAGGGTCCGATCGACGAACTCGTCCTTGTCGTCCGTGGTCGGCTGCTTGCGGTACTCGTTGGCGCCGTCCAGGACCTCCTCGTAGAAGACGTCGAAGACCGCGTCGCGGCAGACCTTCTTTTCAGTCGTGGTCATCTGGTTGAGCGTCTGGGCGAGCTCCTCGCGCTTCTCCGGCTGGAAGTTCTCCTGGCAAAGACGGATGAGGAAGTCCTTGCGCTTCGGCACGGACATCCGGGCCAGCCCCTTCGGGTGCCCCAGGAACTTGGCCACCTTCTCGGGCTTGGCGTTCTTGACATCCGGAGCCGGCAAGGCCGTGATCTGGTCGTAGAGGAGGTACCCCCCGCCCACCACGACCACGGTCGAGACCACGCCGATCAGGGCGAAGCCCACCTGACGACCGCGCGGCGTACTGAACAGCCTGTCGATTCGCTCGCGTAACGCCTTACCGCTTAGCAGTGTCTGCATATCCATCGCTTCATCGTCCTCGTGGCTTGATCGATCCACATGGCCCGGTGTTGACCACTCTCAGGATTGCGGCGGACCGGCCTGCAACACGGCTACTCGATGCTGGGCCAGTCCTCGGGATCCAACGGCTCGTCGTCCGTGTCGACGTGCAGGTCGGCATACAGGACAACCAGCGAATGAGGCTCCTTCTTGCCTCCGTGGAAGCACTCCCAGTCATTGAGAATCGGAAGGTCGGATGGGCTCGGCCGGGTCAGGTCCCGAGGCCAATCGCTGAACTCCTTGCCCCGTTTCTCGCCGTTGATCCAACCGGTGAAATCCCACTCGTAACTGGTCTTCTCGTGCTTGAAGTAGGTCTCGTTGATCAGGTCGGGATCGGCCGTAATCCGGTCGGCCGGGCACTTGAAGACCTCCCGCGAGTCGCGGAAGCCCGTCAACACGACCTCGGAAATCGCCTTGCGGTTGGGATCCTCCTCGATCGAGATCATGGCACTCGCGTAAGGCCAGTGATCGCGGCTCTCGTTGAGGTAGGCCTCGAGCAGTTGGCTGATCGATCGCAGGTTGGCCATGCAGGCCGTCCGCTTGCTCATGGTGCGGAAGTGGGTAAAGGCCGGCAGGAGGATGGAGATCAGCAGCGAGATGATCCCGACCACGACCAGCAGTTCGATGAGCGTGAATCCGCGCGTGCGGCTGTGCATGGTTCGACTCCTTCGAGCCCGCATCGAGCCGTTCCTCGTCACCCCGACTCGGCCCAGGCGTTCTCGCGACCGCACCACCGCCCAGACCGCATCTCGGCTGGTCCCCCACACGATCGAGGCTCCGCGCCGGCGGGCCATCCGCCCACCAGCCAAGACGGCGGGCGGCACCTCCCCGCCATCCACCTGGCCCCAATCATCATAACCTTACCACCGCCATGGGGACGAATCAACCTGCGGGACGGACCGGGGCCCCAGGCGCTTCGGCCCGGGCCGCACGGCACTCCCGAAGACGCGACCAAGCCCATGACCGTGGAAAAAGCCGCCTACCGCCCTTGCATTGCGCCCAGCCGCTGGGTAGATTACAACGCTACACCGCCCAGCGCGGCGGGCTGCGGGCGTAGCTCAATTGGTAGAGCACCACGTTGCCAACGTGGTTGTCGTGGGTTCGAGTCCCATCGCCCGCTTTGACCTCAGGCAGGTGGAGGCGTCGGTCGGCCCTTCGCAGCGATAGCGCCTTACTGCCCACGGCTTGACGTACAATCCGGTTGCATACCCCACCGCAGGGTACCGGCCTGAAGGGTGCCTGGCGTTGGCTGCGATGGGGGCGGAATACCAGGTCCATCGCCCCAAGGTTGGTCAGGCATCCCTAGCCGCTCGATCAACCCCGAACGCAGGTGATGGACCTCGTTGCTTTTTCGGGCAACGCGTTTCCTTCAGCGCCGCATGGCTCGGTCCGACAACCGGACTGCGTGACAAGGAGCCTCGCGAATGAGCGACCCGAACGAAGAGACCCAAGATCCCACCACCGATCCCCAAGAGGCCGAGGACGCCGCCGAGCAGGACGAGCAGCTCGACGAGGATCTCACCGACGAGGAACAGGCCCAGGCCGACGCCGACAAGCTCAAGGAGGCCATCCACGTCACGGTCGACGACGTCGGAACCCTCCGCAAGAAGCTGACCGTCCGCGTCCCGCAGGACATCGTGGCCGAGCGCCTCGACGAGCAGTTCGCCGAGCTCCAGCGGGAACGGGACGTCCGGGGGTTCCGCAGGGGTCGTGCTCCCCGACGTCTGGTGGAGAAGGCCTACGGCTCGGAGGTCCGGCAACTGCTCAAGGAGCAGATCGTCAGTCAGGCCTATCTCGCGGCGGTGGACAAGGAAGAGCTCCAGGTCCTCGGCGACCCGGACATCGACTTCGACGCGATCGAGCTGCCCGAGGACACCGACCTGGAGTTCTCTTGTGAGCTCGAGGTCAAGCCCGAGTTCGAGCTGCCCAAGCTCGAGGGCATCCCCGTCGAGAAGCCGACCGTCACCGTCACCGACGAGGACGTCGATCTGCAGCTCGAGCGGCTCCGCATGCGTTTCGGGCGCTACGAGCCCGTTGCCGACGGCGAGATTCAGCCTGACGATATGGTCACCGCCGACGTCAAGGTCACCGTCGACGACGAGACGATCACCGAGGAGACCGGCGTGCAATTCGCGGCCCGGCCGTCACGGGTCGAGGGCATTGTGGTCGAGAACCTCGGCGACGACCTGGCCGGGGCCAAGGTCGGCGACGAACGGACCGTGCAGGCCGAGGTGCCCGACGACTTCGAGAAGGAAGAGGTCCGGGGCAAGACGGCCGATATCACCTTCGCGATCCGTGACATCAAACGGATGAACCTGCCCGAGCTGTCCGACACGTTCGCCCAGATGATGGGCCTCGAGAGCGTCGACGAGTTGAAGACCATGATTCGGGCCGAGTCGGAGTCGCGGATCGATCAAGAGATCCAACGCGGCATGCGCGAGCAGATCCGTCAGTACCTGGCCGACAACACCGACTTCGACGTGCCGGCCGGCCTGAGCAGCCGCCAGACCCAGCGCGTGGTGCAGCAGCGTCTGGTCGACATGCAGCGACAGGGCATTCCCGAGGCCGAGGTCGAGAAGCGTCTCGACGAGCTTCAGACGACCGCGCAAGAGGAGGCCGCGGCCGACATCAAGATGTTCTTCATCCTCGAGAAGCTTGGCGAGGAGTTTGACATCAACGTGACCGAGGACGAGATTAACGGTCAGGTGGCGCAGATCGCCCAGCGGACGGGACGCCGGTTCGATCGCGTCCGCGACGAGCTGAGCCGACGCGGCGGGCTCCAGGCGCTCTACATCAGCCTCCGTGAGGAGAAGGTCATCGACCGGCTGCTCCAGGACGCCGAGGTGACCGAGGTCTCTCAAGAGGAGGCCGAGGAAAAGGACGAGAAGCCCGCCAAAAAGAAAAAGCAGAAGAAGGCCGACAAGGACGAGGCGGCCGACGAGGCATCCGACTGAACCCGCCCCGACGTGAGCGGAGAACCACGACGGGGAAACGGCCCAACCGCGTCTCGGGCGTGGCACGCGATCCGGGACGGTGAACACTCGACGCCTTACAGAGGGCACCAACTATGGATCATCTTCTCTTCGATCCGCATCGCACGCGACCGACGATGCAGTATCGCCAACACGACGACCGCGATCGGCGGACCATCGCGCAGCACCTGCTCGACAACCGCATCATCTACCTCGGTTACCCGATCGTGCCCGAGGTGACCGAGTGGGTGATCGGCGCGTTGCTCTATCTACAGGCCGACAAGCGCGACCAGGACGTCCATCTCTACATCAACTCGCTGGGCGGCTATGTCGACCAGACGTTGGCCATCTACGACACGATGCAGTTCCTGACGTGCAACGTGGCCACGTATTGCATCGGCACGGCCGCCAGCGGCGCCGCCCTGCTGCTGTGCGCGGGCACCAAGGGCAAGCGCTACGCCCTGCCGAACAGCAAGATGATGCTCCACCAGCCGATGGGCGGCATCAGCGGCCAGGCCGAGGACATCCGCATCCAGGCCGAGGAGATCCTCAAGGACAAGAAACGGCTGATCGACATCATCGCCAAGCACACCGGCCAGGAGCGGGACCAGATCGCCAAGGAGACCGAGCGCGATCACTACCTCGACGCGGAAGAGGCGAAGAACTACGGCCTGGTCGACGAGATTCTCGAGATGGAGCCCAAGGGCTCGGACAAGGCAGGCAAGAAGGGGTAAATCCCCACTCACCCGGTCCGCCCGATCGACGGCAGCACCCGGTCGGGCCCGGCCATGCGAGGACACGCCATGACCCAAGGTCAGACGCTCGTACCCCACGTCATCGAAGAGACCGGACGCGGCGAGCGGATGTACGACATCTACTCCCGTCTGCTCAAAGACCGCATCGTCTTCATGGGCGGGCCCGTCCATGACGCGGTCGCCAACGTGGTCATCGCTCAGATGCTCTTCCTGAGCAACGAGGACAACGACGCCGATATCCACTTCTACATCAACTCGCCGGGCGGCAGCGTCTCGGCGGGACTGGCGATCTACGATACGATGCAGTTCCTGCGATGCGACGTGGCGACCTACTCGATCGGGCTCTCGGCCAGCATGGGCGCCGTCCTGTTGGCGGGGGGCGCCGCGGGCAAACGCTACGTCCTGCCCAACTCCCGCGTGCTCTTGCATCAACCGCTGATCAGCGGGACCATGACGGGGGCGGCCACCGATCTGTCCATCGAGGCCGAGGAGATCCTCCGTCTTCGACAGGATCTCTACGGCATCTTCGCCAAGCACACCGGCAAGGACGCCGATCAGGTCGAGGCCGATTGTGACCGGAACCTCTGGCTCAACGCTTCTCAGGCGCTCGACTATGGACTGGCCGATCGGATCCTCGAAGAGATGCCCGAGGCGGGCGGCGGAGAGTAGCCGGCCCCAGCGAAGGCCGAGTCCGATCCGGCGATGCGAGTGGTTCGGGATGAGGCGACCTTACCACATCGGGTTAGCACTGCTGCTGCCGATCCTGCCCGCCTTTCTGGGCTGCGACGGGCAGACCCGTTCCGAGCGCTTCCGGCAGCTCGACCGGCAGGTGCGGGACCTGACCGACCAGGTCCAGGCGCTCCAGGACGAGCTGGCCGCCAAAAAGGCCGTCCTCGAGGCCAAAGACAAGCAGATCGCCACGCTCCGTCGGATCGGCGACAAACGCTTCGAGATGCTCTTCCACGTCACGGACGTGGAGATCGAGCGGCTCAGCGGCGGGGCGGACTACGACGGTCAACCCGGGCACGACGGCGTGACGGTCTACCTCCAACCGCTCGACCAGGACGGCCACGTCATCAAGGCCGCCGGCGACATCCGCGTCCAACTGCTCGATCTGGCCAACCCCGACGGCCAGCACCTGATCGGCGAGTACCGGCTCGGCGTGGACAAGGCCCGAGAGGCCTGGCACGGCAAGCTGATGACGAACCACTACACGCTGAAGTGCCCGTGGCCCAAGCAGACCGGCCCGCCCGCCCATCCTGAGATCACCGTCCGCGTGGAGTTCACCGACTACCTGACGGGACGCACCTTCCGAGATCAGAGAGTCGTCGAGGTTACCCTTCCCTAGCCTGCCAGAGACGTTCAGTTCCGGCAACGACCGTTTCACTGAAACAACAGCAAGATAAGTGGCAGTTTGGCATGAGCTTGGGCTGATAGCCGCCCGTTGAGCCCTTGTTTGGGGGTGCATCAGAGCAACAGCGAGCCGGATCTGCCTAGTTAGATAATTGTTAAGAGGAAAGGACATCCTCCCCCAACTGCTTGCATCGGTGGAAGATGGCGAAATGGCCAACACTTCACACCCATTTCCGGCCGGGCTGGCATGGCAATAGCAACCAGGGCATTCACACGGCCAGAGTACCGGCTCATCTCGACGGGCAATTTCCAGTCTTTTCGCCCGCAAGATGTTGCACAACGAGACGAACCGACCAAGCGGGATCTTTGGGGGTGGTCCTTTAGCATTCCAAGGGCGGAACGGAGGGTCTTGGCCGGAGGGATAGCGGCAACTGAAGGAGGAGGGAGCAGTTTAGGACTGTCCCGGAGGGCAGTCCTAATTCTTTTTTACCGGGTGTGAGCTCGAAACGGCCTCACCGCAAGATGGTCGAGCGGCAAGCCCTGAAATCAGGATTCAGCTTCGCCAGACTGCCAACCCTCGATCCGCTCAGCGTCCCCCCAGAGCAACTCCAGATCGTAGTAGCGGCGGGCGTCCTCGCTGAAGACGTGGACGACCACGTTGACGTAGTCAGCCAGGATCCAGTTCGCGTCCTCGTAGCCGGCCAGTCCGAACCGACGCTGACCGAGCTCGCGTGCCCGTTCGTTGATGTGGTCGATCACGGAGCGCATCTGGCGGTCGCTCGTCCCGGTGCAGATGACGAAGAAGTCACAGACCTCGCTGATGCCCCGCAGGTCTTGGATGACGATCTCCTCGCAGCGATCCGCCTCGGCGATTCGGGCGGCCTCGATGGCGAACTGCTCGTCGCTCGCTTGGTCGGTCATGGCATCCCGCTATGCAACAGCCCATCCGCCGAACGCGCTCGGCAGATGGGCTGGGTGTTCACGATCGTCACTCGGATCGGCACTGGGCGTCGCGATACGCATGACGCTACTTGGCGATCCCCAACCAGGTCCCGATGAGCGGGGCGAACTTCACGATCAGGCCCGCGAAGACCACGCTGACCATGCTCATCAGCTTGATCAGGATGTTCAAGCTCGGACCGGACGTGTCCTTGAACGGATCGCCCACCGTATCGCCCGTAACGCCCGCCTTGTGATCCTCCGACCCCTTGCCGCTGATGATCGCATCGGGCGTGCCCGCGTCGATCGCGGCCTTGGCCCGGACCGCCAGCTCGGGGAAACGTTTCCGGGCGTCGTCGTCGGCCATATACTGCTGAGCGGTCGTGTTGGCCGGCATGGTCTCGATCAGCTTCTTGGCGTTGTCCCAGGCGCCGCCGGCGTTGGCCATGAAGATCGCCACGGCGAAGCCGGACGTCAGCCCGCCGGCCAGGAGACCCATCACGCCCGGCACGTCGAAGACCAGCCCGACGGTGATCGGAACGACCAAGGCCAACAGCGACGGGATGACCATCTCCCGCTGGGCCCCGGCCGTGCTGATGCGAACGCAGTCCCTGTACTCGGGATAGACGTGGCCCTGGTATTCGACCCGCATGGGCCAGTTGTCGGGATCGTTGACCTTCGCCTCCTCCATGCCCTCGCTGCGGAGGTACTCGCGGATCTGTGCGAACTGCCGACGGCATTCGAGCATCATCCGGCCGGCGGCCCGTCCGACGGCCTTCATCGTCATCGCACAGAACACAAAGGCCAGCAGCACGCCGCTGAACATCCCGCACAGCACCTTCGGATTCATCAGCGTGACGTCATAGAAGGCCATGTACTGCTGCATCGAGGCAGGCAGGAATTTCCGCTTGCCCGCGGCCGTCTCGGCCTGGAGGTCGTCCCCGAAGCGGCTGGTGAACACCGCGCCGACCGCGTCGATGTGCCTCTCGATGCGGTTGACGGCCGTGGCGCTGGCCGGTACGAGCGAGACCTTCTCCGGGCCCTTCTCGCCCTTTTCAATCACGTCGACCTCGACCGAGTTCACACCGTTGCCTTCCATGAAGGCGGCGGTGAGGGCCTTGCCGCCCTCGGGCTCGGTCAGGATCAACGCGACCTTGCCGTGACCCAGGGAGTAGAAGGTGCCGACCTGGGCGTCCTCGTGGGTCGCGACGAAGGCGTCGGCCTGACGGTCGATGCCGACGCGGACCTCTTCGACGTACGCCGCCAGAAGCGCCAGGGCGGTCAGGGCCGCCGAGCCGATGGCGAAGCCCTTGCCCGTCGCGGCCGTCGTGTTGCCGAGCGAATCGAGGGCATCGGTCTTCTCGCGGACGCTCGGATCTTGATGCGTCATCTCGGCGTTGCCGCCGGCGTTGTCGGCGATCGGACCGTAGGCGTCGGTCGCGAGCGTGATGCCGAGCGTGCTGAGCATGCCGACCGCGGCGATGCCCACGCCGTAGAGCCCCAGCGTGAACTCGGTGAAGCCGCCCGCGAAGCCGAAGGCACACAGGATCGCGACGATGATGGTCGCCAGGCTGGCCCACGTGCTCTTCATGCCCTCGGCGATGCCGCCGATGATGACGGTCGCCGGACCCGTCTCGGCTTGGGCGCTGATCCAGCGGGTGGGACGGTACTCATAGCTGGTGTAGTACTCGGTCGCTTGTCCAATGATCAGGCCCGCGATCAGCCCGGCCATGATCGAACCCCAAACGCCCCAACCGCTTACCGGCGTACCGTGGAAGAGGTAGAGACACAGCAAGGCCGCCACGATCGCAATCAGCACCGAGCTGCCCAACACCCCGGTCAGCAGGCTGCGGAGCAGCATCCGCATCGTCGCGCCCTCCTCGGTACGGACCATGTAGATGCCCAGGATCGACAAGGCGATGCCCAACCCGGCCAGCACCATCGGGGCCGACAGCAGCTTCATGGCCAGTTCGGGCGTGTTCTCGACCGACAGGGCCGAGGCGGCCGCGACGCCCAACGCGGCGGTCGCGAGGATCGAGCCGCAGTAGCTCTCATACAGGTCGGCGCCCATGCCGGCCACATCGCCCACGTTATCGCCGACGTTGTCGGCGATGGTAGCCGGATTCCGCGCATCGTCCTCGGGAATGCCCGCCTCGACCTTGCCGACGAGGTCGGCCCCGACGTCGGCCGCCTTGGTGTAGATGCCGCCGCCGACACGCGCGAACAAGGCCTGGCTTGACGCGCCCATGCCGAAACAGAGCATGACCACGGTGATCGTCTCGAGGCTCATCGGCTCGATGCCGAAGGCGGGGAAGACTTTGGCCAGCAAAATGAACCAGCCGGTGATGTCGATCAGGCCGAAGCCGACCACGACGAGGCCCATGACGGCGCCCGCCCGGAAGGCGACCACCAACCCTCGGTTGAGGCTCTCCCGAGCCCCGGCGCAAGTACGGTGGCTGGCGTTGGTGGCGGTCCGCATGCCGAGGTAGCCGCACAGGCCGCTGAAGAAGCCGCCGGTCAGGAACGCGAACGGCACGAGCCAGTGCTGGGCCTGGAACTGGAAGGCCATCAGGGCGAGCAGCCCGCAGACCACAATGAAGAAGAGTGTCACAACCATGTACTGCTGACGGAGGTAAGCCATCGCGCCCTCGCGGACGTGTCCGGCAATCTCCTGCATTTCGGGATCGCCCTCGCCGGCGGCCATGACCTCCTTATAGAACTTCCAGGCGAAGACCAGGGCCATGATCGCGCCGATGGGCGCGAGCCACCAGACGATGGGTACGGGGATCTCCTCGTGGACCGTCTCGCTCGTGCTCGCTGCCGGCGCGGTGGTCGCCTCGGCCCCATAAACGTGCTGGACGCCGTGGGTCCATAGCAGCACGCAGGCTGCTGCCACCGCCAGAATCCCTACCGACAAGCCATAACGAGGCAATCGTTTCACGATGCGTCCTCCTTTGTTCAGAGTGCTGTCGGGCCGACTGATGGGCACACCCCACCCTGCGAGACGAACCGGCCATCCCGGTCGTCTGCACGGGCTCGGGAATCGTGCAACCGCGCCGTGGCGGCAAGCATAACAGACCGGCCACCGTTTTCCAGATGTTTTTGGCGTCGAGTGCCGAACGGCCGCTGCAACGAGCTACCTCGACGCACGCAAACCAGGCGTACCGTCGGCACTCGAGGCGGCATCATCTTAGGGCGGTGGGGACCCACCCGGGGGTGGGTTCTGGGGCAAGCGGACGCCAGCCATCTCCGTTCAGAGCGCGCCGGTCTTCGAACGTGACGGCTGACGGTGCTGAGGGCTCGCTAGCGACGCGAGGCCTGGGCCCGCTGCATCCGCTTCAGGGCTTTGCGCATCTGGCGACGACGCCGCTCAGAGGGTTTCTCGTAGTAGCTGTTGCGCTTGATCTCTTTGATCAGCCCTTCCTTCTCACACATCTTCTTGAAGCGTCGCAGCATGTTCTCGGCGGGCTCGTTGCCTCGCGCTTTGACCTTGATCATTCTTCGATAGTCCCTTTCCAATCGTCTGCGGCGCCCGATCCTTATCGGGCCGGTCATGTGATCAGAGGATACGCTCACCGGGCAGGCAATCCTTCCATCTCGACGGGCCTGATCGACCCGACGCCTGCGCACACGGCTTCCTTGCCGGGATACCGGAACACAACAATATACCAGGCTATCGGTTGTGATCGCAACCGGAATTCGATCTCTGGGCCGATTTCACTTTCCCACAGGCAGGCCTGAGGGAGCCGCCGGGCGAGCGACAAAACTACAAAGCTTTTCAATAAAATAGGTTACGCGTACACCAGGCGTCGACCCCGAGGTCGGCGCCCCGAGGTCGTCCCCTTAGTTCCAGTGAGGCCTCCGCCGTGGGGAGTGCCACCGGGCAGGGCCAGTTGACTTCGATCACCCGCGGTTTAGAATACCTGCCGCCCTTCAGGCATCTCGGGGATAGCGTTTCAGGCACGATTCTCGCCAACCTCATGCGTCCCGGGACTGTCTGGCATGCTGTCAGGAGCGAACACGATGAACCAACCTTTCTTGCGATATGCGATCGGTCTGTTCTTCGCCGCGGCCACGACGCCCGTGGCCTTCGCCGCCGCCGGGCCCACCGAGCCTCAACGGGTCACGGTCGTCGGTAAGGCCACCGGTGACGGCTTGAAATCCGAGGACGAGGCCCTACAGGCGGCTCAACGAAAAGCCGTCGAACAGGTCTGCGGCACGTTCATCAACTCGATGAGCAAGACGGAGAACTACCAGACGGTCTACGACAAGATCCTCGCCCAGGCCACCGGCTTCGCACGCGTGGTCAGGGTCATCGAGACCGAAAAGGCCGACGGCACGACTTACGTCAAGGCCGAGATCGAGGTCTTTCCCGCCAAGTTCCGCCGCAAGTGGGCCGAATTCGCCCACATCAAGGAGAGCGAGGACAACCCGCGATGCATCCTGGTCGTGCTCGAGGACGACAACACGACCGACCGCAAGCCGGCGCGACCCAACGGGGTGGTGCAGTCGGAGCTGGAGGGCTTCTTCATCGACAAGGATGTGCAACTGATGGACAAGCAGGTCAGCGACGACGTCCGTCAGCGCGACATCCAACTGGCCGCCGTCAACGATGACGTGAACAAGCTGGCCGCGGTCGGGGCCGCGTTCAAGGCCGAGGTGGTCGTGCTCGGTCGAGCCGAGGCGACGCCGGCGGGGTCCACGTCGGTCGGCGGCGTGCGACTGCACAAGTGGCGGGCGGTGCTGACCATCCGGGCGATCCAGACCGACTCGGCCAAGATGCTCATGTCGCGGCAATACGAGCTGACCAAGAGCACGACCGGCGCCACGGGCGGCGGCGTCTTGGCCCTGCAGGAGGTCGCTAAAAAGCACGAGGCCAAGATCCTGCTCGACATTGGCAAGGCCTGGAAGAAGCGGGCGAGCGTGCGTCGCATCATCCATCTGACGCTCCAGCCTATGACGTACGCCGAGGCGCTGATGACGGCCGAGGCGATCAAGAAGCTGGACGGCACGGTCGAGGCCCGACTCCGCGAGGTCGTGCAGAATTCGGCCGAGTTCGAGGTCGACTGGAAGAACAAGATCGACGACCTCGCCGCCCGGCTCATGGAGCTCAAGCTCGACGGCGGCGGCAAGATCGAGATCACCCAGCGGACGGCCAACCGCCTGTTCGGGCGGGTGGTCAAGTAGCACCCCGAGCCAGGCACCCGCGGCACCGAAGGCGACGCCCCGACGCCGCGGCCGGCATGAGACGCCCCCTTGCCTTGCGATGAACCTTCACGCCGATGGGCCGTACGGTCGATAGTGCCCAAGGGAGCCTTGCTCCGAAGACATCCCCTGGGTCGGTGGGACCGATGACCGTCACGCAAGTCCAGCCCGATGCGACACCTGCGCCGAAGCTGAGCCGACGTCGATGGCTGCGCCATGCCATGCTCGGCGCGGGGGGTCTGGCCTGCGGCGTGGGGGCCTACGCCCGATTCGTCGAGCCCCACTGGGTCGAGCAGGTGGACGTCGTCCTTCCGATCCGCGGGCTGGGCCGGGGACTGGACGGCTACCGCATCGCGCACATCTCGGACCTCCACACGGGACCGGAGGTGTCCGTCGCCTACCTGCGAGAGAGTATGGATCGTGTCAGGTCGCTCGGGGCCGATCTCATCGTCGTCACGGGCGACTTCATCACCGGCGGCCTGGGCGACCAGATCCAGCAGGTCGGGGCACTGCTGGCTCGCCTCGAGAGCCGCGACGGCTTGCTGGCCTGCCTGGGCAATCATGACTATCACTCTTGGGTGCCGGATAAGGTCCGGCTGGATGTGGCCTCGCGTCTTTGCGAGGTGGTGCAGCAGACCGGCGGTCGGGTTCTGCGAAACGAGTGCGCCACGATCTCTCGCGACGACGCCGTGCTTACCGTCGTGGGCCTCGACGATTTGTTCGTGGCACGCTGTCGCCCGGACGAGGCCTACGCGAGGGTTCAGCGCGACGCGCCGATCCTGGCGCTGGCCCACAACCCGGACAGCATGGACCTCCTCGACGGCTACCCCGCCGATGCGGTTCTGGCCGGCCATACGCACGGCGGGCAGGTCATCATTCCGGGCCTGGGACCACCCCGGTTGCCCGTGCGTCACGTGGAATACGCCTCCGGCCTGATTCGCGTGGGCGAGAAGCTGCTCTACGTGACCCGTGGGGTGGGACACGTCTTGAAGGTCCGCCTCTTCTGCCGGCCCGAGATCACGGTGCACACCCTCCGGGCCGTACCCGCTTGACCTGGTCGGGCCCATTGGCACAATAGTCGTGCATGACTCGACACCCACTGAGCTGCGACATCGAGATCCGAGTCCGCTACGCCGAATGCGATCCCTGGGGCAACGTCCATCACGGTCGGTACTTCGAGTACTTCGAGGCCGGCCGCGTGGCGCTCTTACGAGAGCAGGGCGTCTCGTACCGGATGTGTGAGGAGCAGGACGTCTTCTTCGTGGTCAGCAAGCTGGAGTGCAAGTTCCGGGCTCCGGCGTGCTTCGAGGACCTCCTGACACTGACGACCACGCTGAAGCGCCGGACGCGGGCGCGCGTGGATCACACCTACGTGCTCCAACGGGACGGGCTGATCCTCACGGAGGCGTCGACGACGCTGGCCTGTGTCGACAAGAGGGGGCGAATCCAGCCGATCCCGGACTGGTTCCCAAAGGGTTGAGGGGCCAGGCACGCGGACGGTTGGAATCGGCTTCTAAATTGCTTGACCCGGCCTGCCGACGATGTATATTGAATGTGAGGTATCGGTTCGCGCCGGCATGCGGACCGAACGTGACAAATCCGGTTGCGCACCATTGAAGTTGCGGCACAGACCGATGACGCGTACCACAGCATGATGCTCCGGGCGGCTCTGCAAACCTGTGTGTTTGCCCGGGGCGCGTGCAGCGTTTCGGTGTCTGTGCTTTTTTTGTGATCTTATGCCCCAAGTAACGCTACCAGACGGTAAGCAGCTCGACGTCGACGCCGGTTCGACGGTCGGCGACGTCGCTGCGCAGATCGGTCCAGGCCTGGCCAAGGCGGCCCTGGCCGGGCGCGTCTCCGACGGCAGCAACGGCAAGGAGGTCGTGGACCTGGCGCGCCCGATCGCCCAGGACTGCGACCTCAGCATCATTACGTTCAAGAGTGATCGTAACGAGAGCCTCGAGCTGCTTCGCCATAGTTGCGCCCACGTGATGGCCCAGGCGGTGCTCGAGCTCTGGCCCGAGGCCAAGCTCGTGTACGGCCCGCCCGTCGAGGACGGGTTCTACTACGACATCGACCTGGATGAGCCGATCACGCCGGAGGACTTCCCGGCCATCGAAGAGAAGATGAAGGAGATCATCAAGGCCGACCTGCCCTTCACGCGTGTCGACCTGCCTCGCGAGGAGGCGATGACCAAGCTGCGGGCCGAGGACAACCGCTACAAGCTCGACAACGCCGAGCGAGCCACGGGCGAGACCCTCAGCTTCTACATGACCGGCACGGACGAGGGCGAGGCCTTCGAGGACCTCTGTCGGGGACCGCACCTGCCGAGCACGGGCAAGATCCCCGCGTTCAAGGTCACGAGCGTGGCGGGCGCGTACTACCGCGGCGACGCCAGCGAGAAGATGCTGCAGCGGTTGTACGGCACGGCCTGGCCGAGCAAGACCGAACTCAAGGAGTATCTCCACCGTCTGGAGGAGGCCAAGAAGCGCGACCATCGCATCCTTGGCAAGCAGCTCGACCTGTATAGCATTCATGACGAGATCGGGCCGGGCCTGGTGCACTGGCACCCGAAGGGGAGCTTCATCCGGCATCAGGTGGAGACGTTCTGGAAGGACGAGCATCTCAAGCGCGGCTACGATCTGGTGTATACGCCGCACATCGCCAGCCAGCGGATCTACGAGATCAGCGGGCACCTCGAGAAGTACGCCGACATGATGTACTCGCCCATGGACATCGACGGGGTGAACTACTACCTCAAGCCGATGAACTG
>CAZUQM010000010.1:0-183168 GCA_964622545.1 uncultured Planctomycetales bacterium | reverse complement strand
GACGCTGCTGGCCAAGGCGATCGCCGGCGAGGCGGACGTGCCCTTCTTCAGCATCAGCGGCTCGGACTTCGTCGAGATGTTCGTCGGCGTGGGTGCCAGCCGTGTCCGAGACCTGTTCAAGCAGGCCAAGGAGAACTCGCCCTGCATCATCTTCCTGGACGAGATCGACGCGGTGGGTCGCCGTCGCGGCGCCGGTTATAACGGCGGAGGCCACGACGAGCGCGAGCAGACGCTCAACGCGATCCTCGTCGAGATGGACGGCTTCGAGTCGTCTGACCAGGTTATCGTCATCGCGGCGACCAACCGGGTGGACGTCCTGGATCCGGCTCTGATTCGCCCGGGACGGTTCGATCGGCAGGTGTTCGTGCCGCTGCCCGACATCAAGGGTCGGCTCGAGATCCTCAAGCTGTACGCCAAGAAGATCAAGCTCGGTCCGGACGCCGACCTCCAGAAGCTCGCCCGGGGCACGCCGATGTTCAGCGGTGCCGACCTGGCGGCGATCATCAACGAGGCGGCCCTGATCGCGACGATGGCCAACAAGGAGTACGTCGAGCAGGCGGATCTGGAGGAGTCTCGCGACAAGATCCGCTGGGGCCGGGCCAAGAAGAACCGCGTCATCGACGAGAAGGAGCGCGTGGCGACGGCCTGGCACGAGGCCGGACACGCCCTGGTTCAGGCGCTGTTGCCTGACACCGATCCGATCCACAAGGTGAGCATCATCCCGCGCGGCCCGATGGGCGGGGCCACCATGAGCCTGCCCGAGAAGGACCGCCAGACCTACGGTCGCAACTTCCTGATCGAGACCGCCCGCGTGCTCTGCGGCGGGCGGATCGCCGAAGAGCTCGCCGTGAACGACCTCTCGACCGGGGCCGGTGCGGACATCCGTCAGGTGACCGACATCGCGCGCCGGATGGTGACCGAGTGGGGCATGAACGACGAGGTCGGCTTCCTGTACTACGGCGACGATGATTCTCGGACCTCGATGCTCGAGCTGCCCGGCGGACGCGAATACAGCGAGCGGACGGCCGAGCTGATCGATCGCGAGGCCAAGAAGATCGTCGATTCGGCCTACGCCGATGCCAAGAGGCTCATCGAGGAAAACCGCGACAAGCTCGAGGCTATCGCCGAGGGCCTGCTGAAGTATGAGACGCTCGACGGCGACGACATCGACCGCATCATCCGCGGCGAAAAGCTCGACAAGCCGACGCTGGCCGAGTTGATCGAAGCCGAGCGCGCGCCCGAGGCTCGCCCCGTCTCCACGCCGCCCCCGGCGACCGAGGAACCCGACTTCGGCGGCGCGATGCCGCAGCCGGGCGTCGGTTAGACCCACCTGACCACTCCATCGATCGCGGATCGTCAAGCCCTCTCTGGAGCCTTCCGCCGTTTCAACCGCAGCGCCTGGCCGTTACAGGTGGCGTCGGCCGGCTGGACTGCCGTTCGGGAAACGTGCCCAGGCCGATCGTGCTGACGCCGTCAACACGTCAGGTGGAAGCCGGCCGAGACCTTCCGGCCCGAGGCCGCCAGCTCCTGGTACCTGTCCACGGCCTTCGGGGTGGGTAGATCGACGAGCTCGATGCCCTTCTCCTTCAGGGCCCGGCGCGTCTCGTCGGGGATCCGCATCACGCCGTGCTGGCCCCGACCGATCACGAGCACCTCGGGCGGATCGGTGAGCACGGTGGCCAGGTCATCCATGCACAGGCTGTGCCCCTTCTGCCGCCACCACTCCGGATGCACCTGGCCGTCGTGGATGATCAGGTCCTTCGTGTAGGTCTCACCGTCGACCGTGATGCTGCCGAAGTTGCATGCCGAGATCTGCATGGCGCGGACTCCGTCGTCGGTCTGCTCGCCCGAGGCTCACTCGATGCTCGCGAGCCTCTCTCCGACGAATTGCCAGACGGGCTCCTTGAAGTATCGATGCCCCCCGTCGCCGATATGGAGCGCGATATTCTCAGCCGCCCCGGCGGCGGTGTAGATGGCCTGCAGCTTCTCGAAGGCCCGGCGGACGCCGTCGATGGGGAAGATCGCGTCGTCGCGGCCGGCAACGATCAACATGGGCCTGGGCGCGACCAACCCCGCCACGTCGACCATCTCGGCTTGGGCGGCCAGGTCCGGGACGAAGTTGCAGGGGCAGTGGTGGATGCTCAGAATCGAGTCGGCAAAGGTACAGAAGGCGCAGCTCGGCACGGTTACCGCGATGCGGGTATCCACCGCGGCGAGGTAGAGCGAGGCCGTCCCGCCGCCGCTGTTGCCCGTCAGGCAGATCCGCTTGGCGTCGACGTCGTCACGGGCCTCGAGGTGGTCCACGAACTGAATCAGGTCACCGATCCGCATGCCGAGCAAGGTTCGTCCCGTGTGCATTGCGCGGCAGGCCAACTGCGTGCAGCTGTGGCCCTGTTTGCGGCTGAACTCGTCATCGAGCATCAACTCGCCGAAGCCCCTCAGATCGGGTGACAGGGCGATCATGCCCTGCTCGACGGCCTGGACGGCGTAGTCCCGCTGACCGTCATGGATTTCGGATACGTCGTAATCGGGCGGCGGCAAGTCGACCGGGATGCCTTTGCCCGGGCCGTGCCCGTGGAGGGCGATGACGGCGGGGCGGGGACCATGATACTCCTTCGGTCGAAGCACGAAGGCGGGCACGCCGAGGTCGTCCACGGCCTGCATGACGATCTTCTCGCGAGTGTACCCACCGCAGTCTTCGCTGGTGATGACCTCGACGGGCGGCGGCTCGGCGGGCATGACCGGCAACCGGAGCAGGTCCACGAGCTTCTCCCGTAGCTCCGCCTGCCAGACATCGACGCCGTACCGCGCGTTGTCGAAACTGAGCTGTTTCGGTGTCTCGGCGAGGCGGGCAAACACTTCGGCGATGTTGGCATAGGGCCTGGGCATGCGGGGTCTCCGTCTTCCGAAGCGGCTCCAGGGCCGCCACCAGATCGCTGATCGTATCCGAATCGCCGTAGCAAGACGAGAAGGCCGCCGACGGGTCTCCCTCGGCATACGGGGATCGGAACAGACCCGCCGGCGATCTCGCCGGCCGGCTTACGATCGCTGCATCGGAGGGACGGACGGGTGGGGGCGCACCTGTGGAGCCGGGCGGACGGGCTCGTGGGATCGCTCAGACCTCGGTCTCGGCGTCCTCACCGGCGAGTCGGATCTGGTCTCGGATATGGGCGGCGTCCTCGTAGCGTTCCTCGTCGATGGCGCGTTGCAGCTTGCGCTCGAGCCGCTCGACGGGACCGATGGGCATCCGCTGGACGACCTCTTGGCGCAGGCCCTGCAGGACCTGCACCTCACTGGATGCCGCGAAGGCGTCCTCGCGGTTGTACTTGCCGAAGAACTCCTCGATGGCCCGCAGCCCCGCGTCGACATGGGCCAGGGCACTCTTGTACATGCCGGCCTGCATCGCCTTGAGGGCCTTGGCTCGGGTGTTCATCATCACGATATAGGGGCGGTACTGTTCGAGGACCAGGCGGTCCAACTCCTCGGCGGCGTATTTGTTGCACAGATCGAGCACCCGGAGGTTGCGGGCCGTGTCGCGCTCGACCCGATCATAGTCCTCGAGGACGAAGAGCGAGAGGTAGCGGTGGTAGAACATCAACGCCTCGTCGCGCAGCTCCTTGCAGGCGTCGCTGTCCAGGGCGAACCCGAGATCGGTACCGTTGGCCTCCTCGAACTTGGCCAGACGATCAAGGTGGTAGTCGAGAAGGGAATCGCGTCCTTTCGGCCTCTCGCCGTCGGGTCGGCCGTCGAGCTCCATCTGGAGCAGGCCGAGGTCCAGGCGCATCTGCACCTTCTCGCGCCCGTCCCGGCCGATGATGGTCCGCACGGTGATCTTGCCGGGCTCATACGGCCAACTGTTCAACATCGGTCTGAGATCGTCGTGATTCATATCTTCATTAGAGACGAAGTGAGCCCTGGTTGACAAGGTCGCCCGGCGCGGCGCCGGGAGCCACCCGCGTCGGAGCCCTTTTGATGAATTGGATGCACCGTTCGTGCGGTTGTTTCTCCCCTCGATGGCGGGGATGAGGGAGCCGAGGGTCCAGGAGAGGCCTTGGCGCGGTCCGCTTACCCGGTCGGCATCTCGACCGGCGTGGTGCCGATCTCCGGACCGGTCAGGCCACGACGCAGCGTGATGTGCACACGCCAGGCTTCGTCGTCGACGTCCGGGAAGTCGACCCGGTGGTGCACGCCGCGGGACTCCTCGCGTTTGCGTGCGGACATGGCGATCAGTCGCGCCACGGTCAGCATGTTCTGGCACTCCCAGCCGTAGCGGTCGTCGAGGGTCTTGTCCATGACGTAGCGCCCCCAGAAGTCGATCATGTTGGCCGCTTCGTCCAAGGAGGCCTCGTTGCGTTCGATGCCGGCCGAACGGGTCATGAGGGCCCGCAGGCTGTTGCGGATGTCCTCGATATCGAGCTCGACGCGCTTGACGGGCTCGACGTCGCTGTTGATCCGGCTGGGATGTCCGTTGGCCGCCCACGAGGATAGACTCTCCCCGGCGGTTCGCCCGGCGATCGCACCGTAGACGAGCCCCTCGAGGAGTGAATTGCTGGCCAGTCGGTTCGCCCCGTGGACGCCCGTGCATGCGGCCTCGCCGCAGGCCAACAGGCCTTCGACGGTGGTCCGGGCCTGGCTGTCGACCTGAAGTCCGCCGATCATGTAGTGCGCGCTGGGCCGGATCGGGATGAGGTCCTCGGTGATGTCGATGTCGAATTGGCGGCAGCGTTCGGAGATCGAGGGGAAGCGTTTCGAGAAGCGATCAGCGTCGATGTGACGGACGTCCAGGTACATGCAGGGCAGCTTGGTCCGCGCCATCTCCGTCAGGATCGCCCGACTGACGATGTCCCTCGGCGCCAGCTCGGCATCTTCGTGGTAGTCGGGCATGAAGCGGCGGCCGTCCCGGTCGACCAGGTAGGCGCCCTCCCCGCGAACGGCCTCAGAGATCAACGCCCGCGTCGCACCAGCCACGTACATGGTCGTGGGGTGGAACTGCACCATCTCCACATCGCGCAGTACCGCGCCTGCGCGGTAGCCCATGGCATGCCCGTCGGCGGTGGCCACGTCGGGGTTGGTGGTCTCGCGGAAGAGGCGCCCCGCGCCGCCGCTGGCCAGAATCGTCTGCTTGGCCCAGATGAGCTGATGCCCGTACTTCGGGTGATAGGTGATGGCCCCGCAGCACGCGCCCTCGAGCGTGACCAGGTCGATGGAGAAGCACTGGTAGAAGATACGCATGCCAGGCGTGTCGATCGCGCGGTGGAGCAGGGTCTCGGCGATCTCCCGCCCGGTGGCGTCGCCATCGGCGTGAAGGATCCGAGACAGGCCGTGCCCCCCCTCGCGGCCCCGGCTGAGCCGACCGTCCTCGTCGATGTCGAACCGCGCGCCCCAGTGCTGGAGCCGTTCGACCTGGGCGGGACCCTCACGGACGAGGGTGTCGATGGCCGGGTAGTCGCCCAACCCGCAGGCGACCTGCATGGTGTCGGCGATGTGCTGCTCGTAGCTGTCGTTCTCGGAGAGGACCACCGCGATGCCGCCCTGGGCGTAGGCCGTGTTCGACTGGAGCGGCCCGCCCTTGGTCAGGACCAGGACATCGCCGAACTCGGCAGCCTCGAGGGCGGCGCGCAAACCGGCGATGCCGCCGCCGATGACCAGCACATCGGTGAAGATGTGGGGCACACGGTTGGCCGTGAAGATGCTGAGGTACCGTCGCCTGTCGTAGAGTTCGGACATAGTTCGATCAGCATCCGCATCATACTGCAAGCAGGAGGGCGTGCCAACGCGGCTGGGAGGGAGGTCAGCTCGGCCCGGCCATGTCGACGCATTCGAAGCGGTCGCCCGGCTCGACGTGTCGCCCGTTGACGAAATCCTGCCACAGCATGATGCGACCTCCGGCGGGCTGGATCTCGAGAATCCGGATCGCGCCGTCCCCGCACGCCACGATGCCGCCCTCGAGGACCGTGCCCGGAGGCCGCATCGGGGCGGACCGGCCTTGCCGCGCCGCGAGGGTCTGCGGGTCCTCGGCCACGGCGGTGCGGGCCAGGCGCACCTGAACGCGCTGCTCGGAGCCGGGTTTGACGAAGTGGAGCTGCACGCCCGGCCAGGGGAACAGCCCATTGGCCCAACGCACGACCTCGGCGGCTCTCTGGCGGAGGCTGATTCTGCCAAGCTGCTTGGTCATCCTGGGCGCGGCCGTGGCCAGCTCGTCGTCCTGGGGCGTACCCTCCGGCGGACGGCCGCCGTCGTACTGGCTCAGCGCGCCGTCGAGGGCGTCGCATCCGATGCCGGCGAGTCGATCGTAGAGCTCGCCCGCGGTCTCGCTGGGCTTAATCATGGTCTCGCGGACGGCCAGGACCGGCCCGGCGTCCATCCGTTCCACGAGACGGAACACCGACACGCCGGTCCGCGTCTGCCCTCGGATGATGGTCCAGTTGACGGGCGCGGCCCCGCGACACTTGGGCAGCAGCGAGGGATGAATGTTGAGGCAACCGAGCGGGATGCGGTGCAGCAGCTCTGCGCCGATCTTCTGACTAAACGCGACGGTCACGCCGAGGTCTGGCTTGGCCGCCAGCAGGGCCTCGACCTGATCGGGGGCGTTAACCATCTCGGTCTGGATCAGCGGCAGGCCGGCCTCGACGGCGTAGGTCTTGACGGGGGTGGCGATCGGCTTGCGTCCGCGTCCCCCTTGGCGGTCGGGTTGCGTGACGACGCCAACGATCTCATGGTCGGCGTTCTCGAGCCAACGTAGTGGCGGAACCGCGATGCCGCCCGAGGCCAGGACCAGAATACGCATCGTCTCGGCTCAGCCCATCTCCAGAAGGTGTGGTGTTCGCCCGGTCTGAAGGACCGGCACGATCAGCGTCTTCGTACCAGCGTGCCGCGTTTCGCGCCCGAGCCGCTGATCCGCTGGTAGTCCTGTTCGAGTTGCTTAAGCAGCCGGCGATTGGCGATCTTCTGCGCCGGGCTCATCCGGTCAAGGATCAGGATGCCGTCGAGATGGTCCATCTCGTGCTGCCAGGCGCGGGCGAGCAGGTCTTCGCCCACCTCCTCGAAGGCCTGACCGTCGAGCCCCGTCGCCGTCAAACGACATCGCTTGGCCCGCTGAAGGGGCGCGTAGACGTCCGGCAGCGACAGGCAACCCTCATCGCGCTCGGTCGTGCCGTCGGACTCGACGATCTCGGGGTTGATGTAGACGCGCTCGCAGTCGGGCTGCTCCGGGTCGCCGGAGGTGTTGGCCACGAAGAGCCGCGTGTTGATGCCGACCTGCGGGGCGGCCAAACCGAGGCCCTTGACCTCGTACATCAGCTCGAACATGCGCCGGGCCAGGTCGGCGGTCTCCTGGTCGATGGTTTCCAGCGGCTTGCTGGCCTTGCGCAACCTGGGATCGGGGTAGTAGATGATGCGAAGTTTGGTCAAATCCATGGTGTAGGTTCCGTCTTGCGGCTCGACTCGCCGTCCCTGTCTGTATATTCTATTCTGTAACATCATGCAATCAACGAGGCTGCGAGCTTGACTCACAGACGGGATTCAGTACGCTGGTAGGATTGCCGATGTGTCGGCCCTTTGAGCAGGCCGGGAGCAGCCGCAGGATCGACGGTAACCTCGTGGGGCCTGAGCATCTATCGTCAAACCGGGACCCAACCAGTAAGGACGGGCGGCATCCGTGACAGCGGAGCAACGCGTGACGGTCACAGAGCAGGATAAGGAAAAGGCACGAAAGTGGTTCGAGCGGGCCAGGGTCGTCGCCGACACCCGCAACTACGATTACGCCATTGAGTGCTACATCGGCGGGCTCGAGATCTGGCCTGAAGCGCTGGAAGAGGGTCATATGCCGCTGCGCGCGGTGGGTCTGGCTCGCAAGCAGGCCAAGGGCAAGCCCGCCGGCTTCGCCCAATCTCTCAAGCGGAGCACGAGCGGCAAGGACCCGCTGCGCAACATGCTGAACGCCGAGTTCCTGCTGGCGATGGATCCGTTCAACATCAACCACATGGAAGCGATGTTCATCAACGCCGGTAAGGCCGGCTTCCATGGGGTGGCCAACTGGATCGGGGATACCTACTTCGACGCGACCTTGAACGAGAAGAAGATCGGTCCGACGCGGCTGGTCAAGGTCCGGGACATCTTCGAGAAGATGGGCGACGAGATGGAACAGGAAGGCCACGCCGCCGAGGCCGTCGCCGCCTACGAGAAGGCACTTCGGGCGGTCGACATCCTGACCAAGATGAAGCCCGAGAACGCCGAGTACATGAAGAGCCGCGCCCACCTGTCCGGCAAGCTGACGATCTCAAAGGGCAAATACGACCAGGAAGGACAGAATTTCCGCGATTCGCTCCTGGACAAAGACAAGCAGGCCGACCTGCACGACAAGGATCGCGCCGTCCAGAGCGAGGACCGGCTGAGCCAGCTCATCGACAGCGCCCGCCAGGACTTCCTGGCCCACCAGGACGTGCCCAGCAAGCTGACCGTCCTGGTCGATCTGCTGATGAAGCGTGAGCGCGACGAGGACGACGCCGAGGCCATCAAACTGTTGATGGCCTACTACGAGCAGACGGGCAACTATCGCTTCAAGCTGCGGGCCGACGAGATCAAGAAACGGCAGTTCCGCCGCAAGGCCCGACAGCTCCAGCAGAAGCTCAAGGCCGATCCGGACAACCAGGAGCTTCTCGCCGCGGGCAAGCAGCTCAAGGCCGACTTGATCCAGTTCGAGATCGAGACCGGCAAGGAGCGCGTCACCAACTACCCGACGGACCACCGCATGCGCTTCCAGTATGCCCAGTCGCTCTTCTCGGCGGGCCTGTTCGACGAGGCGATCCCGGAGTTCCAGGCCGCCCGGGCCGACCCGAAGAACCGCAAGGCGGCCAACCTCTTCATCGGACGGTGCTTCTACGAAAAGCAGCACCATGGTCCGGCCGTGGACGTGCTCAAGCAACTGCTGGCCAATCACGAATCGACCGGGGACGATATCAGCAAAGAGGCATCGTATTGGCTCGGCCGGGCCTATGAAGGCTCGGGTAAGGTCGACGAGGCCCTCGAGGTGTACAACCAGATCATTCAGTGGGATTACAACTTCCGCGACGTGCGCAACCGGATCGATGAGCTCCGCAAGGCCGAGAGCGCGGACTAGGATTGGACCGTCATCAGTAAGGGAGCAAGACGTGGCACATTCGTTGTCAGCCAAGAAGCGTATCCGTCAGAACGAAAAGCGCCGGTTCCGTAATCGTGTGCGGCGGAGCAGGGTGAAGACCCAACGTCGCCGCTTCAGCGATGCCGTTCGTGAAGGCGACTTCGACAAGGCCGGGACCGAGTTCCGCAAGGTCGCCCAGATCGTGGATCGCGTGGCCAGCACCGGCACGATTCACAAGAACAAAGCGGCTCGCATCAAATCGAAGCTGCAGAAGCAGCTCAACGAGCTCGCCGGCGGCAAGACGAAGTAGAAGGCGGGGGCCTTGGAACGACGCTCCGCCTTGGGTTGTTGTTGCGCCCGGGGCGGCGGGGGTCCGTGGCCAAGACAGACTCGCCGGTCCCATCGTGCCGATAACGGGTGGCTCCGACAGCCGGGTCGCCCGTTCTTCTTGCGCGTCGCCGAATGTGCCCAGGACGGCCTGTTCATGACAGCGGGTGAATCGGGTCACTACGTCTCGCGAGGCGGCGATAAGCTGGCCGCCGCGCTGTGCGGTTTCGGCGTGGATCCAGCGGGCCTGATCTGCGCCGATCTCGGCTGCAACGTCGGCGGTTTCGTGGATTGCCTGCTCCAACACGGGGCAGTGCGGGTGTTCGCGGTCGACACGGGCTACGGCGCGCTGGACTACAACCTGAGACGAGACGAACGCGTCATCGCCATGGAACGCACCAACGCCCTGCACGCCACGCTGCCCGAGCCGGTGCACCTGGTGACGGTCGACGTGGCCTGGACACGCCAGCAACTCATCCTGCCGGCGGCCGCGGGCCTGCTGCCGGAGGGTGCCGGGCGGATCCTCTCGCTCCTGAAACCGCACTACGAGGCTCCGAAGGCATGGCTGAACAAGGGCGTGCTACCCCCGGAACGCATTCCCGAGGTCGTGCAGCAGGTCGTCCGATCGTTTCCGCTCTTCGGGTTGACACTCGCCGGACAGCTCGACAGCCCCTTGCCGGGGCATGGCGGCAACCGCGAGATCTGGCTGGATCTGCGACCAGCGGAGACCTGCGATACGTAATCCATCGACGCGCCCCGGGGGCCGGCGCCCCGGCGGTCATGCGAGCCGACCTGCCTCAGCTTCAACGCCGGATCGCCGCGCCGGCCGCGCTTGCATTCCGTGGTGGGTCAGTTACAATAACTCCCTGAATTTGCAGTGACTTATCCAGATTTGGCCCACGGACGGAACGATGAGCGACACACAAGAACGGATTGACAATCTCCCCATCACCAGCGAGATGCGAGACTCGTACCTGACGTACGCGATGAGCGTCATCATGTCGCGAGCCTTGCCGGACGTTCGCGACGGTCTCAAGCCCTCTCAACGTCGTATCCTGGTGGCCATGAACGACCTGAATGTCGGCCCTCGGGCCGCGTTCCGGAAATGCGCCAACATCGTCGGCGAGTGCATGGGCAAGTACCACCCTCACGGCGAGGTGGTCATCTACCCCACGCTGGTGCGGATGGGACAGCGATGGGCCATGCGCGAGCTGCTGATCACGCCGCAGGGCAACTTCGGCTCGATGGACGGGGACCCGCCGGCCGCGATGCGGTACACCGAGGCCCGCATGGCGCCGGCCGCGGCCGAGCTCCTGGCCGACCTCCAATACGAGACGGTCGACTTCGAACCGACGTTCGACGACCGGACCACCGAGCCGACGGTCCTGCCGAGCAAGTTCCCGAACCTCTTGGTGAACGGATCGACGGGCATCGCGGTCGGCATGGCCACGAACCTGCCGCCCCACAACCTGAGCGAGGTGTGCGACGCCGTGGTCCTGCTGCTGGACAACCCCAACGCAACGCTCGAGGAGATCGTGCAGGTCCTGCCGGGGCCGGACTTCCCCACGGGCGGCATCATCTGCGGGCGCAAGGGCATCATCGACCTGTACTCCACCGGCCGCGGCTCGATCACGCTGCGGGCCAAGACGCACATCGAGGAGATGCGCGGCGGCAAGGAGATGATCGTCGTCGATGAGATCCCCTATCAGATCCTCAAGACGACGATCCTGGAACGGATGGCCCAGGCGGTCAAGGACGGTCTGATCCCCGATATCACGCACATCAACGACGCCTCGGGGCGAAAGCACCCGTGCCGTATCGAGATCGAGCTGAAGAGGGACGCCAACACCGACGTCGTCCTGAATCAGCTCTTCCAGCATACGTCGCTCCAGACGAATTTCTCGGCGATGAATCTGGCCCTGGTCCATCGTCAGCCGCGGCAGCTCACGCTCAAGCAGCTCATCGAGGAGTTCATCGGCCACCGGAAGGAGGTCATCCGTCGACGCACGCGGTGCCTGCTCCAGCGGGCCAGCGAGAAGGCCCACGTGCTGGAGGGGCTGATCCTGGCCGTGGGCGACATCGACGAGATCATCATGATCATCCGCCGGTCGCCCGACCCGCCGACGGCCAAGGAGCGGCTGATGGCCAAGGCGCTGCGGCTGACCGAGCAGGCGACGCTGCGCCAGGCTTTGCCCGAGGCCTTCGTGACCCGCATGGGCGATGGCGACCAGTACCTGACGTCGGTGCAGGCCGACGCGATCCTCAGCATGCAGCTTCAGCGGCTGACGGGGCTGGAGATCGAGAAGCTCGCCAGCAACTACTCCGAGCTCGCCGAGGAGATCCAAGGCTACGAGGCGATCCTGGCCGACGAAGCGCTGGTGCTCGACATCATCCGCGAGGACATGTACGAGCTGAAGGACAAGTACGCCGACCCGCGTCGCACCGAGCTGGGTCAGCCTGTGGGCGATTTCCAGATCGAAGAGCTGATCGCCGAGGAGCAGGTCATCGTCTCGGTCACCAACGAGGGCTACATCAAGCGGACGGCCCTGGACGCCTACCGCAAACAAGGCCGCGGCGGTCGCGGCGTGATCGGCTTTGACAGCCGCGAGGGCGATTTCGTCAAGGACATCTTCTCGGCCAGCACGCACGACTACCTGCTGGTGTTTACGAACCGGGGCCGCGTGTACTGGCTCAGGATCTACGACATCCCGTCGATGTCGCGCACGAGCCGGGGCCGGGCGATCGCCAATCTGATCCAGATGCAGTCGAACGAGGAGCCGCGCGCCGTGCTCGCCGTTCGCGGCTTCGAGGAGCGGTTCCTGTTCTTCACCACCAGCCTCGGCATCGTCAAGAAGACGCCCTTGCAGGCCTACAGCCGCCCCCGCGCGACGGGCATCATCGCCATCGGTCTGGAGACGGAGAACGAGCTGATCGACGTGGCGCTGACCGACGGCGACAACAACATCATCCTCGGGACCAAGAACGGTCAGGCCATCCGCTTCAACGAGAACGACGTCCGCGCGATGGGCCGGTCGGCACGGGGCGTCAAGGGCATGACCCTTACGGGCGACGACCGGGTCGTGGACGCCGTGGTCGAGCGGCCGGGGCGGTCGCTGCTGACCATCTGCGAGCATGGCTACGGCAAGCGAACCGACGTGGGGGAGTACCGCCTGACGCGTCGCGGCGGCAAGGGCGTGATCAACATCCGCGTGACGGAGCGGAACGGCCAGGTCGTGGCCCTGAAAGGCGTCGAGCCGGACGACGAGCTGATGATCATCACGGCCAACGGCATCATCCTTCGCACCGATCTGTCCGCGGTCCGCGAGATCGGCCGCGCCACGCAGGGCATCAAGATGATTCGCGTGGACGAGGGCGACCGGGTCGCCGGCGTCGCACGGCTGGCCAAGGATACCGACGCCAACGGCGCGGCGGCCGAGGCCGAGCCCGACGAGGAGGTGGTCGCGTTGGAGGGCGAGGACGCCGGCCCGGCAGCCACCGACGCCGAGGAGGCCGGCGATGCCGGCGACGAGCCGGAGCCGACGGGGGGATAGACCGGGCGTTGAGGCGCGTGGCGGGCTGGCATATACTGCCCGAGGTTGTCAACGACGAAGGCCCGTTGTTCCGCGGGAGGAGGTCACGGATGTCCAGACCACATCGCTGGCTGGTGGTGGGGTTGTGCTGCATGGCGGCAGCGGTGGGATGTCAGGAGGGCGAACCGCGCGGCTCGGCGGTGGACGTACCCCACGGGGTCCAACAGGTCGTCTTCAAGCCGATGCAGGAGTTGCTGGGGCTGCCCGAGCCGGTCCGCGTGGCCATCACACGGGATCACATCCCCAACTTCTCGCTGGTGCCCGATCTGAGCAGCATGGAGCGCTTCATCGGTCCGCTGGAGCCGGCGCCGTGGGCCCCGCTCCAGTTCTCGATGCAGACGCATCTGGACCGGCCCGCTCGGTTCGTCCGAAGCAACTACCGCTCGATCCGGTACCACATGGGCGAGGGGCGATTCCAATTCGCCATGGTCTCGGCCACGGAATACGCCGAGATCACCCGCCGTCCCGTTTCCAAGATCGTCGCCGTGCCCATCAACACCAAGGGCGAGCAAGAGCGGTGCGGCCTGTTCATCGTCCGCAAGGAGTCCAAGATCGACGGGCTGACGGACCTTAAGGGAAGGCAGCTCGAGTACGGCCCGAAGGGTGATGCCGTCACGCATTGGGCGGCCGTCGAGGCCCTCAAGAAGGCCGGACTCAGCGAGAAGGACCTCAAGAAGTCGCTGCTGCCGCCGTACAACTTCCACATCAACAGCTTCGAGGTCGCCAAGGCCGTGCTCACCGAGGGTGCCGACGCCGGTGTCGTGGACGAGTTGGCGTTTGAGAGCTGGCCCGAGAAGAGCACCATCCTGACGCAACTCTCGGTCTGCAAAGACCGCTTCCGCGTCATCGGTCGAACCGAGGCCGTGCCGGAGGGCCCCTTCATCGCCAGCGTGAAGACCGACCCGGAGCTCTTCGCCAAGATGCAGGATCTGCTGATCAACGAGCTGAAGGGCGATGAACGCGTCCTCGGCAAGCTGCACATCCGCGAGTTCGTCAAGGCCGACAAGTCGATGTACCGGCCTTTGATCGATCGGCTCGGCATCAAGCCGGAGGAGACATCCACCCAGCCTTGGGTCGACGACGGCAAGGATGCGATCCCCGATCCGGATCCGGCGGCCAAGCCTTCGTAGCGGGCTCATGGCCGAATCGACCCACACACGGCTCTTTCGTTGGTTCATGAACTGGTTCCCGTGCTACCGGGGCACCGGCGGGCGGGTTACGTACATCGCGGGCGACTGGCACGAGATCCGCGTGAAGCTGCCGCTCAACTGGCGGACCCGCAACTACGTCGGCACGATCTTCGGCGGCAGCATGTACGGCTCGGTCGATCCGATGTACATGCTGATGCTGATGAAGATCCTCGGCCGGGACTACATCGTGTGGGACAAGGCCGCCACGATCCGCTTCAAACGCCCGGGCCGCGGCAAGCTGACCGCGCGATTCGTCATCGACCCCGACGAGATCGCCGAGATCCAACGGCGGCTCGAGAGCGAGCCGTCCGCCGACCGCGGTTATCGTGTCGACCTGATCGACGACGATGGCACGGTCTGCGCCGAGATCGCTAAGACGATCTACCTGCGCAAACGCGATCCGACGGGCGCCGATTGACGGCGGTCGGACCGCACCGCGATCCGCCGGTCGGGGCGCTCCCCACTCAGTAGCGCACCTCCACGGCAAACGGCTCGGTCAACGGCGGCAGACGCACGACGTCGTCGCCGACGTCCACGTCGAGATCCGGCTTGCCGGCAACGACCGCGGACCTGATGTGCCTGCCTTGCGGATGGCGCAACCGCAGGACGATCGCCGCCGGCACCGACCGGGTCGGGGTCGTGACGGTGACGTCCATGCGGTTTTCGCCGACGCACGATCGAATCTCCAGCGACACGTCGCCGAAGGTTGTCGGTACGTTGCGCACCCGGACGCACTCCCCGTCATCGAGCCAGTGTGTGGGCACGAACGGCGCAAGCCAGAGATCGTCACCGCGTTCCATGACGACCATGAGCCGCGTCTGGCAGAGGAACCATCCGGTCTCGTGCGTCTTGTTCCAGGCGCCCTGGTTGTGGAAGTGCTCCCACAGCGTCAGGTTCTCGGTGTTCAGCAGCGTCGGGGGCGTGTTGAAGTACGATCGGATGAAGGGTTTGACGTCGTCGCGCTGGGCATAAAGCTCGACGTTGCGGCGATAGTACGGCTGGCACTTGTTGAAACCGCCGAGGTTGAAGACGTCGCCCTGCACGCGATCCTCCGGATAGTCGCCAAGCCCGCCCCGCAGGAACTCGACGTCCTCCATATGATCGAGCATCCGGCCGACCGCCTCCGACCTCGGATCGAGCACCCCGTTGACCGCGAGCTGATGCGCCATCGCGTTCTTGCACCACGCGCGGCTGCCGTCCTCGCCCGGAAAGAAACCGCCGACCTCACCGAAGCAGTCGATGAGCGGCGGGTAGCCGGGTACCCACGCACCGCTTCGTAGAGGGACGACGGGCGTCCGGGCCTGCGTCCATCCGTAGGCTCGGCGGATGTCCCGGCCGTACTGCTCGGCATCTACGGCGAAGGCCGCTGCACGTTCGTGCCCGACCGCGTTAAGCACGCGAGCCGCTTCCCGCAGCCCCGCACCGTATTGGGCAGCCTGGAAGGTCGTGTACGCGAAGCGCGGCCAATCGGCAAAGACGCCGGGTGGCACGAGACCGTATTCCGGCACCTTGCCGCCACGTGCGTCGAGGCGTTGGGTCTTCTCACGCTGCCGCATGATCCACGCGCAGGCACGAGCGACGTCGTCGCCGACCGATCGCAGCCAGGCGAGCCCGTCCGTCCGGTCGACGTGCTCGGCCAGCGTCCAGAGATGCCAGCCCGTGCCCATCAGCGTGTAGCCCGTCGTGAGATACCCCGACGGATGGTAGCGATGGATGAAGTAGTCGAGGCTCCGCCGTGCGAAGTCGGCGTGGCCCATCATGTCCATGCCACGGATGACGGCGTGGGCTTCGCTCTCGAGCGGCCCGTAGCGATCGGCCGCCGTCCACGCCGCGATCCGCTGTCCGCCGGCCTCGTTACGGGCAGCCATCAGGCAATGCACCTGGGAGGCACGGATCAGGTTCGTCAGCAGGCCGTTGGGGACCTCGATTGTCACGGCCGAGGCAAGCTGCGACCGCCAGTAGGTCTCGACGGCCTCGCGCAGTCGCAACGGGTCGTCCAGGCCTCGAAGCTCGCGCTCGTTGCAGGGCCAGCCGGGCAGATAGAGCACACAGCGGGCGGTGCTTTTGGGTTCGAGCCTGGCGGTCAGCGCGATCACGTTGTCCATGACCTCGACCTGGCAGGGCCTATCGGCACGCGCGTCGAGCAGCGCGACGAGACGCTCGCCGCGCGTCATGATCGCGCCGCCGGGCTCGGCTCTCACCGCGAGCGGTCGGGCCCCATTTCGCGCGATGCTCGTCAGGGTCAATCGGGCGTCGGTCGGCGTCGTGCCGTCGTTCGTCCATTCGTACTCAGCCACACACACGGCCCGCTGACGAAGCCATGCCGGCGCCCCCTCGGGCGGCTCGGTATCCCTCGGCGCCACGAACGTCCGCTGGCTGTAGGTAACCTCCCCGATGGTCGCAGAAGACACGGGTATCGGCAGCCATTCGCCGTCGAGGTGTCGCGCGATCTGCTCCGGCCCCGCCGACCCGTCGCCGAAGGTCGGGCGGATCCGATAGGGACACTTCGCGAGATAGTAATCCTTCTTGACGAGCGGCTCGTCGGGCTTGGTGTAGACGTAAAACGTGATCGTTCCGTCGCGCCCGACCACGAACTTCCGGTCGTCGCATGCCAGCGAAAGCATGGTCGGGCCGCGGTCTTGGATGGGCCGATGCACGTGCCGCATGGCCTGAGAGAACGACTGGTCGGGCATGGCGCGGACGCGCTGGAGGACGGTTCGGCGATCCTTGATGGCCGCCAGATGGCCTTCAAGCGTCACGCGGGGCGGGCAGGACGATACGAATAGACCCGCGTGCGGGATCCACAGACAGCCGTGCTTGACGACGTCTTCGACGGCCACCGCAAACGGGGTGTCGGTCATGTCGAACCGCAGCACGGTTCGGTCGGTCTTGCACCGATGCGTCCTGGCATAACGGACGGTCAACCGCAAGGGCTCGTCGGTGATCCACTCACGACGGTATCGTTGGTCGCCCTTGGCCGCCACGACTTCGCCGTTGTAGACGCCGATCTCGACAGCGTCGCGCGCTAGGCCCGCGCGGCGCTGGATACGAAGCTCGGCCTCTCGCCAGCGGGACGTCGTCTGGGCCGATAGCGTCTTGACGACCACATCCCTCGCGTCACGGATCAGCCATCGAACCTTCTGCGTCGCGCGACGACCGTAGGCCGGCTGGAGTCGCCATGACAGGGCCGCGCCCTCGCGCCGGACCTCGCACTTGGCCGGCATCCATTTGCCCTGCCATGCGGATTGTCCCTGCCAGATCTGAAGCGTCATGCGGTCTCGGCCGGGCGCGATTCGCTCATCCGCGAACGTCAGCCCCACCGAGCGCAGGAATCGTTCCTCGATCCATTCCAGGCCGATGCATCCCACACCGTCCGCCGAGACCGGCACGTCGTAGCCACCGTCCGAACGCGGAAGCAGCTCGTCCGAGAGGAAGACGTCCTCGGCCGGCATGGGCTCGGTTCGCCTGGCATGGGTACCCTCCATCCGCGCAGGGTCGAACGTGACGACCTTGCCGAAGGGTGCGATGTCACCTCGAAGTCCAGCCGGTCGCTTCGGCGCGTTCGGGTCGCGCTCCAGTCGGGCGTTACCCCAGTCGACCGCGTCGCAGGTGATGCCGTCGCCGGCGTCCGTAACGACGAGGCGTAGCTCCTCGGCACCGTCGACAGAGACGCGAACCACTTTCGGACGGTCACCTTGGCGCATCACGCCGCTGTCGAAGGCCTTCTCGTCGTCGACGAAGGCCTGAGCGACTACACTGCCCGTGCCGTCCTTCTGGTGGTGAACGCCGACCTCGGCCTCGAAGGTTCGATACGCGCCGGCCAGGTCGATCAGCACCTCGCCCCGGGCGTGCATGCCGAGACCCCGCTCATAGCGGGTGTCCTTGACCCGCAACGGCGTCGCGGCTTTGTGGTTCGGCTGAACGCCCGTGTTGAGACCCAGCGAGCCCCAGCCCTGTTGGGCGTGCACGATGAGGTCCTCGGCGCGGTCGGCTATGTAGACCGTCTCGGATGATGCCGCCAGGACGGACATCGCCGTCAGCAAGAGTATCGATGAAGCCACGTGTTCCTCCTCTTCGGGTTGACCGCGGTCAGGGTGCGACCGGCACACTGCCTGGTGGCGGTCCTGCATCTCTTCGCCGCCGACGCAGCCGCCAGGGTCTACGACAGGGCGATCACCAACAGGAATCCGCCGATCAGGGCGATCGCACTGAGGATGACGCCCGCGATGGTCTGCCTGCGACGCTGCCCGGCACGCCATGCCCGCCACGAATCGTGAACCTGGCGGACGGTTTCGACGGTCGCCGCGTCGGCGTCGTTCGGTGGCTCGACGAACCAGATCTTGACGCCCGCATCGAACCAGCGCTCCAGGTGGATCTCCTCGTCCCACACTGCTCGCATGAGGCAGCCGACGTCCTCGAAGCCGACTGAGCCGACCTCGCTCGCACGGACCTTTTCGTCCACATCGTCCACGTCCTTCGGCGCGAGCCAGACGGGGTCAGCGATGCCCCGCGTCCCGACGGCGGCCTCCGCACGTGCAGCCGACGGACCGAGCCGGTCACACACGATGATGTCGATGCGGCCCTCACCCGTGGCCATCAGCCAAGCCCTCCGTACGTCACGCCCATCGTGAACGTCAAGACGATCAGCGCGGCAACGCCCACGACGCCCGCGTAGGGAAAGACGCTCTCGCCGACCAGCCACGCTGGGCCGGTATAGCGGATGAACGGCCTCGGTCCTAGCGTCATGAGGATGCCGCCGGCGTGAAGCCCCACGCCCAGCCAGAGCGACCCCGTCCAGACGAACGTCAGGCACAGCATCAGGCCGAGCGTCAGATGGGCCGGAAACGTCCACGTCCGCTTGACGCGCCGGACGTAGTGCGCCCCGGCGAAGCCGATCGCGCCCACGGCCACCGCCGGGCCGGTGGGCAGCCAGGCCAACAGGTCCGCCAGCAGCATCCCGCGAAAGAGCAGTTCCTCGACGAGCGCGCCCAGGACGGCCGAGAGCGGCACGGTGAGCAGGCGTCGCAGCGTCCGCGGCCACGACCGCCGCCGGCTGAACCGCACGTTGCCCGTGACCGTCCAGGCCAGGTACATCAAGCCGAGAAACCACAGGGCCCCACCGAAGCCGAAGACGACCTGCCAGACCCGATCGTCCGTCGGCAGCAGACCGCGGTAATGGCCCCATGGCGTCGTGCCGCGCAGGACCGGATAGGCCAGCAGCGCTCCCAGGATGGTCGCGTTCGCGACGACGCGATTGACCTGCCGGAGCCTGGGCGACAGGCCCGAGGCCGTCACGCGCACCCTGACCGGCTGGCCCGACAAGCTCAGGAGGAGTGCGTTGCCGGCCCACATGATCAGGGCCACCATGAGCAGGAGTGATAGAGCGAGCATGGAGCGACACCGTCATGAAGTAGGGCGTGGTATGTGGGCGGCGACATCCCGTCTGCGCCTGTCCTGTTCCTCTAAGAAGCGGACGTAGCGAGCATCGCCGCGGAAGACATGGCTCCAGCGCTTGTCTCCCCAGAAGTACCACAGCGGCGTATCCCTTCGCACAAAGGCTTCGAGAGCATCCGCCCACCACTGGAGGCGTTCGATGATCGCGGCCTCTCGGACCTCGGGATCCCATGGATCCACCTGCCCGGTAAACGGGCCGTGGAAGCTCAGGCACGTCCTTCCATCCGCGCGCTGGGCGTCGAGCCTCATCAGGGGCGCTCCGGTGAGCAGAGCCAACACCGCCGCTCCACTTGCAAGATGGATTTCCCGGTCGAAGAAGCGCACCGGCTTGCCCTGGTCCCGTTTCCGGACCAAGTCCGCGGCCACCACGACCACGCGCCCTTTGTCGAGAGCCCGGGTCATCTTTGCCAAACGATCGCCGGCTCGACCGTACGAAGGCTCTGCCAGGAGATCGAGCCCCGTCGAGCGACGCCACAGCTCCTTCATTCTCTGTCGTCTGGCGTCTTTCGAGTGTCGGCCAAGGACAGTGATCGGAGTCTCCCGATCGATGGCTAGGAGCCACAGGGGGAACTCGGCCCCGTGCATGGTCAGAAGAATCGCGCCTTGGCCCCGACCCGCCTGCTCCTTGAGTCGAGCCATCGAGGCATCCACACAGACCCGAGCCTCCACCCTTTGGGCAAGCTCCGGCCGGATCTGACCCGGCAACAGGGCGGGGTCCGTCCGCGCGTGACGAAAGATATGCATCCATGTGGACAGCTGTGCAGCTACGAGCCGGAAGTACTCTCGATGGGCCTTGGCTGAGTACAGACCTGCCGAACGCATGTTGTCGGCCACGATCGTGTTGATCCTTGGAGCCCACGGCCCCGCCCAGGCCAGCACCTTCTCCGCCGAATCGATAGCGGTGTCGCTCAGCCACGGCGCGCAGGCAACAGCCCGCTCCGATACGCGCGCCGTCAACCATCGTCGCAACTTCTTCATCACACCGGCGTCCATGGGATCATCACGGCCAAGCAGACGTTATAGCGGATTTCCGTCGACTGCGGCACCTCTTATGGAACGTCTGAGAGAAGCGTTGTCGCCGGCGGGAAGCGCCGGGCGAGGGACGTCAACCTGATGACGTGATGCCGGAAGCGAGCTCACCCAACCACGTCAACTACCCACAACACGCCTTCGGAAAGACGTCGGTCTGGAGCTTCGGGTCGGCGGCGGGCACGTACGTCGTCGGCAGGCCCAGCTCCTTGCGGACGATGTTGCAGCCCTGGGCGATGGCCGTGGCCTTGTAAAACGCGATCTCGCGGTTGCAGCCCTGGCGGCCGAAACCGCAGTCGCTGGTCACGATCAGCCGCTCGGGCGGGATGTGCTTCATGGCCTTGCGGATCTCGGCGGCCACGTCCTCGGGCCGGTCGGCCTGGAGCGTGCGGTGGCTGACCGCGCCGAGGGCGATCTTCTTGGCCGAGGCCTCTTTGAACCGCTCCAGCAGCGGCACGATGGCCTGCTCGTTCTCCTTGGTCTCAATGGTCCAGACGTCGCCGCGGAGCTCGTTCATGTACAGCTCCAGCGAGGCCTCGTAGCTCACGTCGTCCATCACCCGCTGCATGTTGGGATTGCCCCAGCAGGTGTGGATCCAGATCTCGACGTCGTCGAGCCCCTCGACCTCGCGGTTGAAGGCCTCAATCATGAAGCGGACCTCGTCGTGCTCCTTCCCGAGCGAGTTGGCCATGAAGTGCAGCGTCGGCTCCTCGATCTGGATGCATTGGCAGCCGGCATCGCGGAGGGCCAGCAGTTCGGTGTTCATCGCGACGGCCATGTCCCACACGACCTCGCGCTTGTCCTTGTACGTGTCGGTGTGGATGTCGAGGAAGAGGCCCATCACCTGGCTGCACACCGTGCCGAAGCGCACGGGCTTGGTCGCCCGGGCCTGGCACATCCGCCAGATCTTCGGGTAGGCGAGCGGGCGGTGCTCGATCTTGTCGACCACGTGCGGCCAGCGCCAACCGGTGTAGATCTCGTTGAGCAGCGTGCCGGGCGGGTACTTCAGCCACGACGCGACGGTCTGTTCGTCCTGGAGGTAGTCGCCCTCGAAGCCGGTCCAGCGCTGAAGCGGGTAGTGATGCCATGATCGGCCGGCGTAGTCCTCGTCGCAGTGGTAATCCCCGTGCGAAACGATGTCGAGGCCGGCGCGCTCCTGCTCGCTGATGACGACCGAGAGGGCGTCCTGGTACTTCTCGCGGAAGTGCACGTCGAGCATGCACGTATCGAGCGGGCGACCCCACATGCTGACGTCGAACCATCTCGGGCGCGGCCACGAGCCGGTCACGGTGGACGGCAGGGTCAGATCCTTGGTGAGGGTAAACATGGTGGGTCCTCCTGGCGACAGGTTCGTCAGCGGCGTGTGGCGGCCACATGATGCCGGCGAAACCGCCCAAACACAAGCGGCGGGTTGAGCCGCGGCAACTAATCCTTTTGGATGATTGTGCGAGCCGATTCCTGCCCAAAGGGTTGCAAGATTCTGGGGACGGCTGGGGCCATGTTGAGATCGCCGCGCGATCAATCGTAAGAGATTCGCAACAGCCGGTGACAATTCGGTGACATGCGTGGTGTAGACTTGCCGTAGGAACGAACGGGGGACCAGCGATCAAGGGAGGACACGCTATGCGTCGCACGAACGTCTGTCTGTGGGCCGTCTTGCTGGGCTTGGCCGTCTGTCCTGCGGCGCGATCGGAGTCGGCGGCCGAGCTGCTGGAAAAGGGCATCTACACCGAAGAGACCGTGGGCGATCTGGACAAGGCCATCCAGATCTACGGTCAGATCCTCGCGGCCGATCAGGCTCAGCAACCTGTCGTGGCCCAGGCCCAGTTCCGGCTGGCCATGTGCTATCAACGCAAAGGCGACGACGCCAAGTCGGCCACGGCCTTCGCGCGGGTCCTCTCGGATACCGGCAGCACGCAGGCCATGCTCGTCAAGGCACGCTCGGCCCTGGCCAAGCTCAATGCCCGGCTCGACGGCCCGCCCATCGTGCTGGCCACGAATCCGCCCACCCTCGCCACGGACGTCCCACCGGACCTCGACGCCATCACGGTAACCTTCGACCGGCCTATGACAGACAAAAGCTGGTCATGGACGGGCGGCGGCGACACGTTCCCGAAGATCCCACGGGGTAAGCGGCCCACTTACGACAAGACGCGGATGACATGCACGCTGCCGGTTCGGCTCGAGCCGGGCAAGGTCTACTGGGTCGGCATCAACAGCCCGAGCCACCGCAATTTCCGTGGCCACAATGGCGTGCCGGCGAAACGCTACGCCATCCTCTTCGCCACCAAGGGCAAAGACGGCAAGCCCACGCCGCTGCCGGAGGATCGCCTTGCCCGAGCCAAGCAGATCAACGGTGAGGCTGCCGCCGAGCCGGCCGCCAGACAGGTCCGTTCAGAACCTCGCGACGCCGGGCCCGTCGTGGTCAAGACCGTGCCCGAGCCGCTGGACAACGCGGTCTCGCCCGATCTGAAGGCGATCACGGTCGAGTTCGACCGTGAGATGATGGACCGGAGCTGGTCGTGGACGGGCGGTGGCGACACGTATCCCAAGGTGACCGGCAAGATCCACTATGACAACGCGCGCGAGGTCTGCACGCTGCCGGTCCAGCTCCAGCCGGGCAAGGTCTACTGGGTCGGCGTCAACAGCCCGAGCCATCGCAACTTCAAGACGCCCGAGCGCGTTCCGGTGAAGTGGTACATCATCGCGTTCGCTACCAAGGGCGCCGACGGCAAGCCGACGCCGATCCCCGAGGACATGGCCCAACGCGTCAAGCAGATCAACGACGCGGCCAAGCGGGCGTGGGGTGCGGCGAAGACCGGCAGTGAGAAGACGAGCGACCCCTGACAGTCTGCAGGATTTTGCGGAGCCGACCGATCGGGGTGTCGGTAGTTGCTCGTCCGCGACAGAGTCCGCGGCAAAGGGACCATCCAGCGCACGAGGTGAGATGGCCAGACCGAACCGATACCTGACGGGTCGGGCGCGCGGCGCCCGACTCGTCTTCGTCTTGCTGCTGCTGGCGGTGATGATCCCCACGGCCTGTGTGCTGTGGTTCATGACCGAGGCCATGGAGAACGAGCGCCTCGCCGTCCGTCAACGGCTGGTCGATGCGTGTCAGGCCGACCTCGAGCTCTATGCCTTTGGCCTCCAAAAGCTGCCGGAGATTGTGGGGGACCAGCTGGGGACGCTGCAAGATGGTCCTCAAGAGACGTTGAGGACTCTTTCCGATGTGTTCGTCGTGGGCTCTGCAATCCTCTACGGGCCGGATGGCTCGGTGGTCTATCCTAGACCGACCCCCGCCCCGACAACCCTACCGGCCCGGCCTGCGTCGTGGACGGTCGCTGAGCATCTCGAGTTCGAGCAGCGCAACCACGATGCCGCCGCTAAGGCCTATGGTACGATCGCCAAGGAGACAGCAAACGAGCGCGTGTCGGCCGAAGCCCTTCGCGCCCAAGCCCGCTGCCTGGTCAAGGCCGGTCGGACGAACGACGCCATCCACGTGCTGTCCAGGAAGCTCGCATGGTCCACGTACCACGAGGTGCGAGACTTGCGCGGCCGACTCATCGTCCTAGATGCCCGGCTCCGCGCGCTCGAGCTGATGCAGAACGCCTCGCACCCGGACTCTACCGCGGTTGCCCGGCAGCTCGAAAAGGCCCTCGTCTCCGGTGAAGTCGATGGCACGATGATCCCTTCGAGCCAGCGCCGTTTTCTCTTGCGCAAGCTCATCCAGCTCAAGCCCGGCGATCAGCTCAAACGGTGCCTCGAGACGGAAGACCTCGCCATCGAGTTCCTGGCCAGTATGGCGGATCGCCCGCCGCCAGGCTCGATCGGGCAAGACCCCGCAAGCGGCATCTACTGGCTCTCTACGCCCGACGGACACGCCTGTATGCTCTGGCGTGAGGAGGGCTTTCGAGCCTTCCTCTATGAGATCTTCTCCGTGGTTCGGATCCTGAACTTCACGTCAAGGAGCCGCATCACCCTCTTGTCGCCAAGCTGCGACGAGGACCGCGCGGATGCGTTCCTCTCCATGCCCCTCGAAGCACCGTTCCAGGGGTGGACGCTCATCCTGAACCTCAGCGGCGACGATCCATTCGCCGAGGCCGCCAGCCGCCGGATCGCCGTCTACCGGTGGACGGGTATCCTCGTCACCGGCAGTCTGTGCCTCGTGGCCGGTCTCATCGCCTGGCAGATCGGCCGGCAGCGGCGCCTGACGCGACTGAAGAACGAGCTCATCGCAACCGTCAGCCATGAGTTGAAGACGCCGCTATCCTCGATGCGGGTCCTGGCCGATACGCTACTGTCCGGGCGCATCACCGACGAAGGTCACGCCCGCGAGTACGTCCAGCTGATCGCCAGGGAGAACGCGCGGCTCAGCCGGCTGATCGACAACTTCCTGACCTTCTCACGGATGGAGCGGGGCAAGCGGCAGTTCGTGTTCGAGCACGTGGCGGTCGACGCCATCATCGGCCTGGCGGTCGAGGCGGTTGGCGACCGGTTCGAGGCCCCTGAATGCCGGCTGGACGTCGAGATCGAGCCGGGCCTGCCGCAGATCTACGGAGACCGCGACGCCCTGGTGGGCGTGCTGATCAACCTGCTGGACAACGCCCACAAATACACGGATGATCACAAGGAGATCGCGGTGCGGGCCTTCGCCGGACCGATGGACGGCTCGGCTGGCTCGTCGGGCGGTCCCGGGCCGGCGGTGTACGTGTCCGTCAGCGACAACGGCATCGGCCTGTCGCGACGGGAGTCCCGGCGTGTGTTCGATCGATTCTACCAGGTCGATGATCGCCTCTCGAGGCGGGCCGAGGGGTGCGGGCTGGGCCTGAGCATCGTCAGGTACATCGTCGAGGCCCACGGGGGACGCGTATCCGTCGACAGCGCTCCGGACCAGGGCAGCACGTTTACCGTCCGGTTACCGACCGCCGCTGCTGCGACCACGAATTAGCGCGACGTCATGCAACCACCACCGCACCTTCCGGGTGCCACGAACAGCTTGGCGGACCGCGCCTCTGCTACGGGGGGTGTTTCATGGCTTCAGACGTGATGCGGCATGGTTTATGCGAGAGAACGCGAGTCTTTGCCCGGATTCATGTCCCCCACCGCTGAAGCGATGGGCCACCCGAGGAGGGGGATCGGGCCCCTGGAACCTATCATGACGCAACAGCACATCCTCATCATCGAAGACGACCCCACCATGAGCCGCGCCCTCCGCGACAACGTCGAGTTCGCCGGCTACGCGGCCACGACGGCAAGCGACGGCGAGGAGGGTCTGAAGCTCGCTCTGGATAGACAACCCGACCTGATCCTGCTCGACATCATGCTGCCCAAGCTCAACGGCTACGAACTGTGCCGAAGGCTCCGTGAGCGGGGCCTCGACGTGCCGATCATCATGTTGACGGCCAAGGGGCAGGAGTCGGACATCGTGCTGGGCCTCAACCTCGGCGCCGACGATTACGTCACCAAGCCGTTCGGCATCGAGGAGCTCCTGGCGAGGATCAACGCGTTCCTTCGACGTCGCCGCGAGCAGGCCGACAGCGTGTACCGGTTCGGTGAATGCGCCTTCGACCAGGCGTCGTGCCGGCTGACGAGGCACGGCACGGACGTGCCGCTGACCCCCAAGGAATTCGAGCTGCTGAGGTACTTCGTCTCCCGCGAGGGTCGGGCGCTGACCCGCGACGACATCCTCGACAGGGTCTGGGGCCACGGGGTGTTCGTCACGACCCGCAGCGTCGATCGCTGCGTCAATACGCTGCGAGCCAAGATCGAACCCGACCCACGCCGGCCGCGCTACATCCAGACCGTGCGCGAGATCGGCTATCGGTTCGAGGGCAACGGGTCGTAGGCACCTCACCCTCTGTGCTTGACACGCGCCATCCCTAGCACCGATAGTTGCCCACCACGCGTTACGCGGCCCAACCCTCATCGCGGAAAGGGGATGACGATGCCACGACGACCGATCATGCTGCTCGCCACACTCCTGGTTGCCCTCGCCGCGCTCGGCGCCACGCCTCATGTTCAGGCCGCGTCGGTCGGTGTCCTCGGCCACTGGCCCTTCGACGACGTCTCCGACGGCAGGGTCGCCGGCGTCGGCGCGGGCCCCGCGGCCACCGTCCACGGTGCGACGACCTGCGACGGAGCGAAGGGCAAGGCCCTGCGGTTCGACGGCAAGGACGACTACGTCGCCCTGGGCGATCTCGGCGAGCATGCAGCGGTCACCGTCGCGTTCTGGCTTCGCGTGGCACCCGCGTATGCGCCCAAGGGGTTCGCGGGCCTCGTCACGAGCGACGCCTGGGATCCGGGCATGCTGCACGTGTCGTTCAAGGCGGGCGTGGTCGATGTGTACCTGCACCTCGGCAAGAAGGCCCGGGGTCGGCTCACCAGCGCCTACCTGGCCGACGGGGCGTGGCACCACATCGCCGTGGTGGCCGACGCCGAGGACGGCCGCTTCGAGCTCTACCACAATGGCGTGCTGGCCTGCAACGACACGATCCGCGACAAGGTACCGGCCATCAAGCTGCCCCAGCAGGTCGTCGGGCGCGAGGACGGGACGCGCTATCTGAAGGGGGCCATCGACGAGGTGATGATCGCCGGACGCGCCCTGGCCGAGAGCGAGATCCGGGCACTGTGCCCGGGCGCCGCGCCGCCGCCGGCGCGCGACTGGCGAAACATCCGCACCGGACGTGTGATACCCGACGAGGGCTACTGCGATCAGCCGTACGTCGTCATCACCAAGCAGGGGCACTGGCTCTGCACGATGACGACCGGCACGGGGCATGAGGGGCAGGGGGGTCAGCACGTCGTCTCGACGATCAGCCGCGACCGGGGCAGGACGTGGAGCGACCCGGTCGACATCGAGCCCGCCGACGGGCCGGAGGCCTCGTGGGTCATGCCGCTGATCACGCCGAGCGGGCGCGTCTACGCCTTCTACGACTACAACGGCGAGCGGATCAACTACGTCGGCAAGCGCAAGAACGTCCGCGCCGACATGCTCGGCTGGTACTGCTACCGGTACTCCGACGACGGCGGTCGGAGCTGGTCGAAGCAGCGCTATCGGCTACCCGTCCGCGTGACGAAGGTCGACCGCAACAACGACTACCAGGGCAAGGTGCAGATCCTGTGGGGCATCGGCAAGCCGATCACGCAGGCGGGCACGGCCTACCTGGCGTTCACCAAGATCGGCAAGTACATGCTCGACGAGTCGGAGGGGTGGGTCTTTCGAAGCGACAACGTGCTGACCGAGCCCGACGTCGACAAGCTGGTCTGGCAGTTGCTGCCGGACGGCGACGTCGGCATTCGCTCGCCGGAGCTGGGCAGCATCCAGTCCGAGCAGAACCTCGTGCCGCTTAGCAGACCGGGGCACCTGTTCTGCATGTACCGCACGACAACGGGGCACCCGGCCTGCTGCTACTCGCGAGACGGGGCCCACACGTGGACGACGCCCGTCAAGGCCAGCTACACGCCGGGTGGGCGCCTGTTCAAGCACCCGCGAGCGTGCCCGCGGATCTGGAAGACGCACAACGGGCGATACCTGTTCTGGATGCACAACCACGGCGGCAAGACGTTCAAGGATCGCAACCCGGCCTGGATCTGCGGCGGCCGGGAGATCGACGGTAAGATCCATTGGTCGCAGCCTGAGATCCTGTTCTACGATCCCGAGCCGTCGGTCCGGATGAGCTACCCCGACCTGATCGAGGAGGACGGCCGATACTGGATCACCGAGACGCAGAAGAGCATCGCCCGCGTGCACGAGATCGACGCGACGCTGTTCGAGGCCGTCTGGGCACAGCACGAGGTCAAGACCGTCGCGAAGGAGGGGCTCGTACTGGAGCTCAGCGGCAAGGCCCTTGCCACCAAGACGGCTGCCATGCCCAAGCTGCCGCACCTCGGACGCGGCGGGTTGGCGATCGACCTGGCGGTGCGGTTTGACGACCTGTCGGTCGGCCAGGTCCTGCTCGATGCACGCGATGAGGCCGGCAAGGGCATCACCGTGCAGACCACGGCCAACGAAGCGGTCGGCATCTCGCTGAGCGACGGTCAGCGCGAGGCGACCTGGGACTGCGATCCCGGGCTGCTCGAGACCGGCACGCTGCATCGCGTCACGTTCATCGTCGACGGCGGGCCGAAGATCATCACGGTCGTGGTCGACGAGCAGCTCTGCGACGGCGGGGCGGCACGGCCGTTCGGATGGGGGCGGTTCAACGCGAGCTTGGGCGACATCAACGGCTCGAAGCAGCTTCGCATCGCACCATCGTTCAAGGGCAAGCTGGGCGTGGTACGGCTCTACGACCGCTACCTGCGAACGAGCGAGGCGATCGGCAACCAGCGGGCGCCGCTGCCGTGACCGCGGACAGGTCTGCGGAACGATGAGACGGCTCATGCCGCCTGGGTGGCCCAACGCTTCCGCGGTAGGGAACGCGAATTCGGCGGGGGATCACCAGGCGCAACCGAGCCCTGTTGTCTTCAGCGGTGGCGTCACCCCGAGCGCCGTAGGATGGGTTGTTCGTCACCCGCTCAGCGGGTCGCGGTTGACCCACCAGCACTGCCCGGCCGAAGGGAGTCAACACCATGGCCAAGCCCATCCAGTACCTGGTCGTGCAGATGCAGGATAACTACGTCACCTTCGTCGACGGCGTGTGGCAGGGCTCGGCCGATCCGGGCGAACCTGAGGCACTCTCGACGTGCCGTAAGATCTGGGACTACCTGCACGAGGTCGGCCGAGACGGGTGGGAGCTCATCACGTGCTTCAACGAGAGCTACGAGCACGCGAGTCGGCAGGTCCTGCTGTTCAAGCGGCCCCTGGATTGGTAGGGCCGGGGTAGGCCTGAGGCCTCAGCCTACGGGGCTCAGGTAAGAAGACGGCCCCTAGGAGGCAGCCCGCCAACGGTATCCTCGTGAGGCTGTGGCCTTGTTGGGATGCAAGAGCGAGGTCCGCCGGGCCGCAGACGCGGAATCACTCCGGCTCGGCGGGAGCCTCGCCCTCTGGAAAGACCGCCGTTTTCGGTGACCGCCCTACTCCTCCGCCACGAGCACGGCGTCGTACGGGATCACGATCGCAATCGACATCAGCAGGCCGCCTTGCGGTCCGCTGCCGCCGAACGTGATCGACACCTCCCACGTGCCGGTGATGGTGTCGACGCCGTCCCAGACGCCCTGGACGGAGCTCGCCCCGAGGGCGCCCGTTCCTAACCCGGCCGCCAGGGCCAGGAAGCCGTCCTGACCGTTGACGCCCTGGAAGAACTCGTTCGGATCGTTCGGGTCCTCCACACGGATCAGCCACGGCTGCGGATGCGATATGACCACCTGGTTGGGGAAGACCTCGTCGATGCCGGCGTTGAGATCGTCCAGGCCGGCGTTCCACTGCTCGGCGAGCGGCTGCAGCAACTCGGGCAGATCGTTCGGGTCCACCGGCTCGAGCTCGCCGGACGAGGTGTTTTGCTCGAACTCCCCCTCGGCCGAGCCGATCACCCACGAGAACTTGATCTGCGTGTTGCCCCGTGTCACGTCATACAACCCGGGGAACTGGGGCGGCGTGGCCCCGGGCTGGCAGGCGATCATGGGAATGGTCGCCACCCCCACGGCCAGCACCATGTAACGGCGATGCGAACGGCGCGTACGACGGCTAGACATCCTAGTCATCTCTCGAACTCCTTCTTGCTTGGCCCGTAACCTATTGGACCCCTGCGGTGTGAGCCTTCGCGTGGCCGTGTCCGCCGTCCGCCGCCTTTGACACGAGAACCGTCACCGTTGACCGCGCAGTCATGAAGACCGGCAACCGCCCGTGCCGCGCACACGAAGGTCGGGTATCCGAGTCCAACGCCCGTTGTTGTGAACTCCCTGGCAAAGGGCGTGCCATCTTTCGCAGGAGATCGGGCTTCGTGCGCCGGAGGATGCCGCAGGGCTATGGGCCGGAGACGCAAACAATCTTCCCGAAGCTAGTTCCGACTAACGGAGCTCGGCCGCGGGTGGGGCACTGTCCCCAGGCTGGGCGGCTTGCCCAGGGTGATTGTGCCCAGCGAGGTCATCCGTGGACGGGTGAAAACACGGCGGTAGGGCGGGTGAGACATGCCTGCCGGAACATCACTCCGCCAACTCATACCGCACGGGCGTGGCCTTCCAGCCCGACCAGCGCTTCTCCCAGTAGAGGTTATGCAGCCGCACCGACAGCTCGCCCGGCCCGTCGCGGCCGGCGACGGGCTCGCCGTCGAGGCTGCGGACGGGCATGACGCTGCCGGCGGTGGTGGTCATGAAGATTTCGTCGGCCGAACGAAGCCGGTCGGCGTGGATGCGTGCGGCCTCGTGCGGCAGGCCGATCTCGTCGCACAGGTCGAAGACGCTCTGGCGGGTGATGCCCTCGAGGCAACCCGCCTCGGGCGTGACCACGGTACCGTCGATGATCGCGAAGATGTTCGCACCGGCGGCCTCGGCCAGGTAGCCGTCCTCGTCGGTCAAGACGGCCCATTCCGCGCCGCGGTCGCCGGCCTCGAAGAGCGCCATCTGCATGTCGAGCCAGCAGAAGTTCTTCGCCCGCGGGTCGACGGCCCGCGTCGGGATGCGAATGCGGTCGCGGCTGACGACCAGATCGACGCCGCGCGCCCGCTGCTCGTCGTCGGCCATGAAGATGAAGTAGACTGCGAAGGCGTAGAAGCAGTTCATGAACTTCGAGGGGTCCACCATTTCGGCCCGGCCCATCGGCGGCATGCCGCGCGTCACCGTCCACCAGACGTACGCATCGCGGAGACCGGTGCGCGCGACGAGCTCGTGGAGGATCTCGGCCTCGCGGTCTCGATCGTAGGGGTTGGTCACGCGGATGGCCTCGCAGGCCTGGGCGAAGCGGGCCTGGTGCTCCTCGAGGCGGAAGAACGCACCGCGGCTGACGCTGACGACGTCGTAGACCGCGTCGGCGTGCATGAAGCCGCAGTCGACGATCGGGATCGCGGCCTCGGTGATGGGGCAAAAGTGGTCGCCGATGAAGGCCCCGCCCAGGACGTAAGCCGGATCATGCGGCATCCGCTGGTGTTCGGGGTGGCTGACCATGATCTCTTCGGCGCGGATGAGCTCCATGGTGTGGCTCCGCTTGGGTTACGTGCACGTCTCGCTAGGCGACGCGATGCGGGAAGCTTGTTGGGGACCGCAAGCAGCTTGTGCTCCTGCGCACGGGCGGACAACAGCTCCAAGGATGCTCTCGTCCGTGGAGCATGAGGTAGGGCGCATCCTGATGCGGCACGTCTCCGACGCGTTGATGGATGGCCCGCCTAGCGTAGCCACCTACCGCGTCTCGAACATGACGCGGGCCGTTTCGGCGCGGCTGCCCGTGACGCTCACCGTCATGCAGAAATGGCTGTTGCCCGGCAGCCTGACCGTGCCGTCGCGATCACCCTTGTACGGTTGGGGGTAGATCACCTTGACGCCCTCGAGCTTCTCGGCGAAGTGGTACGTCCGGTTCGGCTCGAACGCGAGCTTGCTGGTGTCGGCCGAGGCCAAGGCGATCACATAGCTGGCGTCGAACGGCGCGTCCTTCCGTTCGGGATGCATCAGGTGGATGTTGAGGATGACCGACGTGATCTTGCCGAACTCCTCCTTATCCCGAACGGTGTACTTGAAGCTGGGCGACTGGTTGACCGCATCGGAGAACTTGATGTCGCCGGTGTGCTTCTCGCGGCTGCCCTCGTTGCCGTCGAGCATGACGTCGATGTAGTACTCACGCTGGTCGCCGCCGGCCGACGAGCCGCCCGAGGAGTCCTTGGATGCATGGCGGGCGATGCTCAGCCCGGTCGACGCCCAGCCACCGCCCGAACACCCCACCGACGCGGCCAGGGCGACGACAAGCCCGACCGCCATCACTGCCACAAACGACCTCTGAACGAACCACTCCATTGGATCGCCTCCGCGAAAGGGACCTCCCCCACGAACGCGCATCACGCTAGTTAGGTCAGGCAGCTATGTCAATGAAACGTTTGACAGATGTGCCTGACCATAATGTCGATAGCAGCGACGGGATGGCCTGTGACCGGCCTCGACAGGCTTGACCGAGCCCCCTTCGCGGCCGAACAATGCAGTGCCGGATGCCACGGGCGGCATAGGCCGACGTAGCCTTGGCGAAGTCGCCTTGTCCGCCAGTGTGGGACGGCGAAGTTGTAGGGTGCATCTTGATGCACCTGTCCGGAATGCCGCGACTCCATGCCCCCGAGCCGCACTGTCCTCAGTGGGTCCTCGTAGTAACGTAGGGGCCGTCTTGACGCATCAAGAATCCCAACGGAGCCAGGCGTTGACGCGCACCGCAGAGACAAACCGAATCGAGCAACAACCGGCCGATCTCGCGCTGCCTGCCGATGAACCCGAGCTTCATTGCCCCCACTGCGGCTACAACCTCCGTGGCCTGCCCGAAGACCGTTGCCCCGAGTGTGGCGAGGCGTTCGACCGGCAGGAGTTGGTTCGGCTCCTTACAGAAGAGGATCAACCGCTACCGCACGGCCAGTCGCCGAGTGAAGCCTTCGCCATCGGCAAGCTGGCATTCGCGAGCCTGTTTACTCCGGAGCGACTCGGAGCACGGATGCCCGGCCGGCCGAGTGTGAACCATGCCTTGTTCTACTACGTCGTCGTGCATCTCGTCGCTTGGGGACCGCTCGAGGTCACGTTGACAGTTCTGACAGGGGGTAGCCATGCTTGTCTCGTAGGCATCGGGATGGGCGCGCTGGCGGTCTCAAACGGCATCGGCTGCTCCGTGATCGCCAAGACACTCGACAAGTACGTCGTGTGCCCGGACGTGCCACACGAGCGGAGCTACCAGTTCTGGCTGGTGATGACGTTGTGCTTCTCAACGCACATTATCGCGCTGGCGATCGCCGTAACGATTCTTCTTGTTTGGACCTACGTAACGAGGTCCGAAGGAGCTTGGCCCCTGCTTGGCATTGTGGTGGGGACGCTGGGATGGTGGTGGTCCAACTTGGGATGGGCTATCGCGGCGCGGACGAAGCCGTCCTTTCCGCGGGCAGTCGCTATCGCCGTACTGCCGATTCTTCTGTTGACGCTTCCGTTGTACCTTGCCGCCGTCATCATCCCGCTGGCGTTTCTGATTGTCTCCTGACGGTCGCGTCTTCGATAGGATGGTATTGTCTTGAGAGTGACCTAGGCTGCGTCTTGACGCACGCTACTCAGCTCTAGCGGCTTGCCCGCCAGTGCACAAGTTCTGTCCGCGCACTTACACCTCCACCCACACTCCTCGCTCGTCACTGGTCAAACACGCTTCCAGCGCGCGGACCACATCCAGCGCGTCCGCCAGCGACACATGCCACTCTGCCTCGCCGCGCAAGCAGCGAAGCAGCAGCGCGATCTCGTCGACGTAGCACGTCTCGTATTCGAAGTCGTCCGGAAGTGGCGCCTGCTCCCACCCGCCCGTCTCGGCCAGGTAGCGGTGGGCGTGTGCTCGCTCAACCACCGATCCCCCGAGCCCCAACTCAATCGTGCCGCGCTCGCTGACGAACCGTACGACGTTGGTCACCGATCGCTGGATGAGGTCATATTGAAGCGTGGCCCGCACGCCGGCGTTCGTCTCGGCCAGGAGCTGCCACCAGTCGTTGCCGTCGATCGCGAGCCCAGACAGCCGACCGCCACGACAGAACACGCGGGCGAGCCGATCGGGCAGGAGCCAGTAGAGCATGGCGAACTCGTGGCCGAGGATGTCCAGCGCCGCGCCGCCCTCGTGCTGCTTGGCCGCGTAGAAGCTGCGGTAATCCTCGTACGGGTGCCAATCGGGCAGGTACTGGCCCCACTCCTGGTGAATGGTCAGCAGCGTGCCGAAGGTCGGGTCGTCCAGCCAAGCCCGAACCTGCCGCACCAGCGGGTGGAACGGGGCCTGGATGCCCGGCGCGGCCAGCACACCGTTCTGCTCGACCAGGCGCGTCAGCTCGTCGGTGCGGTCCATCGACAGCGTCAGCGGGACCTCGCAGAAGAAGGTCTTGTCCGCACGGGCCGCAGCCACACACACGTCCATGTGATAGCGCGGTGGGATCGAGACGATGACGGCGGTCGGGTCCCAGTCGAGGCCGGCCTCGAGGTCCGGCAAGCTCTCGACCTCGTGCAGCTCCAGGGCCTGCCGCCGCCGGTCGTCGCGGACGTCGACCAGGCGGATCTGTTCGGGTTGGATGTCGTTGGCCAGCAGGCATCGCATCCGCCGCCTGCCCATCGATCCGCCGCCGACGATGAGGAAACGCATGGAAGGGGATCCTTTCGAATGTGGGGCAGGGTGGCCCATCGCTTCAGCGGTGGGGGACACGAATTCGACCCTAGATTCGCATCCCATCGAGCCGGGTGCCACTGGCGGCTAGTCCGCCAGTGCTCGAGCCCTCGGCTGCCCCAGAGATTGCTTCAGCGAAGGCAGGTCGAATCGGGCGAGGGACAGCCCAGCTCTGACCAGTCGGCATGAACTCGACGGAATACTGCACGCTCTATTGCCCCGCCAGCGAACAGCACACAAGCTACAGGTGCGCCACTCCAGTCTTTGTGACTTCTGACTTCTCATCCCTCGCCGCGCAACACGCTCCAGCCCCGGCGCTTCAGCATATCCAGCAGCACCGCCCCGAGGATCACCAGCCCGAGCACGACCTTCTGCGTGTAGCTCTCCACGCCCGTGAGGTTCATACCGTTCTGAATGACCGCGATGATGAACGCTCCGATGAGCGTGCCCAGGATCTTGCCCTCGCCGCCGGACAGGCTCGTGCCGCCGACGACGACCGCGGCGATCGTGTACAGCTCGTACATCAGCCCGTACGTCGGCGAGCCGCTCTTGAGCTGGCTGGCCATGACGACGCCTCCGAGCCCGGCCAGCGCCCCGCAGACCGTATAGACGAACAGCAGCACGCGGCGGACCGGCACACCCGAAAGCCGCGCGGCCTCGCGATTGCCGCCGACGGCGTAGATGTACCGACCGAGCGCCATCTGTGTCATGAGCACGTGGGCCAACGCGTACAGCAGGATCATCAGCACGACGGCGTTCGGGATGCTCAGCAGGTCGGCCCCGCGCCCGAGCCAGACGAACGACTCGGGGATCTGGTAGATGCTCTGCCCTTCGGCCAGGATGTAGGCCAAGCCGCTGGCCACGAGCATCATCGCCAGCGTCGTGATGAACGGCGGGATCGCGAAGACCGTCACCATCGCCCCGCTGAACAGTCCCACCGCGCCGCAGACGGCCACGCCGCCGAGACAGCTCATGGCCATACCAAAGGCTGAGGCCTGCTCGGCGCCGGCCACATCGCGGATGAGCAGACCCGTCACACACGCCGACAGGGCGATCAGGCTTCCGACGGACAGGTCGATCCCTCCGGTGATGATGACCATCGTCATGCCGATCGCCAGGATCGCGATCACGACGATCTGGTTGGCGATGTTGAGCAGGTTCTCGCGCTTGAGGAAGTTGGGCCACCAATAGCTCGTCGGCGTGACGACGACCGCGCCGGTGAGCTTGGGGAACTTGCGGTCGAAATCCTCGAAGACCTTCCAGTCGGCCGTCACGCGGTTGCAGGCGATGGCGTCGAGTTTCGCCGTCTCGGCGATCTGATCGAGAGCAGCGCGGGCGTCGATCGGCTGGCCCTTGATCGTCTCCAGGACGGTCACGCCCTGTCTCTCGAGCGAGGTCCGCAGCGTATCGGCGAACCCGGCGTCTTCCTTGCTGGAGCGAGCGACGATGAGCACGCCCGCGTCGCCGCCGAAGCGCTCGACGATCACCTCGGCGAGCTGGCGGCCCGCATCGGCGCCCGTGGGATGCTGCTCGGCGAAGGTCACCCAACTGTAATACGCGCAGAGCAGCAGCAGCACGAGCAACATGCCGTAGTCGCTCGCGAAGCGGGACAGCGCCGACTTGAACCATCCGGACGACATGGGTTAGCTTGTCGTTCCTTTCAGGTTTCACCCCACCGCCAACGTCATAACCTGCTCCTGCGTGGCCGAGGGGACGTCCGTGATCTCGCCCGTGACGCGCCCCTCATGCATGACCAGGATGCGGTCGGCCATGCCCAGCACCTCCGGCAGCTCGGAGCTGATCATCACGATCGCCTTGCCGGCGGCGGCCAGTTCGTTCATCAGCAGGTAGATCTCGTACTTGGCCCCGACGTCGATGCCGCGGGTCGGCTCGTCGAAGAGGACGACCTCGCTGTTCATGGCCAGCCACTTGGCCAGAACGACCTTCTGCTGATTGCCGCCGGAGAGGTTCCTTGCCAGGGCCTCCGGGTGGGGCACCTTGATCCGTAGCGCGTCGATGTACCGGCCGCACTCGGCCTTCTCACGGTGCGATCGGACGAAGCCCAACGAGCTCCACCGCGGTAGGTTCGGCAGGGCGACATTCTCGCGGACGCTCAGGCCCAGCACCAGGCCCTGGGCCTTGCGATCCTCGGTGAGCAGGCAGATGCCGTGGCGGATCGCGTCGCGCGGCCTGCGGATGCGGAGCGGCCTGCCGTCGAGCTCGATCGATCCGGCGTCGGGGCGGTCCGCGCCGAAGAGGAGCCGCGCCGTCTCGGTGCGCCCCGCGCCGACAAGCCCCGTCAGAGCGAGCACCTCGCCGCGCCGCACGTCGAACGAGACGTCACGAACGGCTCGCCCCCGGCTCAGGCCGCGGACCACCAGCCGCGGCTCGCCGATCGGCGCGGGCTGCTTGGGAAACTCGTTCTCGATCTTGCGGCCGACCATGTCCTCGATCAGCCCCTCGCGTGTGACCTCGGCGATGGGCCGGGAGGTGATGTGCCGACCGTCGCGGAGCACGGTGACGCGGTCGGCGATCTCGAAGATCTCCTCCAGTCGGTGGCTGATGTAGACCACGCCGATGCCCTGGCTCCGCAGGTCGCGGATGATCGCGAAGAGCCGCTCCGTCTCCTGACCGGTCAGGGCGGCCGTCGGCTCGTCCATGACGATGATCCGGGCATCCAACGATAGCGCCTTGGCGATCTCGACGATCTGCTGCTGAGCGACGGTCAGCGTCCGGCAGGGCGCGTTCGGGTCGATGCGGACGCCGACGCGCTCGAATAGCGCCAGCGATCGGCGCTGCTCGTCGCCGTGCCGCAGCAGGCCCGCCCGTGTCCGCTCTTGACCGAGGAAGATGTTCTCGCGGGCGCTCAGCGACGGGACGAGGTTGAACTCCTGGTAGATCACGGCCACGCCCGCCCGCTGGGCGTCGACGGGTGTGGCGATGTCGGCCGGCTTGCCGTCGATGGCGATCGAGCCGGCGTCCGGCCGGTGGGCTCCGCTGAGCACCTTGATGAGCGTGCTCTTGCCGGCACCGTTCTCACCGACCAGCGCGAGGACCTCACCGGTCGCCAGCGTGAGATCCACGTCGGCCAGGGCCTGCACGCCGGGAAACGCCTTGGAGATGCCGCGCATCCGGAGCAGGGGGGCGCTGTCGGGCGACGGCTTGCTCGATGGCGGCACGATCATAATTTGAAGTATAGCAGCGCCACCGAGGAGGCGGCACCTGACGTGAAGGGGGCAGGGACAAGGAGGGAAGCCTACTTCAGCTCGGGATCCTTCATCGCGTCGGCCTTGCGGTAGAGCGCCGTGGGGATCAGGATCTCCTTCGGCAGCGGCTCTCCCTCGAAGTGCTTGACGATCGCCTCGACCGTCTTGGCGCCGATCTGATCGGGGAACTGGATGGGGTCGGCGTAGATCTTGCCCTCCTTGATGGCCACCTTGCCCTCGGGCTGGCCGTCGAAGCCGACGAGGACGATCTGGTCGGCCTTGCCCGCCTCCTCGAGAGCGGCCAGGGCCCCGAGCGCCGACGGATCGTTGATCGCAAAGATACCGTCCACGTCGGGGTGCGATTGCAGCAGGGCCTGGGCGGCCTTGTGGCTCTCGTCCTTGACGCCGCCGCCCGGCAGCGTGGCGACCACCTTGATGGCGACATCGGGCTTCTTGTTGAGCTCGGCCAGCTCGTCGTGGAAGCCCTTGGTCCGCAGGATAACCGACTCGACCTCCGGGAAATCGAGGATCGCGACCTTACCCTTGCCCTTGAGGGCCTCAACGATCGCGCGGGCGGCCATCCGTCCGCCCTGGTAGTTGTCGGTAGCCACGTGGCAGACGACCTTGGCCGTCTTGTCGAGGCAGGCGATGTCGGCCGTGAAGACCGGGATGCCCGCCGCGTTGGCCTCCTTGATGACCGGGCCGATCGACTTGCTGTCGCACGGGGTCAGGACGATGGCCGAGACCTTCTTGACGATGAAGTCCTTGACCTGGTTCTGCTGGCGGGCGACGTCGCGCTCGCCGCTGGTGACGATCACGTCGTAGCCGTGCTTGGCGGCCTCGGCCTCCATCGTGTCGGCGATGACCTTGAAGAACGGGTTGGTCAGCGTCAGGACCGACAGGCCGATCGTGCCCTTGGCCTTCTTGCCGGATGCACCGGAGGCGCCGGGCTGGACGGACTTCTCGCCACTCGAGCCGCCGTCTTTGTGGCCACAGCCGGACAGGCTCGCCGCCACGAGCGTCATGACCATCATCGCATAGCGTGTTCGCATCGGGTGGTCCTCCGCCCCAGGTCCTGGTCTTGGCAGTCGCCGCGCCGAACCACGACGCGATCGGCACCAGAGCCTAACCGGTCAGGTGGGTTGCGGGAAGGGCCGGATTGGCGTCTATTCAGTGGCGCGAGCGAAGGCCCGTCGAAAGACTCGAACGATCCGCTCGCACGATGGGGCCAACCCGGCTAAGCTGCTTGATCAAAAGGTTGACCGTTGCTGCGAAAGGAGGCGCTGCGTGGGCGGCCCACCGCTTCAGCGGTGGGGACACGAATTCGACCGTGATTCGCGTGCTGCACGGCTGAAGCGTTGGGCCACCCAAACCTCGCCGGGCATTCTTGCAGCTAGCTCAGGCTGGTTGGCACGGTTCGCAGAAGCATGACGTGGTCCGGTCGTGTGAGACCAAGGAGAGCACCACCATGAAGGGCATACCCAGACGGACGTTCATGAAGCGGGCCGGCCTGTCGGTCGCCGGCATGTCGACGCTCGCGGCCACCGGTCCCGCACACGGCGTGATGGGTGCCAACGAGCGGGTCCACGTCGGTGTGCTCGGCTGCTCGCGGGGCACGCGTGACGGCCTGTGTATGGTTGAGCACGGCGCAAAGGTCGCGGTGACGTGCGACCCCGACCAAGGCCGGGCCGAGAAGGCCAAGAAGCAGACCCAGGCCGACCGAGCCGTCACCGACCTGCGGCGCGTCCTCGACGACAAGGCCATCGACGTGGTCGTCGTGGGCACGCCCGACCACTGGCACGGACCGGCGACGATCCTGGCCTGCGAGGCGGGCAAGCATGTGTATGTCGAGAAGCCGGCGTCGCACAACATCCGTGAGGGGCGGCTGATGGTCGAGGCGGCCCGGCGGACCAGGCGCGTCGTGCAGGTCGGCTCCCAGAGCCGCAGCACGCCGGTCCTGATGGAGGGCGTCAAGCTGCTGCGTGAGGGCATCATCGGCGACATCCTGGTGGCCAAGGCATGGAACAGCCAGCGCCGTGACAACATCGGCCACAAGACCCCGTCCCAGCCGCCCAAGGGCTTCGACTACGACCTTTGGGTCGGCCCGGCTCCCATGAGGCCGTATCAGTCGAACTGCCACCACTACACGTGGCACTGGTGGTATGACTTCGGCACCGGCGACGCCGGCAACGACGGCGTGCACGAGATCGACATCGCGCTGTGGGGGCTGGGCGTGCCGACGCACCCCGTCCGTGCAACGGGGCAGGGGGGCAAGCTGTTCTTCGACGACGACCAGCAGTTCCCCGACACCCAGTACGTGTCGTTCGAGTTCGCCGCCGAGGAGGCGTCGGTCAAGAAGCCGGTGCTCATTTACGAACACCGTATCTGGTCGCCCTACGTCCAGCAGGACTTCGAGAACGGCAACGCCTTCTACGGCACCAAGGGCTACATGATCCTCGGCAAGAAGGGCGGCTACCGCGTCTACCACGGCAACAAGCTGGTCAAGGAGGGCAAGGGCGGCTTCTCCGACGTCGAGCACGCCAAGGACTTCCTCGACGCGATCAAGACCGGACGCCGACCCAACGCGGACATCGAGATCGGCCACCGATCGGCCACGTGCGTGCACCTGGCCAACATCCTGGCCAGGACGGGGTGCGGCACGCTCGATTTCGATCCGAAGACCGAGCGGGTCGTGGGCAACACCGAGGCCGACGCGCTGACGCGCCGGACCTACCGCGAGGGCCATTGGGCCGTGCCAAAGGGCGTCTGAATGCTAGAAACGAGACACCGAGTCTGTGGCCCAGCCGCCCCCGGCTGGGAGTCCTCCTCTTAGGTTCCCCCAGTCGAGGGCGACTGGGCTACACTCTCCCGAGTCGAGGGTGACTAGGCCCTATTGGAACGCTCCGAAGGATCAACGCAGGAGACGATCACATGGACAGCCATCTGCCAACGCGACGAGACATCTGTCGGTTGCTGGCGGCCGCCCCGGCGGGCGCCGCGCTGCTGGTCTCGCAGGCACAAGCCAAGCAGGAGACATCCGGCATGAAGAAGAAACCCATCCTGATGCCGATCGGCGATGCGACCGAGGCGGTCGACACGCTCTACCCGTTCTTCCGCATCCCCGAGGACGGCTTCCCCGTCGTCGTCGCAGGACCCGAGGCCCGGCTCTATCACATGGTGCTGCACGAGGTGCCGCCGAACCCCGACGTCCCGTGGGACATCACGCAGGAGACGCCGGGCTACCACCTCAAGGCCGCGATCGCCTTTCGCGACGTCGACCCCGACGACTACGCGGGCATGTTCGTCTCGGGCGGGCGAGCGCCGGAGTACCTCCGCTACGACAAGGACCTCATGCGGATCACCCGGGCGATCTGTCAGGCCGGCAAGCCGGTGGCCGTCGTCTGCCACGGCATCGAGATCGTCAGTGCCGCCGGGGTGATCAAGGGCAAGACGGTCACGACGGTGGCCAAGTGCGCCATGGACGCCGAGCAGGGCGGCGCGAGGTATGTCGACAAGCCGGTGGTCATCGACGGCAACATCGTCAGCGCGCGGACCTGGCACGACAACACGCCGTTCATGCGCGAGTACATGAAGATCCTGAACGCGTCGGTGAAGAGCGGCTAGGGTCTGGGGTTCGAGGTCCAGGGCTCGGGAACGCGATTCCCGCGTTCGCCACGTGATGATCCGAGGGCAGGGATGATGCACAGCGTGACACGACGTGAGTTGCTTGGCACGTCAGCGGCGGCTCTGGCGACCGGTGCGCTTCCCGGTCGACGTCTATGGGCCGCGGACAAGGCGACCCCGAAGGGCTGTACGTTCAGCTTCGGCACCTATGGGATGAAGACGCTGAAGACCGAGCGAGCCGTCGAGGTCCTCGCCGGCATCGGGTACGACGGCGTCGAGCTAACCGTCTGGCCGGGTTGGGATGCCTCACCCGACAACATGCCAACGGCGCGGCGCCGCGCCCTGAGCGACCTGCTTGCCCGCAAGGGCCTGACCCTGTCCTCGCTGATGGAACACCTCTCGCCCGAGGCCGACGGCGCGAAGCACGACGCCCAGCTCGAACGGCTGCGAGGCGTGATGGGGCTCGCGCGCGATCTGGCGCCGAACGACCCGCCGCTCATCCAGACCACGCTCGGTGGCGGCACATGGGAGGATAGGAAGGACCTCATTTTCAAGCGGCTCACCGACTGGGCGAGACTGGCCGAAGCGTCGAAGATCGTCGTGGCCATCAAGCCCCACCGCGGCGGGGGGATGTCGCGACCGGAGCAGGCCGCGTGGCTCATCCGTCGGCTGGGCGACACGCCGTGGATACGCATGGTCTACGACTACAGCCACTATGCCTTTCGTGGGATGCCGCTGGCCGAGACGGTCCGTACGGCCCTGCCGATCACGGCCCACATCGCCGTCAAGGACGCGTATCGGCAGGGCGACGGCGTCCGCTTCGCCCTGCCGGGAACCCACGACACGATCGACTACGCCAAGCTCCTGAGCCTGTTCTATCGGGGCGGCTACCGGGGCGACGTCTGCTGCGAAGTCAGCGGCATGGTGTGGAACCAGGCCGGCTACGATCCCGTCGCCGCGGCCAAGACGTGCTACCGCAATCTCGCGCCGGCGTTCGCGAAGGCCGGCGTGCCCAGGCGCGGCTGAACGGCTCCCCTCATCTCGTCGTTGCGTCGGACGCCCGTGTTGCGGCGTCCGGTCGACCGTGCTCGAGGACGGTCTGGATGAGCTGCTTGCGGTTGACCGGTTTCGTGGCGTGGTCGTCGCAGCCGGCATCCAGGCACTTCTGCCTGTCCTGCTCCATGGCGTGGGCGGTCAGGGCGACGATCGGGCCCGTGTAGTCGGCCCGCCGCAGACGGCGCGTCGCCTCGTAGCCGTCCATCACGGGCATCTGCATATCCATCAGGATCACATCGAAGGGCCTGCCGTTGTGCAGGGCATCCAGGGCCATGTCACTGCCGACTTGCCCGTTGTCGGCCACCTCGACATCCGCACCCGCCTTGCGGATGAAGGCCGCGATGAGGCGTTGGTTGTCGGGACCGTCCTCCACCAGCAACACGCTCAGGCCGTCGAGACTCGTCTTGCTGTCCGTATTTCGATCTGCGACGGACTTGGCGTTGTCCGTGCTCAGGCTCACGTCGTCGAGCATCCCGACACCGCTCAGGTCGCCCGTGGCGAACGTGACCTTGAACGTGCTGCCCTGACCGTGCGTACTCTCCACCTCGATGTCGCCTCCGAGCAGGACGGCCAGCCGACGGCTGATCGCCAGGCCAAGCCCGGTCCCTCCGAAGCGCCGCGTCGTGGAGGCGTCGGCCTGCATGAAGGGCTGGTAGAGCCTCGCCACCTGCTCCCGCGTCATGCCGATGCCGGTATCGCGGACCTCGAAGCACATCCGCGGCTCGGACGAATCGCTGGTGAGCAAACGGCCCGTGACGCGGACCTCGCCCGTCTCCGTAAACTTGATGGCGTTGCCGACCAGGTTCATGAGGACCTGCTGGATCCGCGTCGGGTCCGACCGAATCGTCTCGGGGATGCGCCCTTCGAAACCGATGTGCAGCGGCAACCTCTTCGCGTCGGCCCGCACGGCCATCAGCGATTGCACGTCGGCGAGCAAGTGGACGGGTGAGCAGGCAATGCGCTCGATCTGGAGCCGGCCGGCCTCGATCTTGGAGATGTCCAGGACGTCGTTGATGATGCGAAGCAAGAGGTCGCCGTTCCGCCGCACGGTATCGATGCAGTCCTGCAGGCCTTCCGCGCCAAAGTCGCACTGATGTGGGCAGCTCTCGTGGATCACGTCGAGATAGCCCAGGATCGCCGTCATCGGCGTGCGGATCTCGTGGCTCATGTTGGCCAGGAACTCGCTCTTGGCCAGGTTGGCCGCCTCGGCCTCCAGGGCCATCCGCTTGGTCTCCTCGATCGCCTGCTCGAGCCGCAGGTTGCTCTGTTCGAGCTCCTGCTTGGAGAGCTTCAAGTCCTGCTCGACCTGCTTGCGCTCCGTGATGTCGTCGATGATCCACACGGCGCCCTTGGCCAGGTCGGGCGGGGCGATGGCCTTGCCGTTGAAGAGGCACCACACGGTGTGCCCGTCCTTGTGGCGCAGCGGATACTCGATCTGCACCAGCTCCTGCTGGCCAAGCCGCCAGTAGTACTTCTGGCCGAACTCGTGGAAGTTCTCCATCGACAGGTGTAGCTGCTGCGGTCCCTGGCCGACCATCTCCTCCGGCTCGTAGCCGAGCATCTCGGCCATGCGGCGGTTCACCTTGGTCAAAATGCGGTTCTCCAGCACCATGATCCCGACCCGGCTGCTCTCGAAGATGGCCTCCTGTTCCTCCACGGCCCGCTTCAGATCCTCCTCGGCCTGCTTGCGGCTCGAGATGTCGAAGAACGTCTCCAGCAGCCGCTGGCGGCCCTGAATCGTCACCTCCTTGACGGTCTTGAGGGTGGGGACAAGCCGGCCGTCGGCGGACTCGACGAGAAACTCGCCGTTGAGCACCTCTCGCCCCAGATCGGTCACCGGGCACCGTCCGTCTCGGGCGTTGCAGAAATACGTCGCGCAGTGGTCGCCGCGGATGGCGTCGGGGGATACGCCGAACATCTCACACGCGGCCGAGTTCGCCGACTCAATCCGGCGCGTCTCGGGATCGATGACCACCGCCCCCAGCGGGAGGTGCTCGAACAGCGCTTGCTGGAAGGCCTCGTGCTCCCGAATGGCCTCCTCGGCGCGCTTGCGTTCGGTCATGTCCACGTGGGTGCCGATGATCCGCGTCGGTTTGCCCTCGGCGTCCCGCTCAATCACCCGACCCCGTCCCATGACCCAGCACCATGCGCCCTCTTTGGTCCGAACCCGGAACTCGATCGTGAAGGTCTCGCGAGTGCCGTCCATCAAGGCCCGCCCCGTATCCAGCAAGACGTGCTGGTCGTCCGGATGGGCCAGATCGGCGACCCGTTCCAGCGTCATCGCCATCTCGTTCGGCTCGTAGCCGAGCATCTCGTAGCAGCGAGGACTCCAGAAGACCTCGCCCGTGGTCAGGTCCCAGTCCCACAGGCCGTCGCTGGTGGCCGCCATGGCCAGGCTCAGCCGGTCCGCATCGGCGGTGCAACCCGCCAAGCCCGTCGAGCCGTCGGTCGACTCGCTCAGCGTGATCACCAGGCCGGTCCTCTTGTCATCGCCGTTGCGCATCGGCGATGTGCGGACGATCACCTTCCTATGTTGCCCGCTTCGATGGATCAGCACGGCGGGCCGGCTGGATTCCCGGCGCCCGCGCGCCTGGGCCGTGCCGCAAACCCCGTCGCGTACGGCATCGAGGACCGCCGGCTCACCGAACCGGAGCACGTCGGCCCAATCCCTGCCGACGGCCTCCTGGCACGTCCATCCCGTCAGACTGACGGCGGACGGGTTGATCCGCTTGATGCGCCCCGCCGTGTCGACCACAACCACGCCATCCGCGACCGCGTCGACTACGGCGGCGAGATCGCCGACGTCCGCCGTTTGCTCTGGGCGGTCAGCCACTTGGGAAGGGTGGCTCGCCATGATCGGACTCCCCCGTGGGGCCTGATAGGAACGCCATCACGAACCGTTTCGGTCACCTGCGCGTTCCGGGGCTCAACGCCGCCTTGGGCGGTGTACGTCTCCTTGGTGCTATCGTCCAGGTAGCGGTGCGACTTGGTCGCGGCCGGGGTAGGGATGACGGTTCGCCCGGATCGAAGCCGGTATTTCTCCTTAGGACGAACGCCTGGACGGCACGGCGGGGAAGGGGCCTCGCCGTTTCGTCGGGCTGGGACCGGTAACCGACATGATGAGCGGGCGGTCGCGTCTGGCCCTGACCGATAACGAGCCGAGCAGCCATTACTCGGTTCGGTTTGCGGCGGCATGCAGTGCCGATTCGGGCACGCCGGCATCGAACGCGATCGGGTTCGACACGCGCGCCAGGTCGTTGCCGATGACGCTGATCCCATTCGACTTGCCGATCAGCCGAAGGAACGCCTTGCCCGCCGGGGCGGTGCAACCCAGAAGCATCGCCCCACGAACGTCCTTCAGAACCATCATCGCGCCGGCGGCCTGGGTCAGGTCGCCTCGCAGGCCTTGCACATCGAGACGTCGCACATCCTCGCAGACGATCGCCGGACGGGCATCGGGCTTCGCGAGCCGCAAGACGACGTCGCGCAGCGCCAGGCCGTCGACGTGCCGGCCATAGAAGCCGTACGCCGGCAGCGTGCCGAACATCGTCGATTCGGGATACTTGGCGGGCAGCTCCGGCACCTCGGCATGGGCGTGCTCAGCCGTGCCGCCGCCGACGAAGCCGATCTTGATGTTGCTCAGCGTGACGTTCTCGATCGGGTGGCCGGGCAGCCCGGTGATGGAACACCCCGTCATGCCGGCGCCGGTCGCGACGACGTTCGAGATGACCACGTTGCGGAACCGGCCGATCGGCGGCTTGGGGATGCCTTCCTTGAACAACCGCGCCCGGTTGCCGAGCCGCATGAAGATGGGGGCCGTGCGCCCGGTCATCGTGATGTTCGAGATCGTCACGCGATCGAGCGTGCCGCCGTCGACGATCTCGAGCGCGATGCCGGCCAGGCCCGTCTTGCGGCCGTAGGTCTTCTTCGCGGCCCGCGTCGGGCGGATCGCGCAGTTCGTGATGGTGATGTTCTTGAAGCCGCCGTGCGATTCCGTGCCGCACTTGATGGCGTTGCAGTGTGAGCTGAGCAGGCAGTTGGTCACGGTGACGTTCTCGGTCGGCCGGTCGGCCGTGCTCTTGAGCGTGAGGGCGTCGTCGTCGGTGTCGCCGAAGCAGTCGGCGATGATCACCTCGCGGCAGCAGTCGATGTCGATCATGTCGTTGTTGCGGTTGCAGTGGTTGACGACGCTGATGCCGCGGACGGTGACGAAGTCGCAGTCGAGGTAGTGCTGCATCCACATCGGCGAGTTGCGGAGACTCACGTCCTCGATGAGGACGTTCGTGCAGGAGACCAGTCGGATGTTGTACGGCCGCTTGAGCCAGGGCTGGCCCTCGTAGGCGGCGCCCTGCCCGTCGATGACGCCGCGACCGGTGATGGCCACGTCGGTCAGGCCTTCGCCCCAGATCAGGGCCCGGTTGACGTACCGGTCGGTGTACGAGCGGAACCTGGTCTCGTTGAGCGGGAAGTCGGCCAGATCGGTGCTGCCCAGCAGCACGGCGTTGTGGGTCACACGGAGCGTTACCCGGCTCTTCAGATAGAGCGTGCCGGACAGGTATTGGCCTCGCGGCAGGACCACCGTGCCTCCGCCCGCGGCGTGGGCGGCGTCGATGGCCTTCTGGATGGCGGCGGTGTCCTTGGCCTTGCCGTCGCCGACGGCGCCGAAGCTCTTCACGGAGAAGACGTCATCGGCCTGGACGGCGGCGGACTCGACGGTCGAGGCTTGCACGAGCAGGGTCGCGATCATGGCCGTGGCGTAGACGATCGCGCGAGGCATCACCGATGAGGACATGAGGAACGCTCCTTCTTGTTCAACACGAAGCCGGGACCTGTGAAGCCGCCAGCGGCCGCGGCGAGCTCGACCGCGCGACCGGCGCCGGCGGACCGCATAAGATGAGGGTCAGTGTACCGCAGCCGTCGCGGTTGTCACGGGGTGGGTCGGGTGATTGCCCCGGATGGGCTGGACCAGGGGGCCCAACACGAAAGCGGGCCGGCGACGGACAGCCTTCTCCGCCACCGGCCCTGACTGAAGCGATTTGCCAGGCCTATCGATCCTGGCCTTCGGAACGGACCGCAGGGTCCGAGCTCATCGTGGGTTCACGCTGAGCCGGCCTCCGCCGGGTCCTCCTCGGGAGGCCCCGGGGCATGCTGCTCAGCCCAGGCGATCAACTCCGCCTCGTCGAGCGTACCGTCCCCGCTCGTGTCGGCCTCCTCGAGCAGGTGCCGCGCACGACCCGGCAACAGCTCCTCGGCCGTGAGCAATCCATCCCCGTCCTTGTCATGCCGTTTCATGATCAGGGCCACGACGTCCGGTTCCTCGTCCGGAGGCTCGGGCCGCAGTTCCTCTGCGTCCACGATCCCGTCCCCGTCGGCATCCAGAGCGGCGATCACATCGGGCGCGGCCGCGATCTCCTCGGCCGACAGCGTGCGATCCCCGTCGGTGTCCAGCACACGAATCAAACAAGGGGGCGGCGGCGGCAGGGGAGGACCGCCCGGACCTCCCGGCCCGTCACTTCCGGGGCCGGGCATAGCGCCGTCAGGTGGCGGCTCGAACTGACCGCCGCTCCCGTTAGGGCTCTGTCCCGGCCCGAAGGGCGATTGCTGGGCCTGGTCTTGTCCCGCGGCGGTTTGCTGTCCGAGCGTCTGGTCGGTCGTGGCCGCGACCGTGTCCGGCAGGAACGGGTCCGATTCCGCCTCTTCGAGTTGATCGCATCCGAACCATACCAGCCCCGCACAGAGCAGGACCGCGACGCTGCCGCATGCGAATCCCCATAAGCCCCGCGTCGTTTCACACCTGGTCCGACGACGCCCTCCGACGTGTGCACTGTTACGCATACTGGGCACTCCTTCACAACAGGTCCACCTTGAGAGGACAGCTTTCTGGTTCCGTTCAGCACCTCGATGCGTCCGGACACGGCGAGGCTGGACCGTCCGCGAAGTCGGCCCGTCTCGTCGTTGGCCTGACGCGACTCACCGTTACTGACCGTCACCGGCCGGCTGAGCTCCGCCGCGCGGCCCCCTCGGAGGGCGTCCCATCGGCCCACCGCTTGGCAGCTCGGGTCGCGAATCGATCCACGTCTGGAGTTCCGTGGCATCCACCGCACCGTCGCCATTGGTGTCCGCTTCCTCCAACAGCCTCTTCTGGTGGGGCGGCAGGAGCTCCGTGACGGTCAGCCTGCCGTCCTGGTCGGCGTCGAGTCGCATGACCCGCTCGACGAAGTTGGGGCCCGGCGGAGGGGGCGTCGGCCGCAGCTCGGTCTCGTCCACGACCCCGTCACCGTTCTTGTCCAACTGGAGCAGCGCCTCGCCGGCTCCGGCGATCTCCTCGGCCGAAAGGGACCGGTCCTGGTCCGCATCGAGGACCTTCATAATCGGTCCCGGACCGGGAGGCCGACGGTGTCGCTGACCCGGTCCAGACCCGCAACGGCCCTGCCCCCGACCCGCGGGCTGCTGGACCTGAGCGACAGCGACCCCGAGGCAGACCACCACGCTTGTGATCCCCGCCAGTGCAAGGGTGCGTTTCATCGTAACCTCCTTTTCATAAAGGTCTTCCCAGTGAAGCTTGGTCTGAGCCGCCCGTAGGGACATTGATCCAAGAAGCCGAAGTCGGCCCGCTGCCGAGCCGGCGGTCGAGCGGCTAAGCGAAGGAACGCAAACGTGGGCGAGCTTTCTACAGGACCATGAGCTGAAAGCCTCCCGCGGCTCGGATCGCCGTCCTGGCCGGCGCGACCATCTCCGGTGCGACCCGCCGAGGCGACAGTAGAAACTCGGGCTCATCTCGCGTTATATGGAGGGGAGGGATAGCGACGATGACTGAAGCGATGTCAGACTCCTCCAGCGTGGCCCAGAGCGTCCGGGACGGCGACGAACAGGCGCTGGCCGGGTTCTTCCACGCCCAGCGCACGCGGCTTCGGCGGCTCATCGAGTTCCGGCTCGATGCCCGCCTCCGAGGTCGCCTCGACCCCGACGACGTCCTCCAAGAGAGCTACCTCGCGGCCGTCCAACGCACCCAGCATTTTCGCGGCAAGGATGAGGCCTCCCTCTTCGTTTGGCTCCGCATGGTGGTTCAGCAGACGCTCATCGACGCGCACCGACGCCATCTCGGCGCCAAGCAGCGCGACGCCTACCGTGAACGGGCCCTGGATCGACAAGTTCCGGCCGGGGCGACGTCCGCCTCGCTGGCGTTCACGCTCGTCGGCACACTGACCACCCCGACGCTCGCCGCACGGCGCGCTGAGCTATCCGAGCAACTGACGGCCGCGCTGGACCGAATGGACGCGACCGACCGCGAGGTCCTCGCCCTGCGGCATTTCGAGGAGCTGACGAACCAGGAGGTCGCCGAGGAGCTCGGCATCCAGCAGAAGGCGGCCAGTATCCGCTACATTCGAGCCTTGCGCCGCCTCAAGCAGATCTTGGCCGAGCTGCCGGAGTTCAGCTCCGACTCGCTCGGGGGCTGAGACGTCGCCACGACAGAAAGGAAAGCGCATCGACCGGATGACGTCCGATCGCGAACCCATCGAAGAGCTCGCCGACGAGTTCACGGCGCGTTGTCGGCAGGGCGAAAGCCCCACCGTCGAGGAGTACGTCCGCGCCCATCCCGACCTGGCCGACGAGATCCGCGAGCTCTTCCCCACGATCGCCGCCCTTGAGCGCGCCAAGAGTGGCTCTGGGCGGCCCCCGACATCAAGCGGCATCTCCGGCGGCGTCGATCGAACGCACCTGGGCGACTACCGCCTGCTCCGAGAGATAGGCCGCGGCGGCATGGGTCTCGTCTACGAGGCCGAGCAGGAGTCGCTGGGCCGCCGGGTCGCGGTCAAGGTGTTGCCCCGTGATCTGCTGGCGGATGCGAAACAGACCGACCGCTTCGAGCGCGAGGCCCGCACGGCCGCCAAACTCCATCACACCAACATCGTGCCGATCTTCGGCGTGGGCGAGCAGGACGGCTACCACTACTACGTGATGCAGCTTATCCGCGGGATCGGGCTCGATGTCGTATCCAGAGAGCTGAGCCGGGCCACGCAATCCTCCGAAGGCGACGCACGATCCTCATCCAGGCTGACCGGGCTGGTCAGCGCTCGCGGCATCGACGTCATCGACTTCGGCCGCGAGCTCGCCGCGAACATCTCCGAGGGTTCGGATGCGGCATCCTCGTGGTCCAGCTCGATGCCCACGCAGCCCCTGACGACCGAGGACGAAATCGCGCCTGTCGCCGACTCGGACACCCCAAAGCTCGCGGAAACCGGGATACCGTACGAGCCGCCCAGGCGCGATGGCACGCTGGGCGCGAGCCATGGGCGCAGCGTCGCTCGGATCGGCTTGCAAGTGGCCGACGCGCTGACCTATGCCCATTCGCAGGGCACGCTCCACCGGGACGTCAAGCCGGGCAATCTGCTCCTCGACGTCGACGGGACGGTCTGGGTGGCGGACTTCGGCTTGGCCAAGGGCATCGACCAGGCCGCGATCACACAGCCCGGCGACCTCGTGGGGACCCTCCGCTACATGGCGCCGGAACAGTTTCGCGGCCACACCGACGAGCGATCGGACATCTACAGCCTCGGCATCACGCTGCTCGAGCTGGCCACGCTCCAACCGGCGTTCTCGGCGGAGTCACGCGGCGAGCTGATCGGCGCGATCATGCGGGGTGATCTGTCATCGGCCGCCCGATCGTCGCACGGCCTGCCCCGCGACCTCCACACCGTCCTGCTCAAGGCCACGGCGACGGACCCCGCACATCGGTATGCCTCCGCGGCGGACCTCGCGGAGGACCTACGCCGGTTCCTGGAGGATCGGCCGGTCCTGGCACGACGGATCGGCCCGATCGAGCGCGGGTGGCGGTGGGCCCAGCGCAACCCGGTCCTGTCGGGACTGACGGTCTCGGTCGCCGCGTTGTTGGTGCTCATCGCGGTCATCACCTCGGCCGGCTACGTCCACACCCGTCTTGCCAACGCCCGCGTCCTCGATGCCCTGGACCGCGCCGAACGCGTCTCGCGGGTCGCCCTCGATGCCCTCGATACCGTCTTCGACGAGTTCGCGCCGCGCCAGACGACGGCCGTTCTGAGCGCATCGGTCAGCGATGCCGAGGAGACCTCCGATGAGGCCCTTTCCGTGGCGGTCGCACCGGTGCTCTCCAAGGAGACCGCCGAGCTCCTGGAAGGCCTGCTGCCGTACTACGACCGGCTGGCGAAGATCGAGGGCACCTCCGAGAACCTCGCGCCGAAGATCGCCGAGGCCAACGTCCGCGTCGGAGACATCCATCAGCGGCTCGGCCAGCACGACAAGGCGCACAAGGCCTACGAGCGGGCTAACCGCCTCTACGCGTCCTTGGCCCAGGAGCGCCCGGATCGGGTCGACGTTCAGCTCGCCCTCGCCCAGGTCGACAACAAACGTGGGCAGCTCCTTTACGCCATGCATCAGCCCGAGCAGGGGCGTGCCTGCCTCGAGGCCGCCTATCAACGGCTCAAGGGCCTCGACGATTCGGGGACCTCCGCCCAGACTCAACTGGAGCTCGCCCGGACCTGCTATTACCTCGCGCGACCGCATAGACCTCCTCTCGCCGTCCGCGGCGGCCCTCCGGGCCGTGGCAAGCGAGGCCCTATGCATGGACGAGACCATCCGCCACCACCACCCCATGAGGCTCCACCTGACGGGGCACTCCTCGCGGGCGAGCCGCCTCCGCCCGGGCACCCGCACGGCCCTCCCCCGCTGGAGGACGAACCCGACCGCGAGCAGCGGAACCAGTATCTGCGGGAGGGCGTGGGTCTGCTTGAGGCCCTCATGGCCCAACATCCGGACGTGCCCGAATACCGGCGACTGCTGGCCCAGTGCTATTGCGAATGGCCGTCGTCCGAGCCACTGCCCTCGGCCAGGGAGGGCCAAGACCCGCGCGACCTGGGCCTTGCCATACTCGAGCAGCTCGTCTCGGACCACCCGGACGTGCCCGACTACCGGTTCGATCTGAGTCTGGCGTACCTCTCCGAGCCGCCGATGCCGCTGCGTTGGGGTAAGGACGAGAAGTCCGCCCAACGCCTGGACCGAGCGCGGGACCTCCTCGAAGACCTGGTTGAGACCCGGCCCAACGTCTCGGATTACACCGTGGCGCTGGTCCACGCGTACCTCCGTATAGGCATGCACAAGGCCCGAGGAGGGGACCTGGCCACGGCGGAGACCGACCTTCGCGAGGCCGGGCGGTTGCTGGACGCCCTGGCGGCTAAGTCGCCCGAGCCGGGGCCTTATCTGGTCGGTGGCTGCCTCGTCCGGGTCGCCCTGGCCGGAGTCCTCATGGACAGCGGGCGGCGCGAGGAAGGCATCGACCTGCTGAAAGAGGCCTTGGCGTCCGTTCGGGCCTTGTCCGACTCGGTCTCCGAGCCTACCGACATGCACCTGGGCCGGCTCCGACGCCATATTGAGAGAGTGCTTGAGGACCCTGAGCGACCGCATCGGCTCCGGCCACGCCGTCGCCCTCTGCACCGCGCTCGACCGTAGCGGCAGCGTCGGCGGAGAGACTCGGCCGCCCGGCCAGCGGCAACTTCTGCCCGCCGTGGGACCCGGCTTCGCCAGGGCCCACCGGGAAACCAGGGCGACTCGGTAGACGGCCTGCCTGAAGCGTCATGCACCCTTGCCCATCCGGACGGACCGTCTCCATTGACCTGCTCGCCTGCCGGAAATAGCCTGACCCTTCGCACACGACACCGAGCGGCGCTTCGTAACCGAGGGAGTTCATCATGAGGCATCACGTCGCAGGGCTTGTCGGCCTACTCCAGCTGATTTGCTGTGTGGGTGCCGGCCAACCAACGTGGGTCGAGATCGACGGCGTCGTCTACGGGGCCAGGCCCGACGAGCGCGGACCCATCGGGGGAGGCAAGGGCTACACCAAGCTCGTCACCAAGGGCGACCACACGGCAAAGGACCTCGACGGCCTGCTCGATGCCCTCTCGAAGGCGAAGAAGGGTCAGGTCGTCTTCATCCCGGGCGACGTGGAGATCGACCTGACGGCCCGCATCTACATCGAACAGCTCGTCCTGAAGGTGCCGGAGGGCGTGACGCTGGCCAGCGACCGCGGGCGCGACGGCTCGCGGGGCGCACTGCTGACGAGTGACGCCCTCAAGACACCGGTGATGATCCAGGTCTCGGGACCGGATGTGCGTGTGACCGGTCTGCGCATCCAAGGTCCCAACCCCAAACGCTACCTCAAGCATCACCGCAGGGCGTTCGGACCCGGTGGTGGGGGGCACGCGTACTACTACAAATTCCCGACCCAAAACGGCATCGGGACCGAGCACGAGGCCCTTGAGGTCGACAACTGCGAGATCTCCGGCTTCGGCCATGCCGCCGTCTGGCTGGCCCGAGGCAAGGGACACCGCATCCACCACAACGTCATCCACCACTGCCAGTACAACGGCCTCGGCTACGGCATCTCACACAACACGGCCTCGTCGGTGATTGAGTACAATCTCTTCGACTGGAACCGCCACTCGATCGCGGGGACAGGGCGTCCCGGCTGCACCTACGTGGCCAGGCACAATGTGGAGCTGGGCACGTCCCTGAGCCACTGCTTTGATATGCACGGTGGGCGCGATCGCAAGGACGGGACGGACACCGCCGGTACGTCGATCGAGATCTACAACAACACGTTCCACGTGCCGCAGACCCCCGTGGTCATCCGCGGCGTCCCCCAGGAGACGTGCGAGGTCCGGCACAACTGGTTCGCCAAGCAAACGAAACCCGGCCAGGCGGTGCATGCCTCGGCGAGGACGAACGTCTCCGACAACGTCTATGGCCCGAAGCCGACAGCGGCCAGGTAAGGATGCCTGCAACCTTCAAACGGCGAATCGACGCCCGGCCGAGTTATTGCCTGGAACTGGCCGCCCCTTAGGAGAGGAAACGCCATGTGCCGTGCGAACGCCATGCTAGCGGGGATCAGGTCGGTCGTATTGAGCACAGGACTCCTGGTTCTAGCGTGCTGCCCGGACGTCTACTACGAGGCGTGGGAGGCCAGCCCCAGCGTCCGCCTGCCGCGGGGCGAGGCGCCGCACTGCTACGGCGGAGAATGGTGGTACTACACCGGCCGACTCAAGACCACCGGCGGTCGTGGCTACGGGATCGAAGCGGTCATCTTTCATCTACCCGGACCTGGGACGCAAGCGGACGGTGGTGGCTGGGCCGCCCACTTCGCCGTCCTGGATGAGACGACCGGCGAGTTCACCTACGATCAGATCAGGAAGGTGTGCAACTGTGCCACCACGAATCCAGGGGCCGGTGGCTTTCATCTGGACGCCTCGCTGGTTCGGATGAACGGCGCCAACGGCCACGATGAGCTGCACGCGGCCATGGCCGACGGCTCGTATGCACTCGACCTGGTCCTGGACGACGAGCGCGGGCCCGTGCTCCACGGCGGCGACGGGTACGTACCGTATGGCCAGAAAGGCATGTCGTTCTACTACTCCCGCCCTCAGATGGCGGCCTCGGGCACGCTGGAAGTCGACGGCGAGCCGCGCGAGGTCAGCGGCACGCTCTGGTTCGACCGGCAGTGGGGGGCCTCGCTCGTCAATCCCTGGGAGGAATGGGACTGGTTCAGCCTCCGCCTGGACGACGGGTCCAAGGTCATGGTGTTCGTGTTCCGCGACGATGTCTCACCCGTCCGCTTCGGGACGTACATCCCCCCGGAGGGCGAGCCGGTCTGGCTCGCCGCCGAGGACGTCGTCATCACCGAGACGGCCTCGTGGACCAGCCCGCACACCGACGCCACGTACCCTGTGGCCTGGGACATGGCGATCGTCCCACAGGGCCTGGCGCTAGGCGTTGCGGCCGTGGCCGACGACCAGGAGCTGCGTGTGCGGCGAAGCACCTTCAACGTCTACTGGGAGGGCCTTTGCTCGGTGACGGGCAACCGGGACGGCGAGGCCCTCACCGGTCACGCCTATGTTGAGCTGACCAACTACCATCGCTAGGACGCCCCGATGATGGGTGGGCTGACCGTGTGTGGCCTGATGGGCGTGGGCTAACGGTTGGCGGGCGGACTGTGCGTGCGACAACGAGGCGTGGGCTAGCTCTGGGTAGTCTGACGGCATGCGGGAAGCCGTGGGACGGCTGCGAAAGACAACGGTTGCAGGATGGTTTCTGCAACCGTCCTGCAACCGTGGCCCCTCTTCAACACCTAAGCCATTGGGCTGCCAGGGATTCGAACCCCGGACCTGCGGATTAAGAATCCGTTGCTCTACCAGCTGAGCTAGCAGCCCGGTTCGCGTGCCAGGCCCCTCACAGGGCTCGGCAGCGCTGGGGTCTGCTCCCAGGTTCATCGGCAGACGTCGATGTCGTCACCGGTAGCAGATTCGTTAATGTACTCACGCAGGGCGTGGACGTCAAGTCGGCAAATCGTGCCGTCGTGCGCCTCTTCCGGTCGGTTCGACCCCCGCCGGATCGCGGGTCGGCGCCCCATGCAACCGGTCGCAGCGGCGGCGTTCCTGGAGCGATCCACCCGAGCCCTAGCAGTCATGCCGGGCGCACGCAGCGGCCTGCTCCGCTGACTCATCGGGCGGTCGCCGCACCGGCGGCCTGGTGGGCCAGGGCGGCCATGATGGTCCGTGGGATGTTGTTCAGGCTGGTTACCTTGTCGACGCCGCCGCGCTGGATGGCCTCTTTGGGCATGCCGAACACGACACAGCTACGCTCGTCCTGGGCGATCGTGGCCGCGCCGGCCTGGTGCATGGCCAACATACCGTCGGCACCGTCGGCGCCCATCCCCGTCATGATCACACCGACCGCCGCGGGACCGACGTTCTTGGCGACCGACTGGAAGAGCACCTCCACGCTCGGACGATGACGGCAGACCAGCGGGCCCTGACGGCTCCGAGCGATCCACCCCGTGCCGCGCTTCTCGACCGAGAGGTGGAAGTTCCCGCGGCCGATGACGGCCATGCCCGGCTTGAGCGGGAGGTTGTCGATGGCCTCGACCACGCGCAGGGGAGAGGCCTGGTTCAGGCGCTCGGCAAAGGCGGCCGTGAACCCCTCGGGCATGTGCTGGACGATCACGACAGGGGGGCAATCGGGTGGCAACTGCACCAGCACGGCTCGCAGCGCCTCGGTGCCGCCCGTGCTGGCCCCGATGGCCACGAGGAAGCGACTGGGATCGACGCCCCTGTTGCGTAAGGCCACGGGCCGGGCGGGGGCGGCCAGCTTCGGCTTGGGGCGGCGGATCGCCCCGTGGGCGGCCTTGATCTTGTCGATGAGCTGATCCATGACCTCGCGCAACGCGCTGGAGGTCTGGTCCGGCTTCCGCATGACGTCGACGGCGCCCTTCTCCAGGGCTTCCAAGGCGGCCTTGGTGCCCGAGTCGGTGAGCGTGCTGAACATGATCACCGGCACGGGGTAGTTCTTCATGAGCCGATCGAGAAAATCGAGACCGCTCATCCGCGGCATCTCGACGTCCAAGGTGATGACGTCCGGCCGGTGCGCGAGGATCATATCGCGGGCTTCATAGGCGTCCGAGGCCGCCCCGACGACCTCGATCTGCGGATCCCGCGTAAGCTCACGGCGGAGGATCGTCCGCACGAGGGCGGAGTCGTCCACCACCAGCACCTGGATTCGCTTGCCCAAGGTCATACGCCGCCTCCCGGAGTCACCTTGGCCCAGAGAGCGGGATTCCGTTCGATCATCGAGGTGACGATCTGCCCCGTGGCGAAGTTGAAGAACACGCGTCGCCCGAGCGTGCCGCCGGTCTCCTCCCGGATGATCGGCACGTTGTAGCGCTTGAGCATCTCCACGGCGACGGCGCGATTGGCCAGACCCACCTGCGGACCCGTCTCGCCGCCCAGGGGCCGGGCGCCGCCGAACACGGCCGCGCGCAACCGAAACACCTCGGCCCCGCAGCGGAGCACCTTCTCGAAGAGCCGCTCAATGCTGCACGTGCCGTAGCGCCCGCTCGGCGGGTCGCTGGGCGCCGGATTGGGCAGAACGTAGTGGTTGATGCCGCCCACATGCCTCTTACGGTCGTAGAGGCACACGGCCACGCAGCTTCCCAGGATCGTCTTGACCACGCAGGGCCGACCACTGACGTACAGCTCGCCGGGTTCGAGGAAGACGTCGATCTGCTTGAAGGGCGCTCGCATGCACTCACTTTCGGTATGTGGCCGGCTCGACGTAACGGTAGGGGTGGTTCAGCGAATTGAGGCTTTCGCTGTGCCCGATCAGGAACAAGCCGTTCGGCTTGAGATGCGTGTACATCCTGGCGATCAGGGCCTCCTGGGTCGGCCTGTCGAAGTAGATCATCACGTTGCGGCAGAAGATCGCGTCGAACTGGTGCCGAAACGGGAACTTCTCCTGCATCAAGTTGAAACGCGAGAAGGTGATCAGGTTCCGGATCTCGGGCGCGACCTGCACCTGCATCGAGTGCGGCCCCCCACAGCGACGGAAGTAGGCCTTGCTGAAACCCTTGGGCAGCGTGCCCAGCCTCATGGCCTCATACACCCCGAGCTTGGCCTTGCTCAGCACCTTGACCGACAGGTCGGTCGCCAGCAGCTTGAGATTGACCCGCGAATAGTTCTTGATCACGTGGTGAACCGTCATCGCGATCGAGTAGGGCTCCTCGCCACTGCTGCACGCCGCCGACCAGATGCGGATATCCCACGGCTGGTGGCCGTTCTGCTCCAGCCGCTCCTTGATGGTGGCGGCGAGCAGCTCGAAGTGCCGGCTCTCACGGAAGAAGTGCGTGGTGTTCGTGCTGATGGCGTCCAACAGCATGGCCAGCTCTTCGCCCGTCTTGTCGTTCAGGACGTACTCGTAGTAGTCCTTGAAGCTCTTGAACCCGCCCTTGCGGAGGCGCTTGCCGAGTCGGGCGCGGACGAGGTGCTGCTTCTCGTGTCCCAGGTTGATGCCGCTGTGCGCGTAGACGAGCTGGCGAATGAGTTCGTATTCACGGGAGCTCAGGTCGGTATGGCCCATCAGGTCGGTCGTCACGGATCGTTGCCTCAGCGCATAGGCCCTCGCGTCCTTACAGCGTCTGCCAAGTCCCAACGTATATCGGATACTTCCTCGAAGCGGTTTCGTTTGGGCCGGTCGACCGCACCGCGAGCGACTGCCGACGTGGCGGCAGAGGCCGTGCGCTATCGGACGGTCCGAGAATCCAGGTAGGGGGCGTAGCCCTAATGCAGGTGGGGCGAATGCTCTAAGGGACAATGCCGGCCCCGGTCGCCAACGGGGCGGACCGATATGAACCGAGCTAATAGGTGAGGACACGTCGCCTCGGGCTTTCGCGGCATCCACGCGCGCCTCATCATTCTCGACACGCGGCGAGGATGGCCTCGGCCCCTGCGTCACGGAGCCGGCGAACCACGTCCTCGGCCGGATCCCGCCCCTCGAGCGACGCGGCGCCGACACGGGCCTCGGCGACGAGCGTACCGTCCACCGACACCACGCACGCGCGACAGTCGAGGCCGCCGTCACCGAGCGAGGCGTGGACACCGATCGGCGCCTGACACCCGCCTTGCAGGGCCTCGATGACGGCCCGCTCGCAGACGACGCACTCGGCCGTCGGCGGATGATGCACCGGCTCGAGCAGGGCCAGCACCCGCTCGTCGTCGGCTCGGGCCTGCAAGGCCAGGGCCCCCTGACCGGCGGCCGGAAGCATCACGTCCAGCTCCAGCGCCTGCGTGACGTGCTCGGTGAGATCGGTGCGTCTCAGCCCGGCCATCGCGAGCAGCGTGGCGTCGCAGTCCTGACGCTGCAGGACCTTGCGGATTCGCGTGTCGACATTGCCCCGCAGGACGGTGAAGCGCAGGTCGGGCCTGATCCGCCGGAGCTGCGCCTGCCGTCGGAGGCTGCTCGTGCCGATGAGCGCCCCTTCGGGCAGATCCTCGAGCGCGAGGGCCTCGCGGCTGATCAGGGCGTCGCGCGGGTCCTCGCGCTGCGGCGTGGCCGCCAGGATGATGCCGTCGGGCATATCCGTCGGCAGGTCCTTGGCCGAGTGGACGGCCAGGTCGATCGAGCCGTCGAGAAGGGCGGCCTCCAGCTCGGCGGTGAACAGCCCCTTACCGCCGATCTGGGGCAGGGCGACTTTTTGCTGTCGATCGCCTCGGGTGATGATTTTGCGGACCTGAACGTCGAGCTCGGGCCAGGCCGCCCGCAGGGCGTCGGCCACGACGTTCGTCTGAGCCATGGCCAGAAGGGAACCCCGGGTTCCGATCGTGAGCGTGGCGTCCTTGGCTCCAGTCGTGCCGGCCATCGTGTCTCCTGATTTTGGGGGTGGGGCGACGAGGCGTTACCCGAGCCTCGGGTGCGGCCATCTCGCGCCCGCCCGGTCGAGCCCCGGGTCCTCCGCGTCGACGAGGCGGCTGCCATGATTTGCCCTCGCGGGTCATGGGTTGTCACCCGGTTGCGGGCATCTTAACATATCGCCAACTCAGATCAGCGCGATGCGATGCTGGACGAAACCCCACATGGCAGCTCATTGCTCACGGAGGTGCATTTTGAGAACCACAGCGATCGTGTGGGTCGTAACGACGGCGGCGGTGGTGGTGGGCGGCTGCGCGGCGGCCCGGAGCGCATCGCCGACGAAATCCCAGGCCGCACTGGCCACCGGAGGCGAGGAGCTGGCCGCGGAACGGTCTTTGCCGAAGCGGACCAGCGCTCGCGAGCAGCCCGAGCGGGTCGGCCCGACCGCCCCGACCACGGCCCCAACCACGTCACCGGCTAAGAAGACCGAGGACGAACCGGCCAGGCCGACCACGTCCCCGGCCGACGTCGTCGAGCCGGCCAAGCCCGAGCAGCCCGCGGCCCAGGAGATCCCGGACGAGCCGGGGATCGACGACGTGGAGGACCCCGGCGCGACGGTGCTGGCGCCGAGCCAGGGCCGGCCCATCATGCTCACGCCGGGCGACACGTTCTTCTTCGTCATGCGTCTGCGGAAGAGCCTCGGCAGCCGCATCGTGGTCTCGCTCGTGCACAGCCACGCGCCCGAGCTGCGGTTCCCCGTCCGCGCCGACGTCCCGCCCGTGGTGCTGGGCCGCAAGTTCGGACAGATGACGCTGAAGGTGCCGGAAGACATCATCCCGGGCCTGTATCACATCGAGGTCAAGGGCAAGGCGGACACGAGCGTCAGCCGCAACAGCGTGCTGGTGACCGACCGATGGAAGGCCCGGTTCCGCTTCGTGCATCTGTCCAACATGAACATCGACGACCCGGCCGCCCCGGAGTTCGACCACCTGTTGGTCGACGAGATCAACCTCCTTTCGCCCGACTTCGTGGTGTGCACGGGCGACTTCACGCAATGGGGCCGTGCCCTGAGCCGCCCCCAGGACTGGGTCCGAACGCTCGACTTCCTCGCCCGCATCAAGGCGCCCACCTACATCGTCTGCGGCGACCACGATCACGAGGAGAGCTTCGTCCGCTACGTGGCCGACAACCCGATCGGGACGCTCGATTACGGCAACTACCACGGCATCCTGCTGCTGGACCACTCGGCCCACCGTATCGACCGTGAGCAACTCCGGTTCCTCCAGACCGACCTGGCCAAGCACAGGAATATCCGTGGATTCAACTTCATCGTGATGCACAACGACGAGCTGGACGTGCTCGACCTGCTCGGCCAGGAGGTGCCCGACCTGCCCGCCTTCGTCAAGGAGCACAAGCTCCGCATGATCATCACGGGCGGACACGTCGACTGGGACGGCAAGGAGTTCGCCAAGAAGCTGCAAGGCCTGCGTGGCGACGGCGAAGGCGGCCTGCTGTACATCCGCACGCACCAGTCGAGCACGTGCATGCAGGACCGGGCCACCGGCATCAGCCACTACCGGGTGATCGAGGTCGACGACCAGCGCGTGGATTACGTCTATCCCGACGACACGCTGCCGCCGGGTCGGATGCGGTCGGTTCCGGTGGGGCGGTTGCGGGTCTTCTACGCCCAGCCGAACGACGGGTCGTCCGAGCGGGTCGTGGCCACGGTCCAGAATGCGTTGAACCGTGAGTTCGCCGATTGCCGCCTCTGGCTCAAGGTGATCAAGGCCGGCGACGAGCAGCCCGCGGCGGCCGGAGGCAAGCTGATCCGCGCCATCGACAGCGGCAAGCACTGGACGTGCGAGGTCCGCGTCGATCTGCCCGACAAGGGGGGCGTCAAGGTGATGGTGGCCAACCGGGCCTCGCTGCTTCCCCCGCCGCTGCCGGTGGACGTCAAGCTGCTCGCCAGCAAATCGGCCACCACACAACCCCACGACAATGGACCGAAGCTGTCGCTCGTCTTCAAGCGCCAACAGGCGGACGTCGGCCTGACGTATCACCGCAGCGACCAGAAGCTCGCCCTGGTGCTCCGCAATCAATCGGCCGTCGTACAGGAGGTCTGGCCCGTGGTGCGGCTCAACGGCGAGATGCTGCCGATCGACTACAAGGCCATCCCGCACGAGCGCAAGCCCCTGACGATCCAACCCGGTGGCTCGATCCAGCTCCCGATCAAGCTCGTGCTGGGGCGCTTCAGTCACGGCCCGCATCAGCTCCAGGTCCATTTCCGGTCGGATCCGCTCAAGCGCGTCAGCACGTTCCCGGCGACGCTGTCGTTGGAGGACTAGACGCTTGCCGCTCCGGCGCTCGGGGGTGCCTGGCGGCTCCACGGACGCCGCGGCGTGGCGAGGGTGGTCTCAGCCCCCCAAACGCCACGGCGCGGGTGGATCGCCTCGATCGACGACGTTGGAGCACGTCCTGAGATGCCCCCGATGCTCGCCCTCATGCACCCCGGCGTGTTGACCTGCCCGCCGTGGTGCCTAGAATCCACGGCATGGTCGGGCCGACGGACGAGGCCGCATCCCCGGGAGGATCCCAGACGTGGGTAAGAAAGAGAAGAAGAACAAGAAGGACAAGAAGGGCGACAAGCCCCCGCCCAACCAACAGTGCATCACCTGCGGCGCGAAGTGCTGCAGCTACTTCGCCCTGCCCATCGAGGAACCCGAGACCAAGGGAGACTTCGACGACATCCGGTGGTACCTGCTGCACGAGGGCGTGTCGGTCTTCGTCGACGACGACGACTGGTATATCCAGATCGACAGCACGTGCACCGCGCTAAGACCCGACCACTTGTGCGGCATCTACGAGGACCGCCCCCGCATCTGCCGCAAGTACAAGGCCAAGGACTGCGAACACGCCGAACCCGACGGCGAGCACGACCTCCTCCTCCGTACGCCGGAAGAATGCCTGGACTATGCCAAGAAGGTCCTGGCCAAGAAGCGCAAGAAGACTAAGAAGAAGAAGGACAAGGGCAACCGTAAGTAGACCCCCACACGGACGACACCGCACCGGCAGGCCCGCGGTGCCGAGGTCGGCCGCAGACGACACGAGGTTTCACCCCGTATGAAGATCCAGCGCGTACGCGGCACACGCGATTTCTATCCCGAGGACCTTGCGGCTCGCAACCACGTACTCGATGCGTGGCGGCGCGTATCGCTGCGCAACGCCTTCGTCGAGTACGACGGGCCGATCCTCGAAACGCTCGATCTCTATCGCGCCAAGAGCGGGGACGAGCTGGTCGGCCAGCTCTTCGCCATCCAGAGCCGCAGCGATGAGGAGCTCGCCGTCCGACCCGAGATGACCCCGACCCTGGCGCGGATGATCAACGCCCGCGTGCAGACGCTGCCGCGTCCGATCAAGTGGTTCAGCATCGGGGCGTTCTACCGCGGCGAACGGCCGCAGCGGGGCCGGCTCCGGGAGTTCTATCAGTGGAACATCGACATCGTGGGCTCGGACGAGCTGCTCGCCGACGCCGAATGCCTCTTCGTCGCCGCCGACGCGCTCGGTGAGCTGGGCCTCACCGCCGACGACGTGGTCATCCGGATCAACGACCGTCGCCTGACGGCCGCGCTGTTCACCGAGCTCGGCATCCCGACCGATCGCCACGGTCAGGCCTACGCCCTCGTCGACAAGGCCGAGCGGATGGAGCCGGACAAGCTCCGCGCGGCCTGGGACGAGGCCCTGGGCGACTGCGTCGGCTTCGACCGCGTCGAGCCGCTGCTGGCGATCGACTCGCTGGACGCGCTGATGGGCTCCGACCACCCCGCGTTCGGCGCCGAGCCGGTGGCCCAACACCGGCGGACGTTGGCACAGCTTTTCTTATTGTTACAGAACTTTGGAATTACAGAATTCTGTTCTTACGATATGAAGATCGTCCGCGGCCTGGCCTACTACACCGGCTGCGTCTTCGAGGCGTTCGACCGCGCGGGCAAGCTCCGCGCGCTGCTCGGCGGCGGACGCTACGACAGCCTGCTCGAGGTCCTCGGCGGACCGAGCCTCTCCGGAGTCGGCTTCGGCATGGGCGATCCGGTCCTGCTCGAGCTCCTCGCCGAGCTCGACAAGCTGCCCGCCGCCCGCTCCCACCTCGACCTCTTCGTTATCGCCGTCGACGACGAGGCCCAACGTCGAGCCCTCCGCGTCGTGGCCGAGCTGCGCCGCAAAGGCCTCAGCGCCGACCTGAGCTACCGCCCGCGACCCGTCGGCAAGCAGCTCAAGGCCGCCGACGGCAGGGGGGCCTCGTACGCCCTGATCCTAGGAGAGGGCGACCGTAGCGAGAACGCCAAGCTCAAGGACATGAAGACCGGTCAGCAAAACGACGTCCAGCTCGACACGCTCCTCCGCGAGCCCCAGACCTACCTGAAGCCGCAGCCCAACACCTGAGCCGGCCGCCAAGCCGGGTCTTCGCGAGCCGGTTTCGTCTTGATCTCAACCGCTCGCGTGCCATACACTCGCTTTCAAAAGGCCCGGCAGACCGGGCCCGGTCCACCCGCAATCGGCCGACGAGCCATGGCCAGACGCCACAACCATTACGAGGCCGCGTTCGAGGCCTATGTACGCCAGCAGGGCGTCCCCTACATCGCCGTCGACGAGGCCAAGCGGACGCTCTTCGGCACCGACCTGGTCAAGAGCTTCGACTTCCTCGTCTACGGGCGGGCCGGCATCACCTGGCTCATCGACGTCAAGGGACGCCGCTTCCCCTACACCACGCCGAGCGGTCCCCGCTACTGGGAGAACTGGGTCACCCAGGACGACCTCGACGGACTGACCTGCTGGCAGCGGACGTTCGGCCCATCCTTCCGAGGGGCGTTTGTCTTCGCCTACTGGCTCTGCGATCGGCGAGGGCTTGCGCGGTTCGCCTCCCCGATCGTCCACCGCGAGCGGGCCTACGCCTTCCGCGCGATCTCCCTCGACGACTACCTGCCCGCCTGCCGCAGACGGTCGCAGCAATGGGACACCCTCAGCCTGCCGGTCCGTCGCTTTCGCCGCCTCTGCGTACCCCTCGATGCGCTGTGGGCCCCGGACGTCGAGCCCTCGCCGCTCAGCCCATGCCTCAGTCCGGCGGTCTGACCGCGTCCGATCCGGCGGGCCTTTACTCGGCACCAGGCCGACCTATAATGAGCCATGGAGCGGCCGAACGTCGCCACGTATGCCGGATCGACGACGCGTTGCCCCGGATACGCCGCAGTCCCTGATTCGACGGTACGTCACGAGAGCAGTCATGACACGACGAGCAACCCCCTGGTTCTGCATCCTAGCCGCAGCCCTTGCGGCCCTCTTGGCGTCCGCCTCTCCGGGCGTCGCCCAGGGCCTGTCCTCCACCGACGACGAGGACGAGGAGGTCGAGGTCCGCGAGCGCTCCGTGGGCAAGAACTACCCGCTGGAGAAGGAGCTCCAGACCGACCGCTCCGACGAGCCCTGGCTCTACGTGCTCAGCGCAATCATGCTGCTCGGCGTCGGCTGGCTGTGCTTCAAGCCGACCCGCGTCTACAAGGGCAAGAAGGACAAGCCCAAGAAGAAGAAGAAAGACAAGAAGAAGAAGTGACGCCCCTCGCACCCGGGTGAGCCCCCGCGCGGTCAGCTCGCCGGTGCGAACCGGCCTTGCCAACATGGAGGCACCCAACCCATGAACAGACGAGCGATTATCGTGGCCCTGGCCGGGCTGAATCTCCTCCTGGCCGGCGTATTGATCCTCATGGCCTTCGAGTTGCCCAAGGCCCAGGCCCAGGGCATCGGTCGGGCCGGCAACTATCTTATGGTGGCCGGCGAGATCCAGGACGGGCTCGACGCCCTCTACATCATGAACCTGGATCAGCAGATCCTCGACGTCATCCTGCTCAACAAGCAGGGGAACCGTCCCGAGATCGTCGGCCGTCGGCAGGGGCCCGACGTGGTCAGTGATCTCCGCCAGCGCCAGGTCCCGGGCGTCCCGCCCGCAGCGCCCGGCGCCCCCGTCCGTAGGATGCCTCCGCGCCGCTAAGGCCCGACCGACAAGGAGCCACGAACCATGAACCAGCAGAACTTCACCATCGGTATCCTCACCGTGACGGCAACCATCCTCCTGGTCGGCATCCTCCTGATGGGCACGCTCACGCCGCGCGAGGCCCAGGCCTTCGGTCAGGCCGACCGTGGTGGCGACTATGTCATGCTGACCAGCCAGTGGCGCCTCTCCGACGAGGTGCTCTGGATCCTCGACGGCCGCAGCCAGGTCCTGGGCCTGTATTACTTCCAGCCCGACCGAGCCCGGCTCGAGCTCGTCGACACGATCCAGCTCGCCCTCCCATAGGCGTGCCGCCTCAAGGCATCGCTCACCGATCCGCCTGCGGCTTGGTACGACGCGGCAGGTGGTAAGTCTTACGCGCGCAAAGACACACGTAAGTTGATGGTCTCGCCAGGTGGCCCGATCCCTCGAACCACGCCCGCCGCCGGCCGCCGAGAGACGCAGCGCAACATAACATGTGTTATCGGACGTTCGATTTCCTATCGCCCGGGAGCCCTGAGTCGTGCTCCTGCCGGCGACCCGATCGACCCAATTCTGAGCCGCCGTCACGCAGGCCGAGACGATGGACGCTGCGATCCTTTGCTTCGGTCCGCATCAGACCGCCTGCTGCTTACGGGTAAACTCTGAGTGGCTGGCCGAGACGGCCGGTGATGGGCATGGTTGCTAACGCGGCTGGAGACGCGGCGGACCGTCCAAGAGATCCTCCGCGAAGCACTGCATCGCGTGACGACCGGAGTCGCCGTCCGGCATGGATTCCACGATCATATCGATCAGCTCGACGAGGTCATCTTCGCCAAGCGGCAGCTTGCCGCTGGCGATCTGATCCGCCATCTCGGCAAGGAGGCGACCCTCGTCGCCGGCCAGCCAGCGCATGGCGTACGTCTGTCCGTCCTTCAGAAGAACCCATTGACGAATCGACATGGCGACCTCCTGGCCATGGTCGGCCGGCGATTGTATCGACGGCCGCGAGCCCGCCGAGCGATGCGGGGCCCGTTCCTGCCTAGTACAGAGATCGGCATTTCACGCCCGCCCGATAAGTTGATCGGTAAATAGTAGGGGACCTCTTATATCGCTAATAGGACAGGGGGGATTGGCCGTCGCGAGGAGACGCCCGAAGGCGGATCTGTCGGGTCTAGGATTCGTGGAGCGTGGCTAGCGTGCAGACGATCATAAGGGCGTCGCGCCCCATCGGCGTGAGCTCATACACGTCCCGCGGCCCGTCGGCCAGGACCCCTGCCAGCCGCAACTCCCTGAGGTGGTGGTACATCGGACCGGGCTTGAGGGGGACCTTCTCACGGAGGTCCGCGTAGCGTCCGGCCCCGGCGAAGATGGCCTTGATGATCGCGACCCGCTGGGGGTGCCCGAAGGCCGACAGGAGCTTGGCCAGGTCCTCGTTGGACATCTCGTCGACGAGCTTGTGACGTGGTCGCTGGGCCGGTCGCTTGTAGACCTTGGTGATCCCCCCCACCCGGCGGCGTCGCTGCTTCCCCTCGGCCTCGATGACGGCCACGAGCGTGGCCACGCCGTAGAGTTCGGCGTCCTTGGCCAGCCCCATGGCCTCGTCGGCCGACGGCTTGCGCCGTTTCGCGCGGCCGCTCTTGGACGATGTGAGGGCGTCGCCCCGCCGATTCCGTTCAGCGGGGCGAGCCCCCCTCTTGGTACTGCCGGCGGACCCTCCGTGGTCCTTCGCCTTACGGTCTCGCCTCCTGCTGGCGTTTGCCTTGCTGGCTTGGGTCTTGGGCTTCCCGGGCCTGCGACCGCCTGACGCCGCCTTGCCCCGCCGACCCGGCCCCTTGCTGGTGCTTCGCTTCCTCGAACCGGGTGTCGTCTTTGCCATATGTAATTCTAGTAAGCTAGGGTAACAGTAGACTGGTCTTCTATTAGAATAGTGTAATAGTATAACAGCCTGTGTCAAGTACTATTTTCGGTGTTTTGCGAAAACTCTTGACATAGATACAGGTTTCTTACGGCGGCGACACGATCGACAATGGAGTCGCCCTCACCTCCGGCGCCTTGCGGCCAGATCAGCTTCCCGAGGGCAACGTCTCAGCTCACGATGTCTCATCGAGGTGTACGGGCCCGGTGATGATCCGAGGCATGCGGTGAGCGATGGGTCAGAGGCCTGGTCACAGCAAGGAGCTCCGCACGGTGTGACGGTCGCCGCTCGAAGGCCGCTCAAGAGGAGAGAGATACGGACCAGACGCGCAACGAACGGCGGATCCATCCCAAGGCATGATCCCCGTTGCGACAACCGACCCGCCGGCCCGGCAAGCTCCTCGGCCCACCCGATGCGAGGGCACACGTCACCGAGGGTTCAGGACGGTGTGAGGTTTACGCCATCGCCCCGGCCGTGAGCTTCTCGCGGAGGTACTCCACACAACGGGACTTGTCGATTCGCTCCTGGGCCAGCGTATCGCGCCAGCGGACCGTCACCGTCCCGTCCTCGGCCGTCTGGCCGTCGACGGTGAAGCAGAACGGCGTACCCGCCTCGTCCTGGCGGGCGTAGCGCCGACCGATGGCCCCCTTTTCGTCGTAGAAGGCCGTGAAGCTGCGACGGACGTCGTGATAGATCGCCTGGGCCGTCTCGGGCATGCCGTCCTTCTTGACCAGTGGGAAGACGGCGGCCTTGATCGGCGCGAGCCTCGGATGGAACCGCATGAAGACGCGTGTCTCGGGCTTACCCTTGGCCCCGGTGATCTCCTGCTCGTGATAGGCCTCGCAGAGGGCGGCCAGCGTGAACCGATCGACGCCGGCCGACGGTTCGATCACGTGTGGCAGGTAGCGCTCCTTCGACTCGTCGTCGAAGTACGTCAGATCCTTGCCGCTGGCGGTCTGGTGAGCGTTGAGGTCGAAGTCGGCCCGGTGGGCGACGCCCTCGAGTTCCTGCGGCTCGTCACTGAACGGGAAGAGGTACTCCACGTCCGTCGTGCCGACGCTGTAGTGGGCGCGCTCGTCCTCGTCCTGCTCGCGGGGCCTGAGGTTGTCGCTGCGGATCCACAGATCGGTGTACCATCTCAGCCGCGCATCGCGCCAGAACTCGTACCACGCCCGCGACGTCTCCGGATGGCAGAAGAACTCCAGCTCCATCTGCTCGAACTCGCGCGAGCGAAAGGTGTAGTTCCGCGGGTTGATCTCGTTGCGGAAGGCCTTGCCGATCTGCGCGATGCCGAACGGCACGCGGACGCGCTGCGTGTCGACGACGTTCTTGAAGTTGACGAAGATGCCCTGGGCCGTCTCGGGTCGCAGGTAGGCCACGCTCGAAGATTCCTCGAGCGCCCCGACGTAGGTCTTGAACATGAGGTTGAACGCCCGCGCCTCGGTCAGCTCGGGTTTGCCGCACGACGGACAGACGGTCGGCCAGCCCTGCTCCCGAGCCGCGTCGAGCAGCATCGCCCGCTTCTCGGCATCCTTCGGGAGCTTCTTGGCCTTGCTCTTGGAAAGCTGCACGGCGTCAACCGCTTCGGCCTCGGCGTCCGCCTCGACGCCCTGGACCATGGCGGGCTCGCCCCCCTGCTCGGTCACCCACCCGACGAGCCAGACCTTGTCGGCGCGGAAGCGGCTCCGGCAGCCCCGACAATCGACCATCGGATCGGCGAATCCCTCGCTGAGGTGCCCGCTGGCCTGCCAGACCTTGGGGTTCATGATGAGCGAGCAGTCGACGCCGACGATGGTGATGTCCTTGCCGTCGGGGCCGGTCGGCGGGCAGGTGACCATGTCGTGCCACCACGCCTCCTTGATGTTGCGTTTCAGCTCGACGCCCAGCGGGCCGTAGTCCCAGAAGCCGTTGAGACCCCCGTAGATCTCGCTGGACGGGTAGATGAACCCGCGACGCTTGCACAGGGCGACCAGCTTGTCCATCGTCGTGTCATCGGCCGACATCGTCATGCTCCTCCTGACCGTCCTCGTCGGTCTTGTCATAAGAATCAGGCATCATACCCCCAATCGGACACGCGCGACAACGTCCCGACCGCCGCGGGTCGTCTTCGGACAGGACCGGCTCGCCCAACCGCTTGACGCCGCGGCCCCGGCTGCGTAGCTTGAACCGTCGGACGCCGCCGCGGGTACGCGTCGTCCTGTCAACGGACCCGTCACGCACGCACCATGGACATGAAGGAGATTCCGATGTCACGCAACACCTCTCTGTCGCTCACGCTGCTGGCCCTGTCCTTGGGCCTGGCCGCAGGGACGGCTCCCCTGCTGGCCGACGAATGCTGCCCCAGTGAGCAGTGGAAGCTGTCGATGCAGTCGTACACGTTCAACCGCTACACGCTGTTCGAGTCGATCGACAAGTGCCAGAAGCTCGGCATCAAGTACATCGAGCTCTATCCCGGCCAGCGGCTTAGCCCCGACATGAAGAGCGTCGTCTTCAACCACGGCGCGTCGGACAAGTACCGCAAGATGGTCAAGGACAAGCTCGCCAAGGCCGAGATCAAGGCCGTCGCCTACGGCGTGGTCGGGCTCGGCACGAACGAAGACGCCAACCGCAAGGTCTTCGAGTTCTGCAAGGACATGGGCATCGGCGTGATCAACTCCGAGCCGCCGCGCGACGCCCTGCCGATCATCAACAAGATGGCCGCCGAGTTCGGCATCAAGGTCGGCATCCACAACCACCCGAAGAAGCCCCGAAACCCCAACTACAAGATCTGGGATCCGAAGTACGTGCTCGAGATGGTCAAGCCTTTCGACCACGTCGGCTCGTGCGCCGACACGGGTCACTGGATGCGGTCCGGCGTCGATCCCGTTGAGGCGGTCAAGCTGCTCAAGGGCCAGATCGTCAGCTCGCACTTCAAGGACCTTAACAAGATGGGTCGCGGCGGTGAGCACGACGTGCCCTGGGGAACCGGCAAGGCCAACGCCCGCGCCATCCTCGAGGAACTCAAGAAGCAGGGCTACAAGGGCGTCTTTAGCATCGAATACGAGCACAACTGGACGACCAACATGCCCGAGATCGCCAAGTGCGTCGAGTGGTTCAAAAAGACGCGGGCCGAGATCTTCAAGTAGTCTGAGTCCCGCCGGCCATCGCGCGCCGGCGGCTGCACGCACACGATCGCGAGGACGGGGTCGGGTCAGGCCCCGTCCTCGTTCGGATCGAACCGTATCGCGGCACAACCGGACCACCCCCCTCGAACCCGGAGGATTTTCTCATGGCCATCACCCTGCTGAGCACGATCAAAGGCTCGATGTTGGACGGATTCTTTCCCGAGGGCTGGGATCTGGCCAAGATGGACGCCTGTTGCGACAACCCGCCCGAGTCGATCTGCGACCGCCAGACCTGGTGGAACACGCGTTTCGAGCCCGTGCCGTGCGCCTCGCTCGAGGAATTCGACGTCAAGATGGGCCACGAGATCGCCAGCGAGATCCGCGACACGGCCGCCGACGGTCGGCCCTGCATCATGATCCTCCCGGTCGGGCCGATGGGCATGTACAAGTGGGCGGTCTACTTCCTGAAGGAGTGGAACGTCTCCTGCAAGCACGTCCACGGGTTCAACATGGACGAGTGGTCGGACGCCGAGGGCAACACGCTGCCGGGCTCCGAGCCGGGTAGCTTTGAAGACGCCATGATGCAGGCGTTCTATGGACCGCTCGAAGGCGCGGCGCCCGAGCCCAACCAGCGTCACTTCGCCACGAAGGACATGCTGCCCCGCTTCGCCGAGCAGATCCAGGCCCTCAAGGAGCGCGGCGGCCGGCTCACCACGGTCTTCGGGATCGGACGGGCCATGCACATCGCCTTCTGGGAGCCGCATTTCGCGGCCGAGTTCGACAGCGTCGACGACTGGAAGGCCCAGACGCACCGCATCGGTGCACGGTTGCACCCGCTGACGATTGAGCAGAACGCCATCACGTCGTTCAAGAGCCGCACCACGCTCGTGTCCTGCTACGCCAACACGGTCGGGCCGGGGCTGTTCCTGCAGGCCGACCGGATCATCGGCGGGGCCGACGGCTCTCTCGGCCGCGGCATGATGTGGCAGGGCCTGTCGCTGTGGACGACGCTGCGGTACGGACCCGATCCGTGGATCCCCAGCACGTTCATGCCGACCTTACCGGGACGGCTCTTCTTCCTGCAGGAGCTCGCCGGTCCGCTCGAGCCGGAGTGCAACTGAGAAACGGCACAACGTCGAAAGGTCAAAACGTCGAAAGGTCGAAAAGTCGACAGGACACAGCGTCGACGAGCCGACCAACTGGCGTGTTCGCCTGGGCGTCTTGCCAAGTAGGTCCACCACGCAGGGAGGTTTCAAGCGGCGAGCCTAAATCAGAGCAGCGACCGTGAGGGAGCTGTGCTGTTCCTTGCGGTTTGGCGCGGAACGGTAGTACGTCCCGGAGCAACCGCCCTTCTGGCGTAGAGGTTCATCCCTCCCCTATCGACCGCCTCTCGGTCTCGACCTCGTCGAACCACTTTTCGAGCTCGTGCTGCATTTTGCGGACGCGATCCGGTTGGGCATCGGCCAAATCGTCCTGCTCGTAGGGATCGTCGTCCAGGTTGAAGAGCTGCGGCGGATGCGGCGGCGGAATCGACCGCTCGGGTTCCGGTTCGCGGGTGATGCCGTCGACGCTCTCCGGCTCATACTTCAACCGGTGATCCAGCTCCACGTCGCTCTCGGCCACCGCCATGGCCTCGTCCAATTCGCGATAGACCAGCTTCCAGGGCCCATCACGCATCGCCGCGTTGCAGTTGGGAACGGGCGTGTAGCGGTTCCACTGCCAGAACCGCCGCGGTGGTTGCCTTTCCTGCCCGTCGCGTAGGACGTCGAGCACGCTGTGGCCGTCGAGGGCCAGGTCCTTCGGCAACGCCAAACCGGCCATCTCCAACACTGTCGGAAACCAATCGGTGAAGTGCACGAATGCGCCGGACTTAACACCGGGTGCGGTGCCGGCCGGCCAACGCACGATCGCGGGCACGCGAATGCCGCCCTCGTAGACGTTGCCCTTACAGCCGGCGAAGTGGCCGTTGAAGCGCTCGGTCGGCATCTGGCCGTAGCCGCCAAACTGCGGACCGTTGTCGCTGGTGAACAGGACAAAGGTGCTCTCGGTCAGACCGAGCTCGTCGAGCTTGGCCATGATCTGCTCAACCCCGCGGTCCATCCGTCGGTTCATGCCGTAGATCCGCGAGACCCCTTCGGTGACATCTCCCGTCTCGCGGAACGGGTCGGCCTCGTCGTCGGGGACCTGATACGGAAAATGCGGCGCGTTGTACGTCAGGTGCAGAAAGAACGGCCGACTCCGATGTCGATCGATGAACGCGACGGCCTCCTCAGTAAACACGTCGGTCAGGTAGCGACCATCGGCCCGGCGCGTCGCCTCGTTGACGTCCAACCGCCACTGCCAGTAGTCGCTCCAGCCGCCGCGAAAGCCGACGAACTCGTCGAAGCCCCGCGCGTTCGGATGGAACCGTGGGTCGAGCGCGCCCAGATGCCACTTACCGACCAGGCCCGTCGCGTAGCCGAACGCCTTAAGGACATCTGCCAGCGTCGTCTCGCGCCGGGCCAGGCGGTCGAGGCCGCGTCCCTCGAACGTATCGATCGCACCGGTCCGGTGGGGATAGCGGCCTGTGAGCAGTGCCGCACGAGCCGGCGCGCACACCGCCGAGCCCGAGTAGTGCTGCGTCAGGCAGAGGCCCTGGCCGGCCAGATGATCAAGCGCGGGTGTCTGCACCCCCCTGCCGCCGAACGCCCCGATGTCGCCATAGCCCATGTCGTCGGCGACGATCAGGACGATGTTCGGGCGCGTCGCCTCGTTTCCGAATGGTCTCATTGAATGCCCTCATGTGCCGATGTCCACGGTTCCTTCTCTAGCAGCAGCCTGGCGGATGGGCAACGCCGGCCCGTTGGGATATGATGTCATCCCGACGCATCCTACCCGCCCAGAAAGGAGACACGATCATGTCACACGTCAAGCGAATCGTCACCATCAGCGTCACCTTGCTTCTGTCCGTCGCCACGGCCGGCGCGGTCGCCGCCGACTTCGTCGCCATCGAGCGGGCGCGGACCTACCACCCGTCGCCCGACAACCTTGCCGCCCGTGAGTGGTTCCAGGACGCCAAGTTCGGCATGTTCATCCACTGGGGCGTCTACAGCCTCCTCGGCAACGGCGAGTGGGTCATGCACCGAACCAAGATGACGGTCGACGCGTACGAGAAGCTGCCGCCAACGTTCAACCCGGTCAAGTTCGACGCCGACGCGTGGGCGAAGCTCGCCAAGGACGCAGGCATGAAGTACATCACGATCACCAGCAAGCATCACGACGGCTTTGCGATGTTCGACAGCAAGGTCAGCACGTACGACATCGTCGACGGCACGCCCTACGGCAAGGACGTGCTCAAGATGCTGGCCGAGGCCTGTCGACGTCATGGCATCAAGCTGTTCTTCTATCACTCGCACCTCGATTGGCACCATCCGGACTACTATCCGCGGGGTCGGACGGGCCAACACTCCGGTCGCCCCGATAGCGGTCAGTGGTACCGGTACCTCGACTACATGGACGCTCAGGTACGGGAGCTCTGCACGAACTACGGCGAGATCGGCGGGATCTGGTTCGACGGGTGGTGGGACAAGAAGGAGGCCGACTGGCGGCTGGGGAAGACGTACGGCATGATCCACCGCCTTCAGCCGAAGGCGCTGATCGGCAACAACCACCATGTGCTGCCGTTTCCGGGCGAGGACTTCCAGATGTTCGAGCGCGACCTGCCGGGTGAGAGCACGGCGAGCTGGAACAAGGACGTCAAGATCGGCGACCTGCCGCGCGAGACGTGCGACACGATCAACAAGTCGTGGGGGTATAGCAAGAACGACCGGGCCTACAAGAGCACCAAGCAGCTCATCCACTACCTCGTGCGGTCAGCCGGCTACGATGCCAACCTGCTGCTGAATGTGGGGCCCAAGCCGGACGGCACGATCCAGGACGAGATGGTCGAGCGACTCCGCGAGATGGGCCGGTGGGTCGCCAAGAACGGGGCCACGATCTACGGCACGCGGGGCGGCCCGTTCCCACCGGCCAAGTGGGGCGCCACCACGCACCAGGACGGTCGGATCTTCGTTCACGTGCTGGAGTGGACGGGCGGCACCGTCAAGGCCCCGCCGATCCGCACGCGGATCCTGAACGCCACGACGTTCCACGGCGGCAAGCCGGTTAAGGTCCGTCAGGAGGCCAAGGCCACCGTCCTCGAGATCCCCGAGGAGGCTCGGGATGACATCGACACGATCGTCGTGCTGAGTGTCAAGCCGCCGAAGGGTTGATGCGATTGGGGTCGATAAAGGTGCCAGATCTAGGTGCCAGGAACCTTTACCGTTCGCGGCCCTAACGTTTTGGGCGAGCGTCGGGGTTGGCGGCTGCGTAGCCCACCGGCAACAGGTACACCGCACGCTGCCCCTTCGGCAGCTTCAGCGCGGCGGCCACGGCGCCCTCATCGGCGCCGCCGACCGGTACGCTCACCAAACCCAGCGCGGTCGCCTGCAAGAGCACATTCTGAGCGATGTGCCCTGCCTCGAGAAGCGCATACCGCTCGGCCTCCTCGGGCCATCGCTTGGCCGTTCGGGACGGGTCCATGGCGAGGACCAAACAGACCGGCGCCGAACGGACGGGCTTCTTGCCGAGCGGACCTGCCTTGGGTTCGGACCGCACATCCCCTGCTTTGAGTCGTCGGAGCGTGTGCCGCTTGGGCACGTACTCGAAGACGCCGTCGCCTTTGAGCACGTAGACGGCGACGGGGTACAGCGCCCCGGCCGATGGCGCGGTCCGCAGGCCCTTCGTCGGCTCGGTCACGCCCTGGGCGGCCCAGCAAACCTGGCCGATCTGCTCAAGCGTGAGCGGCCTGTCGCTGATGGCCCGATGCGTGCGACGCCTGGCCAGAGCCTCCGGCAAGGACATCCCCGACGACGTGTTCGGCTTGGGCAGCTTGACCTCGGCCGAGGTCGCCCTCCCGCCCTGCTCGGCGTGCAGCCACGCCGGGGCCGTCGTCATCCCAATCGCCGCCGCAAGAACCTCCACCGTGCGTCTCAGATTCCGACTCATAGATCACCCCACACAGTTGTTCTCATGTTTCATGCCACTGATCATGCCCTCTGTCAGGCACATGAGGCCACTTGTAGTCGAAGCCTAGTCGTCAAACACAATTGAATCTGTCGGTTCCCCGGCTTCGAGGTTGCCACCGGAGACGTGACTGTGAAAGAGCGTTGCTAGTCGGACACGCGACTGTCAAGGAGCGTTGCTGGTCGGAGACGCGACTGTCAAGGAGCGTTGTTGTTGAAGTGCTCCAACAACACAGCTCCCTGACGGTCGCTGCTCTGAGTGGCGCAGCGCCCTCCTGATCGGAACCCACAGAAACGAGTGTGGTCCGAGACTAGCGCGTTTACGCCATTGAGCCCCTCCGCAGGCAAGGCTAGCATCCGCGGCACGTCGTCTCCACGTCACATTAGCATTCGAATGGTCTTTCCTAGAAAGGGTTGGAGGGCACGCCATGACGGTTAAGGAGTTCATGGAGTCTCCCGACGGTGTGGGCAGCGCCCCCGGGGTTCGAGGCCCTGAGACCGACTGGCTCCACGTGTGTGACTTCAAGGTGCAAGGCCGACAGATCACCGCCATTGACCCCGGTCCCGGCGGCGATCCAATCGAAATCCAGGTCGAACCCGGCGACTTCGTGGTCGAGGCCAAGTGCATCGCGTTCGGCCGTGACAAGCGGATCTCCCGGATGCGGGTCCGGCCCAACGGCTCGGAGCCCCAGTTGGGTCGCTGCCTGGGCACCACCAGCGTCGACGAGGGCACGCTAGCCGTCTTCGACGACGAGCCCATGGAGGCCTTCATGGCCGACGACGACGAGGCCTACGGCGACTGGCTCGTCGACGAGCTCTTCATGCCCGACGGCCCATGCGGTTCGATCCCCTGCCAGGGCGGCAACACGACGGTCCCCTACGTCGATGCCGGGTTCGGCGACGGCGCGTACCCGGCCTACGAGTTGACCGACGCCAGTGGGAAGGCCGTCGGCCTCGAGGTGGAGTTCATCGGGCCGGACGAGGACTACCCGTTCTGACCGGCTAGCACCCGAGCCGTGACCGTGACCTTCGCCGGCGCATGCGGGCTGCGCTGCGGCCCTACCACCGCGGCTTGTCACAGATCTTGAGATCGTACTTGGTCAACAGCTTCTCCAGCGCCACACCCACCTCGACGCGGTGTTCGTGCATCGGGCGCGGGTCCCAGTTGAACTGCGTCAGGCTCCGCGAAACCGTGTCAGGCACCTTCGCCAGCCGCTCGGCCTCGTCGAGGTCCACCCCGCTCTTGCCCTGCTTGCGGAGCGTCCTGACGGCGTGGCGCAGTTGCCAGAGGTACTCGAAGTCTTCGATGCCCTCGCGGAGCATTTCCCATCGGATCGAGTTGATGGGGCCGGAGAGGAACTTGGTTTCTTTGTCGGCCTCGCCTTTGTGGTTGGGCGGATAGATGAACCGGCCGTCGCCGTTACCCCAGGGATGCTTCTCGCCGGCGGGCGTGCTGTAGCCCTGCCGCCAGCTCATGGCGTCCTCCCACGGGTTCTGGTACTGCTTGCCCGGGTAGGCGGCCGAGCTCGTCCAGTAGTTGCTGGTCCAGACGAGGATACCCGAGACGTCGTGCTTGTACGTCTGCCACAGCCACACGCGGAGGTCGACGGCGGGGTGGTCGGTGAAGAGCGTCGCGTACGGCGCCTTCGGTCCCGTGCAGACGTACCACATGATGTCCTCGCCGAGCGCCTGCCGCTCCTGGCAGACCCTCTTGTTGTACGAGGCCGTCAGGGGGCACCACAGGTCGACGCTGCCGTACATCTCGGGCTCCGGCTGCTCGGTCAGCATGCGCGTGAGCTTGGGGGCGTGCCGGTCGAGCACGGCCATACCCTCGTTGACGAACTCGTAGTCCTTCGGCGAGGGCTCGTCGAACCAGTAGACATAGGCCTTGTCGATCCAGCCCTTCTCGACCAGGTGCGACTCGAGCGTGCCCAGGTACTTGCCCATCAACGTCTCGTACTCGGGCGTGCCCTGGGCGAATCCGCCGATGCTGCCCTTGCGGCGACTGTGGAACGTCCCGCCTCCCAGGCCCCTGACGGGCAGGCGCCAACGCTGCATGCCCATCTCGTCGAGGTAACGCTCGGCCGCCCTGTCGAAGGCCGAGAAGTCGATGGTCACGTCGAGCTTACCCGCGGCCTTCTCGAAGCCCGGGTCGCGGACCAGCTCCTTGTCGTCGCCCGCCTTCTTGAGCGACACGTCGTCGAACCAGACCTTTCCTGTGTTCTCGCCGCGCTCGGTCCATCGAGCGGCCCGCAGGGTGATCGTCACGGTCTTGGCCCGATCCGAACGGATCTTGACCTCGTGGCGCTGCGACTCCCACTTGCCCGTGCCCTTTAGCCTGATATCGATGTTGTGATAGGGGATGAACTTGCCGGCCGCGTCCTGATGGTTGATGCTGACCATGTAGGTCTGCCCCGGCTTGGCCGTTTTGGCCCGCCACGACAGGACGTACGTGGCCTTCGGATCGACCGGTATCCGATCGGCGGTCGAGGCGCGGACGTCCGCGTTCTTCCGCCGGTCGTCGATCTCGAGGACGAACGTCCCGCTCGCACCCGCGTGCTTGACGCGCTTCCCACCGATCCAGGGACGATCCACCTGGACGTCGACCTTCATCGGGTCGAGCTCCATCGGGTTGTACGGCGTGATCCGGTGGGCGATGAAGTTCTTCATGTAGAGCTCGTAGACATGACGGCGTTCGGCGTCGGTCTTGAGGTTGTGGTACTTCCAGATGTTCCACGACTTGAGCCCGAACGTCGCAAAGACATGCGCCTCCTTCGGCAGCGCGAAGCCCAACACCCGCAACGCCACCGGCACGCGCCAGGAAACGCCTCCGGCAGCGCGGATCGTCACATGCCCCTCATACCGACCCGCCTTCGCCTCCGCCGGGACATACACCGTGATCCACAGCGGCTGGTTCTGGCCGGCCGGGACGTCGAAGGGCGCGTCGCAGTGCGGTAGCGGATCGGGCCAATCCCCGATGCATCCCACCCGATCGGTCGGTCGAGCGATATGGACCCAGTCCACGCGATCGACCGTAACGTTGGCCGCGCCGATACGACCCGCCTTGCCCGTCAGCTCCGAGACGCTCACCTGCACCTGTCGCAGATCCTTCTTGGGACGCAGAACGAGCTGGAACGGCTCGTACTCGTTGCCGGCCGCGACGATCTCGATAGGCCGGTCGAGCTGTTGCGGCGCCGGCCGCGTCTTGCTGATCTTGTAGGTGCCCTCGCACCACCATAGGTCCGCTTGCTCGTCCGAGCGAACGCGGTAGCCGTAGTTGGCCACATGGAGCACCGGCAGCGTGACCCGGGTCCGCGCGGCGTACCGGAGCTGTCCCTGCAGGGTGCCGATCGCCAGCAGCACGTCGTACTCGCCGGCGCCGGAGAACGACAGCGGTAGCTCGAAGTCCTTCCACTCGCCGGCCTGAACCTCACCCATGCTCCGCACGTCGCCCGTCCGCCGGCCGTCCTTGCTGAGCAGGGCGCGGAAGAGCGCCTTGCCCATCTCGGCAGTCGGCCGCAATCTCCCCTTGATGGCGGGTTGGCCCTGACCGCCGCCCCGCACCTCGGTCAGCTCGACCTCCAGCTCGGGCGTCCGCTTCAGCTCGTCCACGAACGTGGTGCGGCCCCGCGCGTCGGCCACCTTCGAGGCGAGTTCCGCCTCGTATTGATAGCTGTAGACCTGAAAGGTCCCGGGGGCGGAATCGCCGCCCTTGTCTTTGCCCTTCGATGCTCGCATACGAACCCATACCGCCTGGGCTGGATACAGCTCGGCAGGGACCTCGAGATCCTTCCCACCTTTGCCGCTCAGCTTACCGATCGTCCGCCACGCCTTGCCGTCAGGGCTGACCTCGACGAACAGCGTGCCCCGGACGTAGTAGCCGATGCTAACCCGGACCTTGCCGCGGCGTTGCTCGACCCCGGCGAGATCGTGGCGGTACACCACCTCACTGGCGGGTCCGAAGACCCAACGGTAGCTGTTGAAACCGGCCGTATGCGAGACCAGCCCACGGAACGCGTTCGAGCCCTCCGCGTTCGTCCGCGGGTGCGCGATGTACCGCCCGTCCGTTATCGACTCGCCTTCGCCCAGGACCAGGTCACCGATGCGCTTATGGATCGTCTTGACAGGACGGACGGTAACGCTGTCGAAGGCCACGGTTCCCGACACATGCCACTGCCCCACCCTGACGTAGACGTCCTCGACCTTGGACGGCGTGACGAAGACGAAGCTCCGCTCCATCCAATCCTCACCGTGCCGGAAGTCACGGTTGTTGGAGGACGGGCCGACAGTGATGCACCCCGAGCTGGCGCCCTGAAGCGACTTGATCCGGGTCGACATCCGATACGTCGTCTGCGGCTGGAGCCGATGCTCGGTCGTCGCCCAGTACCCGTTGTCGCGACCCGTGCCCGTCACGCTGACCGACCGACTGCCCTCGAACCCTTCCTTCAGCCAGGCCCCTTCGCACTCCTTCAGTGCCCACCCCGCCGGTGCCTCCTCGCCCTGCTCGAACGAGCCGTTGGGCACCATGCCTGAGCCGGAACCGAGGTCCTGTGGGATCTCGACAGCCGGCGGCATGGCCGCGCAACCTGCTATCGGCAGAACCACCACCATGCCCATCATTCGCCAGATCGTTGCTCGCATCGTTGCCTCCGTCTCAGGGTGCGGTCTTGGCACCATGGCCTGCAAGTCGCATCCGGCGACAGTCGGCCGCGCCGGTGCAACGCGCCTCATCATAGCGGAGCGTCGCCGAGCGTCCATCCCACCGTTCCCTTACGGCCGGTGCGGCTTGATCGCCCCGCCCCAAACGGATAGAACAACGCCGCCGCTCCACATCCCTGTAGACACACTTGAAAGGAGCCACCATGGCGCGTCGCGGCAAGGTCGTCATCTGCGACTTCATCACCGACGAGCTCGAACCCGAGCGGCGAATCCTCCACGACGTGGCCGACGTGATCGCCGTCGACGCCCACAGCGAAGACGACCTCGTCGGTCATGCCGACGACGCCGACGCCCTGATGCTCTATCACGCCACGTCGGTTTCGCGACAGACGATCGACCGACTCGAGTCCTGCAAGCTGATCGTCCGCTGCGGCGTGGGCTACGACAACGTCGACCGAGAGGCCGCACGGGTCCGCGGCATCCCCGTGGCCAACGTCCCCGACTACGGCACCGAGGAGGTCGCCGATTCGGCCATCGGCCTCATGCTCGCCCTGACCCGCGGGATCAACCTGTACAACGTCCGGCTCCAGGCCCGCTACGGACTGTGGTCGTACTCCCAGGCCTACCCCCTCCGTCGCCTCCGTGGCAGCGTCATGGCCATCGTCGGGCTTGGTCGGATCGGCACCGCGACCGCCCTCCGGGCCAAGGCCCTCGGCATGGACGTCGCTTTCTACGATCCGTACGTACCCGACGGGAAGGACAAGGCCGTCGGCGGCCTGACCCGATACGACAACCTGCACGAGATGCTCGCGCAGGCCTACGTGGTCAGCCTCCACTGCTATCTCTCGGACGAGACCCACCACATCATCGACGCCGATGCGATCGCGGCGATGCCCGAGGGATCGTATCTCGTCAACACCGCGCGGGGCGCTCTGATCGACACGGCGACGCTCCCGAACGCCCTATCCGGCGGACACCTGGCCGGTGTGGCCCTCGATGTGCTGGAGGTCGAACCGCCCGCAGCCGACGATCCGTTGATCGATGCCTGGCGCGACCCCTACCACCCTGCCTATCACAGGCTCATCATCAACCCCCATGCGGCCTTCTACAGTGAGCAAGGCCTTCTCGACATCCGCATCAAGGCGGCCGAGGCCTGCCGCCGTGCCCTGCTGGGCCAACCGCTGCGCAATGTGGTGAATTGATCGGCCGGGGTTGAGGCCGCGGCCAAGGGGGGTGCTCGGTGATGATGCAGTGGAGGTGGGGGTGCCATTGGGTTCAGGCCGCGGCCAAGGGGGGCGCTCCCCCGTCATTCGCCGTGGTCGTCCGGCACCGCGCGGGTATCGAGCATCGTCCCGGATCCGGCAGAGCTGATCGAACCACGCGGGCGCTGGGAGCACTCCCGGACAAGAAGAAGCCATCATGAGGGGCGTCGGCGGGTGGGTCTACTTGCCGTTAGGTCGTTTGGCCTTGACGCGCTTCAGGCGTTGCAGCGTCTTGGAGGCCTCCTTGGCGAACTGCTTGACGAGGCGCCCTTGATGGTCGGAGACGGCCTTGAGCAGATCCTTGCCGTCTTCCTGCCCGTCGGTGTCCACCAGATGGGCCTCGATCCGCTCGCTCAGGACGCTCAGGTCATTGATGTCGCCGAGCCTGTTCTGAACCCGACGCATCCATTTCAGCTCGCGCTTGGCTTCGAGGATCTCCGCATCGTGCGCCAACTCCAACGCGTAGCGTGTCTTCTTGCCGGCGATGCGGGCCTCGTGCAGGTGAGGCACCTTCCGAGATTTCGACGCCTTCTTGGTCTGCTTGCGGAACGTCTTGCGGTTGCGGCGGACACGGCGCAGCAGCCGCTGCTCGAGCTCGGACTGCACCTCGTGGTTGAAGATGCCCTCATCCTTCGTGATGGATCGAACCGTCTCGACGAGCAAACACAGCAGGCGGGCCAGGTCATCGCGACGGACGAGGACACGGGCGACCGTGAACTGCCGACGCGCCTCGGCGAGCGCTTCCTTCCGCCGGGTCTGAAGGCTGTCCAGGAACCCCTGGGCCGCCGGCGGCAGCTCGACCTCGTCGTCCCCCTTCTTGCCCAAGACGCCGACCAGCGTGCGCCCCATCACATCGGCATCACGAACCGGCCCCAGAGCACCGCGCACCTCCTTCAGCCACGACGTCTGCGGGTTCAGCTCTTCCGGTTCCAGCATGGGCTTGATGACGGCGAGACCTTCGTTGAGCCGTCGGGAGGCCACGCGGATATCATGGACGAGCTCCTCATCGTCCTCGTGCTCGAGGCGGGCGAGCAAATCGAAGAAGCGATCCGAGCGCGCGATCACACATCCCACCACGCCGCACGCGTTCAGGTCGTCCGCTTCAACCGTCGGCTGATGATCGGTCATATCGCCCACATCACACTGTGTTGCCAGCATCCACATGAAACATCAACTTAACGTGATATTAACACGGCTGCAAGCTTCTATTGCCCCCTTGCGACAGCCTCGTTCGGGACTCCGTCACCGCGCTTTGATGGCCAGCACGGGAACCCTCTGGGTTGTGAGTTGTCTTGCCCGCCTGGCTCATGTATTGTATAGGACATTGCTTACGAATCGCGATAGGGGAGCCAAGTATCTCGGAAGGCAACGTGACTCAGCAGGTGACTGACGCTAAAGAACTTGACGTACAGATGAGCAGCATCCAGCGGCTCATGGCCCAGTACGATTTCCCAAGGACGCACGCGGCCCAGGTGCGGTTTCTGGCCCAGCAACTGGCCCACCACCTGTCAGCCGAGCTCCTCCTGGGACCCGAGGACCGTCATCTCCTGGGCCTGGCGGCACTGGTACACGACCTCGGATGGCATTTCGGCGGGTCGAAGCATCACAAGCGGAGCTACGAGCTGGTGATGGGGGCCGAGCTACATGGCTTTGGGGCTAATCAGATTGCAAAAATCGCCTTGATCGCCCGCTATCACCGGAAGGCCCAACCGAAGCTCAAGCACAAACCGTTCGCGCAGCTCAACCCGGTGGACCGGCAATCGGTTGCCCATTGTGCGGCCCTGCTGAGGCTTGCCGACGGACTCGATCGAGGTCATCGCTCGGCCGTGGGAGATGTCTCGGCCGAGGTCCGCCCCAACAAGGTCATGCTCTGGGTCGAGTCAGCCCTTGATGACGTGGAGATCGAGCTCTGGGCCGCCAATCGGAAGAGGAAGCTTCTCGAGCAGGTGCTCGAGCGCCCGGTGGCCATCAGGCGTGGATCGCAAGCCGGAGTCCCATGAGAGGCAAGCCATGCTAAGCGGCAAGAACCAAGTTTTTCTGGATGTGCCCCACCCGTTTCCGGGCAAGCTCATCGTGGTGGAAGGCATCGACGGTAGCGGCAAGAGCACCCAGCTCCAGCTCGCCCACCGCTGGCTGGAATCGCAGGGCTACACGGTCTTCTTCACCGAATGGAACTCGGCCGAGCTCGTCAAGGCCGTCACCAAGAAGGGCAAGAAGAAGATGGTGCTCACCCCGACGACCTTCTGCCTCCTTCACGCGACGGACTTCGCGCATCGTCTGGTCTACAACATCATCCCGCCGCTAAAGGCCGGGATGATCGTGCTCGCCGACCGCTATGTGTTCACCGCGTTCGGGCGGGACGTCACGCGGGGCTGCGACCCTCAGTGGGTCCGTAAGGTGTACCGCTTTGCGGTCAGGCCCGATCTGGCCTTCTACTTCAAGGTGCCGATCGATACGGCCATCGACCGGATCGTCAACAGCCGCGCCGCGATCAAGACCTATGAGGCGGGCATGGACATGGGCCTGTCCAACGACACGGTGGAGAGCTTCAGCATCTTCCAGGGTCGCATCCTGAAGGAATACGACAAGATGGTCGACGAGTACGGCCTCTATGTCGTCGACGCGGCCAAGAGCATCACGGAACAGCAGCGCCTGGTCCGCGAGCAGTTCAACCGCGTTCTCGAGGGCTACAAGAAGCCCAAGGTGGTGCCCGTATGAATCGATCGGACGACAACCTGTTCTTCGGCGAGGGGCTGCCCTACCTCAAGCTCAACGAGTCCTTTCCCGGGCTGCTCATCGTGGTCGAGGGTACCGACGGCGTAGGACGCACCACGCAAGTCACCCTCCTTCGCGAATGGCTCGAGGTGCAAGGCTACGGTGTGATCGAGACGGGATGGACGCGGAGCAAGCTCATCGGCAACGCCCTGACCGAGGCCAAGAAAGGCCACACCCTAACCCGGATCACGCACACGCTGATGTACGCGACCGACTTCGCCGACCGGCAGGAGTATCAGATCCTCCCGGCGTTGCGGAACGGCTTTATCGTGCTCGCCGATCGCTATGTCTACACCGCCTTCGCCCGGGCCATCGTTCGCGGCGTCAGCGCCGACTACGTTCATGACCTGTTCGGCTTCGCCATCAAGCCCGACCTCGTGTTCTATCTGCGGCTCGGCATCCCCGCCCTCATCCGGCGCGTCCTCACCTGCGACCGCATGAACTACTGGGAATCGGGCATGGATCTCAATCTTGGCGCGGACCTCTACGACAGCTTCAAGAAGTACCAATCGCGCCTGACCCGCGAGTTCGACAAGATGGCCGAAGAGTACGAGTTCATCACCGTAGACGCACACCGCAGACCCCTCACGATTCAGAAGGAGCTGCGGGAGGAGGTCGCCAAGATGCTGGAGTCACGCAACCTGAACCCGCTCGCGCCGAACCTGCAAGCCTAGCCCTTTGGGATGTTGCGCTATTGGCGATCGACCTCAGCGCTCAAGCGTCATCTTCGCCCGTCTCAGCGGCTCGAAGCCGAAGACCATCGAGTACGAAGCCCTGAAAGCATAAATCGATCGAGGTCCCAAGCCGCCCTTGCCGATGAAGACCGCGGGGGCGCACCCGGTCGCCGATCGAGCCTGGCCGGCTCGGGAGACGTGCCACCCTCACCCCCGGCCGATTGGATGCCCGAGCCTTACCCGCAACCGTGATGGACCCGTGCAACGGAGAATGCCGAACGATGGCCCCTGATTCCAAAGAGAACGGCTCAGTCCAAGACGTGCTGTCGTCCTTGAGCGGTCAGCTTGACGCGCAAGACCCCGCGCTGGGCATCGTCCTGGCCGCCGGACACGGCAAGCGGATCAAGAGCGAGACGTCCAAGATGCTGCACGAGATCTGGGGCGTACCGACCGTCGAACGCGTGAGCAACGCGGTCTGCTCCGGGCTCGGCACCGACAACCTCATCATCGTCACCGGCGTGAAAGCCCAGGAGGTCGCTCGGGCCGTCGGACCTCGACCGAACACCGTCTACGCCTATCAGGCCGACCAGCGAGGCACCGGCCACGCCGTGCAGGAGGCGCTGGGCCATCTGGGCAAGAAACGCTTCGCCGGCATGATCCTTGTCTGTCCCGGCGACGTCGGCCTGCTGGATGCCCCCACGGTGCGCAACCTCCGCAAGGCCTTCGAGCGAGAACGGGCGGACATGGCCGTCCTGACCGGTCTCTACGAGGGCGACCCGAACAAGAACTACTTCGGTCGGATCGTCCGCGCGCCCGACGACTCACCCGAGGCCGGCAAGATCCTCGGCATCGTCGAGTTCAAGGACATCCTCAAGATGAAGCCCAACGAGCCGTGGGTCTTCCACTACAACCGGCGAAGCTACTCCTTCAGTCGCCAGGAGCTGCTGGAGACCAGGGAGTTCAACACGGGCGTGTTCATCTTCAAGGCCCAGCCCCTGCGCAAGCATCTCTACGACATCGGCACCGACAACGTCCAGGGCGAGATCTACCTGACCGACCTGATCAAGATCTTCGTGAGCAACGGCCTGAGCGTGGCCGCCCACGTGGCCGAGGACAACGCCGTCTCGCTCGGCTTCAACAACAAGACCGTCCTCAAGCAGATGGAGCGTATCGCCCGGCAGCGCGTCTACGACCGCCTGCGGGACATCATCACCATCCGCGACGAGGACAACTTCTTCATCGCCGAGGAGGTCGTCCGCGACCTCATCCGCATGGACAAGAAGGGCAAGCCACTGGATATCGTGATCGACGTCGGCGCGAGCATCCACAAGGGAGCGAAGCTCAACTACGGCGTCGTCGTGGGCCACGACGCGGTGATCGACGGTGACGTCCGTCTCGGCCGAAACGTCGAGATCGGCAGCGGCGCCATGCTGACCTGCTACCCCCATCAAACCATCCGCGTCGGCGACAACTGCGCCATCATGCACGGCGATATGGTCAAGGGCAACGTCACCCTCGGCGACAACGTCCACATCGAATCGAACGTCATCGTGACCGGCAGCGACGATTGGCCCGTCCACATCGGCGACAACGTCGTCATCAAGGGCACGTCGTACGTCTTCGGCTGCACCATCGAGCCCGACGTGCACATCCTGCACTCGGTGCTCATCCAGAAACGCATCGAGCGGATCGAGCGACGCGACGGGACGGTCCAGCCTATCCGCTTCTACTTGCCGCTGGCCGAGGGCATCGATTCCATCGTCGACCTCAACGCCCAGAGCGCGGAGAACGGTCCGCTCTCGGCGCGGAAGAGCGGAGCGACCAGGAAGGCCGCCCGCAAGTCGAAGAAGGCCAAACGCTCCACCGCCAAGGCGACCAAGACCCCCAAGAACAAGGGGAAGAGACGTCGGTGAGTCGCCCACCAGCTAGGGCGCAGCCAACTCGGCACATCGGCATGCAGGTTGATTGTCCCTGGCTGGGCTCGCGGCGTGAAGCCCGCTACTTCCGGCTCGGCGTCCGCCCCTTGCTCGAATCGAGCCGCTCCGGCACCTCGATCGACACGGTCGGAGCCGTACCCGCCGGGCCCACCTCGATGCCCCCCAGCTTCTCGCTGAACACCCAGGCCATCCGGTCATAGTCCGACCGCGGCATCCGCTTGCGGTAGAGCACCGCCTCCACGTTGCTGAGGCGCTCCCACCCCCCGAACCATCGCCGGAAGTACCACAGCTCGATCCGCCAGATGGCCTCGTTGCCTCTCTCGCTGTGGAACTTGCCTGTCGTCTCGTCTTGGATGCGGGCCTTTTCGACCAGGCCGGTGGCCTTGTCGCCGTGCCCACGGATGAACAGGGGCCTGACGAAGTTCTCGAACTGCTTGACCTTCGTGATGAGCTCGGTGATGGCCTGGCGGTCCTCGTCGGTGAACGCCTTTGGATTGGCGCGAACGCGGCGCCGACGGAGTCGCTCCAGCTCGCTCTCGTGCGGCGCGAGGTCGATGCCCTCGATCCTCCCCAGTGTCGTCGTCACGATCAGGTCGTAGCGCTGCCCGTGCGGCAGGCCGGTGACCTCGAAGACCCCCATCTTCCGATCGATCTTGGCCTCGTAGACGGGCACCGGCGTCTTCTTGCCGCATCCCCTACACACGATGACCTTGCCGGGTGCGTTGCCCCTGGCCGCGATCTGGCGCTTGCACGACGGGCACGTCACGTGAAGCGAACGCGGCAGCGCCTTGATCGATGTCACCTTCTTCGCCGGCGTGACGGTGCCGCGGATGATGCCGTCGTCAAGCTTTCCGGCAAGGATCAGTGCGACCAGACCTGCACACAGTGAACTCGACATCGTCGACTCCGTCCCGACCTCAAGACCTGGCCCAGCATGTTGTGCCCCATACCACCCCTAGCGGCCCGGTCAGCGAATACCACCATATGGCTGGTTTTCTCTGGACAGGGTCCACTGTTCATGGTAACGTTTCGGGGCAAGAATGCGAGGGTCGTTTACATCGATCAAGCTGCGATGTGATGAGCATGGATGCGGACCTAACCTATCGCATTGGCCGACGACATCTCATCTGGCGACGCTGGTTCGTGACCTGGTTCCTCACAGCCATGCTGGGCGTCGGGGTCTGGATCTTGAGCTAGCCCTGAGATCCTAGTTCGTAGCGCGCCGGATGTCTTTGCGATGGGGTTGTGCGCGCCCTACCTTTGACCCATTCTTTTTCCAAGTGCTAGCCAAACGCTCACCACTCATTGATCGTTCCCCAAGCGAACTCTCACCGGATCCTCACTCAGGCTGGTACTCGCGGAGGGCATCGCTCACGTCGACAGGATACTCCGCCGACTCGTTCAGGTCCTGAAGCGCCTCCGGCAGCATGGACGTCTGCTCCCTGGCGTACGCGGCGATGTCCTGCACCGTCGGGCAGTCGCAGACCAGCTCGCCACCTTCGATGACCGGCGCAAGCAGCGGAGTGCCCTCCCACGACTCCTCCGCCAGGTTCAGCACGTCCCGGGCCATCTTGCCGCTTGCATCAAGGTGTCGCGTCACCTGCTTGGCCCCGCCCAGCGTCGCCTTGTCGGACGAGGACTTGATACGCGGGGTCATGCGGCCGGCCTCGTCCTCGCATGCGACGAGCTTGTAGACGATCGACACGGCCGGGGCGTCGAACGACGTGACCAATTGCGTGCCCACTCCGAACAGGTCGATCGGCGCCCCCGCCTGCAAGAGCTCCCCGATGCGATACTCGTTCAGATCGCCGCTGGCCAGGATCTTCGCGTCGGTCAGGCCGGCCTCGTCCAAGATGCCGCGAACCTTTTTGGATAGCGTTACGAGATCGCCGCTGTCCAGCCGGACCCCTTTGAGGCTCTTGCCCACAGCCGTCGCCTTGTAGGCGCCCTCCACCGTGTCGTACGTGTCGATCAGACACACCGTCTCGGCACCGAAGAGGTCGGCGTAGCGGAGGAAGGCCTCCTGCTCGTCCCTGAAGCTCATGACCCAACTGTGCGCCTGCGTGCCGACGGCCCGCGCGTTGACCAACCGGGCCGCCTCGACGTGGCTCGTGCCGTCGCATCCCCCAATCAGCGCGGCCCGAGCGGCCATGAGCCCGGCCATGGGGCCGTGCGCTCGCCGCGCGCCGAAGTCGGCCACCGATCGTCCCTCCGCGGCCGCAACGACACGCGCCGCCTTGCTGGCCACCATCGTCGGAAGCGAGAAGCACGTCAGCAGGAACGTCTCGACGATCTGGGCCTGGAGCAAGTTGGCCTCGACGCGCAGGATTGGCTCATGGGGGAACACGACCGTCCCTTCCGGGATCGCCCACGCGTTGCCGTCGAAGCGCAGGTCGGCCAGGAGGTTGAAGAACGACGGCGGCACGTTCTCGAACGGAGGCTGATCGGCGATCCATCTTACCTGATCCTCCGAGAAGCTCAGGTGCGTCAAAAAGTGCAGGGCCTGCTCCAGGCCGGCGGCGATCAGGTAATTGCGGTTGTCCGGCATGGTGCGGATGAAGCACTCGAAGCAGGCACGCCGCTCGTGCATACCGGTGTGGTGATAGCCGGCCGCCATCGTGAGCTGATAGAGGTCGGTCATCGACCCCAGTTCGTGGTCGGTTGGAAACAGGGATTGTGGTCTGTGCATGGGTCGATCTCGGGTTCGCCCGCGTATCCTAGCCTGCCGACGCGTCCGCGCGAAGCGATGCCCGCTGACGTGCGTCGTTCGGCGTCTCTCGATAAGATGCCCTGGACGGAGGATACCATGACCACGCACGAAGCCTGGTACGAGACGGACGAGCCGTCGCTGGTGCGAGAGCTCTGCGACCGCGAGGCCCGTCGCCAGCAGGACAACCTCATCCTCATACCGTCAGAGAGCATGTGCATCGCCCCCGCCGCGGATCTGCTGGGCAGTGCCTTCGGCAATATCTATGCCGAGGGCTATCCGCAGCCGATCCTCGATCACGTGCCCCGCCACAGCGCCGCCGACGCCGCCCGGTTCGCAAGCTGGCAGACGCGGCTGAGCGACCGACGCTTCTACAAGGGATGCCTCAACGCCGACCGCGTCGAGCTGCTGGCGCATCGCTACATCGCCGAGGCCTTCGCGCGGCTCGAGGGCAGCCCGGACGTCGATGACATCCACGTCAACGTCCAGGCCCTCTCCGGAGCGGCCGCCAACAACGCCGTCTACGAAGCCCTGCTCGAGCCCGGCGACACGATCATGGGCATGAAGCTGTCGCACGGCGGGCATCTCACGCACGGCTCGCAGTTCAACCTGAGCGGCAAGCGCTACAACGTCGTCTCGTATGGCGTTCATCCGAAGAGCGAGCGGCTCGACTACGTCGACCTCATGCTCCAGGCCCGCGAGCACCGACCGAGGCTGATCATCGGCGGGGCGTCCGCCTACCCGTGGGATATCGAATGGAACCACCTCCGCGAGATCGCCGATGACGTGGGCGCGCTGCTGCTGGCCGATGTGGCCCACCTGGCCGGCATGATCGTCGGCGGGGTCCTCAACAACCCGCTGGCCTATGCCGACGTCGTGACCGGCACCACGCACAAGACGCTCTGCGGGCCCCGTGGGGCCCTGATCCTGACGGCGTCGCCGGACATCGCCCGCACGATCGATGCGGCCGTCTTCCCCGGCACCCAGGGCGGGCCGCACGTCAACGCCATCGCCGGCATCGCTCGACTCTTCGAGCTCATCAACCAGCGGTACGACGCCTATGCCGCCTTTCAGGCCCAGATCGTGCGGAATACCGTCACACTCGCCCAGGCGCTCGTGCAGCAAGGGTTCAAGCTCGCCTACGACGGAACCAACACGCACATGCTGCTCGTCGACCTTCGACCGCTCGAGACGCCCGGCGAGACGGACGTGCCCCTCGACGGCGAAATCGCCTCGCGCCTGCTCGAGCTGGCCGGCATCGTGGTCAACAAGAACACCATCCCCGGCGACGAGGTCGCCGGCGAATCCTCGGGCATCCGCATGGGCATGCCGTGGGCGACGCAGCGCGGCATCACGCCGCAGCAGATCGAGACACTGGCTGAGATCGTCCTCCTGGTGCTGACGGCCGTGCACACGACACGCGTCTGGGTCCCCGGCAACGTCCAACGATGTCGCGGGCGGATCGACCCGCGCGTCCTTCACCAGGCTCGCGATAGGACCCGTGGGATCATCGCCGAGCTGACGCACCGGCCGCCCGAGCCGGAGACCCCGGTGCTGAACGTCGATCTGCACGACACGGCCTGCCTGATCGTCCGCGGCGACAAGACACGGGCCGCCCTGCAACAGGTGCTCACCTGCAACATCGCCGACCTCATGCCCGAGGACGACCCCCAGCTCGGCCTGTTGCTCGACGGGCAAGCCGGCGTCCTCGCCAAGGCATGCGTCTTCGCCCTGCCCGACGAGGGGCGCGAGCAACGCTACGCCATCGTCACCCAGGCAGAGACGGCCCAGGCCGTGATGACCTGGCTCGAGGACCTCAGCGACGGCTACGTCCTGATCGATCCCGACGATTTGCACGCCAAGATCGACGGTCCGCTGGTCGTCGAGGACGTCTCGACCTCCGACCTGGCCGGCCTGCTGATCGATGCCGCGCGGGATCACATGGTCCTCCTGCCGGATTGCAGCCCCGACGGCCAGACCGTCGTCGATCTCGATGTGGACGCCGGGTCGCTCATCATCGATCCCACCAAGACCTTCTTCATCGGCCAGAGCGCCCTGCTGACGGCCGCCCGCGAGGACGACCGTCTCGCATGGCTTCTCCGCGAGCCCGATCCACCCAACCGGCCCTACTCTTACGAGCCCGCCCACCTACCCCTTCGCAAGACCGTCCTGAACGAACGCCACCGCGACCTCGGCGCCAAGATGGTCGAGTTCGCCGGCTGGGAGATGCCCGTCCATTACGAGCCCGGCATCTTCGCCGAGCACCGTGCCGTGCGCACCGCGGCCGGGCTGTTCGACGTCTCGCACATGGGCGTGTTCGAGATCAGCGGCCGCCACGCAACCGCCTTTCTCGATACGGTCCTCGCCGGTTGCGTCACACGGCTCGACGTCGGCATGGCCGGGTACAACTACCTGCTCTATCCCGACGGCCGGGCGATGGACGACGTGTATATCTACCGCCTCGAACGCCAGCGCTATCTGCTGGTCGTCAACGCGGCCAACGCCGAGGAGGACCGGGCGTGGCTCGATGCGGTGAACGACCGCGCGACCGTGATCGACGACTCGCTCCCGGGCGGTCGGCTCAAACGCGTCGACGGCTCGGTGGCGCTACGTAACCTACGCGACGCCGGCGCCGACAGCCTGGTCGATCTGGCCTTCCAGGGGCCGCGCTCGCTCGACGTCCTGATGCAGCTCGCGCCCGAGACGCAGCACGACGCGCTCCGACGCCTCGCGATGAACCAGTTCCTCACGGTGACGCTGGTTGGCTCGAAGGGAATCGTCGCCCGGACGGGTTACACGGGCGAACCCCTCGGCTACGAGCTCTTCGTCCATCCCGACAAGGCCGTCGAGCTGTTCGACAAGGTGCTCGAAGCCGGCCGCGACCTGGGCGTCCTGCCGTGCGGTCTCGGCGCGCGCGACAGCCTTCGTACCGAGGCGGGCTTCCCGCTCTTCGGGCATGAGCTGGAGGGCGAGCTGGGCGGCACGCTCACCGAGTGTGACTACGGCTTCATTCCCCGTTTCCATGTGCCGTTCTTCATCGGCCGATCGGCATACATCGAGCGCGTGACGCCGCGACGTCGCAAGACCGCTCGGCTGGCGGGTAGCGGCCGCAAGTCGTTGCGTGTGGGCCATCAGATTCTCGACGATGAAGGGCGAGCGGTCGGCGTCGTGACGAGCTTTGCCTTCCTCAACGATGCCTACGACTTCGTCGTCCTGGCCGGCGTGGACGTCGAGATCGACCTGACACCCGGTCGCCCCATACGAGGGCTGCGGGCCTCCTCGCCTCCCGAACCCGATGCCGCGCTGCCTGCCTCCAAGCTGGTCGATCTGACCGTGATGACGCGTTTTCCAACACAAGAAGAGCGGGAAGGCTGGGCCGAGCGTTATCGCAAGGCTTGAGACGATTCCGACACGGGGGCCGTTCGGCCGTGTTGGCGGGGCCGACAAGTCTTCGAGGCGGGCGCCGTCCTACATGTACTTATCCCGCAGACGGCTGATCGTCTCGCCGATTTCCCGGATGCGGGCGTGCCACTTGTCGGCCTCCTGCTTGTTCTTCTGCCGAGCGTAGGTGTTCCGCAGCGTTTGGGCGATGATCTGCCGGGCCTGTAGCGTCCGGATCGCATACTGTGAGCCCAGGTCGGCATCCTCCAGTTCCTTCCATTGGCTCAACCAGAAGGGAATGTTCTTGCCCAGCATCTGGGGTGAGCCCGCCTCGGGGATCATCACCGGCAACTGCGAGAGCCACCACAGCGCACTGAGCGGCGGGCCCTCGGCGAGCTTGGCCGCGGCCTTGAGATCCTCCTGAAAATCGACGAAGGACGCCCCCGTCGGGGCCATGCTCCGGCGGGTCAGCGCCTCGCCCAGGGCCTTGAGGTAGGGGCTCGGGTAGGTGGCCTCGCCGGCTATGATCCGCTCAATCAGCTTCTGGGCGTCCGGATCGTGGCGGCTCACCAAGACGAACGCGGTCGCATCGTCGTAGATCATCGACCATCGCTTGCTGCCCATCAGGAGCATCGCCAGGCCCACCGCGTGTGGGTTCCTCGGCAGCAGGAACATGTGGATGTCGTGCTCCTCGGCCTCCTCCAGCAGAACGCGGGGGTTCTTCTTCTCCTTGAGCACCGCCAACAGCTTGAGCGTCATCTCGGCCGGAAGGTTTGGCGCGACCCGATGCAGGAACGCCACCGCCGTGGCCGCCTGGGGCTCGAACGACTCGCCCGGCTCGAGCTTCTTGCCGACCCGGCCATAGCTCACGGCCGTCGGCGGCTTGGCGTTCGGCTGGGCCTGCACCCTCATCCCGTCATCCGGCTTGACTGCAGCCAGTCCGAAGCGAAGCTCCTTCGTTTGCCAATACGCGATCTTGGAGCCTAGGCCCGCCGGCGGCGGCCCCTGCTTGAGCGAACGCATGACCAGCATCTGGTTGGCCACGTCGAGCGGCTTGTCGCCCGTGTTGGTGAGCTTGTCCAGTTCGATCGTGCAGAACCCCAGCTTCTGACTGACCCAGGGCTGATCGGCCAGGATCGTGACCGTGTACTCGGCACGGTACTTCGGCTCGGCCGTCCTCTCCACCGCCACCTTCAGATACGCCCAGTACTCCGACGTCTGCTTCAGGATGCCCACCTGCGCCGTCTTGTCGGTCGTATAGGCCGAGAGCTGCGCGCCCTCATTGACGGCCACGCCGGCCAGGAGCCGACCCATCGGCGTCCGCCCCGCTCCGAGCTCGATGACGGCCCCCTTCTTCTGTCCGAAGACGGCCGTGATCGGACCGTTGGTCACGGCCAGGTCCTGGCCCGTCTTGATAATGCGGACCGGCTTGGCGCCCTGGCTCGGTGTGGTGATCTGCCACGTGGCGATCTCCTCGGAGTGGACCTGCTGGGCCCGGCCACCGCAGAACGTCTTGAAGCGATCCGTCCGCCATCGGCTGTACCCTTCCCACCGCCAGTCGACGAAGGCATGGTCGGGTATCACCGGCTGCTCCAGCAAAAAGCTGATCGCCTTGCGGGGGAAGGTCTGCGAGCCCACCATCCGCATCAGCACGCTCTGCTTGGGGTAGTAGGGATTCGGGTTTGGGTAGACCACGAGAATCTCGGCCCACACGAAATAGCAGCCGACGAGCAGCAGGATGCCGTTGACGCCCGACAGGAACATACGAGCGATCCTCGCCGACGGCGCGACGCCCTCGGCGGACGGCTCCATCCGAACGCCGAACCGCCTCAAGATGTCGGTCAGCATGGTGGCCATGATCGGCACGACACCGACCGTGGCCAACGGAATGAACCGCCGGGCCTTGAAGGCCATGTAGATGATGACGGCGGCGAAGATCACATCGAACAGCCCGCTGATGAACACCCAGTCGTTCGGATCGGCACGGCTCGCCTTCGGTTCGGCCTTGCCCTTCTTGCGTTTGCCCTCGCGCTTGGATGGCGGCGGTCGCAAGCTCGCCTCGTCAGGCCGGTTCGCCGCGGGCAGAAGACGGACGACAGCCCAACACAGCACCGTCGCCAGCAAGACCACCATCAGGACGAGGAACTCGGTGACGCTGCCGAAGCCCTTGGCCTCCTTGAATTCGAGGTTCTCAAACAAGGCCTTGAGATCCAGGATCGGGTGCCACTCCTGCACCGACAACCAGACCGGGCTCTTCTCGACCACGAGCGGGTGCGTCAGGTTCACCGGCCCGAACGGGTTCAAGAACGTCGCCATCAGGATCGCCAGGACCAGCGCGGCTGCGAAGGTCCACAGGTGACTCCAGCCCCAGGGCCGCGAGTCGGGCCAGAGCAGCTTGAACGTGCCCTGAATCACGCCCCATAGCCCCATCACGGCGATACCGAACACGAACCCGCCGTGCATGTTCGACCAGAGGCCGATGATGAACGCCGCCACGAAGGCCCACATGGCCGAGCCGCGATACCACCGGTAGAAGATGACGATCAGTGCCGCTTCGAACAGCAGCGTGAAGATGTGGGGACGGACATCGAGGTACGTTCGCCCCACCAGAATGGTCACGGCCACCAGCGTCGCCGCCAAGAGCCAGTTCGCCCCGCGCAACGCCGCACCCTGGACCATCAGCAGCATGACGCCGAAGATGACGACCCATTTGACGGCCACGGGTCCGACGTCGCCGAAGAGCCGCCACGCGACGTAGTAGGTCGTGTGCGAACCCCAGTTCTGGTCGAGCCAGACGCGTCCTTCCGTGGTGAACGACCAGTCGTCCGGCAGGCCCATCTTGCCGGCGATGGCGTCTCGTCCGGCGGCCAGGCTCACGAAGGTGTCGCCGCCGCCGATCCGCTTGCTCCAGGCCAGGCTGGCCGAGACGATCAGCAGCAAGACGGCCAGCCAGTGGTGCCACGTCCATCCGGAACGACTGGTCACGATCGCATCCTCTCCTGAGTACCAGCGGAACCTGTGCGGCTATCCCTTGCCCATTGTATAAGCCGCCTCCCTGATGGACGCAACCGACACCGGGTTATTTCCGGGCCTGGCTTCATGCCGCGTTGATGCCGGTCCGCCAAGCGATTACCATAGGATTCTGGTCGGGCGATCCCTGTCGCATCACACAGCGCCGCGACCCGTTCATCCACCGTGACAGTCCTGGAGGGTGCCTTGTACGAAATCCGATGGCATGGTCGTGGGGGCCAGGGCGCGGTCACCGCGGCCACACTCCTGGCCGAAGCCGCTTGCCTTCGTGAGGGCTACGCCGGCGTGGCGGCGGCACCGACCTTCGGAGCCGAACGGCGCGGCGCCCCCGTCTCGGCCAGTACTCGCATCGATGAGCGACCGATCGTCCGCCGCAGCCAGGTCACCCAGCCGGACATCGTCGTGGTCCTCGACGAGACCTTGCTCGATGTGGTGGACGTCACTCACGGTATCAAACCCTGCGGCACGATCGTGTTGAATGCCTCCAACGGTGCGGCCGAGGCACGCTTTCCGGCGGCGCTGAAGGTCGGCGTCTCCGATGCCTCCGCGGCCGCCCAGGAGATGGGGCTGGTCGCGGCCGGGTCAGTCGTCGTCAACACCGCGATCCTCGGGGCCCTGTGCCGAACCACCGGACTGGTCAGCATCGACAACATCGCCGAGACGATCCGAGCCAAGTTCGGCGGCAAGGCCGGAGACCGCAACGCCCAGGCCGCCCGGCTCGCCTACGAGCGGACCGCCATCCGCGAGCCCAAGGAGTCGTGATGAGCAAGAAGGATCCCCCGATGATCGGCGTCTCACCCCCGATCGAGGGCGAGGCCGGACAGACCGGCACGTGGCGAAGCCAGCGTCCCGTCATCGACCAGGCCACATGTGTCACGTGCGGGGCCAAGCCGCGGCATTGCCAGATGTGCTGGATGTACTGTCCCGAAGTGGCGATCACTCAGGGCAAACCGCCCATCATCGATTACCGCTATTGCAAGGGCTGCGGCATCTGCGCCCACGAATGCCCCAGCGGTGCCATAACCATGCGGCCGGAGGCCGAGGATCAGGGCGGCTAACCGATCGGTTTCGATCCGACCAGCGCTCCTTTGCGACGGCGGTCGACCGGCAATCCTACGACGATTCTTCCCGAATCCTCCTGTCCGGCTGGCAAACAAACCCTTTTGGGGGTAGGATTTAGAGACCAGCCGTGCCTGACGGTCGGGACGGGCCCAACCAGCCAACCATCGACACCAGGGGCATAGGCATCTATGAATGTAGAGGTTACGCGCAAGGCCCGGGCTTGTAGGGCGCTTCCACACTCTCCTCCTGGACTTGCCTTCAACGTGTTATCCCATGTCTCCCGACGCGATGCCAGCCGCCGGGCGACGAAGCATGATGATCGAAAGCCCATGCACGGTAAGAGACACCGTCGTTGTTCACACGAATCCCCTTGGCTCGCGCTCGCACTGGCATTCGGACTGACAGCCGGCCTGGCCCGATCCCTGAGCGCCGAGATGCCGCCGATGCGCGTGGTGGTCAGCCCCGTCGTCCAGTCGACGGTCGCTTCAGGACGGACGTTCGTCGGGACCACCAAACCGAAACGCACCAGCCAGATCGGCAGCACCGCCTCGGAGCGTGTGATCGCCTTCCCCGTCAACGAGGGCGACCGTGTCGACGAGGGTCAGCTCCTGGCTAAGCTGGACGCCCGCACCCTCGAGATCGAGCTCGCCGCGGCCGAGGCCGAGCTCGAGAACCGCCGACAGCAGTTGACCGAGCTCGAAAACGGCACGCGTCCGGAGGAGATCCGCCAGGCGAAGGCCAATGTCGAATCGGCCAAGGCGACCATGGCCTACGCCAAGACACGGCTCGACCGCTATCAACGGCTCTATGAGCAAGACCGCGCGGCCTACGACGAGTACCAGCAGGCAATCAGCGCCTATGACCGATCCGTCGCACAGCACCAGGCCGCCGAGGCCGCGCTTGACCTGGCCGTGGCCGGACCGCGGAAGGAGAAGATCGCCCAGGCCAAGGCCCTGCTCGCGGTTCAGCAGGAAGAGGTCAAGCGGATCAAGGACGATATCGCCAAGCACAACATCACGGCCCCCTTTACCGGCTACGTGGTGGCTGAGCATACGGAGGTCGGGCAATGGCTCAGCGCCGGTGCCCCGGTGGTGGACCTCTACGATCTGTCCGAGGTCGACGTCGAGATACCGTTGCTGGAGGACTACATCCGCCATGTGCACGTCGGCACGCAAGCAAGCGTGTCGTTCGGCGCGCTGACCGGAGAGGTCTTCCAGGGCAACGTCGCGCTCATCGTGCCGCAAGCGGATGAGCGGTCCCGCTGCTTCCCCGTCAAGATCCGGCTCAAGAATCGCATCATCGACCAGGGTCCACTGCTGCGGGCCGGCATGTTCGCCCGCGCGACGCTGTCCGTCGGCGATCCGACCACGGCCACGCTCGTGCCTAAGGATGCCCTTGTCCTCGGCGGACCCAAGCCGATCGTCCACGTGGTGGACTTCGACGAGGGCTCCGACGAATCGGGCAGGGCCCGGCTCGCCCCGGTCGAGCTCGGCGTGACGCAGGGTAGCCTGATCGAGGTCAAGGGTACGGTCCGCCCCGGCGACCTCGTCGTCGTCCGCGGTAACGAGAGGCTGCGGCCCGGACAACCGGTCGTCGTGGTGTCCACGCTCGAACCGGATGCGGTCAAGCAGACGACCGAAGCGACGACCACGAAACCAGCACCGTAGCCGTCGAACCCCGGAGCCGTCGTGCTCCGGCCGGCAGAGCCAACGTGGTGAGACGACATGCAGCTCGTTGAAGCGTTTGTGAGAAATCCCGTGAAGGTCTCAGTAGGCGTGCTCCTGGCCGCCCTGTTCGGGACCATCGCACTGCTGCGCATGCCGATGCAGCTCACGCCCGAGGTGCAGGTGCCCACCATCACCGTCACCACCGACTGGCCCGGCGCCAGCCCTCAGGAGGTGGAGCGCGAGATCATCCAGGAACAGGAGGAACAGCTCAAGGGCGTCGAGGGCATGACCAAGATGACGTCCGAAAGCACGGACTCTCGCGGCACGATCACCATGGAGTTCATCGTCGGCATCGACATGAGCGAGGCTCTGCTCAAGGTCAATACGCGACTCCAGCAAGTGCCCGAGTATCCCGAGGACTCCGACGAGCCCATCATCGCCACGTCCAGCGCGTCCGACCGCCCCATCGCCTGGTTCATCCTCAGCCAGCTCAACCCCTCCGACGAATCGGTGCGCGATCTCGCCGGCCGTCACCCCGAGCTCCGGCCGGAGCTCGAACGGGTGCTCCGGTCTCACAGTGACGGCCTGGCCATGCTGCGGTTGAGGAACCTCACCGAGCAGCATCCGGTGGTCCAGGAGATCATGCCCGAACCGATCGCGGTGCCGAAGCTGAAGCGGTTCGCGGAGGACTTCATCGAGGCACGCTTCGAGCGCGTCCCTGGCGTGTCCGACTCGCAGGTCCGCGGCGGCATGGAAGAGGAGATGCAGGTCATCGTCGACCCGCAGCGATTGGCCGCCCGCCGTCTGACCATCCAGAACCTGCGCACCGCCCTTCGCGGTCAAAACAAGGACACCTCGGGCGGCGACTTCTGGGAGGGCAAGCGGCGTTACGTGATTCGCACGCTGGGCCAGTTCAGATCGCCCGAGCAGGTCGAGGAGGTGGTGGTCGCCTATCGCCAGGGCCAACCGGTCTATGTCAAGGACGTCGCCGAGGTCCGGCTCGGCTACAAGAAGCCGACGGGGCTGGTACGACGCTTCGGCTCGTCGGCCATCGCCGTCAACTGTCAGCGCGAGACCGGGGCCAACGTCCTGGAGGTCATGTCCGGCCTGCGCCGAGCCGTCCAGGAGCTCAACGCGGGCATCCTCGAGCAGCGCGGACTCCAGATCACGCAGGTCTACGACGAGACCGACTACATCTATTCGGCCGTCGGGCTGGTGCAGAACAATATCGTGATCGCAGGCATCCTGACCGTTGCCGTGTTGCTGCTGTTTCTGCGGAGCGGTCGGTCGACGCTGGTGATCGGCCTGGCCATCCCGACCAGCATCATCGGCACGTTCCTCATCCTGAACAGCCTCGGCCGGAGCATCAACGTGATCAGCCTGGCCGGCCTGGCCTTCGCCGTCGGCATGCTGGTCGACAACTCGGTGGTCGTGCTCGAGAACATCTTCCGACACTACCAGAGCGGTGACGACGTGGTCACCGCGGCCGTCCGCGGCACGCAAGAGGTGTGGGGCGCCGTCATCGCCAGCACGCTGACGACCCTGGCGGTCTTCCTGCCGGTCCTCTTCGTGGAGGAGGAGGCCGGCCAGCTCTTCAGAGACATCGCCCTGGCCATCAGCGGCGCGGTGGGCTTGTCGCTCCTTGTGTCGGTCATCGTCATCCCGACCGCCTCGGCCAAGATCCTTCGACGCACGCACCGAGACCACGACGAGAGCGGCCCGACCGTCCGCAAGCCCACCCGGCGACGCCGGTTGATCAAGGGCATCGTCCGCCCCTTCGACGCCATCGGCAACGGCTTCGTCTCGTCGGTCGTGGGCATCAACGCCTGGATCCAGCGGGGCCTGCTCCGTCGCCTCGGCATCGTGACCGGCTTCGTCACCGCCGCCATCGTCATCAGCTACGTCACCATGCCGAAGGTCGAGTATCTACCAAGCGGCAACCGCAATTTGGTTTTCGCGATCCTGTTGCCCCCGCCGGGCTACAACATCGAGCAGCTCCTCGATATGGGCGACCGCATCGAGGACGATCTGCGGCCGTATTGGGACATCGACCCCGAGGACACCGACGCGCAGGACCTCGCGTACCCCATCATCGACGACTTTTTCTACGTCGCCTTCGGACGGCAGGCCTTCATGGGCGTTCGGGCTGCCGATCCCCTGCGGGCGCACGAGCTCATCCCGTTGATCCGGGAGACGTGCGGCAGGATCCCCGGCACGTTCGCCATCGCCAAGCAGTCCAGCCTGTTCGAGCGCGGCCTCAGCGCCGGCCGGACCATCGACATCGAGATCGCCGGCCCCGAGCTGGGCAAGCTGGTCGCCCTCGGCGGACGCGTTCTCGGTCAGGTCAAGCAGATCATGCCCGACGCACAGGCATTGCCCAAGCCCAGCCTCGACCTGAGCAACCCCGAGGTGCACGTCAAGCCGAAGCTCGAGCAGCTCGCCGACATGGGCCTGAACCACGTCGACCTTGGCTACGCCGTGGACGCCCTCGTCGACGGGGCCTACGCGACCGACTACTTCGTCGGCGGCGACAAGATCGACCTGACCATCAAGGGCGACGAGCAGTTCGCCTACCGCACCCAAGACATCGAAGAGCTGCCCATCAGCACGCCGACCGGCAACCTGGTGCCGCTGGCCGCCGTGGCCGACGTCCGCCTGGCCAGCGGCCCCGAACAGATCAACCACCGCGAACGGCAACGCGCGATCACCATCGAGGTCACGCCACCGCCCGAGATCGCCCTCGACGATGCGCTCGGACGCATCGACAGCCAGATCGTGAGGCCCCTGCGCGAGAGCGGTGAGCTGAGCGGGCTGTATCAGATCAACCTGTCAGGAACGGCCGACAAGCTCCGCGCGACGTGGGAGGCCCTGCGCTTCAACTTTGTGCTGGCCCTGCTGATCACCTACCTGCTGATGGCCGCCCTCTTTGAGTCGTGGCTCTACCCGTTCGTGATCATCTTCAGCGTGCCGCTGGGTGCCGTCGGAGGCTTCGGCGGGCTGTGGCTGCTCAACCGCTTTGTCCTGCAGCCGTTGGACGTGCTCACCATGCTGGGCTTCGTGATCCTCATCGGCACGGTGGTCAACAACGCGATCCTGATCGTCCACCAGGCCCTGAACCACATGCGCGACGAAGACATGCCCGTGCGCGAGTCGATCCTGGAGAGCGTCCGCACGCGTATCCGTCCGATCTTCATGACCACGACCACCACCGTCCTGGCCCTCTTGCCGCTCGTGCTCTTCCCCGGCGCCGGCAGCGAGCTCTATCGCGGTCTGGGCAGCGTCGTGCTCGGCGGCCTGGTCGTCTCGACCTTCTTCACGCTGTTCCTCGTCCCGTCCCTGTTCAGCCTGACTCTCGGCGCGCGGGAGCGCATCGTCGCTCTGGTCCGACGCCGTCAGGTTCGCTCGATTGCGCGCACCGCCGCCAAGGCCGAGATGCCCATCCAGAAGACGCCCGTCGGCGCCGAATCCCAAGACGAGGCCGTCGCGTCCCGCGGCTCCTGACGCCGCGTCGATTCCGGCTCGCCGGCACGGGCCCATCGAGCCGCCGCACTCACCGCGACGGGAACCGACCGAACCACAGCTTGAGCGTGAGCAGATTCTGAACCATGCGATGCTTGAAGTCGTACCGCCGCGCGAGCGCCCCCAGCCGCAGCCAGGCGCGACGGCCCAGCGAGACACCCGCCGGCGCGGCCGCACGCTTGCCCTCAGCCGTTGTGTCGGCGAGCCAGGCGTGCATCGCCCCCCGGTCGAACCACTCGTCGAAGGCCTCCTGCGGATCGAGCAGCGTCTCGACCATGTACCGCGAGGCCCGACTCAACTCCCGCAGGCGCTTCTGCCAGTTGCCGCGGCTGTGCTTGATGTTGAGGTCGATGGCGAACTGGTCGGGAAACTGCTCGCGGCCCGCTTGGCACAGGTAATTCTTCTTGACCCGATACGGAGCAGGGCAACGCGTCTTCAGGTCGATCACCTCGGCGTCCATCAGCGGGCTGACGTAGTTGATGTGCTGACGTGTGACCCGCGCCTGGCTGATGATCGTCGTGCTGAACCAGGTGTACAGGACGAGCGCGTCGCCCAACTCGGCCGCGCGCATGTCCGACAGGCCGCCGATGAGCCGATCGAGTTGCCGGCGATAGTCGGCCATCACCGTCTCGACCACCTCGCCGCGCAGCAGAAAACGCAGCACGCCAAGCCGCTTGCGGAGGTTCAAACCCGCGCCGCTCTTCAGCGCGCCTTCCAACGACCGAACCCCGCCGCACCGACCCGAAGCCTGGTTGCCCACGATCACCGCATCGCCGAGCCCGGCCAGGTAGCGTCCCATGGCCTCGCCCTCCGGGAAGTTGCCGACGTGCCCGGTCAGCCCGTCCGTCAACCAGACGATGTGCTCGGCGTGATCGGGCATCTGCTCGATCTCGATGGGGCGCGTATGATGCTGCAGCCCTTCGCGAGCGGCCAGCTCGATGCCGCGCTGGAAGTCGCTGCCCGGCATGTCGAGCCGATCGAACCCCCACGTGACGATCGGGAACGAGAGCCCCGCCCGTCGCATCGCCCCCAGGAGGACGCGCGAATCCACGCCGCCGCTCAGGGCCAGCACCGGGCGGTCAAAGCGCCCGGCGTGCCGGGTCACCGCACGGACGAGCGTGTCGCGAAACTCCTCGGCGGCGGGCGGCGGCTGCGAATCGTCGCCGCCGTAGCGCGGCGTCCACGTGCGGACGGTCTCGCACCTGCCGGCCTCGATCGTCACACGCCGCGCGGGGCCGACCACCTCCACGCCCTGCCAGTAGGCATGGTCGTCGATCAAGGCCGCGTTCACGGCCATCGACGCCAGCGATCCCGGCACCATCGTGTGGTCGACCTCGGGAAGCGCGGCCAGACACTTCAGCTCCGGTGCGACCACCGTCGCGCCCGACACCTTGGCGACGTAACAGGGAATGCTGCCGGTGCGGTCGGTCCACACGAGGACCCGCCGGGCGCGTTCGTCCACGATCATCGCCAGGAACGAGCCGTTCAAGGCCTCGACCCCCTCCGGGCCTCGTTCCAGGTAGGCCTCGGCCACGCAGTCCGAGGCTTCACCGGTCGCGGCACTCGCCCGGCCGCCGACGAGGTAACCCTCCACCACGGCCGTCACCCCGTCGCGCCGTGTGACACGGAGTTGGCGCAGATGCTCGACATCCGGCAGGGCCGAGCCAACCAGGACATGGGGCGCGTCGACCAGGACCGTCCACGTGCGAGCCCTCCGCTCGAGTAGGGGGCCGCTAGCCCGCTCGGCCACCTCACGACGCAACCCTTCCTCACCCGGTCGATGTGCATCGGCCACCACGGCCAGCAGATGCGGCATGCGGATGGTCTCCTGATGAAGGGATCTTCAGCGACACGTTATCGGAACGCCCGCCCCGAGGCCGCCCCCCAACACCCGGCGACCGGCGGGGCCGCACCTCATGAAAGGTAAGCAACGGCCCGGTAGGCCAGCTCACCGCCGATCCGCGTCAGGATCCGCCGCGCGGCCTCCTCGTCCCCCTTGGCCAGGACCGACCTGGCGCGGACCTCCTCGCGCAAACGCCTGTCGTTCAGCTCGGCCTCGAAGGCGGCCGCGTCGGATCCGAAACCGTCGGCCTTGCTCGTCGAGAGCCGGTAGATCGTCCCGTCGAGCAAGGGCGCGGGCGAGGCCGTCGCACCGAGGTACACGGGTACATACACCGTTCGTCCGGCGTGGAAGGCCGTGAAGTGGGCGCAGGTGAACAGATCGGGGCGCTCGCTCGGGATCTCGGCGGTCATGCCCGAGATGTTCGTCTTGTGCAGAACGGGCGAGGTCCGCGACAACCTGTTCATCGTCTTGGCCGAAATCTTGCCCATGAGTTCGGACAGCTCTTTCATGACGAGCTTGCCCCGTTGGTCGTTGTCGCGCATGACGTGAAGGCCGTTGCGATCCGGCGTGACGTCCAACGACGCATGGAACTGGACGACCCGAAGGCCGCGACCCCTGGCATCGGCGAACATCCAGTTGGTCGCGATCTTACCGCCGGCGTAGACGTTGTCCGCGTTCTGCTGCTTGAGCATCTCGAGGGCCTGATCGACGTCGCCTGCCTGTTCCAGGATGAGCCGCATCGTGTCCGGATTCATCATGCCTCGAAAGCGTGGGTTCGGATCACGGGCCCCGGTGTCGGCCGCGCAGGCCAGGCCCTTCTCGTTCACACCCATCATCGTGCCCATATCGGACGTGTCACCCGTCGCGGCAAACCGAAAGACACGCCGACCGGAGATTCCGACGTGTTTCACGTACGCCGCTTGCGGTCGGTTCCTGTTGTCCCGGTTCTTGTGGAACAAGGTGTCGCCGCCGACCGTATGAACCGGCCCCGCGAAGTACGTGAAGCAATCACCCCGGTTGATGCCGCGGTATTTCGCCGCCTGATACGCCACGTACTCCTCGGCACCCACGCCGGCCGCCGCGGCCAGGGCCGCGGCCTCCTCCAGCCAGTGCGGCGCGAGCCGCTCGACGAGTTCGCGATACCGCTCCGTCGCCCGTAGCTGGGCATCGCGTCGCGAACCGTCGCCGAAGAACTTGCCGACCTCGGCTCGTATGTCCGCGGCATTGGCCTGGCCGAACGCCCGACCGACCTCGGTCGGACTGCCGCTCAGTCCGATAAGGAGCTGACTATCAGTCTTCTTCATGGTGCGTAGCCCTCTGGCCCTGGCTTCGTTGGCGGACGTCGACGGACACATCGTAACGTCGAGCGGTCCCGGCAGCATACATGATCGGACCTTACCCCGCACAGAGACCCGCCTCGAACGGACCTGCCCCGTCCGCGGGAATGCCCTGGGACCGTCGACGGGCTCCGTGTAAACCCGGCCGCGGCTCCCCTCGGGCCTGAGAGCGGCCCTCTCGCCCCCCCGAAGCCCCCCGCACGGGCAATCCTATCCCCGACAACCCACCGACGCAGCACGGCGATGCGCTCCCCCTGCGCCGGCTAGGGATAGCACCTACCCGATGCATGCAAAGCCGGCCCGTCCGCTGACCGACAAAGCTATAGAACTTGTCACGGCGTGGAAAGCGCAAGGCACCGGGTTCGCCGTCGCGAATCCGACCGGGCAGGGGCCTCTGTTGCGAGCCGTCATCTTGGCATTGCCACGTACGCGCAGAGCCTCTCTCGGCAGCCACCGTATGCCGACCCACGTTTGACGTGGACACCGGTCAGCTCCGGAACGAATCAGGAGCGTCTACATGAGCAACGGTATCGCGATTAACCCACTCACGCGCATTGAGGGCCACCTGTCGGTGCACGCCGACACGGAGCCCTTCCAGCAAGGCGACTCCTCGGGCCACCGCGTCGTCCACGCCAAGTGCGAGGGCGAGATGTTTCGCGGCTTCGAGAGGATCCTCGAGGGGCGCGACCCCATGGACGCTCAGCAAATCACGCAGCGCATTTGCGGGGTGTGCCCGGTTTCGCACGGCATCGCGTCGGTCCGCGCCCAGGAGGCCGCCTACGGCATCGTGCCGACCAAGAACGGTCGACTGGCCCAGAATCTCCTGTTCGCGGCCAACTACCTCCAGTCGCACATCCTCCACTTCTACCACCTGGCCGCCCTGGACTTCGTGGACGTCAAGGCCGTCCTGACGTACACCGGCAAGGACAAGCTGCTGCAAAGCCTCAAGGCCTGGGTCGAGAAGACGATCGCGCGAAAGGAGATCTTCCCGGCCGCGCCTTTCCTGCCCCGCTATGAGGTGGGCTACGTCAAAGACCAGGGCGCCAACATGGCCCTGCTCAGCCACTACGTGCAGGCCCTCGAGATGCGCAAGATCTGCCACGAGATGGGCGCCATCTTCGGCGCGAGGCTGCCGCACTCGACGGCCCTGATCCCCGGCGGCGTCACCCAACACATCACGATCGAGCGGATCCTGAGCTACCGCTCTCGGCTGAAGAAGCTCCTCGCCTTCGTCAACGACGTCTACCTCAAGGACCTCGTCGTCGTCGCCGGCGAGTTCCCCGAGTACTTCGACATCGGCAAGGGCTGCGGCAACTTCCTGGCCTACGGCGCGTTCTGGATGGACGACAACGGCACGAAGTTCATCCGTCCCGGCACGCTCATCGACGGCAGGTGGGAACCGCTCGACGAACGCAGCATCGCCGAGGATGTGGGCCATTCCCGGTTCGACCAGGCCTCGGGCCTGCACCCGACCAAGGGCCGGACCATCGCCGCACCGACCAAGCGCAACGCGTATAGCTGGATGAAGGCGCCGCGCTACAAGGGTCATCCGATGGAGGTCGGGCCGCTCGCCCGCGTCATGGCCAACTACCACGACCCCTCGGGCACGTGGATCAAGAACGAGGTCGACCAGGTGCTGGGCTCCCTGGAGCTGACGCCCGACAAGCTCGTCTCCGTGCTGGGCCGACACCTGGCGCGCGGGCTGGAATCGCTGTGGGTGGCCCGGCAGGCCCTCAACTGGCTGGACGAGCTCGAGGTGAACGCCCCTCCGGCTCGCGACTTCACCCTCCCCCAGAGCGGCAAGGGCGTGGGCTTGACCGAAGCGCCCCGCGGCGCGCTGGGACACTGGCTCGAGATCGAAGACTACCGCATCAAGTCGTACCAGTGCGTGGTGCCGACGACATGGAACTGCTCGCCCCGAGATGATCGAGGCCGCCTCGGCCCGGTTGAGCAGGCCATCGAGGGCACCTCCGTCGACGATCCCAAGCAACCGATCGAGGTGGGCCGCATCGTCCGTTCGTTCGACCCGTGTATCGCATGTGCTGTTCACTAGCCCAGGCTACTTGAGCGGCGGGACCTCGCTAGGAGCCGACCGTCATGCGTGGTTATTCCAGAAGAGACGTACTCCGAATGGGCGTCGCCCTCGGCGCGGGCTTTGGACTGGGCCGGTCCACCACCGTGGCCATGGCGCGAGGCCTCGAGAAGATCCTCAGCAAGCAGGAGAAGATCCTGTGGCTGCACGGCATGTCGTGCAGCGGCTGTTCCGTGTCGTTCCTGAACACCGACGAGCCGGGCCCGGTCGAGGTGCTGACCGACATCGTCTCGCTCGTCTACCATCCGACCGTCTCGGCCGCTCAGGGTGACGTGGCCGTCGACGTCGTGGACAGGACGACCGAAAGCGGCGACTACTTCCTGGTGTTCGAGGGGTCCGTGCCGCTCGGCATGCCCGAGGCCTGCCTCTTCGGCGGCAAGCCCTTGACGGACCGCCTCGGCCGCATCTGCCGCAACGCCAAGGGCATCATCGCGGCGGGCACGTGTGCGGCCTTCGGAGGCATCCCGGCCGCAGAAGGCAACCTCACCGGCGCGGCCAGCCTGCGCGACTTCATGACGCGGGAAGGGATCCCGGTCAAGGGCCGGCTGATCCACTGTCCGGGGTGTCCGGTGCATCCGCAATCGCTGCTGGGCACGGCCGCGTACGTCATCGGCCACGGCCTGCCCGAGCTGGATCCGGACCTGCTGACACCCACCATGTTCTACAAGCATTCCGTGCACGACGAATGCCCCAAGTTCCACTACTGGGAGAAGCGGGAGTTCGCCGAGAAGTTCGGCGACGAGGGCTGCCTGTTCAAGCTGGGCTGTCTCGGTCCGCTGAGCCACGCCTCCTGTCCCTTGCGGCAATGGAACAGCAGCGTGAACTGGTGCATCCGGGCTGGGGCGCCCTGCACGGCCTGCACGAGCGAGAGCTTCGCCAGACGGCGCGATTTCCCCTTCTATCGCAAGGGCGAAGTCCAACACACGGTTGCCTACACCGACCAGGATCGAGGTGCCTAGCTATGACTCTTGCCGATCTATCGGTCTCGAAGAAGATTGCCGGGTCGATTCTCAGCGTCTTCGTGCTGTCCTCCGCCGCCCTGTTCCTGATCCAGCACACCCTCTACTCGCGGAACTTCGAGGGCGTGCTGAGCGAGGTCGCGGACTCGGCCCTGGAGCTCAAGCGGGAGGGCGCCCTGGACCTGATGCGCGAGGTCCAGTTCGCCGTCGAGGGCTCGCTCCAGCGCGGCGAGACGGTCCAGTTCATGAACTTCGCCAAGCAGCAGAGCGAGCTCGAGGAGATCCGCGCCTTCTCCTTCTACAACAAGACCGGCAAGCTTGAGCTGTGCAGCGATTCGTCCCTCGTCGGCCAGCAGATGGACGAGGCCCTCTGGCAGCGCTGCCAGGAGTCCCAGGAGCTGATCGTCATCGAGGACGAGCACTGCTTCTCGTTCTACACCCCGCTGCGCGTCGATCGGGACATGAAGCGACTCAATCCCGACTGGACCGTCGGCGAGGTCTACGGCGTCCTGCATCTCGAATTCTCCAAAGAGAAGATCAACAGTATGCTCACCGAAGCCCGCGAGACCTATCAGGCCAACACCGCCCGAACCATGGGCGTCGTGCTGGTCGCGGCGCTGATCGCCGGAGCCGTGGTGGTGGCGGTGGGCCTGGTCGTCTCGGCCAAGATCGCCAAGCCCCTCAAGAGGGCCGTGGCCATGCTCGAGGACATCGCCCAGGGCGAGGGTGACCTGACGCGCCGGCTTGAGGTCAGCAGCAAGGACGAGATCGGCGAGCTCGCCAGATGGTTCAACACCTTCGTCGAGAAGCTCCAGGGCATCATCCAACAGATCGGCACCACCGCCAATTCGCTGGCCGGCTCGGCGACGCAGCTCTCCGGCACGGCCTCCGAGATGGCCAACAACGCCGCGACCTCCAACGAGCGGGCCGCCGACGTGGCCGCCTCGGCGGAGGAGATGACCTCGAACATGACGACCATGGCCGCCTCGGCCGAGCAGATGTCGTCGAACGTGCGGATGGTCGCCTCGAGCGTCGAGGAGATGACCGCCAGCATCAGCGAGGTCGCCAAGAGCGCCGAACAGGCCGCCACCGTCGCCGACGACGCCGCCGCCCTGACCCAGGTCAGCAACGACCGCATCACGCAGCTCGGCTCGGCCGCCGACGAGATCGGCAAGGTCATCGAGGTCATCCAGGACATCGCCGAGCAGACGAACCTGCTGGCCCTGAACGCGACGATCGAGGCCGCACGCGCCGGTGACGCCGGCAAGGGCTTCGCGGTGGTCGCCACCGAGGTCAAGGAACTGGCCAAGCAGACCGCCAACGCTACCGAGGACATCCGACAGCGCATCGAGGGCATTCAGGGCTCGACCGGCGAGGCCGTCGACTCCATCGGCCGGATCAGCGGCGCGATCGGCAAGGTCAACGACGTCTCGCGGACGATCGCCTCGGCCGTCGAGGAGCAGAGCATCACGACCAAGGAGATCGCCGGCAACGTCTCCCAATCCGCCACCGCCGCCGAGAACGTCTCCGAGGGTATCAGCAAGAGCGCGTCAACCAGCAAGGACATCACGTCGAACATCCTCGCCGTGGACGAATCGACCAAGCACACCGCCGAGGGCGCCAACTGGACCCAGAGCGCCAGCGGCGAGCTGACCAACCTGTCCGAGCAGCTCCGCTCGCTGGTCGGCACGTTCAAGGTGTGAGGCGGTTCTGAGCCGGCACGTAATCGGGCGGCGATCCTCTGGGCCGATCACCGCCCCTCCTCACAAGGCGACACCTAGGCGGTGGGGCCGCTGTTCCCGCCGATCGCGTCGCATCTCTCGCAGGCCACCGGTTCCACGTGAACGAGCACCTGGGTGACCGGTGCGATTTCCGCGAGGATCCGGCGCTGCACGTCGTGCCCGATTCGGTGGCCCTGATCGACGGTCAACGAGCCTCCGACCTCGATATGGATGTCGACGAATACCTCCAGGCCGGATCGTCTCGAGCGGATCTGCTCGACGGCCCGGACGCCCGGGGTCTGCTCGGCGATCCGCTGGATGCCCGCGGCGATCGCGGGATCGCACCGTTCGTCCATCAGCAGCGAGGCACTCTCGCGATACAGCTTGATCGACGCAACGAGGATGAAGCCGACCACCACGGTCGCCGCCACTTCATCGGCCCACGCGTAGGCCTCGCCTCCATACCGGACCACGGCAAGGCCGACCAGCACGGCCGCTGAGCACATCGCATCGCTGCGATGGTCCCAAGCGCCCGTCGCGATCGCTTGAGACCCGGTCTGTCGCGCAACGCGACGCTTGTACCGGTAGATCGATTCCTTGATCACCACATTGGCCGCGGCGATCCAGAGCACGTAGACGGGCGGCACGTTATGGGCCGTCCAGAGGTTGCCCACCGCCTCCAGCCCCACGCCCAAGGCCGAGACCGCAATCAGAATCGCCACGCTCAACGCTGCGACCACCTCCGCCCGACTGTGACCGTAGGAGTGTTCGTCGTCGGCGGGCCCTTGCGCGACGCGCAAGGCGTACAGGATCACGCCCGAGGTCAGGACGTCGCCGGTCGAGTTGACCGCATCGGCGATCATCGCAATCGAATCGCCGACGATGCCCGCGATCAGCTTGACGACGGCCAGGCCGAGGTTCACCGCCAGGCCCAGCCACGCGGCACGGGTGGCGTGCCGGTACATGCCGTCGATCGAGCCGCCTTCGGCCGGAGGCAGGATAGGTCCGCCCATGTCGCCATTGCACTAGGACACGGGCCTGCGCGTCAACACACGCTTGCCGGATGGCCGGCGCGGCCCAGGCGGCCTCGCTGGGGTGAGGTCGGGGATCGGGCACGCTCAGGCTTGGAGAACGTGGTGGGGTGGAAGCTCGCCGAGAAGGAGCGCGCCTGCCGACGACGGCGCAACCTTCGACACGACTTATTCGCCGGTGGAATCGCTGACGATGCTGATATCGAGCTGCAACGGACCGTGTTTGCACTCACAGGGAATGCTGAGACAGGCCGCGCCACGCTGCGGCACGATCGTGTAGTCCTTGCCCTTCACGACGGTGGGCGGTGAGATCACGATGTCGTGGTTCTGGAGGGACGCCTTGGCGCGCCCGACGATGATGTTCGCCAGCTCACCGACGCAGTCTTCCGTCAGGCCCTCCGGCAGCTCATCCATGCCCGAGTAGTCCTTGGTCAGTCCTTCGGCTACGACCTCGGGGAAGCTCACGACGGCCCTGCCCGTTGCGGTGCCGGCGAAGGCGATCACGCCGGCCACCTCGAACTCGGTCCGGCCGGTCTCGTTGACCCGGGGCTTCTGAATCTTCAGATTGTGACCCAGATGGCTCTCGAAAAGCAGCTTCAGGCTGTCCAGAAACGGCTGGATGTACTCGACCTTCAGGCCATGCTTCGGGACCGTTGCGGTGGTCATTGAGTTGGACCTCGTCATGCGACGCCGTTGGTGGCGTGATCCGGAGCCTCCACGAGGTGCTGCGAGGCCTCCGGGCCACGTGTGACAGCCATCCGTCGAACCATCCACCCCAGAGGGTGGCCCGGGGGATCACACGGCGACGCCACACGCCTTGGCCGTCTGGGCCTTCAGAACATCCGGCTGAACCGGCTTGACGACGTAGCCATCCACGCCGACCTTGACCGCCTTGATGACTTGGCTCTTCTCGCTTTCCGTGGTGCACATGATGACCTTGACGCCCTTGACATTGGGATCGGCGCGGATCTCCTTGAGACACTCGAGGCCGTTCATCATGGGCATGTTCCAGTCCAACACCACGAGCTGGATGTCCTCTTCGCTCCGCAGAACGGACAGGGCAGCCACGCCGTTCTCGGCCTCGAACACCTCATGGCCCTGCGACTCGAAGGACCGCTTGATGATCATGCGCGCGGTCATCGAATCATCGACTGCCAGGATCTTCATGCTATGGCTCCTCGTGCGGGCGTCTCAGCCCTACCAGTCCTTGGCACGCGACCATCCGTCGCCCCGCAGAAGCGATCCTGTCTCGACGGAGACCTCACAGGCGGCTCCGCAGCTCACCGAATCGTCGGGCAACGTACAATGGTATCCTCGGCCAACGCGAGCGGGGGCTTTCCCTGATTCTGACCGTTTGAGCCCTCGCCTGAACCCGGTCGCTACCTCCTGACAGATCCTATCCGAAGGCGTCCCATAAGCCTGGCATCGCTGATCGTCCGCCCGGGACGCACAGCGCACATTGGCCCGGTTCCGGCCTAATCCTTTGTCGCCGGATTTCCGAAGTAACGAGAGAGAAACCCCCTGCCGAGCGGCTGTGCGCCGGGGTCGTCGCATGGCCGTTGACCTAATGGGCCGTCGAGCGACGACGGGCTGCCGGACAGCGACGGGGGTCGAATGGGCTGGAGGCTGCGACCGCTCATGCTACGCATCAACGAGACCGACACCCGATTCGAAACCACCCTGTCGCCGCAGCTCGGCCTGATCGACCTGGTGGACGAGCGGATCAGCCGGTTCCTCTCCTCGCGCGGCGTACCCGTCGACATCTTCGCTGTTCGGCTCATGCTTCGCGAGGCGCTCCTCAACGCCGTGTTCCACGGCGCGGGCCCTGACGGTCGGGCCCCACAGGACCAGCCCGGCGGCGGTGCGAGTCGTTCGACCATCCACGCCAGGTTGGAGCTCGACCGAGGGCAGGTCGTCCTCACGGTCGAGGACCCCGGCTCGGGTTTCGAGTGGACGCGCCGGCCCGAGCCGGCATCCGCCCTGGACGCCGGAGGACGCGGTCTCGCGCTGATGCAGGCCTACGCCGACGAGATCACCTTCAACGACGCGGGTAACCGCATCACGCTGCGCAAGCGGTATCGAGAGACAGCCCGGCACGCCGCCGGATCGGTTCAGGGATAGCAGGAGAACTTGCATGCTGGCCACCGAAGTCACCAACGAAGCGCTGGTCATCCAGCCCACGGTCAACCTGACCGCGACGAACGCGGAAGACATGCGGGGCGAGCTCGAGCGGGTCGTCTCGGCAGAGCAGGGCAACGTCGTCATCGACCTGGCGTCCGTCGACATGATCGACTCCAAGGGCTTGTCGGTCGTGCTGGCGTGCTATCAAACGCTGTCCGCCCAGGGCAGGGACCTGACCGTCGTCACCGACAACGAAGACTTGCAGCGGCTCTTCCACATCATGGGACTGGACGAGCATTTCACCGTAAAGGGCTCCTGACCGAAGTCGACACCATGGCAGGCCACTCAGAAACCGACGCGCCTCGACCGCGGAGTATCCGACCATGTCCAACGAGAACGCTGAGATCCTTGCCGCGTTCGTCGCCGAGGCCAACGAGAACCTCGCCGACATCGAGAACGACTTCCTGCTCATCGAAGCGGGCGGCGCGGACATCGACGCGGATCTGGTCAACAAGGTCTTCAGGGCCATTCACTCGATGAAGGGCACGGCCGGTTACCTGGGCCTCAAATCGATCGGGTCGCTCGCCCACCAGATGGAAGACATCCTCAACAAGATCCGCGGCAACGAGCTCGTCCCCAACAGCCCGGTTGTCGACGCCCTGCTCAAGGGAGCCGATGCCCTGCGCGACATGGTCAACGACGTCGAGACCTCCAACGACGTGGATGTCTCCGCGCTGATCAACGCTCTGACCGCCTCGGCCGCCGGCGGCGAGGTCGACCAGCCCGCCCAGGACATGCCCGACCGCGACGTGGACATCACCCTGCCCAACGGGCAGCTCGCCTTCATGATGATCAGCGTCAAGAAGCTGCTGGCCCATCAGAAGGAAGGCGCTTCGATCTACGTCGTCGAGCTCGACTTCATCACCGACCTCCACGACAAGGACAAGACGCCCCTCGAGTTCCTCCAACAGCTCAACGGCCTCGGCGTCCTGATCGACAGCTACGCCAACCCCGCCGAGTTCGGATCGCTCGATCAAACCCTGACCGGCACCCTGCCTCTGACGCTGCTGCTCGCCTCGCCGCTGAAGCCGAAGGCCCTGGCCGAACAGCTCCAGGTGCCCGAAGAGAAGGTCTTCCTCATCGCCTCGCCCGACGACACGGCATGGGGCGAGGAACCCGTCACAACGTCCGAGCCGGCCGAGACCGCCACCGAGGACACCACGACCCCGGCCGCCGACCAGCCCGAAGGGCCTGCGGCCGAACAGCCCTCGCAGCCCGAACCCAACCAGGCGGCGTCCGCGCCCAAGCCCGCCAAGCCGGTCGAGCCTCAAGCGGCCGCTCCCGCCGTCCGGCCCGAGGCCAACCTCCGGGTCAACGTCAAGGTGCTCGACACGTTGATGAACCTCGCCGGCGAACTCGTGCTCGGCCGAAACCAACTCCTCCAGGTCATCAGCGCCAAGGACTACGAGGGCATCGATTCGGTCGCCGCCCGCATGGACCAGGTCACCAGCGAGCTGCAAGAAGCGATCATGCAGACGCGGATGCAGCCCGTCGGCACGGTCTTCAACAAGTTCCCCCGCGTGATCCGCGACCTGAGCAGCGCCCTGGGCAAGCAATGCGACCTCTCCATACGCGGCAAGGACGTCGAGCTCGACAAGACGATCATCGAGGCCATCGGGGACCCGCTCACGCACCTGATCCGTAACTCCGTCGACCACGGCATCGAGGCTCCGGATGTTCGCATCGCCAAGGGCAAGCCCGAGGCCGGGCAGGTCGAGCTTCGAGCCTTCCATCAGGCGGGCAAGGTCAACATCTCGATCCAGGACGACGGCGCGGGCATCGACGCCAACAAGCTCCGCCAGAAGGCTGTCGAGAAGGACCTGATATCAGCCGACAAGGCCCGAGAGATGAGCGATCGCGAGGCGGTCCACCTCATCTTCCATCCGGGCTTCTCCACCGCCGAGCAGGTGACCGACGTCAGCGGCCGCGGCGTGGGGATGGACGTCGTCAAGACCAACATCACCAAGCTGGGCGGCACGATCGCGGTCGACACCGAGGTCGGCTTCGGCTCCACGTTCCACATCAAACTGCCCCTGACGCTGGCCATCATCCCCTCGCTCATCGTCCGCTGCGGTCACGGCCGGTACGCCATCCCCCAGGTCAACATCAGCGAACTCGTCCGCATCAAGCCCAGCGAGGCCGCCAAGCGCGTGGAGCGCGTCAAGAATGCCGAGGTGCTCCGGCTGCGTGGTAGCCTGCTGCCCCTGGTGCGATTGAGCGACGCGCTCGACGTCCAGCCGATGTACATCGACCCGAAGACGCACGAGCTCGTGCCCGATCGCCGACGGCGTATCGCCGACCAGCGCCTCGACGACGGCGCGTCCGACGACACCCACGACGAGCGGCATGAGCCCGACGAGCGACGGGACCCCTGCTCGGCCACGGCCGTCAACGTCATCGTCGTCGAGACGGGCCACCTGCGGTACGGCCTGATCGTCGACGGCCTGTTCGACTCGCAAGAGATCGTCGTCAAGCCGCTCGGCCGACACATGAAGGACATCGCCTGTCTGGCCGGGGCCACGATTTTGGGCGACGGCAAGGTCGCCCCCATCCTCGACGTCGCCGGTATCGCCAACCACATGAGCCTCGCTCAGCCCGACGCCGAGGAAAGCGCGGCCAGGCCGGACGATGTAGGCGGCGAGGCCACCGGCGAGACCCAGGCCATCATTCTCTTCACCAACGATCCGCACGAGTATTTCGGCGTGCCTACAGGCCTGATCTCCCGTATCGAGCGCATCCGCAGCGACCAGATCGATACGATCGGCGGTCAGGAGGTGCTGCAGTACCGTGGGGCCAGCTTGCCGCTGTTGAGCCTCAGCGACCACATCAAGGCCAAGCCGAGGCCCGAGACCACGCAGTGCTACGTCGTCGTCTTCAGCATCGGTAAGCAGGACATCGGCCTGATCGTGCCGGACCTCGTGGACATTCGAGAGGTCAGCACCGATATCGATTCGACCACCTTCCGCGAGCCCGGCGTGGTCGGCTCGCTCGTCATCGGAGAGACCACGACCCGCCTGCTCGATCTGTTCGAACTGGCCGGCACCGCCCATCCCGAATGGACCGCCGACCTCAAGGCCAAGGCCAGCGGCAACGGACAGGCCAGGCTGCTCCTCGCCGAGGACTCCACGTTCTTCCGCAACCATCTCGAGAGCTTCCTCGGCGCCGACGGTCACGAGGTCGTCGCCTGCGAGGACGGCCTGGTGGCCTGGAACGCCTTGCAGGATTCCGCCAAGCCGTTCGATCTCGTCGTCACCGACATCGAGATGCCGAACATGGACGGCTACGAACTCGCCCGGAAGATCCGCGCCGACGAACGCTTCGCCGACCTGCCCATCATCGCCGTCACCTCGCTGGCCGGTGAATCCGACCGCGAGCGGGGCTTCAAGGCCGGCGTCAACGAGTACCAGGTCAAGCTCGACCGCGAGCAGCTCAAGCAGGTCATCGCCAAGTACATCCATCAGGGCGACTCCAAGGCCCATTCCGCGGCCACCAAGCCTGTAGGAGATCACGCATGACAGCCTGCACGGCCACGACGCCTCATAGCTCGATTGAGGAGCTTGAGTTCGCCACGTTCTACCTGGGCGACCTCTTGGCCGGCATCGACATCCGCCAGATCCAGGAGATCGACCGCCATCTCGAGCTGACGACGATCCCGCATGCGCCCGAGTGCGTTCGCGGCGTGACCAACCTACGCGGCGAGGTCGTGACGGTCCTCGACCTGCGAACGATCCTCGAGCTGGACAAGGTCCCCGTCACCCGCGCCTGCCGCAACGTGATTCTCGACCACCACGGCGAGCAGATCGGCCTGCTGGTGGACCGCGTCGCCGACGTCGTGACCGTCCGGTCGGATGAGATCGAGGCGCCGCCCGCCAACGTGGGCGGCATCGACAGCCGCTTCTTCAGGGGCATCGTGAAGCTGAACGACGACCTGTTGGTGCTGCTCGATGTCCGGCAGTTACTCCAGTTGGACGGAGAGAAATAGCGGGCAGGGTAGGGTCCCCGTGAGCCGGCCGGTATCGAACCATGCCCCGGACGCTTGGGACGCACAGGACACTCACAAGGGCAATGAAAGGTTCATGACATGACAACGCGCAGGAAGATCTTCGGCGGGTTCCTCGTGGCCGCCGCCGTGTTCACCGTCTGCGGCATCCTCACGCTCTGGCAGGTCGCCTCGGCCAACCGACAGCTCGGCGATCTCTCGGCCGGACCGACCGCCTCGTCCGAGGCCACCGCCGAGGGCCTCGCTGCCGTGCAAGGCAAGCTCTCGCGCGCCGTCTCCTTCGCCGCCGGCGGGTTCGGCATGACGATCCTCCTCGCCATCGCCACGGGGTACGTCCTGTCTCAATCGGCATCCCGCCCGCTAACGGAGGCACGCGACCTCCTGCAATCGCTCGCCCTGGGCAGCGGCACCGCCTCATGCCGCCTGCCCACCGACACCGACGACGAATTCGGCCAGCTCGCGGGGTCGATCAACGCCCTGCTCGACCGCCAGTCCGGCCTGACCGGACGCGTCCGGCAGTCGGTGCAAGACCTGCTGGCCTCCTCCGACCGCCTGAACGCGGCCGTGGCGGCCCTGCCGGGTACCGCCTCCGCGCCCGCGGCATCCTCCGACGGCGTCTCCGAGACCGTGGCCCAGATGGCCAATCGCATGACCGAGATGACCTCCGCCAGCGATCAGATGTCCAGCAACGTCCGCAGCGTGGCCGTCGCCGTCGAGGAGATGACCGACAGCATCAGCGAGGTGGCCAAGAGCGCCGAACGCGCCGCCGGTGTCGCCGACAACGCCGCCAACCTCGCCGAGTCGAGCAACGACAAGATCGCCCAGCTCGGCACCGCCGCCGACGAGATCGGCAAGGTCATCGAGGTGATCCAGGACATCGCCGAGCAGACGAACCTGCTCGCCCTGAACGCGACCATCGAGGCCGCCCGGGCCGGCGATGCGGGCAAGGGCTTCGCCGTCGTCGCCACCGAGGTCAAGGAGCTGGCCAAGCAGACCGCCAGCGCGACCGAGGACATCCGTCGCCGGATCGAAGGCATCCAGAGCTCGACGGGCGAGGCCGTCCACGCCATCAGCGAGATCGGCGAGGCCATCAAGAACGTCAACGAGGTCTCGCGGACCATCGCCTCGGCCGTCGAGGAGCAGAGCATCACGACCAAGCAGATTGCGCAGAACGTCGCTCAGACCGCCAACGCCGCCGAAACCGTCTCTGAGGGCGTCAACGAGTCCGCCGAGACCAGCCGCCAGATCACCGAACGGCTGTCCATCGACGACGAGGCCTCCGCGGCCGGCACGACCGAACGGTCGGAGCTGACCGCAGCGAGCGACGAGCTCCGATCCCAGGTCCAGCAGCTCGAGTCGACGATCAGCGCGTACGCAGTCTGACAGGTCCCTATGTGGCGTAACGAGGCCAACCGTGTCTCCAGATCCGATACGTGCCCTGGTAGTGGACGACGCCGTTGCGTATCGCAAAGTCGTTAGCAGCATCCTTTCGCAGATCCCCGGTGTCGAGGTCATTGGGGTCGCCGCCAACGGCCGCATCGCCATCGACAAGATTGAACTGCTGCACCCGGACCTGATCACGCTCGACCTCGAGATGCCCGAGCTCGACGGGCTCGGCGTCCTTCGACATCTCCGCAGCACCAACAGCGGCGTCAAGGCCATCATGGTCAGCGCGTTCACCGACGCCCATGCCCAGGCCACTGTCGACGCGCTGAACCTCGGCGCCTTCGACTTCGTGCTCAAGCCGTCCGGCGAGGACGCCGAGACCAGCGCCAAGCTCCTCAAGCAGGAGTTGACCGGCAAGATCGAGACCTTTCGTCGCACGATCCAGCGTACGACACCGTTTGAGTCGCCCCCCGCCGTCGGTGAGACTGACGGCGAGCCCGGCCGAACCTCCGATGACGTCGTCCGGCGGATGTCGGTCCTGACCGGCGCGTCCCGCGGCAGACCCAAGGTCGTGGCCGTCGGCGTCTCGACCGGCGGTCCGGAATCGCTCGCGGCCATGCTGCCCGGCCTGCCCGGCAACCTGCCGGTGCCCGTGCTGCTCGTCCAGCACATGCCCGCCAAGTTCACCCATTCCCTCGCCGAAAGCCTGAACGGTAAGTGCCAGCTGACCGTCTGCGAGGCCGCCGATCGTATGCCCCTGGTCGCCGGACGCGTCTACATCGCCCCGGGCGGCCAACAGATGAAGGTCCGTCGGGAGGGGGCCCTCGACATCATCCGCGTCGCGGACGATCCGCCGGAGAATAGCTGCAAGCCGTCGGTCGACTACCTGTTCCGCTCCGTCACCCACCTCTACGGAGCCAGGGCCTTGGGCGTGATCATGACCGGCATGGGCCACGACGGTACGCTGGGCTGCAAGCTCATGAAACGCCAGGGAGCAACCATCATCGCTCAGTCGCGCGATACCTGCGTCGTGTACGGAATGCCACGGATGGTCATTGAGGCAGGCGTGGCCGATCTGATAGCGCCGCTCGACAAGATCGCCGATCACATCGCGAACCTCGTCGCCCAAGGACAACCCGCATGCACTTAGGGCCCGACGACATCAAGAGCATCTCGAAGCTCGTGCGGGAACTCTGTGGCGTGGTCCTGGACGAGAGCAAGGACTATCTCATCCAGGGGCGTCTCGGCAAGATCGCCGAACAGGCAGGCTGCAAGAGCTTCGCCGAGCTGTGCCGGCGCCTCCGGAGCGGTTCCGACCCGGGCCTATCCAACGCGGTCGTCGACGCCATCACCACCAACGAGACGCTCTTCTTCCGCGACAAGTCCCCCTTCGACGCCCTCAGCAGCCGCGTCTTGCCCGATCTGATCGACGCCAAGGCCGGTACCCCCGCGGCGCGTCGCCTGCGCCTCTGGTCGGCTGCGTGCAGCACCGGTCAGGAGGTCTACAGCCTGGCCATGACCCTGGCTGAGATGATCCCGAACATCCACGCCTGGGACATCAGCATCCTCGGCACCGACATCTCCGATGCGGCCATACGTTATGCCAGCATCGGCCACTACGAGCAGCGCGAGATCGACCGCGGCATGCCCGCCGACCTGCTCGAGAAGCACTTCGTTCGAACCCCGGACGGCTGGCGGGTCCGGGACGAGATCCGCGTCCTGTGCAACTTCCGTCGGCTCAACCTGCTCGAGCCGATCCGCGGGATCGGGCCCTTCGACGTCGTCTTCTGCCGCAATGTGGCCATCTACTTCTCGCTGGAGGCCAAACGAGACCTCTTCGAGCGCGTCACCCGCGTGCTCGAGCCGCACGGTTACCTCTTCGTCGGCTCGTCCGAATCCCTCGGCGAGCTCGGACCCCAATTCGTCGCCCGGCATCACTGCCGGGCTTCTTACTACCAGCCCCGTCTGGCTTCGGCCAACGCCATTCACTGATCGTTCGGATCGCTTCGAAGGGAATACATGCTACGGTGCCACGGCGGGATTCATCCCGCGCAGCCTGGCATGCCCGCGCGAGAGGAATGCGCGGTACCAGAAGGCTCGCCCCAGCGGGTCGGCCAGGTCATCGCCAAGTGTGTGAGCGGGGATGCGGGTCGTGCGTTTCGTTCGCACTGCACCTGCGCCGATTCTGTGCGTTTGGTCGCGGGTGCCATTGGCGGCTTGCCCCGCCAGGGAGGCTGTGATCCAACACGACACAGGCGGTCAGACAACCTGGGCGTGGCACCTTAAGGATTGCATCGCGGCCCTCGTGAAATGAGACGCTACGCCGCGCACGAGGAGGACGTCTGCGCGCCCGTAACCGATTCGATCAGCTCACACGTGGCTTCGACGTCACCGGCCCGCAGGCGGAAGCAGGTGGCGTCCCGCACCATGTTGCTCAGGATCGACACGGCGTCGGGACCGAAATGGTCGCGATTGAACGCGATGCCCATCAGCGCGAACACCGCCTCGGCACGGCTGATGGCCTCGAGGCTCGGTGCGGTCGGACCGACGTAGTCCGGCAGGATCACGTAACGCACCGGCACGGGCCCGCTGGCCAGCGAGACGTTGCACCGATGCGGGCTGAGATAGCCGACACGCCCCTTGAGGACCTTCACGTAGTGGCCCCGACGCCACAGGGGCAGACCCAATGCGTCCATCACCTCGAAGGATCCCGATTTGATGCACAAGGCCTTCGGAAACGGATGGGCCTCGAGCGTGGACGGATGGATCATGGCGAACTCGTCCGAGAGGTAGCGCCATCCCCTGGCCATCAGCGCGGCCGCGAGCGTCGACTTGCCCGATCCGGCCTTGGCGGCCAGCATGACCCCGCACTCCTCGCGAGCCAGCGTCGCGGCGTGGACCTGGAGCAGATCCGAGCGCGACGAGATGACGCGCCAGTTCACCCCCCACTCCACGTAGGGCAGCACCTCGTTGGCGCGGCGGGTCGTCCAGAGCTCCTGGTCGTCGCCGTAGACGGTGTAGCAAGGCCGAGAGAAACGGCTCGACCGGTGCGCCCTCACGTCGACGCGCACGGTGCGGTCGCTGTCGCCGCCCAGCCAGCGGCACGCCCCGTAGAGCGCGTCGATGTCATGGGTCACATCGTCCAGCTCGCTCCGCAGCGCGACGTCCACCTGCCCCAGACGATAGCGCGCGTAGCCGTCCGATGTGTAGGCCTCGGAGGCCGCGTCATGTGACTCGGTCAATGGCATGGCGACTCGAGAAGGTTCAGCTCCGCAAAGAGGACGAGCAGCTCCTCGACGTGGTCCAAGGCGTCCTCGAACTCCACCTCGTAGGTCTGCGTGAGGCCCTCGGCGATCTCACGGGTCGTCGCCGCGCCGTCCAGCTTGTTCCAAACCGCCAGCGCCGTCTGGTTCAGCCGGTGGGCGGCCCCGTCGGTCGGATCCGATAGGATGGCCTCCCCGTCCAGCTCCTCGACCAACACGTCGTCGCGTCGCCGAGGCACGGTGATCAGCGCCTCCCTCGTCGTCCAGTTCCAGCTCGGTGCGACCGTTTGCTCCATCACATCGTTCGGTGCCATAAGCCTCCTCGATTCCCTGCTACGACGTCCCCGAAGCCCCCGAAGCCGCCTTGGCCTGACTCGCCGCCAGCGAGAGGATCACCGGCGTCAGATACAGCGCCTTGCGGGTCGTGCGACTCAGAAACGCCCGTCGCGAGCCGTCCCCCGCTTGGCCGGCTGCCTCATGCGGGGCGGACGTAACGCCTTCCTCGGACTGTCTTTCCGGTATCCCTTGACCTTTGTGGTTGTCGGCCATGACAACCCCCTTCCTGGAGACCTGCTCCCGGCGCGAACGTTCGCGTCGTCCTCAAGCCGCGGACATCGCGTGAGCCTCCGACCGCCTCCCCCGCGCGTCTTCGGCTGCCTCACCCGCGTGATCGCAAGCCTCCTTGCCGATGGTGATCTCTTCGCGCACGCGAATCGGTCGCAGGGCAATCAGCTCGCTCCCGGCGAGCTTCGCGTTGGGACGCGGCGAGGCGCGCAAATGGCTCAAGGCCCCCGTCACCTCATACCACCTCGCCTGACCGCCGCCCGTTTGACGCCATGCCGGAGCGGCCGACAGCCGTTCCACGGCCCGACCGCGACACCGCGCGATCGTCTCCCCCGACCGGATATCCCGACGGGCGAACACACGCGTCACGCCCTGCCGGTTCGTCTTCAGATCGTACTTGGACGCCCGATTCCGGAGTCCCGGAAGGCGCCCCAGAACCGGCCACAACACGCGAAGTAGGTGCGCACACGGCAACCAGCCCACGTGCTCACGGCCGTACCACGCGGCCATGTGTCTTCGACCGGGCACCGCAACCGCCCACAGATAGGCCATCGCGAAACGCCAGCTCGGAGCGCACACCCAGTTCGTCAGCACGTGCGCCACCGGATGCGTCGCGTCGCGCGGCGCCTGAACCGCGGCCAGCTTGTCCCGCCACGAGACCCGCTGGTTGGCGAGCCGCCCCACGACCTCTCGCGGCCACGGGCAACCCCATTCGGCGTCGACCGCTCGAAGGCCCTCCAGCACCGGCCAAGTCAGCCCCCACAGCTTCGTGCGGGCACAAAAGAGCTCCCAGTCAATCCGCCCCCGATGGGCATCGATCCAACGCCGAATATCGTTGAGCCACGTGCGACGGACGTTGCCGTGCAGCGCCGAATGCGTTGCCAGATGGATCAGCATGTCTTCACGGCCCGGCACGAGCAGCCACGCCGAACCGAAGGGCTTCCACTCCGCCCGGTCCCACATCGCGGCCGAGGGCACCGTCTGCGCGAATCGCACCGGCCGGAACGGCCGGACGTGCAGGTCGATCTTGATCGGATACACCGCGCCCAGTCGAAACTCCCGCTCGGCGTGGAACCGCGGGAAGAAGTCGTCCCGGACCAGGGGCTCGGCCGCCTCGCCCCCGCACGACCGGATGATCTGGGCGGCCCGGTCGGCGTCTTGGGGGCGGATCAGCAGGTCCACGTCAGACATCGCCCGTTCGTCCGGCCTGTGATCGAGCACGAGATTCAGCGCCGCGCCCTTCAGGGCCATCACCGGCACGCAGCGTCGGTTGAATTCGCGCGCAAGTCGTTCCAGCGCATGCATCATGCAGACGTTCCGGGCCCCTACCGTGATGTCGCCTTCCAAGGCCCATGGTCCGGCTGCAACGTCCATGCGACACATCCTGATCGAGTCGGTCGCCCCGTCGAAAGGGCGCAGCCACGGTGCCGATAACCCCACTACCCGTATCATCGGTCAGGGGCGAAGAAACTTTAGATCCTCCCGGCCCCGCCGCCCGGTTCACCCTGCCGACGCGCCCGTCCCCGGCGCTCCCACCCATCGGCCCGCCGCGATGCACGTGCTTCCCACCGCAGCCGGGTCGACGCACGTCCGAGAATACCGATCCTGGCAGTCCTGGCTCGCCCGGCGCACGACACGACCCGGGGCGGCCATGATCCACAGCCAGCCACCCCGGGTCGGTCAGTCGAACAAGAAGCGGGTCTAGAACTGGTCGAAACCGTCCGAGCCGGCGAAGGAATCGTCCTCCGCCTCGTCCTTGGACTCGGAGGCCGTATAGCCCGACGCGGCCTTGCCGCCCGAGGTACTCGAGGTCGACGACTGGAAGCTGACGTGCGCCGTCGCGGCCGGCTGACGCTTCGCCGAGGCGGTCTTGGTCTTGGCCTGGTCCCGGTTGCTGGCCCGGCTCCCGACCAGCTCCACCAGCTCCTGCACCATGCCGCGGACGTTCTCGGCCTGGGCCGACATCTCTTCCGAGGCGCTGGCCGACTCCTCGGCACCGGCGGCGTTCGACTGCGTCACCTTGTCCATCTGCGACACGGCCGTGTTGACCTGCTCGACGCCCTGGGCCTGTTCGTTCGAGGCCTGGGCGATCTGACCGATCAGGTCGGCCACCTTCGTCGACGCCTCGCCGATCCGCGTGAAGCTCTCGGTCGTCGACTGGTTGAGGTCTACGCCGCGCTTCACGCGATTAACGGTCTGCTCGATCAAGCCGCCCGTCTCGCGGGCCGCCTCGGCAGCTCGCTGGGCCAGGTTCCGGACCTCGTCGGCGACCACCGCGAAGCCCTTGCCGTGCTCCCCTGCCCGAGCGGCCTCAACCGCGGCGTTCAGCGCCAACAGGTTCGTCTGGAAGGCGATCTCCTCGATCACCTTGATGATCTTGCTGATCTGGTCGCTGGCCTCGGAGATCTCGCCCATGGCCGTCGACGTCTCCTTCATCGCGCTGTCCGCCTCGCCGATGACCTGCGTGGCCTCGGACATGAATTCGTTGGCCTTGCCGGCGTTCTCGGCGTTCTGGCGGGCCATCGCGGCCATCTCCTCCAGCGCGCTGCTGGTCTCCTCGAGGCTGCTGGCCTGCTCGCTCGACCCCTCGGCAAGCTGCTGGCTCGACATGGACACCTGCCCGGCCGCATCCGTGACCTGGTCCGCGCCCTCGGTGAGCCCGGCGATGATGCGATTGATCGGGCCGGTGATGCCCTTCGTGATCAGCACGGCGAGCCCGATGCCGACGACCACCGCGATGCCGAGGCCCACCAGCATGATCATCGAGGCCGTGTTGAGCGAGCTGGCCGCCTGGTTCGCCCGTGCGAGCGTTTCGTCGATGCCCTTGCTGGAGGCCTTCTCGCTCGTGTCGAGAACTTGCAGCGCCGCCGGCACGCGCTTGGCACCGGCCTCCTGGCCAGCCTTGGTCAAGGCATCCAGCTGCCCCATGCCGCTCACATAATCCTGCGCCGACTTTCGGATCGCGGCGATCTGGTCCAGATTCGCCTGCTCGTTGGTGATCTTCTTCAACGCGTCTAGCTTGGGTCCGACCGCCTGAAGCCCCTCCTCGGCCTTCTTGCTCAACTCGGCATCACGTAGGGCCTGGGCCTTCCAGTTGGCCACCCGCGCCGCATTGCCCAGGTCGATGACGTCGTTGGCCAGCACGATCTTCTGCATCCGCTCGAGCAGCTTCTCCTTGGCCGCCCCGGAGGCCAGCTCCTTCTTGAACGCCTCCTGCTGGCTTTGCAGGTAATCAGAGCAGTTCTTCATGTACTCCGCCGCGGCCGCATCCAGCTCGTCTCGTTCCTTCGCCCTTTCCGAGTAGATGCCGATCGTCTCCTCGAGCAGGGCGACGTACTTGCCGAGCTCTGTCTCTATCGTCCGGGCGGCATCCCCTAGCAGCTCCAGGTGTTCGGCCCGGCCCGCCAACGCCTTCGCCTCGGTGATACCCTCTTCCACCTTGGCGATCTTCTCGCGACCGTTATTGAGGAACGTCTCATCCGCCGTGTACGCGTAACCGCGCAGGTCGAACATGGCCTTCAGCCACCACCGCTCGATCTTGTAGGCGACCTGGACCTCAGGCACGTACTCCTCGGCCAGCGTCGTCGACTGCCGACCTACCTCGTTCATCTGCCAGACCGACATGCCGCCCAGCGCCACGGCCAGCAGCAGCAGAAAGCCAAAACCCGCGATAATCCTGGTGCCTAACTTCATCCGTTTGAACATGGTCCACTTCTCCCAAATGACGGCGACAGACGGAAAGCCCTTCGGGACCGGCCGCGCTGGCGGCGGCCGAACCCCATCGAGATCGAAGGCACGCCCCCGATCCTTACAATTCGGTCACAATGCATACCGGCATGTGCCGCTCAACACATCGGCAGCCAGAGGAGGGGCTAAGATAGGATCTTACCTGTAGCGCCCCGGGTAGGTACTTGACCGGCATCGAAGGCCACGCGGACCAGATCCGCCACGCAGGTGGCCTCCGTCTTGTCCATGATGCGGGCGCGATGGATCGCCACCGTCTTGGGGCTGATGGCCAGGTCCGTCGCGATCTCTCGATTGGTCTTGCCCGAGACGACCAGATGCATCACCTCGCGCTCCCGGCGCGTCAGCGCGGCCAGCCGCTCGGCACCGGTCTCCTGGATCTCGTGCTGGGTCCGGCGGCGCACGTCCTCGGCCAGGGCCTCCTCGATCCGCGATAGGAGCGCCCCGCGCCGCAGAGGCTTCTCGATGAAGTCCAACGCGCCCTGCTTCATGCCGTTGATCGCCAGCGGCACCTCACCGTATGCCGTCATCAGGATTACCGGCAAACGAATGCCGCGTTCCTTCAACCGGTCCTGGAGCTCTAGGCCACTCATGCCGGGCATGCGGATGTCCAGAAGGATGCACCCGGGCTGGCCCGGATCGAGGCAGTCCAGGAACTCCTGCGCGCCGGTGTAGGTCTCGATCCTATGGCCCTGCGAGCGGATCAGGTACTCCAGCGACTTCCTCACCGCCGGGTCATCGTCCACGACATAGACGATCGGTTCAGCGTCCATCGTCGGCACCTTCCTGTATGAGCTGGAGTGAGAACCGCACCGTGGTGCCCTGGCCGGGTTTCGACGTCATCCAGATCTTGCCACCGTGGGCCTCGACGATGGTCCGGCTGATCGACAGGCCCATGCCCATGCCATCGGCCTTGGTCGTCATGAACGGCTCGAAGACCAGCTCGGCCATGCCCGAACACATGCCGGGACCGTTGTCTTCGACTTCGACCCACGCGTGGCTCTCTCCCACCCGGCGGGTGCGGATCCAGACGACCGGGTCCTCGCGCCCCGCCTCGGCGAAAACCTCGATGGCGTTCAGGACCAGGTTCATGATCACCTGCTGCATCTGGACCTCGTCGGCCCTGACGACGAGATCGTCCTCGCCGCAATCGCACCGAACACTCACGTAGGCCTTCCGAGCGGCCACGGCCATGAACGAGACCGCCTCGTGGACGCAGTGCGTCAAACTGACCGGGCGGAGGCTCGTCGGCCGCCGACGGACGAGATCGCGCATGCCGTGAACGATCTCACCGGCCCGGGTGGCCTGGCGGATCACCTCGGTCAGGATCTCCTGCGTCTCCTCACGCGAGCCGCGGTCGGATCGTAGTTCGTTCAGACACGATTCCGCGTAGTTCAGGATGGCGAACAGGGGTTGGTTCAGCTCATGGGCCAGGCCGGACGATAGCTCGCCCACCGTGGCCACGCGCGACAGGTGAGCCAGCTCCGCCAACCGTTCGCGGGCGGCCCGCTCCATCTGCTTGCGGTCGGTGATGTCGAGGAAGGAGGCGACGCTGCGGTCGGTGCCGGGGATCACGTCCACGGTCACCAGCGCCACACGGGTCTGACCGGACCGATGCACGACCTGGCACTCGTAGGTACGGGGGGCGGCCGTACGGTCGATCCGACGCTGCCGGTGGTAGCCCACCATCCGATCGGCGTCCTCGGGGACGACCAGCTCGGCGAAGCTCATCTTGCCTTCAAGCTCGGCCTTGCTCCGACCGGTCAGCCGAACGAACTCCTCGTTGGCCAGGGCCACCGTCGTATCGGCGTCGATGATGATCGTACCCGTGCCGGTGTTCTCGAAGACCGTCCGGTACTCGCTCGACCTGAGCGCATCGTCGGCCGATCCCGCCGCCGGCCGCGACGCCGACGACTCGTCTGTCGCCGCGGACGATCTCTGCCCGCCGGCGCACTTACCAGCCAACTGGGTCATGTATCCCCCTCGAAGCGACCATCGCCGCTTCACGGCTCGCCTGCCTCTCCTCACCCCCATCCTTCAGCAGAGGCTCCATCTAGAGACTTATCGGTAGTGCGACTCTGGGTATGAACGTACAAAGCGGCTCAGGCACGCTCCGACGGGGCGCCCCTGCACCAATTTGTTCAGCCCCACTGAAAGCCGCGCCGGTACAGTGCGGCCGTCCCCGGCGCACGCGTCCCGTCTGTGACCACCGCCCCTGCCGGACACTCATCGCCCCGGCCGTCCTGGCCTTGCTTGTGCCGAACCTCGCCAGGCCGTAAAACGCTCCCCAAACAACACCTCTCACGGGTGCCAGCCATCGAAAGGAACCATACCATGACGCACGCCCTGCACCTCGCCTGCGCCGTCCTCTCGGCCGCCGCCATCGCGGCCGCCGAACAGCCCGCACCCGACGGCTCCTCCGCCGCCAAGGTCAACGTCTACCGCATCGACCAACCCTTCTACGTCGACATCTTCGATGATTGGAAGACGATTGGCCGGACGGAGATGAGATACCTGATATGGAGCGCGTTCGAACCTGGCCGGCCCATGATCGAACTCCGCATCGAACCCAGCAAAGCGGGACAGATGATCCACGGCGTGCAGCGACCGAAGCTCGGTCTGCCCCTGCCCAAGGCGGTTCGATGTCGCGTATGGACGAACGCGGCCTACCTCTGGCTCGCCCTGGGCGACACCAAGCACCACCAGCTGTGCAGCCGCATCCCCCTGCCCGGCCTGCGGCCTTGCCAGTGGTGCGACATCGAGGTGCCGCTCGACGAAATGGTCCCGATGGGCGTCGGAGGCAAGCGGCTGATCGACCTCGACCTGATCGCCCTGCTGACGCGCGAATCGGCCGGCGAGATCGAGGAGGACCCCGTCCGGGTCTATCTCAGCCGCGTCGAGGCCGTCTACCCCAAGGACACCGGTCCCACCAACGCCACCTTTACGAAGGGGCAACTGACCCGGATGCTCGAGCCCTTGCCCGACCGGCTCGAGGCCATCGACGCCCTGCTCGCCCAGGCCCGCGCCAAGAAGATCGACGTCCGCTACCCGCTCGTGTCCCGGACCGTGTTGGCGCGCTACATCGCCGAGACGCCCAAGATGTACCGCGACAAGGACGTCTTCGTCACGAAGCGGACGGCGGAGTTCCTCCTTGCCTGCGCCGACCGGACCGAAGCCCGCCTCCAGAGGATGATCGCCGACCCCAGCAGCGCCATCACCATGCCCGACGTCGAGCTGAACGACCTTCGATGCAAGCAGGGCACCTTCCACAGCGGCGATCGACCGGTCTTCCTCGCCGGCGTCTGCGGCTGGTTCAGCCCGAGTCAGTTCAGTCAGCTCTCACCCATGGGCTACACGTGTCTGAGCATCGAGACCGGCCCGCGTCACACGCTCGAAAGCCTCGACAAGGCCAAGCCCGACGCCGGGCGGAGCATCCTGGCCGTCATGGACGCCGCGGCCAAGCACACCATGGTCTGCGACCTGCTCGTCTCGCCCCACTACTTCCCCGACTGGGCCCGCAAGCGGTGGCCCGGTACCGACGCCACCGGATGGCGCCAGAAGACCAACGGCTTCATGCCGTGGACCATCACCGACCCGCACGTCCGCGCCGTGATCGCCAAGCACCTGGAGGTGCTCATCCCCAAGGTCCGCGAGCATCCCGCCCTGCTCAGCTACGACCTGATCAACGAGGCCTGGTATCGCGTCATCCCCGACTTCCCGGCAAGCCAGTGGCGCGCTTACCGCAAGAGGAACCGCAAGCTCGGCCAGTGGCAGGCCCTCAGCCGGCTGGTCACCACCAACGTCACCGACTTCATGCGTTGGTACATCGCCGAGCTCCACAAGCACGACGAGGCCCATCCTGTCCACATCAAGACCATCGACACGCCTGCGGTGCTGAGCGTCGACCGCGAGGCGATCGGAGACGTCCTCACCGCCAACGGCATGGATGCGATGCCCTCCTGGCCCGATTGGTCCGGTCGGCTCGGCGCCGACTTCGCCTGGCCGTTCCTCCGGCACGACTTCCACCGGTCGCTCCACCCCGACCAACCGATCCTCGACGGCGAATACCACATCAGCGGCGGCACCTACGCCATGCCCGACGACTACTTCCGCACGGCCCTGATCGGCCTGGCCCTGCACGGCCGCGACATGACGTCGGTCTGGGTCTTCGACCGGGTCGACGACGTCAGCCTCTACTGGCACGCCAACGGCGTCGAGGTCCTGGGCCACACCGCGCTCGATCTCGTCCGCTTGGCCCCTGAGATCCAGGCCTTCCAGCGACAGCGAGGCCCCATCGCCCTCTACTACGGCGGCACCCAGACCAGCGACGCCTACCGCGCGTGCCTGTTCCAGGATCTCGACGTCGGCATCCTGACCGACAAACGCCTCGGCGCGGGCAAGCTGAAGGACTACCGCGTCCTGGTCATCCCCTTCCACAGCAGCCTGCCCCGCGGCTTTCGCAAGCGGATCGAGGCCTTCCGCGACGCCGGCGGACAGGTCGTGCGATGTCCGGCCGGGCTGCCGCTGCGCGCCCTGTGGCGGAGCGTCCGCCGCGCCGTCCAGCAGGCCGAGCTTCGCCCGCCCGTCAGGACCGACGCCTTCGGCATCGAATGCCGCAGCGTGACGCTCGGTCCGCGGAAGCTGTTCTACGTTATCAACCACCTTCGCAAGCCCGCGACGGTCACGTGCTCGTCGGATTGGCCGCTGAAGCGAGCCGTCGAGCTCCGCACGCGCCGCCGGTTCGACGCCCGGTCGCTCGAGCTCGGCTCGCTGGAGTGCCGCCTCGTGGAAGTCCGGTAGGGTTTGCCTTCGCTCGGTCTCACGATCCGACCGATCTCCCTCGGCGCGTCGCTTGACAGTCTCCGGGGTGACCGATAGCTTGGCCGGGCAAGTGAGGGTCATATGGAAGTCCAAGTTGACCTAGCCCGCATCATCATCTCCGAAGCGAGCGACCAACAGGTCATCGTCCTCAAGGAGCGCGAGGGAGAACGCCAGTTCCCCATCGTCATCGGCAGCTATGAGGCTTGGGCCATCGACCACCGCCTTAAGGGTATCCGCCATCTCCGACCGCTGACGCATGACCTGCTCGCGTCGGTCATCGAGAACATGCACGGCGAGCTCGAACGGATCGTGGTCTGTGATCTCCGCGAGGGGACTTTCTACGCCAATTTGATCATCCGGCTCGACGGCGAGGTCATCGAGGTCGATGCTCGCCCGTCCGACGCCATCGCCTTGGGCGTGGCGATGGAAACGCCGATCTTCGTAGCCGAGCACGTGATTCGAGAGGTCACCTCATAGGACCTTGTGGCCCGTGGGACACCACCGCCGTGGGCTGTCCCGCCAACACCGATCCGCCAGGGTCGACGTCCTGCGGTCATCCGAACATGGAAGAGTTTATCGCGAACCTCAAGGCATCCTCCCAGGGATGGCTCAAGCCCGATCAGCCGATGTTCGTAGCCCAGGCGCCCGCCCGCCTCGACGTCATGGGCGGCATCGCCGACTACACCGGCTCGCTCGTGCTCGAGCTGCCCCTCGGCCGCCGCGTCGCTATGGCCATCCAGGCCCGGACCGATCAGCATGTCGAGCTCCACTCCCTCGCCTGGGAGTCGCCCGGGCAACACGCCGAATGCCGCTGGCCGCTGGCCCGGCTCTACGCACCCGACGGGACGCTGGCCGCCCCCGAGGCCTTCGCACGGACCTTCGATGACGACGGCGCCGAATGGGCCAAATACCTCGCGGGCGTCTTCTACTTCGTCCTCAAGCAAGGGCTGGTGCCGCACTTCGGCGGCGGCGCGACCATCGTCTTCGACTCCACCGCCACGCCTCGCGCCGGCATCGGCTCGTCCGCGGCCGTCGAGGTCGCCACCCTTCAGGCGATCTGTGCCCTGTACGGCATCCGGATCGATCCGCTCGACGGGGCCCTCCTCTGTCAGCGATGCGAGAACCTCATCGTCGGCGCGCCGTGCGGCATCATGGACCAGGTCACCAGCCTCATGGGCCGCGCCAGGTCGCTGCTCCAGCTCAAGTGTCAGCCCCATGAGGTGCTCGACCCCCTGCCCTTGCCCGAGGGTGTCACGGCCGTGGGTGTCGATTCGGCCGTCAAGCACCAGGTCAGCGGAGAACGCTACACCCAGGCCCGCGTCGCGGCCTACATGGGCCATCGCATCATCGTCAACCGGATGCAGCGAGCCGGCGCCGACGGCGATCCGACCCGCGGCTACCTGGCCAACGTCACGCCCGAGCAGTACGTCGAGCAGTTCCGCGACCACCTGCCCATGAAGATGCGCGGCGCCGACTTTCTCGACCGCTACGGCGACACGGCCGATCCCGTCACCACCGTCCAGCCCGACACCGTCTACAAGGTGCGCTCGCGCACGGAACACCACATCTATGAGAATCGCCGCGTCCATCAGTTCGCTCAGCACCTCCTGCGGGCGGCCAGGACCCGCAAGCGCGAAGACCTCACCGAGGCCGGCAAGCTCATGTACGCCTCCCACTGGAGCTACGGCCAGCGCTGCGGCCTGGGCAGTATCGAGACCGACCTCTTGAGCAACCTCATCCGCGAGCGGGGCCCCGAGCAGGGGTTCTACGGCGCCAAGATCAGCGGCGGCGGGGCCGGCGGGACGGTCGCGATCCTGATGGATGATGACGAGCGATGCTTCGCCGCCCTGCGCGAGATCATGCAGACCTACCGCCAGCGGACCCACCGCCAGCCCGAACTCTTCGACGGCTGCTCGCCGGGCGCCCTGCAATTCGGGACGAAACACGTGGCGTAGAGGCGACCGCGACCGCCACCTCCACGGCGGTTTCACCCAAGACACCCATCGCCCGCATGCCGACGCTATTTTGCACCGACTCAGGGGCAGTCAACACGTTTGCCTCATGGTTGTGGCGCGCCCCGAGCGCCCTGGCCATCGCCAGGCTCGACGACTACACTGGCCCGCCTGAGCGCCGTGGCGAGGCGTCTCAGCCAAGAACCGACGCACCGTCCGCAACACCATCGGCGGCTGACCGATCGCCCTGGAGTATCGCATGCCACGCAAGAACGTCTTGGTCCTACTCGGCGGCGAGTACCACCCGTTTGAGTCCTGCGGCGAGATCCTCGACCGGTTCCTCAGCGAATCGGGCCTGTTTCAGGTCACGGGCACGACCGACCGCAACGCGCTGGCCTCACTGCCGCGAAGCCGCTACGCCGCCGTCGTGCTCTACACGCAGGGCGGCTCCCTGACGGGGCGACAGGAGAAGGGGCTCGTCGACTTCGTCGAGGCCGGCGGCGGGCTCGTCGGCATCCACTGCGCCAGCGATTCCTTCACCGGCAACACCCGTTTCATGGAGCTCATCGGCAGCCAGTTCGACGGCCATGGCGCCGTCGTGCCCTTTGACGTGACCGTCAGCGACCCCGACCATCCGCTCACCGCCCGCGTTCGACCCTTTCGGATCACCGACGAGCTGTACATCCTCACACATCACGCCGACGTCGAGCCGTACCTCCAGGCGTACTGGCACAACGTCGCCCATCCGATGGCCTACACCCGCACACAGGGCGAGGGCCGCGTCGGCTACCTCGCCCTCGGCCACGACGAGCGGGCCTTCCACCACCCCGACTTCCAGGCCCAGGTGCTCCGGCAGCTCCGCTGGGTCACCGGCGAGGACGAGTGCTTTTCGCGATCCATCGGATGCGCCGTCGTCGGGTACGGCGGGGCGTTCAACATGGGCAAGCTCCATGCCGACGCCATCGACGACTGCCAGGGCCTGCACACCGTCGCCGTCTGCGACAGCGATCCGTCGCGCCTCGACGTCGCCGAGGACGAGCTGCCTGGCGTGAGGACCTATCAGGACCTCGACGACATGCTCACCGACGACGAGGTCGAGCTGTGCGTGCTCGTCACGCCGCACAACACGCACGCCCCGCTGGCGGTCCGATGCAGCAAGGCCGGACGTCACGTCGTCTGTGAGAAGCCCTTCGCCCTGACGATCCAGGAAGCGACCGACATGATTCGGGCCGCACGGAAGGCCGGGACGGTCTGCAGCGTCTTCCACAACCGCCGCCGCGACGCCGACTACCTGACCATCAAGGGCCTTATCGACGACGGCGCGATCGGCGAGGTCTTCCAGATCGAAGCGTGCTTCGGGGGTTACAGCTATCCCGGCGACTGGTGGCGCAGCAGCAAGGCCGTCAGCGGTGGGGCGTTCTACGACTGGGGCGCGCACTTCATCGACTGGATCCTCAACCTCGTGCCTCGCCGCGTCGAGAGCGTCTTCGGCTTCTTCCCGCCGAAGCGCGTGTGGCATCACGTCACCAACGAGGACCATTGCTGGGCCACGATCCGCTTCGACGGCGGCGTCATGGCCACGTTCGAGCAATCCAGCCTGGCGGCCGTACCCAAGGACAAGTGGCGGATCCTCGGCACCAGGGGCGGGCTGAGCCTGACCGAGGGGGGACCGCTCAAGCTCGTGCAGATGACCGACGACGGCCGCCGCATCGAATCGACCGTCCCCTTTGTCGAGGGCGACTGGCACGGCTACTACCGTGCCCTGGCCGACCACCTCCTGCTCGGCGCTCCGCTCGAGGTCACGGCCGAGTCGGCCCGACGCGTCATCGGCGTGCTCAGCCTCGCCGAGCAATCCAGCGCCAAGGGCCGCCCCCTATCCATGCCTTACGAAGACGAGGTTTTCGGCAAGAAGACATAGACCGAACTCCGCTGCCTCCAGCGGGCCCTTGCCGTGAGGGCCAAGCATCGCACGTTGTCCATAGCTGCATAGGGACTCCGCGCCTCGGCAGGAGCCCCCGCCATCCGTAGCCTTGGCCAAGGAGGGTCGTTCTCCAACACGACCGGACAAGCTGGCCGCGGCACCCGTGCCGAAAGGATATCGAGGGTGCCTTGATGGCCCCCTGCGGACGACAGCGCGAGCAGGCTATCCGTCGTTTCGACGTTTCGCGTCCGCGCGATCGCGGACGCGCGTCAGTTGGCCACCTTCGCGATGATCTCGCGCAGCAGCTTGACGTCGTCACGGAGCACCCGGAGCTTGCCCGCCGCGTCGAACTTCCGGAGCGAGTCGTCCTCGATCGTCAGATCCCCCTTGAACCCGGCCTTGGCGTAGGCGCTCACCACGCGCACGAAATCCACATCGCCCGTACGGACGGGCTCGGCGTACTTGCCGTACTCCCAGCCGGGCTTGCGCTGCGTGTGCTTCTTGTCCTCGGGGTACTTGATGCTCTTGATGTGGACGTAGCGGACGAACGGCGCGACGTCCTCGGCGAGCTTGTACAGCTCCTCGATCGGGTGGCCGTACCAGTACATGTTCGTGATGTCGTTCGCCAGACCGACCTGATCCGTCGGCACGCCCTTCATGATCGGCACGACGATCTCACGACGATTCAGGTAGTGCCCCAGGTTCTCGATCGTCATCTGCACGCCCGTCTTCTTCGCCGCGGGCACCAGCGCGTTGAGAAACGCGATGGCGCCTTTGATGTAGACCTCGTCCGACGGGGCGCTGCACCCGAGCGGCATCATGATCACGGGCACCTTCAGCTCAGCGGCGGCCTCGGCCACCTTCGTGATCCACGCCACCTGATCCATGTCCGGGCCGTTCTTGCCGCGGACGATGCAACAGAAGCAACTGATCTCGATGTCGTGCTTCTTGAGCGCCGCCGCCAGCCTGGCCCGATCCTCCGGCGTCGCCACCTTGTAGGGGCTGCCCTTGCCCTCAAAGAGGTGCGGGCAGGCCAGCTCCTTGTCGACCACCACCTCCAGCCGCCGAACCCCGATCGCCCGCGCCGCCGTCCACACGTCCGGCTGGTCCAACCCCTTCAGATAGCATTCCCGGATGCCGACGTCCCATGTCAGCTTCGGATACATCGGCTCGGCCGCGCTTGCCGTCGAGGCCCAGGCCGTCACGCTCGTCCCGACCACCACCAACCACATCGTGCACTTCATGCTGTCTCTCCATACGTCCTTTCGGCTCGACGATCGAGCCGCCCTGTCGTTTCGTCTCGCGCTCGGCCGGCCTCTGACTGGCTCGCACCGCGTCATTTCGCCGGCCGATCGGCGTCGTCCGTCGTCTGCTCCTGGCCCACCAGCGGCTTGGCGTCGCGCGCGGCAGCCTGACGGCTGATCGCCCGGAAGTAGCTGCGAATCAGCTCGCGGTAGCCCGGCGGGGCCTTGTCCTCCGCCGCCTGGATGACGTCCTCTCTCAGCGTGCCGGGGAGCCGCGCCCAATCCGACCGCGACAGCCCCAGCGCCTCCAGGTCCAGGACCGTTTCGTCCAGGGCAAACACACGCCAGTTCCCCTCGCCCATCGCCGGCGTCGGCATGATCATCGCCTCGTCCGGATTGATCCGGCCCTGACCCGCCAGCTCCCACGCCGCCTGGAGGAAGTCCTTCGCACTGGCATGCATCCGAGCCGCGCTGGCCTGGGCCGACGACTGGGCCGCCCGCGCCGTCAGCTTCTCGCGCATCGCGCGGGCCAGCGCCTCGGCCGGGTCGGTCGACGGATCGCTCGTGGCCTGTTCGGCCTCCATCATCCGACGCAAGGCATCGTACTGGTCCTGCAGCGCCTCGACCAGTTGCCGATCCAGGGCCTGACGATCCCCCGGCCCCGGCTTGACCCTTTTGGCCGCCGAGGCGAGCCGCCCTTGCAGCGACGATAGAATGCGCTGGGCCTGCTGCACCGACTTGGCCGCCGCCTTCATGGGGCCCACAGCCCGGCCGGCACGATCGGCCTTCAGCTCCGCAGCGGCCCGTCGCATCGTCTCGGGCGCCGACTTGCGGAGGAGCTCGGCCGCCTGCTTGACCGACGCCAAGACCTTGGGCTTAAGGCCCGCGACGCGGTCGCCCATCATCTCGATCTGCTCGACCATGAAGTCCGCCGCCAGGGCGAAACCCGTCACCTCATCCGCCAACCGTTCCTGCTCGAGCCCCACCGCTCGCGCCGGATGACCGTCGAGCGTTTCGGCCAGTTCGCGACGCAAGCGTCGCTGATCCTCGGCCAAGTCCAGCGCCCGCTCGGCATGCCGGACCCGCAGATAGTCCTCGACCGCCTGGGCCTCCCAGCGCATCGGGTCCGTCTCGACAGGGCGCTGCAGCTCCGCCGCCAGCCGCGTCAGCGCGTCGGCCGCCGCTCCTTGGCGTGCCAGCGTCGTCGCGCGCGCCGGGGCCTTCGACGACAAAGACGCCGCCGGCTTGTCTCCCTCGGCGTGCACTCTCAACGCCTCGGCCGCCTGCATCGCCCGGATCGCCGCCTCCTGGGCACGTGGATTCGGCTCGGCCGGAAGCACCATCCCGTCGCGCTGGCTCGGCGTGCTCAGCTCGTCCGAGAGCTGGGCCGCCTCTTTGGCCAGCTCGGTCTGCTGCCTGCTCAGGTCGGCGACCAGCTTGTCGCGTAGCACCGGACCGAGCGGCTTGACTCGCCTGGCCATCTGCTGCGACGACTTGTGCAGGGCCCCCTCCTCCTGCTGCAAACGTGCGATCTGCCGGGCCGTGTCTTGCGCACGGCCGATCTGCTCGCGGGTCTTCTGCGCCTCAGACTTCGTCCTCGCCACGCGCTGCTGTTCGACCTGCGTCGCCTCGGCTAGTCGTCGGCTGAGGTCGTCCAGACGGGCCGCCGCCTGCATCTCCTGATCGACCGCGGCGGTCGGGCGACCCGCCTTCAGCTCGTCCTCGGCCCGACGCATCGGCGGCATCGGATCCGCCGCCTCGGCCAGCGGCTTGTCCGGCGATAGGGCCTTGGACGCCCGGGACGTCAGCTTCCGCGTCTGCTGGATCAGCTCCTGCTGATGTCCTGCGGCCTGTCTGTCGCGCGCGGCCTGCGACTCCCCGGCCTTCTGCTCGGCCTGTTGCTGGGCGGACACGGCCTGCGCCAGCGAGCTCGAGCTCTTGCTCAGCGCCTCGGCCTGCTTGGCCAGTTCGGCGAAGCTCGCCCCCGCTACCCTGGCCGTCTTGATCTGCTCGGCCTTCCACAGCGACGCCGGTGGCTTCGGACGCTCCTTCGGCTTCGACGCCGGTGGCTTGAGCGGCTTGAATGCCGGGCGCGGTTTCGGACTGGCCAACTCCTTCGGCGGCTGAGGAGCGGCGGCTACCGCACTCGGCTGGGACGTCGCGGGGTTGCTCGTCGTGGGCTTCGACGTCGCGGCCTGCGTGGTCGGTTTCGGTGTGGGATGCTCCGCCCGCCACTTGGCCAAGGCCGCCTGACGCTGCTTCTCGGCCGATGCCCACGCCTTCAGGGCCTTGGCCCGTCGGGCCGTCTCGTCGTGATACGCCTTGACGGCGGCCTGCCGCTGGTCCTCTTCGGTCTGCCACGCCTTGATGGCCCGGGCGTGCCTCTCGACGGCCTGGTGTGCCTGCTCGGCCTGCTTCGCCGCGGCCGTCCCAAGCGCCTTCAGCCCCGCCTCTGCGTGTTGCAGCGACGCGGCCGCCTGGTCGGCTTTCGATGCGGCCAACTGCTTGCCCGCATTGGCTAGGCCCTGACCGACCTGCCTGGCAGGCGCCGACTGGGTCAACGACTTCAGCCTCGCCTCAGCGGCCGTTGCCTTCATGGTTCGCTCGACCCTGCCGGCCAGCTCATCGCGCGCCTGGGCCAGAGTCTTGCCCTTCGCGGTCAGTTCCGCCTGGGCCTTGGCCTGCCGCTTCGCGGTGGCTTCGCGCTGCTGGGCAAGCTGCTTGCCCTCGCCGACCAGGTCTCGTTGGCGCTTGGCCAGTTTCTGGGCCTCCTGGCTCATCGCCCGCAACGCATCCGCCCGCTTCTCATGCGGCGTTGCGTCGGGAATCTGTTTGGCCAACGCCTTGGCGTGTGCCTCGACGCGATCCGCAGCCTCGGCCAGCGACTTCACATGCCCCGCCAGGTCCTTCGTGGCCTCATCCAATCGCTCGCGGCGAATACGACCCGCCGGTCGCTCGAGCGACGGCCGATCCGGCAAGCTCGCCTTGGCTGCCTCGAGCATCCCGGCGCGCTGCTTGGCCAGCGCCTCGGTCTTCGCAGCCAAGGCCTCCTGCGACTTGCCGAGCCGCTCCCGCGAGACCTCCAGGGCATCCCGCGACTGCTGCTCCTCGGCGTAGCTCAGCAGTTCCCGCTCACGCTGGACCAACTCGGCGAGTTGCTCCAACAGCGTCTTGCCCTGGCTCTGTTGGACGTCCAGCACCGGCCGCATGAGGTCCGGGTTGGACGCCACCATCTGTTGGATCGACTCCATCAACTCACGTTGCTCATCGGTCAGCTTGGCCATGGCCTCCGGCGCGACCTTCCCCGGCTGGACGGTCTTGCCCGCCGGTGCGGTCGTCGGCCGACCCAGGCTCGACGGCGGCGGTTCTGCCCCCGGCTGCATCGCATCGGTCTGCGTCGTTGGCATCGACGTCGGCTGGAGGACCCCCTCGGGCAGCTCGTCCGTCCCCATCGCCCGCATCCGCTCGGCCAGTTCGGCCTGACGGTCCGCGGCCTCGGCCATCGCCTGCGCCGTCTCCTGATAGGCCGCCGCATCGTCGAACTGCCTGGCAAGCTCGGCCAGACGCTTCCGGGCCCGCTCGATCTCGTACGTGGCCCGACCGAGCCGATCCGTCCGCTCGGGCACGTCATCGGCCGACAGCTCGGCCTGCACGATCAAACGCTCGGCCGGGGCGATGTGTCGCTGTCCAACCTCCATCGCGAGGCGCTCGCCCAGCTTGCGGTAGTCGGTGTAATCGCACATCTGCTCGACCTGCTGCGTCAGCTCTTCCGCCTCGCGAAGCGTGCCTCGAACCGCGGTCGACGTCTCGGCCTCCTTGTCGGTCCACGCCTGCTTCTTGGTCGCGGCCGTGTGCAGCGCTGCAACGTCCTTCTCGGCGGCCTCGAGCAGGGTCCCGAGTTTGGTCAGCGCTCCCTCGAACTCCTTGCGAACGTTCTTGAGGAGCTGCATCTTGAACGACTGGGCCCCCTGGTCGATCTCGATCTCATGCTCGGCCGAGACGGCCGTCTGCGGTCCGTTGCCCAGGTTCGCCGGTAGCGTGTCGGCCACCGACAACCGATAGGCCAGTCGTTTCACGCCCTCGAGCCGCAGCGTGCTCAGGTCCAGCAGCGTCCGCGATTCGACGCGCCGCGCGCCCTCCTTGGCCAGCTCGATCGGCAGCACGACCGGATCGCCCACACCGTCGACCACTACCAGCTCGGCGCGGCTGAGCCCCAGATCGTCACGTGCCCGGAATCGGATCGGCAGCTCGTCGGCCGGCTTGAGCGTCACACGCCGCCCCGGCCTCAGGATCGACACGGCGGGAGGACGATCCCGGACGACCTTCAAGCGAAAGCGATCCGGCGAGAGATTGTCCAGCCCGTGTTCGTCGACAAGCAGCACGCGGAACGACGTATCCGCCATCGCGGTGAGACCGGCCGTCAGCAGGTCGGCCTCAGCGCCGTCCGACAGGTCCCGCGTCTGACCGCCCTCGAAGTCCAAGACCGCCCGCTGAACGCACTTGTTCGTCCGCACGCGCAGGACGATCTGGCTCTGACGAAGCACCCTGACCGTCGGCGGCAGCGTCGCGAGCCGGCGCAGCGGGCGCTTCGAGTATGCCGGCGGCGTCACCTCGGCGGAGATCCCCACCACCAGGGGTCTCGGCACGGCCCGCAGCTCATGCCATCGGGTATGGCTGTCCAGCGTGCGGACTTGATAACGCCAGTGTCCCTCGGCCCGGGCAATGGTGTGCGTGAAGACGCTCGGCTCACCTCGGACGGCGGCCATCTCGACCGTCCGGAGACGGTCGTCCTCGCTTCGCAACAAGAGCCAGACCCGCTTGGTCTGACCGCCGCGGACCGCCGCCTCGATCATCACGGGCTCGCCGGCCGGTACCACACGGTCGGCCTGGCCCGCAACGACCAGCTCGACCGACCCAACCCGCTCCAGATTCGCCAGCACCAGGCGCTTCAGCGACGCGGCGAACGCATCCGGCCAGCGCATCGCCAGCACCGCCGCCAGCAGCAGGAGCAGCAGCGTCACCGCCCAATACCGGGCTGTCCGGTCCCACCGGATCACGCCCCGCAGACTCAGGTCCCGCGCCCGGCTGACCGCCTGGCTGCTCAGCGCCCGGATCATCGTCTCCGAACCGCGCAGCGCCTCCGGGTCGCGCGACGTGAGCAGCTCCACCGTCGAGCTCAGACGCTCCTCCAGCTCCGGATTGGCCTGCTCGATCGTCCGGGCGATGCCCGCGGCGCTGTAAGCCCGCATCAGGGGGCGCAGCAACGTCAGACCCGCCACGACCGAGCACGTCAGAACGATGATTCCGGCCACGGCGAGCCGCATCGGCCATTCATACAAGATCACGTATCGCTCGACGTGGCCCAACACATGCTGATCGATCGCCACGGCCAGCAGGACCGCCGTCAGCAGAGTGCCCAGCAGGACGGCCAACCCGCGAACGACGGCCACCAGACGAGCCCGCCACAGCATGCCGCGGAGCTTGCCGCGTATCTCCGGGGGAATCGGTCCTGTCAATGCAACGTCCGACATGGTCCGTCCTTCACGATACGGTCGCTATGGTGCGTTTCACATCAGCCCGGCGCGCTTCCGCAGAATCCACTCCGCTCCCGCGATTGTCGCGAACACGAGCAGCAAAGGCCAGCGGTCCCACACTGTGAGCTGCTGATGGACATACGAGACCACGGGCTCCAGCCGCAGGCAATCGGCCACCACCTCCCGCACGCCGGGGCGCAGGATCAACCCATCCGTCACGTCGGCGAGCTGGCCCATCAACTCGCCATCGGCGGTCAGGTCCAGATGCTCGGCCGAGCGCGACCGCTCGATGACGATCGACGTGGCGACCTCGCCGAGCGGGTCGTCCGGTTGGCGAAGCGTCTCGATCTGGGGGCTCTCGAGCCGGATCGTGTAGGTATCTGCGCCCAACCCGGAGAACCGCGTCTCGTACACCCCGCCCGAACCCTCGAGATGCTCCATCCGCCCCGACGTGACGGTCCGTTCACCGTCGGCCACGACCGCCCGCACCTGCGCGTCGGTCAGGCCGGTCCCGTCCGGCTTGGTCATCTTCGCCCGCACCGTCACCGACTCGCCCGTCGTGTAGCGAGCGCGATCGGTCCCGAGCTTGACCAGCTTCATGCCCACCGGCAGCTTGCCGGTCGTCGCCCACCGTAAGACCTGGCTCCAGAACCTGTGATGATAGGTGTCGCCGTGCTTGTAGCGGAACCGCCACGTCGCGTCCCATCCGAGATAGAGCACCTTGCCCAGGCCGTAATGCTGCGTGACGATCAGCCCTCGCTCGCGCTGGCGCGCGCGGGCGTCCTCGACATCCACCCCGCGCGCCGTGGCCGCCTCGCCGTTACCCCCGGGCGACCCCTCCTCCGCCCAGGCCAGCACCGACGCCCCGGCCTTGGCCGCCGAAGCCACGCTCCGCCAGTAATGAGTCGGCAGGTCCGACCACAGCTCGCGGTTGGCCTCGGTCTCCACGGCCAGCTCGGTGACCATGTGCTGCAAGCCCTCCTGCGTCAGGGAGACCCGAAACGCCTCGGGCGGCGCATCGCTTGCCGCCGTCTGCGTGGACGCCGTCGAACCGGCGGACCGCTGAACCGGGATCACGTCGGCCAGCGGCTCGGAGAGATAGCCGCCGGGCATGTGGCGCTTGCCGGCCATCACGACCAGCGTCCCGCCCCGCTCCGACACGAATGCCTCGATCATCTCCTGCTTGTCCCGCGGCAGGTCGTCGGGGTCCACGTCGCCCACGATCACCACGTCGAAGGCGTTCAGGTCCTTCGTCTGGTCGGGCAGCCGATCCGCCTCCGGCTGGTCGTTGGTCACCTTGGCCGTCACCGGCGTGAACCCCGGCTGGCGCGCGACCAACGCCGGGTCGAACAACACGTGCTGCAGGCGGACCGCTTCGTCCCGCAGCAGCATGTTTCGCAGATAGCGGAACTCCCATCGCGGTAGGCCGTCCACCAGCAGGACGTCCGTCCGGTCGTCCGTCACGTCGACGGCCACGACCGCCTCGTTGTTCTCCGTGAAGGCCTCGCCTTCCACCTCCTCCAGCACGACCCGCCACACCAACCGCCCCTTGCTCGTGACGCGATGCGAGAGCTCCACCTCGCGACGTTCATGGTCGCCCTGCACGACCACGGTCTTGTCCGTGCGGACCTGGCCCTTCTCCTCGTCCGCCGCGTGCTCGCCCAACTCCAGTGCTCGGCCGTCCTCGCCAATGAGACGCAGGCGGAGCATGCGTCCCTCAAGCCCGTCCGCCCGAACCACCACCGACACATGGACGACATCGTCCGTCCGCACGACGTCGGGTGCGTCCACCTCGAGGATCGCCGCGTCCATGGGTGGACGCGACGCCCCGACCGGAACCGGAAAGACCGCCACGCCGTGCCCGGCCAGCTTCTTCGCCTCCGTCAGCGGATCCGACCCGGCCGTGTGACGGGCATCGCTCACGAGCAGCACGCCCGCCAGCTCGCTCGGGTCGGTGTCCTGAACCACGCGCTTCAGGGCCTCCGCGACGTCGGTCCGCAGGCGCTGCTCCTCGCCCGTCGCCTGGGTTGTCGTCGGCATGGTCGCCGGACGCGTCGCGGTCGGAGCTTCACCGTCAACCCCCGCCGCCTCGCCGCGCCGAACCGACCTGACCCGGCCGGCGAACGCGTAGACCTTTGCAGGCACGTCCTCGTCCAACGCCGATAGCAGGCCGCCGCCCCGCTCATCCAGCATCGACCGGGCCAGCTCGGCACGCGACATGGCCGCAACGCGAGCCATCGCCCGCTGCGTCTCCGCATCGGCCCGCTGTGCGTGCGCCTCGTCGAGCTGCTCGGCGAGATCGGCCAGATCGTTTCGCGCCGCGGCGAGGCCTTGGATCGACGACGCCAACGCCCTGCCCGCGCCATCACGCCAACCGATCGTCCCTGGCCTCGGCGACGCGCCCTCGCCGCTGCTGTCAATGAGGGCGGTCAGCGACCCACCCACTTGCGTCCGCAAACGCTCCCGGACGTCGATGAGCCCTGATCTCAGGCCGCGCGGTACGCCCTCCGGATCGTCCAGCACCGTGCCCAGCCGTTCCGCGACGGACGCCACCGTGTCCCGGCACGACCGGACGTTGTCGACCAGCGACTGCGTCCGGCCACGGTCGGCCGTCCGCGGTGTTCGCTCGGCATCGAGACCCATCTCCGTCAGCCAGGCCTTCTGCCTGTCCAGCATCCTCTCCGTGCGTCGCAGCCGCACGATCGCGTCATCGAGCTTCACCGGCCGTGCCAGTTCGCTCAGCATGCCCCGGGCATCCGCCAGCCGCAGCAGCTCTCCGGGCGAGCGCTCGGCATCCACCACGTCCATGCTCGCCGATTCGTCGATCAGCACGGCCACGCGCCGCTGTCGCGTCTCCCGCCGCGTCAGGCTCACAACGGGCTCGGCCAGCATGGCGAAGACCACCACGATCAGCAGCACCCGCAGCCCCGTCAGTGTCAGGCCCGTGCCGCGACCGACGAACCGCCGCTCCAGGCTGTACAGATAGATCAGCAGCCCACCAACCGCCGCCAACATCACCGCAACGCCCCAGCCGCCGATGTCGGTCTTGGTCAAGGCCAGCGCCGCGGCGATGAGGCCCACCCAAAGACACGCCACGGCCTTGAGGACCAGTCCGAGGCCGAACCGCCGGCGGAACATGCCGTCGACGATCATCAGCCAGAGCACCGCGACGAAACCCGTTGTGGCCACGACGGCCCAGAACGTCGGCCACAGGGCCCCCACGAACATGAGACGCCGGATCTGCTCGAGTTGCTCAGCCTGAGCCAGCACGCCCATCACCTCATCCGTCCTGGAGCCGACGGTCACCTACCAAAGGCCACGCCCTCGGCCTGGGCGGCGTGGCGTGACGCGGCGATCCGACGGGTCAGGAACACCTCCGCGAGCAACATCACCAACACGCCGGCCGCCAGGAGCTGCCAGATCTCGGCCCCGGCCCGATCACGTTGCAGCCTGCCCTCAAAGGCGGCCACGTCCTCGGCGAAGGCCGCGCCCAACCGGTCCGAGACGACCCGCTGCATCGACCGATCCAAAGGCGACAGCGCGAACTCCTCCGCACCGCACCGCGACGTGAAGTAGTATCGCTCCGCGTCGGGTCCTTCCCCGACGAGCAGACGGTACACGCCCGGTTGTTCCGTCCGTCCGTAGCGGTACACCACGTCGCCCGCGTCGCGTCGACCCTCGACCTCGAGGCTCTCGCCCGACGGCTCGACCACGCGGGCCTTGCCATCGGCGACCTCGGCCGGGAGTCGCGCGGCCATCTCCTCGCCCGGCTCGACGTTCCACCGCGACAGAAACGGCTCGGCCAGCCACGTGAGCATCTCGTGCGCCAGCACCACGAACGCCTTCGTGCCAGGAAGGTTCGTCCAGTCGTCGTCCAGCGGAACCGCCGTCATCAGCACCCGACCGCGACCGACCCGTCGCTCGGCCAACAGAGCGTCGCCGTTGGCCAGCCGCAGGATGATCCGCCCCGCCCCTTCGGCGGGCGCCGCCAGGCGATACCACCGGTACGCCCGCACCTTGTCGATGTCGGTGCTCTCGCGGTCCGTCGACAGCGCCGCGGCCGCATGCTCAACCTCCTCGGCCGCCACGTCCATCCCCGCCTGCGGGTCGTCCGACCGCGTCGTGGCCTCTTCCAGCCGGCACGGCAGGAGCGGGACGTCACCGGACAGCAAGCGATCGTTCATCCAGGCGAGGTCCACCTCGTCGCCCGGGGCGATCAGCAGACCCCCGCCGTCGCTCACGAAGCTCCGCAGCCGTCCGAGGAATCCCTCGCCAAGCCGACTGACGTTCGCCAGCACCACCACCCGATAACGGCGCGGATCGACCGACGCGACCTCCGCCAGCTCTACCGCCTCGGCGTCGACGATGGTATCCACCTCGCCTTGCGTATCGGCCGACCTCGGGTCCAGGGCGATCGTCAGGAAGCTCGTCTCCGACTCCAGCGGGCGAGCCGACGGCGCGCCGTCCACCAACAGCACCGGCAACCGATCGAGCACACGCGCTGCCGCCCACATGGCGTCGTCCAGATCGATCTGGTCCTCGCCCGTCAGGTGCGCCTCGATCAGGTGCGAGCCAGGACGGGCGAAGCGATGCGAGAAGCGTATCTCATCCGACGAGCCGGGCCGGAGCTCGCCGATCTCTTGCTCGTCCACCTTCTTCTCGTCGACGATCAGCTCCACACGACGCGGCGCCGTCGTCTCGGTACCCGTGTTGGCGACCCCCACGCGAACCTCGACCGGGCGATCCGTGCCCACCAGCCTTCGGCCGAGCACGACCCGACTCACGGCCGCATTCACGACGCGCCCGCCCGACCTGCCTACCGTCAACACGCTCACGTCCGGCCGCGATGCCGACTGTTCCAGGCTCTGACGGAGGAAGTCCCACCGTCTCGGTTGATCCGTCCGCCAGCCGGCCGCCTGCCCGTCCGTGACGATGACCACGTGCTTCAGTGGATGCTGCCCCGCGTCGAGCAAGCCCTGCGCGCGATCGATCGCCCGCACCATGTCCATCCCGCCCAGCACCGGACGGAGGGTGGCCAGCGATCGCTTGATCTCCTGTCGTGACGCGTCGTCGACGAACACCGGCCGGTCCGAGAGTGTTCGCACCACCGGCCCGGCCAACACCACACTCACCGTGTCGCCCTGGGTCATCAGGTCCAGCACCTGCCCGGCCGCGGCACAGGCGCGCTCGAACCGTGTCGCGCCCTCATCCCGCAGGGCCATCGAACTCGACAGGTCCATCACGATCACGACGTCCTGACGCGCCCGAGGCTGGCCGCCGTAATGAGGGTTCCGCAGCAGCGGACGAGCCGCCGCCAACACCAACGCCGCCAGCAGCAAGACCCGCACCGCCAGCAACGCCACCTCCTCCAGGAGGATCTTCCGGCTACGCATGGCGTACGAGTCCAGCAGGAACCGCATCGCCCCCCACTCGATACTCTTGCGGCGCAGCCGATTCAGCAGATGGATCACCAGAGGAAGCAGCGCCAGCGGCAGCCACCACACCAGCGAGGCGTTGCGAAATGTCTCGGTGATCCACTCCGGAAGCATGATCCGCCTAGCCCTACGAAGAAGTCTGGACAGTGTGGCACGGCCGCCCTCGGCCGTGAATCATCGCGTCTCCTAGCCAAGGACTCTTGGGCCACATTGGGCTGAACCCCTCACCGCTCCAGCGGTCGCTGCAAGCCGCTCAACCCGTTCTTCACTAGCGGATAGGGCTCGGCGCCGGGTGCCCCTGGCGGCTTGTCCGCCAGTGAACGCACAACCCAACTCAGGCCACACTGGCAGACAAGCTGCCAGTGGCACCCCGTCCCAACCACAGGGGCGACGGCGCATTCGCGAAACCTCCAATCAATCAGCCCCGCACTCACGACCGCCGCGTCCGAACCAGCGCGGCCCGGAACGCCAGATAGCGTACCAGGGCGTCGTCGTACGGCTCGGCCGTGTTGAGCTGCACGTAATCGATCTCCATCTCCCCGCAGCGGCGTTTCAGGTCGGTCAGAAACGCCCCGACGCGCCGCAGGTACGCGTCGCGGACGCTGGCCGGGTCGAGCATCAGACGCGTCGACGGCGCCTCCAGGCAGCGAAACTGCGACCATCGCCTGAACGGAAAGGTCAGCTCCTCCGGCGCCATCACCTGCATCAGCACCACCTCGTGCTTGCGATGCCGGAAGTGGTGCAGTCCGGAGATCAGCGCGTCGACGTCGTCGAAGCAATCACTGATCAGCACGACCAGCCCCCGACGCCGGATGCGATCCGCCACGTAATGCAGCACCGACGACAGCGACGTCTCGCCGCCCGGCTCGGTCGATTCCATCTCCTCGAGTAGGACCCGAAGGTGACTCGGCTTGCTCCGCGGCGGAATGTAGCGACGCATCTCGGCGTCGAACGTCACCAGGCCCACCGCGTCCTGCTGATGCAGCATCAGGTGCGCCAGCGTCGCGGCCACGAACTGCGCGTATCGTAACTTCGACACGGTCGAGTCGGCGTACGCCATCGAGCCCGAGGCGTCCAGCAGGATCGTCGCGCGGAGGTTCGTCTCCTCCTCGTACTGCTTGATGGTGTAGCGGTCGCTGCGCGCGAACACCCGCCAGTCCAGGTCGCGCAGATCGTCACCCGGCGTGTACTCGCGGTGCTCGGCGAACTCCACGCTGAAGCCCTTGAAGGGGCTCTTGTGCTTGCCGCTGATGAATCCCTCGACGACCTGTCGCGCGATCAGCTCCAGCCGCCCCAGCTTGGCCAGCGACTCGGGTTTGATCAGCTCGAAGTAGGAACCGGTTTGCTCAGACATCTGTCGTGCGGCGTGACGGGCCGTGCGTGGTAGACGCGGGCCCGAGCCACACCCTCCTGAAGGTCAAGCGGCATCAGCCCGTGGACAGCTGCCCCTCCGTCGTCACGGGCACCTCGGCAAGCAACTGCTCGATGACGTCGTCCGACGACTTGCCGGCCGCTTCGGCGTTGAACGTCGTGATGATCCGATGCCGCAGCACCGGCAACGCCATGGCCCGCACGTCGTCCGTCGTCGCGTGAAACCGCCCGTGTAGGATCGCGCGGGCCTTCCCGCCCAAGACCAGGTAGATGCTCGCTCGCGGTCCGGCACCCCACGAGACCAGCTCGTCCACGAACGTCGGGGCGTCCGCCGTCTTCGGACGTGTCGCTCGTACGAGATCCCGGGCGTAGTGGTACACGTGATCGGCCACCGGCACCCGCCGTACGATGTCCTGCAACGTCACGATCTGATCGGCCGTCAGCATCGGGCCGATCTCGGCCTGGTAGTGACTCGTGGCGCGCTTCATGACCGTCACCTCGTCCTCGGCCGAGGGATAGCCCACGCGGATCTTGAACATGAAGCGGTCGAGCTGCGCCTCCGGCAGCGGATAGGTCCCCTCCTGCTCGATGGGGTTCTGCGTCGCGAGCACGAAGAACGGCTCGGCCAGCGGCATGGTCGTCTCGCCCACCGTCACCTGGTGCTCCTGCATCGCCTCCAGCAGCGCCGCTTGCGTCTTCGGCGGTGTCCGGTTGATCTCGTCGGCCAGGATCATGTTCGCGAAGATGGGCCCGTGCACGAACCGGAAGATCCGCTTGCCCGTCGTGTGGTCCTCCTCGAGCACGTCCGTACCCGTGATGTCCGCCGGCATCAGGTCGGGCGTGAACTGGATCCGCTTGAACGACAGATGCAGCATCTCGGCCATCGTGCTGATCAGCAGCGTCTTGGCCAGGCCCGGCACGCCCTCGAGGATGCAATGCCCCCGGCAGAAAATCGACACCAGCACCTGCTCGATCACCTCGTCCATCCCGACGATGACCTTGCTCAGCTCCTGCCGGATCCGCGCGTACGATTGCCCCAGCGCCTCGACGAGGCGTGTATCCTCATCCTTGCCGGCCAGGTCGCTATGGATCGCTAGAAGATCTTCCATCTGGATCGCCTCGTCGGCCTTCCGACCGTCTTGCGGTAGATCGCTCACGGTTCGTAGCACCTCCCTGGGCCTGCATGCCTCGGCCCGAGGCGGAATGTCCTCGCCGATGGGGGGCAAGCACCCGCCGTCGTGCCGCCTGCGCGACGTCTTTCGAAACGATATCGCGTAACCCATACCTTAACCGCATACCGACAAAGGTTCACGCGCGCAAACCCGTGACGGAATCCCGTCACCGCATTCTACAGACACGGTCCTCGACGGCGGCAGACACCTCGCTAAAATGGACGCCCTGAATTGCATCGGAGCACCCTTGGCGGGAACGGCCGTGCGGACAACCTGGTTCGGCAAGATCGTGGTCGCAAGCCTCACCGGCCTGGCACTTGCGGGTGGCTGCAGTCGATCCACCCTTGGGCCCATGCCCCTGTACGCACCCTCCGAGCCGGCCCCCATGCTCGAAGACCCTTGGGGCTGGAAGTACGTCCTGTTCCTGCACGACTTCGTCCGAGACGGACAGGTCGACTACGCCGGACTGCTCGCCAACCCCGATCGCATCAACGCCCTCCTGATCAGCATCGCCGAACCGCCAGGACCGAAGCACACCGGGCACGCCCGAACCGCCCACCTGCTCAACGCGTACAACCTCTTCGCCATCCGTGCCGGCCTCGAGCAGTACCGCCGCACCCTGGGCAACCCCAATCTGGCCATGGCCCCCGCCGAGACCGATTACCGGTTTCGCCTCCACGGCCGCGACGTCACCCTCGCCCGCCTCCGCGAGCGGCTCCTGCCCGACGCACGGCGGGACGCCCGCGTCGTCCTGGCCTTGTGCCCGGCCAGACAAGGCCTGCCCGTGCCCGATCGCCCATTCACAGCCGACATCCTGGACAAGGAGCTCGAACGCATCGGCCAGGCCGCCGTCCGAAACCCCGACCTCGTCGAGATCAGCCACGAGGACATGACCCTTCGGCTCGCGCATCCCTTCGGCAGGCATCGCGAGGTCTTCCTCGACTGGTACCGGCGACGCATGGGGGCCACCGACGGCACCCTCTTCAATGCCTTACTGACGATGGCTACGCCGGACGATCGCGCCCTGCTCAACACCGCCGTCGGCTATCCGATCGAGATCAAGCAGCCAAGCCACCGGCTCAACGCGTATACCCCCAAGGAACAGACCAGGTAGCCCAGCAACCTAGGAGAGTCGCCCGCCATGGCAAGCCGTTTTCCCGATGACCTCATCGCCTTCGTCAAGCAGCGCTCGCACGACGACGACATCAAGACCTACTGCCGCAACCTACTGATCGAGCTCCTGGCCATCGACAACACACCCAAGCCCGAACCCGCCGAGATGGCCGCCAACGAAGAGAAGGTGTTCACCATCATCGAGCGCGAGCTGCGCGACCTCTGCGGCCAGAGCGTCACGATCGAGCGCGTGCCCATCGACCCGGCCATCGACGACGACGAGAACTACAGCCACCCGTACTACACCATCACCGCCGACCGCCCCGAGCCTCTACCCGTCGAGCAGGCCTACGCGAACCGCTGCAACCTGATCGCCATCCTCAAGGCCGACGCTCCCGGCGAGCCGGGCGAGCCCGCCATCCACAACTGCCACATCGACACCGTGGCCGGCTGGATCGAACCTCGCGTCGACGGCGACGTGGTCTACGGGCGCGGAGCCTGCGACGACAAGGGCCAGGTCGCCCTGCTGCTGGCGCAGATCAAGATCCTCAACGAGCTCCGCGACCGCTTCGGACTTAGCTTCCCCCGCGACCGCGTCTACCAGTTCGTTATCGACGAGGAATCCGGCGGCAACGGGGCGCTGTCCATGGTCCGTGACACGCGATTCGCCGGCCATCACGTCGTCATTTACGAGATCACCAGCAACATCCCGCATCCGGCCAACCGCGGCGCGATGTGGTACAAGTGCACCCTCAGCGGAACGGGTAATCCCAAGGTCCTGCCCGTCGAGATGTGGCCCTTCGTCATCCGAGCGCTGGAGGCCGAAGGCGCCACGATCAAGGCCGAGAGCGACCACCCCCTCTTCCGGCCCGACCACGTCCAGACCAGCCACGGCATCCTCGGCCCCTATGGCGACCATCCCTCGGCCGTCAACGACCACGTTGCCGTCCTGGTCAAGGCCAACCCTGGCATCGACACCGATCAACTCGCCCTGCGGCTCACTGAGATCATCGAGCAGGCCGTCGCCGACTATACCGATGACTATGGGGACAAGAACGACGAGACCGATCCGGCCACCGGCCAGCCGAAAGTGCCCGAGCACTTTCGGCTCTCACGCGACACGGCCGAGGGCGCGACCGGGTTCCGCCTCGACATCTACGGCAAGGCCGGCCACATGGGGGCCATCGCCCAGTGCGATTGCGCGATCACCAAAGCGGCGTTCATCCTGGACAAGCTCATCCGCCAGACCAAGGACGATCCCGACGTCGTCTCGGTCGGCGCCCTGGCTGACGGTCCAGAGGTCCCGGACCCCCTCGTCCTCGAGGGCGGCCAGGGCTTCCAGCCCACCCACCGGATGGCCGATCTGAAGGACCGCCTCTCGGCCGCCGCCGAGCAGGGCGCCAAGGACTACGGCGACTTCATTGGCGCCGATGTCGATCGGGACATGGTCCGCCTGACCTTCGAAAAGCTCCACAACGAGGCCTATGCGTCCGATCCGAACTGCCCGGCCATGCAGGCTTTCCAGGCCGCCTTCGAGGCCGTAGGCCAGACGTGGCCTGAACCGGCCGCCTGGCAGGTCAGTTGCGACGGCAGGCTCTATTCACTTGCAGGACATGAGGTTGTCGTCTTCGGTCCCGGCGAGCTCCAGCACGCACACAGCGCCAACGAGTGCATGGACCTCCGCCAGATGCAGGAGGGTCTGGCCCTGTCCGTCCTCCAGGCCGCGCGGCTAGGCGGGATGGCCTAGCCGGTCGTGGCATCCCACTGATGAGGACGCAAGGAGTCCGTTCCACTACGGACGCGATCTTCACTTCAGGAGCACCGCCCAAAGGACCGATATTGATCAAAGCGATCTGTACTCGGCGCGTCAGAGCGGGGCGGGCGTGGCGCCTTAAAACCAACAACGTACGATACGGCAGGATGTTACAATGCGCATCATGACCATACGTCGGTACGCTTCCGGTCTGGTCTCCCTGGCGATGCTCCTGGTGGTTCTCGCACTGGTGACCACCGTCGGCTGCTACTGCCCGCCGACCATCCCCGAGGAGGACCCCAACACCGGCCAGCTCGCCGTCCGAACGGATGATCCCCTCAGTGGCCAGATCGTTGAGGATGAAGACCTGCCGTACGATCGGCCCGCGGCCCTGGCCGCCTTCGAGGAGATGGACCTCGTCGAACCCAACCTGGCCGGCTACAAGTTCGCCCTGGTCTTTCTGTTTCAGAACCAGTTCGATGAGGACATCGCCTTCGACATTTACGTCAACTTCCAAAGGGTCGAGCCGCGCCGCATGGTGCAGGCGGGACGCCAGGTCCTGATTCCGATCTTGAACGATGTGGTCCGCGCCAGCGAGGACGCCCTACGAGCCATCGGGGCCGCCGAGGGCAACGCCGCCCTGGCCAACATCAGGGACACCGAGGACATCTTCGGCGTGCCCTGCCCCCATCTCGTCGAGTTCCGAAACTTCGTGACGTCGGACGACCACATCATCGCCAACCAGCAACTCATTCTGACGCCGCTCAACCACCCGCCCTTTGACGGGACGAACCTGGAACCCTACACCAAGGACCAGCCGCCGCTCAGGTTGTTCCCCGTCTATGAATGCCCGGCCATCATCGCCTTCGTCATCGAGAAGACGCGCATCCGAGGCATCGAGCTCGACCGCGAGTTCTCCGTGCCCGACTACGATGCCGACCCCCAGGAGCCGGCCGACCCCGAGGAGCTGCTCTATCCGCACGCGATCAGCATCCAGTGGCTTACGGACCAGGTCACCGTGCTGACGCACTTCGAGAAGGAGTTCCTCCTCGACGCCTTCTAGCTGTAGCGCCGCGCGTTCGTGCAACTAACGATACCGCACCCCCGTTATCGCCAGCAGAACCGGTCTGGCGTGATCCTTGCCCGAGATGAGGCTCACCGACTCGATCGCCGCCTTCGGCCTGGGGTTGGGCCAGCGGTAGACCTCGACCCGCACCAGGGCCCCGCCCCGTGTCTTGCCCACCCTAGCCGTCTCGGCCAGTGCCGCGCCGAACCGGTTGTTCCAGTGGCTGACGTTCTCCCGCCACCGCAGCTCGATCTTCGCCCGCTCGCCGTCTTGATAGCGGACCTCGTACCGACCGAGGTGCGTCGGGTTCGCGTGCCTGCGGTCGTAGATGTGCTCGGCAAACGTCCTCGGCTGGCTCACGGTGTGCACGAACGCCAGGGCGTCGAGCTTCGCGCCCACGGGAATGAGGTGCGCGCCCTCGGGATACCGGCTCTCCTTCGCGTCGTCGGCCAGGACGACGCAGTCGTACCCTTCGCCCGAGCGCGGCCCGACCTGGAACGGCATCCCGCACCACACCTGCCGCCCCTTCGGCACGCACGCCAACGAATGCGAACGGTCGTCCGTCAACCACCGCCGACCCTCACGGTCGTCCAGATACTCGTTGCAGTGCGCCGACAGGTCGACGATCACGAACTCGGATACGACCCGCGGCTCGCTCGCCGGCCAGAGCCGGCCGAAGACCTCGGCCGGGCGGTACGCGATCTCCTCCAACGCCGGCTTGCCCCACGACCATGCCATCTCGCCCGCCAGCGGGATCGCCCCACGCAACCGCGGTTCGAGGTGGATGCGGTCCAGGCCCCACCACGTCGTCCCGCCATAGCCCAGCACGCCCTGGTCCACCGCCGCCTTGCTTAGGTACGTCACGTTGATCGGCTCGTACCACCCCGAGGCGACCACGTCGAAGCCGTGCTCCTTGAAGAACGCCACCGACGGGAACGACCTGGCCGCTGGGTAATGCCAGTCGAAGATGATGATGTCCCGCGGCACCTCGTCCAGGGCCTTGGACGTGTGGTGGGGCGCCCCGCCGTTGTGACTGACGAGCAACTGGTCGCCCCACATGCACATCCTCAGCTTCTTCTTGACCGTCACGAAGTCATGCAGCCGCTTGACCTCCTCGGCGAACACCACGTGCGGCGGTGTGCCCTTCGTGAGCGGATGCTCACTGATCGCCCCAAAGCTGATCTCGTCCAGCCCGACGTGGTAGTACTTGGCGGTCGGGAAGCATTCGAGCTGCTCCTCGATCATGTCGAACAGGATCGGATGCACCTCGGGATGACGAGGGCAATAGTTCCACCGCGTGTGCCGGCCCTTCTTCTTCGGGTCGGGGTTGGCGTTCAGGTGCGCGAACTCCTTCTTGTTCAGGAAGTACCCGAAGTGCGACCAGCACTGCGTCATGGGGATCACCTCCATGCCGCAGCTCTCGGCATAGGACACCAGCTCACGAAGCTGGGCCTTCGTCGGTGGGTTCGAGCCCGACAACGCCGGACGTCGCTCGTACCTCAGCCGGTTGTCGATCTGAAGGCAAACGACGTTGTACTTGAGCCCGGCCATCACCCCGATCACGCGCTTCGATGCGTCCAGCGCCTCCGGGCTCGTCGGGCCGATCAGGTGCCAGGCCCGCCACCGGAGGTCGGGCCAGTCCTCCACGTCCGCGGGCCACAACAGCACCCGGCCGTCGTGCCACGTGATGAGCTGGGCCATGGTGGCCGCCGCGTTGAACAGGCCGCGCTCGTCGGCGGCCTCGAGCGTCGCACCCTTGGCATCGGCCCGAAGCGTGTATTGCTCCGGATGCTCTTGCGGCTTGGTCACCATGCGGATCGCCGGTCCGTCGCCGGGCCGCTCGGCCACCCGCAACCGCAGCCCCGTCCGTCGCGCCACCATGTCGGTCAACATCCCTGCGGGCCCTTTCGGCCCCACGACCGAGCACGACGCGTCGACCGGAATCGGCCGGCTCCCCCCCCACTCCTGCCGCTTGGGCCTGGGCACGATCGTCGGCGGCTCACTCGGATGCTTCCGCATCACCTCCGAGGCCGCGATGACCTCCGGCTTTGTCGCCGACGCCCCGCCAAAGATCCACTCACCGAAGAACTTCGGTTGGTGGAATGTCTCGCCGTCGATGTAGACCCACGTGCTGTTGTCCTGCCGGCCGGTCACCTTTCGCGACCGCGTCAGGTTCGCCCGCCAGACCGCGCCGGGCCTTCGCACCCCGCCGAGGGCCGCCAGCGGAATCGACACCTCCGCGGTCCACCCGCCTTTTCTTGCCTGAACGACCGCCTTGGCGCCCAGCTCCGGCTCGTCCGAGCCGAGCCGCTCGATCCACGTCGCCCAGGTGCTGTGCGTCCCCGTGGCGCGCCGTTCGACGACCACACCGCCGCCCGAGGTGACGCCGAGGTGCCAATACGTGCCGGTGTCCTCCGGCTGGAGGAACAGCTCGACCATGTCGTCGTTCCATGTGGCCGGCTTCCCGTCGACGTCGCCCAGCACGCGCCGACCCATCGCCGGTTCGGCGCACTCGAACGCGACGTAGAGCGTCTCTTGCGACGCGCACACGCGCACCGTTGTCTTGACCTCCGCCCTCGCGCCCTGGCCGTCGAGCCGGTAGAAGTCCGAGACCGCCGCCGCATCCCGCCAGGCCGCGTCGCCCAGCTTGCCGTCCAGCTCCGGTCCTGCCCCGCAACGCGGGACCAGCAACCGCAGCCGCTCGCCCAGAAGCACCAACGACGGGTTGCGGAACCACGCCGTCCCTTTGCCGTGCGTCACCAACGAGAGCTTGAACTCGGTGGCGTCCTCGGTGGTCTCGATGGCCTTGCTCACCCGCTTCCAGCCGCACGCGGTGCCGCTGCCGACCCAGTTGCTGATGTAGTCGTCCGCGTCCTTCGCCCGGGCCTTGAACTGGTAGAGGATCGCATGCCAGGGCCCCGTCGCCTTGACGTCCACCGACGCCACGTACAACGACTTCGGCCGGGCCTTCAGATCGGTCTGGCTCACACGGACCCACTCCGAGCCTTCACGGGTATGGTCGATCCGCTGGACCCCATGGCCCGCCTCGTCGCGCTCCAGGGCGAACGTGCCCGTGGCCCCCTCGTGCACATTGCGGATCCATGCGTCCGCGACGCCGTCCTTGTCCGCGTCGCCCTTGAACGCTGCATTGCGGAGCATCTCGCCGGCGACCGCCGGCGGACACGCCAGCACTCCCAGCACCAGCCAACAGGTCGCGCGCGTCATCGGACACCTCCCTTCGCGTGGCCGCCCAGAGCATCGGCCCGCGTCCAGGCGACGTCAAGGGCCGTGTCACGCACCTCGGGAATACGGTCACGCTAGGGGGTAGACTCGCAAGGGACGTGTTACTAAGATGGACGGATTCTGGAACCGGCGGTACGCTCCGCCGGTCGGATCACTCCCTAAACGCTTTGCACAGAACGTGGCAGAACGATGACAGATATCGAACCAGGCAGCAGGGTGAAGGTAACCGTGACCAGCAACAGCCTCTCGGAGGGCGCGGCCAAGACCCTCGGTCGACTCTTCCTGAAGGATCCGGAGACCAAGAAGCAGCGACGACGAACCCCCAAGCCGGCCGAGGCCCGCACCCGGGCAGGTCGAGACTGGTTCGTCCGCCCCAAGGGCTCGGCGGTCAACGCGCCCCACAAGGGCGATACTTGCGAGCTCGAATGCACGCTCGACGTCGTCCGCGACCTCGGCAGCGTCCAGCGATACGTCGAGATCACCAAGCTCTAAGCCAACAAGACGATGTCCTCACATGGGCCTCATGGCGGGAGGTGATTCGGTGCGAGGCATGCATCAACCGAGCCGGAGGAAGGGTGAAGCGCTCACGCGATGTCTCTTGGCGACAGTGGTCACGGCGGTCGGGCTGTCCATCACGGCCGGCTGCAAGCCGAACAGGCCGATCTTCCTGCCGGCACCGCCGTCTCCGCCCGACTACGACAAACCCTTGCCGCCCGGCCAATTGGCCCTGCGCAAGATCACCGATCCCAACGAGATCCCCGACTTCTCCGGGGCCATGGGCGACGTCGAGGCCCTCAAGCTGGCCATCCGTCGCAGCATCAACTACATGGGCAAACCGTCCAGCAAGGCCTTCTACCCGTACGGCGAGATCACCCACGCCCACGCCCTGGGCAGCCTGAAGGCCTTCCTCGCCCTGCTCGAATCCGGCGTCACCGGCGGCGACGAGCTCAACCGCCGAATCCGGAAGGACTTCGACGTCTGGATCTCCGTCGGCTGCGACAACAAAGGCACCGTCCTCTTCACCGGCTACTACTGCCCCATCTTCGAGGCCAGCAAGACACGCACCGACGTCTTCCAGTACCCCCTCTACAAACGCCCCAAGGACCTCGTCAGCGACGAGAAGACCGGCGAGATCCTTGGACGCCGCATGCCCGACGGCAGCTTGCAGCCCTATCCCAGCCGCCGCGAAATCGAGCAGAGCGGCATGCTCAAGGGCCGCGAGCTCGTCTGGCTCAAGGACCGCTTTGAGGCCTACGTCGTCACCGTCCAGGGCTCGGCCAAGCTCCGCATGCCCGACGGCTCGATCTTCGAGATCGGCTACGCCGGCAACAACGGCCACGACTACAAGTCCGTCGGCCGCGCCCTGCTCCGCGACAAGAAGCTCGCCAAGGGTCAGCTCTCGCTCCAGGGCATGATCCGCTACTTCCAGCAGCACCCCGAGGAGATGGACTACTACCTGTACCAGAACCCGCGCTACGTCTTCTTCATGCCGCGCGAGGGCGGCCCCTACGGCAGCCTGAACGAACCCGTCACGCCGTGGCGGACCATCGCGACGGACAAAGACGTCTTCCCGCGAGCCAACGTCACCTTCATCGTCGCCAACGAGTTCCCGTTGCCCGGCGGTGGGATCAACCTGGGCGAGTACCGCGCCTTCGCGTGCGATCAGGATACCGGTGGCGCCATCCGGGCCGCTGGTCGATGCGACGTCTACATCGGCGTGGGTGAGGCGGCCGGACAGATCGCAGGCCGGACCTACAGCGAGGGTAAGCTCTACTATCTCTTCACCAAGACCGCGCCGCCGCCGACGCTCGAGCCGGCCGAGCCGGCCCCGGCTGAAGCCAAGCCGCCGGTCTAAAGCCTGCGAAGCGGACGCAGCTCTCTGCTAACCGAACGTTGTAGCTCGGCTCCGAGGACTCTCGCTCGGAATCCCGACCTCCGCCGTCGAGCGCCTCACACGTACTCCCAGCCCTTGAGCCACTGGTAGTTCGCCGGCAGCTTGGCCCAGGCCTGGTCCATGGCATCCCGCAGCTCCAGCGCTTCGGCCAGATCCAACTCGCGACGCTCCTTGATCGCCCGGGCCATGTTGTCCACCTGCTGCGTGTTGATCATGCCCGGGATCGGGGCCGTGACGGCCGGGTTGCATAGGATGTAGCGGACGGCCATCCGGGCGAGGCGGTTGTCCGCCTCGGCGTGGGCGTTGCCGGGCGTGCTGTCGCCCTTGAAGAGCGAGTTGCTGGCGAACGGCTTGATGCCCAGGCAGCCGACGTCGTGCTTGAGGATGGCCTCGAAGACGCTGTCTTTGGGCAGCACCTTGCTCCGTGCGGTGTAGGGGATGACGACGACCTGCACGATCTCCGGATACGTCTCGATCATCCACTTGACGTGCGGGCGATCGTGGCTGCTCAGCCCGGTGAACCGCACCTTGCCCTGCTTCTTGGCCTTGGCCAGGGCCTCCATCATCTCGTCGACCTCGGCCTTGGTGTGGCGGCTGCTCTGGTCGTCCATGACGATCCGCCAGAGGTCCACATACTCGAGCTTGCCGGCCCGCATGCCCTTCTCGAGCGTGCGAAGCAGCGCCTCGGCGGTTCGGAACTTCGGATTGCGCATCTCCTCCTGGTACCACGAGAAGCCGAAGAAGATCTTGTCGCGGTCCTTGCCGAGGGCGCGAGCGTAGGCGACGACCTCCTCGCGCGTGCAGGCGTCGACGTAGTTGATCCCCCGATCGAGGCACCGGTGGATGACGTCGTGGCGGTTCGTCTGGAAGCCCTTGTTCTCCAGATCCGCGCTGAGCCACCCCTTGCCCTTGAACACGCCGGGCACCATCTTGTCGACCCGCTTCCAGTGTCCGCCGAAGCAGACGGCCGAGACCCACAGCCCGGTCTTGCCCAGGCGGCGGTACTCCATGTCGGGGTTGTAGCTGCGCGTCTTGCGGATCGCGGCCTGCTCGGCTCTGTCGGCGGCGTGGACGCTGCGTCCGCCGAGGCCCGCGATCAGGCCCGCGGCGCCGACCGCGCCGGTGCGGACGAAGTCGCGGCGCGTGACGTCGTGCGACCGGTTGGACTTGGCGTTTTCGGAGTTCATGAAGGGCTCCCTTCTGGATTCGTGACGCGGCCGCAACGGGGATCCGCTACGCCGATGCGACGGCCTTTCGATAACACGCCTTCAAGTAATCCCGAGCCTTCGCCAAATCGGCCGACATGACATAGGCCTCGGGGTGTCCGTGCATGAACGGGTTGACGTACCAACGGTAGCCGACGTCGGCCAGCGCGGCGATCCACGGTGTCATGTCGGTCGGCCCGATGCCGGGCAGCTGTTTGGCGTCGGGCGCCTTCTGCCAAGCGTAGAAGAACAAGAGCTGCTTACCGCAGATCCGGATGGCCTCGGGCACCGAGGCCTTGATCGCCTGAAGGTGATACGGCGCCAGCGCGATGCCGATCCGCTTCGACGTATTCAGGTCCACGAAGGCCTTGAACGAGTCGAGCGAATCGAGCAGCGCATGGCCGTGGTTCTCGATAGCCAGGTACGAGTTGTACTGCTCGGCGAGCTCGGCCAGTGGCTTGAGACCTTCGAAGAAGCCCCGCATCTTGGCCGTCAGCTCGCTGGGCTTACAGGGCTTGGCGCTGCCCTGGATCGCCACCCCGCCGCCGGCCTTACCGAGCAGCTCGGCGTAGCGCTGGTAGCCGCCCTTGTAAACACTGAAGGCGTAGAGCTTGAGCTCGTGTTTGGCCAGGAGCTCCTTGAGCCCGTCTGGGCCGAGCCGTTTGGCCACGTCGTCGAGGTGGGGGCAGCCTTCGTGAGCGCTCCAGATGTCGATGGCGTCGAAGCCGAGCTTGGCGATCTGCTCGCAGGCCTGCTCGATCGGGAGCTGCATGTAGTGGATCGACGACGTGCTGAGCCGCATCCGCCACGGGGCCTTCCTGGCGGCCCGCACGCCGGAAACCGGCCCCGTTGCGATCAGCCCGGCCGGAATCGCTACCCCGGTCGTGCTCAGAAACCGCCGACGCGTGATACGCTCGCCCATAGTCTCTGCTCCACTGGCCAAGCCCCGATGTGCTGTGACCGGGCCCGCTCCGGGCCTCGACAGACATGTGCGTTCAGTATATCACGGGATCATCCTGGCACCATCCCGTCGTCCTTGGCGAAATACTCGGGAGACGCAGCATGCAACCGACGAGACGCAGCTTCTGCAAGACGAGCCTGACCGGCGCGGCCGCCCTGGCCGGTCACGGTGCGATCGGTCGAGCCTCGGCAAGGTCGTCCGACCAAGGCGCGGGCGACAAGCCCTCGCGCCCGAACATCCTGCTCATCATGACCGACCAGCATAGCCCGCACTTCCTGGGCTGCTACGGCAACGCGCTGGTGCGGACGCCCAACCTCGACCGGCTCGCCGCCGACGGCATGCGCTTCGACAGCGCCTACGTGCCCGCGCCGCTCTGCGTGCCCAGCCGTATGAGCTTCCTGACCTCACGCACCCCGAGCCACAACCGCGTGTGGAACAACAACGCGATCCTCAACTCGGGCACGCCCACATGGGCCCACGCCCTGGGCCTGTCCGGCTACGAGACCAGCCTGATCGGCCGGATGCACTTCAACGGCCCCGACCAGCGCCACGGGTTCGAAAACCGTCCCATCGGCGAGTACGGGGCCAAGCACCCCGGCGTGCCCTGGAAGTGCAAGGCCAAGATCGGTCCGCCCTACTACCACGGCGGCTCCGGCCAGATGCGGCCCGATGCGGCCAAGGGCGGCAAGGGCAAGACCACCTACCAGTACATGGACGAGCAGATCGCGGCCAAGGCGTGCGACTACCTCCGCGATCATGCCGGCTCGCGAGACCGGCCCTTCGCGGCCGTGGTGGGGTTCGTGCTGCCGCACTGTCCGTTCATCGCACCCAAGGACCTGTTCGACACCTACTACCCGCGCGTCGACCTGCCCCAGCCCGGTGGGGACGTGCCCCCGACGGTCCGCCGCTTTCGCAAGCTGCGCAAGATCGAGAAACCCCTCACCGAGCATCAGACCCGTGTGTCGCGCGCCGCGTACTACGGGCTCGTCGAGCACATCGACTCGCTGATCGGCAGCATCCTGACCACGCTCGATGAGACGGGCCTGGCCGACGACACCCTGGTGATCTACTGCACCGACCACGGCGAGCTGGCGGGCGAGCACGGGTGTTGGTGGAAGAGCATCTACTACGAGGGCGCGGCCCGCACGCCGCTGATCGCCTGCCTTCCCGGCACGATCGCCGCCGGCAAGACGAGCCAGGCCGTGTGCAGCCTGATGGACATCGGCCCGACCCTGGCCGAGCTCACCGGCGGCAAGATGAACGACTGCGACGGCCGCTCGCTCTGGTCGACGCTGACAGGACGACACCCCTCGGATTGGCCCGACGAGGCGTTCAGCGAACTGTGCGACATTCGCGGCGGCTTCCTGCCCTCGCGGATGATCCGCAGCGGGCCGTGGAAGCTCTGGCACTTCGCCGACGACGCCAAGTTGCCTCCGGCGCTATTCAACCTGGCCGATGACCCGGACGAGAGGCACGACCTCGGCCAGGACCCGAAACACGCCGACGTCCGCAAGCGCCTGATGGACCGGCTGCGGGCGGATTGGCGTCCCGACGAGGTCCGCCAGGCCACCCAACAGGCGACGCGCGATTTCGGCATGCTCGCCCGCTGGGGCCGCAAGATCCAACCGCCGGCGCCCGACGCCATGGAGGTGCCGCCGCCCTCGTATGAGAAGGATGTGGAGATGCTGTAGAGGCAGGGACTGGGATCTAGGGCCAATTACAAGGTTCGTCGAGATCCACGCTACATCCTCATACCTGCCGGCTTCCCTTCTTCGCCCCATGGCCGAGGCTCAGCAGCACGAACAGAACGGGCAGACTTACCCACCAGTACTTGACGGCCAGAATCGGGATCGCGACTAGCAGGAACATAGCACTCCCGAGGAGGGGCCGAACGATGTTCGGATTCCTCGGCTTGGTCCATGAGATGGCGCTGCCCTTCTTGACCAGCGGATGGCCCTCGAACTCCCGCTTGGTCAACGGTCCGGTGACGGCGTTGTCCTTCTTGGCGACGAGGAAGAAGAACTCCCTGGAACGATCGACCTCCTCGTACGTAACGCCGCTGGGGTGCTTTCCCGATGATCTGCCAGCATGCTTCGTGAAGATGAACTCCGGCGTCATGGCGTAACCGACGATGGGGCCCACGCCCTCATAGTCCATCGGCGTGATGATCATCCCTTTCTCGCAGGCCAAGAGGATGTCCAAGCTGTTGCATCGGACTACTCTGTAACCCTCCCCGATATTCAGGCTGTAGTCGTTCCATCCTGAGGCGAAAGCGGCGGATGATGTCGCGATCACAATCCACGAGGCGGTTGCGGCTGCATGCGCACTCAAGCGAGTTCATCCCCTCGGACCAGACCTTGCCACGGCGATTGTACAACAACGCCCCCTGACGGTCGCATCTCCCCTATCGCGGCCCTGCCGTCTGAAGTCTGAAGCCTATGGCCTCCGGAGCTGCGTCAAGACGCGCCCTGCGTTCGCTTGAAGCGTTGGCGAGCGCCTACGTACAATCGCTCACAGACCGGGTCCTAGCGAGCGAAAGGGCACAGCATGTCATCGGATGCTACGAGTGGATCAGGCGAAGGGTTCAACCACGTCACACGTCGCGACCTGCTCGCGGCCACCACGGGCATGGCCGGAGCGTATCTAGCGATGTCCGGGCTCGACGCCACGGCCCAGGCGGCGGTGGGTGCCGGTGACAGCGCGAGGAAGAAACCCGACCGCGGCGAGCTCGCCAGGTCACCCAAGCGCTACGACATGAAGAAATCGATCAACCTCTGGGCGCTGCCCTACCCCGATCGCATGACCCTACGCGAGTGCTTCGAGCTGGCCCAGCGTGCCGGCTTCGACGCCGTCGAGGTCAACTTCGACCTCGACAGCGACATCTCGCCCCAGGCGTCCGACGCCGACCTCCGCAAGATCGGCCGGATGGCCCACGACATCGGCATCGCCATCAGCGGCGTGTGCAGCTACCTCTTCTGGCCGTACCCGCTGACGGCCGACGACCCGAAGACGCGTGCCCGGGCGCTCGAGCTGGCGTCCAACATGGTCCGCGCCGCACACCTGCTCGGCACCGACAATCTGCTGATCGTGCCGGGCGCCGTCTTCATCCCCTGGATGAAGGACGTGAAGCCCATCCCCCTGGCCACATGCGACCGACGGGCCAAGGACGCGATCGCCCAGCTCGTGCCCCAGGCCGAGAAGCTCGGCGTGCACATCAACATCGAGAACATCTTCGTAAGCGGCTACCTCATGACGGCCGGAGAGATGAACGCCTTCGTCGACCACGTCGCCAGCGACCACGTGCACGTGCACTTCGACACGGGCAACATCATGTTCTTTCAGTTCCCGGAGGACTACATCCCGGTCCTCGGCAAGCGGATCCGCAACGTCCACCTCAAGGAGTACACCAAGCGGAGCACCGACTACACGGCCGAGGGATTCCGCCCGCTGTTGGACGGCACGACAGACTGGCCGGCGGTGATGGAGGCCTTCGACGCCATCGGCTATCGGGGGTATCTGACGTTCGAGTACTTCCACGCGTTCCCGCACTACCCCGAGGCGCTGGCGTACTACACATCCGATGCGCTGGATCGGTTGCTGGGCCGAACGGGATAGGCACTCGCGTCCCCGCCTCGCACTCACACCCCACCAGGGGACGCAGCTCCTCCTCTGGTTCAACGCCGCAACCGCAGCCCACCAACTCGTGTGGGTGGCCCGCCGCTTCAGCGGTGAGGCACGAGAATTCCAGCCCCAAGATGCGGAGCATCCCCGTGCCGCTTGTGGCGAGCGCGGTCGAGCCAGTGCATGCGTGCTCGACGAAGAGCTGCAGCCCCTTCGCTCCCGCCCGACCTGTCGCCGTGTCCGTCGGCCCGTAGACATCGCACCGTCGCTTGCGTAGCATGCCCGACGGGCCGTGGCGGCCCGGTAACGACGACCTCATCACCCAGACAAGCGAGCCCGTCCATGATGTCGATGCGCAGCGCGTGTATCATCCTGCCGGTAGCGGCCGCCCTGGCGTCACAAGCCGGCGCCCGAGGCGCCCCGCTCACCAACGCCGGCTTCGAGCAGCCCGGCCAGGACGGCCTGCCCGCCGCATGGGGAGGCAACCCGAGAATCTACAGCCGCGACACCTCGGTCAGCCACACCGGTCGGGCCAGCCTGAAGTACGTCAACGACGACCCCAAGCGTTACCAGCTCTGCGGCCAGCCGATCCGGCTCGAGCCCGGCCACATGTACGCCTTCAGCGCCTGGGTCAAGACCAAGGACGTCAAGGGCAAGGACAGCGGCGCGACGCTCTGCGTCGAATGGTCCGATGCCCAGCGGAAGTACATCGGCGGAAGCCATCCGCCCGGCGTCCGCGGCACGAACGACTGGACGCTCGTCAAGGGCCTGACCCGGCGGATTCCCGACAACGCGCGGAACGTCCACATCACGTGCTACCTCCGCAAGGGCATGACCGGCACCGCCTGGTGGGACGACGTCTCCATCCGCCGCCACCGCGAGCGCCCCCTGAGCGCGGTCTTGACCGTGCCGAACTACCGGGGCTGGATCACCCCCGCCGGTCCGAAGCAGATCGAGATCCTCTGCGAGTTGAACCTGGTCGACTACGAGCTCACGCCCGAACAGGTCGGCCTCGGCTGGTCGATCGTGCGGGAGTCCGACAACGTCGAGGTCGCGCGCGGCGTGGAGGACGCAATCGAGGCATCGCCCTTCACGCTCCGACTGCCGACGGCCCCGCTCACGCCCGGCGAGTACGCGATCGATCTGCTCCTATCCCGCAAGGGATCGAGCGCGATCGGGGACAACCACCGTCTACGGGTGGTGCGGTTGCCGGCCGACTCCAAGCCCATCGCGATGATCGACGAGCACAACCGTCTGATCTTGCGGGGCAAGCCGTTCTTCCCGTTGGGCACCTATTGGGGAACCATCACCGAGGAAGACATGGCCGTCTACGCCGACAGCCCCTTCAACTGTCTCATGCCCTATCACGCGCCGGACAAGTGGGAGCTCGACCTCGCACACAAGCATGGCAAGAAGGTGATCTACTCGGTCAAGGACATCTACTCGAAAACGCGCTGGGCGCCCAAGCACATCAAGACCGAGGCCGACGAACTGGCCCACATCAAGAGGAAGGTCCGCGACTACGCCAAGCACCCGGCCGTCATGGCCTGGTACCTCAACGACGAGCTGCCGATCAGCATGCTCGACCGGCTCGAACGACACCAGCAGTGGCTCGAGGAGCTCGACCCCGACCACCCCACCTGGGTGGTGCTCTATCAGGTCGACCAGGTGCGGGGGTATATCCGCACCTTCGACGCCATCGGCACCGACCCGTACCCGATTCCGAAGAAGCCGCCGTCCCTGGCGGGGGAATGGACGCGTCAGACCGTCAAGGCCGTCGCCGGCGCGCGACCCGTCTGGATGGTGCCGCAGATCTTCAACTGGGGCCAGTACCGCAAGGACGAGAAGGCGGCCTACCGCCCGCCGACGTACGACGAGATGCGCTCCATGGCCTGGCAGTGTATCGCCGAGGGCGCCAACGGCCTGATCTTCTACGCGTTCCACGTCATCCGACGGGACAAGGACTTCCCGTTCGACGAGCATTGGCCGAAGGTCCAGCGCGTCGCCGCCGAGATCGAGGGGATGATCCCCGTCCTGCTCTCCGTCCGGCCGACGCCGACGATCAAGGCCGACCCGACGGACGGCCTGCGCTGGACGGTCCGGCAGCACCGGGGAACGACGTACCTGATCACCGTGAACGATCGGCGCGAAGCACTGACGGCCGACCTCCAGCTGCCGGCCCGGCCCGCGTCGGTGCGAATCCGCGACGTGCCCGCGTCGGTTTCCGTCGGCTCGAACCGCAAGCTGTCGGTCCAGCTCGACCCGCTGGGCATGCGCATCTACGAGATCAAGGGGTTGCCGATCCCCTGACGCGGGCCCGCGGCATTCCCGGAAGGAGGCCACCACATGTCACCGGCGAACGTGCACATCGGACGACGACGCTTTCTCGAGGCGCTCGGCGCGGGGGCGGCTACCATGACGCTGAATCGACGCGGTTGGGCGAACCAGCGAAAGATCCCCGCTCACCTCGAGAAGCGCCGCGCGGCATGGCAGCGCGACCCCCGCAAGGCCGCCATCGACTGGTTTAAGGACGCCCGGTTTGGCCTCTTCCTTCACTACGGCCTATACAGCCAGCTCGGCCGCGGCGAGTGGGTACAGCTCCGCGAAAAGATCCCCGTCGCCGAGTACGCCAAGCTCAAGGACACCTTCACGGCTGAGGACTTCGACGCCGACGCGATCGCCGAACTCGCCCTGGCGGCCGAGATGCGGTACGTCAACATCACGAGCCGGCACCACGACAGCTTCTGTCTGTTCCGCACCAAGCAGACCGATTTCAACAGCGTCAACTCACCCGCCCAGCGCGATCTGATCGCCGAGCTGGCGGAGGCCTGCAACAAACGCGGCCTGGGCCTGTTCCTCTACTACAGCTACGCCTGCGATTGGCGGCATCCGTACTTCTACTCCCGCGACGTCGGCTGGCGCGCCGCCCGCCCCGCCTACAAGGAGCCGCAGCCCGAGTACAAGTTCGAGAAGGACGCCGACTTCAAGCACTACATCGACTTCGCCCACGCCCAGCTTCGCGAGCTGCTCACGCAGTACGGTCCGCTGGCGGGCATCTGGCTCGATCCGATTATGGGGTACTACTCTCGGCCGGACCTCTTCCCGATCGACGAGACCTATCGCTTGATCCGATCGCTCCAGCCGGGGTGCCTGATCTCGTTCAAGCAGGGCGCCAACGGCGACGAAGACTTCGCCGCGCCGGAGCGCACCGCCGGCAAGCTGACCAAGGGCGGAGAGGTCGCCGCCCGCGCCTGGGCCAAGAACAAGGACAAACCGATCGAGATCTGCAACACGCTCCAGCCGCGCTTCTGGGGCTACGACAAGTCGGCCGACGGCAAGCACCGCAAGCCCGACGAGGTGAGGAAGATGCTGGCCGAGGCCCGCGACCGCAACGCCAATGTGCTGCTCAACAGCGGCCCGCTGCCGACCGGCGCGATCCCGCCGGAAGACGTCCACACGCTGACGGAGGTCGGTCACCGCCTGAGGGCAGAACGGAAAGGCCGAAACATCGAGAAATCGAAACGCCGAAAAGGGTAGACGAGGCGCGCGGTCGCACGTTGATACGCGAAAAGGAAACGGCATTGCAACATGGCAGCCTCATCACGCTGGTGATCAACGTAGCGCTAACCGCGGCTCCTGGCGCGGGTAAACCGAGCCCCGCCGCTCGTGCGGCGGAACCGGCGGCCGGTCCGTTCCTCGTTCGCGACGGGACGAACCTGCTCCTCGCCGGCAAGCCGTACCGGCTGATCGCCTTCAACAAGTTCGACCTCTTCGCCCAGTTCCGAGCCCGCGGCCAAGCCAGGCGCCAGGCCGTCGCCGCCATCGAGGCCGCCGGCCGGCACGGCTTCTGCGCGATCCGGTTCGCGGCCGTCGGCTTCTATCCCAAGGACATGAACGCCTGGCCCAACGAGAAGGTCTACTGGGGCGCCTTCGACGAGCTCGTCGCCGCCGCGCGCGCCAACCGCGTGCACCTGATCCCGACCATCTACTGGAACGTCCACATGTTCTGCGACATGGCCGGGGAGTGCCTGCAAGACCTGCTCACGGATCCCGACAGCCGATCGCGACAGTATCTCTGGCTCTACACGCACCAGATCGTCACACGCTACAAGGACGAGCCGACGATCCTCTTCTGGGAGCTGACCAACGAGATGAACCTGCTTGCCGACCTGGCCTTCCAGAGCCCGCACGGCCGCAGCCACCTCAACGCCGTCAGCCGCGGGTCTAGCCACATGCGGCTGCGTCGCGACCACTTCACCACCGACCAGATGATTCCTTTCCTCAAGACCTGGGCCGAGTTCATCCGCCGCAGCGACAAGCACCACCTCATCAGCACGGGCTTCTCCGCGCCGCGCCCGGCGGCCCAGCACCTCCGCCTGGCCCGAGGCAAGGGCGACTGGACGCACGACTCCGAAGCCGAGCTCGAGACGGTCCTCCGCGATACGCATCCGGACCCCATCGACCTGATCAGCATCCACTTCTACGCCACGCACGACAACCTCCGCTTCGGCAACACCGACAAGCAGTCCGTGGCCGCGCTCGGCGTGTTCAAACGCGTGTGCGATCGGATCGGCAAGCCGATGTATCTCGGCGAGACCGGCGACGCCTATCCCGAGCGCCCCACCGCCCCGTTCGTCAAGAAGGTGCTCGACGAGGCCGTCCGGCTCGACATCCCGCTGACGCTGGTCTGGGACTGGTTCAGCTTCAGCGCTCGCTTCCGCGTTACCCCCACCGCCACGCCGGACGTCGTGACGATGATGGAACAGGCCAACACCCGACTCCGTTCGGGCAGGAGATGACCATGCGCAGCCCGAGGCATCCACCTGCCGGCACGAGCCCCCAGGCATGGCTCGTGGCTACGTTGATACTCGCGGCAGTGCTGAGCGGGGCCGCCGCGTCATGGGCCGCCGACGGCAGCGGTCGCAACGAGGCCCTCCGGCGAGATCGCTCGAAGCTCTGGCACCGCTCGGGCAAGGACGTCCTCTGGGGCTTCCGCAACATGTATGCGGCCAAGGTCGTCCGCGTGCCCGACACGGCCTACCCCCTGCGAATGTGGTTCTTCGGCTGGACCGTCAAAGACACGAACCCCGGCATGCCCGGCTGTGACGCGATCTTTCACGCCCGCGGCAAGACGCTCGACACCTGGGAGGTCTGGTCCGGCGACGGTCAGTGGGACACCACCATGTCGCCCGGTCGTTGGCGGCCCGTCATCGCCGCGCAGGACGAGCCTTACGACCAGTGGCACAACGGCGACCCCAGCGTCGTGTTTCGCGACGGCCTCTACCACATGGCCTACTCGGCGACGGGGTTCAACCTCGACGGGCGGCCCGAGAATCATCCCGAGGACAAGGACAAGGACATCCTCTGCGTCATGGGCGCCGTCAGCAAGGACGGCATCCACTGGAAGCGGTCGCCAGAGCCGCTCCTGCTCAACAAGAACGAGCTGGGCGCCCCGCACGGCAAGGGCAGCACCTTCCTCGGCGGGATGTATCACCGTCCGTCGCTGATGTGGGACGCTGGCCGATGGCGGATGTGGTTCGACTACTGGGCCGGAAGGCACGGCGGTTGTGCCATGGGCTACGGCGAGTGCCGCGGCGATTTCCTCGATCCGAGCGCCTGGCGGATCGTCCGCGCCGGCGACAAACCGCTCTTGCCCAACTGGCCCAACCCCGAGGTCGTTAAGGTCGGCTCGCGCTACCTCGCCTTCTCCGACCCGCCCGTGCCGGGTTACGGGCCCGGTTGGCCGGCCCGACAGATCTGTGAGGCCGTCAGCGACGACGGGCTGACCTGGACCATCCTCGGCCACGTCCCGCCCGACGCCGACACCCCCGCGCTCCAGATCCCAACCCCGTTCCTCGACACGGCCCACACGCCGCCCAGGCTCGTGGTCTTCTACGCGTGTCAGATCGGCGGCGAGCCCTACAACTGGCGCTACGATCGCATTCGCTACATGTGGCGAGAGGTGAACTAGAGTCTAGGGTTCAGGGTCTGGTGCGCGGCCGGCAGGTTCGCAACAAGGTACGTGATCTCGCGACGGGTGGCCCAGCGCTTGGTTCGCCCTGTCTTCGCCCCGGAGGCTCAGACCCGAAGGGAGCTTCGTCGAAGGGACAGGGGGGTCACGATTTCGATGACAGGTTCGCGTCGCCCTCGCTCAGGGTCACCCTTCTAGGACCGCAGGAAGAACCGAACACCTGGCTCACAACATCAGGCCGGACTACCACGGAGGCGAATCATCTCCCATCGACGACCGAACGTGCTCTTCATCTGTGTCGATCAGATGCGCGCCGATCACATGGGCTGCGCGGGCAATCCCGTGATCCAGACGCCCCACCTCGACCGCCTGGCTGCTGACGGCGTCCACCTGCATCGAGCCTACGTCAACTGCCCCCTCTGCATGCCCAGCCGCGCGACATGGTTCACCGGCCTGACGCCCCGGGGCCACGGCGTCCGCACCAACGGCATCCCGCTTGCCCCCGCCCTGCCCACCGTCCCCGGAGCGCTGGCGAGCGCAGGCTACCAGACCGCCTCGATCGGTAAGGTCCACCTGACCAATTTCATGCGCCACCCCGACGTGCCGACCTCGGCATATCCCGTGGATCGGTTCCCCGAACTGGCCGAGCACTGGCGCCAGGGCCGGATCGACCGTGTGCCAACCCCCTACTTCGGCCTCGACCGCGTCGAGATCACGATCGGCCACGGCTCCCACGTCGACGGCAACTACGCCCGCTGGCTGCAACGCGAACACCACGACGCCTGGCGAACGCTCCAGAACAGCCCGCCCGATCCGTCCCCGCTGGGGGCAGAGGGTTGCGGTCGCTACGCGATCGACGCATCGCTCCATCACACCGCCTACGTCGCCGACCGCACCATCGACTACCTCCGATCCCGCAACGTCGACCGGCCCTTCCTTGTCATGTGCTCGTTCCCCGATCCGCATCACCCGTACCATGTGCCGAGCCCGTGGGACCGGATGTACGCACCCGACGACATCGTCCCACCCGTCGGCCGTGAGGGCGAGTTGGACGACCTGGCCCCCTTCTATCGTCAGATCCATGAGACCGCGATCCTGCTCTCCGGCCGCCGGCAGCCGACCAAGATGCCCGACGCCCACCGTCGCGAGATCCTCGCCTACACCTACGGCATGGTCTCGCTCATCGATCACCACGTCGGCCGCGTCCTGACCGCCCTCGCCGAGCTGGGCCTCGCCGACGACACCATCGTCGTGTTCACCTCCGATCACGGCGACCTGATGGGCGACCATGACCTGCTCAACAAGGGCCCGTTCCACTTCGAGGGGCTCCTGCGCGTCCCGCTGATCTGGCGTTGGCCTGGACGTTTCAAGGCCCGCCCCTCGACGGCGCTGGCGAGCCTCTTGGACGTGCCACCGACGCTGCTCGACCTGCTCGGCGTGCCTGTCCCGGAGGGCCCGGCCTCCCCCGAGGCCCCGCAACAACCGCCTGCTTGGCCAGGGCGGTCCCTCGCGCCGCTGCTGACCGGCCGGAGCGACGAGGTGCAAGACTCGGTGGTCGTCGAGAACGACGAAGACTACCTCGGCCTCCGCCTGCGAACGCTCGTCACGACCGATCACAAGCTGACGACGTACACGGGACATCGCGGCGCGGAGCCCTACGGCGAGCTGTTCGACCTCCGCGACGATCCGCATGAGCTGCACAACCTGTGGAACGAGCCGAGTCGAGCCCGCTTGCGCGCGGAGCTCACGGCCGCGTTGCACCACCGCCTGGCCGAGACCGACATCGCCGTGCCGCGCCGGCTGTCGCATGCGTGAGCAGGGATCGGGGTTTAGGGTTCGGGATCAGCCCACAGGGCCTCGGGTTTGGGGTCTGAACAACAACGCTCCTTCGCGGCCAGGTCTCTGCTTTTCAGGTGCCGTTCGTTGCCGTGTCGGCCCGGCGATGTGTCGACGGGTTGACTTGAGGCGAAGCCGCGTCGTCCAGCGCCCGCAGGTACGCCCACGAATAGGCGTACGCGCGGGACAGCACCTCGCGGTCGATCTTGTCGACGGTGTCCCCAGGCCGGTGCCAGTACGGTAGCTTGCCGTCGCGCGTGATCCCACACAGCGTGATCGCCGGAACCCCCGCCCGTACGGCGTCCGCCAGCTCGGTATTGCCGCCCATGATCTGCGTGGCATACGCCTTCAGCTCGGGCCGATCCGCGGCCAGGCGCTCGGCCAGCTCGCGCAACTGCGGATCGGCCTGGAACAGGATGATGATCCCCTCCCGCTTGAGCCAGGCCGGCCCGTCGCAGCCCAGACTCTCAAACACCACCGCCTTCGGCTCCGTCATCGCGTCCTTGTGACGCCGGAAGAGGTCCCGCGCCCCGTAGTGCTGGACCTCCTCGCACCCCGTGCAGGCCAACCAGACACGGCTGTGCGCCGGCGGCTCGGTCCGAAGATGCTCGCCCAGCGTCAGCACCAGCCCGGCCGCCGTGGCGTTGTCGTTCGCGCCGGGACTGTACGGCGTCGCGTCGGCCTGAAGACAGATAGCCAGCAGCACCGCCGCGCACCCGGCCGAGGGAATCACCGCGTACCAGACCCACCACCACTGCCAGACGGCGCCCAGCGCGAACAGCACGAACTGCATCACGAACGACGCGAACGCGATCGCGATGAATGCCCCATAGAACGCCAGCCACCGGTCCGAGCTGAAGATGATCGGCGAGCGATGGCTGTCGACGTGACCGATCAGCACGACGTCCTGCCGGACCTCCCCCGTCGGGTCGATCGTGGCCACGGTGTTCTGGCTCCGCCCCTTGGGAATGAGCCAACGGAGCGGGTTCGGACGGAACCCCAGCTCGAGCAACTCGCACGCCAGCATCACGCCCGTCAGGATCGCCGCGATCCCGGCGGTCGTCCGACCCGCCAGCGGATACACCGCGAAGGCGATCAACAGCCCGATCGCGCTGACCACGTGCGGATGGTAGATCGACCGCGCGCTCGTAAAGCCCTCGAGCCGCGCCTCGAGCCCGAGCCCCTTCAAGACGTCCTGGCAATAGACGGCGCCCTCTCGCTCCGCCTCGGTGGTCGAGCCCCGCGGGCCGATATCCTCGGCCAGGACGCGGATGTGCTCGTACCAGCGGTCGACCCGATCCTTGTAGGTTTCGTTCATGGTGACCCTCGCTTGCGGGCATTCTTGCGTGGGCGGAGCCTCATGCCAAGCCTCCCGTCGTCCTGAGGCGGGCAGAGGTCGCATCGCGATTCGCGGTTGCCTGACGCCGCCCGCTGCCGTAGAGTCGCATCATGGACGCTATCTCGCCGGTTTGGGACCGCCATCTCCGCCGTGCGAATCGAGGCGGGCCACCGGCCGAGGCCCCATCATGATCCATACCTACGCGATCGCCTCCGACGGCACGTTGGACCACGACACGAATACGGATCGTCTCGCCGAGCTGGCCGCCGCCCCCGTCCGGTGCCTCTGGATCGACCTCGAAGCCCCCAGCGAGGAGGAGCTCAAAGCGGTCGGCAAAGCCTTCGGCCTCGCCCAAGAGGCCCTCGAGGACTGTGTCGCCGGCGAGCAGCGGCCCAGGATCGATGAATACGACGACCATATCTTCATCCTGCTCTACGGCATGATCGGCGCCGAGTCCTCGACCGAGTTCACCCCCCGCAAGCTGTCGGGCTTCCTCGGCTCGCGCTACCTGATCACGGTCCATCCCGAGCCGCTTAAGACGCTGCGCGAGTTCCGCGCGCGTGCCAAGCGGCAGGGCAAGGCCATCCTCTCCCACGGCCCCGACTTCATCCTGCACGGCATCCTCGACGCCATGGTCGACCGCTATCTCATCGTGGCCGATGCCTACGAGGAAAGCCTGGACGAGCTGGAGGAACGGTCGCTGGACCCGGCTTGCGACGAGAGCATCCTGACCGAGACCGCCGACCTGCGACGCGACATGCTCCACCTCAGACGACTCGCCGCCAGCCAACTCGAGCTGCTCTTGCCCGTGGCGCGCGGGGAATACGAGACGATCTCGCCGGAGCTGTCCGGCCGGTTCAGCCATGTCCGAGACCATCTCAAACAGGTCCGCGACGTCGTCGACGGCATGCGCGAGCTGGCGGCCGGCGTGCGGGAGAACTACCGCGCCACCCTCGCCGATCGCCTCAACACGACCATGAAGACCCTCACGCTGATCGCCACCGTCCTCCTGCCGCTCTCGCTCATCGCCGGCATCTACGGCATGAACGTCCCCCTCTGGCCGCCGACCGACAACCCGATCAGCTTCTACGTCGTGCTCGGGCTCATGGCCGTCACCGGGGTCGTGATGGTGCTCTTCGTGCGCCGCAAGAGGTGGTGACGAGGGGTGAGGATCGCCGTCGGGGAGGGCTGCTACTCCTTCTTCGCCACTTTGATCACAAACAGCTCCCGGCGGTGCCAGGGGTTGCGCCAGGCCCGACCCTCGAACAGCTCCGGCAGCACCTCCGAGATGATCGCGATCGTGGCGATCCGCGACTCCGTCCCGTGCGCGTCGCTCAGCCAATGCTGGTGGCGTCGGACGTAGGCCTTCATCAGCCCGGCCATGCAGCGCCGAAGCGCCTCACGGACCTCATCCCGCCGATGCGACCGCCGCTCCATCAGATACGCCAGCACCCATGCGCCGTCCATGTTGCCGTAGCCGAACCCGCCGTCGAACGAGCCGTCCGCACGCTGGAGCGCCAGCACGAAATCGATCACCTCGTCCGCGTGCGGCAGCTCGCGCCCCATCGCCGCGTAGATGGGCCAGATGTGGAACGCCCCGCCCAGCAGCTCCAAGCCGCTCTCGACCGGCACGCCCCGACGCCACATGCCGGTCTTCGGGTCGACCTCCTTGTCCAGCCAGGCGAACAGCGCCTCCCGCCACGCCTGCGGCGTCGACGGTGTACACGCAAGCGGCACACCCGCGCCCCAGATGTCGTGTGACGCGCCCCACGGCTTCGTCCAGTCGATCGAGTCCAGCCAACGCGGCATGTCGGCCACGTCGAGATACGGATCGAGCAACTTCGGTCGATACCGCTGCTTGCCGCCCAGCATGTTCAGCGCTCCCGTCGCATGACAGAACGCATGCGTCGGGCAATGCCCCGTGATGTGCACGTAACTGCCGTCGGGCCGCTGCTGGTCCTGAATGACGTCGATCCACGCGCGTCGCTGCTCGGGCGTGAGGGCATTGAGATCGTCCATCATCCAGCGAATCCACGCGATGTCGGCCGAGGCGTAGAGGTCGGGCTTCGACGTCGGCTTGAGCCGATAGGCCCCGTACGGCGCCTCGGGTGCCTGCAGCTTGCGGTACCACGCCCGCGTCGCATCGCGGATCGCCTCCAGGCGATACGGCGGCTCCGGAGCCGGCGGCACCGGCGGGACCTCGCTCGTGATCCCCGCCCGACGCGCCAACCGCTCGATCTCACCCTGCGCCAGCGCACGGTTATAGATCAGCACCTCGCTGACCCGCCCGGTCAGGCCGCTGCCCGGACGGCTCCCAGGCCGCACCCCCACCAGCACCGGCGTCGGGCTGACGTACATCTTCTTGGGGATCGGTCGCGCCGGCGGTTCTTCGTTCGAGCGGACGCCGTTGACGTAGACGTCGAGCCGGCGACCCGGTTCGAACACCCCGGCCAGCAGATACGGCTCCCCGGCCTTGATAGGACGATCACCGACGATCTCCGCCGCCTCGGCGTCCCACATCCCCGACGAGCTGATGTGGAAGTGCGGGTACAGGTCCCGCCCGATGCCCAGCTCGAACGACCGCCCGAGGTTGATCAGCTGCCACTTCGACACGACCGCCGTCTTGCCCGAAGGCGGCTCGTCGACCTGGAGCACGACCGCCACAGTCACCGCCCCGGCGATGTCCAGCTCGTGCTCGGCGCCAAGCCCGAGGAAGAGCTGGCTATTACGACCGCCCTGAAAGCCCCACGCGGCGCGCCCGAGCAGCCGCGCCGGCCTGGGATCGCTTGCATCGGGATGCAGTTGCGCCCCCAGCAGCGCCTCCGTCGCAGGCGGGCCGGCCAGGTCGCGCAGCGGTGTCTTCGACCAGGCCTGCAGGTGCAGCACCAGATTCGGTTCGTCCGACGCCGCGCGGGCGCCCTGCAGACCTGCCGCCGAAACCATGAAGGCGGCGATGATCGCCGACGTGCCGCGTCCCCCTTGGCCGAGGACCGATTGGCTGCGTTTCGGCGCATTGTGGCAAGTGGCCATTTGTGAACCTCCACGTGCAAAGGACCGCCCGGCTTGGCGGAGGCCTCGCCCTCCCACAACGCCGGCTCGACCTCGGGCTCGCCATCGCCGCCCGATCGCCGTCACCATCCGCGAATCGTCCCCGACAGCGCGACGAACGCCCCCAGGAAGACCAATTCGGCCACCTTGCCGGCCGCCAGCATGCTCCGTCGCGTCTGACCCCCGCCCCGCCGGGCTATGAACACGCTCAGGCCGAACGTGGTCGCCAGCACCACCAGCGAGATGATCACCCCGATCACGAGATTACGCTCACGACTGCAGTAGACGGCCGTCAATCCCAGTGGGAAGAGGAACGATACCAACACGAACCGGGGCCCGACCGCCTTGGACAGCCCTCCGGCCTCGGCGCTCGCCCGCGGCGCCACCCGACCGACGCTCGACGCCAGCAGCACCGCCCACCGCCCCCAGATCGGCGCCAAGATCAGCGGTCGATAGATCAGGTTCGGGTACGCGAAGTTCAGGAACCGCCGCCAGTCCGAGGGCCACCAGTACGACCCGGTCCGCAGCGCGCTGACGAACACCAGCTCGAGCACCAAGGCGACCAGCAGCACCAGCACCGCGGGCGTCCGCAGCGCCGGCGGGGCCTGCTCATGGCTCTCGAGCCTCGTCCGCGGCTCCGCCAGCTCGTTGACCGTCGCGGCCAGGCCCGCGAAGAGGCTGTACCCCAGCAACAGCAGGATATCGACCATCAGCACGGCCGCGGCAGGCACCAGACGAAGGCTCGTCACCTCCTCGCCGTAGACTCGCCAGACGCCTCGAAAGGCGCCCGCCCAGGCCAGGCCGATCGCCAGCCCGATCGGCAAGAACCAATACCTCGCACGCCGCCACGCCGATGGGTCGTTGGATCCCGACTCCTTCAGCGGCAGCAGGAAGCGCAGTGCCAGCATCAGCCCGCCGGCGACGGTCGTCGCGCCCCGGTCGGGGGTCGCCGCGTCAACATCGTGGTCGCTGGCTTCGGACATCACCCTTGTCTCAACTCCACGCGCGGCCCAGGACACGACGCGGGGCAGCGCCGTTCAAGGCGACCTGGTCGTACGACCCGTCCACGTCCCTCGGTGCTGTCGCGATCAGCTCGCCCGCGCGTCGGCCACGGCCTTCAGGAACGCCTCGGCGTTCTTGGTCAGCGTATCGAAGTCGCCGTCGGCGACAGCCTTCTTGGTCACCATCGCGCTGCCCACGCCGACGCAGACCGCGCCGGCCTTGATGAACGGTCCGGTCGTGTTCAGGTCGACCCCGCCGGTCGGTGTCATCCGCACCTGGGGCAACGGACCGCGAACATCCTTGAAGAACTCCGGCCCGAGCTTGGTCGCCGGGAAGACCTTGATCAGGTCCGCCCCGGCCTGCCACGCGCGAAGGATCTCCGTCGGCGTGAAGCACCCCGGCACGACCGCCTTGCTGTACCGCTTGCACAGCCCGATCGTCTCGAAGTCGAGGATCGGCGAGACCACGTACTCGGCCCCGGCCAGGATGGCCGCCCGCGCCGTCTCGCTGTCCAGAACCGTGCCCACACCGATCAGCACCTTGCCGGCAAACTCCCGGCTGGCCGCCTTGATCACGTCCAGCGCGTTCGGCGTGGTCATCGTGATCTCCACGCACGTCAGCCCGCCCTTGTGCAGGGCTCCGACCACCTCGATCAGTTGCTCGCTCGACTGGGCGCGGACCACGGCCACCACACCCGTACGCTCCATCTCGGCCACCACTTCATGCGGCGTTGTCATCGCTTGCTGTCCTCATACACGAACCACACGTCATAACCCATCCGCGGCCGGCGACGTCGAGTCGTTCGTACCCGCCCCGCCCCACGGACCGAACCGCGATTCTACGGCCGTTCGACCGGGCTGGCAAAGGCCACCACGCACGCTACAATGCCCTGCATTGTTTGCTTGTTGACACGATGCCGTGAACCATAGGTGATACCATGCCGGGCAAGATCGACGAGGCGCAGGTCCGCCACATCGCCATGCTCAGCCGGCTCGAGCTTAGCGACGACGAGGTGGCCGCCTTCAGCGACCAACTTTCCGACATCCTGGGCTACGTCGAGAAGCTCAACGAGCTAGACACCGAGGGCGTCGAGCCGACCGCCCATCCGCTGCCGCTGCGCAACGTGCTGCGCGAGGACGAACCGGGCGAGCCGCTGGCCGTCGACGACGCCCTGGCCAACGCGCCGGAGCGAGCCGAGAGCTTCTACAAGACACCGAAAGTCATCGACCAGGACAGCGCGTAGGCAAGCCACAGGAATGCCCGGAGAGATCAGAGGAGTTGGGTGGCCCACCCCTTCTGTGGGGGACACGAATCCGAATGGCCATTCGCGACCCATCGTGCAGACGATGCCCCCCACGGCTGAAGCCATGGGCCGCCCCTTGAAACAAGACCCCGGCAGGACAGCCGTGAGGCCCAAGCAGTGCGGCACAGTCGCCCTCGACTGTGTTCCGCACAGTCGCCCTCGACTGTGTTCCGTTCAACCACTCAGCCGAGGCGCCTGGGCCACATGGGCACACCCAGCCGAGGCGGCTGGGCCACACGGGCACACTCAGCCGAGGCGGCTGGGCCACATGGGCACACCCAGCCGGGGCGGCTGGGCCGGACGCACGGAACGAAGGAACACCGATGCAGCAGCAGACCGCGACACAACTCCGAGACGCCATCGCCGCCAAAGAGCTCTCCAGCAAGGAGGCCACACAGGCATGCCTCGATCGCATCGAGCAGCTCGATCCCAAGGTCCGCGCGTTCATCCGTGTGGATCCCGACGGCGCCCTCGCCCGGGCCGAGGCGATCGACCAACGCCTCGCCGCCGGTGAGGACGTCGGCCCCCTCGCGGGTCTGCCCGTGGCCGTCAAGGACAACATCTGCGCCCGAGGCGGTAAGACGACCTGCGCGTCGCAGATCCTTGCGGACTTCGCTCCGCCCTACGACGCCCACGTGGTCGAGCGCCTCCATGCCGCCGGAGCCGTCATCGTCGGCAAGACCAACCTCGACGAGTTCGCGATGGGCTCCTCCTGCGAGAACAGCGGCATGCAGCTCACGCGAAACCCCTGGGACCTCGACCGCGTGCCGGGAGGCTCCAGCGGCGGATCGGCCGTCGCCTTAGCGACCCGCATGACGCCGATCGCGCTGGGCTCGGATACGGGCGGATCGATCCGGCTTCCGGCGAGCTTTTGCGGTGTGACGGGCCTCAAACCCACGTACGGCCGGGTGTCGCGCTACGGTCTGGTCGCCTACGGATCGAGCCTCGACCAGATCGGCCCCATCACCGTCGACGCCCGCGACGCGGCGCTGATGCTGCGTGTGATCGCGGGTCACGACCGACGCGACTCGACGAGCGCGCCCGAGGACGTACCCGACTACGTCGCTTCGCTGAACGGCCTGCCCGCCGGCCTGCGCATAGGTTTAGCCAAGGAGTTCTTCGGCGAGGGGCTCGACGCCGAGGTGCAACAGGCCGTCGAGGCCGGCATCAAGCAGCTCGAATCGCTCGGCGCGACCGTGGTGGACATCTCCCTGCCGACCACGCCCTACTGGCTCGCCGCCTACACGATCGTGGCCTTCGCCGAGGCCTCCAGCAACCTGAGCCGCTACGACGGCGTGCACTACGGCCACCGCACGCAGCACGAGGGCGACATCATCGAGCTCTACAGCCGCAGCCGGGCCGAGGGCTTCGGCACCGAGGTCAAGCGTCGGATCATGCTGGGGACGTACACGCTGAGCAGCGGGTACTACGACGCGTACTACCTCAAGGCCCTGAAGGTGCGGACACGGATCATCAACGATTTCCGGGCTGCGTCCGAGCAATGCGACGTGATCGCCAGCCCGGTGTGTCCGTCGCCCGCGTTTCCGATTGGCGAGAAGACCGACGACCCGCTGACGATGTACCTGACGGACATCTACACGATCAGCGCGAACCTGGCCGGCGTGCCGGGCATCAGCATGCCGTGTGGGTTCAGCGGAGCTGGATTGCCCATCGGCCTGCAACTTCTCGGCCGCCACTTCGATGAGACGACGCTGCTGCAGACGGCGCACGCGTATCAGCAAGCGACGGATTGGCATGTGCGGGTGGCGGAACAGTAGGGACCAGGGAATAGGGATTAGGGACTAGGGACTAGGGAATAGGGACCAGGGGCTAGGGTTCAGGGTTCGGGGTTCAGGATGGCAGCAGCAGGGTTCCGGATACGAAATACGAACACCTGGCTGAGACAACGGCTGCTGCCGGTGCCGGAGAGCCACACTGTCCCTTATTCCAACCGGCAAGCTGTCTCAGGTTAAGGAATTTGAATCAGTTCTTCTGCAGTCGCAGCCGGCATCCGAGACGGACGGATGGACAACAAGCTTGTATCAGAGATCAAGGCGATGAGACCTACGTACCGTCGCATCCTGCTAGCCGTAACCATCTTCACGACTGGACTGCTTGTCTTGATTGGACTGGTCCTCGGTCTGAGTTGGTACGAGAGCCGAGGTCTCCATTCAGCTGCTCGAAGGGGCGATACAGCCCGTGTACGAGAACTCATCGTCAGCGGCGCCGACGTGAACGCCAAGTCTCGATGGGGTCACGCACCCATCCATGAAGCCGTGAGGTTGGGACACACAGATGTAGTGGAGTTGCTGATCAAGCACGGGGCTGACGTCAATGCGGTAGCGTGGGAGGGACAGACCGTGCTTCATTGGGCGGTTTCCGTGCCTACCAGCAACGAGATGGGCAACAAGGGACGCCCCATTGAAGACAAGAGCATGTATCAACGCAAGGAAGAGATCCTGTCTCTTCTCCTGGCCAAGGGAGCCGATGTGAACGCTCAGAACAAGTTTGGCTCGACTCCCCTGCACTATGCCGTCGGTCGCAACGAGACGGGAATGGCGAAGCTCCTTCTTGCCAAGGGAGCAGATACCTCCATTGAGGACGAGTACGGCAGGACACCTCTGCTTGCAGCGGTGAACAACCAGACGATGCTGGTGTTCTTCCTGGAGCGAGGAGTGGATGTTAACACACGGAGCAAGAAAGGCAGAACCCTTCTCCATCTGGCAGCCGGGCAGGGCAACGAGAAGATCACCGATTTCCTGATCAACGCCGGTGCGAACATCAACCTGAAGGACGATCAGGGTCAGACCCCGCTGCACTGGGCGGCGGAGAGTGATGAGTTAGGCACCGTGCAACTTCTCCTGAAGCGTGGAGCCGACATTGGTGCGAAGGACGAATACGGCCGTACCAGCTTACATCTAGCAGCCGAAGACAGGCATATCGAGGTAGCACGTTGCCTTCTTGAGAATGGAACAGATGTGAACGCCGCCAGCACCAACGGAAGCACGCCCCTCCATGGCGCAGTGGGCACCAGCATCTGGCACAACAAGTCCTTGGTGGAACTCTTGCTCAATAAAGGCGCGAACGTCATGGCCAGGACGAGTGACGGGAGTACACCGCTCCACTATGCCGCATGGTGGGGACACACTCCGCTCGTGGAGCTTCTCATAGAGCATGGGGCAGATCCTCATGCCAAGGATGATGAATCCAAGACCCCTCGCGACGTTGCCCTCGAAGAACGTCGGGCAGGGACGGCAAAGCTCCTCCAGCGATTTGACTGACGACGGATGGCGAGACGGAGTGATCCAAAGAGTTCCCCTACAAATCTCAGTCGAGCGAAATCCTATGAACAAAACGATCATCTTGACCTTGCTTCTTCTCGCCACAACGTCCGAAGGCCTGCTAGCCCCAAGATAAGCGAGCGCGGAGCGGTTTTCGAGGGTTGAGGCGCCGGGGG
>CAZUQM010000009.1:181298-190682 GCA_964622545.1 uncultured Planctomycetales bacterium | reverse complement strand
CACGTTGGCCCCGAAGCTGGGCAACCGACAGATTCAATTGTGTTGGACCACTAGTGCCGCGTTTCACACATCGTGCGACGATGGACCGGGCGGCACACGCCACGGCTGCTGCTCGAGCCGCGGCATTCATGCCGCGCGGCCGCGCCGGATGAATCCGGCGGCTCGGACAGGTCGTCGCGATACGTCTGAAAGGCAGCACTAGCGTTGCCGCTGCGCTGGAGGGGAGGACTGCTTCCACCCGACGGCCGCACTCCCTAGAATGGCCGCGTCATCGAGCTTTCTGAACAAGTGCCGAATCAGAGCGCGGGTTCTCTCGCATGGGTCAGGCCTCGTCAACCACGGATCGGATGGTATCGGTCGATGCCCTGCGCGGGTTCGACATGTTCTGGATCATCGGGGGCAGGTGGGTGGTGTTGGCGTTCATCGGGATGTTCGTCGACCCGATCCCCCCTTGGCTCACGTATCAGTTCAGACACCCGGATTGGATAGGGATCTCCGCCTGGGATCTGATCATGCCGCTGTTTCTGTTCATCGTCGGTACGTCCATGCCTCTGGCGTTCGCCAAACGGCTGGAACGAGGTGAATCTCGCAAGCAGCTGTACCTGAAGCTCGTTCGCCGAACAGTGATCCTGATCGTCCTGGGATGGATCGCAGGGGGGAATCTGCTGGATTTCGATCTGTCCACGTTTCGTGTGGGATCCAACGTGCTGGAGGCGATCGCGTGCGGGTACTTCGTGGCGGGCATTCTCCTGCTCAACCTGTCTGTGGCCGGTCAGGCCATTACCGCGGGCGTCCTGTTGGTTGCCTACTGGTTGTTGATGGTGTTCGTTCCCGTTCCCGGCCATGGGCCAGGCGTCATAGAGCCCAACGCTAATTTCGCCGTGGTTGTTGATAGTTTCATCTTCGGAGGGTTCAGCGACGAGCAGGCCTATACGGGCGTCTTGACGATCCTGGGATACTCGGCGACTGTCTTGATGGGGGTGATGTCCGGTCACCTGCTGCGATCCGGCCTGCAGCCGCTGGGCAAGCTCGCGGTCCTCGTGGTGGCCGGAGTGGGTTGCCTGATTGGCGGTTTGATCTGGGCGAACTGGCTTGGATTCCCGATCATCAAGCACATCTGGACGAGTTCGTATGCCCTGTGGGCGGCGGGATGGAGCTTCTTGTTGCTGGCGCTGTTCTATGGCGTCATCGATGTCGCGGGCCTGCGACGATGGTCGTTTCCATTCGTCGTCATCGGGATGAACGCGATCACCGTATACGTGGCCGTCCAACTGATCGATTTTCGGATTTTCGCCCATACCTTGGTCGGCGGCCTGGCGCGGCACCTCGGCGCCTTCGGAGACTTCCTCCTTCCCCTGACGACGTTCATGATCGTCTGGCTCATCCTCTGGCATCTGTACCGGCAGAGGATCTTCCTGCGCATCTGAGTCGGCCGCAACTGAAGGGCAACCCAGGCACGCACCTCTTGCGGTCTATGGCCAGGCTCCCGAATCCGTTTGCCAAAGCTGGATTGCAGGGATGCGCATCCTTCGGTCATCAACCTGCAATGAGGCAGCCGCTATCTTGGCCGCCCGTCACGCCTTTGTGAGTGGGGGATCGGGTGGCCCGCAAGGCCGCATCAGGAACGTGCGTACATGTTGTACCATCGGGCTTGACTCTCATCGGGTGCGAGTACATAATGTACTCATGAAGCGGCTCATCGGCCTCAGGCCTCTGAGGGAGTTCTGGGAGTGGCGCCCCGATGCGGAGGTTCCGCTACAGGCATGGTACCGCGTCGCCAGGTGTGCTGAATGGAACAGCATCCGGGACGTACGGCAAACCTACCCCGACGCAGACGCCGTCACGGCGGACAGCGGCGCGACGATGACCGTGTTCAACATCGGCGGTAACAGATACCGCTTGATCACGAGCATCTGGTACGAAGGTCAGCAAGTCTACATCAAGATGGTGCTGACCCACGCCGAGTACAGCAAAGAGAGGTGGAAGAAGCAACTCTGACGATGATGTGGAGCGCAACCTGCGAAGGACCATGAACGATGGCAAGAGCAGCACTCTCTCATGCAAAGGGCAAGCTTCCGAGCCGGTTCGAGGACCTGGTGGCGTTGATGCCACCTCGGGCGATTCACGATGAGTCGGCCTACGACAACACCATCGAGATGCTCGACCGTTTGACCTCGCTGCCCCGGCCCACGAAGGGCCAGCAACAGTATCTCGAAACGCTCTCGGTCCTCGTGGAAGCCTACGAGAACGAACATCACGCGATCGACAGGGATCAATCACCGCTCGACATCCTGAAGCATCTGCTCGATAGCAACGGCATGAATGCCTCTCAGCTTGGGGAGCTCCTCGGGAACCGTTCGCTGGGTTCGAAGATCCTGCGGGGGGAAAGGGGCCTGAGCAAACGCCATATCCGCACGCTGGCGAAGCGCTTCAAAGTGAGCCCTGCCCTTTTCTTGTGAACTGGGCCTTCATCTGCGCCGTCAACTCACCCAGCAGCGCCTCCCGGATGGGCGCCGCTGTTTCGCGATCCCTCTTGTCGCCCGTCATCAGCTCCAAGGACACCGAAAGAGGGTTCACCTGCAGTCATACCGCAGTCAGCGGGAGTCAGTGACACGGGGAGGGATTGTCGTCCCCGCCAACTCGCAACTCAAGAACGGAAAGGGATTTCAGTCAGCGAAGGTTGGGGCTGCCGAAGGTCGGGTGAGGCCTGGAGCACGCTGCCCTGCTCAAAGATGACCGGTCTTCATGTGCTCATCACAGGACGAGTATGGCCTTCACTTGATATACATAGAAGTGCGATGTATAGTAGCTCTAGGTAAAGCACTGGACCAAGTCATGACGGATGTCAGCAAAGACCTTGTCGCGGCCTCCTCCACGCCCCTAGTGCTAGGGATTCTGGCCGAGGGCGAGAGCTACGGTTACGCCATCCTCAAGCGGGTTGGCGAGCTATCGGGCGGCCAGTTGAAGTGGACGGACGGAATGCTCTACCCGCTCCTACACCGGCTCGAACGGCTTGGCTACGTCAAGTCGAGCTGGCGTGCTTCGGACAGCGGTCGACGGCGGAAGTACTACCAGATCACGAAGCAAGGTCGAGGGGCGCTTTCAGCGCAGCAGCAGCAGTGGGTCGTGGTGGGCGAAGCGTTGCGTGGCATCTGGCAGGACATGTCCATGGTCGATCTGGCGCCGACAGCACGGGTCCAAGAGGGATAACGAAGATGGCCACTGAGAGCGAATATGACGTGGAAGCGCAAATCGCCCAGTGGCGATCCTTCCTGCGACAGCGGCAAGCGGTTCAGGGCCCGGACGTGGAAGAGCTGGAAGGCCATTTGCGTGACCAGCTGGCCGCGCTTGTCGAAGCGGATTTGGACGATGACGAGGCCTTTCTGGTCGCCGTGAAGCGGATGGGGAGCCTCGATGCCCTGTCGAGAGAGTTCGCTAAGGAGCACTCCGATCGGCTGTGGAAGCAACTTGTTCTCACCCCCGAGCCCGCTGGCGAGGCGGATGTTCGGGGGCGCACAGAGTTCGTCATCGTCGTCGCGTTGGCAGTCGCCGCGGCTTTGGCGATCAAGGTGCCGGCGCTTTTTGGCATCGAGCTTCACGGTGATGCATCGGGATTCTACGCCCGCAATCTCAGTCTCTTCGTGCTTCCGATTCTTGCCGGGTACTTTGCCTGGAAGCGTTCGTTGCACAAGGCCTATGTCTACGGGTTTTCTGCGGCCTTCGCCGTGACCGCGGTTGTCGCCAACGTGTTCCCTTTCAGGCCGCTCGGCTCAACGGAACTGCTGACCGCGCTGCACTTGCCGATTGCCCTCTGGCTCGTCGTGGGCCTCGCATACGTGGGAGGCGCGTGGCGCTCGCACCGAAAACGCATGGACTTCATCCGGTTCTCGGGAGAGTTTTTCATCTACTACGCGCTCATGGCCCTTGGTGGCGGCGTTCTCACCGGGTTCACCTTGGTCATGTTCCAGTTCATTGGTATCGATCTCGGCTGGCTGGCGGAGTCGTGGATTATCCCGTGCGGTGCGATGGGGGCGGTGATCGTCAGCGGATGGTTGGTAGAGGCCAAGCAGAGCGTCATTGAGAACATGGCTCCCGTGTTGACACGCGTCTTCACGCCGTTGTTCGCGATCCTGCTCCTGGCGTTCCTGGCAACCATGCTCGTGACGGGTCGTGGCCTCGGCGTCGAGCGTGAAGTGCTCATCGGCTTCGACCTCTTGTTGGTCGTGGTGCTTGGTCTGCTGCTCTACGCGGTGTCGGCGCGGGATCCAGACGCGAAGCCCAACGCTTTCGATACACTCCAGCTCGTGCTCGTGGTCAGTGCGCTGGTCGTCGACGTGTTCGCACTGGTGGCGATCGCGGGGCGGATCTCTGAGTTCGGCTTCACGCCCAACAGGGTCGCAGCCCTCGGTGAGAACCTTGTCCTGCTGGTCAACCTGGCTTGGTCGGCCTGGCTGTACCTTCGCTTCTTGCGCGGCAGCGGATCGTTCGCTGCTTTGGATCGTTGGCAAACGGCCTACCTGCCGGTCTACGGCGTCTGGGCTGTTGCCGTCGTGGTCATCTTTCCACCTGTATTCGGCTACGTCTGACCGCGCAGCGCGGCGAAGAACGGAAAGGAGCCCTGCTTGTCGTGTTGGCGCAGTAGAGTGCCGGATCTGATCGAGGTGATCAAGGCCTGGAGCGCGTTGCCCGAGCCGTTTCGACTCGGCATCGTGGCGATGGTGAGGGCAGCGGAGGAGAAGTGATAGCGATCCGCGTCCTGCTCGATGCTCCCCGCTTCGTGGGGCAGTTCGGTAGCCGATGATCGTGTCGTGTAGATGAGTTGTTTCGCCGAGGAGCGTGAAGCTGTCGTCCGCCTCGGGACGCCGAGAACTAACCTTGACACATGCCTATTTCATGGTATCTTATGCCTACTAGAATAGGCATAAGGTGAGCCATGGTAGGCATCGATCTCGAACGAGTCTTCCGCACGCCAGCACAGATCGCTGTCCTTCGTGCGTTATGGAAGGCTCCGGCCTCTCTGACGGGCCGTCAGGTCCAGCAACTTGCCGGAGTGCACAACCGCACAGCGATGCAATGCCTTGACGATCTGGAGCAGCTCGGGCTGTTGCAGCGCAGGACAGCAGGGCGAGCCTACCTGTACACGCTGAAGCGCTCCCATCGAGTGGTGCGAGATCTCGTTGAGCCAGTCTTCGAGGCCGAGCGAGAGATCCCTGGTCGGCTACGAGAGCAATTGGCAAAGCTGCTTGAGGGAACCTGCCTCTCAGCCGTGCTCTACGGGAGCGTCGCACGTAACGAAGAAGAGACCGGCAGCGATGTCGACCTACTTGTGATCGTGCGAAGCAAGGAGGACGCCCAAGGCTTCGCTGGGGGGACGCAGGGTGAGGCAGAGCGGCTGGTGCGTGATGAATGGGGCTCGATGCTTGAAGTGAATCTCATGACGGTCGCCGACCTGAGGAAGCAAAGGAATACCCGCCTGATGAAGCAGATCCGTCGAGAGGGTCAGCTGGTCGCAGGATCAAGCCTGGAGGAGTTGCGTCGTGCCCGCCGCTCGTAGGACACGTTCGGTTTCTCCCGAGGGAGCCAGGAACTACCTCAAGAAGGCCGAGGAGTTCGCCGCTTCCATGGAGGAGAGCCTTGTGGAGGAGCGATGGAACGCGGCGGCGCTGTCAGCTGTCCATGCGGCCATCTCAGCCGGAGACGCGATGCCGGCGGCCTTCGTGGGCGTTCGCTCCGCCGAGCAAGACCATCGACAGATCGTCTCGCTGCTCTCAGATCACCTGGGCAAGGACGGCGACAAGATGGCCAATCACGTGCAGCGAGTCGTCGCTCGAAAGAACGTGGTCGAATACGAGGAGCGGCTCGTCAGGAAATCAGACGCCGTTCAGATGGCCAATCATGCCCGTCGACTCCTCCAGCAGGTCCGCGAGAAGCTCAGGTGAGAGCAGCGCGTGGAGCATGTCACCCAGTCCTGCCATCCCCCTGGCTTGAAGAGACGGTCGCGCAGGCGAGCAAGACGACTTCAGGCTGGGGCTGCCGAAGTTGGGGTGATCCCCAAACCCCGAGTCAGGGCATGTCAGCAAAGAAATGACAACAGCGGGCGATGGGAATCGAACCCACATGACCGGCTTGGAAGGCCGGGGCTCTGCCATTGAGCTACGCCCGCGTCGAAGATCGCGCCTCATCAACGATGAGGCCCGCGTAGCGGCTGTTGGGCCGTCTCATCGATGAGGTTGAGGCCGCTCATCTACCTTATCGACACGTCCTAGAGTAGACTTCCAACTTGGCCGCGTCAACGACGAACCTCTGCGAGCAAGGACGATGCCACGCTATCCCACCGGCAAGTTGTCACACGCCGAGCTGGCCGAGCTGCTGGCGGGTCTGCCCGGGGCGGGAGGGCGCGACGTCGCAGTCGGCCCACGGATCGGCGAGGACGCCGCGGCGCTGGCCGTCGGCGATCAACGGATCGTCGTGGCCACCGACCCGGTCACGTTCGCGACCGACAGCGTCGGCTGGTACGCCGTGCACATCAACGCCAACGACGTGGCCACCATGGGCGCCAAGCCGCGCTGGTTTCAGGCCTGCGTGCTCATGCCGCCCGACGCGCCGGTGACGGTGCGGTCGATCTTCGACGACATGGGCTCGGCGTGTGAGCCGCTGGGCGTCGCGATCGTCGGCGGGCACACCGAGGTGACGCCCGGCGTGGCGTATCCGATCGTGGTCGGCACGATGATGGGTGTGACCGATGGCGCGTCGCTGCTGCGGACCAGCGGGGCGCGTGTGGGCGACGCGATCGTGCTCACCAAGACGGCCGCCCTCGAGGCGACGGCCATCATCGCCAGGCAGTGTGCAGATCGGCTTGCCGGCCACGTGCCGCGGCGGCTGGCGAAGCGGGCGGCGCGGTTCCTGTACGATCCGGGCATCAGCGTGGTCCGCGAGGCCATGATCGCCGCGCGGGCGGGCGCGTCGTCGATGCACGATCCGACCGAGGGCGGGGTGATAGCCGGGCTGTGGGAGATGGCCGAGGCCTCGGGCCGACGGTTCGTGGTGGACGTCGCGGCCATTCCGATCGCGGCCGAGACGCGTCGCGTCTGCGAGGCGGTGGCTATCGACCCGCTTCGGGCGATCGCGTCGGGCAGCCTGGTGGTGACGATCCCGGCCGACCGGGTCGGGGGTCTGCTTGGCCGGTTGAAACGGGCGGGGGTGGAGGCCGCGGCGATCGGCGAGGTCGCGCCGGGTTCGGCGGGTCTGGAGGATTGCGACGGCGATGAGCTCGAGGCCAGTGCGACCGATGCGATCGCCAAGCTGTTCGAGTGAGTGCGGCATCGGACGTCGAGAGGAAGGCTTCGACGGTGCGAGAAGGGATTCGCGCACCAGGAATCCATGGTCTTTCGAACACCACGGTGTTACGAGAATCGGGAGGCGGCTTCAAGTCTGGGTGCGGAATTCGCGTCCCCCACCGCTGAGGCGATGGGCCACCCTCTTGTGTTTTGTGGGCAGGTATTCGCGCACCGGCCGATGAGGACCACGCATGCCGCTGCTGCTGCGGAACATCCCGTTGGGGCTGGACGAATCGGAGGAGGTCCTACCCGCCCGCGCCGCGCGACGGCTCAAGCTGCCGACGGATGCGATCCGCGTGTGGGGCGTCGTCCGCCGCTCGATCGACGCCCGCGCCGATAGCGTGCAGCTCATGTACAACCTCGAGCTGGCCCTGGATGCACCGCGGACCGAGCAGCGCCTGGCTCGCCGGCTGCACCGGACGGACGTGAACGTGCTCGAGCCCAAGGGCGAGGTCGAGATCCGTATCGGCGCCGAGCCGCTGGGCGCGCCGCCCGTGGTCGTCGGCTTCGGCCCGGCCGGCATGTTCGCGGCGCTGCGGCTGGCTGAGCACGGCTACGAACCGATTGTGCTCGAGCGAGGCCGGCGCGTCCGCGATCGCCACGTCGACGTCATGAAGCGGTTCTGGCGGCAGCGCGACTTCGACCCCGACAGCAACATGCTCTTCGGCGAGGGCGGCGCGGGCTGCTACAGCGACGGTAAGCTGCGGACGCGGATCCGCGACCCGCGTGTCCGTGACGTGCTGGCCGCGCTGTACCGTCACGGCGCCGATCCGGACATCCTCATCGACGCCCGGCCGCACATCGGCAGCGACAAGCTGCCGATGATCTGTCGCCGCATCCGCCAGCGGATCGAGTCCCTCGGCGGCCGGGTCCGGTTCGGCCAGGCCGTTGAAGGCTTCGAGCTGGGCGACGGGGCGCTGCGGCGGCTGCGTCTTCGCGGCGGCGAGGCACTGCGACTCGACGACGGGTCGGCCGCCACGCCCGTCATCCTGGCCGTCGGCCACAGCGCCCGAAAGACGTTTCGCTCGCTCTATGCCGCGGGGTTCGAGCTGCGGGTCAAGCCGTTCCAGGTGGGCGTGCGGATCGAGCATCCGCAGGAGCAGATCGACCGCTGGCAGTACGGCTCGGCGGCGGGCCATCCGCGTTTGGGCTCGGCCGAGTATCGCGTGGTGGCCAAGGGCCGCCACGGCGGTCGGGACGTATTCAGCTTTTGCATGTGCCCGGGCGGGCAGATCGTGCCGTGCAACGAGTCGGCCGGTCTGCTGGCCGTCAACGGCGCGTCGCGCGCGGGTCGGGCCGGGCCGTACGGCAACAGCGGGCTGGTGGTCACGCTGGGCCCGGACGAGATCGGCGACGATCCGATGGCCGTGCTCGACCGGCTCGAGAGCTGGGAGCGTCAGGCGTTCGAGGTCGCGGGCGGCGACTATCGCGCGCCGGCCCAGCGGGCGTCGGACTTCGTGGCCGGCAGGGTCAGCGAGGGCGAGATCGCCGGGAGCTACCCGCTGGGGTGCTCGTGGTGTGAGCTGCGCGGCATGTTGCCCGAATCGGTCGCATCGGCCTTGGCGGCGGCCTTGCCGCAGCTCGACCGGCGCATGCCGGGTTATGCGGGCCCGGAGGCGATGTTGGTGGCGCCGGAGACGCGGGCGTCGTGCCCGATCCGCATCGTGCGGGACAACGAGTCGCGGGCGTCGTTGTCGGCGGGCAATGTGTACCCGGCCGGGGAGGGCGCGGGTTATGCGGGCGGCATCGTCTCGTCGGCCGTCGACGGGCTGCGAACCGCCGAGGCGATCATGGCCCGGTTCGCGCCGCCTCGGCGGCACGGCGGCTAGCCATCGCAGTGTCGAAAGGGCTTCCGTACGGGATGAATCCCGCGGCGGGACGGATGCGTTGCCCTGTCGGGCAACGGACCGCACTGAGGACCCGGCTTCGCCAAGGATGCCGCGGGAGCCAGTGCGGCTCGGTTGGACGGCAGCACTTCCTGATGGTCGCGGGAACGGCAACGCTCCCTGACGGTCGGTTCAACAGCAACGCTCCCTGACGGTCGGTT